>JBDVJO010000006.1:0-159127 GCA_039939375.1 Crocinitomicaceae bacterium | reverse complement strand
TCCAATTGCGGGTGCAAAGATACAGCCTCTTTTTCTTTTAATCCTAATCTTTTGCCAATTAATTTTAATTTATTTTTTTCACCACACCAAACTCCTTGAAAACCACACACAAACAATCCTAAAAAAAATTGAAAAAAGTTTCTCAGTATACGGAAAGCTTCCTGATGAGTTTCAAATATTCCATATTTACCGGAGAATTTTTAGATTGAGAGAGACTCAGATCTACCAATTCAAGTTTACCTTTAACTATTCCTGTCATTAAATTAGACTTCCCTTGCATTAAAGCAACAATAGCCGCTTCTCCAAACAAAGCTGAATTTAATCGATCTAGATATGTAGGACTGCCTCCTCTTTGGATATGTCCAAGTACAGACATTCTAATTTTCTCTCCTAGCCCCGCATTATTTAAATATTTTAGAACGCCATACGCTCCACCGACCTGATCTCCTTCTGAAACAATAATCATAGATGACCTTTTCATAGCAATTGCTTGAGCTATTTTCTCTTTTATCTCAGAAAGGTCTTCTTTTTTTTCAGGTAAAAACACTTCTCTAGCTCCGGAAGCAACAGCTGCGTGCAAAGCCAATTGTCCAGAATTATTTCCCATTACCTCAATGAGGAATATCCTATGATGTGAACTTGCGGTATCTCTTATATTATCGACAGACCTTATAATAGTATTTAAAGCGGTATCAAAACCAATCGAATAATCTGTTCCATTAATATCATTATCTATTGTCGCAGGAACACCTATTATAGGAATATCAAATTCAGAAGAAAAAACATTACCACCTTTAAAGGTTCCATCTCCACCTATTAAAACTAATCCATCAATATCAAGCTTCTTAAGATTATCAAAAGCCTTTTTTCTAAACTCAGGAGAATGAAACTCTTTACATCTAGCTGTCCCGAGAATAGTTCCTCCTGTTTGAAGAATATTTGACACATCTTTATAGTTCAGCTGCTTAATGTCATTTTGTATCATACCGTTATATCCATCATTAATTCCGAACACGTTTAATTTATGATAAAGGGCAGTTCTAACAACAGCTCTTATACAAGCGTTCATACCTGGCGCATCTCCACCTGAAGTTAGTAATGCAATATTTCGTACTTTTGAAGACATGTTAAAGACTTTTCTATTTATATTAAGTATACAATTTTTTGTTTCTTATTCTCAAAACGAACAAAAGTTCTATTTCGGAATAAATGTAGGAGGAAAATTTGCAAATAAAAACTATGCACAGCGCTATGCTGGAATTTATCCAAATAATGGCTCATCTACAAAACTAGAAAGTACTTTATATCAGCCTCAAAATTACGACCGAATCTATGCTTTATTGGGTGATTACAATTTTCAGGTACCTTTTGACGCGTATCCAACTAACATAAGATATTCACCAGGAATTCTCACAGGAGTTACAATGGGCTACCAATTAAGCCCTACACTTCAAATTGGTATAGATGCTGATTTTTGCAAACTCAAGGTAAAAGATTTTTATACTATTGAAGTTATTGACCCTGGAAATCAAACCACCCAAGGTCAGTTTCAGGTTGGAAACTTATATGCTGAAGAAAGTCGGTTCAATGCACGATTTAACTTTGATTATATCATAGAAGGAGAATCGGTCAACTTTTTGATAGGAGCCAGTGGAATTTTCAGTGCTTGGAGAGTAGATGAGCATTTAGCGGTTTTCAGGGATTATATAATGCCCATGCATTCTGTTCATGATCCAAACAACAACTTCACAGTTAAAACTACAGGTAATGGGTTCGGTGCCGGATTAAATGCAGGCGCAGAATATAGATTGAATGAAAAAATTGTTCTACAATTAATGTATCAACCCTATTTCCAAAGAACCGATTACTTCAATACCAAATCAACGATTGAAGCTTTGGGATCTAGTTATGTAAAAGATCGATATAGATTAGAGCATGATCTCACTTTGAGAATATTATGGAAATAATTTATGGAAAAAGTTTATTGCTGGCATCTACTGTAATGTTAACCAATAAACTTTAAATTGATATGTATATTTGATTCATGCTCTTCGGGCTATTCACCAGAAAACATATAGCGTCTTTACAAGACTTGGAACTGCTACCTTTAATAAAGGAAGGGAGCAGGAAAGCTGAGGGTGAAATCTTTATTAGGTACTCACCTTTAGTAATGGGTTTATGTTTGAAATATTTAAAACAATCTGTTGAAGCGGAAGACATGATGATGCGAATTTTTGAAAGATTGCCTAGTAAAATTAAAAAGTCTGAGATTACCAATTTTAAGAACTGGCTTTATACCGTGGTTCGAAATGAGTGTTTTATGGAGTTGCGAAAGAAACAAATAAATACTTCAGACTTTGAAACTGCGTTAATTTATACAGAGGATTTTTCAAATAAACAATTACAAGAAGTTTTAGAAAAAGAAAAAAAAATTACTGAAGTTGAATCAAGTCTAGCTCAATTAAAAGACGAACAAAGGACTTGCATTGAATTGTTTTATATAAAAAAATTAGACTATGCTTCGATTTGCAAAGAAACGGGGTATGAATTAAAAAAAGTAAAAAGTTTTATCCAGAATGGAAAACGCAATTTGAAGCTAATAATTGAAGGAAAAAAGTGAGCTTTAATAAAGAACATATCGATATAAAAATTATTGAGCAATATTTTGCCGGTGAATTGTCTCCATCAGAGATGCACAGTTTAGAAAAGGCAGCTTTGGATGATCCATTTTTGCAAGAAGCTTTGGATGGTTATGCTGCGAATCCTGCCGCAATTAAACGCGTTAAAAAGCACATTAACAATCAGAAAAGTGCAAATAAATCTTTCTTTGGTTCAAGAACACTGGCAATTATTGGAATTGCGTCACTTGCTTATATCACTGTTTTGGTAATAAACTGGAATAAACAAGATTCAATCGTTGCGGAAAATCCAGAAATCAATGAAGAACAGATAACACATGAAGTTGAAGTGATTCCAACAGAAATTGATACTTTCATTTATGCGGAAATTGAAGAACAAATAACAGTAGACGAAATTTCTAAAAATCAACACCTCATTACAGAGTTATCTGTTCCAGATCAAGATTCAGTAAAACCAATACAAAATGTATTAATTGATGATCCTTTAGTCGCCGACCCAGATTTAGAAATAATAGAGGAAACTAACTCTAGTCGCAGCTTGATATACGCTCCAGCCACTTATGTTGAAGATTTGTATGTTGTAGATTATCGAAGAATAAAAAGAATAAAGTCTAACATCAGCTACACTCGTTATGAGCTCACGGGAGTGTCCGCGGAATTTGAAGATGAAAATGCAAGGGACAAGACAGAATTAATTGAAAAGGAAGTAGAAGTTCCATACATGGAGTATTTAGAAAAATCAATGTACTATTTCGCTGTACAAACCTCTAAGAAAGCATTGACGAGATACTTAAAAATTTTAGAGCAGTATCCTAAAGATCTCAACGCGTTATTTTATGGTGCTCATTGTTATTTCAATTTGAAAAAGTACGACAAGGCTTTAGAATTTTTTGAGAAAGAAATTGTTTTTGAAAAGGCATCTGGAATGATTGCGTTTAGAGAGGAAGCACAGTGGTATCGAGCTAAGACATTGATTAAGTTGAACCGAATATCCGAAGCAAAAACTGTACTTGACGAGATCATTGGCCAAGGGCAATTTTATGCACAGGAGGCGATTTTGTTGAGGAAGAAGTTGTAGGGGGAGTTTTTCGTGGTTCGTGGTTCGTTTTTCATGTTTCGTTTTTCGTGGTTCGTGTTTCGTTGTTCGTGGTGTGATGACTGGGAGTTGAGACTGGAGACTCGTTTTTCGTGGCGAGATGACTGGGGGATTGAGACTAGAGACTGGAAACTCGTGTTTCGTGGTTTGTTGCTAGATGACACTTCGACTATGCTCAGTGTGGGCAAATGTTTTGAAACTGGAGACTGGAGACTCGACAGGGTGACAAATGAGTAGGGCGGTTTCGTATTACCGCTGACCGAGCGGAGCCGAGGTGGAGGGATGTGGTTCAATCCTTCACTTCGTTTCGGATGGCGAGCGTTGTTCGTGGTGAGATGACTGAGGGTTGAGACTGGGGACTGGAAACTCGTGTTTCGTTGTTCGTTGTTCGTGGCGAGATGACTGAGGGGTGAGACTGGAGACTGGAAACTAGACAGGATGACAAATGAGGTGAGCGTGGTTCGTGTTTCGTTGTTCGTTTTTCGTTAGTCGTAGTTCGTGGTTTGATTTTACGAATCTCTCTTTTATTTTTCTGCTGATTAAGCAGTGCTTTTTAATTCAATATTCTCCTTTTGGTTTCAATGATTTCACTAACTTTGTTGTCCTTTAATTTACAGGTACAATAAATGGAAATTCCAACTAAATACGATCCGAGTAAATCGGAAGACAAATGGTATAGTTACTGGTCAAGTCAGGGCTATTTTCACTCCACACCAGACGAAAGAGAGCCTTACACAATTGTGATCCCTCCTCCAAACGTAACAGGTGTTCTTCATATGGGACACATGCTGAATAATACCATTCAAGATGTATTGGTAAGAAGAGCTAGAATGCAAGGAAAAAATGCTTGTTGGGTTCCGGGAACAGACCATGCCAGTATTGCAACTGAGGCAAAAGTTGTTCAAAAACTAAGGGAAGAAGGGATTAAAAAATCAGACCTTTCAAGAGCGGACTTTTTAAGTCACGCCATGGATTGGAAAGATAAATATGGTGGTGTAATTCTAGAGCAATTAAAAAAATTAGGTGCTTCATGTGATTGGGACAGAACGGATTTCACAATGAATCCGGATTACTCAGAGAGTGTAATTGAAACTTTTATTGATTTACATGAAAAGGGTAAGATTTATAGAGGGGTAAGAATGATTAACTGGGACCCATCTGCGCAAACTGCTCTATCAGATGAAGAAGTCTTGCATAAAGAAGTTAATTCAAAACTTTATCATGTACGCTACAAAATAGACGGAACGGAAGATGAATGGTTAACTATTGCAACTACAAGACCTGAGACTATTTTAGGAGATACCGCAATTTGTGTTAACCCTAATGATGCACGTTTTGCCAATTTAAAAGATAAACGAGCTATAGTTCCTATTGCAAACCGATCAATTCCGATTATTCAAGATGAATACGTAGAGATGGAGTTTGGAACGGGATGTTTAAAAGTTACTCCTGCCCATGATGAAAATGATTACAACTTAGGAAAGAAGCACAATTTAGAAACTGTCGACATTTTGAATGATGACGGTACTTTAAACACGCATGGACTGCATTATCAAGGTAAAGACCGATTCACAGTAAGAAAAGAAATTGCAAAAGAATTAGACGAAGCTGGATATATGGTTAAAGTTGAAGACCATATTAATAAGGTTGGATATTCTGAGCGAACTAACGCTGTAATTGAACCTAAATTATCGTTGCAGTGGTTTGTTGATATGAAACAATTATCAAAACCAGCTTTGGATGTTGTGATGAACGGAGAAGTTAAATTTCATCCGGACAACATGAAAAACACATACCGTCACTGGATGGAGAACATCAAAGACTGGTGTATTTCAAGACAACTATGGTGGGGTCATCAGATTCCGGCTTGGTATTTTGGAAAAGGTGAGAATGATTTTGTTGTTGCAAGAACGATTGAAGAGGCAATAGAAAAAGCCCAAGAAAAAACTGGAAATCCATTTACAGCTGACCAATTAAAACAAGATGAAGATGTTCTTGATACATGGTTCTCTTCTTGGTTATGGCCTATTTCTGTTTTTAAAGGATTGAAAAATCCAGGAAATGAAGATATCAAATATTATTACCCTACTAACGATTTGGTAACAGCACCGGAAATTATGTTTTTCTGGGTTGCCAGAATGATTATTGCTGGAATTGAATATTTGGATGAAATTCCTTTCAAAAATGTTTATTACACAGGAATCGTAAGAGATAAATTGGGCCGTAAAATGTCTAAATCTTTAGGGAACTCACCAGATCCTATAGAATTAATTAATGAATATGGTGCTGATGGTGTTAGAGTAGGAATCTTAATATCATCTCCGGCGGGTAATGATTTACCTTTTGATAGTTCGCAATGTGAGCAAGGAAGAAACTTTTCAAATAAAATATGGAATGCTTTCAGGTTGGTTAATATGTGGGAGGAAAGAGATATCCCTCAACCTGAAGAAAATAAAATTGCCATTGAATGGTTTGAGAGTAAATTAAATCACACAATTAACCAAATCAACGATTCATTTGATAAGTTCAGACTTTCTGATGCTTTAATGTCAATTTACAAGCTCGTTTGGGATGACTTTTGTGCTTGGTATCTTGAAATGATAAAACCTGGATATCAACAGCCAATCGACTCTACAACATTAGATAAAACGAAGGACTTTTTTGAAAAGGTACTGCAGCTTATGCATCCATTTACTCCTTTTGTTACAGAAGAAATCTGGCATTGGTTAAGAGATCGAGCTGAAGGTGAAGATATCATTGTTTCTTCATGGCCAAAAGCTGGAGCAGTTAACGAGAATATTTTAAAAGAATTTGACTCTGCTTCAAGTATCGTGACCAACATCAGAAACATTCGCAAACAAAATAACATTGCGAATAAAGTTCAAATCAGTTTATCCATCAAATTAAATAATGATCATTCAAAACAATTTGATTCAGTAATAGCGAAGATGGGTAATCTTGATTCTTTGAACTACGTTGATGAGAAATTGAGCAATTCATTTTCATTCATTGAAAATAATAATGAGTTTTTTATTCCTTTTTCAGAAGACATTGATGTTGAGGCTGAAAAAGAAAAAATTGAAGGGGAATTAGAATATGCAAAAGGATCACTTAACATTGTTAGAAAAAAGTTAAGCAATGAAAAGTTTGTGAATGGAGCGCCTGAGCAAGTTGTAGCATCTGAAAGAAAAAAAGAAGCTGACGCTTTGAGTAAAATAAAAATACTTGAAGAAAAACTAGCCGAACTGAACTAAATGAGAGCTTTTATTTTTATATCTATCCTTTTAATCGCATTGACTTCGGTTCAAAAATCGAAGATTAAATATGAGCGGATTGGACTTTTGAATCAGCAAGTTGAAATTAATGTTCCGGCTGATTTTAAAGTCATGGATGATGCAAAAATGAAAAAAAGCTATCAAGAAGAAGCTATGCCTAAAGTCGCTTATTCAAATGAGGAGCAGAGCATTAAAATTGGTTTCGGTTCTGAATCTATTTCAAGTAAAGAATCAGGAATTCCGGTTTTGACTATTCGATTTGAGAAACTGTTGCAAAAACTGCATCCAAAAGCAAAATGGAAAGACAAAGGAGTTCAAATAATTAACGGACATAAAGTTGGATACATTGAGTATATCAATAAAAAACCAACAAAATTTTACGAATTATTGTTCTTTACTTCGTTTAAAGGACAACTTTTATCTTGCACTTTTCACGCTCCTAAAAAAAGGTATAAACCTTGGAAATTAGTGGCTCATGAAATGATGCAATCATTGACTATAAAAAAATAACTAGTTTAGCTAAACAAAAAAAACATTGACTATGAACTATGACGTTGTTGTAATCGGATCGGGACCTGGCGGATATGTTGCCGCAATTAGATGTGCCCAATTAGGATTTAAAACTGCCATCATTGAGAAATATAATACCCTTGGGGGAACATGCTTAAACGTAGGCTGTATTCCTTCAAAAGCATTGCTTGATTCTTCAGAACACTTTCACACAGCTGTTCATGATTTTGAAAAGCATGGAATTGATGTTCCTTCAGTTAAGGTAAACATGAAGCAAATGATTGAGCGCAAGAATAGCGTGGTTTCACAAACTTGTGATGGTGTTAAGTTCTTGATGGATAAAAACAAGGTTGAAGTTCATACTGGAATTGGTTCTTTTGTAGATAAAAATACAATTAAAGTAACCGATTCTGAAGGAAAAGAAACAACCCTCACAACCAAGAACACGATCATTGCTACTGGGTCAAAGCCTAATTATTTTCCTGGAATGGAACCTGATAAGGACAGAATTGTCACTTCAACTGAAATGTTGAACCTAGATAAAGTTGCTAAAGAATTGATTGTGATTGGTGGTGGAGTTATTGGATTGGAGTTAGGTTCGGTTCATGCTAGACTTGGAGCAAAGGTTAATGTTGTTGAATTTGCAGATGCTATTATCCCGACAATGGATAGGGCGGTATCTAAAGAATTAACAAAAGTATTAAAGAAAGAAGGATTCAAATTTAACTTGAACCACCGTGTTCAAAATGTGGAGAATACTGGAAAAGGTGTTATCGTTACGGCATTAAATAAAAAAGGTGAAGAGGTTAAATTTGAAGGAGACTATTGTTTAGTTGCTGTTGGAAGAAAGCCATTTACTGATGGACTTGGATTAGAAAACGCAGGAGTAAAAATGGGTGAACGCGGAATGATTGAAGTAGATGATCATTTACAAACGAATGTTCCTGGAATTTACGCCATTGGTGATGTCGTGAGAGGAGCTATGTTGGCTCATAAGGCTGAAGAAGAGGGCGTATTTGTGGCAGAATTATTAGCTGGTGAAAAACCTCATTTGAACTATAACTTAATTCCAGGTGTTGTATACACATGGCCAGAAGTTGCAGCTGTAGGAAAAACAGAAGAGGAACTTAAAGAGGCAGGTGTTAATTACAAAGTTGGATCATTTCCTGTAAAAGCCTTAGGTAGAGCGAGAGCATCTATGGACATTATGGGATTGGTAAAAATATTGGCGGATGCTGAAACGGATGAAGTTCTAGGAGTTCATATGGTATCAGCAAGAGCTGCGGATATGATTATGGAAGCAGTTACAGCTATGGAATATAGAGCAACAGCTGAAGATATGGCGAGAATTTGTCATCCGCATCCAACTTATACAGAAGCAACTAAAGAGGCGGCATTGGCTGCCACTGGCGACAGAGCATTACATATATAAAGCAAAAGCTGAAAGTGAAGAAAACTGGAGTACTTTTAATCAATCTCGGAACTCCTGATAGTCCTAAAACAAAGGACGTTAGGAGGTATTTAACTGAATTTCTTAATGACCCTCGAGTTATTGATATCTCAAAAGTGGGAAGGGCACTTTTAGTGAATGGAATTATTGTTCCGTTTAGAGCACCAAAATCTGCAAAGATTTATCAAGAATTATGGGATATGTGGGATGGTGAATCACCATTACTCACCTTTGGGAATGCTCTAAAAAACAAAATTCAGGAGAAATTCACAGACAAAAATGTGACAGTTGAACTTGCCATGCGTTACCAAAACCCATCTTTGGATAGTGTTTTAGAGCGAATGGAAAAGGCAAGTTATGATGAAATTATAATACTTCCTTTATTCCCTCATTATGCCAGTGCCTCAACAGGTTCTGCTGTTGAAAAAGCCATGAAGTTAATTCGCAAATGGTGGGTAATTCCTGATATCAAGGTGATTTCAAATTTTTATGATCATCCTGGTTATATTGATGCGTTTGTAGAGAAAGCGAATATGCATGACATCAAATCTTTTGATCACGTCATTTTCTCTTACCACGGCTTACCCATGCGTCAAATTACAAAGGTTCATCCCGAATTAAAATGTGCCGACTGTGATTGTGATAAAAAATTCAAACCTGAATATCAATTGTGCTATCAAAATGAGTGTTACGAAACCAGCAGATTAATAGCAGCTAAATTAGGCTTATCTGAAAATGACTACACGGTTTCTTTTCAATCTCGACTTGGTAAAACACCATGGCTAACGCCTTATTCTGATCAAGTTGTTGAAGAAAAAGCTAAATCAGGCGCCAAATCTCTTTTGATGTTCTCACCAGCGTTTATAGCCGACTGCTTAGAAACATCTGTAGAAATTGGAGTTGAGTACCAAGAGATATTTGAAGAACACGGAGGCGAAAAAGTTCAGTTAGTTGAGAGTTTAAATGATTCAGAAAAATGGATCAATACGGTTGAGGAGATGATTAGGAGCCAAATGTAACATTCAACCCTCTTTTTCTTCAATTGGTCGATAATAAAATTTAAAAAGAACTTAACCGTCTTCAAAGCGTTATCTTAATCACGTGAAGAGCATTTTGTCTTATATATTAACTCCGATTTTCTATCTGTTTTTCGGACTATTACTAGGTGTTTTTCACCCGATACAGTTCATAGGACGAAACCTTTTTGGTGCAAAGGTACACGACAGCATAGTTTCTGTCTTAAACTTTTTCTTAATGCGCTGCTTAAATGTTTTAGGCTCAACCTATCATTTTGAAAACTTTAAGCCATTACCAACTGATAAACCGGTCATTTTAATCAGCAATCATCAAAGTATGTGGGACATTCCACCGCTAATTTGGAAATTCAGAAAACACCGACCTAAATTCGTAGCCAAGAAAGAGTTGGCAAGATTTATTCCAAGTATATCCTACAACTTGAGAGTTGGTGGATCTGTAGCAATAGACCGAAAGGATCCTGAAAATGCTATTAAAGCAATCCATCTATTTGCGAAAAAGGTCAAGGAAAACAATTTCTCTGTATGTATTTTCCCTGAAGGAACAAGAAGTGTGGGTGGTGAAGTTCAGGAATTTAAAACACAAGGTTTAGAAGCTATTCTAGCCGAAATCCCTGAAGCTTTAGTGGTTCCTGTTGTTATTCAAAACACGGGAAAAATAGACATCAAAGGAAAGTTTATTAAACGTCTTGGCATTAAAATCTATTACTCGCAATTAGCCCCACGTCAATTATCCCCTTCAAATTTAACTGAAGAAATTGCAGTTATCCAAAAAGAGATGGCATTAACAGCCAGTAAAATGGGTTAGTTTAGACCTTTTAAAATTGATTTTCTCGTTTACTTTTTAGGCAAAAACCTTATATTTGGTCAACAAATTATTGACCATGGGAAGAGCATTTGAATTTAGAAAAGCACGTAAAATGAAACGTTGGGGCGCAATGTCCAAAACTTTCACAAAAATTGGTAGAGAAATAACTAAAGCTGCCAAAGAAGGGGGACCTGATCCTGAATCAAACTCTACGCTGCGTGTTTTAATTCAAAATGCCAAAGCAGCCAACATGCCTAAAGACAATGTTGAGCGTGCGATAAAAAAAGCCACTGATAAAAACCAAGAAGATTGGGACGAAAGAGTCTATGAAGGGTATGCTCAACACGGAGTAGCAGTGTTAGTAGAGACTTTAACAAACAACTCAACAAGAACTGTAGCTAATGTAAGAGCATGCTTTAACAAATGTGATGGATCTTTGGGTACTTCAGGAAGTGTTGAGTTCTTATTTGAGCGTAAATGTATGTTCAAAATAGAAGCTGGAGAAATTGATATTGAAGAGTTTGAATTTGCCATGATTGACCATGGAGCTGAAGAAATTGACAAAGATGACGAGGAGAATGAGATCATTATTTATGGTCAATTTGAAGATTTTGGAAATATTCAATCGGGATTAGAGGAACTAGGTCATGAAATCAAAGAAGCCAACTTAGAAAGAATTCCTTTAAATACAGTTTCACTTAGTGAAGAGCAAGAAGAAGATGTCAATAAATTAATAGAACGTCTTGAAGAAGATGATGACGTACAGGTTGTTTTTCACACCATGGCTTAAATTAAATAAACTATCTTAGCCTTGTAAAAAGCTGCATTAGCGCATTTTAAATGGTTGAAGTTTTAGTTTATACCGCCGTGTACGGAATTCTTGTAGTAGGAATATTAAATTTCTTTTTAATATTTCTAGCTGGAAGAAAAGGAATTATTTCATTTTTTGAAGCCGTTTGGATGATTTGTGGAATAGCGGCAGTTGAATTCTTAGCATTTACGGTATTCTTTAGAAGTATCTTACGTTTAGACTACCTCTATTACGCTGGATTAACAGTGGCTATATTTGCCATGGTTGGATTGTTTTTAAGCCTTACTCAACGCATGATTCGTGACGGTAGACCTCCTGGAAGGTAATTAAGCTCCAAACACTTTTTTATTCAATTCATCCTTCAAGAAAGCTATTGCACCATCAGTAGGTTGATATTCTAATTGAGCGGTAATCTCAAAAATCCCTCTACTTAAATCATTTGCCATAGCCGTAGGCTCCATTTTAGTAGCTGCCATATTGATGATCTTCAGCACTTCTTCTTTGCTGTTTTTTGTCACTCGCCAAGCCTCTGGAGAAATATAAATTTGTTGGGCTAAATTATGTTCAAATTCTTGTCTTACTGTTTCTAACAATTTCGCTTGAAAAGCACCGGCAGGCAATCCAGGATTATTCAAACGCATAATCATATTGTTTGGAGCAATTCTTTCTAAAAACAAGACAAGTCTTTGAACCGCATCTACCTGCATGGCCATAAACTCTTTGTTCTGTTCTTTTTTATTCACTGGTAAATTTCTTGCTACCTGCTGCTGCTCGTTTGCTTGAAGTTTAATTTTATCTTGTTGAACTTCGTACCATTTGTTACTGAAATAATAAGCTGCTGCAAAAACACCAATTGCTGGCGAACAGTAAACAACTCCTTTTAAAATCAATATAACTTCGTTTGACATGTGCTAAATCTTTGTAGTTTGTAATATTAAGTATTCTACTTCTTTAATGCAATTTAATTGAAAAGGTAACGGCTAAAGATTGTATCTCCAAACTCCTCTTCCGTAATAACCAACAGTTAGTTCTCTCAATTCTGGATTATAATCTAAACCATGAACTTTACAATGTGGTGAACCGAAACCAATTTTTACCCAGTCTCTTTTTCCTTTTAAGGTTTTCTTATTGGCATAATAAATGCCCGACCTAGTTGCGAAAAAGACTCCACCTGAACCGTCTTCCACCAAATTGAATCTACCTGTGAATGAATAAGGCAAATTCTCTGATATGTCAATCTCCTTTTTCATTTTTTTAGTTGACTTTTTATATTTCAAGGAATAAATTAAACCATAATCTTCTCCTGAGTCATCTGCTCCATAAACACCAGAAACATAAGCGATTTGAATTCGGTCATGTGACTTTTTATCAGGAATTACATCTGCAATCCAATCATCTCTAGGTATTTCTAATTCATACCAAGAATGAATGATCACCGAATCTTTAGCCCTTGCCTTCTCTGTTTTCCAAAGGCGGTGAACGTTAATTTGTTTGTCGTTTTCATCTTTCACAAACTGTATCATGTGTGCATACAATACGTCAGGAAATTCAGGTGAATTAAAAACACCATAAATTGAATACTTTTCAATTCCGTGAGAAACTTTAAAGTTGGTTACTCTATCTACCGACTTTCTTTCTAAAGGTGTATTTGTTCTACCGATTTCAATATTTCCCTTTCCAGAGCCACTTGGAATCTCAAAATTAAAGAAAAGTAAATCTTGTTCTTCAGGGTGCAACACTGCGGCCATCTGCCATCCTGAAGTGATGACAGAATTTAGTGTATGAAGGTTAGTTTTAGTTCTTCCAGTATCAGCAGAATAAAACATTCCACCACCATTGTATTGATTAGAAGTATAAACAATAGAAGGGTCGTTCGCTGGCATCAGGGGTACCAAGCCATCTCCTCCATTCACATTTTTCCATGTATATAATCCATCATTATTAAAATCAGCCCGAACAGTACTTCCATCATGAAAACAACCAATCGCCATTTGATTGTGATCTTTTCTTGAAACCGCCAAACCTTCTAC
Source organism: Crocinitomicaceae bacterium (assembly GCA_039939375.1). Classification (GTDB taxonomy): domain Bacteria; phylum Bacteroidota; class Bacteroidia; order Flavobacteriales_D; family Crocinitomicaceae; genus Paracrocinitomix. The sequence continues at coordinate 145,474 of JBDVJO010000006.1, read as the reverse complement.
TTCTGCAATTCCAATTCCTTTTGATTTACTCGTCCAGCTTTCACCCCGGTCTTCTGAAATATACACACCACCGTGCGTTGCAATAATGATTTTGTTTGAATCGGCATGATCATAAATGACGTATTCAATATCCACATGATAACCGCCTTTCATTCTTTTTTGAGATTTGGTTGGAATATCCCAGCGTTTCATTGTTGTGCCATAGCCTACAATTATTTCATCTGGATCATGAGGCGAAACTGCAAACGTTGCTCCTTTTCCAAAAATCACTCGTTGACTTTTCAAAATCAACTCCGTTTTTTGAGTTTGCGGATTGTATCCCAATAATTCATCTCCTTTTCTCAAATAGTTTACAAGGATCAGCGGTCTTCCGGCACTTATTTCAATTGTGATTCCTTCAACATCATCTATAATTTGATCAGAAATTGCCAGTCTTTTATAAGCGCTAAGATCATTTAATGGCGCACTGTAAATAGACCATTTACCGAATTGCATATGTGTAAAGTACACGTCATTTTCAGTAAATTCTAAATCAAAAATCCAACCTTTTAGTCCGTCTACTCTTTTCCATTGGATGTCGCTCGCTAAACAATTAACCGTATAGTAAACTCCTTCTGTTGTGTATACAAAAAGGACATTTGGTTTATTGGGATGAAATTTCATTCCATGAATGGTTAAAAATCCCGAATTAATAAATGATGATTTATCTCCTACTAATTCCCAATTATTTCCTTCATCTAAAGTTCTGTAGACACCTCCTTGCTTTCCAATCGTTCCGGCAGATCCATTAGGGTTGTTCAGACATGAACTTGCAAACCATACAGATTCTTTAAGTGGGTGATAAAGCGCCATAGAGCAACCCGAATAATCCCAATCATCTGACCCAGAATTAATCCATTGTTCACCTCCGTCTTTAGTAAAAAACAAACCGCCGTTAATACTTGAGCACAACATTGCTTTAGAATTCAAAGGATGCATATCAATATGATCAACCGGCCCGATTCCTGTAGCTGCTTGTCTTCTATCTTCTTGAGGCTTTTCATCCGGACCTAAAAAAGTCCACGACTTTGAAAAATCGTAATCTTGGCTAAAACCGATAAAAAGTGAAAATGAAAATAGGAGTAAAAAACTTTTAAGCATTGTTGAAATTTTACCTAAAAATAAGGTTTATTTCAATACCGTCACATGCCCAAAGTGCCTGTGTGTTATATCTGTTTGATTTTCTCTGAAATCAATCTTCCAAATATATACACCGTCTTCAACGATAACGTCTTGATAGGTTCCATCCCAGCCAACATTATAATCTTGGCTTTCAAACAATAAAGTTCCCCATCTATCAAAGATTTGAAGCTTATATCCGAGTGGATCAAAACCTGTCATGAAAATTGGTGTAAATCGTTCGTTAAAACCATCCGAATTAACTGTTATTGCGTTGGGAACATAAAACTGAATCACCTCATCAATTGTGACATAATCAGTTGCTACGTCAACACATCCATAATCTGTTGAAACGGTCAATTCAACCGCATAAGTTTGATTCCCTATCTCAGGATAAGCGTTTGAAGGATTAAAACTTGATGCTACATTTCCGTCACCAAATGTCCAATCATAATAAACCCCGCCTGTTGAATAATTATTGAACTGGACATCAGAATTAATCATGTCTGGATTCGCAGGCTCATAATCAAATGCTGCTACTGGCATTTCATAAACGCAAATGTGGTCAACTAAAGTAGTATCAGCAACGCATCCATTTACAGTGGTGATTTGAGCATACACATCATAACAACCCGGATCAGGATAGATTTGTTGACTCATTGTTCCGTTACCGCTTAAAGTTTGACCATTTCCAAAATCCCAAACAGTAGAAACCAATAAAGAAGGATCAGTATTGTTATTAAACACCACCTCAACTGGCTCACATCCTTCTGTGACATCTGCATCAATAATAATTTGAGGTACTGGATAAGTTGATATGGTTACTGAGGCATTTGCCGGAGGCGTTTCGCATCCATCTTGAGCAACAACTGTATAAACCGTATTTGTTTGTGGATTCACTGACTGGATTGCTCCATTCATAGTAGACATATCATTTTGATTGACCCAAGTGTAGGTATATGGCCCACCATCACCTCCTGTAGCTTCTGCTGTTAACTGAGTAAAATCTCCTGCACAAATCGTAGCATCTATTCCTGCAATTAAATTAATGGCCGGATTTAAGGTTACGTTTTGAGTAACTTGCGCAGAAGTACATCCGTTCGCATCCGTCACAATCAAATCATAAGCACCAGGAGCATTTGTTGAAAGACAGTTATTAGCACCATTTGAAATACCGTTAAAAGCAAAATCAAAAGGAGATGTTCCGCCAGAAGTATTCGCGCAAAGAGTTGCAGTTCCTCCAATACAAATGGTAGTATCATTATCAAGTGTTGCAACTAGTGGTTGTGATTCAGAAATCACTGCATTCCCTGTTGTTGTGCATCCATTATTATCTAATACATCAACCGTTACATTTCCTGCTCCTAATCCATTAAATGTAGCGGATGCTTGGAAACTTGCTCCTCCATCAATTGAGTATTGATATGCAGGTGTTCCCTGGCTTGCAGTTATTGTTATTGCACCATCTGACAAACCATTACAAGTTACATCAGTGACCGCTATATTATCTATTTGCAAGGCTAAAGGCTCTCCCACTAATCCATTTGAAGTTGCCGGACAACTGTTCGCATCATTTACTTGAATATTATAGTTACCAGGAGCTAAGCCTGTAAAGCTGTTTGTTCCTTGAAAATTCACACCTCCGTCAATGCTATATGTATAACCGGGAACCCCACCTGAAGCATTAATAGTAATTTCTCCATCTGTATCACCAAAACAACTTACATCTGTTGGAATTACCGCATCAATAATCACGGCTGCAGGATCAGTTAAAGTTGTATTTCCATTGGTCTGACAACCGGTTGCATCTTCAACTACGACATTGTAATTACCGGCAGTTAAAGCGAAAAAATTAGTTCCGGCTTGAAAGTTAACTCCATTATCAATACTATATGTATAAGGGCCCGTTCCACCTGATGCTGACATATCAATTTGTCCGTCTGCAAAAGTTGCACAAGAAGGATCTGTTGGTGTAACGAAATCAATTACCAAAGTTGAAGGGCTATTCACTGTTACATTTCCTGAAACGACACAGTTATTCCCATCAGTAACTTGCACCGTATAGTTGCCTGCGGATAAACCATTAAAAACATCACCTGCTTGTGAAGTGGTTCCACCATCTAGTGAATAAGCATACGGCGCCAATCCTGAACTCACATTTGCCGTGATCGTTCCATCTGCTTGACCGCAAGTCTCATCTGTTGCAACCAGAGAATTCAAAACCATTGTTGAATTCGAATTTACGGTAGCAGTTGTTACTTCAGTACATCCATTCGCATCTTCAACTTCAATATTATAAGTGCTAGGTGCTAATCCTGTAAAGTTGGATCCAGCTTGAAAAGATGTTCCACCATCAATTGAATATTGATAATTGGTAGTTCCTCCAGAAACGTTTATTGTAATTTCTCCGTTATTCACTCCACATGTTGCGTCAACTGTTGGTGTAGAATTAATGACTAACTGTGTTGGTTCTGTAATGGTGACTTGACCTGAACCTACACATCCTGAATTATCAGAAACAGAAACATTATAGGTATTAGGAGAAAGGCCAGTAGCTGTTTGACTTGTTTGAGCTCCTACATCATCCCATAGATAGTTATAAGGTGCCGTTCCGTTAGTTGGGGTGGCAGTTCCTTGTCCATCATTAAAGCCAAAGCAAGAAACATCTTGATCAGTCATATTTAGAGTCAAGCCTGGTGTAACTGTAATTGTTGTGGTTGCTACATCTGTACATCCAGATATATCTGTAATCGTTAATGTAACATCATAGTTTCCAGCGGTAGTGAAAGTGTGTGTAGGATTTTGATCCGTAGAAGTATTTCCGTCTCCAAAGTTCCAATCCCAATTTGTAATCATATTCAATTCAGAAGTTGAATTGTCTGTAAAAGTTACTGTCTGGTTTTCGCAAACTGATAAGGCGTCTGGCGTAAAATCTGCGTTTCGGTATAGACAAATAGACTGAACATTTGAAACTCCTCCGGTTCCTGCCGTCCAACCCCAGTAAACATCTGTATTTCCACCAAAAAAGTTGGTTGCTAAATCTCCGTTATAAACGAAAATTGAATTTCCATCTAATATAACTTCAAGGTTTTGTCCGATAGGATCCCAAGTCACTTGAAAGTCATGTGGACCACAATCTTCGATATTTGGGATGGCTACTGGAGCAACCACATCATGTGAATTTGAACCATTAGAATTCATTCCGATATGATCGTCAGCAATATCAGTAGGAACGGCTCCACCTGAATTCCAAGTATCAATCTCAATTCCTATTGAGTTTGCACTCAGTGGAGTTGGATTTCCACCGTAACTTCCGTAACCGATACCATTTCCTAAACTTCCTAATCCTGAAGGGTTCTCTTGCAAAACGAAAACCATCCCATCTGCTCCCCACATATCATCACAACCTAAGTTTATTTCAAAATTGAAATCAAAAGGTTGGGTTAAATCTATGGTTGAAGGACTCCAGATGGCTCCTGCCTGAGCCGTTGTTGTAGTCATAGTGTAGCAATCGCAACTTCCGGTAGTTGAACCCTGAGTTGTCATTTGACCAAAAAGACCAAAAGAAATAAAGATCAAAAAGTATGTTAGTGCTTGCTTCACGTTAAAAAAGACGAATTTAAAGGTAATTCGTTGGCTATAAAAGTTAATATCTTAAAACTATTGAATACTTAATGTTAAAAAAGAGCGGAAAAACCGCCCTTTTTTCATTTACTTAATTAAGATTTTTTCAAGATAATGCTGATTATCAACAGATAATTGAAGCAAGTATAAACCTGATTCTACGTGACTTAAATCAATTGTAACTAAACCGTTTTCAGTTTGCTCAATAATCAAACGACCACTTGTGTCATAAACTGAAAGCTTGTAATCTCCAGAACCGTTAATATTTAAAATTCCTTCAGACGGATTTGGGTAAACTGAAAATCCAATTGAACTAAGATCTCCGATACTTGCTGATGACTTCACTTCAAACTGCATACTCACCATGCAACCGTTTGCATCTGTAACCGTTACCGTATAAAATCCGCTAGCTAAACCAGAAATATCTTCGGTAGTCTCTGCATTATCCCAGCTATAGGTATATGGAGCTGCTCCACCAGAAACTGTAATATCAATTGATCCTGTACCCGTTCCATTGTCATCAGCAGCAATTCCAGAAATAATAATCTCAGGACTTTGAGAGATAAAGATTGAATCAGTTGCAGTACATCCATTAGCATCAGTCACAACAACTGTATACATCCCAGTGGGCAGATTTGCTGCCGTATCTAAAGTCTGTCCTAGATAATCATTCCAACTATAAGTTAAACCTGGAACCCCATTAGTTACAATCACTCCTGCTTCACCAGTTGAGTCACCAAAACATGAAATATCGGTTCTGCCCATAGCTAATAATATTTCTAAAGGTTCAATTACTGTGATCGAATCCATTCCCGTACAACCTAAATTATCTGTAACGGTTAAAGCATATACTCCAGGAGCTAATCCTGTAGCAGTTTGTGTAGCTTGAGTTGAACCGTCATTCCACGAATAGACATACGGCCCAGTTCCGTTGGTAGGAACACCAGTTCCGGTTCCATCAGTATCTCCAAAACAGGTTACAGAAGTTGAATCCATATCCATAGTAATGTCTGGTAAAATAGTTACATCAGTAGTCGTCACATAATCACAACCAAATCCATCAGTATAAGTTAATTCAACCGTGTAATCACCAGAAGTTGTATAGGCATAGGCTGGATTTTCAGTAACATCTAAAGCCGAACCGTCTCCAAAATCCCATGACCAAGATTCGTTAACACTAATATCTGATAAAGAAGTTTCTGTAAACTGAATAGTTGTTCCAGGACAAACAGTTGTCAAGTCTGCGCTGAAAGTTGAATTAGAATTAGAACAAACGCGCATGTCGTTTACAAATCCACCCGTTGAAGCCGTAAATCCAAAGTAAACATCAGTTGTCCCTCCGAAGATATCAGTTACAATATCACCTGTATATGAAATTAGTGGAGAAAATGGAAACCCTGTACCTTCCCAATAAACCGCTAGAGTATTGAATCCGGCAGTCCAAACCACTCTAAATTCATGGTATTGCGAATCTTCAATATCCTGGCTGCCAGGAAATGAAACAGGTGAAACTAAGTTATGTTGCACGCTTCCATTTTGATTCATAGCAATATGATCATCAACAGGGTCAGACGGAACAGTTGAAGTACTTTTGAACACATCCATCTCTATCGCTAATGATTCAAACGAAATTGTACTAGCACCTCCATACCCTAAGTCAAAACCTATGTCTCCAATTCCGGATGGGTTTTCTTGTAAAACAAATGTCATTCCATCTGCACCATAAGCATCACTTGGCCCGAAGTAAACTTCAAAAGTCATATCAAAATCTTGTGTCAAATCTATGGTATTTGGACTCCAAATAGCCCCTTTTTGTGCAGTTGTAACTGCAGGCGTTAATTGATAACAATTACATCCACCAAATTGTGTTGCAGATCCCACTGTTGTCATTTGAGCAAATGATAACATGCTTGAAATACCACCGAAGAATAGTATTAATTTTTTCATGATAAATAGGTTTTTTGAGTACCTGAGTAAACGCAAGTTACGGAAAAAGGTTGGGTTCTCTAGTTCTTTAACGATTTAAGAGAGTCAAAGTAACTTCTCAAAATTGGGGCATTATTTTGATTTGAAGTATTGACGACCATTAACTTCGGTCGATTAGTTGAACTGATGGTGTAAAATGATTTAAAAGAATTAAACAAGTCTTCTGCAGAGTTCACTTCTAAAAATTCTAATCCATACGCATCACAAATACCTTTTATTTTTGCATCAAATGGGGCAAAGAAGGTTTCAGAATATGGAGAATTTAAAGGTCCATCAATAATTTGGAAGATTCCACCTCCACCATTTTTTATGACAATTATTCTCAAATTTGGATTCAAATAATCATTCCAAAAGGCATTTGAATCATAAAAAAATGAGATATCACCTGATATAATCAAATTCAATTTAGAAGGACTTACCATTGACACGCCTATCGCAGTGCTGCTAGAACCATCAATTCCTGAAACTCCCCTATTGGCGTAATATTGAATCGATTTGATAGGATTAAACAACTGACAATAACGCACAACAGAGCTATTTCCCATGTGCAAATTAGCCGATTCTGGAAGGGCGTCCAAGATTAGATCAAAGGCCTTTAAATCAGAAAAATCAGCAGTTTCTACAAATTGCTCATGAACGTCTTGTGCTAAAAAATCTTTTTGTTTCCATTTTGCTCCAAAATTTGAAATAGCACTCACTTCAAGTTTATTGATTCCGACTAAAAACGATACGGGACTTACAGAAATGACTTCCGTCAAAGACTGAAAAGTATCTTCTTGAATGGTATAAACGCCAACTCTCCAATTATGTTTTGGCTTGTTGTTTCTGAAGAAAGATTTTATTCTTTTTGAAATAATAGCTCCACCAAATGTCACTAACAGTTCTGGCACAAAGTTCTCAACTTCATTACTACCTATTGTTTCTAGCGTTCGATCAATGCAATGAACAATTTTTGAAAAATGCTGAATATTAGAAGTGTTTTCAACTAAAATAGCCACGCTCGGGTCTTCAGCCAACAATTCAATTTGTTTAGCTAAACCAGGTTTTAAAGGTCCCTGACCTATTAAAATCAACTTTTTTTCAGTGGACTTCCAAATCTCAGCTAAACCTGAAGAAAGCTCAAAATTATCATTAGTCGAGCTTTCTTTGATCTCTGGTTGCGATATGCTCCAATTATCTAATTCATACAAAGGCTCAGCAAGCGGAATATTAAAATGTACCGGACCTTTTGGTGACTGGTTGGCCAAAGCAAATGATTGGAACAACAATTCGTTCACCTTTTTAAATTGATCTTGAGCATCATGATTTGGCAACTGAAAGCTTCCTTTTATAAAATTACGATAAACATTTTCTTGACGGATTGTTTGTCCGTCTCCTTGATCTATTAGTTCTAAAGGTCTATCAGCAGAAAAAATCATTAATGGAATCTGGCGATAATAGGCCTCTACGATAGCCGGCGAATAATTTAACAGTGCAGAACCAGAGGTGCAGGTTACCCCTACAGGCTCGCCTAATTCTTCGGCCATTCCTAAAGCTACGAATGCTGCCACACGCTCATCATGAATTAAAAAAGTTTCAATTTGAGGATGCGATTCAAAAGCTGTAATTAACGGAGCGTTTCTAGAACCAGGAGAAATCACAATTTTTCTTGGTCCATGTTGAGCGCAGTAATCAGCTAATAAGGCAATATGCTTTTTATTCGTTGTCAGCATGCTGCAAAATTAACAGGAATCTCTAGATAATTGTTCTATTTTGAAAGGAGTCTGAAGCCTTTTCCGTGAACATTTATGATTTCTACTTTACTAGACGCAGATAAATACTTTCTTAATTTGGTGATGTAAACATCCATAGATCTGCCGTTAAAGTAATTGTCATCACCCCAAACATGATTCAACGCTTCGTTCCGATCTAACACCTCTCCATTGTGCTTCACCAATAAATAAAACAGCTCGTTCTCTTTGGTTGTTAACTTTTTAGACTCTCCTGAAATAGTTACGGTTTGAGCCAAATAGTCATAGTTCACATCCCCCACATCAAATGAAGTTTCTTTCTTTCCTTCTTTATAAGATCTTTTTAAGATCGCATTAATCCTAGCCAACAACTCCTCCATAGCAAATGGCTTGGTCAAATAATCATCTGCACCAACATCAAAACCAGCCAGCTTATCTTCTTTCATTGATTTTGCTGTTAAAAACAGTATTGGGATTTCAGTATCTACTTGACGAATTTCCTTTGCTACCGTGAAACCATCCTTCACTGGCATCATTACATCTAAAATGATAAAGTCAAATAACGATTCTTTGAACCTTTTCATAGCGATATCTCCATCTACACAGAGTGTGACATCAAAACTTTTAGCTTTTAAGTAATTGGATAAAAGAGTTCCAAGATTAGTATCATCTTCAGCCAATAAAATTTTTACTTTTTCACTCATAATTCAAATGGATTTTAAATGTTGACCCCTCTCCTATTTCACTTTCCACTTCTATTTCACCGCCATGTAATTCAACTATGGCATTTACGTAACTTAAACCGAGTCCAAACCCCTTAACGTTATGAACGTTACCGGTAGGCACTCTATATAATTTATCAAATATTTTCTTTTGGTTTTCTTTATCGATACCAATTCCGTTGTCTTGCACTTTTAATTCAAAACCTTTTTTAGTTTTAGAAAGATCAACCTTCACCATTGGCGCCTTATCACAATATTTCAGGGAGTTATCGAGCAAATTGAATAATACATTGCCAAAATGAATTTTATCAACCCTCGCGCTAATTATATCAAGGTTTCCAACGGTAATTTCGCCGCCTTTATCTTTATAACGCAGTTGAAAATTTGTAATTGTATCTCGAACTAAAACATTTATTGCCACCTCTTCAAGGTTCAACTTCAATTTTCCTTTATCAATCAAGGCTGTTTGAAGTACATTTTCTACGAGCTTACCTAATCTTTTATTTTCTTGATCAATCATGGTGATGAAGGATTGAATCACCTCTTCATTTGCTCCAACATCAGGATCTTTTGCTGCTTCACAAGCCAATGAGATGGTCGATATAGGAGTCTTCAATTCGTGCGTCATGTTAGAAATAAAGTCATTTTTAATTTCAGACAACTTCTTTTGTTTGTAGATGGTGGATACGGCAAAATAAAATGCGAATACCACTATTAACACTAGTAAAAGTGAACCTACCAACGTTCCAGACATGGTTTGCCAAACCAATAAATTCTCTTTAGGAAAATTCAATACCAGTTTTTGACCACCTGATACTATATCTGAAGGATATAATAAAGATGAGTAATCCGTATTCAACAAGTTAGCATCATAGTGTGAAGATTGCGCCTTTAATTCAACAGGCTTACCTGACTTATCCAAAACATTGAAATTAAAGGTGGTATCAACATCCAGCGCTAATAAATTTCTAGCAATGATCGAATCAAGTAAAACAGGATTAATTCTAAGGGTAATATCGTCAAAAAAGTTTCCGGTAAACAACTTCATCATCATGTCGTTGATGTGATTTGCTTTATTCATTATTTGCCGCTCAAAAGACTGGTTCAGTTGAATTGCAAAAGAGTTCGTGTCATCTATTCCCAAAATCGCACCTTCTACATTGGCGGGTTGAAATTCTCCCAAATTTTTAGTGATCACCTTATGCTCAGCCCTTAACCCAGTGGCGGTATCGATTGTAGTCCCAGTTACTACCAGAAAATGCATGGGCTCTCCTTGCTTGAAGATGATAGTGTCTCGCACGACTATGGCCTCTTTGGCAGACATAACTTCACCAAATTCGGTTTTAACAAAATCCATATACGAACCCTCTAATCCTTTTTTATAATCATCAGGACTGATTAAATTCATGGCTTCAACATACTCCAAATCAGACACAGAGCGAATTAAACACTCTTCAACATCTTCTTGAAATTGCTGATGCGTTTGTTCGTGGACATTCTTAATCCAAAAAAATTGTAGCAATAACAAACCTAATAAGGCAAGCGACATTAGCCCAAGTAATATTTTAAATCTGTTATTGTTCAATTGATGGATTCTTAGATTCAAAAATAGTTCAAGCAAAAGGAATAGGATTTAGGCTTAACGTTTTTTAACAGAAATTACTAATTTTGGCTCCGCATTATGAGACCAGTATACCTATTCTTACGAATTACTTTGCCTTATGCTTTTAGTATCTTTTTTAGAAGGAGAAACATCATCAACTCGCAAAGAAAACTTTATGCACAAACAATTTTCGTTTGTAATCATCCGAGTGCATTTATAGATCCTTTAGCAATTTCAAATGCTATGTGGCCTATCGTTCACTTTATGACGCGAAGTGATGTTTTTAAAGTTTGGTTAAAACCAATTACCTGGGCATGTCATATGGTTCCTATTTATAGAGCTGAACAAGATGGGGCTGGAACTTATGAAAAGAATAAAAAAGTTTTTAGCGGTGTCAAAAGGGTACTGGCAAAGAAAAGATCTCTAATCGTATTTGGTGAAGGCTATACGGATGACGTATTTATTAGAAGTTTAAAACCAATGAAAAAAGGTGCAGCAAGAATTGGTTTTGGAACCATGGATGCATCTGATTGGAAATTAGATATTAAAATTCAAGTTTGCGGAGTCAACTATTCTGATCCGTCAAAGTTTAGATCAGACATGGTGGTTTCTTGTGGAAAACTTATTCACCTGCAAGATTACAAAGAGCTTTACCTTGAAAACCCTGCAAAAGCAATCAATCAATTAACGAAAGATATAGGAGAAGAGCTTCAAAAGAATATTACTTATTTGAAAGACAAAAAGAAGTCTGCTTTTTTAGAAAATCTGATTACCCTTACTAGAAAAGGAATGAATCAAGATCACTATGAGAGAAGTCTTTCAGTTGAACAACGCTATAGGTATACGCAAGCGCTTGCAAATCGCATTAACGAAGAACAAGTTGATGAAGATGAAAAATGGTTGGCTCTTCAAGAAAAAACTGATGAATATTTTAAGAAACTAAAGCGTAAAAACCTTCAAGACAATCAAGTAAACGACTACGTGAAAGCAGGAAAGACGAAAAGCTTATTTATGAAATTTTTAGGTCTTTTTGTTACATTACCGGTTTTCATTGCTGGAGTAATCCATAACATTATACCCTACATTTTAGTTAAAACTTTCGTTGAAAAAATCTTTAAAAGACGTGTTTTCTGGAGTGGTGTTAAAATGGTACTCGGTGGGTTGGTATGGCTATTAATGTACTTACCATTATTCTGGTATATGCCGGATTTAATTAAACTAAATATTTCTGAAACAGGGTATTTCTACTTCACGCTAATGTACTTCTTAATGGTAGTTCCATTCACATTTGTATGGGCTTATGAATGGAGAAGAATATGGAGAAGAACTATGAAACTTTACCGTGCAAAGTCTCCAGAACTAGCTGAATTATCCGTTGAAAGAAAAGCCTTAATCGACCAAATGAACAAGATGGGGATTCAATAAGCTATTTAAAGTCAGGATACAACAAGTATTTAGATCGGATTGACTTAAACGCATTTACCTCTTGTTTCCAACTCTGCTCAATTTCCTCAATGCCTTTACCTGCTTTGATGTCTGCCATTAAAATTGTGTTACCTGCCAAGAGATTAAAGAAATTATTTTTCAAGAAGAATGCTGGGTCATTTCCAATTTTAGCATAAAAATCAATCAAAATTGACAAATCTAGCTTGTTCTTCTCTCTAATCTCCTTCACTTCTTGCTTACTCAAATCATATCCGTAACAAGTTTCGTTTTCTAATTTAGGGTGCTTAGCACCTCCATTCGGTTGAGGTGTAAACGAATATAGACTTTCTAATACATCCACTTCAAAATCAGGGTGACCAACACATTGAAACGGAATGTCAGTTCCGCGCCCTACACTCACAAAGGTTCCTTCAAAAAAACATAAACTCGGATATAAATAAACAGATTTCATATTTGGTAAATTCGGCGAAGGCGCAATAGGCAATTCGTAAAATTCGTTGTGATCCCACCCCTCGCAACTTATAACTGTCAAATTAAGTTGCTCTGCCTGCGCAAACCACTGCTCTCCTTTCAACATCTGAGCATACTCTCCTACTGTCATCCCATGAACCACCGGAACCTCATGCATGCCAACAAAAGAACTATTCGCCTTTTTTAAAACCGGCCCATCTACATAATGACCATTCGGATTTGGACGATCTAACACTACCACCTCTTTTCCGTTTTCAGCCGCAGCTTCTAATACATAATGAAGCGTTGAAATGTAAGTATAGAACCTTGCACCTACATCCTGAATATCAAACAAAATCACATCAATCCCTTCAAGTTGCTCTTTTTTTGGTTTTTTGTTGCTCCCGTAGAGTGAGATGATAGACAAACCAGTTTTGCCATCCGCTTCATTGTCAACATGCTCTCCCGCATCTGCTTTACCCCTAAATCCATGTTCAGGAGAAAAAACCTTCACTAATTCAACACCTTGAGAAATAAGCGTATCTACCAAATGAACCTTCCCTACCATTGATGACTGATTTCCAACAACACCAACTTTTTTACCTTCTAATTTCTGCAGGTATTCTGAGAATCGAGCCGCGCCAACCACCACCTGATCATTACAGTAAAGTGGTTTCTCAACTTGCACTGTATCCTCATTCGTCTCATTTGGAACATTGGATGTTACTTCTTCAGTAGTGGTATTTCCACAACTAAAAAGGATTACTGCCAACAATAGAACTGAAGTATATTTCATCATTATTTAATCTTACATTTGTGTAAAAGTAATCAAATTGAATACCGAATTTTTTATAGCACGAAAGATAATTAAAGGAGACAAAAATCAAAGTCGACTTTCTAAGCCCATTGTTGTCATCTCGTTAGCTAGTATTATCATTGGTGTTGCCATTATGATTATATCGGTTTCTGTTGTTACTGGATTTCAACAAGGAATAAGAGATAAAGTGATTGGATTTGGCTCACATATTCAGGTCACAAATCTATTTGACAACTCCTCAATGGAATCGAGTCCTATTCCTATTGAACAAGATTTCTATCCATCAATTCAAGAAACGGAAGAAGGTGTTAGACACATTCAAATTTTTGCTTACAAACCTGCTATCCTTCAATCAAAACAAGACTCGGTTGTATTCAACAATTCTGAAGTAGATACGACCACATCAACCCAAGACATTTTAGGTGTGCTTTTTAAAGGCGTTGACCAAGATTATGATTGGAAATTCTTTAATGACAAGCTAATAGAAGGGCGCGCCATATCTTATGAAAACAAGAATGATGATGTTTTGATTTCCAAATACATTGCCGATAAGATGGGCTACAAAGTGGGCGATCAAATTGACGCCTTCTTTATTATGGACAACGGACCTAAGAAACGAAAATTTCAGGTCTGTGGGATTTATGATACAGGGATGGAGGAGTTTGATAAGCAATTCATTTTTACACAAATTGAGCATCTACAAAAACTGAATAATTGGGGCGTTAAAACACTCTTAACAATTAACAAAGACACCTGCATAGACGGAAACTTTGTACTCAAAGGAATGACCACAGGCGGAACTGGAGCTTATCGTTACAAATGGAATTACAGTGATTATTTCAATGAAAAAGATTACTTATTACTTAACGGAAAACTTTCTGAAGACATTCAGCTAGTAAGCGCCGATTATGAAATGGAGATTTTTGGAATGAGTAAAGACGCTAATTCTGTTCCTGATACCGCCTGGGCTAAAATAAATGTAACTACACCTTGTGATTGTAATGAAGAAACCCTTGCGCAAAACCCAATAGAATTTATTTCTGACTCACTCTTTAAAATGCCGTTTGGAACGATCGAAATCAAACAAGGAAATGGAACTCACGACCTTTATGCCGGTGGATTTGAAATTATTTTGGAAGACTGGAATGAGTTAGATAATATGGACGAAATCATTGATTTCAATATTCCGGGACAACTCTCAACGAAGACAATAACAGAAATGCACCCAGATATTTTTGCCTGGCTAAACTTCTTGGATTACAACATCCTAATCATCATTATTCTCATTTTAGTTGTTTCATTAATCAACATGATTACTTCTTTGTTGGTGATGATTTTGGATAAGTCTAACATGATTGGAATTTTAAAAGCCATTGGAGCCACCAATCGAAAAATTAGAAAAATTTTCATGCTAAACTCTATCTTTTTGCTGAGCAGAGGATTACTTTGGGGAAACATATTAGGTATTGGATTAATCAGCATTCAATATTTCACCGGAGCGATTAGTTTGAATCCTGAAGTCTATTATTTAGATTCAGTTCCTGTTAACTTCAATTTATGGCATATCCTACTGATTAACATCCTTGTAGTGGTGGTTTGCCGACTTACTTTAGTGATTCCAAGTTTACTGATAACACGAATTGACCCAATCAAAGCAATCCGTTTTGATTAAAAAATCTGCGAGATTTATTCTCAAAATTCAATACCAATCCCGATTTTTAGCTTAAATTTGTGACGCGAAATTTATACTTTTTTAAATGGCTGAAATAGAAATTAGACTCCCTAAAATGGGAGAAAGTGTTACGGAAGCAACTATCACTAACTGGTTAAAAGAAGTTGGAGACACTGTTGAAATGGACGAACCATTGGTTGAAGTTGCAACAGATAAAGTGGACAATGAATTACCATCTGAAGCAGAAGGTGTACTTGTTAAAAAACTTTATGAAGTTGATGACGTAGTTCAAGTTGGAGACGTAATTGCAGTAATTTCTACAGATGGTGACGCTCCAGCAGCAACTCCATCAACAGATGCAGCTCCTGTAGCTGTAGAGGCTGAAAAAGTTGAAGCAGAAGTTATGGCAGCGGTTGCTGCTCCGGTTAACGGATCTTCTAATTTACCTAAATCTGGATCAAACGGAAAATTCTACTCTCCACTTGTAAGATCAATCGCGAAAACTGAAGGTATCTCAATGGAACAATTAGAGAGCATCCAGGGAAGCGGAGAAAACAATAGAGTAACTAAAAAAGATATTTTAAACTTCATTTCTAATGGTGGATCAGCTTCAGCTGCACCGGCAAAAGAAGTAAAAACTACTGCAGCCCCAGCCAAAACAGCGGCTCCTGCAACAGTTAAAACTGAAATACACGCTCCTGAAGTTCCAATTTATGAAGGAGATGAGATTGTTGAAATGGACCGAATGAGAAAGCTTATCGCTGACCACATGGTAATGTCTGTTCACACTTCACCTCACGTTACATCTTATGTAGAAGCTGACGTGACAAATATTGTAATGTGGAGAAACAAGATTAAAGATTCATTTTTGGCAAAAGAAGGAGAAAAAATGACCTTCACTCCAATTTTCATGGAGGCTATTGTGAAAGCAATAAAAGATTTCCCTGGTGTAAATGTTTCAGTAAGTGGAAACAACATTATAAAAAGAAAAGACATCAACTTAGGAATGGCTACCGCTCTTCCATCTGGCAACTTAATTGTTCCAGTAATCAAGCAAGCAGACAACTTAAATTTAGTTGGTTTAGCGAAGCAAGTTAACGGACTGGCAAATAAAGCAAGAAACAACAAATTACAATCTGATGATATTCAAGGTGGAACCTACACAGTAACAAATGTTGGTACATTTGGAAATGTAATGGGAACTCCAATCATCAATCAACCACAAGTTGCAATTTTAGCATTGGGTGCAATTAGAAAAATACCTGCTGTTATTGAGACTGAATTTGGTGACACAATTGGAATCAGACATAAGATGTTCTTATCCCACTCTTATGACCACAGAGTGGTGGACGGAGCCTTAGGTGGAATGTTCGTAAAACGTGTAGCTGACTACCTAGAACAATTTGACATTAACCGAGAGTTATAAACAATTAACGGTACAAAAGTTAGAGACCCGCTTCATTTTTGGAGCGGGTTTTCTTTTTTTCTTTGGTAATTGATTTTAAATCGTTTACCTATTAAAACCATTAGCCTAATAGCATTTTTACTTTCTAGCCTGGTAGCTTTTACGCAACCAAGTAAAGAAGAGTTACGCGAGCAACTAAAAAATGCTCCATTCAACCAGCAATTTGAACTGGCTAATAATTTAATGGAGGATAAGATTTATTCTGAAGCGCTTTTTGTGTGGGAGTATATGCTTCAAGAAAATCCAACAAATTCAAACTTGTTGTATAAGGCAGGAATGTGTCATATTGGATTGAATGATGAAAGAGCCGCTTTACCATTTTTTGATAAAGCTCAATATTCTGTCACAAAAAACTACAACCCTTATTTGGCAACTGAAAAAAATGCGCCTACTGAATTGTTCTTCTATTTAGCTAAATCATCTCACAGCAACGGAAAAATAGATACGGCTTATACTCAGTACGAGTATTTCATGAAAAACATCAAGAAGAAGCACGATAAATATGATGAAGGAGTATTAGGGCTTACACAATGTAAAAACGCCAAAGCAATGATGGCGAACCCAAAACCTTATATCATCCGAAATTTAGGTTCAATTGTAAATACGCCCGGTCCAGAATATTCACCTGTAATTACGATTGATGGATCAGCTTTATTCTTTACAGCTAAAAGAATGAGAGCAGATAGCAGCAATGCTCGATACATTAACATTGTTAATGGGCAGCATTATGAAGACATCTACGTTAGTTATAGAGACAAAGACGGGAAATGGTCAACACCAACGTACCTTTCTTTTTGTCAATCTAGAAAAAATGATGCTTCTATGTCTGTTTCGCCAGATGGTCAAACCGTATTTGTTTACAATGACCAAAATGGTGGAGATGTTTACTACTCAAAACTTGAAGACACAACTTTCGTAAGTCTTGAGCCTTTTCCGGCTGAAGAAATCAATTCAGAATTTCAAGAATCTCATGCTACCATTAGCCCTGACGGAAATTACATGTATTTCGTTTCTGACAGAGAAGGCGGAATGGGAGGTAAAGACATTTACCGATTAAAAAAATTACCCAATGGCGAGTGGAGTAAAGCTTTAAACCTAGGTCCACCTGTTAACACTGAATTTGACGAGGACTCACCATTCTTAGGAGCTGACAATAACACCATGTTCTTCTCTTCAAACGGTCCTAAAAGTATGGGTGGATACGATATTTTCGTGAGTCAAATGTATGAGTCTGAAAAATGGTCAGATCCAGAAAACATGGGGTATCCATTAAACTCTTATGATGATGACATCTTTTATACGACTACTGCAGATGGATTAACAGGTTTCTATTCTTCTGATAAATTAGACGGACAAGGAGATAAGGATATTTATATCGTAGAAACCGAAAATTCCTATATCAAAAATGTAGCAATTTTCTCTGGATTCATTTTAACAGAAGATAATTCTATGATTCCAAAAGGAATTACTATTCATGTAACCGACCTTACTGATGCCACACCAACAAAAATCTACAGACCAAGAAGAAGAGATGGTGGATATGTTTTAAACCTTAAACCTTGTCACACTTATCAAATTGATTACAAACTTGAAAAAGAAAATTTCTACAGCTCTGAACTTTATGTACCATGTAACTCTTCTTACCAAGAAATCAAGCACGAGTTACTTCTAAATATGATCAATTTAGAAGCCTCTGAATTAACAACCTTACCAACAGGAAATCAGAGATGGGAATTCAGTAATTCAGAATACCTATCGCAACTTGAAGGAAAAGAAGTGACGATAAGCGAAGACAACAAAGTAATCTATAGAGAGTTCGTCAACAAATACGGACAATTTCCATACAAAGAATTAGACCCTGCTAAACCGCATTTGTTTAAAATTGAAGAAAGTGATTTTGATTTTTGTGAAGAATTAATCTTGAACTTGGTAGATAGCTCAAATCAAATTTTAGATACCTACACCTTTAACAATGAGTGCCAGACAGGTGAAACTGTTGCTGAATTTAGTGACATATTGACGACTCCAATTTACCAGTACAATTTTGGCTATAACAAGGAGAAATTCAATACAAAAAACGAAACTTTAAAACTGTATGTTAAAGGAATAAAACAACTAGTAGATGCAGGTAAAGATGTATCAATTTTGGTGTATGCAAGTGCATCTAAAGTTCCTACAAGATCATACAAAAACAATCAAAATCTCGCAGAAAAAAGACTCGAATCAGGAAAGTCTACCTTAATGAAGGTATTAAAGTCTGAAGGTATTGATTTGAGTAAAATAACTTTTGTGAATAAAGAAGCCTTAGTACAAGGTCCTAATTACAACAATGACGCCCAAGAAAAGCAAGCTGTTTACCAGCGCTATCAATACATCAAATTTGAAATACAATTCTAATATGAAGAATATGTATAAAATATGGTCTTTATTTTTCGTGTTACTAGCCACTACCCTAGTGACCGAAACTTCTTTTGCCCAAGAAAAAGAAAGCCAAATAAAGAAATATGTAAAAAAAGGTAGAAAAGCATACACAAAAGGACAATACTGGAAGGCAAAATCTTACTATGATAAAGTAACATCATCTAGCACTACTAAACCACAATACTGGCTTGAGGCGGGAATCGTTTATTACGAATCTCAAGTTGAAAGAGAAAAAGCATTGCCGCTTTTTGAAAAAGCACTTGAATTCTCAACACAATCTGGCGACACAATTCCAGAAATTCTTTACTACAAGGCAAAAGCAAATCATTTTGCTGGTTCTTATGAACAAGCGATTGAAGACTACAACTTGTTCTTGAATTATGTTAAAAACAACAAAAAAGGAATTGAGCGTAGAAAAGAAGTAGTTAGAGAAATAGAAATTTGTAATAACGGAGTTGATTTAAGAAGTCAACAAGATAAAAGGTACGTTGAAATCAATAACATGGGACCACGTGTGAATTCAGATTCTCCTGATTACGCTCCTGTAGTAACAAATGATGAAAACTTAATTTTATTCTGTTCAAGAAGACCGCCAGGAACAAAGAAAAATGTTGATGGCTTATATTTTGAAGATATCTTCTATACGACCAAAAGAACAAATGGTAGCTGGAATCAAGCTGAAGTAATTGACAAATCTTCTGGTTATTTATCAAAAGAGATTAACGAAGGTAAACAACACGAAGCTCCTATTAGTTTATCGGCAGATGGCAAAACACTTTTTATCTATAAGCAGAATTCAATTTGGAAATCTGAATTAGATGAGGAGGGAAAATGGTCGATTCCAAGAAAAATGAACCAAAACGTTAATATTGGTACGGCAAACCCTTCAGTTTTTATCACAAGAGACGAGCAAGAAATGTTTATCGTATCTGTTGGTGCTGCAGGTGGTTTAGGAGAAAGAGATTTGTATTACACAAAGAAAAACGAACTTGGTGGATGGGAAAAACCCGTTAATATGGGACCAAAAATCAACACACCATTTAAAGAAGATGCCCCTTTCTTATCTATGGATGGAAAGACCTTATACTTTGCTTCTGAAGGGCACAACTCAATGGGTGGATTTGACATCTTTAAAAGTGTAAGAGATGAAAACGGAGAATGGTCTGAACCGGTAAACATTGGTTCACCGATTAACTCTTCTGGAGATGACATTTATTACGTTGAAAACGAACAAGGAACATTAGCTTATTACGCTTCAATGCGTCCAGGGTCATTTGGATATCTTGATTTGTATACCGCAAGTTTTGAATGTCAAAACATTCCTACAACAGAAATTAGAGGTTACGCAATTTTCGCAGAGAATCACTTACCAGTTAATGGTGTAATTAAGGTGACCAACAAAACAACAGGTGAAGAAGCAGGAACCTATCAGATTGATCCAAAAACAGGAAAATACACAATGGTACTTGCTCCAGACGAAACTTATTTCCTTGAGTTAGTCGTGAATCAAAGTAAGTATAATGAAATTAGACCTCACCAAGAAGAGTTTACTATTCCTAAGCAATGTGAATATTTCAACTTGTTTCAGGAAATCGCAGTTGATTATTTAAGAGAAGATAACGGAGCAGTTTACGCTCAAAGAGCGCATTTCAAAAATGCTATGTTCGATATCGAAAAAGAAATCAAGAAAGAATTCGGGTCTGATCTTGAAATTGGAAAAAATGAAACTTCTCCTGAAAACGTCTACGGAATCACTGGTGTAGCAAGTCACAACAGTACTTTAAATGCACAACACATTGAAGTATTATTGATGAACCCATTCCACCAAGTATTAAGAATCACAGAAACTGATGACAACGGGAACTTCACGTTTGAAAAAGTAGATCCAAATGAAGATTACATTATCCTTTTTAACGAAGATGATGCAAAAGTGAGCCAATTGGGAGATAATGTTACTAGCGGATCTGAGGTGGCTTTAGAAGGTAAAGTTTATTCTTTCAAAGATGCTGATAAGACCGTAAAGTCTGATGTCAAAGTTTACATTGGAAATTCAGAAAGAGTGATTGCTAACGCTACAGTATCAGAGCCGAATGGAGGATTTAAATTGACAAATGTTCCTACTGACCAAGCTGCGGTTGATATGTTAAACACATCAGCAAACAAAGTATCGTATAATTTAGATGTTTCAGATACAGAGATTACTTATTCTGCTTACATCACACGTATAGATCCAAACAATACCGATTTAGCATACACTGAGTATATAGACATCATTGAATTAAGAGACTTGCCTAGAGACTCTACAACTTCTGGCGGAAACGGAAGCGGACAAGAATTTGCGAACATCTTGTTTGATTTTGACAAGTATTTCTTAAGAGCAAAAAGTATGACAGTGCTTGATGCAGTGACAGCTTTTATGAAAGAAAATCCTACGGTTACCATCAGATTAGACGGTCATACAGATTGGTTTGGTACTGAAGCTTATAATGAGACTTTGTCTAAAAGAAGAGCGCTCTCTGCACACAAATGGTTAATCGATAAAGGAATTGCTCCCAACCGAATTGAAAACGTGTGGTTTGGTGAATTAAAACCAGCGGTGAGTAATGATAATCAAGACGGTTCAGACAGTCCAGAAGGAAGACAATTAAACAGAAGAGTTGAAATTAAGGTTGAGATACCTGAAATGGCTGACTTATATCTATCTTTGTAAGGAACTAAATCCTTACAATGAATCTGAATCTGACTAAATCCATTTGCTTTTTTGACCTTGAAACAACAGGACTAAACATTTCTAAAGACAAGATTATTGAGATCTCCATCTTAAAAGTTAGTCCTGACCAATCTGAATCATCTTACACCAAAAAAATTAATCCAGAAATGGACATTCCAGCAGAATCAACTGAGATTACTGGAATCACAAACGAAGATGTTAAAGACTGCCCTACTTTTGCTCAATTAGCAGAAGAAATCAAAGATTTCATTGGCGAGTCTGATCTTGCTGGATACAATTCTAATCGCTTTGATATTCCATTCTTAATTGAACAATTTCTTTCTCATAATATCGATTTTTCAATGGAGAATAGAAGGTTCATTGATGTTCAAACCATCTTTCATAAAATGGAGCAAAGAACATTAAGTGCAGCCTTGAAGTTTTATTGCAACCAAGATTTAGAAAATGCGCACTCAGCTGAAGCTGACACAAAAGCTACTTACGATATATTGAAGGCCCAAATTGAGCGTTATGAAGAAGTAGAAAATGACGTTGACTTTTTAATGGAATTTAGTCAAAACGGCAAACATAAAAAGATTGACTTTGTTGGGAGACTAGCAGTAAATGAGAAAAATGAAATCATTTATAATTTCGGAAAGCACGCTGGTAAAACTTTGAAAGCCGTTTTTGAACAAGAACCTGGCTATCACCGTTGGATGCTGGACAATGATTTTCCGCTATACACGAAAAAAATTATCAAAGCAGAAACTGATAAATTCTTGAAAGAAAAAAGAGAACAGAGACAGCAATCTAAAGAAAATGAATCTAAAAATCTTGCTTCTAAGCTAGATCAACTTAAAAATAAATTCAGCTAGAATGAAAATCATCTGTATTGGTCGCAACTATGCGAAACACGCAAAAGAAATGAATGCAGAACTGCCAACTGAGCCCCTGTTCTTTATGAAACCAGACACGGCTTTGTTGAAAGAAAACAACTTTTATTATCCAGATTTTACCAATGACTTGCATCATGAAATTGAGTTGGTCATCAAAATCTGTAAGCACGGAAAACATATTGCTCTTGAACACGCTTCAAATTATTACGAAAAAGTGGGGTTAGGAATTGATTTCACAGCAAGAGACATCCAAAAGCAGTGTAAAGAAAAAGGGCAACCCTGGGAAAAAGCGAAAGCCTTTGATAATTCAGCGGTCTTATCCACCCATTTTATTGACAAAGAAAAATTAGATCAAAATAATATTGACTTTTCTTTAACCGTCAACAATAAGGTGGTACAAGCCGGAAATTCAGAAGATGTAATTTTTAGTTTTGACCAAATTATTAGCCATGTTTCTAAATACATCACTCTTAAAACTGGGGATTTAATTTTTACGGGAACTCCTGAAGGTGTTGGCCCTGTGCAAAAAGAGGATGAATTAATAGGCTATATAGGTGAAACCAAAATGTTCAATCTAAAAATAAAGTAAAGATTGAAGAACATTTTATGATTTCATGTGTTGTCTATGATAGATTTGATATAAAAATCGACACGTTTTAATTCTCAGTCCACTCAGCTTAAACTATTTAATTAGGCATTCATGCTACTATTTAAAAAAAATATTACTAAGTTTGCGGGTAACTGAAGAAATTCAAGCGTTAAATCAATTGTTAATTAAAAAAAATTAAAGTTATGAAAAAGACATTCCTAAACTTAAGAAAAATGGGATTTGTTCTAGTAGCAGCAACTTCAATGTTAGCATTCTCTTGTGGAGGTGGTGAAGAAGAAGGAACTACTGAAGGAGAATCAACTGAAGAGCACGCAGACGGTGGAGAAGAAGCATCTTGTGATGGTGCTGAAGAAGCATCTTGTGATGAAGCACAATGTGACGCTACTGAGTGTGACGGTGGAGATTCTACTGATGCTGCTGTTGAAGAGTCTTGTGACGGAGCTGAGGCTTCTTGTGACAATGGTTCTTGTGACGGTGGACACTAGAAACAAATCTAATTTAGCGAGCTCAGCTTGCTAATAAAGATATTAAGTCCCTTTAGCTTTGCTAGAGGGATTTTTTTTGCTCTAATAAATTCTTCCTCCAAACCAAATCACCTTCAAATTGTTATTTTTGTAGTATGCCAACTAAGCAGTCTTCTAAAAAAGAAATAACGATTCCGGATACCTTTGCCAACATTGAGCATTGGGAAACCAACAGGCGGTCTTTTCTAAGAGCAGCGTTAATTGCCGGAGCAGCCAGCCAAATTGCCTGGTTTACTTCATGCTCTGCAGAACTTGAAGCTGCCAATGAATATTTAACTGCAGAACAATCCACCATTTTAAAATCCATTCAGAACATTATCTGGCCGGATGACGGAAACGGTCCTTCAATAGATGATTTAAACACCTTTGGTTATACCATGTGGGTATTTGGGAACAATTACAACAAACATGAAGACAGGGAGTATTTAATAGAAGGATTAAATTGGGCAAACGAAACGGCAGAAGAAATCTATTTCAAGAAATTCGTAGAACTAGATCAAGAACAAAAAGAGGCTTTAGTTGCGCAATTCGTAGAATTGAACTGGGGTAAAAACTGGATGTCTATTATGGTGACTTTAGTGATGGAGTCTGCCCTACTCGATCCAATTTATGGAGGAAACAAGAATGAAGCAGGATGGAAATGGTTAGATCACAAAGCAGGAATTCCACGGCCAACTGAAGAAACAAGGTTTGAAGCATTCATATCAAATCACAAACCATTTGCTGAATAATGAAAGATGTATGTGTTATAGGGAGTGGTGCTGGAGCAGGACCGATAATTTATGAACTATCTAAAGCTGGATTATCTGTTGTTGTTCTTGAAAAAGGTCCATGGTTAAAAACTGAAGACTTTACGAAAGATGAATTAACCGTAACCCGAAGAGATGCTTACAGACCTAGAGCGATTGACGAACCTCAGGTCACTGAAAAACCTACCTCAACCGGATTTAGAGCAAGGTCTTCAGTTGACTCACATTCTGATTTTCAAAATGGAAGCTGTGTTGGTGGATCTTCTAACTTCATGAGCGCATATTTTCACCGCCTCAAGCCAAAAGATTTCAGATTACTTTCAGAATACGGTCCAATTGCAGGAGCAAATGTGGTGGATTGGCCAATAGAATACAATGAACTCGAACCTTTTTACACTAAAGTAGAAGAGAAAATTGGAATTTCAGGAAAAGTAGTGCCGCATAAACACATGGAACCACGATCAACTCCAGACTTTCTGTTCCCTCCTCTAATTACCAACGGAGTGGCTGATTGGTTCGTGAATGCTGGAGAAAAATTAGGATACAACGTTATTCCCGCCCCAAGAGGAATCATTTCTGAACCTAGAGAGAAAAGAAAAGCTTGTTATCATTCAAATTATTGCGGAAGCTTTGGATGTTCTTCAGATGCCAAAGGAAGCTCAAGAGCAGCCTTGATTCCAGATGCAATGGCTACCGGTAATTGCGAGATTATTCCTAACGCTAAGGTTTTTCATTTAGAAACAGATGGAAACGGAAAAATTATAAAAGCAAAATACTATAATGAAACTGGCGTAGAACAAGAAATTGAAGCCAAAACATTTGTCGTTGCTTGCCAAGCAATAGAGACTTCAAGATTATTGCTCATGAGTAAGAATACTGAGTTTCCAGAAGGTTTAGCAAATAACAACGGTCAAGTTGGGAAAAATATGGTGTTTGCTGGTGGTGGCGGTGGATCAGGTTATTTTGATTATGAAGATCTCAGTCAAGAACAGTTAGATATTATAAAGAATAAAAACACTTTCGTAAACCAATGCTTGAAAGACTTCTATGAAATAGAAGATCCTGAATTAGGCAAAATGAAGGGCGGAACAATTGACTTTTTATTAGAGCATTCTAATCCTATGCCCAAGGCCATTAGAAACAAGTATTTTGATGGAACGTTAATCTACGGATCTAAGCTAAAAGATGTTTTAAAAAATTACTTCACGAACCAAAGAAGAGTTCGATTCGAAATATTCTGTGATTGGAGCCCTAACGACAACTGCTTCGTTGCTTTGGATGATGAAGTGAAAGATAAGTGGGGTGATCCTGTAGCGAAAGTAAGAACAGGTTTCGTGCAGAAAGATTTAGAAGTAGGAAATTACTTAGCGGATAGAGCAATGGAAGTTATGGAAGAAATGGGTGCGAAACGCATTACAAAATCCATTAACGGAAATCCACCGTCCAACCTAATAGCAGGAGGATGCCGCTTTGGGAACGACCCCAAAACTTCGGTGCTTGACAAAAACTGCAAAGCACACGAAGTGGAGAATCTTTATGTAACAGATGGTTCATTTATGCCAACCGGAGGTTCTGTTCCGCACACCTTTACTATTTATGCCAACTCATTTAGAGTGGCTGAACATCTTAAAAAAGTACTTTAGAATTAGACGATTCCATTTTTCAATACATACCATTCTTCAACTAAATGGAGGCAAATGAAATTTTTTCTACTTTTTTAATCCAATTTTTCACACCCATCAAAACCCTTACTCACAAAGAGATAAGCTCCAATGTTAATGGATGAATAAAAATTAAATATAGTACTATGTATTGCATAGTACTATATTTTTTACATACATTTGTCTCGAAACAACAAAATAAATTTTTGAATGAAAGAGGTGCACATCTTTTTTTCAGTCTAAAAATCGAACATGAAAGTAGAAAACACCAAAGCACAAATGCGAAAAGGTATTCTTGAATACTGTATTCTCACCGTGCTCTCAAAAAGAGAGGCCTACCCTTCTGATATTATTCAGGAGCTGAAAGAAGCCAAACTGATCGTGGTGGAAGGAACACTTTACCCATTGCTAACCCGCTTAAAAAATGCGGAACTACTACAGTACAATTGGGTAGAGTCATCTTCTGGTCCACCAAGAAAATATTACAGCCTAACCGAAAAAGGTGAAGCATTTTTAACTGAATTAAAGACAACATGGAACGAATTGCAAGAAGCAGTGCAACTCATTTCTAAATAATTAAGAAAATGAACAAGACAATTTCAATCAACATAGCTGGTTTCGTTTTTAATATCGAAGAACAAGCCTTTGAAAAGCTAAATCGTTACTTGGATTCTATCAAAACAAACTTCAAAAATGAAGAAGATTGTGACGACATCATGGCTGATATTGAAGCTCGAATTGCTGAATTATTCCATGAAAAAATATCGGATAGAAAAGAAGTCATCATAGAAAGTGACATCCAAGATATCATGGACATCATGGGAGCTCCTGAAGATTACGTTTCTGAAGATAGCGCTGAAAGTTTTAATGCAACGGATGAAGCTGAATTTGTAGAAGCTGAAGACGTAAACGAATCTGAAAAGGTTCACTTCTCCAATAAGAGAAGACTTTACAGAGATGAAAAAAATGGATCTGTAGGAGGCGTATGCACCGGATTAGGTTGGTTTTTCGGAATCGACCCAATATTAGTTAAAATAGCATTCATCTTACTCGTTATTCTGGGGGGATCTGGAATTCTTCTTTATATAATTTTATGGATTGTAATCCCTGAAGCAAAAACAACTGCCGAGATATTAGAAATGCAAGGCGAACCTGTCACGTTAGATTCCATTAAGGATCATGTTAAAGGCATGAAAACAGGCGTAAAAGAAGGTGCTAAATCTACAAAAGCTAATTTCAAAAAAGCAGTAGATTCTGGTGTTAAAGCCTCTTCACAACTTGCTGCTTCTCTTTCCAAAATCATAGGAATTGCCTTCACAATTGGGGGCGTGTTTGCTTTGCTTGTATTAACGATAATCTTATTTGGTGATACCGGAATATTGCCCTTAGTAGGGTCAGAGCAAATTGAAGACCTACCAACATTACTCGGAATCATTTATCCTGATGGCAGGTCAAGCTTGGTATTCTTCGCTATAATCTTGGTAACGCTAATTCCAATTATTTCTATTATCGTTACCGGTGTGAAACTGCTATTCAGTGTGAAAACGAAATTCAAAAAAATGGCAATCACAGGGACAATTATCTGGTTTTTAGCAGTTGGAACTTTAGTTCTTACTGGCATAGAACTGGGAATGAACTTCAGAAATGAAGTTGATATTGACTACGAAGTTCCAGTTCAAGTTGATTCCACAAATGTCCTAACCATTGATGTTGCCGAAGACGATATTTTTTCAAACTTCATTGAATACAACAATGTCTGGAATTACTCAGAACTTTTAAAAGTTGAAGAAAAGAACGTTCACTTAGGGTATCCTGAATTAAGAATTGTTGATAAAGCAGACAGTTCTGACTTCAATGTGGTCTTGTACAAAAGCAGTAACGGACTCTATCATAAAGAAGCGATTCATAAAGCCGAGCAAATAAAATATGATATTTCAACTACCAACAATAAACTTGTTTTAGCACCGTACTTCACCATAGATAAAGAAGAACGTTTAAGAAACCAGCGCGTAATCGTAGAAATCCAAGTTCCGATTGGTAAAAAGGTTAAATTTGGAAAGAACATTGATCGTATTTTGGTAGAAGTTGAAGACGATTATTACCGTTACAACGAAATCTTTGCGAACACAACATGGACCGTTTCTTCAGATGGATTTAGATGCACTGAATGCAAAGAGGAAAGAAGACGCTACGACAGTTTTGACTAAGAAAAAAAACATATTAATTCTCCCGAGATGGTATCCAAATAAAACGGATATTCAACTCGGGACTTTTATTCAACGGCAGGCCGTTTTAATGAGAGATGATTACAACTTGATGGTTATTTACGTTCAAGGAGTTGAAGGCCAGCAGGAGAAATTTGAATTTGAGCAATCCACATCAAATGGATTTGTTGAACGCATTATTTATTATAGACAATCAGTATCACCATTAAGAAAAATCGTCAATGCCAGAAGGTATAAGTTAGCTCAACGATTAGGCTTAAAAGATAGCCACTTTACTCCGGATCTCTGCCATGTGCATGTTCCATACAGGTCGGCATTCTTAGCTTTAGAATTTAAACGAAAAGGGACTCCATTCGTGATTACCGAACATTGGTCAGGGCATATAAATGGAGAATTTGCTAAAAAAAATGCCACAGACTTGGCTTTATACAAACAAGTATTATCCAAGTCAGCAGGTATATCTACAGTTAGTGCACTACTTCAAGAGAAATTCAAAGAAAACACCGGATTTGAGAATGTCTTAATTCCCAATTTGATTGAATTTACAGCTGTTCCTGAATCAGCGCATGAAAGTTCTGATTACATAGAAATACTGTCAGTTGGTGACATAGCAGATGAAGTAAAAAACTTTTCGGGACTAATCATGGCCTTCAAAAAGGCATTAAAAAACAATTCCAATCTGAGGTTAACAATAATTGGCGGTGGTCCAGATGAAGCGCTGATTAGTAAAATGATTTCAGACCTCAACCTAGATAATTTCATAGACTGTAAAGGAAGACTTGATCATGCCGAAGTTCTGAAGGCTTTTCATCATTGTGACTTTTATGTTTGCAATTCAAATTTTGAAACTTTTGGAATGACTTCAGCTGAAGCATTGATATGCGGAAAACCTGTCATTTCAACTAAGTGCGGAGGACCCGAAGAATTTATCAATGACAAAAACGGTTTATTGATAGCGCCCAGAAACGCTGACCAACTTGCAAATGCAATTGAACAGATGGCCGTAGATTATACTTCTTACCAAGATGAAAGCATTAAAGCTGATATCAAAAAAAGATTCGGAGCAGAAACGATAAAGGCCAAATGGATTGAATTTTATGAGAATATTTAATTTTGTCCTTACCTTATGATCAGAAAAGCGACACCTGCAGATGCCGAGCAAATAGTAGACATCTATAATTACTACGTAAAAACCAGCACGGTAACTTTTGAAACCACCTTAGTTACGGTTGAAGATTTCCGTCAACGCATTTTGGATATTCTAAAAACATATCCCTATTTGGTTTTTGAAGAAGAAGGAAAAATATTGGGCTATGCCTATGCCGGTATTTTCAGAACGCGTGTGGCTTATCGATTTTCATCTGAAGCCAGTGTTTACATTCATAAAGATCATTTCAAAAAAGGAATCGCATCACAATTGTACACTCAGCTACTTGCAGAAATGAAAGCTCAAGGATTAAAATCTGCTATTGGCGGAATCACACTTCCGAATGAGGGTAGCGTTATATTACACGAAAAATTTGGGTTTAAAAAAGTAGCCCACTTTGAAAAAGTAGGCTACAAATTTGATCAATGGCTTGATGTTGGTTTCTGGCAATTAATGTTTGATTAAACAAAAAGCCCCTCTCCAATCTATAAACAATCAAAGAGGGGCGCTTCTGGTTAACGGTTTTTAAATATGTTCTGCTAACTCCATTCCATAGGTGTCTGCCATGAAATTGTCATATTCATCAGCTTTCTTAATTAATTCTCCCAAAATCTCTTTTCCTGATTCTGAATTCAAATCAGCATCATAGATAATTGTGCTCAGCATAATGTTTTGCTTATTCACCGAGAAAGACAAACACTCTAAATCGTAATTTTCTTTCAACATATAAGCATATAAATCTCCTATGTTTTGTTTGGGCAACGAACCTAAAACGGCATCACAATAAATGAATCTATTTTTCAAATTATGCGTGATTTTAATCAACGCACTCCCCTCCTCTATATCCCAGGCAGATTTTCCAACACGTGATAGTTTTACATCTACTCCTACTGCGGCTAGAATATCTTCCATAGTTTTAGAAACGCCTTCAGGTGTATATTCCTTCGTGTCAAATTCTGATAAATCAAACTTGTTCCCGCAACTTGGACAATAGCCATCCGTTAAAGTTTCTTGGGTAACCAAATTAGTACAAGAAGGACATTTTGAGGCGCGTTGGCCATTCATATTTTCACCGTATTCTCTTAAAATTTCATTCAAGGTGGTAGACGGTAAGGCAAATCCTAAACTCTCTCCATCTCTATAAATAAAAGTATTAACTCCAACCACTTCTCCACGTTCATTGATTAGCGGCCCTCCACTGTTTCCAGGATTGATGGCTGCATCTACTTGAATGTAATCGACATTATTAAATTTTCGTTCAGATTTTGAAATAATACCTTGAGTAGCAGTAAATCTCAACCCAAGAGGATGTCCTATCGCAATAATTTGTTGACCAGCATTCACCAATTCGTTTGAAATGGTAATTTGCCTATCCGTTTGAAGTGACTCAGGAATCTTCAAAAATGCAATATCATTTAAAGCATCTGAATAAATTACATCCGTCAAGGTTTTCTTAAAGTTTTCTCCTCTAATGATAACCTCTTGATTTCCTTGAATAACATGTCTATTCGTTACAATTAAATTTTGGTCTCTTACTATGAAACCTGTACCTGATCCACCTGGTGTGTGGATTTGCACAATAACATCTTTATAGTCGTTTATTATAGCTTCCATGGTAATTTATTTAGATAAGTTTAATTTATCCATTTCAAGAATCAGGCTATCTATGAAAGTTGGAATAGTTGAAAAATTTAAAGTTCCTGTATTCAAAGCGATACTCGGAAAATCTTGTCTTGCTTCTGCAATTATGGCATTGATCTCTTTAGTAATTAAGGCAGCATCTAATACTCCTCCATTTATCAATTTAGGAGAAGATCCACATTTTTCGTAGAAATCGGCGTTCATAACGGCCATTGTTACATTTAATAAGTTTGTAACAGGATAAACCATTCCGTAATTGAAATACGAATAAGAAATCATATAACTATAAATGGCCTCAACCATTTGCGGATAATTATTATCCCTATACCAACCAATTTTTTCACGCTCTTTAAACATGAAGTCCATAACGGTTTTGTGGTTAGCAGCATTAGCCAACGCAAAAGTACATTTCACATCATAAATCCCTTCTAAAACAGCTTCTTTTGGCATGGCAACAATTTTATCAAACTCTTCAATAATCTGATCATTTCTTTCTTTAGTCGTCATGTTGTTTTTGGCAAAGAACATGTGCTGAATACGCTCTAAAGCATCCGTCAACCTTCCTTGAGGGCAAATCAAATAATCAATCTTATAGGTAAGATTCAATAGCAGATACGCAATTCCCCCTGACATAAACTCGGGTTCATGCTTTGCTATCTCTTCTTTTGTACCCAAAATCATTCCTACTAAATAATCGTATTTAGCTTCTTGAATTTCTGGTGATAAATTAATGATACTGTCTGTTTCAAACTCCTTCAAAGAAGAAAACTCTTGAATTAACAAATCATCTTGTTGGTCGGCTTTTTTAGCCAACTCCTTAAGTGCATCATATAATTTCCCGGGTGAAGCATCAATGGTATGCGAGCTAAATTTCATAACAAGCACATTGTCTTTCATGGCAAACTTTGAATAATTCAACGCATAATTGATAGACATCAGTTTTCGCATAACCGGAATACTTGGAGTATCCATTTGAACAATAGGTGCCTCTGCATAAAATCTATGCTGATCTGCAGTTCCCTTAATCACCTTAGATCCTTGAGTGATTTCAAACGAAATAGTATCTCCAGTTTTTTGAAATCGAACATTGTCAACAGAATCATCTCTCAAATAAGCAAAGAAAGATTCAAAGGCATTGATATAATCTTTGGCCTTAAATTGATCATTGGCTTTTTTCCAAAATTCTACTTGAGTTTTGCTTTTATTGATATCGGTATATCTACCGAAAGAAGCAAGTTTGCTAGATGAACCAACTTTCGTAGCTGATCCTGCAGCGGTTGGTTGAGACGTTTCTTTGCCTCCACCAAACATCTTATTAAAAAATGACATAAATTATTTTTAGAGGAAGAAAGATAGTAAATCATTTTCTATTAATCTCTAAAAACAAGTGACGAAAGTAGGGTTTTATCCTACTAAACCGTTTTAACGAAACTTATGGCTTTACCTTAATAATTTGACCTATCTGTAAAATTGAATTTTCATTCAAGCCATTCATGCGATATATTTGGCCTAGAGAAACTCCATACTTTAACGAAATACCATAGAGTGAATCTCCGCTTCGTACTTTATGAGTTCTTGAAGATTTATCAATTTTATAACTAGAACT
Organism: Crocinitomicaceae bacterium; assembly: GCA_039939375.1. Taxonomy (GTDB): domain Bacteria; phylum Bacteroidota; class Bacteroidia; order Flavobacteriales_D; family Crocinitomicaceae; genus Paracrocinitomix. The sequence continues at coordinate 112,611 of JBDVJO010000006.1, read as the reverse complement.
TCCTCCAATATTATTACTTGAATGAGAACTGTGTCTTGATGACCCTGGTCTGAAAATACCTGAATGAACTAGTAAGTTATCATCTACGTACTTCTCTTCAAAGTTGAATAAGTTTTCAGGATTAATTGGATTATCGTAAAAACGGACTTCAAAATGCAAATGTGAACCAGTAGACCTACCAGTGTTCCCTCCTAAAGAAATAGGTTCACCTGCTTTTACCTCTTGGTTAGGTGCCACCATCAATTTAGAATTGTGTGCATAATATGTCTCTAAACCGTTATAATGTCTAATGATTATCAAATTTCCAAATCCGCCATCATGCATTTGAGAATATCTTACTACGCCGTCAAAAGCTGCCCTCACTGTATCACCTGTTTCTAAATCAATATCGATTCCATTGTGATTTCTACCATGACGCCATCCGTATCTTGAAGTAATTCTACCTTCAAAAGGAATCGCATAACCACTATGAGCCGTATCTATCGCGCAAAGCCATAGAGTATCTTTCATATTCTCTACTTCATTTGAAGTACAAGTGATCGTTGCGTCTGTTTTCCAGTATGACTTGTAAAGAAAATTGCTATCTGTCTTTACCAATTCATCTATATCAGGACAAAGGATGCCGTCAAAAGTTCGATCCTTTTCATATTCCCACGTTCTGTTCGCGTAAATAAACATCTTCCCATCTGGTGTATCTAAAGTATCTATCGGAACTCCCGGTTGTGCAAATGAGGAAGTTACGCAAGTAATAAATAACACTAATCCAACAAGCTTTTTCATGTATGCTTTCTTTGTTTGTGGGCAAAAATACCATTTTTAAAACTTTCAGTCAATACCTCCCTATTTTATTGCCAACAGTTAACAGTTATTAACCCTTTCATTCTTTGCATGCATTTTTTCAGTAAAAGCCGAATTTTAACCCAATGAAAATGAACGAATTAGTAACGCCCATCTTAAATTCATCTGCTAAAACTGTGCACTTATCGTAACTATTACCCTGAATAACAGTAAAATCAACAAAAATTAGCTTTTATTAATGCAGAGTACGTACCTTTGCACAAAATTTTTCGAGTCGATTTCGATTCTGTCGTATTTAGTTGGGTCCCAAAAAGGATTGGGATAATAGGATTGAGATTGGACTAAGGGGAGCTTAACTAAATATATTATTATGACATTTCAAGAACTTGGTCTGTCTGAAAACATTCTTTCAGCGATCACAGAAATAGGATTTGTAGAACCTACACCTATTCAACAACAATCAATTCCACATTTATTAACTGATCCAAGCGATTTAATTGGATTAGCATCTACTGGAACAGGTAAAACTGCTGCTTTTGGTTTACCACTAGTGCACTATGTAGATCCAACAACAAAACATACGCAAGGGCTAATTATTTGTCCAACACGTGAGTTATGCATACAAATCGCTAATGATTTAGAATCTTACTCTAAAAACATTAAAGGTTTAAATGTGGTTTCTGTTTATGGTGGAACTGACATCATGAAACAAATCAGACAAATTGAAAAGGGAGCGCAAGTAATTGTTGCAACCCCAGGAAGACTTGTTGATTTAATTAACAGAAGAAAAGTAAAATTAAGTGAAATCGATACGGTAATTCTAGATGAGGCAGATGAAATGCTGAACATGGGATTCAAAGAAGATATTGATACTATTTTAAGTAAAACACCAGAAGAAAAATGTGTTTGGTTATTCTCTGCGACTATGCCTAAAGAAGTGGCGAGAATTGCAAAGAACTACATGACGGATCCGTTTGAAATTACAGTTGGAGGTAAAAACGAAGGAAATAAAAATATTGAGCACCACGCTTATGTGGTAAAAGATAGAGATAGGTATCCAGCATTAAAAAGATTGTTGGATTACAATCCTGACATTTATGGTGTGGTTTTCTGCCGAACTAGAAGAGATACGGCCGAAGTTGCTGATAAGTTAATGGCTGACGGATATAGCGCTGAACCATTACACGGTGATTTATCACAACAACAAAGAGATAGAGTTATGGGTAAATTCCGTAACAAAACCCTTCAAATTTTAGTGGCTACAGATGTTGCCGCTAGAGGAATTGATGTGGATGATATTACTCACGTAATTCACTATAAACTTCCGGAAGAAGTTGAGAATTATACACACCGATCGGGTAGAACAGCTCGTGCTGGTAAAAAAGGAATCTCTGTGGCAATTACAGGTTCAAGAGAAGGAAGAAAATTGAGTACGATTGAAAAAATAATCAATACCTCATTCGCGCATCAAAAACTACCTACTCCTGATCAAATTTGTGAAAAACAATTATTGAACTTAGCAGATAAAATGTCTGGCGTTGAAGTAGACAAAGAAGGAATTAAAAAATACATGCCAATCGTCATGGAGAAATTTGAAGATTTCACCAAAGAAGAGTTGGTTGAAAAATTTGTTTCTTCAGAATTCAACAAAATATTGAGCTATTATTCTAAATCTAGAAACTTAGATGCAGATGCTTCATCAAGCAGAGATAGCGGACGTGATGGTGGAAGAAAAAGAAGAGATAGAGATGATGATAACAAGAACAGATTCTTTGTTAATCTTGGAGATAAAGACGGATTAAACTCTGGTGCTTTATTAAGAATGATTTGTGACAACACTAACGTGAACAAAGGCTCAATTGGTAAAATTGATATCCTTAAAAACTTTTCATTCTTTGATGCAGATAAAGAATCTACAGATGTAATCTTAAGTAAACTTCAAAACGTTGATTACGAAGGAAAGAAAATGAATGTTGAACAAACAAAAAAAGGAAATAGCGGAGGTGGAGGAAACCGAAGCAAAAGAAGATCAGGCGGAGGAAACTACAGCGGAGGCGGAAATTCTGGTAAAGGAAAATACGCTTCAAGAGAGAGAAGAAGAAGGAGGTAGGTTGTTTTCTGGGTTTTAGAATTTAGAGTTTATAATTGAGAGTATAGAATAAAGAGCATAGAAAAAAGATTTGATTGTGCATAATTTCCGAAACCTGAACATATGGAAAAGAAGTCTGGAATTTTCTATTGAAATTTTAGACCTAGTGAAAAAGTTTCCATCTGATCAAAGGTTCGAAATTTCAAGTCAAATGAATCGATCAGCCATTTCAATTCCCTCAAATATTGCTGAAGGATCCGTGAGAACAACGAACAAGGAATTTAGAAGATTTTTAGACTTTGCTCTAGGGTCAGCTTTCGAACTAGAAACACAATTAATAATAGCATCCAGAACTATTGATTTGGAACAAGATTTAATAAATAATAAAATAACAGAATTACAAGAGATACAGAAAATGATCAAAGCTTTTAAAGAATTATTGAACTGATTCCAAAGTCTTTGCTCTTTGTTCTTTGCTCTAACATCTTAATTTATGGAACTAAGAAACATTGCGATTATCGCCCACGTTGACCACGGTAAAACAACTTTGGTAGATAGAATGATTGAAGCGGGAACAAACCCGATAAAATCAACTGGTGAATTAATTATGGATAGTAATCCCTTGGAAAGAGAAAGAGGAATTACCATTACCTCTAAAAACGTATCTGTAATTTACAACGACACTAAAATTAATATCATTGACACTCCCGGTCACAGTGACTTTGGAGGAGAAGTTGAGCGTGTATTAAACATGGCAGATGGTGTTTGTTTATTGGTGGATGCTTTTGAAGGTCCAATGCCGCAAACAAGATTCGTTTTACAAAAAGCACTAGAACTTGGATTAAAACCATTATTGGTGATCAACAAGGTGGATAAAGAAAACTGTACACCTGACGAAGTACACGAAAAAGTATTCGAATTAATGTTCGAGCTTGATGCCAACGAAGAGCAATTAGAATTTGAAACGGTTTATGGTTCTGCAAAGAACGGTTGGATGTCAAAAGACTGGAAAAAACCAACAGATTCTATCACGACTATTCTTGATGTAATTTTAGATTATTTCCCACCAAGAAAATTTGATGAAGGAAATACGCAAATGTTAATCACATCATTAGATTACTCTTCATTCGTTGGAAGAATTGCCATTGGTAGATTAACAAGAGGAACCGTAAAGCCGAATCAACAAATTATGTTATCTAAAAGAGATGGAACTTTAGAAAAGCATAAAATTAAAGAAGTTTTTGTTTTTGAAGGATTAGAGAAAAGAAAAGTTGAAGAAGTTCAAGTAGGAGACATTTGTGCCATTACAGGTATAGAAGGATTCGATATCGGAGACTCTATTTGTGATTTTGAAAATCCAGATCCGTTAGCTTCATTCTCAATAGATGAACCTACCATGTCAATGTTATTTACGATCAATGATTCACCATTCTTTGGTAAAGAAGGAAAGTTCGTAACTTCAAGACACATCAACGATAGATTAGAAAAAGAATTAGAGAAAAACCTAGCCTTAAAAGTTGAGCCTACCAATTCAGCTGATAAATGGAACGTTTTTGGACGTGGAGTGATGCACTTATCTGTTTTGTTAGAAACAATGAGAAGAGAGGGATATGAAGTTCAAGTTGGCCAACCGCAGGTAATCTTAAAAGAAATTGACGGCGTTAAGTCTGAACCTATTGAAGACTTGACGATTGATTTACCTGAAGAATTTTCTGGTACGGCTATTGATGCTGTAACCAAAAGAAAAGGTGAAATGGTAAGTATGGAACCAAAAGGTGCCAGAATGATTTGTAAGTTCTCTATTCCATCAAGAGGAATCATTGGATTAAGAAGTTTAATGATGACCCAAACGGGTGGTGAAGCAGTAGTAACGCATAGATTTACAGGCTACGAACCGCATAGAGGTGAAATTCCTGGAAGATTAAACGGTTCTTTAATTTCTATGGAAAAAGGATCAAGTGTTCCTTTCTCATTGAATAAATTACAAGACCGTGGAAAATTTTTCATTGAGCCAAACGTTGACATATATGAAGGTCAGGTAATTGGTGAGAACTCTAAAGCTGGTGATTTAGTAATTAACGTTACGAAAACAAAACAGCTGACGAACATGCGTAAGTCTGGAACAGACGAGAAAACGAAAGTGATTCCTCCTAAAACCTTTTCTTTAGAGGAAGCTTTAGAATATATTCAAGAAGACGAATACGTTGAGTTAACTCCTGAATCAATCAGACTAAGAAAGATTTTCTTAAGAGAAGCTGAAAGAAAAAGAGGAGGAAAAATCAATTTCTAAACTTAGCTTCTGTTGATAAACTTGTTAATAACATTAGCAAGCCTAAAGTTATCGGCGGCCGCTTCCTTTTATTTTTGTTTAGGTCGAATTTAGTGTTGACCTTTAAAGAAAGGAGTTTATATGTTTGATGAAGAAGATGATGAAGAAGGCTTTGATTCGCAATTTAATTCTGAATTAGAGCGATTTGAGCAGATGCTTGCTGATAAGGAAGCGTATTATTTTGACTCTGAAATATTAGAGCAAATAGTAGATAATTTTATTGTAAAAAATCAATTGAAAAAAGCCATGTCGGCTATTGATTTTGCAATGAATCAGCATCCTGGCAATCACATCTTTGACTTAAGAAAAGCACAACTATTTTCTACCACCGGAAAATTAAAAGAAAGTTTATTGATTCTTCAAGAATTAGAAAAATCTGAACCTTTTAATACCGAGATATACATCACTAAAGCCAGTGTTTTCTCTCAACTAAGAGACCACAAAAAAGCGATTAAGTATTTTGAAAAGGCTTTAGAGATTGCAGACCAGCATGAAGATAGTTGGGAAGTTGAAGACATCTTGTTTGATTTAGCGCTTGAATATGAAAATGAGCACGAATATCAAAATGCCATAAAAACACTTGAACGGTTGTTAAATCAATCTCCTGAAAACGAATCTGCCATTTATGAAATAGCCTATTGCTATGAAAGAATCGGTGATTTTGATAAGTGTATTGAATATTACACAAGATATATTGATAACAACCCCTACTCTTTTACCGCTTGGTACAATTTAGGAAACATCTATTTTCTTAAAAACAACATTGAAAAAGCGCTTTGGGCTTACGATTATTCCATCATTATAAATGCCGATTTTTCATCTGCACACTTTAATATGGGAAATACCTATATGCAGATCAATGAGTATCAAAAGGCACTTGAATCTTACTTGAAATGTGTAGAAATTGATCAAGATGATGCATTAACTATTAGTTATCTGGCTGAAGCATATGAACGTCTAGAACGTTATGAAGAAGCGATAGAGTATTATAACAAAGCAAAAGAATTAAATCCTGACTTAGCAGAACCTTGGCTAGGAATTGGAATTATTAAAGAGTTGCAAGGAGATTCTACAGAAGCCATCAATTATTTAAAAAGAGCAGCTGAAATTCAACCTGAAAATGCTAATTACAGATTAGTGTTGGCTGAAGCCTTATATAAAGCAGGTTTACTAATTGAAGCTGAATCACATTTAGAAATTGCCTTACAGCAAGAGCCATCTTATGGTGATGCAATTATCATGTTGGCTAGAGTAAAAGCTGAATTTAGTTTAGCAGACGCTATTGATTTTATGGCTTCTATTGAACATCTTGAAGACTTATCTTCAGCTGTTAAAGTATATTTTTCAGTTCTTCTGTGGAAAGATGGACAGAAAACGGATGCACTACATATTTTTAAGAAAGAATTCCTAATTGACAAAAGCTCGGCAAAAACATTATTTTTGTACCTACCCGAAGCAGAAGAAATACCAGATTTTATACAAATATTGGACCTTAACAATGAGTAACAATTTTAACCTTACCTATATACCAAATCGCCCTTCTAAACCAAGAGAGGCTGGAACCACAATGATGATGGACAAAGGCCTTAGCCTTAGAGAAGTCGAAAATTTAATTGATTCAAGTGGTGATTATTTTGACATTGCTAAATTCGGTTTTGGTACTGCTTATGTCGTTAAAAATCTTGAAGAAAAGATTAAATTATACAAAAGCGCAGGTATACGACCATATTTCGGAGGAACACTTTTTGAGCTATTTATCGCCAGAAATAAATTCAACGATTATAGAAAATTACTAGATAAATACGATCTAGATCTTTGCGAAGTCTCAGATGGTTCAATCATCATCCCTCATGACCAGAAATTAGAATACATTAATAAGTTATCTAAAGACCGCACAGTTATGTCTGAGGTCGGTTCTAAAGATGCAGGCATCATTATTTCTCCAGCTAAGTGGATAAAAATGATGAGCACAGAATTAGAAGCAGGATCTTGGAAAGTAATCGCTGAAGGAAGAGAAAGTGGAACCGTAGGAGTCTTTAGACCAAACGGAACTGCACATACTTACCTTATCAATAAAATTATTGCCAAAATTGATCCGAATAGTATTCTTTGGGAGGCGCCAAAGAAAACGCAACAGGTTTGGTTCATCAGATTATTTGGTGCTAATGTCAACCTTGGAAATATTGCGCCTAACGAAGTTATTCCTTTAGAATGTTTAAGATTAGGTTTAAGAGGTGATACTTTCTTTGAGAATTTACCTGAGAAAATAGGAAAAAACTTAAAGCCCTCTTCTGATGAAGTCACAGACGAAGACTAAAAAAAGCTTTCTTGGTTTAGTTGCTAGAGGTTTAGGAATGGGAGCAGCAGACGTTGTACCTGGGGTTTCTGGCGGAACAATTGCTTTTATTACGGGGATTTACGAAGAGTTTTTGGCAACTATTTCAGGCTTAAAATTCTCCTTATTCAGAACTTGGAAACAAGAAGGCTTCAAAGCCATGTGGGAGCAAATTAACGGAAGATTTCTAATTGCAATTTTTCTTGGAATAGGTATTTCGATTGTTTCATTGGCTAAGCTTCTCACCTATCTTTTAGATACACAAGAAGTTTTATTATGGTCATTTTTCTTTGGTTTAATATTGGCTTCAATTTGGCTAGTAGGCAAAACCGTAGAAAAATGGAACCTTCAAAATATTTTAGGATTGGCCATTGGAGCTATTGTCGCTTTCACAATTACCATCCTCTCCCCCTCTACAGGAAGTGAAAGTTTACTCTATATCTTTCTTTGCGGTTCGTTGGCTATTTGCGCAATGATACTACCCGGCATCTCTGGTAGCTTTATCTTATTGTTGCTCGGAGCGTACACCACAGTATTAGGTTCTATCACTGGTATTCTTGATGGATTGAAAATAAAAGATTGGGATGTCGTTATGAGTAATGGACTAACTGTGGTAGTTTTCATGATAGGTTGTGTGATAGGATTAATCAGCTTCTCAAGGTTTTTAAATTACTTATTCAAGAAATCTAAAAATTTAATCATTGCCGTTCTCACAGGTTTTTTGGTTGGATCATTAAACAAAATATGGCCTTGGAAAGAAACAACTGAATGGAGAATCGATAGACATGGAGAAAAAGTAGCGGTTGTCCAACAAAATATTTCACCTTCTAAATTTGAAACACTTTTTGGTAATAGTCAATTACTATATGCTGTACTGTTAGCTTTAGCTGGTCTCGTTCTTATTATCACACTTGAATATTTTGGGAATAAAAAGAAAGCTACTCAAGCTTAGTGCGGATTTTAACTAAACTTTTTACTTACGTTAACTTTAATCGAACAATTATCCCGAGTTTTACGTTAATCATTCTGAAAGTCAATTATTTATATGTCAAGATTTGTATTATATATACTGGGATTCATCTTATTGAATTCTACCAATCAAGTAATCGCTCAAGACCTTCCAACTTATTTCGTGCAATTCAAAATCACCAAAGTTGGTAGTTTAGAAGAAGCCAAGGAAATTGACAAGAAACTGGGATCTAAGAAAGGTATCTTATCTACACATACTGATTATAAAACAAGTACTTACTTCTGCACACTCAGCGCAGAAGCTGAATATTCTTTTGAAAATTTTCAATCTTGGATGTCAAAATTGGGGTATGAAATCAGCTGTTTTAACAAAGGACTGCAAGGCACAACCTCAATGGTTTCTCCACATGAGTTAAAAAATTGTGAAGAAACTAACAAAAAATAAAAATTAGTTAATAATCTATTAATACATAAATTCTTACAATTTAGAAGCAACTATACAATTATTGGTTCGTTTACCATAAAAACAGATTGTAAAAATTGAAAGTAAAACGATCAAAATGAAAAAAATTGCATTTTTAACCTTCGCCCTAATTTTAGCATCTTTTGGAGCAAAAGCTCAAGATACTATTTGGTTTAATTATACAGGGGGGCCACAACAATATGTTGTTGATGGGTGTATAAACGGTGATATACAAATTGTTATTGCCGGAGCACAAGGTGGAACTCAAGGGTTTGCACAAGGTGGTAATGGTGCTGTATTATCAGGAACCATTAACGTATCTGGTGGAGACGTAATTGATATTATGGTTGGGCAACAACCAACAGGTCCTGGCGCTGGATTTAATGGCGGAGGAGCTGGTCAAGCTTCAACTAATGGAAATACGAACTATGACGCCATGGGTGGTGGTGGTTCAACCAATGTTAACGTAAACGGAGGTTCCGTTGCAATTGCTGCCGGTGGTGGTGGTGCAGGTGGAGGATCTGTTCCAGGGAGTACCTGGGCCTCTAACGGAGGTGGTGACGGTGGTTGTGCTACTGGATCAATGGGTGGAAACACTTATGGAGATGGTGGACTTGGTGGAACTCAAACTGCCGGTGGTGCCGGTGGTCAGCCTTGGGCTGGTGTACCTCCTGGAGGTTCTCCTGGATCTTTAGGCCAAGGTGGACTTGGTGGATTATGGGTTACTGCTTCCGGTGGAGGTGGCGGTGGCGGCTACTACGGTGGTGGTGGCGGTGGAAATGACGGATGCTGTACTGGCGCGAATGGCGGCGGTGGCGGTGGAGGAGGCTCTAGCCTTATCCCTGCAGGTGTTGGTTGTGTCGCTGGAGATAACACTGGAAACGGTTACGCTTATATTGTAATCCCTGAATGTGCTACAACTATTTGTTCTGGTGATACTGCCTTCGTTGATTTCGCTCCTCAATTCCCTGTAGGTGCAACTAACTTTACTGTTACTCCTCCATTAGGAGTTTATCAAGCTACTCCTGGAGATGCAATGGTAGGTTTTCACCCAGTAGATACAACTGACTATACAGTTACTGCAACAGTAGGTGGTGGACCAGTAAGTATCTCATGGCCAGTGAACGCTGTTGACCCAATTTTCCCTGATGCTGGTTTAGATGATTCTCTTTGCTTTGACATTGCGAATGCAGCCACATTAAACGGAACTTTAGCAAATGACGGTGATTTTTACTGGCAGTTTGAAGGAGCTACTACTTTCAGTGGTGGATTCGGTAACGCACTTTTCACACCAGATAACTTAACTTTATCTACAACTATTAACGGAAATCAAGCAGGAGTTTATGAATTCATCTTATTTGAATCAGATACAACTGGTGTTTGTGAAGATGGATCAGATACAATGTTAGTATATTACTCAGTTGAGTCTCATACAACTACATTAACTGACCCTGATTGTTACCAAGGAACAAACGGTCAAATCGTTGTTGATTCAGATGCGTCTCCTGCTTCAGGAAACTTAGGTGCAGCTAACTATTCTATTGATGGTGGAACTACTTGGCAAACTTCAAACACATTTACAGGCCTAACTGCTGGTATTTATGATGTAGTTTCTGAAGATTATTTAGGATGTCAATTTGCTTCGCAAGTTGAACTAGTTGATCCGCCAGAAATCACAGTAACATTAGCGTCAAGTGACACAACACTTTGTCAAAACGGAACAGCTACTTTAAATGCTTACGGAAGTAATGCTCCTGTTGGCGGAACATACACTTATACTTGGGATGCAGGTACATCTACAACTGGACAAAACATCATCACTCCAACTCCGGCTGGAACAGATATGACAGTTAGTGTATTTGTAACTACGGATCTAGGATGTGTATCTCAACCAGTAAGTTTAGACATTACACACCATGACCCAATTTCATTAACAATCACAGCAAATGATTCAGTTTGTCCGGGATATGATTCTCAACACACTGTAACTGCAACTGGTGGATTTAATGGATATGACTACGCATGGACAGCAAACGGTACACCAATGGCTGATATCTCAAATGAGATCAATATCAACCCAACAATGGATACTGAATACTGTGTAACTGTTACAGATGTTTGTGAGACAACTCCAGAAGTGATTTGTACAAATACAATCATGAGAAATGTTCCAGACCCATTATTTACTTCTGATGTGACTTGGGGATGTAATCCTTCTGACATCACATTCATGAACATGACTGACCCTATTGATTCAGATTCAATTACATGGTTAATCAACGGAACTTATTACTATAATCAAGATCCTTTAACGGTTGCTTTTGAAGAAGTAGGAACATATGACGTGTGGTTAGAAGTTTATTCTGAGTACGGATGTTTCAACTCTATCAATGCTGTTGATTATATCACTATTCATGATGTTCCAGATCCGTTGTTCTACATCAACCCTAATCCGACTACTATTTTCAACACGGCATTAGACATGAACAACATCACACCAGGTGCAAATAACACTTACTTATGGTCTTTCCCTGGAGGATCACCAGCTTCTTCTTCACTTGAATCACCATCAGTGCTTTATCCTGAAGGAATCCCTGCAGATTACCCAATTGAATTATTGGTGACTAATGAATGGGGATGTTCAGATTCAGTTTCAGGTGTTGCACACATTGTTAGTGATGTTATCATCTACGCTCCAAATATTTTCACACCAGATGGTGATGAGTTTAACGAAACTTGGAGAGTACACATTGACGGAATTGATATCTATGATTTCCACTTAACAATGTTCAACCGTTGGGGAGAGCCAGTTTGGGAATCTTACAATCAAGTTGCTGAATGGAAAGGAAATTACGGACCAAATGGCGTTCAAGACGGTACTTTCGTTTGGGTGATTGAATGTAAAGAGATCGCAACCGATAAGAAATACGAATTCAGAGGTCACGTGACGGTACTGAAATAAGAAATATCTAATTCAAAAAAAAGCCTTCTTTGAAATTTCAAAGAAGGCTTTTTTTATATATTACAAACATGACAAACGAAATGAAATTAGCCGTCTTGATTGATGGCGATAACATACCTTCCAAATATGTGAAAGAAATGATGGAAGAAGTAACAAAATATGGCACACCTACTTTAAAAAGAATTTACGGAGACTGGACAAAACCACAACTAAATAAATGGAAAGCTGTTCTCTTAGAAACAGCAATTACACCTGTTCAACAATATGGATATACCATTGGTAAGAATGCCACTGACTCTGCTATGATCATAGATGCAATGGACATCTTATATGCAGATACAGTGGACGGATTTTGCCTGGTTTCATCTGATAGTGATTTCACACGACTGGCAACCAGACTAAGAGAGGCAGGCAAAAAAGTTTATGGTATTGGTGAAAAGAAAACTCCAAGCCCATTTATTGTTGCTTGCGATAAGTTTATTTACTTAGAAATATTAAATTCTTCTGATGACGAAGAAGAGTCTAAAGGTCCGAAGAAGAAGAAAAATGTAGACCCAATTACTACCAAAACATTAAAGTTCCTAAAATCCTCAGTGGATGATGTTGCTGATGATGATGGCTGGGCATTCTTAGGTGATGTAGGATCGTTCATCCTTAAAAAACAACCTAACTTTGATGCTAGAAATTATGGTTTTGAAAAATTAAGCCAACTATTCAAATCAACCAACAAATTTGAGATGGAGCGAAGAGAATCTGGTAACAATAGAAACAAATTGGTATATATCAGAAATAAAAAAGCCTAGATATTTTCTAGGTTTTCTTTGGTAAAATCATTTTGCTGATCTCCTGTATTTAAAGTAGATTTTGGTTCAAATAATAAAACCTCTACCTCATCTTTGGCAACAGGAAGATGCTCTTCCCCTTTTGGAATAACCAAACAGTCTCCAGCTGAAAGCTTTTCAATACGGTCTCTAAAATGAATTTCTAAATTCCCTTTAACAACCATGAAAAGTTCGTCTTCATGATCGTGCTTGTGCCAAGTGAATTTACCTTTCAGCTTTGCCAACTTAACATACTGACCATTTAGCTCAGCTGCAATTCTTGGATTCCAGTGATCATTTATTTGGGCTAACTTTTGGTGGATATTGAATTTACTCATCTTCTAATTCAGTTATAATTTCTTGAACGCGCCCCACAATCCCATCTTCAGTCATTACTTTAATACCATGAGGATGGTGCGAAGATTTCGTCAGAATACGCTTTACGATTCCCCAAGTTAATTCTCCGGTTCGTTGATGGTGTTTTTGCACCACCTCAACTTCGTATCCTATTTGAACATTCTTTCTGTATTGATTTGCAGACATAGATTTATTAAAGTTCTAATTTATGCCATATTTCGCCCAATTCCCAATGTCTTTCACAATAATACCAACCATCCGATTCTTTTTCGATAACTCCTTTGATTTCATCATCAGTCCACTCATTTAAAAATACAGTCGATTCATGTATTTCAAAACTTATTTCTTTTTTCCATTCCAAATTGAAAGAATAGATTCTGCAACTATTACAATTACTCCAGTCCGCCCAATTAATAATTAAAGCAATTTCATCACCTGGTGTCTTATTTACATTTCCCAAATTGATTATTCTTAAAATACCGAAAGTTTGACAATGCTCTACCAGGTTTAAATCAAACTTTTTTGATTTAGATTTTAATTTAAGTTCTGGATCTAAATCACAAATTAATTTATTTCGATTATCGTAATCACCAAAAAATCTGAGAGAATCAATCTGTATTCCTGTACTCCTTGAAATTAAACTCTCAAAGAGAATTTCCTCAACTCCATCACCATCAAAATCGCCATTTAATTGTTGTTTTGGTAATTCTATTAACCAGTTATTTCTTGCAGGATTTAAACGGTGAATTTGCTTTTTTGCTTTTAGCTGTCCAAAACTCAAACAATAAGCTAGAAACGACATACCAACTAAAAGATAATTCATATTCAAATTTATATCTCAAATTCTTGCCAAGTTTAAAATGAGTGCCAATTCAATTTAAGTTTTATTATCAGTTAACATTTACCTATTTTTGGCAACACAGATGAAAAAAGCACTTAAATCATTTTTTAGTTCCTTGCGCTTTAAACTAAGCGCATCAGATAGTTTCTTATTTACAGGATACTATAAACGATTTTACAATCCAAAACCTGGGACTCTAGAATCAACCTTAAGTGCTTATTCTAAAAAAGTTGGCACTGGCTTCACTGTAGTTCAAGTTGGCGCAAATGATGGCATCAATCACGACCCCATTCATAAGTTTATTAAAAGAGATCGTTGGAACGGTGTTTTATTAGAACCTCAAAAATATGTTTTTGACAAGTTCCTTTCTAAACTCTATAAAAACCACTCTAACCTGAGCGTTTTAAACGCAGCTATGGGTGCCAATGACGGCGAAGCAACTATTTATAAAATAGGATTCTCAGAAGCACGTTGGGCAACGGGCTTGACAACTTTTGATCGCCCAACATTGGAAAAAGCATTTACTTCTGGTCATGTACAACGCAAATGTGAAAAAGACAATACTCCTATTCCTGTTGACAAAAGCCAACATATTGTTGAGGAAAAAGTGAGAATCATTAGCTCAGCGTCTTTATTAAAAGAATACAACATCTCTAATGTAGACTTGTTGATGATAGATACTGAAGGTTTTGATTACGAGATTATCAAATTCTTTCAAATAGAAAAAAATGCACCTCAAATGATCATATTTGAGCACAGTCATCTTTCAGAAGACGATTATCTTGAATGCATAAATCATTTGAAAGGCAACGGATATACGGTGAAAAAAGATGGACCTAATACGGCTGCAATCAAGAATGAATTGGACGCGTATCCTGATTATTTTAATCAATAATTACTTATCGAAATTGCCTTCAATATTATACTCTTGAGAAATCTGACCAGTAATCCGCATTAAATCGTAATGCGATTGTATGAGCTCGAATAATCTATCGTAATAAGAGAGCTTGGCTTGTTGAAAGCTTAATTTGATATCATTTAAGTTAAAGACATTAATCAATCCTAAATCATATTTTTCTTTACCCAGATCCCACAATTGTTTGGCATGCCCTACTCTCTTAGACGCCATGAGTTCAATTTTATTTCGTGTTTGATACATCTCAAAAAATCCCCTCAACTGATGTGATAATTGCATTTGCATTTGCTCAATTTCTATTGCAGAAATATCTTGTTGAATTTCGGCGATTTGAACATTACGCTTTCTGTTCCACGCTTGGAAAATATCATATCTAACTGATATCGTTGCTTGATGCGACCATGCATTCGTATTGGAAGAAAACCCGTTATCGCCAAACAACTGAAAATATCCTACCGAAGGAGTCGTTCCCAAATTAAGTGAGACAACTGGGTAATAAGCACTCTTTTTAGATTGTACTTCTAAATCTTTCAACTCAAAATTCACAAATTGATTCTTCAAATTAGAATTATTCGCCATCATATTTGACTTTAAATCCTCATAAGTTGCATTTGCCGTTTTCACCTCTAACGAATCGGTTAAGACATAGTCAACTTCAACATCTTCTGCCATTAATAGATTCAAGTTTCGTTTTGCATTTTTAAATGCTAGCCGTTGTAATAATAAATTTGTTGAATCTGTTAACACTTGATTTTCAAACTCAAGCATGTCTAAACTTGTTGTTAATCCCAACTCTTTTTTCAATCGATAATATTCTAATTTTTCAGATGAATAAGCCAGCAGCTCTTCCATTACAGCCATTTTTCGCTCTTGAACCACTGCCGTATAATAGGCAAGAATCACATCATAAATCGCCGTTTCAATTACCACCACCGCGTTGCCTTTGGTTTGGGCTTGCAACATATCAAATCGCTCTTTATTAATCCGAATACCAAATCCACTGAAAACCGTCCAGTTCATGTTCAACGAAGCCTGCAGATTATCATTGAGCAAAACTCCCGGAAAGAAAGTTGCTGGATTATTGGTATTATCTTGTAGTGAAGTATTATTGTTGACGTTCAATGAAAAAGTAGGAATCATTCCTGCCATACCCCATGAATTTTGGGTTTTTGAAATCTCGTAATTTGCAGCAATTAGTTTTATTCCATAGTTTTTGGCTAAAGATTTTTCTAAGGCCTGAGTAACACTCAATTCTTCTTGCGACCAAGTAAAGCCAGCAATCAAAACACTTAATATGAAGATGATTTTTTTCATGATTCTGTTAAATCTCTTTTTTCTTGGTGCTTTTTGTTAATTAAAATAGGTTCAACATTTCTTGCATCAGGAAGCTGTTCTGTTTCCCATATTAATCGAATCAGTTTTTCAAACAAACCTAAGGGTAAGAAAGCTACAAAAAGACCTGCAGCGGCTATCATAGCTCCACCTATCACTAAACTTGAAATAACTTCTTGATCCATCATTCCAAGACCTTTAGCTACTAACACGACAGGAACTATAAACATTGCTATGGTTAGTTGTGTCTTCATCATAATCACCTTCTCTTTGTGTTTCAATAAGAATATAAATACACCCAAACCTGCTAATATCAATCCTAAAACTATGAAACCACTTGACCAAGCTTTTACTATTGCAAAGCCGGCTAAAGCCAAGCCACCTAAAACTGCTGCGGCTCCAATCAAATAATACAAGACATACCCCATGATTTGTAAAAATTTAGCCAAATCGCCAGTTGATTTCTGTTCCGCTTCGTACTCATCATTATTCAGCATTCTATGGAATACACGTCTCATATCATTGTGCACAAGGATAATTGCGGGGAAAAAGAATAAGATAAATACCGTACCAAACAATAATCCAAAGGCTATTGAAACAGCCATAGGAATTAGGAATTGCGCCTGAAAAGATGTTTCAAGAATCAATGGTAATAACCCAGCAACAGTGGTAACGGATGTTAATAATATTGGTCTAAATCTTGATCTTGCTGCATCAATTGCCGCATCTTTGGTTGACATACCTTCTAATATATTTCTATTGTACGTATCCAAAAAGACAATTGAATCATTAATCAAAATACCAATCAAAGCAATCATTCCAAATGCCGATAAGATTGAAACTGGAATACCAATAATTGAATGACCTAATATTCCTCCCGCAACCCCAGCCGGAACCACTAATAAAATAAGTAATGCCTGCCATACCGATTCAAAATTTAACGACATGATAATAATCATGACAACGAATAAAATCATCACATTGATTTGCATGGACATCAAAGCTTTTTCAGAACGTTCACCTTGTCCTCTTTGAATAATTTCAACTCCAGGAAACTCAGCTAATACTTTTGGTATCACGCTTTCTACAATTTCAGTATTCACTTTCCCCACCTTGGTTGGATCATCAACTGAAGCATCAACAACGATCTCTCTTCTTCCGTCCCTACGCTTCAAACTTACCGGACCTCTTGCAATTTCTTTGGTCACGATTTCTGAAAGTAAAATTTGCTTTCCGTCCGTTGTTTTGATTCTCAAGTTATCTAAATCAGCTTGATCTTCTCTGTCTTCTTGATCATAACGCACCCAAATTTTCACCTCATCTGTTCCAACAATTACACGTTGCGCTTCTTGACCAAAAATACCTTGTCTAATTTGTTTGGTAACCTCAAATATTCCAAGTCCATAAAAATCAGCTTCGGGCTTCATTTTTATGTTGATTTCCTTTCTTCCTAATGGTTCATTATCTTTTAAATTACTTACCAATGGAATTTCTGCCACATACTCTTTAAATCTATCTTTCGCATTTCTAATTTGGACATCATCATTACCAGTAAACGAAAACTCAATCGGTTTTCCAAAATTATGTATTCCGCCTCCTATATATACGTTCGTAGCTAATTTCGTCTCTTCTAGGGTATTTACCTTTCGCATGATTCTGCTCATCAAAGAATCCACCGGTGTCTTTTTCCCTTCACCGTCTATAATCATGGTAATTTGCCCCGTATGAAAACCTGTTTCTCCTATTGAAGATGCGGTTCCTAACATCACTGAGTATTCAGACAATAAGGTATCCCCCGTTGCTGCTGCTAGTTCTTCATTTGCTGCTAAAACAAAACGTTCTGATTGAAGCAACCAATTCTTGGTTATTTCTTTCCCTGTTCCTTGCTCAAAAGCAACTTCAAGCATAATTCGGTCTGGCTTTATTTCAGGAAAGAAGGTGTAATTAATCAAGCCTTTTGTACTAAAACCAATAACGAATACCACAAAAATTAAGGGCAACAACACATATGCTCGGTAGCGTTTTACAGCAAATACCAGCACATCCATGAAAATCTTGTCTTTCAAGTATTCTACGGCTTTTGTGATTCTGTTTCTTACTTTGTGTCTTGGAGTTCCTACTTTGGCTTTTGACAAGACCTTTTCACTTGCCAGGTGAACTGGAAGAATAATAAACGCTTCAATTAATGAGAAGGCCAATGCTACAATGACCACAATTGGCATTTCACGCATCATTTCCATTTTCTCTACGAACAAAAGAATTGAAAAGGCTGCAATGGTCGTTAACACTGAAGTAAACACTGAAGGCATTACTTCCATTGTTCCATCCAAGGCAGCTTTAAAAGGGCTTTTTCCTTTTTCAAAATGCGAATAAATGTTTTCTGCGATAACAATTCCATCATCTACTAAAATTCCCACTACGAGAATCATTCCGAACAAGGAAATCATATTGATCGTAAGTCCCAATTGAACGGCCACGATAAACATTCCCAAAAATGAGAATGGGATTCCGAATGCTACCCACAAGGACAATCTTGTACTTAAAAATAATCCTAGCATTAAAAGCACAAGCAACAATCCAACAATTCCATTATTAGTTAATAGGTTGATTCTATCTTGTAATGATGCGGCAAATTCGTACTCAAGGTTCAACTCTCCAGGTTTATCTGCTTCATTGTATTCGGTGATATAGTCTTTTAAGAAATCTGTTATTTCACCTAAATCCTGATCTGGTGTCTTTTTAACATCAATGGATATAGCTGGATTTCCATCAGAGAAAACCTCAAAGGAATTTTCAGAAAAAGCCAAATTTACATCAGCCACATCTCCAATGGTAATCTTGTCACCTTGGGGCGTAGTTCTAACAACAATTTCTTCAATAATTTCAGGATCTGTACTTCTTTCTCGAGAACGGATAATTAACTCTTCTTCTGCGTTTCTTAATATTCCACCGGTTAAATCTTGGTTGTTTCGTTGAATAGCTAAGGATATTTCATCAATTAGCATCCCATATTTTAACAGATCCGTTTCACGAACACTCACTACCAATTCCATCTCAGGAAATCCCCTCAAATCAATAATCGAAATTAATCCTGAAGCGTATAAATCGTTCTCAATATTATCGGCCTCTTTTTTAAGCACCCATAAATCACTATTACCCCCTAACCCAATGGTTGCCACCATTTCGGACATTGGATTAGATTTCAACCTTTTAACAATGGGCTTTTCTGCACCTTGAGGAAAGGAATTGATACTTGAAACGGCATTCTCAACATCCTTGTAGACCTCATCCATATCGGCATTTTCAAATCCTTTGATGCGGATAGTTGCCACATTTTCTGATGAAGTTGATGTAATCATCTCTACCCCATCTAATCCACGCAATGCCTGTTCTATTTTAATGGTCACCCCCTCTTCCATCTCTTCAGGAGATGCACCAGGATAGGAAACAGTCACATAAACAGTTTTCGGATCTAATTCAGGGAAAAACGAACGGTTCATGTTCATCAAGCTGAACACACCAAACAAAACAGTAACTATTATTACTGCATTTGCCCAAATCGGCTTCTTTATGAAAAATTGAACTAAACCTCTCATCTTATCTCAGCACTACAGAATATTTTGTTGAGTCTGTGTAATTCAATACCTCTTGCGTTATGATGACTTCTGAATCATCTAATCCACTCACAAACACCCCAATTTCATTAATATCTAAAACAGTAATTTGCTTAGGATTTAAGGTGGAGTCAATTTTATTGTAAACATAAACTGTATTGTCATTTACCGCTTGCCTTGGCACTCTTACTCCATTAAACTCACCCTGTTCGTTTATTTGAACTTTTACATATTCTCCCTCCACAAACTTTTTACCTTCATAAGCGGTTGGTTTTATAAAAACATCTGCCGATTGGGTCATTTTGTTAATAACATCAGAAATTCGAACAACTTTACCTATTCCTTTTTCCTCACCCGTAGTGGTATAAATTTTAGCTGTTGTTCCCACCTTTAATTCATCCATTTGAGAAGTTGGGACTGATGCCGCCAATTCAAAATCACCATTTGCCACATACTTAATTATTCTACTTCCCGGGTTTACAACGGCATGTTCAGAAATGTATGCCTCAGTAATTACCCCATTAAAAGGAGCATAGTAAGTGAACTTTTGCAATTGCTCTTCCATGCTTTTAATGGCAAAGTATTCGGTCAAGATGTTTCTGGTAGATATAAAAATTTTCTCTTTGGTATCGCCCCAGGCTGGGAGTATTGGCAAAGACTCATTTAACTTTATGGACGCCACATAATCATTCCATTTATCAAATTCAGCTGGAAAATCACTTTTGATATCCGGTAACATTTGAGCAATCAACGTAATAAATCCACTTTTTCTAGAACGAATATTGTAACGTGCTTCAGTATCATTAACCCTAAACATAAGCTCACCTTTTCTAAAGCTGTTACCTACTTTCAAATCTTTAGAACCCAAAATTAATTTGCCTTGTACTTCTGAAGAAACATCTACAGATTGAAAAGAAGAAATTGTTCCGTAAGCGGCTACCTCAAATTGCGCCAGCTCATTTTTAATTTCCATTCCTTTTAAATCTTGAATAAAAACCTCTTCCTTTTTATCCTCTTCTACTTTGGGTTCACCACCAAAATTCAAGGTGGCCAGCACTGCTATATTGATCAGGACAAAAACAGCAATGATTACTATGTGTCTTATTTTCATAGGTCTACTAAATCGCAATCAAAAGTATCTAATCAATATGATTGAAGCAAATACATATCTGCTTAATCTATAAAGGGCTGTAAGAGTTCATTGAACGGTAGATTTTATTCAATGAAGTTGAGGAAAACACTATTTGCGAAAATCGCAAATAAATAATCTGGACTGCGAAATTCAATTCTATATTGGCGCATATCACACCTAGATTTGTATCAAACAAAAATGATAAACATGAAAACAAAAGTGATGATTTTAAATGTGTTAATGCTGGTCTTTTTCGGCCCTACTGTATTAGCTCAAACCGCGGCAGTAGCCGATTTAAGTACACAAGGTGTAGGATTAACGCCAGAAATAGCTGGAAAGATTACTCGAATTGAATTAGTGAAAACTCAAAAATTTACAGTTTTAGACCAATTTGATATGGAGTCTGCCTTAGCCGGATCTGATTTAAACAACCAATGTTATGGTAAAAACTGTTTAATAGAAATGGGACAAAAATTAAATGCCGATTTCATTTTTTCCGGAAGCATTGACGCGTTAGGTAATAAAATAGTTGTCAGTCTTAAAATGATTGATGTTAAAGCAGGAACTTTAAAAAAGACCCACACGCTTGAATTTGACGATCAGCCAGCTGAAATTTCTAGAATGGTAGAAATTACTTTACAAGAGATGCTTGATTTACCAGTGAATGCTGAAACAAAGAAAAGACTCGCATTTAACAATGAAATAATAACTTCTGCAAACGTTGGAAGAATCAACAACTCTGGTCCTAGATTTGGTTTAGGTATTGTAGCCGGAGGAGACATGTTTGATTACTTTACACGTTCTGAAGCTCAAGGTGGATTAGATATTTTACCTGCCATGACGAACATAGGTTATCAGTTTGAATTACAATATATCGGAACTGAAAACTTCTCTGCTTTATTTGAAATAATTCCAAACATAGGAGGCATGGAGCAAGGTCAATTTATTCCAACTTTAAGTTTATTGAATGGATTTAGATTTGGGCAATCAGGTTGGGAATTCGCTTTCGGTCCAAGCTTTGGAGGCAGAAGAATGATCAACGGTTTAAATGACCCAGAAACTGGGAAATACTATACTGAGTCAGAATGGTTTGAAAAGGATTATGCAGAATGGTCTGCAGATCCAAACAATGTAGATCCTGAAACAGGAGCATGGTTAAATGTACATCAAGCACCATCAAAAGATCTATATACGAAAAGACTAGATTCTAGAGGTTACATGGAATTCAATACAAACTGGGTGATGGCTGTTGGTAGAACCTTTAAGTCAGGTGCCTTAAACATCCCGGTAAATTTATACTACTCTGGAAATAAGCACGGACAAGTAATTGGAACAAGTGTTGGATTTAATATCACGAAACAAAAAAAAGACATTAACCAACGATTTTAATCTAAAGCATTTAAAAATAGACAATCATGAAAACAATAAAATTAATATTCGCCCTTTTTGCTCTGATATTGACGCAGTCAGTTCAAGCACAAACAGTAGCAGTTGCACCTATTAAAACCTTTAAAGTGTATGCACATTCTTCAACAGTTTCAAAAATGGTAAGAATGGAATTAATTAAGCTAGAAAAACACAACGTCTTAGACCAATTTGACATGTACGAAGTTGAAGACATGGAAAAGTATGACAGCTGTTTCGCACAAAACTGTTTAATTGAATACGGTGAGAAATTAGGAACAGATTATATCATCTCTGGAAGCGTTGATAAAATCGGAGCCAAAATCATCATCTCATTAAAAATGATAGATGTAAAAGGTAAGAAAGTACAGAAAACAGTTAGTCAAGAATTCATGGATAAAGAAGATGAATTACAGCGAATGATAGGAATTGCTGTTGCTAAATTAAATGGAGTTGAACCAGATGCCGACCTAGTTAAAAGTCTTCAATTCAATAATGAGATGATTACATCTAACAATGTTGGAAGAGTAAACAACTCTGGTCCTAGAATGGGATTAGCATATGCTCATGGAAGAATTGGTGAATTCATGACGCGTCCAGAATCTCAAGGGGGAATGGACATGAACCCAATTGTATCAAACCTAGGATATCAATTTGAAGCGCAATATGTAGGAACAGAGAATTTCTCAGCACTATTCGAATTTATTCCAAGTTTAGCAGGCTTAGAGCAAGGTAAATTTATTCCAAGTTTCTCTGTCATGAATGGATTTAGATTTGGACAAGCCGGATGGGAATTTGCTTTCGGACCAACCTTTGGAGTTTCTAAAAAATCAACAGGATTTTTTGATCATGAGGGAATTTATGACGGCGATAACTACGGAAAATATTGGTCAAGATCAGATCTACAACAAGCGGGGTTTGAAAGTTCAACTTCAGCAATTGAAGAGAACGGATACACGTACTCTAGTCATTTAGACGCAAGAGGTGATTTAAAATTGAGCACAAGATGGTTGATGGCTTTTGGTAGAACATTCAAATCTGGTTCATTGAATATCCCCGTTAACGTTTACTATTCATCAATTAAAAAAGGTGGAATGCTAGGGTTAAGTGTAGGATTCAATATCACACGTTCAACTAAAGACATTAAAACGAATTAAGTTAGACACAAAAGTTTTGTTTTACATGTGTCAAAGGGGTCATAACATTTTGTTGTGGCCCTTTTTTCTTAATTTTATGAAAAATCAGACCAATGAGACATTTTTTACTTGGACTTGCATGCTTTCTTTTCTATCCAGTAATAGGACAAGA
Source organism: Crocinitomicaceae bacterium (assembly GCA_039939375.1). Taxonomy (GTDB): domain Bacteria; phylum Bacteroidota; class Bacteroidia; order Flavobacteriales_D; family Crocinitomicaceae; genus Paracrocinitomix. The sequence continues at coordinate 88,941 of JBDVJO010000006.1, read as the reverse complement.
GCCCTATAAAAACAATCAAACTTATACATACGATCAGCTGCAAGAAGTTTATAGCGGATTAGTAAAAAAAGAACCCAGACATTGCAAATTAGTTCAGTTTGGAAGGAGCGATTATGGTAAAAATGTTTCCCTTTTTATGATCGAAAAAAATGGTGGATTCACTTCTAAAAGTTTTCAGAAAAAATCGGTTCTTTTAATCAACAATGCCATTCATCCTGGCGAACCTTGCGGTGTTGATGCCAGTGTTCAACTTGCAAAAACTATTCTTGCTGACACCTCTCTAATTCCTGAGAATGTAGTAATAGGTATCATCCCTATGTACAACGTTGGTGGTGCACATAACAGAACTTGTTGTAGCAGAGCAAATCAAAATGGGCCCGAAGAATATGGATTTAGAGGCAACGCTAAAAACTTAGACCTAAATAGGGATTTCATTAAATGTGACTCAAAAAACACCCAAGCTTTTTACAAAATTTTCCATTTTTTGAATCCTCATGTGTTTATCGATACACACACAAGTGATGGAGCTGACTACCAGCATGTGATGACACTCATCACAAGCCAGATTGATAAAATGCATCCTTGGTTAAAAGAGTATACGGAGTCAAAATTAAATCCGCATTTATATGAAGAAATGGCCAAACAGAATTTTGATATGGTGCCATATGTTCATCACATGAGTCAAACTCCAGATAACGGAATCTTCGATTATTTAGAAACACCACGATATTCTACCGGGTACACTAACTTGTTCAATTGCATTTCATATGTTTCAGAGGCGCACATGCTCAAAACATATGAGCAAAGAGTTGAAGCCACGCTGGCCCTTTTAAATATCACGGTTAATTATATGGATGCAAATTCAACCGAGTTAATTCAATTAAAAAAGAAAGCCGATTTAAGTAATGGCCAAGCTGAATATTTCCCGTTAAACTGGAAACTTGATACAACGCAACACAAAATGATTCCATTCAAAGGCTATACTGCTGAATGGACCAAAAGCGAATTAACTGGGGCAGAGCGACTAAGTTATAACCAATCTAAACCTTGGGAAAAAGATATTGCATACTACAATTCATACACGGCTATTGATTCAATCAAAAAACCAGCTTATTACATTATTCCTCAAGCATGGACTGAAGTAATCATCCGACTTCAAATGAATAATGTCCAACTCGATCGCCTCACAAAAGATCTGGAACTAGAAGTTGAAACTTATTTTATAGATGATTACTCAACTGTTCCAAACCCTTACGAAGGTCATTATCTGCACCGAACTGTTGAATTGAGTAAAAAAACGCAAACCATGCATTATATAAAAGGCGATTATGCTGTTTCTTGCCGCGATATCAAGGCAAGATTTATTGTAGAAACCTTAGAACCCAAAGCTGCTGACAGTTATTTTTCCTGGAATTTCTTTGATGCGATTCTCCAACAAAAAGAGTGGTTTTCATCTTACGTTTTTGAAGAAAAAGCCAAAGCGATACTTGAGAACGACCCCAACTTAAAAGCAGAATTTGAAGCAAAGAAAAAAGAAGATGGTGACTTTGCCAAAGATCCCTTTATGCAATTGTATTACATCTACAAAAGATCAGATAACTACGAGAGAACGCACAATCAATATCCTGTTACGAGATTAATGACCGAGCTGAATCAAGATCAAATCAGTCCCGCGGCCAAATTAATTGGAGGATGATTTCTTTTTTCTAGGCTTGTAAAAGAATATCAACAACACTGGTAAAAAGAACAAATCAGAAACCAAAGCAAAGATCAGTGTGCAACTGATTAATAGCCCTATATAGAACGTCCCTAAGAAATCAGAGAACATTAACATTAAAAACCCTGCTGTTAAAATTAAAGTCGTTAAAACAATAGCCCTACCTGTTGATAAGAAAGTTCTTCTGATAGCCATCATCATAGATTTGCCTTTATTGAGCTCTAACTTCAATTTACTCATAAAGTGAATGGTGTCGTCCACCGCGATACCGAAGGATATTGTAAACACCAGCGCCGTAGAAACTTTTAACTCTACCCCAGCAAAACCTAATATTGCTCCAAGCATAACCAAAGGTAAAACATTAGGTATCATGGCTAATATGACCATCTTAATCGACCTAAATAAAAAGCCCATCAACAAAGACACAATCACAACTGCTAAGCCCAAGCCCCAAAACAAACTACGGGATAAATGAGACATATTTCGGTCTAATAAATGAGCTGTTCCTGTCAGTTTAAATTCTACTAAATCGGTATTCACTTCTTCATCTAAGAAAGCAAAGAGCTTCTCGTTTAAAGCTTGTACCTGTAGCATCCCAATATCGCCATGCGAACTTGCAATTCTACCGTATTTTTTTGTTGAATCTACAATGACCGCAAATTGACCTGTTTTATCAAACTTTTCCATTCGCTTTAAATAGTCAACTGTCTCTTCTTCAGTTGGGAATTTGTAGTACTTTATCTGCCCACTATGTTCAGTTCTATTCGCCAATTTCAACACAGAAACAATTGAAAAAGTCTGCTTTAAGCCATATTCACTTTGTAAAAACTCTTCTACTTTATTGATTTCTTCAAGCACCTTATAATCCGTAATTAAGGCTCCTTCTTCTTTTACTTCAACTGCTAATTCAAAAGGACGTAGCCCCATAAATTCTTGGTCAAAATATTGGTAGTCTTGTCTGAGCGGATTGTCTTTTTTCAAATCTTCTAACAAATAGTAATCCGCCACCACTAATGATGATCCGTAAAAACTTATGCCAAGTAAAATGGTAAAGGCTACCGCAAGTGGTTTTCTTTTTCTCAGCATCCATAAAAAAGATGGATGCAATATTTTGTACCAAATTGTTTCAGTATTTTTCTTCAACGATACTTTTGGTGCTTTGACCAATACTAACATTGCTGGTAATAAAGTGTAGGCCAAAACGAACGCTAACATTACTCCAATTGAAGTGAAAATTCCAAAAGACTGAACAGGCCCCATGTCAACAAAAAGCAGGGTCAAAAATCCAACAGCCGTTGTCAATGAAGTTAACAGAGTAGCTTTTCCAACCTCTTTATACGCAACCTTTACGGCATCTTCTTTTGATTTACCACTTCTTAACTCCTCTAAAAACTTCGAAACCAAATGCATGACATCCGACATGGCGACCACGAAAATTATAGAAGGTAAAACGGTAAGAATTAAATTGATTGGCTCATTAACCGTCCCCATAAACCCAACAATCCACAACATAGATGCACCTACAATGGTTAAAGGTAACCACAAGCCCCAAACCGACCTAAATGCTAGAATCAAGAAGATGATAACCAAACCAAAAGATAACGCTATGAACAAACCTGTCTCGTAAACCATCTTGTCTACATAATACCCCATTCCGACAGTTCTGCCGGCATACTTATAATCTTTAAACTCATATTTACCCAGCAGTTTATCAATAGACTGTTTTAGTAAATCACATTTTTCTTTAGATAAGTATTCTCGGTGTTTGACATTCACCATCAAGGCCTTACAACTTTTATCAATAAATGTGTTTGATATCTCTGGATGACTAAAAATTCGAATCGAATCTGATCGGTATTTTTTAGGTTGATCTACATGTATGTAAGGACTATCAAAAACCGCTGCTGAAAAAGGTGTTTTAATGTATTCATCCATGTGAGTGATACATTGTATGTCAACAACCAACGAATCTTCTTTTAAGTCATCTACAAAATCTCTGGTCTTTGTAAGAAAATCTTTTTGAAAAATCCCCTCCTCATTTCTCAAGGCAATGAAAACAAAATCATTATCTGTTTCAAACCTTTTTCTATGTTGGTCAAAAAACTCAGTTTCAGGATCCGTTTTAGAAAAAAATGCTTCGAAATCGTAGTCAAAATCTATTTTCGTAGCTTGATAAGCAAAAAATGCACTGACGGCAAGTACTGCAAACAAAGTGATTTTCGCTATTTTTTTTAAATCTCCCAACCTTTTTATTTTAAATTCGTGAACAAATTTGAACAATTAGTCTTAAAAACATTCAATTAAAACAAAGAATTATGAAAAAAGTTCTACTCGGTATTTTTACTTTAAGCTTGTTATCTACACAAGCACAAACTATTACAGTAGATGATTCACTTTCTACTGGTCATGCGGTACAATTCTATGTTGTAGACAGTAATGCGGTTAATTTAGATGCAACTACTGGTGCTGGTGTTACTTGGGACTATAGTTCGTTAACAGGTTATCCTGGAGCAGCAACAAACCTTGACACTATAATTAATGCTAGTGACAGTCCTAATGCTTCATCTTTCCCATTAGCCGAATACAATGATGTAATTAACGGTGGTACTTCTATTTTCTTTGAAAATTACCCAGACTCTGTAATGGCACATGGCTATGTATTTTCAATTGACGCGAACGAAGTAACCATTAAGCATGATGTCGATCTATTAAAAACACTAGAATTTCCAATGGCATTAGGAAACTCTTTTGTTGACTCAGTAGAAGGAACCATTGATGTACCTGCGCTTTCAATTAATGGAGAACCTCAAGAAGGATATGCAACCGTTACAGCTGACGGAACTGGAACATTAAATATTGCCGGGATGATGATTCCAAATATTATTAGAGTAAAGTTTGTTGAAATATTAGAAGCAACAATCACAATTCCGTTTCCTCCATACACCAGCACAGGAACAGTAACAAGAACAGTATATTCATATTATGATTTAGACAACCAAAAATTACCGGTTTTCTTACATGCTAAAATTGATGTGGTGGCTACAGGATTTGGAGGAGACTACACTGCAGTTTACTCTGCTTATGATGTAGTTTCTAGCGGAATCAACCCAAATAACAACTCAAACTTTATCAGTGTTTATCCAAATCCAGTAATGAATGATTTAATTATAAACACGAACGAAATCATAGATGCAATTTCTATTTTGGATATTTCTGGACAAACTGTGTTAACGGTTCAGCCAAACAATGTGAATTTCAAATTAGATGTTAGTTCTCTTGCTCCTGGCACCTATATTTTACAAGCCAAAAAAGGAGAATCCATTTCAACTGAGAAACTGATTATAAAATAGTTGCATTGAATGCGATTACTTTTCAAAAGAAAGAATTCGTATCTTCGCATAAATTAAACCACCTATAAAACAAAGAATATGAAAAAAATTCTACTTGGATTTTTTGCATTAGCAGGATTATCTGCTACGGCCCAAACTTACACAGTTGACGACACTTTGTCTGCTGGTAATTCAGAAACTTATTTTGTTGCAGATAGTTCTGCAGCTGATTTAAACGCAGTTACAGGAGTTGGCGTTACCTGGGATTACACTTCACTTTTTACTTATTCAGGAATTGCAAATTTGGATACCGTAAAAAATGCATCTGACAGCCCTGATTACGGAAACTTTTCTAATGCGTCATACCACAGTGAAATGACTGATGGTGCAAGCAATTACTTTACAAATTACTTAGATTCAGTAATTTCTTGGGGATATACAGTTACAATTGATGGTAACGAAGCGAAAATCATGCATGATATTGACCCTATGAAAATGATGAACCTTCCTATGAATTACGGTGATACTTTTACCGATTCAACTTATGGTAATGCTGAAGTGTTTTCAAACAGTGCAACTACTGCAGGAGATGTAGTAGTAACAGCTGACGGAACTGGTACTCTTATTTTAGGAGCAAACAGCATCACTAATGTGATTAGAATCAAATTAGTTGAAAACATTGCAGCTACTATTGACTTAGGAATGTTTGGAACGGCTCAAGGAACTGTAACTAGAACGATCTTTTCATATTATGATTTAGATAATCAAAAAGAACCTATTTTCGTTCACGCAACAATAAACGTAAACAGTAACTTATTCAATGGTGGATATACAGCTGTTTATTCTAATCAAGAATTATTTGGATTAGGAATTGAAGATGAAATTTCTTCAAGCGATATTTCTGTATACCCTAACCCGGCAACAACAGAAGTGAACGTTACAATTCCTGCAAATGTAGATCAAGTAATCATTACAAACGCAATAGGACAAACTGTTAAAACAGTGAACAATCCTGGATCAAATTTAAAATTTGATATTGATGCTTTTGAAACTGGAATTTACTTTGTACAAGTTCAAAGAGGAGAATCAACGATCACAAAAAAGTTAATCGTTAGATAGACTTTTGGAAATAAAAAATTGAATCCTCCGGCAATTATTGCTCGGAGGATTTTTTTTGCCTTAAATTTGCAGCCGTGAAATCAGAAATTGAAAAAGCAGCAGAAGTCGTTAAGAGTGGTGGCGTAATTCTATATCCTACAGATACTATTTGGGGATTAGGGTGTGACCCGAATAATGAGGAAGCCATCAACAAAATTATCGCTATCAAAAAAAGAGCTGACCACAAAAGTTTTATTCTTCTGGTCAATAGTGAACGCTTATTGAACAGATATGTTAAAGAGATTCCAGATGTTTGTTTTGATTTGATTGATTGTGCTGACCGCCCTTTAACTATTATTTATCCAGGAGGACAACATCTTTCTAAGAAAGTAATGGGTGAAGATCTATCCATTGGTATTCGGTTAACAGATTACCCGTTTTGTGATCAACTCATCAATAAATTAAAATACGCAATCGTCTCTACTTCTGCTAACATTTCAGGAGATAAAAGTCCTGCAAGTTTTCAAGATGTTGTGGAAGAAATAAGAGATGCTGTTGATTATGTCGTAGATTTGCCAGAAGAAGCAAAAGGATCAACCGCTTCTCAAATCATCAAAATTTCAGCCAAAAGCGAAATAGAAATCATTCGTAAATGAATCTAAAAGAAAGTCTTGAGCATCCAATTTTTCACGCTATTTCTGAAACTGCCTCAGAAATGGGAGTTTCTGTATTTGTTATTGGCGGATTTGTCAGAGACCTGATTCTAAAACGTCCATCAAAAGACATTGACTTTGTTGTGCTAGGTAGCGGAATTGACACCGCAAGAAAAGTTGCAGAGAAATTGAACATCAGCAAAGTTGCTTATTATAAAAACTTTGGAACAGCTGCTTTCATTTATGATGATTTAGAAATTGAATTCGTAGGGGCCAGAAAAGAATCTTACAAAAGAGATTCTAGAAAACCAATCGTTGAAAATGGTACTTTGTCTGATGACCAAAACAGAAGAGACTTTACTATTAATGCACTTGCGATTAGTCTGAGCAAATCTACTTTTGGAGAAGTTCTAGATCCTTTTAATGGACTAGAGGATATTAAAAACAAAATTATTCGAACACCTTTGGAGCCTGGACAAACATATTCAGACGATCCGTTACGAATGATGAGAGCAGTTAGATTCGCATCTCAACTAAATTTCAACATTGAAGCCAAAAGTTTTGAAGCCTTAAAAACAAACGCAAAAAGACTAGAAATCATCTCTAAAGAGAGAATCATTGCTGAATTGAATAAAATCATTCTTTCAGATGTTCCTTCAATTGGATTTAAATTGCTTTTTGATAGCCAATTATTGCATCAGTTTTTTCCAGAAATGATTGCACTGCATGGAGTCGAAGTCATTAACGGTAAATCGCATAAAGATAATTTTTACCATACCTTAGAAGTCTTAGACAATATCTGTAAAGATACGGACAACTTATGGCTACGTTGGGCAGCAATCATGCACGACATAGCCAAGCCCAAAACGAAAAGATTCAATGATAAAGTAGGCTGGACATTTCATGGACATGAAGATTTAGGAGCTAGAATGACTCCGCAAATTTTCAAAAAACTGAAATTACCCTTAGATCATAAAATGAAGTACGTACAAAAATTGGTGCGCCTGCATTTAAGACCGATTGCATTGGTAAATGGTTCTGTCACAGATACTGCAGTGAGAAGATTACTCTTTGAAGCAGGTGATGACATAGATGATTTAATGACGCTTTGTAACGCAGATATTACCAGCAAAAACGATTTCAAAGTGCAAAAATACCGCGCCAACTTTGAAAAGGTCAAGTTGAAATTAAAGAAAGTAGAAGAAAAAGATCAAGTCAGAAACTTTCAGCCTCCAATTTCGGGTCAAGAAATCATGTCCATTTTTGATTTAGAACCCTGCAAAACTGTTGGTAATCTGAAAAACGAGATAAAAGAAGCAATTTTAGAAGGCAAAATCAAGAACAACTACAATGATGCCTATGAATTGCTGCTAGAAGAAGCTGAAAAATTAGGCATTCAACCAGCGAAAAAATCTAAACACTAGCATAGGTATCTAACGTTTAACTGTGGAAAACTAAACCTTACCTACTTAAGGCCTATGTTAAATTCACTTAATTTTACGGATTAAACTATTGGTAGAATGTTTGGTAGTATTATTAAAAGAAAAATCAATGCCGAAAAATTGGCAAATGTGTTCGTAAACTCAATTATTGAGATTACTGACAACAGTTTTGATTTGATCAAAGAGATGATCGCTGAAGACCCTGCTTTTATTTATGAGCCAAACATCAAGTCTGAAGATGCCAACAAGTTTCTTTTAGTTGTGACGGTTGGTAATCTTAATTTTCTGAAAGATCATTTCGAGGTTGAAGAATCTCAAGCAATCAGAAAACATATCATTGAAAAATTCGCTGCTATATTCGAAGTAACTTACAGAGACTTTGAAGAAATGCTTGAAGAAACTTCTAGCTTCATCTCTAAGGTGAACCACCCTTCTAAAAACGTGTTGTACGGAATGTCAAAAGCCCTATTCCATGAATTTGAGCTGAATGATTTTCAGGAAGACTACTTTAAAAACATGCGAACACCAAATCCTCTTTTTCTGAAAAGAATGGATGAAATGATGAACAATTTCCTTTGGGATTGGGATCAATTCTTTAAAAAATACAAGTTCAACTTGAACTAAAAACAACGTTCTAAGTTGTTCATAACTAGGGCTATTTGTTTAGTCTTTCTCGTTTTATTTTCCTATATTCGGTCGTCAAAAATTTAAACGAAAGAATAACCATGAAGAAATTGTACATCAGTTTAGCATCTGTATTGATGCTCGGTGTGAGTTTTGGTCAGACAAATCAGGTAAAAGCAAAACCGATTAATTCGACCACGCCCACAACTTTAAACGCTACTGTAAAGCAGCACCCAAATCAGGTCTCAACGACCAATCCAGATGTTTCTGGAAAAAATACTTCAACTTCAAATATTGATTCACAAGTTGACGGACATGAGTTTCATAATTGTAAATCTCATGAGCTCACAAAACAATATTATGAAGAGCAAGGAGTTTGGGAAGAGTTTAATGCTGCATATTATGAGCAAGCGGCACAAGCTAAATTTGGTTCAAGTCAAAATAAAACACCAGGAACAAATACAATTGCAATTGTGTTTCACGTAGTGCACGAAGGTGAAGCTGTAGGAACAGGAACAAACGTTTCTAATGCGGCGATTATGGCTATGTACAATGATCTAGTTGAAGATTTTTCTTTAACAAACGCAGATCAGGTGAACGCAAGAACTGGTGCACCATATAACTTTACGCCTGCAAATCCAGGAATTAATTTCTGTTTAGCAACACAAGATCCAAATGGTGTTCCTTTATCTGAAACTGGAGTTACCAGAATTCAAACGACAGAAACTTGGTTCGATCCAGATGACAACTCTGAGGTAAACGCAATGAAATCTGCGCCAGACGGTCAACCAATTTGGGATAGAAACGATTACTTAAATGTATGGATTTGTGATATCTCTAACGGTGCTGGTTCTGGTACTGCTGGATATGCGTACCGTCCAACTGGAGGATTTCTTCCGAACGCATCTATTGATGGTATTGTAGTTGATTACAACTTAGGAGTAAATAATGAAAATGTTTTAACGCACGAAGTTGGTCACTATTTAGGATTAGATCATACTTGGGGTGGTTCAGGATCATGTACTTCTGATGACGGATTTACTGACACGCCTAACACTGCAGGACCTTCATTTAACTATGGAGGGTCTTGTTCTGGAACTCAACAAACATGTACTGGTGTTCATACGCAGTATGAAAACTATATGGATTACTCAAACTGTCAAGTAATGTTCACAACTGAGCAAGCTAACTTCATGAGTACTTTATTAAACAATGAGAGAGCATCTTTATTACTTTCTCCAGGGTGTGACCCTGCTGGTCCTCCAGTATGTTCATTCACATCATCTCCAGCTGGACCTGGTCCGGTAATTATTTCAGAAAACGGAACAGTTGTATTCAATGATGCATCTACAGGTGCTCCAACATCTTGGACTTGGACAATCTCTGGTACTCAAGGTACAGACTGGGATTATACTGGTGGAACAACAAATGCCTCTGAAAACCCTCAAGTTACTTTTTATAATGTTGGAAACTATGACGTAACACTAGTTGCAACGAATGGATTTGGTTCTTGTACTGGAACAACTGAAGTTGGATATGTGCAAGTTGTTGCGCCTGCCGCAGGTACAGATTGTGACACTTTAAGAAATTACACATTAGCAGAAAATTTAGCCTTTTATAACAACGGTGGATCTTGGGGATACATTCCAGGGCACGGAGAAATTTTTGCTGGATTCCCTATTGATGAATATGCAGAGCCACATACAGCAACGGCTACTGCCGAAGTTAGAAGAATGATTGTTCCAATTGGAATCATTGAAGATCTTTCTGGTACAGGTTCAATTAACTTCTATGTAAGAGCAGACAATGCAGGTGATCCCGGAGCTATTCTAGCGACTGAGTCCGTTTTATTGGCAGATCTGAACGACTTTGCTTATAACACAATTGACTTTGCTACACCGGCTTCTGTAACGGGTAACTTCTTTGTTGGAGCAGAAATATTTTATGGTGGAACTCAAGATACAGTTACTTTCTACTGTGCTGACTTAGCTGGTAGACCAGCAGGTGCAGGAACAGTTAGATTGAGAGAAGGCGCAACTTGGTACGCGACTGATGATTACTACACTGGAGGAATCAACATGTCAATTGCTTGGGATGTATTGCTATCTAACGGTCCTGCTCCAGTAGCTGATTTCCAATTTTCTGAAGCAGCAGTTTGCCCAGGTGGAGACATTACGGTTAATGCATCTGGATCTACGAACGCTACTAATTACGAATGGTATCAAACTGACGATCCAGTAACAACTATTATTGACGACAACTTCACTGCTGGAACAACTTTCAATTTTGCTGGACCAGCCGGAGCTTATCAAATCTTCTTATTTACTGAAGGTTCTTGTTTAACAGACGGATTGGTTTTACCTGTTACAGTTAATTCTGCGATTACCGCTACTGCAAACGTTACACATACCACTTGTGGAGAAAATAACGGATCAGTTTCAATTACAGGAGCAGCGGGTGGAGATGGTGTAAATTATGAATACTCTTTAGATGGTGTAAACTATCAAACAGGAAACACCTATTCAAACCTTCCTGCTGGAAACTATACAGCTTATATTAAAACAACAGGAGATGCTTGTGAAGCGACAATCGCATTTACAATCAACGGTTCTACAGCATTATCAGGATCAGCAACAGCAACTGTTGGAATTTGTCCTGGTGGAACAGCTAACTTGACAGCCTCAGGTGGAACAGGATATACTTGGTATGATGGAGCAACAGTAATTGGAACATCTGCTACTATTGCAGTGTCTCCGGCTGTTCAAACGCAATACACGGTAGAAATTACAGATGGTACTTGTACAGATGTACAACAATCTCTAGTTACAGTTAATCCTACTCCAACAATTGATGGTGGAGTTGACCAGGCAGTTTGTTCTGGAACAGCAGTAACACTTACCGCTTCAGGAGCAGTGTCTTATTCATGGGACAATGGTGTAACAGATGGAATTCCATTCACTCCGGCCTCAACTACAACTTATACTGTAACAGGAACTGACGGAAACGGATGTCAAGGTACAGATATGGTAACGGTAACAGTAAATTCTGCTCCAACAACTTCAGGTTTAGCTGAAACTTGTAACGGAACAAACACTGCATACACAGTTAGTTTTGATGTAACTGGTGGAACTGCACCTTACACAATTGGTGGTGAAACTGGATCATTCAGTGGTAGCACTTGGACATCAGATTTAATTAACTCTGGTGTATCTTACGCAATAACAATTACTGATGCTAACGGATGTACAGCAACACCAATTTCAGGTGTTCAAAACTGTTCTTGTGCAACAGATGCAGGAACAATGTCTACAAGCCCTGCTTTAACTTTATGTGGACCAGGTGCGCAAACAGCAACTGCGAATAATGATGAAGCATTTGACGGTGATGACGTTCAAGAATTCTACTTACACACAGGTGCTGGTGCTGCTTTAGGTATAACTATCGCTACTAGTGCTACTCCTACTTTCTCTTTCACAGGAGGTATGACTTATGGAACAACTTATTACATTTCTTCTGTTGTTGGAAATGACGCAGGTGGTGGAACAGTTGATTTAGGAGACCCTTGTTTATCAGTTAGTGCTGGTACGCCAGTAACATGGTATGACCTACCAACTGTTGATGCTGGAGTTGATCAAACGGTATGTGAAAATGCTACTGTTACGGTTTCTGGTTCAGGAGCTACATCTTATTCTTGGGATAATGGTGTAACAAATGGTATTGGGTTTACTGCAACTACAACAACAACTTACACGGTAACTGGAACAGACGTAAATGGATGTCAGAACACAGATGCAATGACCGTGACAGTTAACACGGCGCCTACTATTGATGCTGGTGTTGATCAAACAGTTTGTGCTGGTGACATGGTAACGCTTTCTGGTTCAGGAGGACTTTCTTACACTTGGGATAACGGAGTAACTGATGGAACTGCATTTGCAGCTTCAGCAACCACAACTTATACTGTAACTGGTGCAGATGGTGCTGGGTGTACTAACACTGACATGGTTACTGTAACTGTTAACGCTCTCCCTGCAGTTGATGCAGGAGTTGATCAGTCAGTTTGTTCAGGTGAAATGGTAACATTATCAGGAGCTGGAGCCGTAACTTACGTATGGGATAATGGCGTAACAGATGGAACTGCATTTTCAGCATTGTCTACTACTACATACACTGTAACGGGTACAGACGCTAACAATTGTTCTAATACAGATATGGTAACGGTGACCGTTACTGACGGCCCTACCATTATGGGAGTAGTTACTCATGATGATGGGTCTACTAACGGTGCAATTGATGCAACAATCACAGGTGGAACTGCACCTTACACCATTTCTTGGGATAATGCAGAAACAACTGAAGATATCACAGATTTAGCAGCAGGTGATTACACAATTACGGTAACTGATGCTAACGGATGTGTATCAATGATGACATTCACAGTACTTTCAACTGTTGGAATTGAGAACGAATTAGACAAGCAATTGCTAATCTTCCCTAACCCAACTAAAGGAATCGTGAATATTCAATTAGAAGGAGATTACAGCTTAACTATTTTAGATGCTAGAGGACGTTTAGTTCACACGAGCAATGAAGCTGATAACGCTTCTGTAGATCTTACTTCTTTTGAAGCTGGTGTATATTTCATCAGAGTTCAAAAAGGCGGAGACAATGCAATGAGAAGAATCATTCTTGAATAAGTTTGAATCTATATAATTTAAGAAACGTCTCTTGGTTCTACCAAGGGACGTTTTTTTTGTTACTTATTTGATTTAACTGAATTAAAGAGTTAACCGCATACTTAATGCAAGCTTAAAACCAGAACAGAGGCCACCCAAGACATAGGGGTGGTCTCTTGGGTTTAGCTAAATTTGATTTTTGAATTCTTAGCTGATAACTAGATTAAATCTTTTGACTCTGATACAACTCCTCTCTCAATTCAAAACACATTTTATTAATCAAATTGATGTCCGGTCTCTCAGGTAAGGTTGAATTCTCAAAAGCGTCTTCCATTTGACGTTGCTTTTCTTGAGCCATACTCAGCAATTCATCATACTCGAATTTACCCGATTTAATTTCAAGAAGGAAATCACGATTTGGTCTCCTCACATTGACTTTATGATCTTTAGCAATCTCAATTGCCATTTCCAGAAGTCGAAAAGTATGCATCATATTTTTGGCGTCATAGTTTTTACCATGCGACATTGTACTTTCGTAACGCACACTATTTCTTTTTTCAACCCAATTCCAGTATTCCTTATACTCCTTGCAGTATGTTGAATAACCATCCTTATTAAAAAATAAAACCGCATCTTGCTTTTCCCCTCTAGAAATAGCACTAAGCGAAATTTCGTTCGAATCAGATTTTTTCACAATTCCTTTATATTGTCCTTTACGTCCCAAATAAAGACCATAAACATCTTTCATATGCGGAATTTTAACAAGACCACATTCTGACTGTGCCTTAACTTTTATCTTAAGAAATTTATTCAAGGGAATTGAACCTCCATTATAATTTACAAAACAAAACTCCAACAGGGTTTTGCGCTCTTTGGCAATAGGATTAACTATTTTTTTGTTTAAGCCTTTCGCTTTTTTGATTTGTGAAATAGCAAATTTACCAAAGGTGTTTTTACAGAGTTTAGAGATAATCAATTCGGCCTTGATTATTTCTAAGGCTTTGTTCTTGTATAATACGAATTCAGAAGGTGTATTCAGAAGTTCGAGAATATTTGGATTATTAACCGAAAGTAACTCCATGTATCGATTCAATTCAAAATAAACAACGTCATTTGTATAATTACTTACTTGAGGAATGTAATCAAGACCATAAAATTGATTTTTAGGCATTAAAAAGACTCCTTTTTTGTCAGTATCTGACTCTGGTATGTCTAAGCCATATGCCCTGCTGCCACTAATGCAATCCAAAAGAATGAATTTATTCTCTTCTAGGTCTTTAATTTCCATGAATCTTAATTTGACTCGAAAGGAAGCGGTTTAATTTTGAAACATTTCCTTTTGAAGAAGGTAAGGATTTAGCAAGCCTATCAGACCTTTTTAAAACATCTTTAATGAAAGAAATAATTTCAACTTCCCCCGAATGGAGATACATTTCGCTTGCCTGTGATTTTATTTTTATCAACTCATTGATCCTGCTCTTAAATGGCCGCATTTCATCAAGTGCATTCAACATAATAGAAAACTCAATCGGCGGTATTTCTTCTTTCTCTATAATCCAAAGACATGCAGAAGCAGATCTTAAGGCATAGAAAAACTTCTTCAATTTATACTCAGTTTTACCATCAATTTCCTCCAGCATCTTTTTTGACATGCTAAGGTAATGATGCATAGTGGCAATCTTAGAATAACAATGTTGAGAAAGCTCTGTTATTTGCAGAACAAATTCAGAATCAGCTTTGTAAACTATTGGAGATTGAATTCGTTCGAATAATGGAGCATTTGACTTAGATAATAATCGCAAAGATTTTCTTAATTCCCAGCCTGAAATATCTAAATCGTTGTTTTCTAGCATCACATCAATTGTATCTTTACTTTCATTTACACTTAAGTACCAATCAATTTTATGAACATAAAGTATTCTAACATCAAAATCGCTATCAGGTGAAGGAAATCCCCAAGCCCTCGATCCAGTTTCACATGCCAATAGAATCTTAATGTCTTTTTCTTTTTCTAATCGCTCAAGATATTCTTTAATTTTTTCAGTCATCACGTTTAATCAATACAAAGTTTTGTCAGCTTAACTAATTACAAACTCTTATCCATCAAATAGATAATAGTCGCCATAGCAGCGGCACCTAAATGCAGTTCTCTTTTGTTCACGTTTTCAAACACGTCAGATTCTGCATGATGAAAATCAAAATAACGTTGAGAAGAAATAGACATCCCCAACTGCAACATTTCAGGATAATACTCTTTCAATGGACGGATGTCTACGCCACTATATCCTTTATCAAACTTGAAAAGCTGAAAACCTTTCAGCAAAGCTTGGTATTCACGAACCATTTTCAATTGCTCATCAGAGCCATCAACATCAAAACCAATAGGTAAAAAGCCACCTCTATCGGTTTCAATAGCACAAATATGTTCTTCTTTAGCTTCAGAGCAAATTCTAGCATAATTTTTTCCTCCAAAATTTCCGTTTTCTTCATTCATGAATAAGACACATCTTAAAGTATGCTTTGGCTTGTATCCTAAATGTTTTAAAATCCTTAAAGCTTCAATAGAATGTACTACTCCTGCCCCATCATCATGCGCACCTTCACCAACATCCCAAGAATCAAGATGACCTCCAAAGGTTATAATTTTGTTGTCCTTTGAACCTTTCATCTCTGCAATCACATTATGAGAAGTTTCCTCAGGGTAATGACGACAATCCATCTCCATTTTAAGAATCACTTTTCCTTTGGACAACCATCCATTTAGGATATCTGCGTCTTTTGTACTGATCGCCGCTCCAGCACAAGAATCAACATTTGCTTCATAATGCATAGAACCGGTATGCGGATGATCATCTGTTGACGACCCCAAAGAACGAATCACCACACCTTTTGCATGTAATTTTGAAGCCGCATTTGTACCCGCATGTCTTTGCGCAATACAGCCACCATAAGCTCTAAATGTTTGAATCTGTTTTTGATCAAAAGGTCGATTAAAAAAGATGATTTTTCCTTTCACCTTTTCTTCTCCTAATTTTTCTAACTCTTCAATTGAATCCACCGCCAGCACCTCTCCTTCAATTAAGCCATTTGTCCCTACAGACCCACCTAAAGCAATAATGTGCAGTTTGTAAATATCACCTTTTTCATTCGATATCCATCCTGCTTCTTTTGTTCCACGCTCCCAATGAGGAACCTGAATTTCTTGTAATCTAACCTCATCAAATTGGTATGATTTTAAAAGTTTCTCTCCCCACTTTACAGCCATTGCAGCTTCAGCAGAACCGGTAATTCTCGCACCAATATCTTTACAAAGGGATCTTAAATTATCATGAGCTTGTCCGTTTTCTAAGGCTTCATCATATATCTTTCTAATGAATAAAGAATCCTCATTCGCAAAAGTAACTGAAGAAATAGTAAGTAATAAAATGGCAAGTAATGCTTTCATCTGAACTAGTTTAGTCCTCTAAAATACAGCTTTTAACTTGATGTTTGAATGGTAATTGATAAGTGGTTAATTCCAGATGTTTGGAACTTCAAGAACCCGAATAGATTTTATTACAATTTCTGATTCGCTATTTCTGTTCCAGAAACTAATCATGCAGTCATCCCCATATTCTATAAAATCAGGGATTGAGAACACGAAGTAAGCTTCACCTTTATCTAACAACATATGTTCTAAATCTCGCCCTTCCCAATAATCTTTACCAGAAAAATTTTGAACCGGAAGCCCATCTCTTTTTGCAGAAAAGGATGCTGTCAATTGACCTTCAGGCTCAATTAATGCCTCAATTTCAACCTTTATATATTTTTGTCTATAATCCTTAATTTCAGATAAATCAAAATGATATTCGGGTCCGTAAATAAGCTCCCCTCCTAAATTATATCCCTTAAACCCTGTTGACTCATTTGGTGCTATTGGAATGTATTGTTCTTGATTACTTACAAATCTTGAACTCGGAAATTCGGCTAACAAATTATACTCTTTATCCTTGGCATCACTCGATTTTTTCAATAAATAAACTGCCGAGTTGTTGTATTTAGTTCCATCTACGATTTCTGGATAAAACTCTAAGCAGGTTTCAAAAACCTGCGGTAAAGTTAGTCGGGCAGAATATCCAATTATCAAGTATTCTTCTGATCGATATTTTAAATCTTCTCTCAGTGTAGCAGCATCTCCAAACTCCAAGACATCCCAATCAAAATTGATAGGTGCATCCCATTGTTCTGCATAAAAATTCATGTAATTGGGATTGTTCAGATTGTAAACTGTGTAAATATTCTCTTCTCCGTAAGTTTTGTTCCAATCTACAATATCAACGGCCACCTCCTCAAATAACTCATAATGTCGATTACCGAATAAATCTTTTTCAATAATTGTTGAACTTAAACAGCCTATACCCAGCACCAACAGCAAGGTTTTTTGCATTTTGAATTGACTTAACACGAATCCTATCAACAGCAGTAAAAAAGGCAAGGGAAAGAGCATTACAGGAAACTTCAAAACTGGTGTCCCTATGTGCGAATAAAAATAACCTACCAAATAGATTCCAAAAAAGAGAATCACCATAAAAGTTAACGGGTTTGACCATTTAGATCTATCTTTTTTTCTAAAGATGAGGGACATGATCAAGAATTGCAAGACTAATAATACCAACAAAAATGACTCATTGAATGCGTGATAGATGAATTTCAATAACCAGTTTGCTTCTGGCGGAGCAAGCCATTGTAATCCTCCAACTCCTAATTGATAATCGGTGATTGAATAATGTGGTAAATACAATAAAATACCTAATACGCCTGCGATCAGAACGTATTTTAAATTTTTCTTATTGGCAAATAACAAACCTGCAACACCCATCCATCCAATAAACATGAAAGCAAAGTGATGGGTATACATGGCCCCCGCAAAAGCCAGAGCTAAAAAGATGGCATCCTTAAACTTTTTATTATCATCAAATAAAATTTTCAAGTAAAACCAAGCGGCTAACAAACTAAAAAACAGTCCGGGACTGTAAGGCCTTGCAAACTCAGAATTCATGATTGGGAAATAAAGAAACGACAACAATAAAGCCGCTATTATTCCGGTAGATTTGTTCACCCATTTCAATCCAATCTTATACACTAACCAAACAGAAAGTACACCAAGAATCACAAAAGGAAAACGCATAGGGCCTTCATTCATTCCAAATAATATCGACCAACCTTTCATGAACACTTGCACTCCCGCAGGGTGCATATCACCTGTCATCACGCCCTTTTCTATTAAGTCAGAAAAGTTATCGTAATGTAATCTATTGATGGCACTTAGCTCATCATTAGAATAAGAATGTGTAATTGAAATAACGAAACGCAATATGAAACCTACCACCAAGATGAGGGTAATTTCTATATGTCGTTTCAAGAAGGTCATTACTCAGTTAAACGCTGTCTGCTTGCTTCATAAAGCATGATTCCGGCAGCAACCGAAACATTTAGGGAGGCAATTGAACCAATCATAGGAATCTTAGCTTTTGCATCAGATTCAGCTAGCAATTTTGTAGAAACTCCATCTTCTTCAGACCCCATAATTATTGCAGTTGGCAATGTAAAATCAATCTCGTATGAATGTGTCTTCGTTTTTTCTGTTGATGCCACAACTTGAAGTCCCAATTGTTTTAATTGATAAACCACTTTAGATAAGTCGGCAACCTTACATACAGGAATTTTATTCAATGCTCCAGCTGAAGTTTTAATGGCATCTGAAGTTACAGAAACACTGTCTTTATGTGGAATCACAATCGCATGAACGCCATTACATTCAGCCGTTCTCGCAATAGCTCCAAAATTTCTAACATCTGTTAAACGATCTAGAATGAGCACAAACGGAATCTCTCCGTTCTCGAATAATTTTGTGATAATCGGTGTTAAAGCATGATACTCAACCGGTGAAACTTGTGCAATTACCCCTTGATGATTTTTACGAGTCAGCTTATTCAACTTGTGAATGGGAACAAATTGTAAATTATACTTTTTATCCGCCAATTCTTCTTTCAACTCATAAAACAACTCTTTATTCATTCCTTTTTGAATGAATATTTTGTTGATTGGTCTTTTTGCTCTTATTGCTTCAATTACGGCTCTTACACCATAAATAATATCTTCTGCGTCAGTATTCCTATGCTTATACATACGGTAAAATTAATTAATTGGCTCGGATTGCTTTCCATTTCCTACTAAAATTAGAAAAATGAGACCAATAAGGCATAATGCACCTCCCGTCATAAAGGCTGCATCAAAATTTTCTGGATTATTATTATAAATAGTTTGCGCTAAAAATCCTCCGAATAAAATCCCTAATTCTAAGGCGATAAATAATGTCCCCATTCCTCTCCCTTTATAAAGTGGATTTGCTAAATCAGCCGCCCATGAGAACAATGCCGGTGATCCGATTCCTGATCCTATTCCATAGATTAATGCTGCAAGATTAAATTGCCAAGCATTTGTTGCATTCCCAATTAGAAAAGAAGCCACTACCAAAATAGAACAGCAAACAATTAAATTATTTCTCGCTCCAAATTTATCTGTTGTTTTTCCGGCAACTAACCTAGTAATTATTGTAAATCCGACATACACCAACCAAAAACCTCCTTTATTATCAAAACCTAAGTGGTCACTTAAATCTGGAATTAATAAGAAATACATTCCGGCAAGACTTGCTGTCAAAAACATCACAAATGTTGGTTTTAATACTTCTGGTCCAAAAATTTCTTGGGCTTTAGGGATAATTTTTTGTGAAAGCGTAACATAGCCTTGTTGTCGGGCATTTTCTCTAACAATTGATTTATCCTCTTTAACTAATAGCAGTAAGAAAAAAGGAATTATTCCCAAAACACCACAAGTCATAAATAAACCATCCATGCCTAATTCCATCTTAACTGTGCTTCCCAAACCTTGGCCTAAACTGAAGCCTAAAGTGAACATCACTCCAAAAATTCCCATTGCCTCTCCTCTTCTTCCTTTTGGAATTAAATCTGCCACTAACGCAGAAGCTCCTGTTGGTTGAAATCCAGTACTAAAACCATGCAAAAATCTCAAGATTAAAAAGCCAGTAAGCGTTGAAAAAATCGGGTACATGAATGAGATGATAATCGAAATTATCACACCTATAAACATGACCGACTTTCTGCTCACGTTATCAGCAATCTTTCCGCTTAATGGCCGTGATATTGCTGCCGCAATCGTCCACAACCCTATATTCAACCATTTTAATTCTGGATGCCCTAAAGTAGTGATGTACTCATTTAACTCTGGAATAAGCATATTGAAGCTGATCATAAAAATAAAGGTGTGAATACACAGCATCCAGAAAGCCGGGCTATATGAGCCTAATCCTATTACATATGATCGAATCGCATTCATGGCTGCAAAGCTACCTCTTTAATTGATTTGGTAAACAAAAAAAGCCTTTCCAATTGGAAAGGCTTTTCAAATGATTGTTTCACATATGCTTATTTACGGCAACAATCTTTCTTTTTCTCAGCACGTTTTTTCTTACGCTCTTCTTCCTTCTCTTTCATTATCTGCTTTTGTTCGTCTGTCAGTTCTTTTTCAATTTTTGCATGAGTTGCTTGTTTTTCTTCCTTCACCTTCGCTTTTAACTCCTTCATCTCTTTGTGCAAATCTTCCATTTTCTTGGCATGCTCCAAGTTAATTTCTTTGATTTTAGCTGCTTGCTTTTCATCAAGTGCTAAAACTTCCGTCAACTTTTGAGTTTTCTTTTCCGCTCTTTGCTCAGGAGAAAGCTCTGTTCTTTTTTTATCTTCTGTTTTTCTTTCTTGTGCAAATCCGTTAAATGCTCCAAACATTAAGGCGATTGCAATAATTGCTGCTTTTTTCATTTGTTTTAATTTTTTGTTACACCTCTATGACTGCCAAATTTGAATAAGGTTTAACACCAAGTAAAAAAAATGTTATAAAAGGTTGAATTTTAAGCTAATTATCTATTAAATCAGTAGAATAATGAGATAATCTGTAAATTCAAGGCAACGGGGTGATTATTAACACGTCTTGCTTACACCAATCTATACTACCATGAAAAAATTGATTTTCTTTTTCGGAATTTTTTTCACCTTAAATGCTGTGTATGCACAGGAAATTTGCAATAACGGAATTGATGATGACGCTGATGGCGACATTGATATGAATGATGCGGATTGTGCTTGTAATGGACTAGGAGGTTCTGGTTCTACAGTTACTTCACTTATTCCTAATCCTTCTTTTGAGAGTAATTCTTGTTGTCCGAATGGGGTTAGTGATCTTCATTGTGCCGATTCATGGGTACAAGCATCTAATGCAACTTCAGATTATTTTAACACATGTGGATATACGGGAATTTTTAATTCTCCAGATTTACCATTGCCAGGAGCGCCAGGTGGTGCTGGTTACGGTGGCTTTTATAGTAACGCCAATTGGGAAGAAAACATTGGAGCATGCTTAAACTCACCAATGACGGCAGGAACACCTTATACATTAGACTTTAACATGGCCTGGTCTACAGGAGCTACAACATTAAACGTTACTTTATACGGAACTCCCAATTGTGGAGATCTACCTTGGAATACCTCAACATGTGCTGTAGGTTCAGGTGCTTGGATTGTTTTAGGAACTGCTACAGTTACTTTTCCTGCTAACCAATCATGGCAACAAGTAACGATCAACTTTATTCCGCCAGTAAATATAAACGCCGTTTCTATTGGTGGACCATGTGGCGGACAGCAAGCAGGTTCTAACTACTATTTCCTTGACGAATTAACGCTAAATACAACAGCTTCTTTTTCATCTGGAGATATTACTGAATCTGGTAACTGGTGCTCTAATGACCTTACTTTGGATGCAACAATTGATACTACTGGTGGAACTTGGCAATGGTACGAAGACGGAATTGCGCTTGTTGGAGAAACTTCTGCAAGTTTAAATATGATGTCATTAGGAGCAGGTAACTATTCTGCAGTCTATACTGTTGGAGGTGAATGCCAGCAAATCGATTATACCTTGACCTTACCAGTTGCTCCAACTGCAGATTATAATTTCACAAATGAATGTCAAGGAACAGCAATTAATTTTACAGATGCTTCTAGTATACCGGCTCCAGGAACCATAGACAACTGGGATTGGGATTTTGGTGATGGTAATACAAGTACTGCCCAAAATCCATCACATAGTTTTGCTTCTGACGGCACTTATTCAGTAGACCTAGTCGTAACTGATAACAATGGATGTCAGCACACAAGTACACAAAACGTTACAGTTTACCCGAACCCAACTGCAGACTTTGAATTCGTGATTAACGGAGTATCTTCAAATACAGGTCTTACAGGAGGATGTATTGCAGATGCTGTTTCATTTGTAAACAACTCAAACGTGAATGCTCCAGACAATATCACTACTTGGGCTTGGGATTTTGGAGATGGAACAACATCTAACTTACAAAACCCTCCAGCTCACAATTATGCCACTGAAGGAAACTACAATATTACCTTAACCACTACTTCAAACAATGGATGTACAGATCAATTAGTTGTGCCTATTACTATTGAACCTACTCCAGTAGCTGACTTTACAGTTACTGATGAATGTTTAGGAATCAATGCCGATTTCATGGACAATTCATCCGTAACGACCGGAGTAATTTCAGGATGGGACTGGGATTTTGGAGATGGAAATACCTCAACAGCTCAAAACCCTTCACACCCTTATGCATCTGAAGGAACTTACACAGTCACATTAACCGTAACATCAGACATGGGATGTACTGCTCAAGTGCAAAACAACACGACTCGTTTCCCTATTCCAACAGCTGATTTCACAATGACGGATGAATGTGAGTACAATTCTTCAGTAATTTCTGATAACTCATCAGTGGTTGCTCCTGACGTAATTTCAACTTACTTATGGGATTTTGGAGATGGAAACACTTCAGCCCTTCCAAATCCGGGAACACATCAATATGCGACTTACGGAACATACAACGTTGAATTAACGGTAACCTCTTCAAGTGGATGTCAAGACAATTTAATAGTTCCCGTAAATATACATGCTGAGCCGAACGCATCTTATACTGTTTCGGACGACTGTGTTGATCAAGCAGCTGACTTTGTAAACACTTCTTCAATTCCTGCCGGTTCAATTGCCACTTGGCAATGGGATTTAGGAGATGGTACAACAGGAGGAACACAACATGCTAATTACTTATATGCTTCTAGTGGTGCTTATGTGACTGAATTAATAGCTATTTCAGATATGGGATGCGAAGACACTATGTCGATCACTACTACAAGACACGCTATGCCAACAGCAGCCTTTACGGTAAATGATGAATGTATATATGATGCCATTACGGTGACAGACAATTCTGTGGTAGGAGCTCCAGATGTCATTTCAGGTTATGTTTATGATTTTGATGATGGAAATGGATCGACTAACGCGAATGATACGCATTTATACGGAATTCATGGCAACTACGCTATCAACTTAGAAGTCACAACAGACAAGGGTTGTCAAGACAATATTACTGTTCCTGTAACCATTTATCCGCAACCTGTTCCGGCATTTACAACAAATACAATTTGTGTGAATACACCTCCAACTAATTTTGTCGATAATTCGGCTATTCCATCAGGAACTATCTCTACATGGGATTGGGATTTCGGAGACGGAACTAACGGATCAGGGCAAGGTACGCAGCATGCATATGGATCTTCAGGGAGTTTTAATGCTACCTTAACGCTTACTTCTGATTTCGGATGTACCAATGCAATAACTCAACCCGTTACTGTTTATGAAAAACCAACAGCCGGATTTGTTTCTGATGTGAATCAAGCTTGTAGTCCAGCGACTATTAACTTTACAGATTTATCTTTTTCAGCTACGGCATCTATTGATAACTGGCAATGGGAATTCTTTGGTGGAGCAGCATCAGCTGGACAACATCCATCTGTTAACTATTATAATGAAAACTCAAGTCCAGAATTATATGATGTTGAATTAATTGTAACCAATAGCTTAGGATGTAAAGACACTGCTTTAATCTCAGATTACATTGAAATTTTCCCAACTCCAGAAGCAGAATTTGTATTCAACCCTCAAGTTTTAACAATAACTGACTCTGAAACTCAGTTCACTAATACCTCAGTGAATTCAGACGAATGGGCATGGAATTTTGGAGACAACTCTTTAACAAACACGCAAGAGCATCCAACTCATACTTTCCCTGATCATCAAGCTGCGACATACGAAGTTGAGTTGATTGCTTACAATTACGGTCAAATGTGTTCTGACACAACCAGCTTAATTGTTAACGTTCAAGATGTAATCATTTTTTACGCGCCAAACATCTTTACGCCGGACGGTGATGATTTCAATGAGACATGGAAACCAGTATTCTTCTCTGGATATGACCCATTTGACTTCCACTTATTAATTTATAACAGATGGGGAGAAGTAATCTGGGAATCATACAACGCGGATGCTGGCTGGAATGGACATTATGGAAATGGTGGTTTAGTTGATGATGGAACATACATCTGGCAACTTGACTTCAAAGAAACTATGTCTGACAAAAGACATCAACATTCAGGTCATGTTACTGTATTGAAATAATTGATTTTGAATGATTTTTATCATTTAAAATAAAAATTGTTCGCTTTTCAAGTAGACCGATACAACGGCCTTTTTAATTCGTATTTTTAATTTTATGAAAAGACTATTAACGGTTTTCTTGTTTGCTATTGCATACAACTTCTCTTTCGCGCAACCAGCGTGTACAGAATATACAACTACAGGACCTAACAATTCTGGTTACATAACAACTCAAGACCCCTCTTGTGCCATTTGCGGTCCAGGAGCAGCTGGACCATGGTCGGGAGCTGCTTGTACTGGAACCCTGGTTTCAACGGTGGTTGGACCAGCTGTAACGAGTTTAACACTTGCATATACTGCCGTAAACACAAATGATTTTGCTACCATTTCAGTTGATGGTGGTGGAACAATGAGCATTACTGGAGTCAATGTAGGCGTATCTGGTAATGTGATTGGACCGTACACTTGTAACGGATCTTTTGGAGATGTTTTTATTACCGTCACATCAACCCTTCCCTTCACTACAGTAACTTTATTAAATACTGGATGTTCTTCTGGATGGGTGATTTCTTGCCCAGGAGATTTACCTGAAGCTGGACCAGATTCTACGACAACGTTATGTGGTGGAACTTTAGATTTAAATACCATGTTAGTTGGAGCAGATCCGGGAGGAACTTGGGTTGAAACAACTACATCTGGACAATTTAATTCAGGAACCGGAGAGTTAGATGGAAATGGATTAACTCCAGGGGCTTATTTATTTGAATACACAGTTAGCTCGTGTGGAACGAATGATGTTGCTGTAATGACAGTTAATGTTGGAGCAAGCGGAGATGCTGGAGCAGATAGCACAACAACCTTATGTGGAGGCAGTATAGACTTGAACACTTTGCTAAATGGCGCAGACCCAAGTGGAAACTGGGAAGAAGTGACCTCTTCTGGTCAATTCACGCCTGGCACAGGTAATTTTGATTCCAATGGACTCCCGCCAGGCCTTTATGAATTTCTATTTATAGTAAGTGCCTGCGGCGTAGATGACACAGCTTTTATTAATGTTGACGTAGGAACTTCAGGTGCGGCTGGATTAGACGGAACAGATTTCATCTGTAATTTCGCCGGCGGATCGATTGATTTGGACGATTTATTATCTGGTAATTCTGGCGCAGGAACTTGGTTAGAAACAAGCTCTTCGGGAGCATTTAATGCAGGTTCGGGTGTGTTAAATACTGCTGGATTAACAGGCGGAAATTACACATTTATTTATGCAGTTCCAGCTACAGGTCCATGTAGCCCAGACACGGCTGACTTTTTAATATCCGTAGGAAATGAACCCACCGCTGACTTTGAATTTATTATAGATGGACAATCATCAGATGCGGGAGCAACAGGAGGTTGCATTAATTTGCCAATCACTTTAAGTGATCAATCAACAGTATCAGGAGGAGGAACAATCGCACAATGGAATTGGGACTACGGAAATTTCCAAGGCTCCTCTCAACAAAATCCTCCTGCATTCAATTATACTTCCGGAAACACGTACACAATTGAATTAGCAGTTGAATCAGCAAGTGGGTGTCAAGACACCACCACATTGGATATTGAAATATTCTCTGCCCCGGTTGTGACGATTTTATACAATGAACCTACATGTTTTGGATTCTCAGATGGATCAATCACGCTAGGACTAGGAGCCGGAGTAGGCACAGAAATTTACACCATTGAAGATGCACAAGGCAACGTGCTGAATACAGGTAACTCTAACACAGCCAACCTATTAAATTCAGCTTGGTATTACATGTCCGTTGATGGCGGCAATGGCTGTATTTGGGAAGATTCATTATTCCTAACAGAACCTGATCCTATTCAACCTATTTTCAATATCACACAACCTGCGTGTTATGGAATTCCAACAGGAATAGCCCAAATTGATACCGTTTTAAATTACACCGGAAACTATAATAACTTGGCCTATTTCTGGAACCCAAATCCAGGTTCTCAAGGGGGAATTGGTGCAGATAGCACTGGTTCAATGGGTGAAGGACCTTATACCCTAACAATTAATGATGAGAACGGATGTTCTTCAGTTGATGATTTTACAATTACCTATCCACCTGAACTGATTTTTCAAGATTTTGGTTCAGAACCAGCTTACTGTAGACAGTTTGGTTATCAATCAGGCAATGGTGTTGTATTCGCATCTGCCGGAGGTGGAACACCAGATTACGACTACTTATGGACAAATTTAGGAACAGGAGCTACATCTACCAACACCACTTGGGGTGGGCTCAATCCAGGATCTTATGAAATGACGATTACGGATAACAACGGTTGTACTTTAACAGAAGTTATGGTTCTTGATTCAGTTAATCCAATAGCTGACTTCACAATTTTGTCGGCACAATTAGATGCCAATTGTGAAGGTACAGCACCAGTTACGGTTCAATTTGGAAATCAATCACAGTATTTTGCTAATCCTAACAATCCTTCAGCAGATACTACTTTCTTTTGGAATTTAAATCATTATAACTTTCCAAGTATTTGGACGATTTCACATGACATCAATGAAACATTTGACACAACATATACCGGTGAAGAAATTTATCAAGCTTGCTTAGTAGCCATCAATAAAAATGGATGTACAGATACAACTTGCAAGGATATTATTGTTCACGAACAACCATTATTGGTTACACCAAACGTCTTTACTCCTGGAAATAGTGGTACAAATGATTTATTCACTTTTGAGATACTTTCTATGGCCATTCAAGATTTTAAATGCGTGGTAGTTGACAGATGGGGAACAAAAGTTTTTGAATTCAATTCAATTTCAGACGCATGGGACGGAAACAACCAATCAGGCAATCCTTGCAATGATGGAGTTTATTTCTACACCTATGAAGCCGTCTTTACCAATGGCGAAACAACGGCAGGTCAAGGAAATATTAATCTGATTCGAGAGAAATAAAAATTAAAAGAATAAAAGGAGAATCGAACTGATTCTCCTTTTTTGTTTAAATCCCCTATCTTTGCAGCAATATTTATTGCAATTACTTTTTACTTAAATTATTTATAGCATGCAACTGTATAATAAACTAAGTGCTAAGGAAAGAGAAGCTTTAATTGACGAAGCAGGACAAGATCGTTTGACGATATCTTTCTATCAGTACCATCAAATTAAGAATCCAGAAATTTTCAGAAATCACCTTTTCCTTGCTTGGGATGCGCTTGACGTATTAGGGAGAATCTATGTAGCAAAAGAAGGAATCAATGCGCAACTATCTGTTCCGGCTCCAAAATTTGAAGCATTTAAAGCACATATCGATTCAATTTCGTTTCTAGAAGGCATTCGATTGAACATTGCAGTAGAACAATACAACAAGTCTTTCTTAAAACTGAAGATAAAAGTTAGAGACAAGATTTTGGCAGACGGATTAACGGATGAAACATTTGATGTTACCAATAAAGGAAAACATCTTAAAGCAAAAGAGTTCAATGAACTTATTTCTCAAGAAGATACTCTTCTTATTGATATGAGAAATCATTATGAAACAGAGATTGGTCATTTTGAAGGAGCCATTACTCCAGATGTAGATACCTTCAGAGATTCTTTACCAGAAATCGTTAAAGATTATGTTGAAGAGAACAAAGAAGACAAGAACATTGTCATGTACTGTACAGGAGGAATTAGATGTGAAAAAGCCTCTGCCTACTTCAAGCATTTAGGAGCAGAAAAAGTATATCAATTAGAAGGCGGAATTATTGAATATGTTCGACAGGTTAAAGAAGAGGGCATTGAAAATAAATTTATTGGTAAAAACTTTGTTTTTGATGATAGAATGGCAGAGCGCATTAGTGATGATGTAATTGCCAATTGTCATCAATGTGGAACCCCTTGCGACACGCACGTTAACTGCGCCAATGTGCATTGTAATTTATTATTCATTCAATGTGAAGAATGCAATAAAAAAATGGAAAATTGTTGCACCACAGAATGTATTGACATCATTCATTTACCTGAAGATCAACAGAAAGAGCTGCGAAAAGGTAAAACGAATAGCAATAAAATATTCAAAAAAGGGCGATCAGAAAAATTACCATTTACAAAAGCGCAAGTAAGAATTTAAGACTTGACAATGTTTAGAATATGACATTTCTCATAATTTTTAAACTTTAAAGCCTTATATTTGTTATGCTTTTAAAGCATAGATTATGGACAAATACGAAGAAGCGTTTAACGCTATAATTGAGCAAGACTTGAAGGTAGAACCAAGAGATTGGATGCCTGAAAAGTACCGTCAAACCAACATTAGACAAATTTCTCAGCATGCCCATTCTGAAATTATTGGAATGCAGCCTGAGGGAAATTGGCTTTTAAGAGCGCCATCTTTAAGATCAAAGCAAGTTTTATTAGCGAAGATTCAAGATGAAGCAGGTCATGGTTTGTACTTGTATAGCGTAGCAGAAACATTAGGAATATCTCGTCAAGAAATGAACGAGCAATTACACAATCAAACAGCTAAGTACTCATCTATATTCAACTACCCAACTTTGACTTGGGCTGATATGGGTGCAGTTGGATGGCTAGTTGACGGCGCAGCAATTGTGAATCAAGTTTCGTTGCAAAGAACTTCTTACGGACCATATGCAAGAGCAATGGTTAGAATTTGCAAAGAAGAATCGTTCCACCAAAGACAAGGATATGAGATCATGTGTCAAATGGCATTTGGAACACCAGAGCAAAAAGAAATGGCACAAGATGCCTTGAATCGTTTTTGGGAACCAGCATTAATGATGTTTGGACCACATGACGCAGATTCAGTTCATAAAGGTCAATCAATGGCTTGGAAGATTAAAAGAGAGTCTAACGATCATTTGAGACAACGTTTCATTGACAGAACAGTTCCTCAAGCTGAATATTTAGGTTTAACAATTCCAGATCCAGGTTTAAAATTCAACGAAGAAACAGGGCATTGGGAAACGAGTCCGTTTAACTGGGATGAATTTTGGAATGTAGTAAATGGAAACGGTCCGTGTAATCAAGAGCGATTAGATCATCACAAAAAAGCATTAGACGATAATAAATGGGTACGTGAGGCAGCAGCAGCATATGCTGAAAAATCAGAAACTCAAGTAGCATAAAAAATTACATAGTTAAGAATGGAAAAAGGAGATAAACTTTGGGAAGTATTTGTTCAGAAAAAATCTGGATTACCTTTTAAACATGTTGGAAGTGTTCGCGCTTACGACAAAAAAATGGCTGTACAAAACGCACGTGAATTGTATACGAGAAGAAATGAAGGCAGAGCTTTATG
Source organism: Crocinitomicaceae bacterium (assembly GCA_039939375.1). Taxonomy (GTDB): domain Bacteria; phylum Bacteroidota; class Bacteroidia; order Flavobacteriales_D; family Crocinitomicaceae; genus Paracrocinitomix. Next base: position 58,474 of record JBDVJO010000006.1, on the reverse strand, counting down.
GGTAGTTCCAGTTGAGGCGATTGTTTCAGTTCCTTTAGATCAAGCAGACGCATTTTTTGATCCAGCAGATGACAAAGTATACAGACACGCTACTTTTTACAAAATTCCTGACGGGGTAAATCACCTTTAAGAATGAAGATTACTTTTCAAAATAACGAAGCAAAGTTTCTAGTTAGAATTGCAGACAGCTCATTAATTTTAGCTCAGCGAATGGCAGAACTTTGCAGTAAAGGCCCCTTCTTAGAAGAGGACATTGCCATTTCTAATTGCTCGCTTGATTTATTTGGCCGAGCAGAAGAATTGTATAAAATCATAGCCGAGATAGAAGGGGGAACCCATACTCCGGATGATTACGTTTTTAGAAGAAACGAAAGAGAATATTTCAACATTAAATTAGTTGAACAACCCAACGAAGATTTCGCATGGACAATGGCGCGTCAATTTATGTATGATGTGTGGGCTCATGAGGTTTTTACTCAATTATTAGAAAGTAAAAATGAAGCTGTAGTTGGTTTATCTCAAAAAGTACTGAAAGAAATAGCCTATAGTTTAGATCACTCTAGAGATTGGATTTATAGATTAGGTTTGGGTACAGAAGAGTCGAACAGAAGGATGCAAGATGCTGTAGATCATTTATTGAAATATGTTGAAGAGATTTTTGCCTTTGACGAACTAGATAAAACTTATTTCACAGATTGTGATAGATTAGAAAAAATCTGGCAAGAAGAAATCAACAGAGTTTTAGCCGAGTCAAATATTGAACGAAAAGAAATTCAGCCCTTATCAATGCGTGATTTTAGAGATGGATTTCATTCAGAGCACATTGGTCATTTATTAAGCATCATGCAATATCTGCCAAGAGCGTATCCTGACGCAAAATGGTCGTAATAGATATTCACAAACAACCAAAACACATTTGGGACATCTTAAGTGAGGTTCCTGATCCAGAAATTCCGGTTATCAACCTGGTTGAACTCGGTGTGATTAGAGAAGTTGTTGAAGAAAATGATACCTTAACCATAACCATCACTCCTACTTACACCGGCTGTCCTGCAAAAAAACTTTTTGAAGATCTGATCCACGAAAAGTTAGCTGATAAAGGATATCACAAGGTCAACATTATCACTAAACTTTCGCCTGCTTGGAATACCGATTGGCTTTCAGAAGCAACGAAAGCAAAAATGATGGCAGAGGGAATTTCACCCCCAACTGATGACAATAAAGTTGTAGTTTGCCCACATTGTAAATCAACCAATACCAAAATCATAAGCCCATTTGGATCTACACCATGCCAATCTTTTCATTCTTGCGTGGATTGTTTAGAACCTTTCAATTACTTTAAGTGTCATAGATAATTGAAAGTGTTATCTTTAACTCAAATGAGGCTACTACTATTTACCCTACTATTATCAAGTTTGAGCGTTTCTGCCCACGCTCAAGATTCCTTGTTAACCGCGCTAAAAGTTGACGAGAAAATTAAAAGTTCAACAGATTTAAAAGATACGGTTGTAATTGACCAACTGAAAAAATCCTTTGATAAACTGAAATACAATGAACCTGGTTTAACGGTGCTATATGCAAGAAAAATGCTTGCCTTAGCCAGAAAGTTGAAATTTGAACCTAGAATAGGGAGTGGATTGCGCTTGCTTTCTGGTGCCTTAATGGGACATAATCAGCTAGACTCTTCTATTATTTATGCCGACAGAGCGATAGATTATTGTAAGCGATATAATCTAGAAGAAGAACTCATGAAGGCTTATAACAACAGGGGAAATGCATGTTTTTATAAATCTGAATATGAAAAAGCATTGGAATATTATTATAAGGCAGATGAAATGGCGAAAGAGAAATTTCCAAAAGCTATTGCTGGATCTGCAAATGGGATTGGATTAATTTTCAGAGTCATTGAAAATTATAACAAATCAAAAGAATATTTTGAAGAGGCTTATCGTCTAGGAAAAATTTACAAAGACACTGCTGACGTACTTCAAGCTTTAAACAACTTGGGAATCATAGCAAAAAACCAGGGCGAATATGAAAAATCTCTAGCCTATTACAACGAAGGTTTAGAATTGGCCAAGGCCAATAATAATCTCAGAAGAGAAGGGGAATTACTGTATAACGCAGCCATTGTTTATAATTATTTGGGAGAGTCAGATAAAATGATGGAGGCCATGGAAAAATCCACAGAAATCACTTATCAAATTGGTACTGATCGGGGAATAGCAATTGATAACTATAGTTTGGCTCTTTATTATACCGACTTAAACCAACTAAAAAAGGCAGAAGAAAAAATGTTAATCGCTTTAGACTATGGTCAGCGAGCTGAATATTCAGAATTAATCGCTGAGTCTTATATTGCTATGGCAGAAATACAATCAAAATTAAGAAACTATAAAGAAGCCTTCACCTTTATGGCCATGGGTCATGAATACAGTGATAGTCTAGGACTTGCTGACGCAAACAGTGCTGCTACACGTTTAGAAAATGAAGTGAATCAAGCGCGTATTGAAGCACAAGATTCACTGCAAAGAGAACAAGAAGTTTTAGAGAATCAACATAAGGAGCAGCTAGCTGCAGAAAAACTTAAGTCACGTGAGATTTTATTGTGGTCTTCAGGTGTTGTTATCATTCTAGTGGTTGTAGCGTTATATTTTATGTTTAGAAGCCGCAGTCAACTACAATCAAAAAATAAAATCATTACTGATCGTAACAATCAAATTGAAACGCAGAAAGAAGAACTTATTGAGCAGCACAAAGAGATTAGAGATAGTATCAATTATGCCAAGCGCATTCAAACGGCCCTTTTATCTGGAAATGAAGAATGGGATAAAATCAGTCTTGATCATTTTATTTTATTCAAGCCAAAAGATGTGGTAAGTGGTGATTTTTACTGGGCACATCATTTTCCTGAAGAAAACATTTCTATTTGGGTGACCGCAGATTGCACAGGACATGGAGTTCCGGGCGCATTCATGTCTATGCTTGGTATTGGTTTTTTAAATGAGATTGTTATTGAAAATGGCATTAAGTCTGGGCCGATAATATTAAACAAATTAAGAGATAAAATTATCCACGCCTTAACTCAAAAATCAGAAGCACAGCAGCAAAAAGACGGAATGGATTTGGCCTTGTGTATTTGGGACCGAAAAACGAATCTGCTTGAATTCACTGGGGCGAATAACCCATTGTGGGTGCTCAGAAAGAAGTCGCAGATTTCTCAAAGCGATTTTGCTAAAATTCATCTAGAAGAAGATCAGGAATTTGGAATCATAGAGATTGCAAGCAATAAAATGCCGGTAGGTTTTCATACTGGAGAGCTGGCAGCATTTAAGAGCCAAACTATTCAATTAGAAATTGATGATCGTGTAATTACTTTTACGGATGGTTTTGCCGATCAATTTGGTGGGGATAAAGGTAAAAAACTAAAGTACAAACCTTTTAAAAGCATGTTAATTAAGGCTCAAGCAAAGCCTATTAAAATTCAATCAGATATTTTGGATTCTGAATTTTCAGAATGGATAAGAGACTTTGAACAGATTGATGACATCTGTGTGATTGGGGTTAAAGTTTGATGCTGCTTTCAGTCATATTCTTTAATAACATTTAGAAATTACTCTTAACATAGTTGAGCTATATCACAGAGTTTCTCAGAGGTTTGACTGCGTCAAAAGAGATTCACAGAGAAGTAAATATTCAATTTACAAGTTCCCATATTCTATAAACTTACCTTTACGCCAAATTTCTATATTCAGAAGGATACCATCTTTATCGCAGATATATGCTTTACCATCATATAATTTACTATCTCTAAAGTCTCCGTCTAACCACAACTCATCATCTTTATTATAGAGTTTGTTATAGCCGTTTGGATTGAAATTGGTTCCATTTTTGGTTACCCCAGTTTCACCAGAGGGCGCTATTGAATTCACCTCAATCTCCTTAGATTGGGTTCTCTTTAAATCTTTTAATAATTTGTTTTTGTATTTAAACTCAAGAGATTCTCCATTTTCGTTCCAACAATACATCTTTCCTTTTTCAATCCAACCATCTTTTATCTCAGCATTAATAATTACCCTTCCAAGCGAATCTTTAATTTCATGATGACCATTTTTTAATGTATCTAAAATTTCAAAGTAGTCGCAGTCACCTTCTAATTAAACGACTTCTTCCTTTTCCATTGAAATATAGCCACCGCACTTTGTAACATAAGGTCCATCATAATTTTCATATGTACTATCTACAACATTACATTCTACTTTTGAATATCGATAAACGTCTATGATAAATGTGCCATCTAACCTATGGACAGTTTCCAATTCTTTGCATCCATTCTCGAAATATTGAATTGATTTTATCTCTTTACCTTCTGCATTAAAAAACCGTTCTTATTGAAGCTGACAATCTTCATTGTATAGCTTGTAGGATCTCTTCTTTTTGTATTTAAAAGTTCCCTCTTCTCGGCTACATCCGTTTTCGTAGTATTTAATGTAGGGGCCATTTGGCCTTCCTCTGACATATGTTCCTTGAAGTCTGACAGTTTGACTATCCTTATAATACTTTTTCCAAACTCCATTTTTTCTGTCATCTATATATGTACCCTCTTCAATTTTGCAGGTGTCGCAGTATCCTTTTTCTGGTTTGTCAGCACCATAGATTATCCAATAACCTTGCCTTAAACCTTCTTTATCCGTTTGATTTAGGGTGTCAGATTGCCCAGCACCATAAAATGGCAACAGCAGAAATAGTCCACCAATAAAAGCGAGTAATTTGAGCATGATGTTGGGTTAATTTGTGATCAAACCTTATTGGAGCCTAATGCTCCAAGCTTGCTAACAAATCAACTTAATCCAACACACCATCTGAGTGGTATGCTCCGTTTTTCCAAACTTCAATTTTCAATAAAATTCCATCAGAATCATACTTGTACAACTTACCGTTCCACAGTTTCCCTCCTTTGAATTCACCATCCATCCACAATTCGTCATCATCATTGTATAACTTATTGTAGCCGTCACGGTTGTATTTTTTACCGTCTTTAATTTTTCCACTTCCACCTGAAGGCCCACCATTTCCTGTTACTACAGCTTGTGGTTTTAAAGGATTCACAGGGTCTTTGTAAACTGGCTCTCCTGGTTTTCCTGAAGCGTCATAAGTGATTTCTTTTTTCACATCTCCATTCTCCCAATACGTCACCGCTTTACCTTGAATGACTCCATCTTTTTTCGTCATTTCCATTTGGAGTGATCCGTCATCATAGAAGTATTGTGATACACCGTCCTCTTTTCCGTTTTCGTTGAATGTTTTCTTTTGAGTTACAATTCCTTGCTCATTTTGAACGATAAACACTCCTGTTTGTTTTTTCTCAGAATAGGTTCCTTTTTCAGCTAATACACCATTTGGATGAAACTTTTCATAATCACCATTTGGTCTCCCTCCTTTGTAGTTGGCTTTTAATCTTGGAGTTACTCCATCAGGGTAATATTTCACCCAATAACCTTCTTTACGACCATTGACATATTCACCCTCTTCTACTTTACAGTCAGGGCAATGGCCTTTACTTGAGTTATCCTTACCATAAACCACCCATTTACCGGTCTTCTTACCTTGAGCATTGGTTTCATTTGCCTGACTAAAAGCAGATTGTGTGTACACTACACAAGACAAAATCAGGATTAAAGCATAAATTCTCTTCATAACTAGTTCAAAAGATACGAAAAATAATTCAGAGATTACAAATAGTAGTTTACCCCTACTCCTAGTCCATAAGCTAAACGTCCGCTAAAAATTTGATGATTGCCGAACAGCATTTCATAACCTACTTTACCTGTAAACTCCATTGATAGCTGAGACCAAAAAGGTTTGTCTGAAATTATCGCCTCAAATTTGAATGGTAAATAAGTTGTTAATAAGTAGTTTGTATTCAATTTATGTTCTTGTGTGAAAAGACCAAAATCGTTTGAATAGTTCATTTCTCCATTTTCATTGGCTTCATAATATGCAGCTTGTCCATTGGTGTCAAAAAGCGCACTTTCATAATAGGTAATTTGTGCTGCCCTAACCGCATTTGACATGGACATTTGAAATGATGCTCCTACTCCACAAGTAAAACTGCTTGATTTCTTACCAGTTGACATCAATATTTCTGATGACAATCCTACATTTTTCATGTATGAATTGTAGGAGGTTCGCGTAGTAAAAATTGTATCTCGAGTATAAGTATTCGTTTGACTGTTCTCTGTTAGATAGACGGAGTCACCAACGTGATGTCGCGTCTCTGAAAATTCATAGCTCAAATTTTGCCCTGCAGAATAGATTCCCCCAACCTGAACATTGAATCGATCAAAAACGCCCAATTGCTTCGTTTTTCCAATCCGCAACCTCACATATGCTGACAAAGATTGCCTTGAATACAATCTCTCTGGTGTAACTTGTTCTGCAAGTTCAGATTCAAAGGTGAAATCAGGCGCCGGCAAGGTGTTCTGAAAAGCCGAATAGGAAAAATCAGATGGATGTAAAATATCTAAGCCCGCATTGATACCTACGGCAGATAAAGTTTTTACTTCATCATTTTGCGCCGATCCTAAAAACGGTACTATCAAGAAAAAAAAGCGAAGTAATTTCATCCTTTTAACCTTAGGTTCTTAATAAATAACTTGCTTGTGCGCTTCTTATTGCCCCATTCTCAATAATTTTGAAGGAACAAGATGTCTATGATTCAACAAAACGTCAATTTAAAACCGCATAATACTTTTGGTATTTCAGCCGTAGCTAAACGCTTTGCCAGCTTCAAATCTGTTCAAGACTTGGATGCTATTTTAGCTCCTAACCGATCACAAGAAATATTAGTTTTAGGAGGAGGAAGTAATTTATTATTGACTCAAGACATAGATGCCTTGGTACTTAAAAATGAAATTCTAGGAATAGAAATCGTTTCATCAGATGATGATTATGCCTTGGTCAAAGCAAATGCCGGCGAAGTTTGGCACGATTTCGTTTTATTCGCAATTGAAAATCAACTTGGCGGCATAGAAAACATGTCTTTAATTCCGGGTAGTGTGGGGGCTGCACCCATGCAAAACATTGGAGCTTATGGCGCAGAAATAAAGGATGTTTTTGAATCATTAGAAGCGTATGAAATCGGAACGGGAAACACCAAAACGTTCACGGCTAAAGAGTGCCAGTTCGGTTACAGAGAAAGTGTTTTCAAGAGAGCATTAAAAGGTCAATACATTATCTTGTCAATGACGCTAAAATTGAGTAAACATCCGTTACTCAACACATCATACGGAGCGATTGAAGGAAGATTACAGGATATGGGAGTTACGCAACCCAACATTAAAGATGTGAGTGATGCCGTCATTTTTATAAGACAAACAAAACTACCCGACCCGAAAGAAATCGGGAATTCAGGAAGCTTTTTCAAAAACCCGATAATTCCAATATCACAATTCAATGATCTTAAAGTGAAGTTTCCGGATATGGCAAATTATCCGATTGATGAGGAGCATGTGAAAATTGCGGCTGGTTGGCTGATTGATCAAGCAGGTTGGAAAGGGAAAACAATTGGTAATTACGGTGTTCATAAAAATCAGGCACTCGTTTTAGTGAATTACGGAGGAGCCAGTGGGCAAGATATCTACCAATTGTCTGAAGACATCATGAACAATGTGAAAGAAATTTACGGCATACAATTAGAGCGTGAAGTCAACGTGATTTAGTAACGCACATATCCCTGTATCATGGACTTATAGAGGTGAGGCTTGCTGTCGGCTTCTAGTAACTTTCCGTTTATTTGATTATACTGATGATATTCTTTTTCTTTCGCTTTAAACCGCACTTTATCACCAGTTAGCGTATTATTTATAAAATATTGAGGGCCACAATATCCGCCTCTTAGTTGCCAAATCCCATAACCAGTTACTTCGTTTGCAAAAAAAGTATTGTAAGGCCCGTTAATACCATGCGAATTATCTATCACTATGGTTTGACATTTATTAAACTCGAACAGATTCGCATAAGCATAATTGCCGTGTAAGACTATATCGCCTGCACTTGAAGCCGGTAACTTTACATCTGTCCAATAAGGGTTCGTGGATTCATTGTGTCCTATATAATTACAATTTGCTCCTGCCTGTAATAAAATAGCATGTCTTAAAGAATCAAATTTTGAATATTCTATAGTACAAGAAGATGTGGCAAACTGCAGGGCTACTCCATATCCTTTTCCGCCATTTCCATAATCATGTGCTTTTTCAATGCTACAATTTTTCACTGTTGAATGGGCCGAAAATTCAAACAATACATGTGCATAATTACATTTGATACTTTCTACATTTTTCACAAGACAATTAAGCGCGTATCTAAAACAAATATTTGAAGTTTGAGTTTCAGTTTTGGTATTATTAATCAATGTTAAATCAGAAATCTCTACCTGACGCACTGGGAGTACTTTTATCATATAGGCGTCACTGTTGTATTCTCTATTTAACGTTTCTTGAAATTCAACTTCTCCTTTGTATACATATTCGACCAATACCAGTTGACCCGTTTTACCCTTTGCCCACCAAGATTCAACAATTTCATCATCATTGTCGGCTAGCAAATAACATCCCGAATCTTGAACTTCATTTGAATCGACTTTAAAGCCAACATAGTTGTCAGATGATGCTCTCTCAAATTTCACGGTATCACTGGTAATTTTACCTTGAACTAGAATAGGATCTTGCTCCTTTACTAAATCGAATATCAATTTAGTTTTAGGTCCGCTCCCCTTCAACGTACTGTATGACTTGAGCTTGATTTGTTTTTTAAAATGATACTCTCCTTCTGAAAAGCGAATACTCACATGGTCTGGGAAAGTCTTGAGAATAGAAGCTATTACTTCATCATCAGAAAAATTTGCACCTAGCCTTGTTTTGTAAGTGTCAAAATCTACCTTGACAACTTCAAAAGTTTCTGCTCGATATTGATGACCCACCGTTGTCCATTCACAATCTGGAATCAAATGTTGAGCCTTACTTAAAGAAGATGACATCAACAAGAATATAATTAACAAAAGCCTCATCTTAAGATGTATCTTGATTACAATTTTCTCGCTCACACCAGAAACAGGTTAAGTACTCAAATGAAAAGATAAAATATCATTCAACATGAGCCTTGAGTATATTTCTATTTGTAAAGGGTATTCAGTTCTAATTTAGTAAATTTGACGACAACTTTAAGAACAAATGACACAGCAAATAAGTATTGAAAGTATAGAGAAGGCATTGAAAAAAGTAGATGGACTGGAAGAAGCTGCCTTAGACAAATTAATTGAAACCTATACCTTACAGCAGCAAGATTTGGTAGACTACATCCTTCAAGCTGGTATGGAGTATGAAAATGAAGATTTAAATGTTTATGCCATTTATTATTTTGCTGTATTCATGGAAGCATTTTCTCAACATGGATTAAAAGTTTCTAGTTTAACTCAAGAACAAATTGAAGCTTTTCATGAACCGTATCTACTTGCGTTAGATGCAGTTCACTCAGAAGAGGATTATGAGCCAATGGAGGATTTAATCCAGCAACAAAACCTACAACAGTTTATAATTGAGGAAGTTGAGTCTCCAGATTCAGATGGTGTGGTGCTAGATGAAACAACACAAACACAATTATTTATTGTTACCATGTCTATTATTGGACTCTTAAATTCCGCAATTGTAGATTAAACGGATAATTTCTGCATTTTGTCGAAAAAAGAAAGCATTTTCAGACTTTAAGCGTTTTAGATGTAACCTATTGATGTATCTTTAGGTAAAAGGAAGAAGTAAAAATTTAATTACGGTTATGTCTGTGAACATTGAAGCATCTATTAAAACGCCCGCAATTAGCATGAGTGAGAATGATGGAAACATTTCTATTAAAGGAATTTCTATTCCAGAAGATCCACATGAATTTTACTCGCCGCTTATTGAAGCGATAGCAGTTTATAGAACATCTCCTGCTGAGAGAACTGCCTTAAACTTACATTTAGAATATTTCAACACAAGTTCTACCTTGATTATTCGTAATTTGATTAAAGAATTACAAGGAATTAAAGCAAAAACAGATCTTGTAGTGAATTGGTTTTTTGAATCTGATGATGAGGATATGAAAGAAGCAGGTGAAGAATTCAAAATGTTATTCGCAGATATTAAATTCAACGTTACCCCAGTAGAAGCTTTTTAAGCAATGTCTCCTCAAGAGATTATTGAAAAAATGATGGCTGATGACCAGATGAGTCAATGGCTTGGCATTTCTATTTTAAATTACACCCCTGGTGCTGTTCGTTTACAAATGACCGTTCGTGATGAAATGGTGAATGGATTTGGTGTTGCCCATGGCGGAATCTCTTATTCATTCGCAGATAGCGCCCTTGCCTTTTCAGCAAATTCTCATGGCATTAGATCAATGTCTATAGAAACTTCCATCTCTCACCAAAAAATGATCAAAGTTGGAGACGTTTTAACTGTGCACTCTAAAGAACTTTCATTGAGCAGAAAGATAGGCGTTTACGCAATGGAAGTTTACAATCAAGAGGAAGAATTAGTAGCCCATTTTAAAGGAACAGTTTATCGTTCTGGTAAAGCCTGGGAATGATTTGTATATTCGTTGAATTCTTATTCAATGAATAACAAATTAGGCACGATAGTAGAGGTAAAAGAATTTGAAAAGTCAACTTGGCATTTCTACTCTTCTAAATTGGTGAAAATTGTTACTAAAGACAATGTCAATATTGAATTAGAGGATGCCATAAAAGAACATCAGTACATTCTAACTAAATCAGATTTTCTGCCACTTAAGTTTTACGTAATACTTGGAACAAACACCACGACAACTAAAGAGGTTCGAGATTTTGCAAACGCACCTGAGCGTCAAGCAACAGTTACAGCCCAAGCATATATAGCCGAAAGTTTACCCCACAAAATATTGGTGAACTTTATGAAGAACTTTTATAAAACACCTAAAAAATTCAAGGTGTTTTCTTCTGAAGACGCAGCTATAAAATGGTTACTTGAGCAATGATTTTTGACGGCCTTCAAGTAATAAAATCGCAGCAAACCCAATTAAATAAGCCAATAGATCCAGCCAATCAAAAGTGCTGCCTAAAATGATTGAAGCTATTTTATTATCAGCCAAGCCTAATACATTTGCCAATTTAAAATATTGTGCGAATTCAATGCAAAAAGCAAAAACTAATACTCCTAAAGAAGTAAGTTTATAATTCCATGTCAAGAACGTTTTCAAGAAGCAGTAGATTAATCCAATAACTAATACATCTCCTAAAAATGGACGTATAAACCTGTCTCTTACCACTATTGCTATAAATATCTCTACGAATAGTAAGCCCAAAAAAAGCAAGCCATATTTCCAATTAAAGCTCATCCTTTCAATAACTCTTGTACTTGTAATTTAAGGATGGGTAATAAATTGGCTTCAAACCAAGGGTTTTTGGCCATCCAAAACCTATTTCTTGGAGAAGGATGCGGTAAAACAAATGCATCTGGTAAATACGCTTCAAAGTTTTTTACGTTCTCCGTCAAGTTCTTTTGAGGATGATCTAAAAAGTGCGCTTGAGCATATGCACCAATCAATATTTTGAATTTCAATTCAGGAAGTTCTGCCAATAGCGATTTATGCCAATTCTCTGCACATTCTTTTCTTGGAGGCAAATCGCCTGATTTACCTTTTCCGGGATAACAAAATCCCATAGGTACAATTCCAAAAAGATCTGGATTATAGAATTGTTCATCCGTAACACCTAACCAACTTCTTAGGTTTTTACCAGATTGGTCGTCCCAAGGAATTCCTGAAGCGTGGACTTTAGTTCCAGGTGCTTGACCAACAATTAAAATCTTACTTTTAGCAGAAACACTTAAAACCGGGTTGGGTTCTAAATGTTCTTTACAAATAGTACATTGCCTAATCTCTGCAAGCAGTGATGTCAGCTTTGCACTCATTTATGCTTCTTGCTTCACAAGCATCCAAACCCCAGATTTCAATAAAGGCTCTGCAGCTTTAAACTTCATTGATTTCGTTTCACCTGTTTGCATGTTTCTGATTTCAACCTTGTCGTTTCTTCCAATTTTTGGAGCAACAACTACTGGCTTTCTTTTAGGTGGAGCCTGTCTTTGCTGTTGACCGGAGTTAGCCATAGCTTCGTTGTAACCTTCAGATCCTGAAAACTGCTCCGGTTCTTGCTTATTTACAGAAGCATTTCCGTAAGCACTTTTGTTAGACTGTGCCTGAGTAGTTTGAACCGGTTTAGATTGCGTTTGCTGCGGTAAGTTTGCTTTAGCTAAGAATCCAACCACCTCTTTACTCATCTTAGATAACATACCAGTAAACAAGTTGTACGACTCTTTTTTATAAATCACTAATGGATCTTTTTGCTCAATAGATGCATGTTGAACTGATGTTCTTAAGTCATCCATTTTACGCAAATGCTCTTTCCATTCATTATCAATAAACCCAAGCGTAATCACCTTCTCAATCTGCAATTTCATGTTTTTCCCTTCAGACTTGTTCGTCTCTTCAATATCAAGAATACATCTGATTGCTTTCTCTTGATCGGTAACCGGGAACTCAACATTTTTATACGTTTGCTCAGGATTTGCATTGACTTGCTTCATGAAATGATTCACTTTAGCTGCCATTTCATCACCTTTTTTCTCATAAGCCGTCATGGCATTATCAAAAATGGCATCAATTAATTTACCTGGATCAGTTGTCTGGAATTGTTCTTTAGAAACTGGAGATTCAACTTGTAAATATTGAATTAAATCAATTTCAAAAGAATCAAAATCTCTCGCTCTGTAGTGATCATTCACAATCTCTTCAGCGACATCATAAAACATGTTTGAGATATCTAAAGACAAACGATCACCATACAATGCATTTCTACGTTTTTTATAGATGGCATTACGTTGCGCATTCATTACATCATCATACTCAAGTAATCGCTTACGTGTACCAAAAGCATTTTCTTCTACTTTTTTCTGTGCTCTTTCTATCGATTTAGAAATCATTGAACTTTGAATCACTTCTCCATCCTTAAGTCCGAACATTTTACTGTCCATCACTTTAGCGATTCTGTCAGAACCGAACTTACGCATTAATGAATCTTCAAGCGAAACAAAGAATTGAGAAGATCCTGGATCACCTTGACGACCAGCACGACCTCTTAACTGTCTATCCACCCTTCTTGAATCATGACGTTCTGTTCCGATAATTGCTAAACCTCCATTGGCTTTTACTTCATCTGATAACTTAATATCTGTTCCCCTACCTGCCATGTTGGTTGCAATGGTAACTTTACCAGCATGTCCTGCTTCAGCAACAATCTCCGACTCTCTTTGGTGATGTTTAGCGTTTAGTACGTTATGTTGAATTTTTCTCATGCCCAGCATTTTGCTTAACAATTCTGAAATCTCAACAGTTGTTGTACCAACCAATACTGGTCTTCCTAACTCAACTAATCGATTTACTTCATCAATAACTGCATTGAATTTTTCTCGCTGCGTTTTATAAACCATGTCTTGCTCGTCATGACGTGCAATAGGTCTGTTTGTTGGAATAACGACAACATCTAGTTCGTAGATATCCCACATTTCTTGCGCTTCTGTTTCAGCTGTACCCGTCATCCCAGATAACTTGTGATACATTCTAAAGAAGTTTTGTAAAGTCACCGTTGCATACGTTTGTGTAGCCGCTTCAACTTTTACATTCTCTTTCGCCTCAATCGCTTGGTGTAACCCGTCAGAATAACGTCTTCCGTCCATGATACGACCTGTTTGCTCATCAACGATTTTAATTTTACCGTTCATGATCACATACTCAACTTCTTTTTCAAAAAGTGCGTAAGCTTTAAGCAATTGGTTCATTGAGTGAATTCGTTCAGATTTTACTTTGTAATCTGCAACCAATTCTTCCTTCTTTTTCAACTTTTCTTGACGCTCAATTGATGACTCATCAATTTCACTCATTTGAGTTGCGATATCTGGCATGATGTAATAATCTGGGTTCTCCCCTTTTGCCAGTAAATCAATTCCTTTTTCTGTTAAATCTATTTGATTATGCTTTTCATTGATGACAAAGTAAAGTTCCTTGTCAATCTTAGGCATTTCTTTTTCTCTATCCTGTAGGTAGTAATTCTCTGTTTTCTGAAGCTGAGCTTTGATTCCAGGTTCAGATAAGAATTTAATTAATGCCTTATTTTTTGGTAGACCACGGTAACATCTTAACAAAGCATCAGATCCTTCTTGCAAAGTTTCTTTGTCAATGTCTCCAGATTCCATTTTACCGAGCTTTTGCTTCGCTTCAATTAATAATGCATTGATTAATTTTCTTTGAGCAGCAACAACCGTTTCAATTTTTGGTTTCAACTCATTGAACTCATGAACATCTCCACCTGCAGTTGGTCCAGAAATAATCAATGGTGTTCTCGCATCATCAATTAGCACTGAATCCACCTCATCAATAATTGCGAAGTGATGTTTATGCTGAACAATTTGTTCAGGCGTTGAAGACATGTTGTCTCTCAAATAATCGAATCCAAATTCGTTGTTGGTTCCAAAAGTAATGTCCGCTCTATAAGCTTTATATCTCTCAGGAGAATTTGGTTTGTGTCTATCAATACAATCCACGGTTAAACCATGAAATTGGTACAACGGCCCCATCCACTCACTATCACGCTTTGCTAGGTAATCATTCACCGTTACCAAATGCACTCCTTTTCCTGTAATTGCATTTAGATAAACAGGTAAAGTTGCTACCAAGGTTTTCCCTTCACCCGTTTGCATCTCTGCAATATTACCTTTATGTAAAACTGTTCCACCATATAACTGAACGTCATAGTGAATCATATTCCATTCTACATGCGTTCCAAAAGCATCCCAAGAAGTTTCCCAAGTAGCTTTTTCGCCATCTACAGACACAAAATCTTTTGACGCAGCCAATTCTTTATCAAATTCTGACGCAGTTACTTCAACAACGTCATTTTCAGTAAATCGTCTAGCCGTTTCTTTCACAACAGCAAAAGCTTCAGGCAATAAAGTTTCAAGAATAACCTCTAGCTGCTTATCAACTTCTAGTTTTAACTTGTCAATTTTAGTATAAAGCGCATCTTTTTCTTGGAAATCCATTCCAGGATTTTCATCAATTTGCTTAGACAATGAAGAAATCTCGTCTTCTAGTGTTTGGGTTGCTTGTTTGATTTTACTTTTAAACTCAGCAGTTTTTGCTCTAAGTTCATCATTTGTAAGTGACTGGATAGAAGGCTCAACAGCTTTAATTTTATCTACATATGGTTGATAAATTTTATTGTCTTTATTCTGTTTACTTCCAACTATCTTCTTAAATATATTCAGCATCTTTTATCTATAAAATGGATTTGTAAAAATAAGGTCTTTAAGCGAAGTAATTCCCTTATTTCATCAAAATTTTGACATAAATTATACCAAGCAAAGAATCACGACAGGTTGTCGCGTTTTTCTCATTAATCTATTCTAATTTGGCAGTACTTGTCGATACGAACTGACAAAAGCTGTAATACTGCAACTTTAAATTAGGTTGTTTCGTCTTACAGAAAACCAATGCTTATGAAACGATTACTCTTTTTACTACTCTCAATGGGATGTCTTTTAGATAGTTATTCTCAATGTTCAGGCTACACTTTGACGCTCGATCCCGCAGATGTTACTTGTTATCAATTTTGTGACGGTTCATTATTTGCCTCTACCAGTGGAGGAAATGGTGGAGACAGTTTCACCATAACAGACGATATGGGCAACACCGTAAATTCAGGTGGGGTAAATATTGCCAATTCACTTTGCTCAGGTTGGTATTACGTAAGTGTCGTTGACAACATGGGCTGTGTTTTAGAAGACTCAGCTTATATCGATCAGCCAGATGAATTAGATATTGATTTTACCTTAACGAATCTGCTCTGTTTTGGAAATGATTCTGGCAGTGTAATAATTGATACCGTCTATAATTTTCAAGGAAGCTTTAATCAAATTTCTTACTTCTGGACACCAAATCCCAATGGAGTGAACGGTATAGGTGCGAATGAAAATTTAGGATTAACGGCTGGGAATTACGTACTGACTATAAATGATGAACTAGGATGCTCTAAAACTTTCGACTTTGATATTACTCAACCCAACGAATTGGTTTTTAATGAATTTGGATTTGAGCCATGCCAAGGAGGAAATGAAGGAATCGTGTTTATGGCAGCTTCTGGCGGCGCTCCAGATTACACTTATACCTGGACGGATTTAAATGACAATTCACAAACAGGAAACACAGTTTGGGGTGGGTTAGATTATGGCTGCTACGAAGGACTGGTGATGGATGCTAACGGATGTATTTTAAAAGACACTGCTTGTGTTAGCTGCTTATCAATTGACGAATTGGGAATTGAAATTTCTATTTATCCAAATCCTAGTCAAGGAGAATTTATTATTCAAGGCGATACGTTTGAAACGGTACAACTTGATATTTTGGATGTAAGCGGTAAATCTATCTATTCGCAGAACAATTACGGTTTAGGAGAGGCAGTAAACTTATCTGATCTCAGGCAAGGGATTTACATAATAGCAATAAGCATTGCTGACCAAACCGACTATTATCGATTAATTAAGGAATAAAAAAAAAGCCGTCTCGGTTAATCCGAGACGGCTTTAAATTTTTAATATTCATCTTCATTAAAGAAGAAGTCTTCCTTGGTCGGATAATCTGGCCAAATCTCTTCGATACTTTCGTACGAATCTCCTTCATCTTCAATTTCTTGTAAGTTTTCTACAACTTCTAATGGCGCTCCTGTTCTCATTGCAAAGTCGATTAACTCGTCTTTAGCTGCCGGCCACGGTGCATCTTCTAAATATGATGCCAATTCCAACGTCCAATACATAGTTTATTGTTTTTTACTTTTCCGCAAAAGAAGATTTTTTTTCACATAAAACCAAACTTTTTGCATTTTATTTTATTTTTTTCTTTCAAATCAGTCTAAAACCCCTTATTTCTTAGGAATCCAAGGGATTTCTTCCGCCTCTAATTTTAGGGTTAAATACCTAGAATAAACGAATAGGTAATCGCTAAGACGATTTAAATAAGCAATTATTACAGGGTTCTGTTCAGCTTGTGCATTTAATTCAACCACTAATCGTTCTGCTCTTCTACAAACACAACGCGCAATGTGGCAAAAAGATACGGTTTGATGTCCTCCGGGTAAAACGAAAAACTTCATAGGCTCAAGCTCTTTATCCATTTTATCGATCGATTTTTCAAGTATTTCAATATCTTCTTGCTTGATTTCAGGTAAAGTCATTTTCGATTTCTCTGGATCAGAAGCCAACCATGAACCTAAGGTAAATAAGCGGTCTTGAATGAAAATTATTTCCTGCTTGTACTCTTCAGAAACGGCATTATCTCGCAATAAACCCATGTAAGAATTTAATTCATCCACTGTACCGTAAGCATCAATTCTTAAACTTGATTTCGGAACTCTTGTTCCGCCTATAAGTCCCGTTAATCCTTTATCTCCTTTTTTAGTGTATACTTTCATGTTTTGGTTATTGGTTGTTCCCTTGACACGTGGTCAGGCGAATGCTTGTTAAAATCTTAGTATAAAATGTTGTTTGGTTTGTTCTTTTCTTTTCAGAACCATTCCCATTCGTAATAGTTCTAAGCTCACATTAATTTCTTCAGATTTTATAATCGTCTTCCAGGCATTCTCCATTCCTTCACTCCATCTGATATCATCAAAAATAAGAAAAGTGTCGTTGTGAGCATGTTTTAAAAATCGTTCAAAATAGTTTAATGTTGCCTTCTCGGTATGGTTTCCGTCAATGTATATTAAGTCAAATTTTTTCGGTCCAATTTTATCAAAAGAAGTTCCAAATTCGCCTTGAATAAGGTTTATGTTTTCTTTTTTAAGTTGATTAAAATTCAATTGTGCTCTCGCTGCAATGTTTGGACAACCTTCTAGTGTGACAACTGCTGCACCTTCATCCGCTAAATAAGCCGTACCAATTCCAAGTGAAGTTCCTAGTTCCAAAGCTGAATCTAACTTATAATAAGACATGATCCTTCTCAATAGTTGACCGTATTTTTTGGTTACTGCGGCGTGCTTTGCTAAATCAGAAATTTTACGTTGGTTGGAATCGTGTTTTCTTGATCCGGCTCCAAAATCTGTAATTTCAATACTCGAATTATCTGCCAACAACTGCTTCCTGAGCGCTTCGATTTCAGGATTTGCTGACATTTTTGACTTTTTCAGAACTTCGTTATAAAACTCAAATACGAATGGAGAATGGATTCCGTGAGCATTCACCGCTTTCAATTTATATTTCAGTCCGCTTTTAAACATTAAATGAGCTCAAAGTTTTTGTTAATTTTGGTAGCCTTAACAACGAAATTAATGGAATTAACAGAGAAGATAGATATTCAAAGGAGAAAAATAAAGGATGGTAACCCAAACATAGATTTGGTTGGTCCTTGCACAATTGAGGATGGGATTCTGAAGTTGAGTGATGAGGAGGTCCTTCAATTGAAATCTACTTTTAAAACTATCCAACCTGATTTAGACATTTGTTTTTTCACGCCAGCTTCAGGGTCTGGGTCTAGGATGTTTAAGGTATTTTTTGAGTATTTATCCGAACCTTATCCTGCTGATGCAGATGCCCTGTGTGAGCGATCCATAGGCATGTTAGATAATTTAGATCAATTGCCCATCAGGAGTATTTTAGCAAACAAATGGATTGAACAACTTGAAGACGGAGGTGTTTATCCAGACGAGTTGATAGCAAATTTAATTTCACCTGAAGGTCTAAATTTATCTGCTAAACCAAAGGGCCTAATTCCATTCCATTATTATGAGGCTAAAACCTTAAATCCTTTTCAGGAACACCTGATTCAAAGTGAACAAATTGGAGGTGCTCTATCTAAAATTCACTTTACGATCAATAAAGATTTTCAAGATGAAATAGAGGATTCGTTGGC
Organism: Crocinitomicaceae bacterium; assembly: GCA_039939375.1. Lineage (GTDB taxonomy): Bacteria > Bacteroidota > Bacteroidia > Flavobacteriales_D > Crocinitomicaceae > Paracrocinitomix. The sequence continues at coordinate 39,448 of JBDVJO010000006.1, read as the reverse complement.
AGAAATATCTACCAATTTAGCTATCAGTTTTTCTGAGCAAGATCCTGGTACACATTCGGTGGCTTTTGATGAAGACTTAAACCCGGCTAAAGACAACAGTGGAAACATAATTTTGCGTCCATCCGGCCATGGCGCATTGATAAATAATTTAAATCAAGTTGATTCTGACATTATACTGATTAGAAATATTGATAATATCCAACATCAAAAAAAGGCTTTTAAATCAGAACTTTATCGATCAGCACTTTCAGCCAAATTGATTGAATTTAGAGACGAAGTATTTAACGTTTTATCCAAACTATCAAGAGACCATTCATTTGAAAGTTCGATAAAAAGCTTGAATGATAAATACGACTTGAAATTGAGCGAAAAAGAGATGACCTCCCCTACTTCAGCTTTTGAAGCACTTAATCGCCCAATCCGTATATGCGGAATGGTTAAAAATGAAGGAGAACCAGGAGGAGGACCATTTTGGGTAAAAGATGACCACGGAAAAGTTAGTCGTCAAATCATAGAAAAATCACAAATTTCAGATCGGACTGAAGACCAAGCAATGGTTAGTAAAGCCACGCATTTTAATCCAGTAGAGCTATTTTGTTCTGTACGAGATTTTAAAGGCAATAAATTTAATTTACTCGATTTTGTCAATGAAAATCAATACTTCTTGGTTCAAAAAACACAAGATGGACAAGCGATACAGTACATTGAGCAACCCGGCTTGTGGAATGGGGCAATGGCGAATTGGCTTACGCTTTTCGTTGAAATAGATTCGGCATGTTTTAGTCCTGTTAAGTCAGTATTGGATTTGTTGCAAGAGGCGCATAGGGGGTAGGATTGTTTTTTGTTGCGTGATGACCGGGGGTGAGACTGGAAACTGGAGACTGGCTCGTTTTTCGTGTTTCGTGTTTCGTGTTTCGCTATTCTAATTTACCGCTGACCGAGCGGCTCGTGCTGAGCGCAGCCGAAGTAAGTCGAGGTGGAGGTTTTCCGTGTTTCGTTTTTCGTTTTTTGTTGCGTGATGACACTTCGACTATGCTCAGTGCGGCGCAGATGGTTTTGAAACTGGAGACTGGAAACTCGTTTTTCGTGTTTCGTGTTTCGTGTTTCGTGTTTCGTGTTTCGTTATTCTAATTTACCGCTGACCGAGCGGCTCGTGCTGAGCGCAGCCGAAGTAAGTCGAGGTGGAGGTTTTTCGTTTTTCGTTTTTCGTTGCGTGATGACCGGGGGTGAGACTGGAGACTGGAGACTCGTTTTTCGTGTTTCGTTTTTCGTAGTTCGTTTTTCGTTGCGAGATGACCGGTGGGGTGAAACTGGAGACTTGTTTTTCGTGTTTCGTTGTTCGCCGTTTGCGTTTCGGAAATTTTAGCAATTACAATCGGTATCGCATCCAGAACTAGAGGGCTTTTTACGGAAATTCTTTTTATAAAATCTCACAGCCAAATAGATAAAAGCCAGACCTGCTAAAACGAAAACAATATATTCTTGAATACCCATTAACTTAAAATTTGATAAGCGATTAAGGCTGAAAAATAAGCCAACGCAGTCATGTAAACAAATTGAATCGTTGTCCACTTAATTGATTTCGTTTCTTTATAAGTGACAGCTACTGTGCTGAAACACTGCAAGGCAAATGCATAAAACAGCAATAAAGAAATACTCGTAGCAAACCCGAAAACTAGGCTGCCATCCGCTTTTTTCTGGCTTTTCAAGCGATCTCGAATCGTCATCTCTTCTTCAGAATTAATCGAATAAATGGTAGACATTGTTCCCACAAACACCTCTCTGGCAGCAAGAGAAGTAATTAAAGAAATGCCAATTTTCCAGTCGTACCCAAGTGGTTGGATTGCTGGTTCAATCGATTTTCCGATCGTACCTAAATATGAGCTTTCAAGTTCTACTGAACTTATCAATGCCTCTTGTTCTTCTTGATTTAATTCAGGATGATTCGCAACTACATTTTCTTGAGCATTTTTAAAACTTTCACCACCATTAGTAGCTAGCACAAACAAGATAATTGAGGTTGCCAGAATTATTTTTCCGGCGTTCCAGACAAAGGCTTTCGCATTGTTCCAAACCGAAATAAATACGTTCTTAAAATCGGGCATTAAATAATGCGGCATATCAATAATCAAAGTGCTTTTATAGTCTTGTTTTAAAATCCATTTAAAAACGATAGCACATATCAATGACAGAATTACTCCTAATAAATACATTCCCATTAATGCTAATCCTTGTGCATTGAATATACCCACCATAGCATCATCTGGAATCACCAAAGCAATGATCACCACATAAACAGGAATTCTAGCCGAACAAGTAAGCAAAGGGGTAATCAAAATAGTAATGAGTCTTTCTTTGTTATTCTCAATTGTTCTGGCTGCCATAATTGCTGGAATTGCACAGGCTAGCCCCGAAATCATTGGAACGACACTTTTTCCACTCATTCCAAACTTTTGCATAAATCGGTCCATCAAATACACGATTCGTTGCATATAACCGGACTCCTCTAGAATAGAAAATAGAAAAAATAAGATGGCTATTTGCGGAACGAATATCACTACTCCACCAACTCCAGGAATAATTCCTTCAGCTAATAAATCTGAAAAATAACCTTTAGGTAAGTTGGCTGCCGCAGCTTCGGACATCCAAGAGAAGCTATTGTCAATCCAATCCATTGGGTAAGATGCCAACCAAAAAATTGATTGGAAGATTAGTAAGAGGATAGCTGCAAAAATCACATATCCAAAAATAGGATGCACGAGCAACTTATCAGCTCTTGTTGTAAAGTCAGTTGCTTTGGATTTATCTTGACTTAAAACCTTAGATTCTATCTCACCTAAAAATTTATAGCGTAATATCGACTCATTGGTCTTCCATTTTTTCTGTTCAGCCGAATCTAATCCAACAATATCACCTTTAACTAAGCGTAAAAAAGTTGCGTATTTAGGTGCTGAATAAGTGGCATTTTTTTCTTCCAAAAAACTGATATTCGCAGGTTCAAGATAATGAATTGACCTACTTAAAACAGAGGTAGGATTGATTAAGGCATCTTTTAATGCTTCAATACCTTTTCCTTTTTTAGCCGAAATGGCCACCACCGGAATTCCGAATTCTTTTGATAGAACTTCTGTATCTATACTTATTCCTCTTTTAGCAGCAACATCAATCATGTTCACCACCAATATTGTTGGAATATTTAAGTCTCTGATTTGATCTACCAAATAAAGTGAACGTTTCAAGTTGATGGCAGAAGCCATCACGATCAACTTTTCAGGTAATTTATCTTTATCTGTGTTCAGTAAATAATCGACAACGAGCTCTTCATCTTTAGATTTTGGGAACAAACTGTTGATTCCGGGAAGATCTGTCAATTCAAACTTAATTTTATTGTGTGTAAACCTTCCTTTCTTTTTATCTACGGTAACTCCAGGATAATTCCCCGTTTTTTGACGCAAACCGCAAAGGGTATTAAACAAGGTGGTTTTACCCAAATTTGGGTTTCCGAGTAGAGCAATTTTATGTAGGTTATCAGCTGCCATCAATTACTTTACAAATACTGTTGATGCTTCTTCTCTTCGAAGTGAAATTAAATTTTGCCCTACTGAAACGTAAATAGGTCCGTTGAAAGGAGCCTTATTAATGATACTAATTTCAGCATCTGGCAACAAACCAAACTCAAAAAGCTTCAATGAAAAATCACTTTCTTCTATAGATAGAATACTTGCACTTTGGTTCCTTTTCAAGTCTGATAATTTCATGAGGCGCAAATATAATCATAGTGACACTATTTAGAATAATTCTAGATGTGAATACCTTTTTTGTGGTATGAGAGTGAATATAGTGTGGTTGGACCACCTCCCTCCTTGCTGTTCGCTGCGGAGTACTCCTCCTCTGCGGGAGGAGATAAAATTGCTTGTGCAATTTTTTGGGTGGGGTGTGTGGGTGTGTGGGTGTGTGGGTGTATAAGAAATAAAAAAGGCTTCACTATTATGAAGCCTTTTTTATTTTAACTTTTTATCTGAAGTTTTTTCCAGGATAGTAAGCCATGTGGCCTAAATCTTCTTCTATCCTTAATAGTTGATTGTACTTTGCGATTCTGTCAGATCGTGATGCTGAACCGGTTTTAATTTGTCCTGTATTCAACGCCACTGCTAAATCAGCAATTGTAGCATCTTCTGTTTCTCCAGATCTATGACTCATTACTGATGTATAACTATTTCTTGTCGCTAAGTTCACGGCATCAATCGTTTCGGTCAATGTTCCAATTTGATTAACTTTTATCAAAATTGAATTTGCGATTCCTTTTTCAATTCCTTGAGCTAATCTGTCTGTATTTGTAACAAATAAATCATCTCCGACAATTTGAACTTTATCTCCGATTGCCTCTGTCATTTTTTTCCATCCATCCCAATCATCTTCAGCAAGTCCATCTTCAATTGATGCAATAGGGTATTTTGAAGTCCAATTTGTCCAGAAATCAACCATTTCAGCTGCATTTCTTTCATCTCCTGTTGATTCAAAAATGTATTTTCCTTCTTTATAAAATTCAGAAGCGGCAGCATCAAGTGCGATTAACACATCTTCTCCCGGTTTGAATCCTGCCTTTTCAATTGCTTGTAGCACATACTCGATAGCTTCTTCATTAGAACCCAAATTTGGTGCAAATCCGCCTTCATCACCAACATTTGTTGAATGACCTTTGGCTTTTAATACAGCCTTTAGGTGATGGAATATCTCTGTTCCCATTTGTAATCCTTGAGAAAAAGACTCGGCACCAACTGGCATCACCATGAACTCTTGAATATCTATTTTGTTATCCGCATGAGATCCACCATTTAAGATGTTCATCATTGGAACCGGAAGTGTATTTGCTCCTACCCCTCCAACATATCTATACAGTTGTTGTCCTGATTCAGCTGCTGCTGCTTTAGCGATTGCCATTGAAACACCTAGAATAGCATTAGCGCCTAACTTGGCTTTATTTGCTGTTCCATCAAGAGAACGCATATAATTATCAATTGCAGCTTGATCATAAATGTATTGTCCGTTCAATGCTTCGCGCAAGACAGTGTTCACATTATTTACTGCATTTTTTACTCCTTTTCCTAAATAAAAGCCTGGATCACCATCTCTAATTTCGACTGCTTCATGAACTCCAGTAGATGCTCCAGATGGAACTGCTGCTCTTCCCATAATTCCGTTTGATGTAAATACATCTACTTCAACGGTTGGATTTCCTCTAGAGTCAAGGATTTGTCTTGCAACGATTTCGCTAATTGTACTCATTTTTTCTGCTAAGATTAAAGACTTAAGACAAATGACAAAAGACTTTTGGTTGGTGACTTCTATCAACTGCTTGCGTCAGTTTTTATATTAAGTAATTTTTTCGATTTTTATTTAAGGTCTTTTTAGATCCATAAATCATTTTTTGCAAATCATTGAGATCTTTTAACAATAATTGCATTTTATCTTGTTCCATTAAATCTATAGATTCTGAAAGTAACAGTTGCGTCTCCAACTCATAGGCAGAGCCCTGGGCGATATCTAGGAAACGAGCAAAGTCTTTATTTGTTCTTCTAGAAGATCCTTCTGCAATATTGGAAGGTATAGAAATAGCTGATCTTGAAATTTGAGAAGTCAAACTGAATTTATATTCATTCGGAAAATCTTTAGAGCACTTCAAAATCTGATTGGCTAAATCCATAGCCTTTTTCCAAATATTTAGTTCTCTGAAGTTATGCATCAGTCTAAAATCTTATGTCTTATGTCAAGCGTCAGATTTTTCATCTAAACCAAAGAGTTTTTCTTCACCGCCTTCATATTCTCAACAAAGTCGTCAAACAGGTATCTTGAATCATGCGGTCCAGCTGATGCTTCAGGGTGATATTGCACCGAGAATACTTTTTTATCTTTTAGTCTGATTCCAGCAACTGTGTCATCATTTAAATGTATATGAGTCAATTCAACTTCAGGGTTAGCATTAATTGAATCTCTACTCACAACAAATCCATGATTTTGAGATGTTACTTCACCTTTACCAGAAATTAAATTCTTAACTGGATGATTGATTCCTCTGTGTCCGTTATGCATTTTTTCTGTAGACAAACCTTGAGACAATGCCAACACTTGGTGACCTAAGCAAATCCCGAAAACTGGAACACCTGAAGCAACAATTTCTTTAACTAAATTAACTGTTTCAGGCATTGCTGATGGATCTCCAGGTCCGTTAGACAACATAAAACCGTTTGGTTCAAATGCCATCATTTCATCTAAAGTCGCAGTCATTGGGAATACTTTTACATAGCATCCTCTATCTACTAAACATTGAACTATATTTCTTTTTACCCCAATGTCTAACAAGGATACTCTGAAATCAGCATTTTCATCTCCTGAAGTATATGCTTCTTTAGTCGCTACTTCTGAAGATAACTCAAGTCCTTCCATAGAAGGAACTTTAGCCAACTCGGCTTTCAGGCTATCTACATCCAGGTTATCTGAAGAAATAATTGCATTCATTGCTCCCGCGTTTCTAATGTGTCTAACTAGAGCTCTAGTATCTACATCTGAAATTCCAACACAGGCATCATTCTCCATGAAATCTTGTAAAGAACCGCTTCCTGCAGCTCTTGAGAATCCATTTGAAAACTTCTTGGTAACCAGACCAGCAATTTTCATACTACACGACTCAACTTCTGTTTCATGAACACCATAATTCCCAATATGAGCGGTATTCATCACTAAAATTTGTCTGTGATAAGATGGATCTGTAAAAACTTCTTGATAGCCGGTCATTCCGGTGTTGAAGGCAATTTCACCAGTGGTGGTTCCGATTTTGCCGATTGCATTTCCTTTAAAAACTGTTCCGTCAGCTAAGACAAGTACTGCAGGTTTATTCTCCATGTTAGGATTTTATCTGTTGTTAGTAACCGGACAGCAAAGTTACAACTAATATCAAGGAAAGAAGGCGGATTGTTGAAAAGTGTTAGAGATTCTTGAAAGATTTTTACGTGACCCTCTTTTTGTTTGCTGATTGTGATCCAAATAGCTTTAATCACCTGTTCTGATTTCTTAAGAACTTAGGTAGCTAGATTTCCAGAAAAGTTTTTAAATTCAATCTTCAAAAAACTCGTGTATGTCTTTAGATGATGAATTATTAGATAGTGTTGAAGAAGTGGCAACTCAAATTGCTGAGTATAATTATCCTTTAAACTTCCAATTTAAAATTGGCACATTAGCAAATGACTTCACAGTTACAGATGGCAGTGGTAAAACTGTTGCATATGTTAAGCAGAAGCTGTTTAAACTTAAAGAAGCGATAAAAGTTTATTCGAGCGAATCTAAAAAAGAGGTTATCTATACTATAGGCGCAGACCGTATAATCGATTTCAACGCAAGTTATGCGTTTCAAAACCTAGATGGTCAACATTTAGGACACGTTGGAAGAAAGGGAATGAAATCACTTTTGAAAGCGAGTTATGAAATCTATGACAATAACAAGAAGCAAGAGTTCCTGATTTCAGAAGAAAATCCTTGGGCAAAGTTTTGGGATTCCCTACTATGTGAAGTTCCATTGTTAAGCCTACTCTCTGGATATTTATTCAACCCTCGCTATGTAGTCAAAAGACCTGACGATTCCATCATTTTCAGATTATCTAAAGAACCATCTTTTTGGGGTCGTAAATTCAAATTAGAAAAAGTTGCCGATTTTGATGCCGCAGAAGGCGAACGAGTTATGCTGGCGCTTATGATGATGAGTTTACTAGAGAGAAGAAGGGGGTAGGGTTTCGTGGTTCGTGTTTCGTGGTTCGTGGTTCGTGGTTCGTGGTTCGTGGTTCGTGTTTCGTTTTTCGTTTTTCGTTTTGCGTTTTTCGTTTTTCCATCCTTCACTTCGTTTCGGATGGCGAGCGTGGTTCGTTTCTCGTTGCGAGATGACACTCCGTCTATGCTCAATGTGGCGCAAATGCTTTGAAACTGGAGACTCGACAGGATGACAAATGAATAGGCGCGTGTTTCGTATTATCGCTGACCGAGCGGCTTGTGCTGAGCGAAGCCGAAGTAAGCCGAGGTGGAGGGGTTTCGTTGTTCGTGTTTCGTATTACCGCTGACCGAGCGGCTTGTGCAGACCGCGTGTCGCATTAGCTTTAGCGTTGGCACAGCACAGAAGAAGTAAAGCAAAGTGGAGGGTTTAGCGTGACGAAATGAATTTGAAGTGAGGAACTGAAAAATTTTGCGATATGAAACGTTGGGAAAGTTCTAGTGAGCGGTGGGAAAAAACTACCTTTTAAACGACTAGTCATCTCGTAAATTTGTGGCAAAACAATACCCACAATGAAAACTATTCTAACAACAATTTCTATCTTATTTATACTTTCTTCTTTTGCTACTGTAATCCAACCCAAAGGGAAACACCATCCTACTAAACCTAAGAAGACAGTAAACTTAGATGTTTGTAAAGAATGTCAAGGCAACGAATTCATTTTTGATGGTTCGGGAGTTTCTTTTATGCGCGTATTCAATTACAAAGGGCATCTCATGGAGCTCAATACAATGTTACCTAAAAGTCAAATCATTTATACTTTTGAAAAAGCGGGGAGCTATACTATTGAGATTAATTATGCCAATGGTGACGTGATGAAAAAAGAGGTCGTTGTTTTTGAGTAAGTTATTATTCAATAAATCTAAAGAAATAAGCACAAAAAAGGGAACCACAATGTGATTCCCTTTTCAACTTTGTTAAGAATAATGATCTTACTCTTCTTCTTCTTTCTTAGTTTCTGCAGCTGCTTTAGGAGCAGATTTAGCACCAGAACCACCTCTTCTAGATCTTCTAGTTGTTTTCTTAGCTTCTCCAGCTCCGTAGATTTCGTTGAAATCAACAAGCTCGATCATACACATTTCAGCGTTATCACCTAATCTGTTTCCAGTTCTGATGATTCTTGTGTATCCACCTGGTCTATCAGCTACTTTAGGAGCAATTTCTCTGAACAATTCAGTAACAGCATATTTGTTACCTAAAGCTTTAAAAGCTAATCTTCTTGAGTGCGTTGAATCTGTTTTTGATTTTGTAATCAAAGGCTCAACTACTCCTCTTAATGCTTTTGCTTTAGCTAAAGTTGTGTTAATTCTTTTGTGCTCAATTAAAGAGCAAGCCATGTTAGATAACATTGCTTTTCTGTGAGAAGCTGTTCTTCCTAAGTGGTTGAATTTTTTACCGTGTCTCATTATTTCTAGATTTTAGATTAAAGACCGTCTCGATTTAATCGAGTCTTTAAGACAAAAGACTTTTTTAATTTGCCTCTTCCTTAATCTTCATCTGGACCTTTTTTAGAACCCAGACGTTGTTAATACTAACCTTAATCTTTTTTTTAATTCCCTCACAAGGATTTTGGGAATATGAAAGGGCCCTTCGAGTACCTCAGGGTCCTTTCAATATTTTAACTTCTAAAATTCAAGATTGTCATCCTGAGCTTGTCGAAGGATTACTCTTTGTCTAATTTGTATTTAGAAACGTTCATCCCGAAAGCTAAACCTTTAGATTCAACTAAGTCTTCTAACTCAGTTAAAGATTTCTTTCCGAAGTTTCTAAACTTCAACAAGTCGTTTTTGTTATAAGAAACTAAATCTCCTAATGTCTCAACATCTGCAGCTTTTAAGCAGTTTAATGCTCTAACTGAAAGGTCAAGATCAACCAATTTAGATTTTAACAATTGTCTCATGTGTAATGACGTCTCATCAAACTCTTCAGTTTCTGATTTGATTTCAGTATCAAGAGTGATTCTTTCATCAGAGAATAACATGAAGTGGTGAATCAAAATCTTAGCTGCTTCTTGTAAAGCATCTTTAGGTGTAATTGATCCATCAGATTGAATATCGAAAATCAATTTTTCGTAATCCGTTTTTTGCTCAACACGGTAATTTTCTACTGTGTATTTTACATTTTTAATAGGAGTAAAAATTGAATCGATAGCAATAGTTCCAATTGGAGCATTTGCATTCTTGTTTTCCTCAGCAGGAACGTAACCACGTCCTTTGATGATTTCAATTTCCATGTTAATTTTCACAGAAGGCTCCATTCTACAAATCACTAAATCTGGATTTAATACTTGGAATGCCGTTGTGAATTTTCCGATATCACCTGCAGTTAACGTTTCTTGTCCTGAAACAGAAACGATTACTTTTTCAGAATCAGTTCCTTCAATTTGTTGTTTGAAACGAACTTGTTTCATGTTCAAAACGATTTCTGTAACATCATCCGCCACACCTTTTAAAGTTGAGAACTCGTGATCTACACCTTCAATCTTGATTGAACTTACTGCGAAACCTTCTAATGAAGAAAGTAAAATTCTTCTTAGTGCGTTTCCTACTGTGATACCATAACCTGGCTCTAAAGGTCTAAATTCGAACTGACCTGTAAAGTCGTCAGATTCGATCATAATTACCTTGTCCGGTTTTTGAAAATCTAAAATTGCCATTTGTTTTTCTTCTTTTTAATTGTTTAATAGTTGCGCGGTTTACAAGCTTGAAGAAAGTGCTAGTCAACCCTTTGGCTATTAACCAATATGTTTATAATTATAAATTCGGCTGCAAAGATAACTCTAATTACTTAGAGTAAAGCTCTACAATTAATTGTTCTTTAATGTTCTCAGGAATCATTTCTCTTTGAGGAACGTTCATGAATTTTCCTGACATAGTTGAAGAATCCCAATCTAACCAGTCGAACGTAACATCTTTAGCAGCTAGTGCTTCTGAAATTACTTCTAATGATTTTGATTTTTGTCTTACAGAAACAACATCACCAGGTCTTAATTGGTAAGAAGGGATATTCACGATCTCACCGTTTACTGTAATGTGTCTATGTGTAACTAATTGTCTAGCACCAGAACGAGTGTTAGATAAACCTAATCTGAAAGCAGTGTTATCTAATCTTGACTCACAAAGCGCTAATAAGTTCTCACCAGTAATTCCTTTCATTCTAGAAGCCTTTTTGAAAAGGTTCGAGAATTGTTTTTCAAGAATACCGTAAGTATATTTTGCTTTTTGCTTCTCCATTAACTGGACAGCATATTCTGATTGTTTACCTCTTCTTTTGTTAGGACCATGTTGTCCTGGAGGATAATTTTTTCTTTCTAATGATTTATCTTCTCCAAAAATTGGATCTCTAAATCTTCTTGCAATTTTGGACTTTGGTCCTGTGTATCTTGCCATTTCTGTTTGTTTTTGTTAGATCTGTGACTATAGGAATTTCACCTTTTGTCAATGGTCTTATTATTACTTAATTTAAATGCAAAAGATTATAGACTGTTTGTAGCCTATAATCTCCTTGCAATTTTTTATAATCGTTGTATTATACTCTTCTTCTTTTAGGAGGACGACAACCGTTGTGCGGTTGTGGAGTAACATCAATGATTTCAGTTACTTCAACTCCATTGTTGTGGATAGATCTGATAGCAGACTCTCTTCCAGAACCAGGTCCTTTAACGTAAACTTTTACTTTTCTTAAACCTAATTCGTGCGCTTCTTTCGTGCACTCTTCAGCAGCAACTTGCGCAGCATAAGGAGTGTTTTTCTTAGAACCTCTGAATCCCATTTTTCCAGCCGAAGACCAAGAAATTACTTGTCCTGACTTATTCGTTAAAGAGATGATGATGTTGTTAAAAGAAGCTTGAATGTGTGCTTCACCAACTGCATCAATCTTTACGTTTTTCTTTTTTGCTTTTCCTGTTTTTGCCATTGTATTTAGCTTTTGACCTTGTTGTCTTTGTTGAAATTCATCTGAATTGTCATGGAGTCGTGACTTCGAGAGCCTCAGTTTTCTCCAGATTTCAGAATTCTTCCAGACTTACAGTCTGATCAATTATTTAGTAGCCTTCTTTTTGTTAGCAACTGTTTTTCTTCTACCTTTTCTTGTTCTAGAGTTGTTTTTAGTTCTCTGTCCTCTTAATGGAAGACCAGCTCTATGTCTAATTCCTCTATAACAACCGATATCCATTAAACGTTTGATGTTCAATTGAACTTCAGATCTTAATGCACCTTCAACTTTCATTTCAGAGATCATTGCTCTTACTTTTCCTAGTTGATCGTCATCCCAATCTTGAACTTTAATGTTTTCGTCAACACCACAATCTGTTAAGATTTGAGATGCAGTACTTCTACCGATACCATAGATGTAAGTTAAACCAATAACTCCTCTTTTATTCTTTGGTAAATCTATTCCAGCAATTCTAGCCATAATTCTATATTGTTTAGAGACAAGATTCGAGAGACAAGATTCAAGAATTACTTCTTGATACTTGGTTCTATCATCTTGGATCTATTTTATCCTTGTCTTTGTTTAAACTTAGGGTTCTTTTTGTTTATCACGTAAACTCTCCCTTTTCTCTTCACGATCTTGCAATCTGCAGATCTCTTCTTAACTGATGCTCTTACTTTCATCTTTTTAATTTATTTGGCTTGCAAAGCTAACCATTTAATTCTTTACTTGTATCTATAAGTGATTCTTCCTTTTGTTAAATCATAAGGAGACATCTCTAACTTCACTTTATCACCTGGTAAAATTTTAATGTAGTGCATTCTCATTTTACCTGAAATGTGAGCAGTAATGATATGCCCATTTTCTAATTCAACTCGGAACATTGCATTTCCTAATGCTTCTACGATTGTTCCGTCTTGTTCTATAGATGGTTGTTTAGCCATAATTACATTCCTGAAAATTCGTTTTCTCCTCTTCTACCTCTTATTTTTCCACCTTCCATTAATCCATCATAGTGTCTGTTCAATAAGTAAGTTTCGATTTGCTGTAAAGTATCCAATACAACACCTACCATAATTAACATTGAAGTTCCACCCATGAACATTGCAAATCCTTCTCCAATTCCGAATAACATAGCGAAAGCTGGAATGATTGCAATAGCTGCTAACATAAAAGATCCAGGGAAAGTGATTCTCGATAAAATTGTATCGATAAAATCAGCTGTTTCAGAACCAGGCTTAATACCAGGAACGAATCCACCATTTCTTTTCAAATCATCAGCGATTTGTTTTGGATTAATTGTAATTGCAGTATAAAAATACGTGAAGATGATAATCATCAATGCAAACACGAAGTTATACCAGAATCCTCTAAAGTCTGCCAACGCAACCAATACAGGATGTTGTGAATTAATCATGGTAGGAACCGTCATAATTGCTTGAGCAAAGATGATTGGCATTACACCAGAGGCATTCACTTTTAATGGAATATAAGAACGTTGATCTTGTTCAGCGACATTTGCGCCACCAACCACTCTTTTCGCATAATTAATAGGAATTCTTCTAACACCTTGAACAATTAATACTGTTACAATGATAATTGCGAAGAACACTAATAACTCAACCAAGAACATGAAGATACCACCTGCACCGTTGTTTCTTTCTAAGAACTCTCCAAAGACAGCTCCAGGGAAACGTGCTAAGATACCTACAGTAATCAATAATGAAATTCCGTTTCCAACACCTTTATCTGTAATTCTCTCACCCAACCACATTGCGAACATTGTACCAGCAATCAATAACATGATTGAAGTTGTCCACCACATCATTGAAGGGTCAATTGCTCCGTTCGCATTGATTACATACATAGTCAAATACGAAGGTGCTTGGAATGCACAGATAATAATAGTTAAGATTCTAGTATATCCATTAATCTTTCTTCTACCACTCTCACCCTCTTTTTGCATTTTCTGAACAACAGGTACTGCCATTCCTAACAACTGCATAATAATTGATGCAGAAATGTAAGGCATGATTCCCAATGCCATGATAGAAGCTTTAGAAAAGGCTCCACCGGCAAATAAGTCAAGTAAACCTACTAATCCTCCAGTGCTTGCACCAGAAGCTAGATTTGTTTGGTCTACACCAGGAAGAACGATAAACGAACCAATTCTATAAATTAAGATTAATCCTAATGTTAATAGAATTCGGTTACGCAGTTCTTCAACTGTCCAGATATTCTTTATTGTACTTATAAACTTTTTCATTCAGGTGATTGTTCTGTATTAACAAACCTCTGCTGTACCTCCAGCTGCTTCAATAGCCGCTTTTGCTGTTGCAGAGTATCCATGTACTGTAACTTTCAATTTTGCTTTTAGCTCACCTCTACCTAAAATCTTTACTAAATCTTTTTTAGCAACCAAACCGTTCTCGTTAAGAACTGCTGGCGTGATTTCAGTAATTTTCTTCTCTTCAGCTAATTTTTGTAAAGCATCTAAATTGATCCCTTTGTACTCAACTCTATTGATGTTTTTAAATCCGAATTTAGGTACACGTCTTTGCAACGGCATTTGTCCACCTTCGAATCCAACTTTCTTTGAGTAACCAGAACGTGATTTAGCACCTTTGTGTCCTCTACCTGCAGTGCCTGCAGATCCAGAACCTTGTCCTCTACCAATTCTTTTTGTTGATTTGGTAGCTCCTTCAGCTGGTTTAATATTATTTAAGCTCATTTCTTTAATATTTCAATGATTCTAAAACGAATCAATTATTAATCAACAATCTCGACTAAGTGAGAAACTTTTTTAATCATCCCCATTACTTGAGGAGTTCCTTCTTTCTCAATTACTTGGTTCAATTTTTTGAATCCAAGTGCTACTAAAGTTCTTTTTTGATCTTTAGGACGATTGATTGCACTTCTTGTTTGTTTGATTTTAACTTTTGCCATTTTTTCTAAATATTAACCGTTAAAAACTTTATCCAAAGAAACACCTCTTTCTCTTGCTACTGCAACTGCATCTCTCATTTGTTCTAAAGCATTGAATGTTGCTTTTACCACGTTGTGTGGGTTTGAAGAACCTTGAGATTTAGCAAGGATATCAGTAATTCCAGCGCTTTCTAAAACCGCACGCATAGCTCCACCAGCGATAACACCGGTACCATGAGAAGCAGGCTTCAATAAAACTCTAGCTCCAGAATATTTACCTTTTTGTAAATGAGGAACAGATCCGTTGATAACAGGAACTTTAATCAAGTTCTTTTTAGCATCATCAACACCTTTAGAGATAGCTTCAACTACTTCTTTCGCTTTACCAAGTCCGTGTCCAACGATTCCGTCTTCGTTTCCAACTACTACGATTGCAGAGAAAGTAAAATTACGTCCACCTTTTGTTACTTTAGTAACACGGTTTAAGGCAACTAACTTGTCTTTTAACTCAATGTCTGTAGATCTAATTTGTTTTGCTTTCATGATCTTTCTTAAAATTTTAATCCACCTTCACGAGCTCCGTCAGCTAATGACTTAACTCTTCCGTGATACTGATAACCGTTTCTGTCAAAAACAACTTTTTCAACACCTGCTTTCGCCGCTTTCTCAGCTAATTCTTTTCCTACGATTGCTGCTGCTTCTGCCTTAGGTTTACCTTCGGCTGCTTTATTTTTGAATGAAGAGCTAGACGCTAACGTTTTACCTTCTTCATCATCAATAATTTGCGCATAGATCTCTTTATTAGATCTGAAAACACTCAATCTTGGTTGCGTTGAAGTTCCGAAAACATTTTTACGGATTCTTCTTTTAATTTTCGCTCTTTTTACTACTTTCTTTGACGCCATATCTCAATTATTTAGCGGCTGCTTTACCAGCTTTTCTTCTAATGTACTCGTCTTGGTATCTGATACCTTTACCTTTATAAGGCTCTGGTTTTCTTAGCGATCTAATTTTCGCAGCTACCTGACCTACTAATTGTTTGTCATGAGACTCAAGAGTAACAACTGGAGCTTTACCTTTTTCAGTTTCAGCAGTTAATTTAATTTCCGTTGGAAGTTCAATTACAACTGCGTGAGAGTATCCAATTACCATTTCAAGTTTTTGACCTTGAGCAGTTGCTCTGTAACCAACACCATGAAATTCTAATTTTTTAACCCATCCTTTTGTTACACCTTCAATCATGTTGTACACAAGCGCACGGTATAAACCATGTTTTGCTCTGTGATCTTTATGCTCTGAAGTTCTTGAGAATGTCATCTCACCGTCTTCTTGCTTAATTACAACTGCTGAAGAATCATATTCTTGAGTCAATTCACCTTTTGGTCCTTTTACTGTAATGATATCTTTGTCGATTTTGATCTCAACACCATCTACTACAGTGACCGGGTTATTTCCTATTCTAGACATAACTTTCTTCTAAAATTTAATATACGTGACAGATGATTTCTCCACCTATGTTTTCGTTTCTCGCTTCTTTATCAGTGATCACACCTTTAGAAGTTGAGATGATTGCAATACCCAATCCGTTTAACACACGTGGAAGCTCACCAGCTCCGCAATACTTTCTTAATCCTGGTTTACTAATTCTTTCGATTTTTTTAATCGCAGGAACATTTTTATTGTACTTCAAGGCAATTTTGATGATTCCTTGCTTGTCATCTTCCTCAAATTTATGAGAAAGAATGTATCCTTTGTCATCTAAGATTTTAGTAATCTCTTTCTTGATTTTTGAACCTGGAATTTCAACAACTTTATGGCGAGCCATCTGAGCGTTTCTTACCCTAGTCAAAAAATCTGCTATTGGATCTGTATTCATTTACGTTTAGTTTAAGACTTGAAACCGTATTACTGAAGTAACACAGTTTTAGTTTCTATTAATTTAATTTTTGTTTTACCAGCTAGCTTTTGTTACACCTGGGATTTTCCCAGCTAACGCCATCTCTCTGAAAGTTACACGAGAAATTCCAAATTGTCTCATATAACCTCTTGGTCTTCCAGTTAATCCACATCTGTTGTGAACACGGATTCCCATTGAGTTTTTCGGAAGCTTTTGAAGGGCCATCATAGCATCCCAATCACCGTTCGCAGCTTTCTTTCTTAACTCAGCTCTTTTTTCTGAATATTTCGCGGCAAGTGCAATTCTTTTACGCTCTTTCGCTTTCATTGATTCTTTAGCCATCTCTTTAGTTTTTTGTGAATGGGAATTTGAATTCATCCAATAACGCTCTTGCTTCTTCATCTGAATCAGTAGAAGTTACGAACGTAATGTCCATTCCTAAGATTTTGTTTACTTTATCGATATCAATTTCTGGGAAAATGATATGCTCAGTGATCCCCATGTTGAAGTTTCCTGATCCGTCAAATCCTTTCGCGTTTACCCCTCTAAAATCTCTAGTTCTAGGAAGAGCAACGTTTATAAATCTGTCAAGGAAATCATACATTTTGTCACCTCTTAGAGTTACCATAACTCCAACTGGCATTCCTTTTCTCAATTTGAAATTTGAGATATCTTTTTTAGAGTAAGTTGTTACTGGTTGTTGACCAGCAATCAAAGCCATATCTTTCATAGCAGAATCAATTACTTTTTTATCAGCAACTGCTTCTCCTAAACCTTGGCTTAAGATGATCTTCTCTAATTTCGGCACTCTCATGTTTGATTTAAAACCAAACTTATCTTGCAAGCTTTTTGCAATTTGAGATGCGTACTGTTCTTTTAGTCTTGGTGTATAGCTCATTACTTAACTACCTCCCCATTCTTTTTTAAAAATCTAACTAATTTTCCGTTCTCGTCTTTTTTACGACCAACTTTAGAAGCAACTCCGCCAACTACTAACATTACGTTAGAAATATGGATTCCAGCTTCAGCTTCTTCAATTCCTCCTTGAGGATTAGCCGCACTTGGTTTAACGTGTTTTTTAACAACGTTTACACCTTCTACGATTACACGGTCTTTGCTTCTATCGATACGAAGAACTTTTCCTTCGCTACCTTTAGAAGTACCGCTAATCACTTTTACAGTGTCACCAACTTTTACGTGTAGTTTCTTTTGCATTTCTTAAAATTTTTAAAGCACCTCAGGAGCTAATGAAACAACTTTCATGTATTGTTTGTCTCTCAACTCTCTAGCAACAGGTCCGAAAATACGGGTACCTCTCATTTCTCCAGCTTCGTTTAACAATACAACCGCGTTATCATCAAATCTGATATATGATCCGTCTGGTCTTCTAATTTCTTTTTTCGTTCTAACAACTACTGCCTTACAAACCTGTCCTTTTTTGACATTACCTTGTGGCATAGCGTTTTTAATAGTCACGACAATCTTGTCACCTATAGAAGCATATCTTCTTTTAGTTCCGCCTAATACACGAATACAAAGAACTTCTTTGGCTCCACTGTTGTCTGCTACTGCTAATCTACTTTCCTGTTGAATCATTGGTCTTCTTATTTAGCTCTTTCAACAATTTCTACTAATCTCCAGTTCTTGTTCTTCGACAATTTTCTAGTTTCCATGATTTTAACAGTATCGCCAATATTGCAATCGTTGTTTTCATCATGAGCAACGAATTTAGTCGTTTTCTTCACGAACTTACCGTATTTCTCGTGTTTCACTTTACGCTCAACCGCAACTACGATAGATTTTTCCATCTTATCGCTAGTTACTAACCCAATACGTTCTTTTCTTAAATTTCTCTTGTTCTCCATTACAGAAAGTTTTCTTTAATTGTGGTTTTGAATATCAGAGCCAGCTTACGCTTTAGCTTCTGCTAATTCTCTACCTCTTAATTCTGTTTTTAAACGAGCAATAACTTTTCGATTAGCTCTTAACTGTACAGGGTTTTCAAGTTGTGTCACCGAGTGTGCCAAGTTCAACTTTGCGTGTTGTTCTTGAAGTTCTTCGATTTTTTCTTTCAAATCCGCTACTGACAATTCTTTTATTTCTGCTGATTTCATCTCTTAAAATTATTTCTCAACGTAATCTTTACGTACTATGAATTTACATTTTAGCGGAAGCTTTTGCGCTGCAAGTCTCATTGCTTCTCTTGCAGTTTCTAAAGGCACCCCTTCTGCTTCAAATAAAATTCTACCAGGTCTGACAACGGCTACCCAATGGCTTGGTGCACCTTTACCTTTACCCATCCTTACCTCTGCAGGCTTAGCGGTCACTGGTTTGTCCGGAAAAATACGAATCCATACTTTTCCTTCTCTTTTCATGTATCTGGTAACGGCGATACGTGAAGCTTCTATTTGACGAGATGTAATCCATCCCGGCTCTAATGTTTTAAGACCAAATGATCCGAAAGCGATTTGACTACCTCTGTGAGCTAATCCTCTGTTTCTTCCCTTCTGGGCTTTTCTAAATTTTGTTCTTTTCGGCTGTAACATGATTGTACTGCTTTAACTAATTATTTTCTTCTATTCTGGAACTTAGGTGATCTTTTACCTTGCGCTCCACCTTTCTTTTGTTGAAGGCCAACGTTTGGAGAAAGATCTCTTTTTCCATAAACTTCACCTTTACAAATCCACACTTTGATTCCGATTCTACCATAAGTGGTATGTGCTTCAGAAAGTGCGTAATCGATATCAGCTCTGAATGTATGCAAAGGAGTTCTTCCTTCTTTGTACATTTCAGTTCTTGCCATCTCAGCTCCGTTTAATCTTCCAGAAATTTTGATTTTAATCCCCTCTGCTCCCATTCTCATAGTTGAAGCGATTGCCATTTTGATAGCTCTTCTGAATGAAATTCTACCTTCGATTTGTCTTGCAACAGAATCAGCCACGAGTTTAGCATCCAACTCAGGTCTTTTGATTTCGAAGATGTTAATTTGAACTTCTTTTCCAGTAACTTTCTTAAGCTCTTCTTTCAACTTATCTACTTCTTTACCACCTTTTCCGATAATTACACCGGGTCTTGCAGTATTGATAGTAACTGTAACTAACTTGATGGTACGTTCAATGATAATTTTAGAGATACTAGCTTTTTGGAGTCTCACCATTAAGTAGTTTCTGATTTTATCATCTTCTACGATTTTATCTGCGTAGTTATTTCCACCGAACCAATTAGACTCCCATCCTTGGATGAATCCTAATCTATTTCCTATTGGATTTGTTTTTTGTCCCATCAGTTATTAATTTTTTACGCTATCAACTATGATAGTAGTATGGTTTGATCTTTTTCTAATTCTGTGTGCACGTCCTTGAGGTGCCGGTTGAATTCTCTTCAACATTCCAGCGTGATCAACTTTGATTTCAGAAACGATTAAAGTTTCGTCTTCTAAGTTTTTATCCTCATTTTTTTGCTCCCAGTTAGCAATGGCTGATCTCAATAATTTTTCAAGTCTACCTGCGGCATCTTTTGAATTATGTGAAAGGATATTTAAAGCTTTATTCACTTCAACACCTCTTACGATATCAGCTACTAATCTCATCTTTCTTGCAGAGATTGGACAATCGTTCAATTTAGCGATAGCTACTTTGCTCTTTGCCTCTTTTAATTGCTCTGCTTTTATTCTTTTTCTAGCTCCCATGTTTCTTATGTTAGACTATTATTTCTTTCCTTTTTTGTCGGCGTGACCTCTAAAGGTTCTAGTTGGTGCAAATTCACCTAACTTGTGTCCAACCATATTCTCCGTCACATAAACAGGAATGAATTTGTTACCATTGTGAACCGCGATTGTCAATCCTACAAACTCAGGAGTGATAGTCGAGCTTCTTGACCAAGTCTTAATTACAGATTTCTTTTGTGCATCTGCTGCTTCGTCAACTCTCTTCATTAACTTGTAATGAACAAAAGGAGGTTTTTTTAATGATCTACTCATGTCCTATTTATTTTTTACGCTTTTCAATAATATACTTAGAAGAATATTTCTTCTTTGATCTTGTCTTAAATCCTTTAGCCGGTTGTCCGTTTCTAGATCTAGGGTGTCCTCCTGAAGATTTACCTTCACCACCACCCATTGGGTGATCGACTGGATTCATTACTACACCTCTTACTCTAGGTCTTCTACCTTTCCATCTTGATCTACCTGCTTTTCCAGATCTTGTCAACATGTGCTCTGAATTTGAAACCGAACCGATAGTTGCTAAACATGTTAACAAAATCATTCTTGTTTCACCAGAAGGCATTTTCACGATAGCGAATTTTCCTTCTTTTGCATTTAACTGAGCATAACATCCAGCACCTCTTGCGATTGACGCTCCTCTTCCTGGTTTTAACTCAATGTTGTGAATGATAGTACCTAATGGAATATCTGCTAAGAACAAAGTGTTTCCTACTTCAGGTTGAACCCCTTTACCAGAATTTACTACAGTTCCAACTTCTAATCCTTCAGGTGCGATAATATATCTTTTTTCACCATCTGCATAATAAAGTAAAGCGATACGAGCAGTTCTGTTTGGATCATACTCAATCCCCTTTACAGTTGCAGGGATACCGAATTTGTCTCTTTTAAAATCAACAATTCTATATTTTTTCTTGTGCCCACCACCTAAGTGACGCATAGTCATTCTACCTTGGCTATTTCTACCACCTGATCTTTTCTTAGTAGTTAACAAAGATTTCTCTGGCGTAGATTTAGTGATATCACTAAAATCGCTGACGATCTTATGTCTTTGACCTGGTGTAGTTGGCTTTAATTTTCTAACTCCCATTTCTCAATATCTTAAACGTTCTCGTATAAATCGATTGTTTCACCTTCGGCTACTGTTACAATCGCTTTTTTCCATACTGAATTGGTTTGCTCAGCAATCCCTTTTGCAGTATATTTCTTCTTCGGTATTCCACCGCCGTATCTCATAGTTCTAACGCTATCGATAGAAACTCCGTACATTTTCTCTACGGCTTTCTTGATTTCGATTTTGTTAGCGTTCTTATCAACTACAAAGGCGAATCTGTTATTCAATTCGCTATCAATTGTAGCTTTCTCTGTAAGAATCGGTTTTTTAATAATGCTGTTCATCACTCAAATTAATTTAAAGTGTTTTCAATTTTCTCAACAGCACCTTCAACTATGACTACTTTGTTCGCGTTAACGATTTCGTAAGTATTTAAGCTATCTGCTGTTACTACATTTGCCCCTTGAACATTTCTAGAAGACAAGTAAACATTCTTGTTATCTTCTGGAAGTACAATCAACACTTTTTCATAAGCTAGATTGTTGCTCGACATAACGTTCATGAACTCTTTTGTTTTGGCATCAGCAAACTGGATATCCGACATCACGATAATGTTACCATCTTTCGCTTTGATAGATAAAGCAGATTTTCTTGCTAAACGCTTCAACTTTGTGTTCAATTTGAAGTCATAATTTCTTGGTCTTGGACCAAAAACACGACCACCACCTCTAAAAACAGGAGACTTAATAGATCCAGCTCTTGCTGTACCAGTTCCTTTTTGTTTTTTGATTTTTCTAGTTGATCCTACAATCTCAGCTCTTTCTTTCGATTTATGCGTTCCTTGTCTGTTAGCAGCTAAATACTGTTTTACGTCTAAGTAAATTGCGTGATCATTAGGTTCGATTCCGTAAATAGAATCTGCCAATGTAACTTTTTTAGAAGTCTCTTTTCCTTTGGTATCTACAACTTTAATATCCATCTTACTTCTCAATGATTACGAAAGAACCTTTAGCACCAGGAATAGATCCTTTTACTAAGATTACGTTCTTATCGGTTAATACTTTCACTACTTGAAGATTTTCTTGAACTGTTCTAGCGTTTCCAGTTTGACCAGCCATTCTCATTCCTTTGAATACTCTCGCAGGGTAAGAAGCTGCACCAATTGAACCTGGCGCTCTCATTCTATTGTGCTGACCGTGAGTCGCTTGACCAACACCACCAAATCCGTGACGTTTAACTACCCCTTGGAAACCTTTTCCTTTAGAAGTACCGGTAACATTCACGTATTCACCTTCTTCAAATAATTCTACATTGACAACATCACCTAAGTTAAGGTCATTCATTCCAGCAAACTCTACTAATTTCCTTTTAGGAGTAGTTTTTGCTTTTTTGAAATGTCCTTGCATGGCTGCAGGTGTGTTCTTCTCTCTTTTGTCTCCAAAACCAAGCTGAACAGCTTCGTAACCATCTTTTTCTTCGGTTTTCACTTGTGTTACAACACAAGGACCAGCTGCTATCACTGTGCATGGCGTTGCCTTGCCCTCGGCACTGTAGACGCTAGTCATTCCGATTTTCTTTCCAATTATTCCTGGCATACTTTATTTATTAAATCGTTTAATTACTTAATTAAACTTTGATTTCTACGTTAACTCCACTAGGTAATTCCAACTTCATCAATGCATCTACAGTTTTAGATGATGAACTATAAATGTCTATCAATCTTTTGTAAGCACACAATTGGAATTGCTCTCTAGCTTTTTTGTTTACGTGAGGAGACTTCAATACTGTATAAATTCTCTTGTGAGTTGGAAGTGGAATTGGTCCACTAACTACAGCACCTGTCGCCTTCACAGCTTTTACAATCTTCTCAGCTGATTTATCAACTAAGTTGTGATCGTATGATTTTAATTTTATTCTGATCTTTTGACTCATTACTTTTCGATCTTATAATTATGCTTCTACTTGTCCTTTTGTTTTCTTAATCACGTCATCAGCAATATTTCTTGGAGTAGTCGCATAGTGCGAGAATTCCATTGTTGATGTAGCTCTTCCTGATGATAATGTTCTTAATGTTGTTACATATCCAAACATTTCAGATAATGGAACGTCAGCTTTAATCACTTTCGCACCTAATCTATCATCCATTCCAGCCATTTGACCTCTTCTCTTGTTTAAGTCTGCTACGATATCACCCATGTTTTCTTCAGGAGTAACAACTTCAACAGACATGATTGGCTCTAATAACTCAGGAGATGCATTTTTCAATCCATTTCTGTAAGCCATTTTCGCACACACCTCAAATGATAGAGAATCTGAATCGACATCATGGTAAGAACCATCATTTAATTCAACAACTAAAGAGTCAATAGGGAATCCAGCTAATACACCGTTTTTCATTGATTCTTTGAATCCTTTTTCAACAGAAGGGATAAATTCTCTTGGAATGTTACCACCTTTAATGTTGTTGATGAATTCTAATCCTGTTTTCTCTTCATCCTCTTGCGGCTTGATAACTACAGAAATATCTGCGAATTTACCACGACCACCAGATTGTTTTTTATACGTTTCTCTATGAGTAACTGTAGCGTTGATCTTCTCTTTGTAAGCAACTTGAGGAGCACCTTCGTTTACTTCAACTTTGAATTCTCTTTTTAATCTGTCGATCAAAACTTCTAAGTGAAGCTCACCCATTCCTGAGATTACTGTTTGACCAGAATCAGGGTTTGTAGTGATTTGGAACGTTGGATCCTCTTCAGCCAACTTATTCAATCCCATACCTAATTTATCAACATCAGCTTGAGTTTTAGGCTCAATTGCGATACCGATTACTGGATCTGGGAAATCCATAGACTCAAGTACGATAGGTGCTTTTTCATCACATAAGGTATCTCCAGTTCTAATATCTTTAAATCCAACACCTGCACCTATATCACCAGCTTCGATAAAATCGATAGCATTTTGTTTGTTAGAGTGCATTTGGAAGATTCTTGAAATTCTCTCTTTCTTGTTAGTTCTTGTGTTATAGATGTAAGAACCAGCATCTAATTTACCTGAATACATTCTGAAGAAACAAAGTCTTCCTACGAATGGGTCGGTTGCAATTTTAAATGCTAAAGCAGCAATTGGTGCTTCTGGATCTGGCTCTCTAGAAGTTTCTTCTTCAGAATCAGGATTCATTCCAGTTACCGCTCCTTTATCGTAAGGAGAAGGTAAGAATGCCATTACTGCATCCAACATTGTTTGTACACCTTTATTCTTAAAAGCAGAACCACACATGATCGGTTGAACCGTCATTTCGATAGTAGCTTTACGAATAGCAGCAAACATTTCTTCTCTCGTAATTGATTCAGAATCTTCGAAGAATTTCTCCATTAACGCTTCATCTGACTCAGCTACTGCTTCAATTAATTTATCTCTCCACTCTTGAGCTTCTTCAACCATGTCAGCAGGAATCTCAATTTCATCCCAAGTTGACCCCATGTTCTCTTCTTTCCAGATAATTCCTTTCATAGTGATCAAATCAACTACTCCTTTGAAATCATCTTCCGCTCCGATAGGAAGTTGCAATGGTAATGGATTACCACCTAATCTCTCTCTAATTTCTTTTACACATCTCATGAAGTCAGCTCCTGCACGGTCCATTTTGTTTACAAAACAAATTCTTGGAACACCGTATTTATCAGCTTGTCTCCATACAGTCTCAGATTGAGGCTCAACACCAGAAGCAGCACAAATTAATGCAACAGCTCCATCCAAAACACGTAAAGAACGCTCTACCTCTACAGTAAAGTCAACGTGACCTGGCGTGTCAATAATGTTAATTCTATAATCTTGAGTTTCAGGAACTGGCTTCCCTTGAACAGTTGGATATTTCCAGAAACAAGTTGTAGCAGCTGAAGTAATTGTAATACCTCTTTCTTGCTCTTGCTCCATCCAGTCCATTGTTGCGGCACCATCATGTACCTCACCAATTTTGTGACTTACTCCTGTATAGTAAAGGATACGCTCAGTTGTTGTCGTTTTACCGGCATCAACGTGGGCCATAATCCCAATATTTCTTGTTTTTGCTAAATCTCTTTTCTTTGCCATGATCTAGAATCTAAAATGTGAAAATGCTTTGTTAGCTTCCGCCATTCTGTGCATATCTTCTTTTTTCTTGTAAGCTGCACCTTCTTCTTTAGCTGCTGCTAAAATCTCACCAGCCAATTTTTGAGCCATAGTTTTTTCATTTCTCTTTCTTGAAAAAGAAATCAACCAGCTCATTGCTAATGATTGTTTTCTGCTATCTCTAACAGGCGTAGGAATTTGGAAAGTAGCTCCACCAACTCTTCTACTTCTTACTTCTACACCAGGAGTAACATTAGTTAATGCTTTTTTCCATACGTCAACTGGAGACTCTTCTTCAACTTTTGATTGAACGATTTCCATTGCGTCATAGAAAATTTTAAACGACACACTTTTCTTTCCGTGCATCATCATGTTGTTTACAAACTTTGTTACCAGTACATCTTTGTACTTAGGATCAGGCAAGATTGTATGCTTCTTTGCTTGTCTTCTTCTCATTATTCCTAATTATTTCTTTGGTCTTTTAGCACCGTATTTAGATCTTCTTTGTAATCTACCTTCAACACCAGCAGTATCAAGAGCACCTCTCACAATGTGATATCTCACACCTGGTAAATCTTTTACTCTACCACCTCTTACTAACACAATAGAGTGTTCTTGTAAGTTGTGTCCTTCACCACCGATATAAGCATTCACCTCTTTACCGTTAGTTAATCTAACCCTAGCAACTTTTCTCATTGCTGAATTAGGTTTCTTAGGCGTAGTCGTGTATACTCTCACGCAAACCCCTCTTCTCTGCGGGCACGAATCAAGTGCAGCAGACTTTGAAGTCTTCACTTGAGCAGTTCGCCCTTTTCTTACTAATTGTTGAATAGTTGGCATATTCTAAATACTATATTTTTCTAATGTTTCCCAATAATTTTCACCCAAATTCGCTAAAATTCGGAGTGCAAAGGTATTAAGTTTTTTTTATTAAACAACATTTGGTTAGAAATTTCTGAAGATTTTTCACATTTCTCTGTTGAAAGACAATTTTACTAGATGAATTAGCATTTTGTTACGATTAATTCGGGATTTATTTTTTGGGGAGGTGATTGTTGTGTTTTGTTGTTCGTGTTTCGTGTTTCGTGTTTCGTGGTTCGTGGTTCGTGTTTAGTGTTTCGTAGTTGGTTGTTGGTTGTTCGTGTTTGTTTTTCGCGGTGGTGGTATCAGGGGAGTTGAAACTGGAGACTGGAGACTTGTTGTTCGTTTTTCGATACCTGAGTTAATCGAGCGAAGCCGAGAGTGACGAGGGGGCGTTTTCGTGTTTCGTTGTTCGTGGTTCGTGGTTCGTGGTTCGTGGTTCATTAAATGAGTTAATCGAGCGGAGCCGAGAGGAACGAAGGGGGGGTGTGTTGTTCGTGTTTTGTGTTTCGTTTTTTTGTGGTGGTGTTTGGTTTTTCGTTTTTCGTGGTGGTGGTATCCGGGGAGTTGAAACTGGAAACTGGAGACTCGTTGTTCGTGTTTCGTTGTTCGTTGTTCGTGTTTCGTTGTTCGTTGTTCGTGCTTCGTTAAGTGAGTTAATCGAGCGGAGCCGAGAGGAACGAAGGGGGTGTTTTTCGTTATTCGTAGCAGTGGTATCCGAAGCAGAAACTAAAAGGAAAGATTTATCAACAATGTTCGAATGTGCTGACTTTATAATTAATTTTGTGTTATGAATTATTTGGAAACACTCAATCCTCCGCAATTAGAAGCAGTTAAACACACAGAAGGCCCATCAATGGTAATTGCCGGTGCCGGTTCTGGTAAAACTAGAGTACTAACTTTTAGAATTGCCTATTTAATTGAAAGAGGAGTTGATCCATTTAATATTCTTGCCTTAACCTTTACTAATAAGGCGGCCAAAGAAATGAAGAGCAGGATTTCGGAGATAATTGGTGGATCTGAAGCCAAAAACATTTCAATGGGAACTTTTCACTCCGTGTTCTCACGAATTTTGAGACATCATGCAGAGAAAATAGGCTATCCTTCAAATTTCACAATTTATGATTCACAAGATTCAAGGAGTTTATTGAAGACTATTATCAAAGAGCTAAAGCTGGATGACAAAACCTACAAACCAAGTCTGGTACATGGAAGAATATCTTCAGCGAAGAACAATTTAATATCTGCCGCAGGCTACGAAGCGAACACGGATATAGTAGCAGAAGATCGAATGAGCGGAAAGCCAAGACTTTTTGAAATCTACAAGGCCTACGAAAAAAGGTGCTTTAAAGCCGGCGCAATGGATTTTGATGACTTATTATATAAGACCAATGTCTTAATGCGAGATCATCCAGACGTTCTTCATTTTTATCAGCACAGATTTAGATACATATTAGTAGATGAGTATCAGGATACAAATTATAGTCAATACTTAATTGTAAAAAAGTTAGCGGATGTATTTCATAATATTTGTGTTGTTGGAGATGATGCTCAAAGTATATACTCATTTAGAGGAGCTAACATTGAAAACATTCTGAATTTCAGAAATGACTATAAGGATTGTGTTACCTTCAAACTAGAACAGAATTACCGATCTACCCAAACTATAGTCAACGCGGCAAATAGTATTATAGCCAAAAACAAAGATCAAATTCAGAAAACAGTTTGGACATCTAATGACCCTGGAAACAAAATCAAAGTCATAAGAACATTAACGGATAACGAAGAAGGAAAAGTTGTTACCAACATGATTTATGAGCGCAAAATGAATGAGCAAGCTGCTCATTCTGATTTTGCCATCTTATACCGAACTAACGCCCAGTCAAGATCATTTGAAGAAGCCTTAAGAAAAATGAATCTTCCTTATAAAATATATGGGGGACTTTCGTTTTACCAACGTAAAGAAATCAAAGACTTACTGGCTTATTTCAGGCTTACTGCAAACCCGCAAGATGAAGAAGCTTTGAAAAGAGTAATAAATTATCCGAAAAGAGGAATTGGTAAAACTAGTTTTGAAAAAGTGATTGTTGCAGCTAATCATTATGATGTTAGTTTGTGGGATGTGATTTCTAACCCAACGAAATATCCGGCTAGTATTCCCTCAGCCACAATGAACAAAATGTCTGCTTTTGTAACGGCAATTAAAAGTTATATCGTTGAACTAGAAAAAGTTGATGGATATGAATTAGCTCAAACTATTGCGAAAAGCTCAGGGATATTAAAAGAATTGTATGACGACAAATCTCCTGAGGGAGTTTCGAGATATGAGAATATTCAAGCGTTATTAGCTGGTATTAAAGAATTCACTGAATCAACCGCTGAAGGAGAAACTGCTTACTTAAGTGACTTTATGGTTGACGTAGCTTTGTTGACGGATGCTGATGAAGAAAAAGACGAAGACAAAGACAAGATTACCCTGATGACCATTCATGCTTCAAAAGGATTGGAGTTTCCGTATGTTCACATAGTTGGTTTAGAAGAAAACCTATTCCCTTCTCAAATGGCCTTGAATTCAAGAACAGAATTAGAAGAAGAAAGAAGACTGTTTTATGTTGCTTTAACGCGTGCCGAAAAAGTTGCGACACTTTCTTATGCTACGAGCAGATATCGTTGGGGCAATTTAATCACCTCTGAGCCCAGCCGTTTTATTGAAGAAATTGATCCCGATTTTTTAGAAGTTGCGAATCCTTCAAGAGGAGCTGGCAGATCTATGAACCAAGTAAACTTGGAGCGTAAAGTTGGAGTTCCGGGCAAGAAATTGTTTTCTGACAAAGAACGAAAACTAACGAAAGTGTCTGCGGCAGTCCCAAAAAAATCTTCAGGAACAACGGCTAGCCAGTTAGATTTAAAGGTTGGATATAATGTTCGACATGAAAAGTTTGGAAAAGGGAAAGTGATAGGTCTTGAAGGAAGTCCGGCTTCTAAGGCAACCGTGTTTTTTCCTAAAGTTGGTAACAAGCAGCTGCTTTTGAAGTTTGCTAAGTTAGAGGTGTTGGATTAGACGTGGCTCCATTTTTTAGTGTGTTTCGGATGGGGTTGTTCGTTGTTCGTATTTCGTTGCGAGATGACTTGGGGGTAGAAACTGGAGACTGGAGTTTCGTTTTTCGTGGTTCGTTTTTCGTTGCGAGATGACTTGGGGATTGAAACTGGAGACTGGAAACTCGTTTTTCATTGTTTGTTTAACCGCTGACCGAGCGTAGCCGAGGTGGAGGTGTTTTGTTGTTCGTTGCGAGATGACTAAGGGATTGAAACTGGAGACTGGAAACTCGTGTTTCGTTTTTCGTGGTTCGTTTTTCTAAGGGTGTGACTTTAATTAAATCACGATTCGCATGGTTACTTTTGTTCCAGCAGGTTTGCCTTGATCGTTTTTTAAATCTACAATTTCAAATGGAATGAAGTTGGCATCTTTATTTAAATTGGCCAATCGCTCTTGAGTTACTTGTAAGGCAGTAGATTTATGATAATTCTCTTTTTGCGCATTAATCTCCGCAGCCTTTGCTCTTCCTCTACCATTATCCTCAACGTAACACTCTAAAAGATGCTCGCTTAATAATTTAAATCCCACTTTAATTTTACCTTGATAATCGATCTCCTTTAATCCATGAATTATGGCATTTTCTACAAAAGGCTGAATCATTAGAGGTGGCAAAATTTCTTCAGCAGGGTCAAAGTTTTCATCCATCTCAATTTCTAACTCCATATCGAGGCCTGAAGTCAGCTTTTCTAATTGGACGTAGTTTTCTAAAGTCTCTATCTCATCATCAACCGAAATGAATTTTTCTCTTGAATTCTCCAACACTAAACGCATCAGTTTTGAAAACTTAGATAAGGCATATCTAGCTTTATCTGGATCATTCAATATAATTAAGTTGTGTATTGAAGTGAGCACATTAAAAATAAAATGTGGGTTCATTTGAAGTCTCAACGCTTTTTGCTCTAACTCAATGAGATTTTTTTCCATTTCAAACTTCTCACGGAGCACTTTGTTTTTACGTTTTATTCTAAACACAATTATCAATACAACAATCAATAGGACTAATACTGCCAAACTGTAATACATAATTTTAAACCAGCTTTTGTCATAATAAGGTCGATCAATTGAAAAATGAATTTCGATTGGTTCCATGCTCCAATCATCATCTATTGAAGCCTTGACTTTGAACAAATAATCACCTGGAATCAAATTGCTATATGTGGCGGTAGTAATTGTTGAAGGAGGTGTCCAATCCGGATCAGCACCTTCCAACCTCCAGCGATATCTGATATTCTTTGAATAGGTGTAATGAATTGCCTTAAATGAAAAGCCAATGTGATTTTCTGTATAAGGCAGCAAGAGGTCTTTCACCATTTTGCCATCCTTAAAACAATTGGCGTATTCCGTGCTATCTATCGATTCGTAGAACAGACTAAGATCTGTTAACTGCAAGACTGGTGCTTTTTGTTGACTATAATTAACTTCTCCACCCTGATATAAATACAATCCGTCAACCGTACCAAACCATAAATTATTGTTTACATCTTGACACACCGCATTAATATTTGTCTCCACACCTTCAAACCCTTCTTCATAACCGTAATGCTCAATAAGTTCAATATTCAATGCTGAATCAAGATTTATTTTATCCAATCCTTTTTCTGTTCCCACCCAAAGTTCATTTTCCTTTAGCGTTAATTGGTAAATATTGTTTGAGCTTATTCCCTCTTTTGTAGTTATCCATCTTTTATCAATGATAGAATCATTTTCAACTTCAATTCTTAACACTCCGTTGTCTGTGCTACCGAGCCAACGAATATTCTTAGTTCCTGCACAATTTCTAAACGAACTATTTGTCTCTGTAAAGGCGACAACCTTGTTATTGAAATAGTATCCATATTGATTTCCATCACCGGTGAACCACAACTCATTTTGAATGAAATCCATTGAATTAATTCTCTCAGGAATTTGATCACCGGTTGATTTTAATCTTGCAAAAGATGCATTTAATGGAAAATCTCTACCTCCTTTAAACTCGAAAATACCAGCCCCAGAAGTTCCTATATACATTTTTCCACTTCTTCCGCCAGACTGAGCAAAACACTTAATCCATAAAGAACTTAAGCCATCTGCTGGTCCAAACGTATAAATCGTGTCTTTTCCATCATATTGAGAATAAACTCCTAATCCTTTACCTTCTGTCCCAAACCAAATATCACCTCTGTTATCCTCAAAAATCGCTTTCACTTTCTCAGAATAAAACCCGAACTCTTCATCAAAAGTGACAATTGAAGTATCGTTCAATCTTAAAACTCCTTTACCTTCTGTCGCCACCCAAAGCTGGTTTTTTGAAGTGTTTTTAACTGCGTAGACATAATCCCCGTTCAATCCTGAATTAGATGAATATGCTACAAAAGGGCTATTTTGAAATATGGACACTCCTCCGCCTGAGGTTCCAATCCAGACGTTATCCCAATAATCTGCTGTAATGACTTTGACATGATTATTTGCAAGCCCGTTTGAGGATTGATAATTTCTAAAAGTCCCATCTTTTCTTGAATACACATAAACCCCTTGGTTTAATGTCCCAATCCACAATTCATCTGAAGCCGATACGAAAAGACTGAGTATGATGCATTCATTTAAATCAACAAAGGGATTTGCTTTTAACACCCCTTCAATCGGACTGTAAATATCTATCCCTTTGCCGTAGGTTCCGATTAACCAGTATTCTCCAAAAGTAACTGCACAATTAATTTGGTTCGCTGATAAACCGCGAGCCTTATTTAATTTTTTTAATGGATCTTTAAAGCTTAACAAACCTTCTGCAGTGCAAAACCAAAGTTCCCCCACCTCCGAAACAAAAAACTTATAAATATTTGCGAATTCTAATGTGGGATTCTCTGAAGATCTGACTAGTTTTCCTTTAGACACCTCATATACCCCCCTATCAGTTGCAATTAGGTTTTTGCCCTTAAAACTGATGATATCTTGCACTACTGAAACTTCTGCAGGTAATCTATAATTATTCAGAAATCGGCCTTTTAAATTTAAAATCGAGACACCACCTTTTTGACCCACCCAAATTTTATTGTCAATTTGCGCTAAACAGTATACCCGATTAGAAATTAATGAATCACTTTTAGTAAAATATTCGAAATCATTTCCATCAAATCGACATAACCCACCCCCTTGAGTTCCAATCCAGGCATGTTGAGTAGAATCAAAAATAATGGTATAAGCTTGTGACTGCGGTAGACCTTGCTGAATGGATAATTCTTGAAAATTATAAGCCTGAGCATACACATTTGTATTGGAAAACAATCCAACTAAAAGCGATACGAGTATAAATGAAATTTTGGCTAAACAATTCACCCAACTAAGGTAACAATTGGAATTGTAATAGAATCTTCGAATAATAAATTCTAGGCATTTTTTAATAGAAGAACAGTAGCATAGGCTTGAATTCCTTTCCCTTCACCAATGTATCCCATTTTTTCACCACGTGTTGCTTTAATAGAAATTTGATCAAGTTCAGCATCTAACACTTCAGCCAATACTTTTTGCATTTCTTCAATATGAGAGGCAAGTTTTGGTGATTCTAACAAAACTGTGCTATCAATATTTCCCAAGACATACCCTTTATCTAAAATCAATTGATAAGATTTTTCAAGAAGAATTTTACTGTCGATATTTTTGAATTCTGGAGCTGTATCAGGAAAGTGATGACCTATATCTCTAAGCGCTAAAGCTCCAAGCATTGCATCACATATAGCATGTATTAAGACATCTGCATCAGAATGTCCTAATGCTCCAAAACTAGACGGAACATGTACACCTCCAATAATTAATTTTCTATTTTCAACAAGTTGATGAATATCAACCCCAAAACCAATTCTAAATGGTTGACTTTTGTTAGTCATTTTTAGGAGTAGCGCCTTGTTTCTCGTTTGCAAACTTAAATTTAAGCGAGAATCTAACTGTATTTGCAAGTGGATTATTCTGAGTAACAGATGCCAAGTAAGATACATCTAAGCCAAATACACCAAAATAAATCCCTGCACCAAAAGTCAAGTACTTTCTATTTCCTTTTGAAGCATGCTCGTGAAAGAATCCGGTTCTTACTGCTAAGATGTTTGAGTACCAGTACTCAGCCCCAAGACCAAAATTGATCTCACGCAACTCTTCAACGAATCTGCTATTCTTTTGCACAGAGGCAACACCAGAAGGGTCAACTGTCACATTTCCTGGAGCGTCATAAAATGACTGTAACATTCCTGTAACCACACCTACTTCAGGGTCTCTTCCTGAAATTATGTTTCCACTTCCATCATAAACTGGTGTTGTAGGAACTAATAATTTATTGAAATCTACTGCAGCTGTAATTGAATTATAATCATCCATTTCAATATTTAAGGCT
Organism: Crocinitomicaceae bacterium; assembly: GCA_039939375.1. Taxonomy (GTDB): domain Bacteria; phylum Bacteroidota; class Bacteroidia; order Flavobacteriales_D; family Crocinitomicaceae; genus Paracrocinitomix. The sequence goes on along the minus strand of JBDVJO010000006.1, from coordinate 5,680 downwards.
GTTCCCATTCTTAAATTTGTAGGTAAGAAATCCCTATCAGCTTCAACGGTATAAGACACTTTGTTTCCGATATTAGAAATAGTTGCTGCCATAGACCAAATCGCATCTTTTGAACCTAAATTAACGTCATCATTAAACCAAGAGTAAGATAAATCGACAGAACCGGCAACACCAGGTTTAGACCCCACATTTCCGACATTGGTTCCTCCAGTTAGATTTGAATAACTGAATTTACCATTCATTCCGATTGCACTTCTCTCACTTAATTTGAAAGCATATGCACCAGTGAACTCAAATTCATTTGGATTAAAAGGTCGAATTACATTTCCATTAACATCTGTAAATGTGATGTTTCCCAGCGAGAAATATCTTAATGAACCGCCGACAACATGTTTCTTACCAATTTTTCCATATCCAGCGATATACGACAAGTGGATATCATTAACAAGTTGTCTTAACCATGGAGAATAAGAAGCAGAAAACTCTGCTTTCTCTTTTGAGAAAACCAATTTTGAAGTATTCCAATGAATTGAATTTGCATCAGGCGAAAGTGCCGCACCAACATCACCCATTGCTCCTGATCTTGAATCTGGAGTAATAATCATGAAAGGCATTGCAGTTGTAATGGTATTCAGTTGAATTTGCTGAGCTTTATCATTCTGATTTGTTACAGCCTGTGAAAAACCAGTAAATGCTACTAATCCGCTCACCAATATTGTTGTTATCTTCTTCATTATCTACCGTTCGGTTCAACAAATATACGTATTCAATAAAAGTATATTGTATGAACTTTATAAAATCACTAATTTTTCTAGTTTTTCTGCTTTTTTGCCTGAAGGAGTTTCTATTGAAAGTCTATAGACATAAACGCCTCTACCTAATTTATCACCATAATCATCTCTACCGTCCCAATTAATTCCTTCAGATCTAAATGCTGAAGTATTTACATTCTCTATTATAGATTTCACCAATTTACCTGACACTGTAAATATCTCAATCTTCACGTCCAATGAATTACATACTTGATTGTGCTCAAAATAGAAATCAGTGTTTGTGGTGAAAGGGTTTGGGTAATTCAAAAGATGTGAAATCCCCAGCTCTTCATCTTCAACTACTGTAAATTCAAGCGTTGTTTCTGATGAATTGTTGTTTACATCCCATACCTTAAACACTAAAGAATGTGGGCCAACTTCTAAATCAGAAAACTTGTAAGACACCTTACCTGACTGGTAAGTATCTAAATCTGCTTCGTAAAAATTATTCAAAATAATCGGATCAGCAGTGTTACCATCTAATATAATTGTAATGTCATGACCGATTCCATTACCTGTAGTATTAATCCCGTTCTCATCTGAAATTTCAGCTAAAAATAATGGGGATTCATCAGTGATTCCACCATTAACGAAGTTTGGATCATTCATATATAGATCTACAACAGGACCAACTTCATCCACTATTCCGTTAGGGTCTACTCCTCCTACAACAATTGTCGTGTCATAACCATAAGAATTAGAAACTGCATCATTTGAATAATAGGATATTTTACCTTTTCCGAATGCGTAATCAATATCTTTTGGAACGACAAATGAGAATTCAAATCTACCGTTTGTCACCGTTGACTTTCCTTTATAAATGATATTATTTTGAACATCAAATGGACGTACTGGAGAAGCAGGATCTTGACCCAAAGTATTTTTCACCTTCCATTTATCGTAAACTGTAGGATACACAATTCCGTTATACGTACTTAAAATTGCTCCTCCTGCGTCACCAACATGACCAGAAACAGTAATTTTCGACAAGGCTTTTAGCGTATCCGTTCCCATTGTAACGGCAACACTATTAATGCTGTCTGTTACGATTAATGGTTTTGGTTTACCCAACTTAAGAGCTGGATCGCCTATCAAGGTGAAATTTCTTTTGTTTTCAGTAGAAGACGTTAAGTTTTTTGTCCTTCTAATAATCTCTCCTAAGGCCAGTGCCTCTCCATTTTCCTCAGCAAATAAGACTGTGTATAAGTTTCTAACCAATTCACTATTCAAAGAAATATAGACCAATCTAGTGGTAGTTAACAACCCTACTGCACCACCAAAAGGAACCGTTAAAGTTCTCTCACCTGCAGATACTCTTGAAGGATCATCAAACCTACTAAACTCACAAGTTGCTGAAATAAAAACAGTCATATTATTGACATTATTCCAATTTTCAATCATTGCATAAGTCAATGCTCTTTCTAAAGTCAAGCCAGTTTCTCCTCCGTGCCCAACATAGTTGAACACCAAAGCACCATTATTCATATTCTGATTTATCGCCTCTTCCACGTCAGGATACCTTTGACCACCTGAAGTAACAACTTGTTGATAAGCATCTAAATAAATTTTGACAATGTTCATTTCAGGATATAGATTCTCAGTAGTATCACTCATCACTTCACAATCGTACACAAATTGACCATTGTTTTCATCATCCGCCATTAAAACTAATTTATTTCGCCAATCTCCAAAAGAGGTAGAGTAGCCGCTTTCATCACACTGAATACCAGCTGCTTCACCATATAAAAACGACCCAAAATTCATATAATGTTCAACTTTATCTATCACTCCTGAAGCTTCATCTATCAACGTAACTGGAATCCTTCCTACAGCAATATCCATCATATCAGAAGAAGCCATAGATTCGGAGTCATCTAAGATTCCGAAAAAGTCATCTGAGGTATATGAATCTACATAATCTATATCATTGTCATTGTCATCATTATTAAATGTTGGAATCAGGTAGTTATTGTTTTCTAATCTATTCAGAGGATCGTAAGTTCCATCACCAAACAAACACAAATACTTAGGCATCAAATTAGGATCGCCGGCTGCTCTATCATAAAACATCTTTGCCATCCATCTTACAGCTACAGGATCTGCTACTCCCCCACTAAACTCATTGTACACCTTTTGTATTTCAACTACTTGAACATCTAAGCCTTTTGCTCTATGCAAATTGGCCAATCTTTCAGCTTGCGGTTGCAAAGTAGCATGTGTAATTATTAAATAGTCGGTTTGAGGGCTGGCATGTAGATTTTGATTCTCTATACTACCGATACCTATCGCATTTTCATGAGCTTGGTTGGCATTAAAAGCTACAAATGTTCTTAACGAATCAGCGTTCTGTTTAAAAGTATACGTTGAACCAGATAAAACTCCATTCACATTAGCTGCATTCGCAGGATCTGTTACCTCCCAAAAAAACGAATTAGAATTCGCTGAACTTACCGAATATTGCGCCACATTTCCAACGCCAATTGAAGTCAAATCTTTGATCACTAATTGACTAGATGCCAAGGTTAACTTTCGTTTATAATTCACCATTAAATAATCCAACCATGCAGTTGTAGCAGGACTCGTTCGATTCCAGTTAATAGTAAAATTCAAAGTAGACCCAGTTACTGGAAAATCTACCTGCGAAGTAAATTTTTTCGCCTCAGTATAAGAACCAGTGGTATTCGTAGAAGCAATATCATCCCGAACAATTCCGTTCACAATCACTTCCAAGCTAGCCGATCCACTTTTCATATACGAAGCGTAAGCAGTTTTCAGCCTCACATCTTCATTGATATCTATATCTGGAAGAGACATTGATATAGATTTTGTTAATTCGATATCAAAAAATTCTCCTAGCCAAACAGTTCCTGATTTAATTAGATTGATATCATTGTTTTCATGGTACACCACCTCATTAAAGCTTGTTAAATTATGCGTTGATGGTAAAGGTGAATCATTTATGTTTCCGATCCTTTTAGGTGCATCTGTTCCATCAATGTGTATGTAATAGTAATTCAGTGAATCGATATTATTTTTTCTTGAATCAATATCAGTAGTGTTGTACCCAATTAAATCTGGTCCGGTAGCGTAGAAAAGCACATAATCATTAGCGTCAAAAGAATTATCGCTATCTCCTTGAATATATATCGCATTCTTTAATAAATCATCTGGGTGATAAGCATTATTTGAAAGCGGCAATTTAGGCGTATGGTTTCCATATATATTTATTGAATTTGTTGATAAACCAGATGTACTAATTCCTAAGTCACTGAAAAATTGTTGATCTAATTTATGCACCCCAGTTTGAGATACGCCTATTTTATACCAACTGCCGCTTGCTAATACAGAGTTTGCTGCAAAAGTAGCACCTCTATCCTGTGACTTAATGATTTTTTCTGAAGAAGTTTCAATTTCAATGTTCTCTACTAGCTTTACTTGACCATTTATCAACACAATAGGGTAATAATAAATACGGACAAAATTGTCAATTCTAGCTTGTCCAAAATCTACTTTTAAATTAGGCGTTGTAGGTAGACTTTTTTTATCATAATAAGAAGGTAATTCAATATCCGTATATTGAATATTCGTCAACCTATACTCATGCGTGTATTCTCCTCGCAAAGGCATCTTTTTACTTACCGCATTATAGACCTTATTAATGGACTCGTCAAAATTACATGGAACACATAGATTCTCGGACTCATTCCACTCAGTATTAACAGAGAAACTAAATGTTTGAGCATTTGATTTTACACCTAGAAAAAAGAGTGTGGTAAAAGCTATTATTTTGGGGATATTCATATTGCCTTAAAAGAGAAGTCTAAAAATACTTTCAAAAACGAACTAAATTAATTATTATTGCAAATCTTTGAAAAGAAATTGACATTTGTAACCTTTTGAACGGTTAAAGCGTTAAATCCTTTCGAGCAAGATTAATTTGAATGAAAAGACATCTTAGAAATACAAGTTTGATAGCTGTTCTAACAACGTTAGTAAGCTTATCTTCTTTTGGACAAGACCCAGAATTTACCCAGTTCTATGCGAATCCAATCTATCTGAATCCAGCTATGGCAGGTTCTCATGGATGTCCTAGGGTGAATCTAAATCATAGAAACCAATGGCCTTCATTATCTGGAGCCTTTGTAACGAACAGTGTTTCATATGATCAATTTGTTAATGTACTTCAAGGTGGAATTGCAGTTCAGGTAACGAATGATATGGCTGGTCAAAATACCATAAACTGGTCTACAATCAACTTAGCTTATTCTTATCACTTGCAAGCTACCAGAGAATTTTCATTCTTATTCGGTGCAAAAGCAACTTGGAATCAGAAGTTTTTGAACTGGAGCAAATTGACCTTTGGAGATCAAATTGATCCAAGAAGAGGTTTTATTTATCAAACTGGAGATTTACCAAGAGGTAATTTACTTGATAACGGATGGGGAACCAGGGGATTCTTTGACGTGTCAGCTGGTATTGTTGGATATTCTGAAAACTTTTATTTCGGATTTGCGGCTAATCACTTGAATAAGCCACAAGAAACGTTGATTATTGGTGATTCAAGAATGCCAATGAGATTTACAGGTCACATGGGAGCAAACATTGTTTTTGGTGCAAAATCTCAATACAGAAATCAAACTTCAATTTCGCCTAACATTATTTACACTTACCAAGATGGATTCATGCAATTGAACGTTGGTACATATGTAAAATATGGAGTCTTCACTGCAGGAGCATGGTGGAGAGCTAGAGATGCCTTTATTTTAACTATAGGATTGGATGCAGGTTCATTCAAATTCGGATATAGTTATGACGTAACTATAAGTAAATTAACAAATGCCTCAGGTGGTTCGCATGAATTATCTATG
>JBDVJO010000005.1:0-497183 GCA_039939375.1 Crocinitomicaceae bacterium | reverse complement strand
ACCAACAACCAACAACCAACAACCAACAACCAACAACCAACAACCAACAACCAACAACCAACAACCAACAACCAACAACCAACAACCAACAACCAACAACCAACAACCAACAACCAACAACCAACAACCAACAACGGTCCCCATCCGAAACTTAGTGAAGGATAGAAAATCCAAAACCCAATCTACCACGTACATTTACCAAACACCCATTATGAAGCTAACGCACCTAACATATTCTCTTACTTTTTTAACAGTAATATTAAGCTGTACAGAAAGCTCAAACGAAAATACTCAAGAAGAAAATGCTCAAACTAATATTATCCCCGTAGGGTACACGGACCAAGAATTAGATTGGATGTCTTACACTCCTGAAGTTTTTGAAAAAGCTGAAAACGAACAAAAATTGGTCTTACTTGAAGTTGGAGCTAATTGGTGTCATTGGTGTCATGTAATGGATGATAGCACCTATGCAAATGTGAAAGTCCAGAATTTCCTAAAGAAAAATTTCGTCTTAAGTAGAGAAGACCAAGATTCACGTTCTGATTTATATGCTGCATACAAACCATGGGGATGGCCAGCGATAATTGTCCAAAATGAAAAGGGAGAAGATTTAATGCGCTTAAAAGGGTATCAACACAGAAAAGGGTTCTTAAAAAACTTGCAAGCTGTACTAGATAATCCTACCCCGCTTGGAGAAGCTGAGCGAGAAACGAAAAAAGAATTTTCAGCTTCGGCCCAATTACTGGCAGATCAATTTGAGGCTAGAATCGACCATAAAAAAGGAGGATACCCTTGGAACAACAAATTCATTCAAGTTCCCGGAATATTGCAAGGGATCAAAACATATGAAAATCCAAAAATGAAAGCTTGGACGGACAAAACGATTAAGGCATCTTATAATTTGGTGGACCCAGCTTGGAGTGGAGTTTATCAATACTCTGCTAAAAAATCGTGGACCAATCAACACTTTGAAAAATTACTTAAAATTCAAGCAGAATATATTGAGGCTTATGCCCTTTATGCTGCGAACACTGGAGACAAAATAGCCCTTGAAAAAGCGGAAGGAATTGTTGCTTATTGTGTACGATTCTTCGGAAACGAATCGCCTCTGTTTTATAATAGTCAAAATGCCGATTTAATTTCAGGAGTGCATTCTGAAGAATACTACCAACTTTCAGAAAAAGAAAGGTTAGAACAAGGTGTACCTTCGGTAGATGAGCATATTTACCTTAAAGAAAACTGCCAAATGGCGCGATCGTTACTCTATTTATGGGCGGCCTCAGATGATGAAAAATATCTTGAAATGTCTGAACAAATGTTGGATGAAATTTTAATGAAATATCGAACAAGTTCTGGTTTATTTATGCGTGAACTAGGGGTTAAAAACATCTTTTCTTTTGAAGATAACAGACGACTAGTGGAACTATTGATAATGCATGCGCAGCTTAAAGGTAACCAAAGCTATCTGGCTTCAGCGCAAAGTTTGAGTTTAGAAATGTACCAACAATTTAAATCGGAAAACGGAATGTTATCTGCAGTTGGAGACAAAAGTGTTTTACCTACTATTGTAGACCATGATAATTTGAGCGCAGCAATAACTTATAACTTCTTATATCACGTAACTGGAGACAAAAAAATAGCGGATATTTCTAAAGAAATCTACGAGAAAACAGACAAAGCCGCTCAGCAAGAAATCATGGGTAGATTGCCTGTTTTACAAATGGCTGATGAACAATTAAACACAGAACCCTTTCATGCAGTTTTATTGACTGATGGAACAAACAGTAAATTAGGTAAAGATTTTTATAAGAAATTACTCTTGCATCCAAGCCAATACATCATATTTGAGTATCTTCAGATAAGAGAAATGACTGAAGAACAACAAATGATGTATGGCGGCTTGCCTGCTGGAACATTATTTATGTGTACCTCTTCTTACTGCTCTGCACCTATGTATGATGTAGAAAGTTTAGAAAGGTTCTTGGCTTCAGTGTAATGCTATGAAATGATTCCAATTCATGATTTTGTAAGTGCCGATTCTATAGGGATTAAAGTCAACAAGCTTGGGGCTTTAAATCATTATGATGCTAGCGAGCATCACCGGCATAATTATTTTGAATTGTTCATCTTTGAAAAAGGCGCGGGCTACCACGAAATTGATTTTACTGATTTTGAAATTGATTCTAATTCGGTTCAAATCGTAGCGCCTGGTCAAGTGCATAAAATGAAGCGTGACTTAGATACGAATGGATTCGTCATCCTTTTTGAAACTTCTGTTTTTGAAGCGAATTCGCTTATCACAGATTTTTTATTCGACCATATTTGTTACAGTATAGATGAAATGAAGCCAACTTATTCCTTTTCTGATGAGGTAGGCAAACAGATAGTTTCCATGGCAAAAACCATTTGGGAAGATTATTCATCAGATAATGCCATGAAGCATGATTTTGTGCTGGCAAATTTGAATTTGATTTGCATTCAATGCATGCGATCAATTGAAAAAGGGAAAGCCGAACCAACGAAAAATCAGCTCATTTATCAAGAGTTTAGGCGAATGCTTAAAAGTAACTTTAAAACAATCAAAAAGGTCAAAGAATACGCAGCTGCTCTGGCCATTTCAGATAAACAACTCAATGAAATTGTATCTGCAAAAACTGGGGTATCAGCGAGTGTAATTATTTATAATCAAATTATCCTAGAGTCTAAACGACTTTTGAATACAGGTCTTTCAGCAAAAGAGGTGGGCTATGAGTTAAACTTTGACGATCCTTCTCATTTCAGTAAATTCTTTAAAAATCAAACAGGTCATTCACCTTCCGAATTCCAAAAAATACATGCCTAAGTCGGAATTGTACATTTCTTAGCGGATGCTTTGGAACTAACTTTGAAGAAAAACGAAATTATGAAAACGATACTCACTTTATTAATAGCAGTTGCAACAACTGTTAGTTTTTCTCAAACTACTTGGTATGAAGTTGCCACAGGGGTAGATAACAAATTAAATGTCATTGATTTTCCATCTGCAAATGTCGGATACATTGGTGGTAACGACACCTTGCTTTTGAAAAGTATTGATGGCGGAAAAACTTGGAATCCGGTAAATCATGCTGGATTAAATGTGTTTCCCGGTGGTGAAGATATAGTTGACCTTCAATTCTTCTCTGAAGAGATAGGTTTTATGGTGGTTGGCCCATACGGCGGCACTTATAAAACGGTAGATGGTGGATTGAATTGGACAGCCATAACGGTATCGGGTAATTTATGCTACCAAGAAGCCTTGTTTTTCTTTTCAGAAAATGAAGGATTCATTGGAGGTTCTGGGTGTTTTGAAGGCGAATTAATCGATTTGTATGACGGATCTTCAACGAATCAAGCAACAATGAATGATAATGGTCTTGGTGGAGGCGAAGCCATAGTTGATATCGACTTTTTAAATAGCAATTACGGTTTAGCAGCAAGTTCAGGAGGTAGAATCTTCAGAACTACAGATGGTGGAAACAATTGGGATAGTATACCTATTAATGTTGGGCAAAACGCTACATTAAATTCAATTGAAATAACAGCTGATTCTATTGCTTTTGCCGGTATTTCTTATCCAGGAGGTAGCAATGGTGTACTAAAAACGACTGATTGGGGGTTAAATTGGTTTATAGATACTTATACCCCATTTCCGGTATTAACCATGAACTTTCATGATACGCATTTAGGATCAAATGGTATTCTTTATGCTCCTTGCACTATGATTTCAACTTCAGGCTTTAGAATATTCGAAAATCCTGATCCAGGGGCTAGTTGGTCAGGTTGGAATCAGGAAACCGTGGGTCAGCCTATTTATAACATGACATCTTATGCAGATTCAGTGGTTTGGGGAGTTGGAGATAGCGGATATGTTGTAGTGAATACCCCTCCAACAAGCTTGTCGGTCTGGGAATATGATCAGCTGGTTGAGTTTAATTTATTTCCAAATCCTACAAATAATGTCTTAAATATTGAATTGGTAGGCGCAGGAAGCAATTTGCGTCAAATCACGATTTACGATTTGTCTGGTAAAAAGTTAATGGACTTAAATCCAATTCAAAAACAAATTGACGTTTCAAGCCTAACCACCGGGGTGTATTTACTAGAAGTTAAAACAGATGCTGGTTGCAAAACCAATCGTTTTGTGAAAGACTAATTTAACTTAAACAATTCAGTAGCATTAGCTGAAGTAATGGCGGCAACTTCTTCAATTGATACCCCCTTTACTTCAGCTAATTTTGAAGCTACGTAGGTAATATAACTGCTTTCATTTCTTTTTCCTCGGTTTGGATGAGGTGCTAAATACGGCGAATCCGTTTCTAATATCAAGTCTTGTAGATCAAGATCGTTTACTACCTTATCTAAACCAGAATTTTTAAAGGTCAATACACCACCCATCCCCAATTTGAAACCGCCGTAATTTAAGATATGTTTAGCCTGCGCTAAGGTTCCTGTAAAGCAGTGAAACACACCCGTAAGTTGATCATCATTTAAGGCGTCTACAATTTCAAAAGCTTCATCAAAGGCATCTCGCACATGAATCACAATGGGTAACCCTAATTCTTTTGCCCATTCTATTTGGTCTGCAAAGGCTTCCTGCTGGACTCCTAAAGTAGTTTTATCCCAATACAAATCCATGCCTATTTCTCCAACAGCCACGTAGTTGCGCGAGAATAAATGCTCTTTAATTACTTTTTTATCTTCAGACCAATTGTCAGTTACAGAACAAGGATGCATTCCCATCATAGCAAAACAATGCTCCGGAAAATCTTGTTCCATTTGATGCATACTTTCAATAGAAGCTAAATCAATATTAGGCAACAACATTTTTGTAACTCCAGCCGCTATAGCAGATTGTACAATTGTATTTCTGTCTTCGTCAAATTGCTCAGAGAATAAATGGGTATGGGTGTCGATTAGGTTCATTTTCGGGTAATTGTGGTCTTCTAGAATTAATTTATACGCAAAGCTAAGAATTTCTTCTTTCGTCAACGGGATTCGTTCGCTCGGGCTTTCGCCGAGCTGTTCGTGCAGCTTGAAGTTTTGATAAATCAAAACTCAAGCTTTTTCGTGCGTTCAGTCCTCGGCTTTGCCAAGTTCTTCACTATTCGTATATGTTTATGGAAACGAGTTAACTATGAATACAAAAGAAAAATCGAATAGTGAGTATTTAAAAAATGATTTACATGCTAGCCTTTAAAATAGAAATACTACTAATGTAACTTACATCCCTTCTTAATTGTTTTACGGTAATGAAATACAGCATAGTTTCAATAATGATTTGTATAGTTTTTAGCTTAACTGGCTTTACGACTGACAACATTAAGCTAAAAAATAAAGAGCTACCAGATAGCACATTTGTTGGAGTATCCTTAAAAAAAGCAATGAAAATATTATTGCCTGATTCTAATTGGAAGTTGATTCAAGAACCTCCAGGAATCTATAGAGGGGTAATAATAAAGTTAGGAGAAAGTGAAAAAATCCAGTTGTATATTGATAGAACAGTGGTAAGAGTTCGGGCAAAAAAGCGTTTTTTTGAAAGCCCAAATTATAAAATGTTAATATGGAAAAAAATTAGATGTCGAAAGATAATTGGTTTGATATGGTCAAGGGGTTCGAGTTATAAAATTATAGGTAATGTGATTAACCATTATCGACCAGATAGAATTTGAAAATCTCTTTTTTTAGAAAACGTCTTTGAAGCGTTTTCAACAATCATACAATTTCGAAAATCGAATAGTGAGCATTTTTGGGACAAAAATAGCGAACGCACGAACAGGCTTAAAAATTGCGGAGCAATTGGCAAAGCCGAACGAACAGCTCAGCGTCAGCCTGAGCGAACGAAACACGAAAACGAAAGAAATTGAGTGATGAAATATGTGCTAGACTCCTAATAAAAACCCCGTACAGCCCGAAAAACTAGTGCCAATCCGGACAAGTGTCACAACCATTCTTGGTTCTCAAGTACCAAAGAAGTCCACCTGTAATCTGCCATTGACCAAAAAGAAACTTCTGGCTTGCATAATGTTCTTCGCGTTGAATTGTTGCGTTTTTTGGTAAATGAATGAATCCACCATTAAACATGTTTTCTAAAAAGAAGCGGTTGAAAAAATCAAAGCGTAAACCAGCGTTGAACGCAATTCCGTATCCGCCAATTTTCTGAGTTGAATGATAAATTTCTCCATCCCAATTGAAGTCGGTTTGTGTAATTACCGGACCAAATCCACCGCCTAATCTTCTCTGAATTGCAAATTTTCTATTGTTAGATTTAAATAATGGAGCAGTATTGTTTAGTTGAATAGAAGCATAATTTAATCCATTCGTGTTTTCATAATGCAAATCTCCCTCATTGATTAAAATCAAACCGTCAGCGTTGGTATATTCTCCGTTCAAACTTGAATTCGTAGTACCGTTGATGTAGCCGTTAATGTACAACTCTTGATAATCACGCATTACATATTTCATGTGGTCTGTTCCTATAGAAATATCCCACCTGTGCTTGTAATACCAACCTAATCTGATGTTAAATTGCGGAACCGTTAAAGTTGCAGGGTTTACGTAAGTTTTGAATTCTCCTTCTGGACGATCTTTTGCCGCCGCATTAATTAATGTAAAATCATAGTCAGGACTCGTAAAGCGGATGTCACTTCTGGTAAACCCGGCACGATTATAACCCCATTGAAAATACATGGCGTTTTTCTGTGTTCCGAATTTTTTCTTGTACGAGTAGTTTTGTGAAAAGCCTAATGAGCTGATCATCAATCCTATTAAAACTAAAATTATTTGTTGCTTTCTCACGCTTAGTTATAAGTAAACCAGTTGATTTAGTTACATTTTGTATATCAAAATTAATACTATTTTCGTTGATATGGCAGATCACAATGAATTAGGCAAAATTGGAGAGCAAATGGCTGTAGATTATTTAATCGAGAAAGGCTATAAAATTTTAGATCGTAATTTCAGGTTCAAGCATCTTGAAATTGACATTGTTACAGAGCATGAAAACCTGTTGAAAGTGGTTGAGGTAAAAACCAGGCAGAGTTCATACTTGACAGACCCTAGAGAGTTAGTTTCCAAATCCAAGCAAAAAGGAATCATCAAAGCAACCAATCATTTCATCCAAGAAAATGAGATTGATTTAGAAACACAATTTGACCTAATTGTGATCATCTTGAACGAGAAAACGAAAAAAATAGAGCATTTTGAAGCCGCTTTTTATCCCCTATTGTGATTTCCTAAACCGTTTTAATTAGAATCTAAACGTTTAAGAAAGATTTTTGGCATTGAGTTTGATAAGTTTTGGGCAATACCAAAAACACGATCGCATGTCAAAAATTTTACTCGCTGCTCTATTCTTAGGGCTCTCATTTAGTGGTTATTCTATCCGTAAAAAGAAACAATTAGAACTGTTGCAATCCATCAATATCGTTTATGAAGGAAAAGGCGTTTTGGCCGGGAATTCACTCAATTCATATTTGCAATTTGTCTTGTCAGATGGTAGAAAATTATACTCTAATAAAAGATCAAGATTAGGCTTTAGAGATTTCAAAATATCCGTGAAAGGTTCAGGAAGATCTACCTGGGTAGGCAAACGAAGAATGCAAGTGCGTTCAAATTACAATGCTTTGCATGATCCTTATATTCACTTGGGATTTGAATTAATAGATAATCCTGAAATCGCTTTAGATGTTTCTATCCCCATTCATTTTAATGGTCATTTTTCATTGAATTATTCGGCTTCTAATGGAAGTTCAGGAGGAAGAGGACAAAGCGGAAGAGCGGGTAGGGCCGGTAGGTGTAATTATTCGCATGGAAATGGTGAAGATGGACAGAACGGTACAAGAGGACACAATGGCTATCACGGTAGAAATGGTCACAACGCAGATGTCTTAGATGTCTATGTTTCAATGGTTGAATTTCACAGAGATAATACAGATTTAGTTAAAGTTGAAGGTTGTTATCGTGGCGGAAAATGTTGGACAAGATATGTGTCTAAAGATGGAAGTATCAAAATTTACAATCAGGGAGGCAATGGAGGATCTGGCGGTAAAGGCGGCAACGGTGGGTCTGGTGGATCTGGCGGCAACGGTTTAAAAGATAGGTCAGATGATGACGATAGAAGCTGCAGACAAGAAGGATGGGGAGGAAATGGCGGAGATGGTGGAGCCGGAGGTTGCGGTGGAGACGGTGGCAACGGTGGAGATGGCGGTGATATTTACGTTTACTTTACAAAAGATGCCGAATTCTTTAAAAACCACATGTATTTTTATACTTCAGGTGGTAATGGAGGTAGTGGTGGTAACGGAGGTAATGGCGGATGTTCTGGTCTAGGAGGCTCAGGAGGAAAAGGCTGCGGAACCAGAGGCAGAAAAGGAGGCAAAGGCGCTTGTGGCAGACGTGGTTATCAAGGAAGATCAGGCCAAGTTTTTTTTGAAGTATGGGAGTAAATAGAAAAAACGTAGTTTCCGCAATATCATCCTTCTTAAACGTTTAGATTTTAAATTGATTTTGATTAAAAAATTGTCTGTATGATCCCGATAGTTTGAATTGTTGTATTTTATAATTAGTTTGGAATAATTTAATAATCTAAACGTATGAATTACAATCATTTAAAAGCTGTACTAATAATTGTTTTAAGTTCACAAATATCATTTGGACAAAATACGTTTCCAACAAATGGAAACGTAGGAATAGGCACCAATTCGCCATCTGAAAGACTTGATGTTAATGGCAACATGATAGTTGATTCTTCTTTAACAGTAAAAGATTCACTTGTAGTTGATAAAGACTTAAGAACTAAAGGGAAGTTAAAAATTGAAGATAAAGCTTTTTTTCTTGAGAAAGTATATATGTATGATAAGCTAATTTTAAGTGCAAACGCTGAAGTTGGCAATAATATAGTAATCTTAAATAATGCTAATATTGAAAACAACGCCAACATAACCAATAATGCAAATATTGGGAATAAGCTGAACGTTACCGGAACTTCTAACTTAGAAGGGGATGTAAAAATGCCGAATATACCTGCTTTGAATAATTTAAATGCGGCGGGGCTACAAATGGTTTTTAAAACTCAAACAGGTGCCTTAAAAACAATGGGAGTTGAAGATCTAATTAACGTAATTACTGACAACGTTGATAAAGAAGATTATATATTGTGTATCCCGGAATATGCTGCTGACCCTTATTGGATGGCTGGGGCAAACAGGCTATACACCTTGTGTGAAGATGTTTTTGTTGGAATTGGTGTTTCAAATCCAATGCATAAGCTACATGTTTTAGGCACCTCATATTCAAGACAATTTTTAGCAGGAAGTGAAGACGGCGATCAGGACGCATTGTATAATGGGTACACTGTAAATAACACCCAATACCTAATGAAATTGGGTAAAAATATTCAAACGGTAGATCAAAGCGTGAAGTTCTCTATAGATAACAATGGTGCTGTTGTAATTTCTAATACTGGAAATACTGCTGCACTAACAATTAACACTGGTGGTCAAAAGGCTTTTGAAATAAAGGACGAGAATGGAGACGAAATATTGCAACTTGATAATGACGGTCTCTTGCATTCAAGAGAGATTAGAGTTGATGCTCTTACATGGCCAGATTATGTTTTTTCTGAAGATTACGAGTTAAAACCTTTGAATGAAATAGAAGAATTCATAATTGCCAAAGGTCACCTACCAAATATGCCGTCAGAAAAAGAGATTATAGAAAATGGCATCAATGTTTCAGAAATGCAACAACTTCAAATGGAGAAGATTGAAGAGCTTACGCTTTACCTAATTGAAATGGATAAAAAAGTTAATGTCTTAGAAAGTAAAGTTTCTAATCTTGAAGCTGAAAATAAACTTTTAAAACAAAAGTAATATGAAAATTATTTTCACAATTATTCTATTGTTTTTGTGTGGAGAAAAGGTTTTGGCACAGCCTTTTTTACCACAAGAAATGCCTTGTTATATACTGAATCAACCTGAATTAACCAACGTATTTCCTGATGGGGGAGGCATTTATTCAATCGATTGTATTGAAACTGTTGGTGATTTAGACTTTGACCCAACAAAGGATTATTCATTAAGAGCGGGTGAACGAATTTCATTCTATCAGAACACATATATTTTACCGGATGATGATCATCAGTTTCATGCCTATTTGGATCAGCCAAACTTTGATGTGGCATGGTATGAGCCATTAGATATTGGAGTTGTACCAAGAAATGAAAAACTAGAATTGGGAGTGCAGTTTGAAGATTTCATTAATGATGAAATAGAAAACTATGTCAATCATAATCCCTTTACAGATGCGCCAAATGGATCGTTGAATCCTTTTAATCCTGAAGAGGTTGATCTGTATGCCGAATTTTGGGTAGAGATTAATGGAAGTTGGGTAGGACCTCAAAGAGTGAATGCTTTTTATTATGAAGAGTTTGAACGAGGAAATACGGATTGGTCAGAATTGAGTTCAGAACATAATTTTAGAATCAGATATACACCTAGAGTTTTAGGTTTATACAAATGCAGAATTGTAAGTAAAGTTGCCGGATATTCTGAAACTCAATCAGAATATTTCAATTTTGTTTGTGAACCTTCAAATAGTAAAGGGTTTATGAGAGTTGGGGACAATAAGAGGTATTTCAAAGTTGAAGATGAGCCTTTTTTTCCTGTGGGACAAAACTTAACTGGGCCAAACAACGCAGGGTTGACTTGGGAGTGGTCACAGCAGACTTGTCTTCCCGAACATTACGTTAGTTTTCAAAATTTGATGACGCAATTAAGTGAAAATGGCGGTAATTATTTTAGATATATTGTTAGTCCCTGGCAAACAGAAATAGAATTTGAGCATTTAGGTAATTACTCAAACAGACAATCAAATGCATGGGAATTTGATAGAATCTTAGACACAGCAAAAGCTTTAGATTTGAAAATACATTGGGATATGCAAATGCATTACGCGTTTGAAGCCCCTAATGGATTTGCAATGACACAGTGGGATTGGTCAAGCAAAGAAGATGCATCCGACCAATCTTTCTGTTATTCTGAAACAGATAGTGGTTATTGTTACAGAAAAGAGTTGGGTATCTCAAATCCTGTAGATTTTTTAACGGATGAACTTGCAAAAAAGCACTATAAAAACAGGTTGAGATATATGGTTGCTAGGTGGGGTTATTCTCCGCAAATAGCAGTAATGGAGTTGCTTTCTGAAGCCGGACATGTAGGCGAAGTTGCCGTTTTGGATTATGTTTACACTTATACTGTTGATCCACTTACTGGTGACTCTACAATTAGCGGGGGTAAATGCGTTACCGATCTTAATTCTACTGATATTTATAAACCCCGTTTCGAAATTCCAATAGAATTTTATTCTAAACTAGTCCCTTGGCAAACAGAAATGTTAACTTACATTAAAAATGATTTGGGTCATTCAGATCATCCCACCGCTGTGAGTAGCACGGGTGAACCAGATTTTGACAACGGAGATTCTATTTTCCAAAGCAATTCAGTTGACATTGCAACTTGGAATTATTATCAGCATTCAATAGAAAGGAATGAGAAAAATTATGATAGAATAAATAACAAAAATAGTAATCCGGGTTCATATCATGTCTCAACATTTGATGATACAGGTTTAGCAAATGATAGATATATTGATAAACCTCTCATGCATTCGGAATATGGGTTTTCGGCGGGTCTTTCTGCCTGCGATAAGAATTTAGATTTTATTAAAGGGATTTATTTATCACCCTTTATTGGTCTCGCAGGTTCGGCAATGAGTTGGAATAAGCATTTGAACGAAGAAGGTGTTTGGGAGTATATTGGAATAATGAGAGAGTTTATGGAGGGGGTAAAACTTGATGAAGAAAATTGGAGGGTTGGGGAGCCTATAATTACAGATGATAAAATGGTTGAAGTTTATTACATGAAGACACCTGTGTCAGAAGGAGGGGAGCATAATAGCAAGGCTATTGGAATCATTTCGAATAGGACGTTTAATTATTTTACAATTGCCGATACTTTACCTTGTGCGAATACTGATGTTTTAGAATTAGAAAATAATCCTCAATATATGGCACCAATAAATTTGTCTTATAGCGATTTAATCTCCGACATAAAAATTCCAAGTATGGCCTATACTTATTTGGGTCAATACTTGTCAGATTATCAGGTGGTATGGATAAGTGCCCTGACTGGGGAAACAATTGATACAAGTTATGTCACAATAGACGGAGGCACCTCAACGTTAGAGTTAGAATTTCCACTAATACTAACCGGGACACAAGACTTGCCTCTGGTTTTATTTGAAGCTTATCCAGTAAATTCCACAATTAAATCATCAAGTACCGTGAATGTTAACTCTCCAAAAAAAGAGGAAGAATTAAATGGCGAAAATTTATCGATTTTAACTTATCCAAATCCTGTTTCAGATAATTTACAGGTAGAATTAGGTAATTTAAAGTCTAATTATGAAGTGTTCATTACTGACGTGAAAGGTAATGTAATTAATTCATTAAAAGGGGTAGATTCTAGGTTTGAAGTTAATTTTAATACAATAGAAAGAGGGATTTATTATTTGACCGTAATATCCGAAAATACTATTTTAACTGAAAAAATAATTCGCTTGTGAAATTAAATGTTCTTATAAATGTAATTTTCTTTTTACTTCTTTTAAGTTGCAAAAAAGATCCAACGCCTATTCAAGCCGAACCCTTGAATGGTGAAAAATCTGTTCTTATCGGTCAATGGCAATGGTACTTAACTGAACATGAATATGGTTGGTGTGAAGGGATGACTTTATATGAAGAGTTATCACCTTTGTCAATAGGATCAAGTTATCAGGTGAATTATTATGAAGAAGGAACTGTAGTGTTAATTAAAGATTCTATCATGCTTTCTGAAGAAATCTTGGTGTTCGATTATTTCAATTATAATTCTGAGAATGATTTTAATTTTAGAGCTTTTTTAGATGGACAAGAGGAAAAGCTGATTGGAGGGCATATAATTAATGATACAATGATAATGCTGAGATTTCCTTTTACTTCTGAAGAAGGCTGCGAAAACAACAAAAATTATTTCTCTAAACTTTAAAGTAAATGTGTGCCCAATCTAAATTAATTTATTTTTTATTGATCTTATTTCTTGCTACTTCTTGTCGAAAAGAGAAATTTGAGGCTGAAGGATTGGCTTTTGTAGGAAAATGGAAATGGTCTTACTCGAGTAAAAAGAATGCATCTTGTGAGATTGATTATTATTACACAATTTTAAATCCTGACAGTATAGATACTAACTTTTATATTGAATTTTTAGAAAATGGAAAAGTAATTTTCACTCAAAATCAAAATGAAATAGAAAGGAAAAAAATTCGTTGGGAAATGAGTGAAATTACGGGCACTAAGTATTTTTATGAATTGCACTTTGACAAAATGTTAAAGATGGACGGTATAATAAATGCAGACACTTTAATAGAGAATAGGTATTTTCCTTTTTTAGATACTGACTGTGAAGATTACACAAACTTTTTCATCAAAGAATAGGCCCAAAGAAATCAGGGGTTCAAATTAGTTTTCCATCAAATTTTAAGACAAAACCCCAACAATTGAGTAACTTTAAAAGAAATCGCTCAAATGAATATTCCCGATACAGATTTACCCCGATTGGTGGTGATTGGCGCGGGATTTGCCGGACTAAAACTAGCCAGACAAATCAATACAAACCATTACCAACTGGTATTAATTGACAAAAACAATTTTCACACATTTCAACCTTTATTGTACCAAGTCGCTTCTTCTGGTTTAGAACCAGATTCTATCGCTTACCCAATAAGAAAAACTTTAGCAAAAAAGAAAGACACGTATTTCAGGCTTGCTGAAGTGAATGCCATTGATTCAAAATCAAAAGTTGTACATACAACTATTGGTGATTTAACGTATGATAAATTGGTAATAGCATCTGGCGCAACCAACAATTTTTTTGGAAATAAGACCATAGAGGCGAATGCAATTCCAATGAAATCTTTAACAGAGGCTTTGGATCTTAGAAGTAAGATTTTGCAAAATTTTGAACGAGCATTAAATACCAAGGATCTTGACAAAAGAGAAGAGCTGATGAACTTCGTTATTGTAGGTGCTGGTCCAACAGGAGTTGAATTGGCAGGAGCTTTAGCCGAATTGAGAAACAAGATTCTACCGAAAGATTTTCCAGATTTAGATTTGCGTAATATGAAAATCAACCTGATTGAGGCCGGACCAAAAGTGCTGGGAGCTATGAGCGAGAAATCTTCAGAAAAGGCGTTTAAGTATCTTAAGAAATTAGGGGTAAATATCTACACCGACACCTTTGTAGAATCTTACGAAAACAACGAAGTCATTACGAAAAATAAGCAGTTCAAATGTGATACCTTAATTTGGGCGGCAGGGGTCGCAGGGCAGTATCCAAGTGGAATTCATGCAGATCTCATTGGAAAAGGCAACCGAATTAAGGTCAATGAAAACCTCAGATTAGAAAATGACGAAGACATCTATGTACTAGGTGATACGGCACTTATTCAATCTGATAAATACCCAGAAGGATTGCCCATGATGGCTTCAGTTGCTATGCAGCAAGGCGCGTACTTGGCCAAGCAATTAAGTAACTTAGCCAAAGGCGCAAAAGTTACTCCGTTTATTTACAATGACAAAGGCTCTATGGCAACCATTGGCCGGAATTTAGCTGTTGTAGAAACCAAAAAATTCAAGTTTCAAGGCTTTTTCGCCTGGTTGGTCTGGATGTTTGTTCACCTCATGCTATTAGTCGGATTTAGAAATAGAGTGGTTGTCTTTGTCAACTGGATGTGGAACTATTTTAAATTCAATAATGGCTTAAGATTAATTATTAGGCCGTATAAAGAGAAGAAGTAATAACTAACTTTACAGCTCGTTAATACCGAAGATGACCCAAATCTTTAAATCAAATCAGTTTCCGTTTTGGATGCTTGCCCTTACTGTGGTAACTGCACTTATTCTGCCTGTTGTTTTGCAAGAAGGGATGTTTATGGATGGCGTGCTTTACGCTTGTGTTTCTAACAATTTAGCGCAAGGGTTTGGATCCATGTGGTTCCTAAAATTTTCTGAATTAGGCTTTGCTAACTTCGCAACTTTTCACGAACATCCGCCGTTGATTTTTTGGATTCAAGGACTCTTTTTTAAACTGTTTGGTAGTAGTATGTATGTTGAAAGGTTCTATACTTTTGGCACTGCCCTTATTGCCACCTGGCTCCTACATAAAAACTGGAAGCTCATAAATTATAAAGATACTGCACTTTCAAAAAATGCATGGCTGGCAGTTGTGTTTTGGATGCTCATTCCTATCGTGTTTTGGTCATATAGAAACAACGTTCAAGAGAACACCATGACTATTTTTGTGTTGCTATCGAGCTTTTTTGCGCTCAAGGCCATCCATCTAAAAAAGAAAGTGATTCTCAATTTAGTTTTATCTGGAATCATGGTCTTCGCCGCTTCTTTCGCTAAAGGAGTTCCTGGGTTTTTCCCCCTGGTAATTGTTCCGGCATTTTGGTTGGTTTATCGCCCCTTCAGTTTCATTAAGATGATTGCTTATTCGTTCGTAGTTACTGCAGCATGTGTTATTTCTTATTTGCTGATTTTGTTGATTCCTGAAGCGCGTGAAAGCTTATCCATTTATGTATTTGAAAGATTGCTGAGAAGAGTAGATGTCCAGCCAACTGTAGACAGCCACTTTTACATCATGATTCGATTATTCATGGAGGTTCTTCCGCTCATTGTGATTGTCGTGGTAGTCCACTTCATTTTGTGGCTCAAAAAAATTCCGAGAAAAATTACCAAAACACATTGGAGAGTGATTGGCTTCTTTTTCATACTAGGCATTTGCGGATCCCTTCCTGTCATGCTGACGCTGGTCCAAAAAACATTTTATATCGGTTCTTCTCTACCTTATTTTGCCATTTGTTTCGCCATGATGGTAGCGCCGTTATTTTCTGAAAGATCAGCTAAAATTGATGTGTCAAAAAAAGGCTTCAAATTTTTTAAATGGACAACGGTGATTGGATTCATAGCGGTAATAGTTTTCTCCATTACTCAAAGCGGGAAGGTATCTAGAAATGAAGAGGTGCTGGCAGATGTGCACACCCTTGGTGAGATTGTTCCACATCATTCGTTAATGAGCGTAGACCCTATGTTAACCGATCATTGGGATTTGCATGTGTACCTTATGCGCTATTATAACATCAGCATGGATCACCGAACAGAAGTCCATCAGCCCTATTTATTAGTCGATAAAACACTTCCTTTTGAAATAGATTCAGCTTACCATATTGTGGATGTTCCAACAGTGAAGTACGACCTTTATCACCTAGAAAACTCTGAGCAGTCAGATTGAATTAATATATTTGCCAAGAATTTAGAAGCACGCACATGATTAACGGAAAAAAAGTAGCAGTAATAATGCCGGCCTATAACGCCAGCAAAACCCTTGAAAAAACCTACCGCGAAATTCCGTTAGACATTGTTGATGAGGTGATTTTAACAGACGACCGATCTACAGATGATACCGTAGAATTGGCCAAGAAACTTGGAATCAATCACGTAATCGTTCATGAAAAGAATCGTGGCTACGGCGGAAACCAGAAATCTTGTTACAACAAGGCTTTAGAAGTGGGTGCTGATATCATCATCATGGTTCACCCAGATTACCAGTATACGCCTCAGTTAATCGTACCAATGGTATCATTGATTGCCAACGGAGTTTACCCTTGTGTAATTGCTTCTAGAATTTTAGGAAAAGGTGCTCTAAAAGGCGGAATGCCACGATATAAATGGATTGCTAACAGGTTTTTAACCTTCTTCCAAAACTTTTGGATGCGTCAAAAATTATCTGAATACCATACCGGATATCGTGCATACTCAAAAGAAGTATTGCAAGGCATCAACTACAATGACAACTCTGAAGACTTCGTCTTTGACAACCAATTTTTAGCTCAAATTTTATACAAAGGGCACGAGATTGCTGAGATTACTTGTCCTACAAAATACTTTGAAGAAGCATCTTCAATTAACTTTAAAAGAAGTTCAATTTACGGACTTGGTGTCATGAAAGTATCTATGCAGTATTTTTTCTCTAAATTAGGGATGAAAGCAAAGATCTTTAAGCAACTTTAATGCGCATTTTTTACAACGAACTTAAAACTTCTCCTCATTTCAGGTTTCTGATCATCTTGTCAGTGCTGGCCTTTATTCCAACATTGGGTATGGTGCATCTTTTTGATTGGGATGAGATCAATTTTGCTGAAACTGCTCGTGAAATGATGGTCACCGGAGACTATTTCAGGGTTCGAGTAAACTACACGCCGTTTTGGGAAAAACCACCGTTATTTTTTTGGTTGCAATCTGGTTCTATGCATCTTTTTGGTGTCAACGAATTTGGAGCGCGCTTCCCCAATGCCATTGCTGGCATTGTCACGGTAACCGTGATCTACTTTTTAGGTAAAAAGGAGAGAAGCGCGCGCTTCGGAACCATTTGGGCATTGCTTTATTTATGTGCTTTCTTACCGCAAGTTTATTTTCGATCGGCGATAATTGACCCGGTTTTTAACCTCTTCATTTTCTTATCAGCTTACTACCTTTTTAAAGCTTTATCAGATGCAGAAAAGAAGAATAAACGTGCTTTTTGGTCGGGCTTGTTTTGTGGGTTAGCCGTTTTAACAAAAGGACCCGTTGGATTTTTATTGGTCTTTCTAACCTTCGTTGTTTATGTGCTCATTAAGAAGTTCAAAGTACTGCCTACCATCAAGCAATTGTTGATTTTCGCAGCCAGCGTGTTTGCAGTTTCATTTTTGTGGTTCGGAATAGAGGTTATCAATAACGGACCCTGGTTCTTAGTGGAATTTATCCAGTATCAACTCGATTTATTTTCAAGACCAGTTGCAGGACACAAACAACCGTTCTTTTACCATTTTGTGGTGGTCTTTTTCGGAACCTTTCCCTTGTCTGCTTTGGCTTTGCCATCTTTAGTTAAAAGAAAAAGAGATTCAGAACTAGAGCGCTGGTGGACGATACTTTTTTGGGTGGTTCTCATCTTGTTTTCAATTGTAACCACCAAGATTGTACACTATTCGTCTATGACGTATTTGCCACTTTCTTTTTTGGCGGCAACAGTTGTGTATCAAATCAATTGGTCAGATTTAAAAACATGGGTTCGCGGAACCTATATTTTCTTAGCGTCAATTTTTACGATTCTTTTTGTCGGACTGCCCTTGTTTGCCATTTTCAAAGAGCACTTTTTTCCTTATATCAAAGATCCTTTCGCGGTTGCTGGTTTTTCAAACCCCGAAGTTACCTGGTCTGGTCTTGAACCTTTTATAGTCTTGTTTTTATTGGCTGGTGTTATTGGATTTATCGTGTTCTGGAAGAAAGGTGAGTTGATGAAAGCCTTGAAAATTAAGGCGGTTATGGTCACTTTGACCTTGTCGTTAACCATGGTGTTTGTTGTGAGAAAAATTGAAACCTATTCTCAAGGACCAATGATTGAATTCTTAGAGGATTTGCAAGGAGAAGAAGTATATGTGGCCCCAGTTGGGTTCAAAAGTTACGCTCAGTATTTTTATTTCAAACAGCCTGAAACCCCTAATGTCTTCAAAAAAATGCAAGACGAAAAGTTTGATGGAGTTCCAACACTTTACACACCATTAGAAGTTGAAGTGAGAAAATATATGATGCACGGAGACATAGATTATGACGCTTATTTCATTTCAAAGATTCAAACCAATGATCTAGATTCCATTCCGCACATTAAACATCTTTACACCAAAGGTGGCTTTAAGTTTTATAAGCGAGAGGCGGTAAAGTAAACCCTAAAACCCAATATCTAAAATAGGATGCAACTCAATTTCATTAGGAGCAGCATTTCTTGGGTATTTGTGATCAATATCAATAAACCCAACTCCAGTTATCGTCAGTTCTTTTCCAACCAGTTCTTCTTCATGTTCTTCTATCCATTCTCTAACGGTTTTGAACTGTTCAAAAAATCGTGAATCTGGCGCGTAACTACATCCAAAATTAGGTGATTCACAGTTCATAAAGTTTTCGTCTTCATCCACCAATTTAATGTGATAATCACCATCCCTATACTTCTTTACTTTCTCAACCGTTCCGGTAACTGTAAATACATGTTTTTCAATTTCTTGACGCTCTAAATCTGATTTAGCTTTAGGTAAATCTACACTTCCTAGTGAATCAATTGTCGCGAAAATCGGAATGGTATCTACATCATCTGCCGCTTCATCAATCACCAATTTAATGTCTCTTCTAGTTGAACTTCCATTGCAAGATTCAGGATTGTTTTTGCCCTTTTTGCAAGAAAATGTAAATGTCGACAGTAAAAACAAGAATAGAATTAATTTGACTTTCATGTCATAAAGGTAATGAGTTCCGAACTTTATTGGATGACTAGTTTTTTGATTGCCTGTCTTCCCTCTGAATCAGTAACTAGCACTTGATAGACACCTTGAGTCGCTTGAACTGAAAGCAACGTATTGGTCTCATAAAGAGGTGATTCGAAAATGAGTTTTCCTGCAATGTCGTAGACTTTAACATTTCTTAAGCCTTCTCCCCTCAACGAGAATTCTGAAGAGGTTGGGTTAGGGTAAATGTCAAACTCTAAAATCTCAAGTTCTGTTGTTGCAGAAGGTAATGAATAACAAATATTAATAGTTGGATGTATGTTTGTGTTGGGATTATCGCTGGAAGCGAAAATCAAATTAGAATATATTTCTTCTACCTGAAGTTCCAATTGAATTCCATAATTCACACCAGACTGATGGATATCTTGAATGAGAGCGGTAACATCAATGTCAATAAAGTCTTGGTCAACACTGGTTGTGGCAGCTGTGTTTACTCGGTTTACATCAGTCGTGGTGGGTTTGTTTGCCCAGGTTAAAAGGTCTTCTTCCCAAGGTGAAGTAACCCTTTTGATATAAGCTGCATTATTTCCAGTTTGTTCTGGATGATTGCTCTGGCTTTGAATGTGAAAAAGAGACAATTCTGCACTGGTTATAATGGCCTGAGCCGGAATGTCAAAATCGAATTTAATTAAAGACCTACACGGTGTAAAATCACCGTTATTTGTCCAAGCAGAAACAAGAAGATCTAAATGTTCTCCGTAATTCACATGAACAACATTCGTACGCCCAATTATCATTGCATCTGTCCTGCTAGTCTTTACTATACAACTGTCTTTTTGAGAGATTGAAGGCAAACTTAATAGGCTGCATGTTAAAATGCAGATAATTTTTTTCATTTAAATAAGTTTTGGAATTCAAAAGATACGAAATTAATCCCAATCGTTCAATTTTACAAAGGGTGTATTAAGTTGTTGTTGTTCGGTTTTGAGATTTTTAAACTGATTCTTGCTAACAAAGATTATTTAATTCTATCCTTAAAAGGCAGATACAAAATTCTATATTTTCTAGAAACCCATTCAAAAGTTATCGAATCCCCCTTTTTCATTGCGTTTATTTCACTAATTTTGCCCCTTCTTAATACCAAGATTAGAATGAGCAATAAATATCCTGAATATCAAGGACTGAACTTACCAAACGTAGCTGAAAAAGTGCTTAAAGATTGGGAGAACAAAAACATCTTTCAAAAAAGTATGGATACCCGTGAGGGAAATCCGGCTTTTGTATTTACTGAAGGACCACCTTCTGCAAACGGATTACCAGGTATTCACCACGTAATGGCGCGTGCGATTAAAGATATTTTTTGCCGTTATAAAACATTGAAAGGTTTCCAAGTTAAACGTAAAGCGGGTTGGGATACTCATGGATTGCCGGTTGAGTTGAAAGTAGAGAAAGAATTGGGAATTACGAAAGAAGATATCGGATCTAAAATTTCTGTTTATGATTATAACAAAGCTTGTCGTGAAGCAGTAATGCGCTACACGGATGTGTGGAATGATTTAACAGTGAAGATGGGTTATTGGGTAGATATGGAAGATCCATATATTACTTATGATCCTAAATACATGGAGTCGGTTTGGTGGTTATTAGGTCAGATTTACTCAAAGGATTTGATGTACAAAGGATACACTATCCAACCCTATTCTCCAAAAGCAGGAACAGGTTTAAGTTCTCACGAAATCAATCAGCCAGGTTGTTACCGTGATGTGACAGACACCACTTGTGTGGCTCAGTTCAAAGTAAGAGCTGGAGAATCAACTCCTTTTTCAAATGCGATTGATGAACAATTACACATCTTAGCTTGGACGACCACTCCATGGACGCTTCCTTCAAATACGGCTTTAACTGTAGGACCAAAAATTGAATACGTTTTAGTTCAAACATGGAATCAATATACGCATGAACCAATTCAAGTAGTTCTTGCCAAAAATTTAGTTGGCAAACAATTCGGGAAGAAGTTTGAGCAAGCCGAAGATGCTGCTTCAATGACTTATGCAAAAGGTGACAAGAAAGTTCCTTACGCTATTATCGGAGAATGTTTGGGCACTGACTTAGTTGGAATCAAATATGAGCAATTATTAGATTATTGTCAGCCGTATGAAGATGCTGACAAGGCATTTGTAGTGATTTCGGGTGATTTCGTAACAACAGAAGATGGAACCGGAATCGTGCATACGGCGCCAACTTTTGGTGCAGATGATGCTTTGGTGGCAAAAGCGGCTGGCGTTCCGGGATTATTAATCGAAGATGAAAATGGCAATGCTGTTCCTTTGGTAGATTTACAAGGAAGATTCAGAAAAGAACTGGCTGATCCAACGTTCGGATTAGGCGGAGAATATGTAAAGGCGGAGTATTTAGAAGAAGGAGAAGAGGAAGCAGAACTCGCTAAGCAAAGAGAGAATTTAAAAGACATCATTGCTGATTTGAAAGGCTACTTGAGTGTAGATGAAAGAATCACATTGAAATTGAAGATAGAAAACAAGGCATTTCAAATTGAGAAATATGTCCACTCCTATCCACATTGCTGGAGAACGGACAAGCCTATTTTATACTACCCGCTTGATTCATGGTTTATCAAAGTAACGGATAAGCGTGAGCGCATGGTGGCATTGAATAACACGATTAACTGGAAACCAAAATCAACTGGTGAAGGACGTTTCGGCAATTGGCTAGAGACTGCCAACGATTGGAACCTTTCACGTTCAAGATATTGGGGAATTCCGATTCCGGTTTGGACCTCAGAAGATAAAACAGAGCAAATCTGTATCTCATCAGTTGAACAATTAAAAGCTGAAGCTCAAAAAGCAGTGGATGCAGGTTTGATGGATTCGAATCCATTAGCAGATTTTGTTCCGGGTGACATGTCAAAAGAAAACTATGCGAAGATTGATTTGCATAAAAACTATGTAGATGATATCACTTTGGTATCGGCAACTGGTCAGCCCTTAAAAAGAGAAGCTGACTTAATTGATGTTTGGTTCGATTCAGGATCAGCACCATTTGCACAACAACATTATCCGTTTGAAAATAAAGAGTTGATTGATAACGGAGTTGAGGCATTTAAGAACGGAACAGCACCCAAAGGACCTTCTGCTTTCCCAACAGATTATATAGCTGAAGGAGTAGACCAAACAAGAGGATGGTTCTACACACAGCACGCCATAGCAACATTAGTTTTTGATACGGTATCCTACAAAAACGTCATCTCAAACGGACTTGTTTTGGACAAGAACGGACAGAAAATGTCTAAACGTTTAGGCAATGCTGTTGACCCTTTTGAAACTTTAGGAACCTACGGAGCTGACCCAACTCGTTGGTACATGATTACCAACGCACAACCTTGGGATAACTTAAAATTTGATGAAGAGGGAATCACAGAAATCCAACGAAAGTTCTTCGGAACTCTTTACAATACCTATTCATTCTTTGCGCTTTATGCGAATATTGATGGCTTCAAATATGAAGAGGCAGACGTTGCAAATCGTCCAGAAATTGATAGATGGATCTTGTCAAAATTGAATTCATTGATTAAAGATGTGGATGCAGCTTATGATGATTACGAACCAACAAAAGCGGGTCGTTTGATTCAAGGTTTTGTAACAGACGAATTATCAAACTGGTATGTGAGATTGTGTAGACGAAGATTCTGGAAAGGTGATTATACAGACGATAAAATTTCAGCTTATCAAACTTTGTATCAGTGCTTAGAAACGGTGGCAACTTTGAGTTCTCCTATCGCTCCGTTCTTTTCTGATCAGTTGTTTATGGATTTAAATGCTGTCTGTGGTCGTCACAAAGTGGAATCAGTTCACTTGGCAGATTTCCCAGTGGCAAATGAATCTCAAATTGATTTAGATTTAGAAGAAAAGATGGAGATTGCCCAAACGGTATCTTCATTGGTGTTAGGATTAAGAGCAAAAGAGAAAATCAAAGTGCGTCAGCCTTTACAGAGAATCATGGTTCCTGTTTTGGATAAAGATTTCGCAAGAAGATTAGAAGATGTTTCTGATTTGATTTTATCTGAGGTAAACATTAAAGAGATTGATTTATTAGAGGATACAGAAGGTGTCATCAGCAAGAAAATCAAGCCAAATTTCAAAACTATCGGACCTAAGTACGGCAAGCAAATGAAGCAAATTGCGGGTATGGTTGGTCAATGGGGAGCTGAAGAAATCTCAGCTGTTGAAGCCAATGCAGGTTGGAAAGGTGAAATTGAAGGCAATGCAATTGAATTAGATTTGGCTGATTTTGATATCGTGACGGATGACATTCCAGGCTGGACAGTAGCTTCTGAAAGAAGAATTACTGTTGCTTTAGACGTTACGATTTCTGAAGAGTTGAAATCAGAAGGAATCGCAAGAGAGTTAA
The DNA here is from genome assembly GCA_039939375.1 of Crocinitomicaceae bacterium. Taxonomy (GTDB): domain Bacteria; phylum Bacteroidota; class Bacteroidia; order Flavobacteriales_D; family Crocinitomicaceae; genus Paracrocinitomix. Next base: position 473,333 of record JBDVJO010000005.1, on the reverse strand, counting down.
TCAATAGAATCCAGAATTTCAGGAAAGATTCAGGTCTTGAGGTAATGGATAAAATCAAATTGACTTTTGATGCAAACGAAGAAGTGAAAAAGGCTATTGAAAACAATGCTGATTACATCAAGGCTGAAGTATTGGCCTTAGATATCACATTTGATTCATTATCTGATTCTCAAGGAACTGTGGCTGATTTAGAAGAAGGAGATACGAGAATGGATTTGGTGAAAGGGTAGCTTCTCGATACACTCTCGACTGAGCCGAGAGCACTCGAAGACCCCCTTTTTATGCGTTATCAATTGTTAAAACGATTGACTAATAAACCTAAAGGTTTGTTCGAGTGATCCCGAGACTTCGGAATAGTATCGAGAACATATTATTACATTCACATTCTAAAGAAATTTGACATGCTCAACCAAGAATTAAAAGACATCTTTAATCGAGACCTTAACCATCTGAAAAAAGAAATCGCATCTTATCAAAACGAAAAAAATCTTTGGATTATCAATGATAACATCTCCAATTCTGCCGGAAACCTTTGTTTGCACCTTGTCGGTAATTTGAAATGGTTTGTAGGCGCCCAATTGGGAAATTCTGGATATGTGAGAAATAGAGAGTTCGAATTTTCAGCCAAAAATGTTCCCCGGTCAGAACTACTAAAAGAGATTGATGAAACGATATCAATTGTTACAGCTTCGCTTGACTCAATGTCTAGTGCAGCTTTAGATGATGTTTACCCCATTGAAGTTTTCAAAAAACCAATGTCTAGTCGGTTTTTTCTGATTCATTTGAGTACGCATTTGTCTTATCATTTGGGTCAGATTAATTATCATAGGAGAATATTTGATAGATAACAAAAACGCTATCTTTAGAGATAATTAATTCTGAGAAATGCAATTAGACTTAAGAACATGGATCATATTAGGCTCTATCTTTCTAGGAGCAATCATTTTCACGCGACTGTTGCGTTGGATGATTTCTCGCTCGTATAGGGCGGCATCCCTCAAAATTAAAGTAGACCCAACCCGTTATAAGTTCACTAAAAATGCCCTTTCAATGGTGATTTGGTTGGTGGCATTTGGAGCAATGGCTTCATATATTCCTGAACTTAAAGCATTGGCGGTTACCCTATTTGCCGGTGCCGGAATTTTAGTTGCCGTGGCAGGTTTTGCTGCTCAACAAGCATTTTCGAATATCGTTTCTGGGGTCTTCATAGTCATGTTTAAACCTTTTCGAGTAGGTGATTTAATAAAGGTTGGCAGCAGGGAATACGGAGTGGTTGAAGACATTACCCTCAGGCATACGGTCATTCTTAGTTTTGAAAATAAACGAATCATTATTCCAAATTCTGTCATAAGCGAAGAAACCATAATCAATGATACCATTGGAGAAGATAACGTAGTAAAATTTGTAGAAGTAGGCATTAGCTATGACAGCGATTTAAAAAAGGCCATAAAAATCCTTCAAGAAGTGGCTATTGAGCATCCTGATTGCATAGATATTAGAACCCAAGCTGAAAAGAAAAATGGCGAACCCCAGGTCCCTGTGAGAGTGGCAGAATTTGCAGATTTCAGTATTAACTTACGTGCGTTTGTCTGGTGCGCCGACCCAATGCAAGTTTGGAAAATGAATTCAGATATTAACATCAGAATCAAAGAACGCTTTGACGAAGAAGGAATCGAGATTCCTTTCCCTTACCGAACAATCGTTTTTAAAGACTCCGATAATAACCCACTAAAAGACAAGCTCAAGAAGTAATTTTTGATTTAACTTAAAAAATCGTAAGTTTAGAACAATCAAATGACTGGTTATTAATACACTATACTCATGAACTCCGTAAAGCCTAAATCTGTATTAATTGTTTTTGCAATCTGTTGTTCAGTTTTAATTTTTTCATGTCGCAAGAAAGACCGGAGATATGAAGGAGTTTATATAGGAACAGAACGATACATTTTTGCGGATTCAGGTGCTACCGAACCAAGCATTGATTCAACTTATGATCAAGAATATGAAGTGACCTATGATAATGCTTTTTTACCCCGAAATAAGAGGTATAATTTTTCTTTTAGTTCAGATGGTATAGAGCACTTTTGGTCAATTTCTAAAAATCAAATTGAAGACGGCTTATATCAAAACATGTATGACGGTGGATCGGTGAAATTTTTTGACGATAGCATTCAGATAAACTTCTCAAATTTTTCAGATTACATGGATGTATGGGATATTGAAACATGGGAATTCAGAGGGAAGAGAAATTAAACAGGCAATTCACCCAAAGTTACCCCAGTTAAATAACCTGTGCCACATCTGCCGTAGTGTCCAGCGGCTTTTTCTTCAAGATTCTCGGCGCCTGCTCCAAAATGAATATCTAGAATTGAACGTTCGCAAAGCTTCTTTAGAGAAAACACATCAATCCTTACTTGAATTCAAAGAAAAAGGCGGTAAAATTGATGAGTACGTCAACCTTGAAAATCGCATTTTGGAAATAGAAGTAGAACTTCAAAATTTAGGCGTTAATTTGGGTGATTTTGACGAATCAAATGAATTTTGCACGGTCAAATTTGCGCTAACTGAAACTAAAAAAGCGAAAGAGAATACCATTTCATTTTATCATAGGTGTAAAGTGGCATTGCAATGGGCTATTGCTTGGTTTTTATGGTTTGTATCGGCAACCTTCTTTACTTTATTATTGGCTTATATTGTAATCGTTATTGCAGAGAAAAAACCTATTAAAAGAGGAATAGATTTCATTAAAAGATTAACAAGTTCAGAAGATAAGTAACTTTAAAGCATGAAACTTGCATTCTTGAACTCGGCTTACAAACGCGCAGGCTTTTCTTTTGGATTAACAGCTTTGCTGGTTGTGGTGTCATGGTTCATTGAAGGATACGATCTGTTTTCTCTCTATTTCGTGGTACTCGGAACTGTGGTGGTCTACATTCCAGTCACCTTGTTTTATGCTATCGTATCTACCTTTTGTACTAAAGACGAAAAAGAAGAATCTTCAGAAATTTTGGATGACTGAGTTTTATTGAAACGTCACGTCTGGATTTTTTTCACATTTATCTAAAACAATAATATGAAAGGGTTGCGTGATTACTGAAGTCGTCATTCCACTTCCTCCTGATTTTTCAATACTTACTTCTAATTGTGAACCATTATATTCAACTTGACTAATAGACAAACTGTATCCACCATTGGGTCGAACTTGATCAAAACAAGCAATAACGATTTGCTCATCAAAATTCACCGGAACATTATCAAAATCATCTGAAACGTTATTTGCAGCATCTATTTTATCGATTAATGTTGTCCATTCAGAGTCAGATGTAATCACGAAATTTTCTTCGCCAATTTCTTCATCCCCATTTCCGTAAAGGGCACTTTTTTCAATAGTTTGGTAGGTCACTTCATTAGTATATATATCACAATCAACTTTTTTACATGATATTAAAGCCAATGTGAAAACGATTAAATAGAATAGTGATTTCATAAATGAGTATTTTCTTAATTGATGTAAAAGCTACTAAAAAGGTTGCATAAAAAAAGAGAAGTCCAATTAAGAACTTCTCCATCTAACACGGTCGCCTATGAACCGACCTAAACCCTTTTCGTTTTAACAATTTAGATGAATCATTTTAGAATCAAGATTAAATCAAAACTGAGAAAACACATTGCTATTTCGTTGCGATCATTTAAAAAGGGTATTACTAATTTTAACAGAAAATTAACAAATACTGTGCCGCTTTCTAAAATTACAATTTCAAGACTTTAACAGTTTGAATTTCAGACGATCCGATCTGAATTTTTAATAGATATTTTCCCGCTTGAAGATGACTAACTTGCCACTCAAATTGCCAATATCCTTCAGGATAGGTGACGTTTTCAATAAAGGAACTAACTTTTTTACCATGATAGTCATATAAATTCATCCAAATAGAAGTTTCGTGTGTTAAATAGATAGCGCAATTTAATTCACTACTCACCGGGTTTGGAAACACCTCAATTGAGTTATTTTCGGAGACAGAACAATTCAATTTTTTATCCATCCATGCAAGGCGGGCATTAATCCATACGCTTAGGTAATTGATTTCTTCTTCAAAAGTAGATCCAACATAATAATTTGGCCAAATAGTTTCGCCAAGAATAGGCCACTTTTTGAAATTTCGTTCCTGAGCTTCTCCCACTAATTCAGAATAAGCATCAATTTGGTTCAATATTGATTTATTTGAAAATTCAATTGATCTTAATTCACACCAACGTTCTTCTATTTTAGATTTTATTACAGGGTCAGCGAGCATTACATTCCACCACCATGGTACTTCATTGATGTCAGATTGCCAACCTGAAGTCAAATAACCTTCTCGTAAAGATGCGTTTCCAAAACTTAAATTGTAATCCCAAATAGGACCGAAAACCAATTTTTCGTTTTTGTCTTTATATAAAAACGAGCTTAACATATAAGCGTCAATATTTTTACTGAATTCATTGATTAGGAAATAATCTATGATTGAAGATTCATCAGCAAATTGCACATAACTTCTATCTGCGTTGTTGCTTTCTTGTAAACTGAGGGCATCTTGAAATTGTATCACATAATCCTTAATATAATCTTCTTGCTCTTGCGTAATTTCATCACAATCTGGATATTCAAATTGGATATGAAAATTCGCGGCAGGAGGTTCCCAAGCTGAACAAAAAGTTCCGGTTGGATTGTCTATCTTAATGATATATCCTCCAGTTAAATCTATACCTGAGTTTTCATCTTCATTTAGTTTGCTGATATCTACTCTGTTTTTATCCCGTTTAATTTTTTCCATCAATACATAGAGGCCTTGATATTCACTGTTTATCACCAATTCACAAAAAACAGTTCTACTCGCATAATGCCCCATTTTTCGAGCCATATCAAAGGCTAAAACATTTCGTAAAAGTGATTTATCAGTATAAGGAGCATAAAGTATCCAATCATTTTCTTTTGGTAATCCTAATAATGGAAAATTGACATTTTCACCAACACTATCTCTTAACTCAAAACCGTATGATTTTTTAGGAAAACTTTGAGAAGTATTGCCTCTAAATTCTATTCCTATTAACCCTTCAAATGTATATTCCTGAGTGCTCAGATAATTCCGTTCTTCGGTTTGATTGATTACTTTAAGTGTTGCTGTGATTTTTGGGTCATCTACAATTTCTTGACCATTAGTTTCAACAATAAGAATTGGCAGATTAGATGAGGTAAATTCAACCTGACTAATCGAAGTCCCGACTAGAAACAAAGCAAAGGCAAATAAAAATATTTTCATTAATTCGGTTTTGGGTTGACCTATTTAATGGAACGTAGAATAAATGGATTCGGTTGAAATTATTCTTTATTCGGCCTATTGTCAGGACGCGGCCCTCTTTTATGAATGACTAATCCATTTAAGAAATTTCTCAGAATTTGGTCTCCGCAATTACGGTATTTTGGATGATCTTCTTTTCTGAAAAACGCACCCAATTCGCTCTCGGTGACTTTAAAATCTACTAACGCGCAAATTTCGACAATATCCTTATTGGTTAATTGCAAAGCAACTCTGAGTTTTTTAAAGATATCGTTATTCGTCATGCCGTTTTTTTACAAACTTAAGCTTATTCTTTCAGTTCAATTAGTCGTAAATCCAAAAATCAGAATATACGGTAAGTGAGCGATCACTGTTTTTATCCCAAACCTTCACATAAACAGACACGAGTTCGTCATCATAGCTGTCGTAGATTATAAAGCTTACGGATAATTCATCTAATACATCTGCTGCGTCTAACCAACCATCTTCTTCATATATATCGCCAGAATTTGAGCTTTCGTTTTCATATTCATCATAAATAATGACACTCAAGCCTAACTCAACTTTTCCATCAATTTCTTTAAGCCCTCTTAAGCCATGAAAGCCGTAGTAATAGTCGGTTTCTTTGTAGATGTAATTATCAGTTACGAATGCATTTTCTTGTTCCTCATAAATAAATGGGTCGCCACATTTAATGCCATTTTTATCTGAGGTGATATATGAATTTCTAACCATCTTCACAGTGGTTTGCACCTCTAAAGCGTTGCCTGAATTGCGATCTTTGAAACCTGCTTTATAGATGTAGCTTTTACCTGAGAAAAAAGGATCAATCATATTAGAATTCAAGTTCAAATTAATAGCTTCATCTTCAGTATAATATAGTTCCAATGGTGCAATGTCTCCGTAATCTGTAAATTCTAGGGTATCTCCATCTAAAGATAAAAACAAGAACATCATATCTGCCGTTAACTCCCCATCCTCTAATTCAAATCCTTTGATATCATTAAAATTAAAATAAACGCGGTCACCATAGGTCACACGATTTTTAATGTTATAGCCATCTAAAGTCACATAATAATCATCACAACTTAGCCCTAAATCTGTGTATTCCACCTCAAATTCTGAAGCAGTTTCAACGTAATCCTCTTCTTCATAATAATCTTCTTCCCAATCATAGGTGTCTTGATTACCTTGACATGATGCCATTAATAATAGGCCAATAAAAAAAAAGAATATGCGATTCATTGTGTGCTGATTTCAGACTACAATGGTAGTTATTTCTTGCGAAAACCACTAGTTATCAGGCGCCAAAATGAATTAGGATATCGTTCTATATCCTCAAAACCAAGCTCAATATCTCTGCCTGATTTAGGCACATAATTCGTTCTAAAAAGATAATCCCAAACACTTAATGAAATTCCAAAATTCGCTCCATATTTATGGTCTTCTGGTAATTCTTTTGCATGATGCCAAATATGCATTTTAGGATTGTTAAGGATGTATTTTAACGGTCCATAATCCCATCCAATATTAGCATGATTTAAATGTCCTATTGCAATAGAACTGAAATAAACGATATAGGCTTGTTCCGGCGTGAATCCTCCAATCAACATTACTGCAATGTACTTTATTGGGTTGTAACAAACGGTCTCCATCCAATGATAGCGCAGATGAGCGGCAAAACCCATTTCGGTAACTGAATGGTGCACTTTGTGAAATCGCCATAAAAAAGGAATGCGGTGTAACAAATTGTGTACGCACCATTGAGCAAAATCCAGCACAACAAAAAAGATGAGTAATTGAAGCCAATTCGGCAGCGAACTAATATCAATTAAAGCCCAGTTGCTAATGGATCCGCCAGCAGTTGAAGTCAAAAATTCTCCGACAACTTTAGAAAATGCAATAAAAATAATAAGGTTGAAAATGTAAAAATTGAAGAACATAAAAAAGGCGTCCAACCAAAAGTCTTTTCTAAAAACACCTTGATTTTTGCGCCACGGAAACATCAGCTCTAATCCCCAAACTCCAACTGAAACAAGCACTAGCCACCAAAAATAATTTTCATACCACGGACTCGCTTGAAAAGTAATTTGATGCCAAACATAGTTGGCATAATTCCCAAAAGCATCAATAAATATTTCAGTATAACTAGACATCTCGCAATTCAATCAAAGATATAATTTAAGAACGTTTATATTTGTAACAATCGTCACTTAAAGATGTTTTTATGATTGGAAAATTACAACAACAATTACAAAATGAACTGGCTGAAATCAAAGCTGCCGGATTATATAAAGAAGAAAGAATTATAACGAGCCCACAAGGAGCTGAGGTTACAGTAAGCACAGGAGATGAAGTTGTCATCATGTGTGCTAACAATTATTTAGGACTTTCTTCGCATCCTAAAGTGATTGAAGGAGCTGCTAAAGCACTAGAATCTCACGGATACGGAATGTCTTCTGTAAGGTTTATTTGTGGAACTCAAGACATCCACAAAACCTTAGAAAAGAAAATTGCAGATTTCTTAGGAATGGAAGATTCTATCTTATACGCAGCGGCATTTGATGCCAATGGAGGGGTGTTTGAACCGCTTTTCGGAAAAGAAGATGCGATCATTTCAGATGAATTGAATCACGCTTCAATTATTGACGGAGTACGTTTATGTAAAGCGGCAAGATACCGTTATAAGAATTCTGACATGGTAGATTTAGAAGAGCAGTTAAAAGCTGCTCAGTCACAAAGAAACAGAATCATTGTAACAGATGGTGTATTCTCTATGGATGGGTACATTGCCAAATTAGACCAAATTTGCGATTTAGCTGAAAAATATGATGCTCTTGTGATGGTGGATGATTGTCATGCTACTGGATTTATTGGAAAAACAGGTAGAGGAACACATGAGTTTAACAATGTAATGGGTAGAGTAGACATCATTACCGGAACATTAGGAAAAGCACTTGGTGGAGCCATGGGTGGATTTACAGCCGCTAAAAAAGAAGTGGTAGACATGTTGCGTCAACGTTCAAGACCTTATTTATTTTCAAATTCATTGTCTCCGGCAATTGTTGGAGCATCAATAGCGGTGTTAGATTTATTAACAGAGTCAACTGAGTTAAGAGATAAGCTAGAAAGTAATACCAAGTATTTCAAAGATGGTATCAAGAAAGCTGGACTTGAAATAAGAGAAGGAGATTCGCCAATCGTACCAGTAATGTTGTATGATGCGCCTTTAGCTCAAAAATTTGCGAATAGGTTACTAGAAGAAGGCGTTTATGCAATTGGATTCTTTTATCCTGTTGTACCGAAAGATTTGGCTAGAATTAGAGTTCAGGTTTCTGCTGGTCACTCAATTGCACAATTAGATAAAGCCATTGCAGCCTTTGAGAAAGTAGGCAAAGAATTGGGTGCTATCAAATAATGAGATTTTTACAACTATTCATATGTGTTCTAGTAGTTGCTTGTTCTTCAGAACCAGAAGATGATGGCGGATATATCACTTCGGCAGGTGGCGAAGAGGAAGTTGATTCTACTGACTTTGAAAATGAGGTAGAATATGACATGCTGAATCAGCCTTTGATCATTACTTATTTCTATAAACTGTCACTTGAGCAAATCACAGATGAATACTGTTATGATGAAGCCCAAGTGAAGAACTTATTGATGGGGGATGGACCAGATGAATATACCTGGGTAAAAAAAATAGTGAAAGACAATTACCTTCGGTTTGATAATGACGAGTGTTATACCACAACTGAGTTTGCAATCTTAAACCCTGAAAGTAATGAGCCACATGCCGTGTTAAATCAATCAAGTAAAGGCAGTCAACAACTTAATTTTTATTCTTGGAACGAAGGCGGCGGAATCTGGGAAGAAGTGACAGATTATCCGAAGCTTAAGATGACTGATTTTTATCACGAATTATCTGAAGAAGATGCCAAGTTGGTAAATCAATTCGGGGCCTATTTTGGATCAGTAAATGAAGACAATCAGCACATTTCTTATTCGTTTTCTACCTGGCAAATGGGCTTGAATGCTGATGGTAAAGAAATCATGAATTTTAACGAAGAACCAGATTATTCATATGAGCTAATCTATGATGATGAAGATGGTTTCTGGATGAAAAAAATATATGAAGATATAGGTTGGCAGCCAAGAAGGTATTTCTTGGCCTATACTGAAACTGGAGAAACTTCAGAAGACTTTTCTTACTTTTCAGACGCCATTGCTGAGCAACTGAAAGATGATAATGTTGAATTTGCTTTTGCTGATTTTACCCAAACCAATTATAAAGGCATTTTTGCTGAAGATACGTTTGATTTCTCGTCCATGCAGCAATTTGAACCAAGAAACGGTTATTGGTTTTTTGAGAGAGGAAAAGAACCTTTAGATCTTGATTATGACATGGTTGAACCTACATTAAAAAAGGCGAAACGCTATTTTTACGAAAAATAATCACCCGCGAAATGCCGCAAATTGTTTTACAAGAAATTAAGGCCATTTTTTCATCTCATGCAGATCAAGATAGACGTAAACAAATGTCTGAATACATGCGCGGTCAGTTTGATTACTTCGGTTTGACTTCACCAATACGTAAAGATCTAGCTGCCCCTTTTTTAAAAGAACTCCCAAAAGAGTCAAAGGCATTTAATTATGAGCTGATTGAATTACTTTGGCAACAGCCACAAAGGGAATTTCATTATGTTGCGCAAGAATTGTTTTTTAAAATTGCTAAAAAGCATATTTCAGAAGAAGACCTACCATTAATTGAGTCTTTAATTACAAGACATTCTTGGTGGGATACCATTGATTTTATCGCCCCCAAAATTGTAAAAATTTACTTTGATAAATATCCCAAAAAAAGAAACCAAACTGTGGATAATTGGATTGATTCTGATAACATTTGGCTACAAAGGTCTGCCTTGCTCTTGCATTTAAAACAAAAGGAGGAAGTAGATTTTGAATACATGTTTGCAACAATCTTAAGACTAACGGGCACGAAAGAATTTTTTATCAATAAAGCAATCGGATGGCTGTTAAGAGAGTATTCTAAAAAACACCCAGTGCTAATTAAAGATTTCATAAACACCCATTATGAAACACTCTCTAACCTGTCTATTAGAGAAGGCTCTAAGTATTTGAATTAAGTTTCGTTACTTTTTCAAGTTACGCACATTAACACCTAAAATGGTGTTATGAAATATGTGGCTTTTTCTATTTTTTTAATCGGATTCTTTTCTTTTCAGCAGCTTGCAAATGAAGAGAACTTCCCAAAAGAATTTATCGCAAATCATTTTGATTGGCCGGTAGGAAAACCAGATGGTGAAGGTTATTATAATGCACAACCATTCGGAAAAAACGACCACCTGGGAGAAGATCTGAATGCCGTGACAGGTGGGAATTCTGATTTGGGTCATCCCATTTACGCCATTGCCAACGGAAAAGTATCCTTTGCTGAAGATATAAAAGGGGGGTGGGGCAATATCATCCGTATAGTGCATCAGTTGCCAGATGGCACCTTTGTTGAATCACTTTACGCGCATTGTGATGAGATTAAAGTTAAAAAAGGAGATTGGATAAAAAAAGGTGACCAAATTGGTACCATTGGTGACGCTCATGGCCAATATTATGCGCACCTTCATTTTGAATTGAGATCTGAAGTCGGTATGCCCATTGGGGGTGGCTATTCTTCCAATAAAATTGGATACCTCAACCCGCTGAAGTTCATTGAATTGAGAAGATGAATTTAACGGTCTTAAACTACCACGTTAAATTATTTACAAATCCGTTTATTTTCTTGACCCGTTGACAACCCAACCGAAGTGAGACCGTCTTAACATTAAGTTAAACCAAGACTGCCCTTAATTTAATGCTATGAAAAGACTACTTTTCGCAAGCTTGTTGATGCTATCAAGTTTTGCGGCTTTAACCCAAGGCTCTGTTACTTTCAATTTTACCGGTGGACCCCAAAACTGGGTCGTTCCGCCGTGTGTATCCAATATTACTTTAACCATTGCCGGTGCTGAAGGTGGAACCTCTGGTGGTGCAAATGGAGGAGACGGTGCTGTCATTACTGCAACCATTCCGGTGAATGCAGGTGATGTCATTAATATGGTTGTTGGTGGACAAGGCAACTGCCCAGGTGCAGGATATAATGGTGGTGGAAATGGGTTTAACTCTTCTGATGGAAATATCAATTATATCGCATGTGGAGGTGGAGGTTCAACTGATGTTAGTGTTAACGGAGGACTTATTGCCGTGGCAGCTGGTGGAGGTGGTGCTGGTGGAGGGTCCGTAAATAATAACGGTGGAGGAAATGGTGGATGCGCTAATGGTTTTGCCGGAGCGAATACATTTGGTGCAGGAGGTGGCGGTGGATCTCAGGTTGCTGGTGGTAATGGCGGTGCCCCATGGGCTGGCACACCTCCTGGAGGACAAAATGGATCTGCAGGTCAAGGCGGAAATGGTGGATTTTGGCAAACGGCTTCTGGCGGCGGAGGCGGCGGCGGATTTTTTGGCGGCGGCGGCGGCGGAAATGATGGTTGCTGTACTGGTGGTAATGGCGGCGGAGGCGGCGGAGGTGGCTCAAGCCTAATTCCTGGAGGCGCTGGATGTGCAGCCGGAACAAATACCGGACATGGTTTTGTTACTATTACATGGGGTTGTGAAAATGTTTTGCCTACAGCTTCAACACCTCCTCCTATTAATGTTCAGTGTAACGCAGATATTCCTCCTGCAAACGTTTTAGTAATTAATGATGAGGCTGACAATTGCGACCCTGCTCCTGTTGTGGCTTTTGTGGGAGATGTATCTGATGGTAACACTTGTCCTGAAACTATAACTAGAACTTATTCGGTAACGGATGTTTGCAACAACGTTTTTCTAGTCAATCAAACGATTACTGTTAATGATACTCAAAATCCAACGGCTTCAAATCCCCCACCAATAAACGCTGGGTCAGGGCCTGCACCGCCACCAAATCCAGCGGTAGTGACAGATGAAGCAGATAATTGTGGTGTTCCTACAGTCGCATTTGTTTCAGATGTTTCTGATGGTAACGTATGCCCAGAAACTATCACACGTACCTATTCAGTAACTGATGCTTGTGGAAATCAAATATTAGTGACTCAATTAATTATGATTGGTGATGCAATATTTCCAACGGCTTCTAACCCCGCACAAATAAACGTTGAATGTATAGCCCAAGTGCCGGCTCAAGACGTTAATGTGGTAACTGATGAAGCGGATAATGGTGGTGTTCCTGTAGTAGCGTATGTTGGAGATGTCTCTGACGGAAATTCTTGCCCTGAGACAATTACAAGAACCTATTCAGTGACGGATGCATGTGGAAATCAAATTACGGTTGATCAAACAATTACAGTTAATGATGTTACTCCTCCAGTAATGGCAGCACCTCCGGCAAATACAACTATTGAATGTGTTGGTGATATGCCAGCAATGACAAACTTAGGCTGGACGGATAACTGTGATGGCGCAGGTATGGTAGCTGGTGCAGATAGCCCGTTAGCTGGTGGAGGATGCGGTGGTACTATTGTAAGAACTTGGACGTACACTGATGCTTGCGGAAATGTAGCGACTTCAACACAAACTTTCACTATTGATGATAATACGAACCCTACTGCTTCAAATCCTCCTGATATGAATGTGGCTGGAGGAACAGCACCTCCTCCTGATGTTACTGTAGTAACTGATGAAGCAGACAATTGTGGAGTACCAACTGTTGCGTTTGTTTCAGATGTTTCAGATGGTGGAAATTGCCCAGAGACTATTACCCGAACTTATTCGGTGACAGATGCTTGTGGAAATGCAATTAATGTGATTCAATTGATTTTAATAGGTGATCCTTTTCCGCCTACAGGAACGGCTCCAGCAGATATTACTGTTGAGTGTATTGGTGATGTCCCAGCTGCTGATCCAGCACTTGTTACAGATGAAGCGGATAATAACGGAGTACCTATAGTGACCCATTTATCTGATATTTCTGATGGCAATACATGTCCTGAAGTAATATCTAGAACTTACAGAATCACGGATCCTTGCGGTAATGTGACAGATGTTGTTCAATTGATTACGGTTCAAGACACACAAAACCCTACTGCTTCTAATCCAACACCAATAAATGTTGAATGTATTGGTGATGTGCCGGTCCCAGATGTCAACGTGGTGACGGATGAAGCTGATAACTGTACATCAGCTCCAGTAGTAGCATTTGTTTCGGATGTATCAGACGGAAATACATGTCCAGAAATAATCACGAGAACCTTTTCAATTACTGATGATTGTGGAAATACTATTAATGTAGCTCAGACAATAACTGTTGATGATACAACCAATCCAACAGCTTCAAATCCTGCAGACATCAACCAAGCTGGAGGTGTTGCACCTGCTCCAGATGTTACGGTTGTAGTTGATGAGGCGGATAACTGCACGGCTGCGCCGACAGTTGCATTTGTTTCTGATATTTCTGATAATAATCCTTGTCCAGAGACCATTACAAGAACTTACTCTGTGACTGATGATTGTGGGAATCAGATATTAGTCACACAAAACATTATTATTTCTGATCCACTTCCACCAACAGGAACTGCACCTGGAGATATTACAGTTGAATGTATCGGAGATGTTCCGGCTGCCGACCCAGCTTTAATTGTTGATGAGGCGGATAACAATGGTGTTCCTGTTGTAACTCATTTGTCAGATGTTTCGGATGGGAATACCTGCCCTGAAGTAATTACAAGAACGTACAGAATTACTGATGCTTGTGGAAACATAACAGATGTGATTCAATTAATTACAGTAGACGACACACAAAACCCTACAGCTTCAAATCCGGCTCCTGTAGCTGTGCAATGTATTGGAGATGTCCCAACACCAGATGTTACCGTTGTAACGGATGAAGCTGATAACTGTACTGCGGCTCTAGTAGTTGCATTTGTATCAGATGTATCAGATGGTAACACATGTCCTGAAGTAATTACTAGAACTTATTCAGTGACTGATGATTGTGGAAACACCATTAATGTTACGCAAGCAATCACGGTTAATGACACACAGAATCCTACTGCTTCAAATCCGGCGCCAATTGGTGTTGAATGTGTCGCAGACCTACCTGTTCCTGATGTGACTGTAGTTACAGATGAAGCAGATAACTGTACGGCTGCTCCAGTGGTTGCATTTGTATCAGATGTTTCAGACGGAAATACATGTCCAGAAGTAATTACAAGAACTTATTCAGTTACGGACGATTGCGGTAATACAATCAATGTAACTCAGACAATTACGGTGGACGATCAAACGTACCCAACAGCCTCAAACCCGGCACCTATCAATGTGAGTTGTGCTTCTATGGTCCCTGTTCCAGATCCTGCAGTGGTGACGGATGCATCAGATAACTGTTCAGTTCCGCAAGTTGCTTTTGTTTCTGATTTATCAGATGGGAATTCTTGTAACGGTGAGGTGATTACTAGAACATACTCTGTGACGGACGCTTGTGGTAATGCAATCACAGTAACTCAACAAATTATAATTGACGTAATGACGCCTATAATAGATGCGGGGTTAGATCAAAGTGTTTGTGAAGGGACAATGGTATCAGTTACAGCTATAAATCCAGATGCAGCTTCCATAACTTGGGATAATGGTGCGAATGATGGTGTTGTCTTTAGTCCTCCTTTAGGTACGAGCACGTATACCGTAACAGCAAGTCAATGTGCAGGAGAATGTGTTGCGACAGATCAGGTAAATATTATGGTTAACTCTAATCCAGTAATAGCATTTGAAGGAGATGAATTAGTGGGCTGTTCAGATCATACCGTGAACTTTACAAATATGTCAACTGAACAGTTTAATTGCGTTTGGGATTTTGGAGACGGAACTACTGGAACAGGATGTGCGTTGGTGGCAAACACCTATCAAAATGCTGGGTTATATGATGTGACATTGACGGTAACTTCGGCAGAAGGTTGTACCTCTTCAGAAACGTATTATGATTATATTGATGTGATACCTGAGCCGGTTGCTGCTTTCAGTTATGACCCGGGAGAACTTGATGTCTTAAATACCCAAGTAAACTTTACCAATAATTCATTATTCGCACAGAACTACACATGGAGTTTTGGAGATAATAGTCCAATGTCAAATGAAGAGCATCCAACGCATGCTTTCCCTGAAATTGGAGATCAATCTTATACAGTGACCTTATTAGCTGAAAGTTATGGTTGTGTTGACCAAGCCACAGTAATTATACACGTTCAAGATCAATTAGTTTTCTTCGTGCCAAATATCTTTACACCTGATGGAAATGATGTCAATAATGAATTCTTGCCTGTATTTTCATCTGGACTAGACATCTATGACTACCACTTAACGATATTTAATCGTTGGGGAGAAATTGTATTTGAATCATATAATGTGGATTACGGATGGACCGGCCATTATGGTACAAGCGGCTTAGTAGATGATGGTGCTTATATCTGGCAAATAGACTTTGGAGAAACTATGACTGATAAACGACATCACCATAGAGGACACGTAACGGTATTAAAATAGAAATAAAAAAGGGGAGTAAAAGCTCCCCTTTTTTATTAGTTCCCATTTTGCCAATTAACCATTGTTTTGGCATTTTGTTCTTCAATTATTGCAATATAATTTTTCCAATCTTCAGCCAATTTTCCTTTAAGAATTCTCGGAAATTTATGTTGTGAACCATATTTATCTATGACTTTTAAGAAATCATAGAATACTTTTGGCGGCAATATTTCAATATCCATCTGATTCAATGCGAATTGTCGCTCGACTTTATAGTCTTCATTTAAATCCGCTAAACGTTCGTCAAGCGCATATTTAAAGTTGACAGCATTTATTGGATGATCTGATGCAATAAACCATTTATGATAAAAATTACCAGACTCATTGACACCTCCAATTACAGCAAACTCATCAATTGAAATGTTTTGCTCATAACTCAACTGAGAAATAGCATCAGTCATATTATCAACTGATAAGTGCTCTCCACATAAACTCAAAAAATGTTTTGTACGACCGGTAATTTTGAAGGATAGACTTTCAACATCTGTAAACTTAATGGTGTCGCCAATTAAATACCTGAAAGCGCCACTGTTGGTGGTTATTAAAATTGCATAATCAACGCCTTCTTCAATTTCACTGATGTTCAACGCCTTGTTAAACTCTTTTAAATTGCCGTCTGAATCAAAATTACGTTCGTCAAAAGGCATAAATTCAAAGTAAATACCATTGTTAATTTGTAATTGCAGCTGAGTACTTGTTGCACCTTGAAAGCCTATAAAGCCCTCTGATGCTAAATAAGTATCCAGATAAATGACATGCTCTTTAAAAAGCTGGTTAAATGAATTTAAATATGGTTGAAAAGCAACACCACCGTGAATATAAATCCTGATATTTGGCCATATTTCAAATATGGATTGAAGCTTGTATCGTTCAAGAATCTTGTTAATTAATATTTGCACCCAGGAAGGAACCCCGCAGATAATTCCAACATCCCATTTAGGTGCCATGTCAACAATTCGTTCTAATTTTTCATCCCAATCGTTGATTGCTCTGATTTTTTTAGAAGGTTTTGTAAATGGATTTAACCATGAAGGTACCTTACCGGTAAGAATGCCAGATAAATCGCCTTCAAATTGTGAATTCACTTGAGCCAAGTCTGTGCTTCCACCGACACAAAGCACATCTTTTTCGTAAAACGAAGCTGGTAACTTAAGTTCGCTTAATGAGTTGATTTGATTTAGACAATTCTTGCGAATACTTTTAATCATTTGATTGGAGACAGGGATTTTTTTACTGGCAGAATTTGTCGTTCCTGAAGTCAAGGCAAAATTTTGAATTCTTCCAGGCCATGATACATCTGGAACACCACTCAACGATTTATGCCAATACTTTTTATGCATAAAATCGTATTGAAAAATAGGAACTTTCTCACTAAAAGACTCAACTGTATTGGCTGATTTTAGGATGTCAGAAAATTTATAATCGATACCAAACTCAGTAATAGCACTGTGATATAAGAGCTCTCGTAATACCTTAGTTTGAATCTGCAAAACGTCTTGTTGGCGTTCCTTTTTTTTGATACTTTGCTTGTGCGCCATTTGTGATGCACCTTTAAGAATTGGACCTACTATCATATCATCAATATTATAAGTCTAAAGTAATCTTCAAGCATTATTTGAATGCTTCTATTTAACTATCAAAACATTAAATTGAGTAAAGAAATTGTTAAATCTTTTTTTGGCTTTAAATTTTACATGAAAAAAATACAACAATAAATAACTGTAAATCAATTAAATACATTTAATACATAATTTTCTTAGGTATTAAACTTGCTATACATAAGAAACTAATGTATATTTGTATTATGTATTCATCAGAACTAATAAAAGGAACATTAAAAACAATCGTTTTAAACTTGTTAAAAGACAATGATAAAATGTATGGTTATGAGATCACGCAAAAGGTAAAGGATTTAACAGCTCAGAAAATTCAAATAACTGAAGGAGCACTTTATCCAACTTTACATGCACTTGAAAAACATGGTGATGTGACTACCGAGAAGGTATATATTGGGAAACGCGTTCGCAAGTATTATCGGCTCACTGATCAGGGTTTGAACACCACCAAAGAAAGAGTGAATGAACTAGCCGATTTCATGAAAACCATACGTTTTTTGTTGGATTTAGATTCATCTGTGCAAAATGTATAAGATATCTGATAAACAGGTTGATTTTATTCTTGATGATATAGCGAAAAAAGGCATTGAAACTGAGGACGTCAGGTTGAATATCTTGGATCACGTCTGCTGTATTATTGAGAATGAGATGACAAATGAGATGGACTTTACGAAGTTCTATAAGGATACTATTGTCCGATTTTATAAGCACGAGCTTAGAGAAATTGAGGAAGAAACAAGGGAGTTAATAACATTTAAATATTACTACGCTATGAGACGTACATTAAAAATATCAGCAGGAATTACCGTATTCTTATGCCTTATTGGGTCATTTTTTAAATTTCAGCATTGGCCTGGTGCAGGTATACTATTGCTACTAGCCCTCAGCTTTTTTGGGCTGGTATTTATTCCGCTCAACATTGTCATGAAATATAGAGATGAAAAAGAAAAGTCATCCAGATTACTAATGACTTTTGGGTTTGTGCAAGGCATGATCTTAACCATTGGAATTTTATTTAAAATATTTCACTGGCCAGGAGCGAACATTATAATAATAGGATGCCTTTTGCTCTTCACATTTATCTTTGTTCCGGTCTATTTTATTACAAGATTTAAAAATCCGGACACAAAATTTAACGCGGTTGTTCATACAACATTTATGGTTGCGGGCGCTGGGTTGATTTTTGGTTTGATTAATACCAAAGGGAATAATCACATTGAAAGAAGTGTATATTCTACAGCTGATTTTCAGACCGAGAATATCAATAAAATTGAAGGGTCAAATGAAGTTTTATTCAATGACGAACAACGTGTGAAAAATGAAAAAGTGGATCAAATCAAGTTGATTACCTCAGAAATGAACCAGGTCATTGATAACATAAAAGCTAATTTAATTTCTAAATCAGAAAACATCAGTCAGGAAAAGGCACTTTCTATGAAAATGAGTGAACTGAAACACCCGAATGATGTGGCTATTGTACGTAAGCATTTTGCAAATAAAAAAGGCGAAAATTCATACGATTTTCTGGTTCAATCTGTTGAAAAATACAACAAAAAAATTCAGAAATTGAATGATGCCGGAATGCTTAGAACAATAGATATTTCAATTCTTGAAATGCAAGAAACTATGCTTTCGGTTATCTTGATGGATTTGAGTGATATTAAAATTCAGGTTCTAGCAAATGAAAATAGCTATCTCTGTTATCAAAAAGGAATGATGGCAAATAACTAAAAAACGGAGACCACATTGGTCTCCTTTTTTACTTTTTCTTTTTACTTTTTTTCTTTCGTTTGAGCTTTTTTGAGGCTTCATCCCGTTCAATCAAAGCCTGCCAATCATGGTCTCCAGTATCAGTTACCATTATTGTTTCTTGATACTCCCCTTTATCTATACTTGCCACTTCAACCGGAACCGAAATATAATTTTCTATGGCCGTTAGTAATTCTTTTTCTTGCTTACTGCAAAATGCTAATGCCCTACCTTTTGCTTTGCCTCTTCCTGTTCGTCCAACTCTGTGAACATAGTTCTCTGGTAACTCAGGCAAATCATAATTGATCACAAAATCAATATTCGGAATATCGATTCCCCTAGCAGTGACATCTGTTGCAATAAGTATTGATAATTTTCCGGATTTAAATTTATCTAAAACGGCTTCGCGGTGTTCTTGTTCGTTTCCTCCATGAATCGTGTCTGAGATAATGCTAACCCTTTCCATAGCGGCCTTTACACGTTCAGCTCTAACTCTGGTTCTTACAAAAACTAAAAATTTTAAATCTTCGTTTTCTTTAACTAGCCGTTCAAGAAAAAATCGTTTGTCATCCATTTCAATGAAGGCAACTGCATGTGTTACATTTTTTGAGACTGGATCTTTCGGTGAAATTTGAATTCTGATGGCATTTCTAACCAATGAATAGGCTAATTTCTTTATTTTCTTATCGATTGTCGCTGAAAAGAAAAGTGTTTGTCTATTCTTAGGTAAATATTTTATCAGGTCTTCTATATCTTTATAAAACCCTAAATCAAGCATGTGGTCAGCTTCATCTAAAACTAAAGTTTCTATATGATTCAATTTCAAAAATCCTTGACTCGCCAAATCAAACATTCTTCCTGGTGTGGTTACAACAATATCAACTCCTTGAATTAGAGCATCTATTTGACCATCCTGCTCAACCCCTCCGTAAATGACTTGAGTTCTTACTTTCGTGTTTTTACCTAGTTGGTGAAATACTTCTGTAATCTGAACGGCCAATTCTCGTGTTGGCACCATAATTATCGCCTTAACACCTGCTCGTTTTGATTTTCTATTGGCTTGTTGAACTTTATCGATTAAAGGAATAGCAAATGCAGCAGTTTTACCTGTTCCAGTTTGCGCTATGGCCAATAGGTCCTCACCCTTTTGAATGTGAGGTATACATTTAAACTGAATATCTGTTGGGCGCTTGAATTCTAAACGCGCCAAATTCTCTTTCAGTTGATCGCTAATTCTATAATCTTCAAATTTCATCTTCTATGCAAAGATACGTTTTGTCAGCTGATTTAATTATTTTAAAGTATAACAACAATCCCTTAACATTATTCATTCAAAACTCCGCTAATTTTGCCTCATCAGAATATTGTTTAAGATTATAGCAAACTGGTAGATTTTTTTCATGAATGAGCGCTCCTTGCAAAAGGGGCGCTTGTAGTTTAATCAATGGTTAATACAGTTTATCAGTCGGTGACCCGAATTCACAATAATTAGTTGTTTATTGAGTTGTATAAATATCTATTTATTGGTTGCATTGGAGCTTTTTCCGTCAATACCTTTTAACTAGATTAGCCTAAAATCCCAAAGATGAAAAATTTACCCCAAATAATTTTTTCTGTTCTTTTGGTTTGCGCTGGCAACATCATTGCCCAGGAAAAACCGAAGAATAAACAATTTAAATTCATAGAAAATAACGGTCAAATTGTAGATCAAACTGGCAAAGTGAATACGGCAGTTGAATACCTTCTGCCTTTAAATGAAAATTTAAGTGTACAGTTGAAAGAAGAAGGATTTTCTTATGACACTTACGCTAGAAATGAAAGTGGAAAAAGAGCTTTTCAACGTGTGGATATTAAGTTTTTAAATGCGAATCCTACTCCGCTTATTTTACCTGAGAAAGAACAGTCAGATTACATTAATTATTACACAAGCGGTCTAAGCGATAACAGCGCTTTCAAAACAAAACATTTCGGTTCAATTTTGTATCAAGACATTTACCCAAATATTGATATTCGTTTTTCAACAACAGCAGAACAGACCTTTAAGTTTGATTTTATATTGCATCCAGGAGCAAACATCAACGACATTCAGTTAGAATACTCAGGATTCACACAGGCTCATTTTGATGAGCACATCACATTGAATTTAGAACATCAAGTTTTAATTGAGCGCATTCCTAAAAGTTGGTTCGCTGCATCCAATCAACCCGTTGATATTGACTTCGCACTTATTGAAAAGACCGAAGGCAGTATGATAGTAGGGTATCAAAGCCCAGAATTGTTAAACAATAGAACCTTGATTATTGATCCTGAATTGGCACTAGTTTGGGGAACTTATTATGGCGATACCTTGGTTGATGCGGGAACTGATGTCATGACGGACAATATTGGAAAAGT
Source organism: Crocinitomicaceae bacterium (assembly GCA_039939375.1). Taxonomy (GTDB): domain Bacteria; phylum Bacteroidota; class Bacteroidia; order Flavobacteriales_D; family Crocinitomicaceae; genus Paracrocinitomix. The sequence goes on along the minus strand of JBDVJO010000005.1, from coordinate 451,651 downwards.
ATACATGACCGGATATACGCAGTCAATAACAAATTTGGCCACCGCTGGTGTGCATCAAGATACGTTGGCTGGGGGACTTTTTGATGCCTACATCTTAAAAACAGATCAATTTGGGAATAGAATCTGGTCTACTTATTTTGGTGGATCTGGTCTTGAATTGACGAATGCCATAATGGTTGATACATTTTTTAATGTTACGATAACAGGGTTCACGAATTCACCTGATGGCATTGCTTCTGATTCATGTTACCAAAACTCTTTGGCAGGAGCAAGTGATGCATTTGTTGCTCAATTTAATTCAAATGGACAACGATTATGGAGCACTTATTTTGGTGGCGCTTTGGATGATTCAGGAGCTGAAATAGATACGGATTATGACGGCTATGTCTACGTAGCTGGTAAAACGCAAAGTGCTACCAATATTGCCTTAGGTGTTTCGCACCAATCTGCAATAGGAGGATTAACGGATGGTTTCTTAGCAAAATTAGACAGCTTCGGTTTTCCGGTTTGGTCAACTTATTATGGTGGTGCAGATGAAGATGAAGCCATTGCGGTGGCGCAAGAAGGTAATCAAATTGTGATATCCGGAACCACTAGTTCTTTAACTAATATCGCCTCAACTGGAGCGCATAAAGAAAATTATTCAGCAGAAAAAGATGCTTTTTTAGCATGTTTTAATCAAGATGGAGCTAGAAACTGGGGAACCTACTATGGAGATGATGAACTAGATAAAGCAACTGATGTAGAGATTTACAACACTAAAATTTATATGGTTGGAATCACAAATTCAGAGAATAATATTGTTACTCAAAATGCTCATAAATCTGTAATTGATAGCACAGATGCCTTTTTGGTGAAGTTTGACACCTTAGGAACTAGAATGTGGGGAACTTATTTTGGGGGAGAAAGTTATGATGAAGCTATAGAAATTGGAGTTGAGTTAGATTCTAATATTTATGTTTTCGGGAATACATTTTCGGCAACACAGATTGCATCTTATGACAATTATGACACCACCTATGCGGCAGAGTCTGATGGTTTTATTGCTAAGTTTCATTATAGCGGATACTTCATGCATGCGACATATTACGGTGGTAATGAAGAAGACAAAATTTTAGGTGGAGATGTGTATGGAAATACGGCAGTTTATGTTTGTGGATATACAAAATCTGCTGATTCTATTGCCTATAACACAAATTTGCAAGACACCCTAGCCGGTTTACAAGATGGATTTCTGACACGTTTTAACACGAAAATAAGTACGCAATGTAGCGGTGTTTCTGGATTTCCGGGTATTGACACAATTTGTCAGGATACACTCAACTTTATTGTGGCAGATGGAGCCTTAGGCCAAGGGGCTAACTGGGTTTGGTATATTGATGGTTGTGGTGTAGATGGTACCCAAATTCACATAGGCGATACCTTAACCTATATGCCGCCTTTAGGTTTATTCGCTCTTTTTGTAAGAGCCGAAAGTGTTAATAATGCTACTGATTGTGGAGGTTTGGTAGTTTGGGTAGAACCTAAGCCAACAGCAGAAATAACGGTTAATGACACCCTTTTGTGTGCTGGTGAAACCCTAGAATTGACTTCTGGCTCTGCTGATTACTATGATTGGACAGGACCAAATGGTTTTCAGTCTTCAGATCAAACTGCGACTTTAGATACCATACAAGTGGCTGATTCAGGCTATTATCATTTATTTATTGATAATGGTTATGGGTGCTCGGCTAATGATTCAGTTCAAATTGCTGTTTTGGATGTTCCTAATGTTAGCTCGGTGGTAGCACATACCTCTTGTGAGGGCATTAATGATGGTTCTATTCTTGCAACAATTGATGGTTTAGATCCATTAACATTTAACTGGCTAAATTATTCGGCAGATACCTTGTTTATTGACTCGTTATTTGCCGGGTATTACGTTTTAGAAGTAGGAGATTCAAACGGATGCAGTGTAATTGATTCCATTGCTGTGAACAACCCAATTTCCATCATTGATACTTTAATCACAAGCCCTGAAAACTGTACGGCAGAAGATGGAACTGTTCAGGCAGCCATTGTGGGAAATGCGTCTGACTACAATATTCAATGGCAACCAAACGGCGCAAACACCGCTTTAAACGATAATTTATCTGCGGGTTGGTATACTGTTACATTGACCGATTCCTTGGGCTGTTCTTATGTTGATTCGGCAGAGGTGGATAACCAAAACCTATTGCAGATTGACACCTTAATAGCAACTGACGAAAGCTGTTATGGCGCTGGTGACGGAACGGCAGAAGTTTTTGCATCAGGAGGATTGGAAGCATATCAATATCATTGGAATCCTGATCATACAACTGCTGCAATCTCTGGTTTAAATCAAGGCTATTATGTAGCCACAGTTACCGATAAAAATGGGTGTATTAGAACAGATTCCATTTACATTAATTCTAATCCGGAAATTAGCATAACAATTGATGAATTGGTGCACACAACATGTGATGAAAAAAATGGCGCTATTCAGGTAACAGCTTCAGGTGGATCTGGTGATTTCACTTACTTATGGGATCCAACAGGAAGCACTGACTCATATCTTATTGATCTGGATGCCGGCAATTATCTGTTAGTTGTGACAGATAGTATCGGATGTACAAAGGATTCTACGTTTTATATAAACCCTTCAGTCAACCCTGAAGTCAACATAAGCGCTAGTGAAAGCCAAATCCAAGTTGGAGAATCAACTAGTCTTGAAGCGATAGTTAATCCTGCAGGAAATTATACCTACAACTGGACGCCAAGTTCAGATGTTTCATGCGCAACTTGCCAAATTACAGATGCATCACCTTTAATAGGAACAACATTTGAAGTAACCGTAATAGATGAAAATGGATGTACGGCTTCTGATGATATTTATATTGACGTAGTAAGATGCCAGGATTTCTTTTTGCCAACAATCTTCTCACCGAATGGAGACCTTTTAAATGATGAATGGAACGTAATGGGAGATTGTATTAAGTCTTATTCAATTGAAGTTTTCAATAGGTGGGGAGAGCGAATTTTTGTAACAACATCACAACAAAATAGTTGGGATGGTACCTATAAGGGTTCAAAAGTAGAAAATGGAAGTTATGTGTATCAACTTGAATTAGAGTATACAGACGGTGAAAAAGTAAGTCAATCTGGAAATGTTAAGGTAGTTAAATGATGAACGGGCTAAGACATATCACTTTTTTGATTTGCTGGATTTCTGCGGTGAGTTACGGACAAGATGTCCACTTTTCTCAAACTGAAAACTCACATTTAAATTTGAATCCTGCTTTGTGCGGATTTGAAAATGATCTGAGTATCAATTCTAATTACAAAACCCAATGGAAACCTACTCTGGCGCCTTTTAAAACTTTTGCTTTTTCAGCGGATGCTAATTTGAATGGTAAAAGTAAATCACCTTGGAATTTCAGTATTGGAACTATGATTTATCATGACCAGGCAGGAGATCCGCAATTAAACACATTGGCTATAAACGGCTATTTTGCGTCAAAAATAAAGTTAAGTGAAAATCAAAATTTAGGAGCAGGACTGTTTGTTGGATATCGACAGTTGTCACTTCAAAGTGCTGACGGACAGTGGGCATCTCAATTTAACGGGTTGAATTATGATCCAGAAATGTTATCTGGAGAAACGTTTAATCAAATGAGTTTCGGTAAACTAAATTCAGGAATTGGATTAGCTTATCACATAGGTTCTGGAAAGCGAAGCCGAATCGAAAACAATGAAAAGTTTATGGATGCTGGATTTGCAGTGTACAACTTAAATAAACCTCAAAATACGTTCTTTACAGATTCAAAAGAACGATTAAACCAGCGCTATTCGGCTTTTGTAAAAGGTCATATTAGTATAAGAGGATCCATCACTTCTTTTCAACCTGCGGTATATTATCACCGTCAAGGAACATTTCAAGAATTTCAATACGGAACTTATTTTTCGGTGAATTTATTGAAGTCTGGAAATTATATTGGAACAATGGCTGATTACAAAGTAGGACTTGGCTTATTTCACAGGTTAGGAGACGCCTTGATAGCTAAAATTTATGCAAATGTTGGCGATTTCAGGTTCGGGATGTCTTACGATTTTAATATATCATCATTGCAACTTAGCTCTAACCTCAGAGGAGGAACCGAATTTTATTTGGGCTACCAACTTAAGTCTTTTAGAAAATAGGATTAAAACTTTGGTTAACTTTGTGAAAGAATGGCTGAAGAAATCGTAAATAAAATTGCACAAGCACAAATCGAGCAGATTGATTTGAAAGACTTTCTCTTTAAAGGTGAACTTCAAAGTATTGATTTAAAAGATCAACTTTGGAATGAACTGGTTTTAAAAGAAAAGGAATTTAGAGCTTGGGTAAAAGATCACGATTGGACAACATATAAAAACCAAACCGTTTGTATATTTTGTTCGGCAGATGCGATTATTCCAGCATGGGCATTTATGCTTGTAACGGCAGAGTTAAAGGAAGCTAAGAAAGTAATCTGTGGAACAGTTGCAGACGCTAAATCAGAATTATTTTTTGATGCCCTATCTAATTGGGATGTGACCGCTTTGGCTGATAAAAGAGTGATGGTAAAAGGTTGTTCAGATATTCCAGAACCAAATAAAGCGTACGTTGTTTTTACGGCAAAACTATTGCCAGTAGTAAAAAGCTTAATGTTCGGAGAGCCTTGTTCTGCTGTTCCTGTTTACAAGAAAAAATAATCTATTTCAGTACAGTAACATGACCGTGATATTCTTTCAGGTCTGAATCATTGTTAACTGGCGCACCTACAATTTTCCAAATGTAAACGCCATCTTGAACAATTACTCCGTTGTACGTTCCATCCCAACCTTGATCTAAATCAGTAGTTTCAAAAATTAATTCTCCCCAACGATTAAAAATATACATTTGATACCAGTCTGGGTGGAAATAATTTGTGACAGGTTTGAATACAGAATTGCTTGAATAGCTATCTATAATGATAGTGTTTGGAACAAATAAAAACAACTCATTTGCGATTTCAATAGGTCCACAAACTTGGTCTGTGCATCCAAAATCATTTTCAACTTGTAAGCAAACCGTTATGATACTGTCGGTTGGCAAATTAGCTAGGTTAATTACTGCGTTTTCTGTTGTTAAAGTATCTCCCAAAATATACCATTCACTTGAGGTATAGTTTGAAGAAGTATTCACTAAATCAACACTATTATCATAAATAGTTGGTTGTGCAGGGTTAACTGTGAACATTGCCTCTGGTAAATCATAAACTTGAATTGGATTTGCAAATGTAGTATCAACATCACATCCATTCGCTGAAGTAAAGTTCAGGTTTATTACTCCTGAACCTGGTTCACTATATGTCATGTATAGATTTGAGAAGTTAGACGAATCGATTACCCCATAATTGGCATCCCAAAAAAGGTCAGATCCTAAACTTGCAATATCTACTCCAATTGTATAATTCACTTGAAACGGTGGACATCCGCCTAAAACATCAGGTGTTAACGTAATGATTGGATCAGGATGAATGTTTACGTGAATTGTATCTGAAGTTGTGACGTTACATTCATCAGTGACATCAACATAAAATGTTGTGTTAGATGTTGGATTCGGATAGAGGTAAGGGATGGTATCTCCCGTGTTCCATAAATAGGTATAGGTTTCCAGTAAATCAGTTGCAATTGAAGACAAAATCAAAGGCTCTCCAGCACAAATTGTGGTATCATTTGATGTGATTAATTCAGGAGCTGGTGCAACATCTACATACATGGTGTCAGAGTCAACCGAACAGCCGTTTGCATCTGTTACAGTAACGTAGTAAAGCGTGTCTACAAAGACTGGCTCGTATATAGTTTCATCTGCAGATGTTCCATCATTCACATCAAAAACAAAAGGTTGTGTTCCGCCAGTTGCTACAACTGAAAAGAAAATACTATCTCCTAAACAGATGTAATCATCCGGAGTTACGAATGCTTGTAAGGGTTGAGGTGTAGGCACAAAAACAATCATGCTATCACCGGTACATCCATTCACATCTTGAACATAAACAGTATAAATATCTGAAACCAATCCGCCATAATTAGTCGTGCCAGAGAAGCCTGTTCCAATGCTATAAAATCCTGCATTTGAACTGTAAACATCAATTGTTCCATCACTCATTCCGAAACAGCTAACTCCTATTGTAAGCGCACTATCTATTGTTGCTAATGGTGGTTCTGATACTACGAAATTTAATGAGTCTATTGTACATCCATTATCATCTGTAACTATTACTGAATAGGTACCTTCGCAAACATTATTCGCAGAGTTGTCTGCGTTTCCAGCAATTCCTCCACTCCAATTATAACTGTAACCTGTACCAGGTGTTCCTCCAATTACATTTGGAGTTATCGTTGCGTCACAAACACCATAACAAGATGCATCCACTATAGTGAATGGATCAAAAGCAAGGGCGGTTGGTTGACCTACGTATTGAACGATTGCGCTTTGACAACCATTTACATCTTCAACTACCACATCATAATTTCCTTCTGCTAATCCAGTAAATTGATTTACCCCTTGAAAGTTTATGCCATTGTCTATACTGTATTGATATGGCACTGTACCACCAGTTGCCGTAATTGAAATTTCTCCAGTTGCGTTTTCAAAACAGGTTAAATCTGTTGATGATGCGTCTATATCGATTATCGCTGGTTCAGTTAAATCAATTTGTGATTGTGCCACGCAGCCATTTGCGTCTTGAACAAATACAGTATACGAACCATCTGTTAATCCGGTAAAGTTATTGGATGCTTGATAAGGGCCAACTGCCGAAGTGATGCTGTATTGGTGTGCGCCTACTCCTGAAGATGAGGTTATGGTAATGGTTCCTTCGTTTCCTCCAAAACACAACGGATTAGTAAACGTCACATTGTCTATTTGCGGAACAGGGTCTTCTAATAATGTAATGGTTGAATCAATTTGACATCCGTTGGCATCTTCTAGCACTAAATCATATGCTATAGGTGCTAAACCTGTGAATAAGTTGCCTGGTTGAAAAGTAGTTCCATCATCATTACTGTAGGCATATCCTGGTGTACCACCTGCCGCCGTAATATCTATTTCAGCGTTATCTTGATTACAAGTTGCAATTTGTGTGACTAGCGTCATAGTAAGTTCTGCTGGCTCAATTAAACACTCGTTTATAGTTACGTTACATCCATTATCATCTTCTACGTAAATATCGTAACATCCATCAGCCAGTCCTGTTAAGGTGTTTGATGATTGCAAAAACGTTCCGCCATTAGATGAAAAAAGATATGGTGTGGTTCCGCCGTTTGCGGTGACAACAACACTTCCTGTTGTGGCTCCGAAACAATCAGGATTAGTGAGTGCATTCACCATGTTTAAAGCTGTAGGCTCTGTTAAGGTTGCGGTTGTGTCAAATGTACATCCATTATCATCTGTAATTGTAATATTGTAGGGTCCTGCAGCTAATGACCCAAATATTCCGGTAGTATTTGTTCCAGCTAAAGTATATTGATACGGTGAGGTTGAACCACCGGCTACAATTTGGATGAATCCTGTATTTTCTCCATTACAATTGATATCAGTAGTTACAATAAATGCAGTGAACGGATCTGGTTCGGTTAATTCAACTTGAGTAGCGCCTAAGCACCCATTTCCATCCATCACTACGACATCATAAAATCCAGAAGTTAATCCAGTAAATAAACTTGTACCAAAGAAATTTGCTCCTCCATCAATTGAATAGGTGTAATTGGCTCCGTCTCCCCCGGCTACATTTGAAAAATCAATTTCTCCGTCAGTACCTTCAGGGCAAGTTATATTAACCAAAATATTGTCAAACGTAATACTGTCTGGTTGCGGGATGTTGATTTCTTCAATACTTATACATTGCCCGTTATCTTCAACAGTAATGTAATGTTGACCTGCACAAAGGTTAGGAAATGCTCCAGTAGCTTGACTTCCACCTGTATTGATGGTGTAGGTGAAAGGAGCAGCTCCATTCACTTGTGAAACTTCGGCATAACCGTCACAACTATTATAACAAGACGTACCAAATTCAAAATCGACATTCGTGGTCATCACATTGTCAGAAAGAGCAGAATAGGTTGAATCTATACAACCGTTGGCATCTTCAACGACTAAATTATAAAGGCCAGAAAACAAGTTATTAAAGAATCCATTATCTGTTTGAGTGGTGACTCCTCCATCAATTGAGTATTCATAAGAAGGAAGTCCTCCGGCAGCAACAATTTCAAAACTTCCATCATTTGCTCCACAGTTGGAAGGGTCATTTGCTACAAAGAAAAAGTCAAAAGGAGGTGGGTCAATGATGGTAATTTGCTCCGTGAATTGACATCCATTTGCATCTTCAACAATCACGTCATAATCTCCTGCAAATAACCCTGTAATTGGTGATGTGCCGCTAAATGTAGCTCCATTATCAACGCTAAATTGATAACCCGGTGTTCCTCCTGATGGTGCGAATGAAATTTCGCCACCTGGAGTTTGATGACATAAGGGATCAACTGTTCCTTGTACCGAGCTTACTACAGTTGGTTCATTTATGACAACTACAGCATTTGCTAAACATCCATTATCATCTTGTACCACCAAATCAATATTTCCGGCACATAAATTACTAAGTGTATTAAGAGGTGAATAAGTTACGCCATTGTCTGCGCTATAATTGTAAGGCGGAGTTGCACCAGATGGATTAACTTCTATTTCTCCGTCACAAACTCCAAAACAGCTGACATGTGTTACCGTGGTATTGAAAACGAGAGGTGTTGGTTGCCCAATAATAAAATCTATAAAACCTGTACAGCCGTTGTCATCCGTTACTACAACCGTATGATTTCCTGCTCCTACTGTTGCAAAATTATTAGAGGCCTGATTTGGTCCTGCATCTAAACTAAATTGAAATGGAGGTGTACCGAAATTAACACCAATCGTAACAGACCCGTTTAATCCTCCTGCACAGGTTACATCATTTAAGACATCCACAAAAGGAATAGGAGAGGGATTGTTAACAATAGCTATGTTTTCTTGTGCTGTACAGCCATTAAAATCTGTCACTTCAACTATGTAGTTACCTTCTGATAGGTCGGAAAATGTAGGAGAACTTTGAGCAGGTCCCGCATTTAATGTATACGTATATGCTGTTGTTCCTCCCGCGGCAATAACCGTTATTTCACCGTTGCCTAAAGTACATGTTTCATCAATTATTATGTCTTCATCTAAAGTTAAAACAGCTGGTTCAAAAATAGTGTTTGGATAAACAACTTGACAATTGTGATCATCTGTAATTGTTATTGTTGCTGGTCCTGCACAAAGTGCAGAAAAAGTACCAGATACCTGTGCTGGAGTTCCACCAATTGAATAATTATAAGGAGCTGTTCCTCCTAAGGTGTTCGTTTGAAGTTCGCCATCACACAATCCATTACAACTAACAGAATCTATCGTGAAAGTTGCAGTTAATTCATCTGGCTGATTTAAAACTATTGTAGTATCGTATACGCAGTTGGGTCCAAATGATAATTGCACGTTATAATTAGCTGCGGTTAATCCGTTAAATGTTCCTGTAGCTTGGTTTGTGGTTCCGGCATCAATACTAAAGTCGGTCGCATAAATATCTGTGATCAATAGAGAACCGTTGGCATCTCCAAAACAATTAGGGTCTGCCAAAACAAAATCTGGCTCGATTGAACAACATTCGGAAGTTGACATGGGTTGAATGTTCACAGTCACGACCGTTGAGTCGATACAATAGGTTCCGCTTTGAATAAAATAGGTAAAGTGATAGATACCCGGAGTAAGGGAGGCAATACTTATTGAATCACCAAAAAGAGCTCCTGAGTTGTCGGTGTCTTCCCAATAGCCGTTAGGGTCTGTTACACCTAGAATAAGATCTGGTAGTGCAATATCTGAGGTATCGGCACAAGCATCAATAGAATCACCTATACCTATTTCTATATCTTGGATATTGGTAAATACTAAGGTGGTGATTTCACAAATTGTATCGGCTGCTGCTCCACAACATTCCAATAGTTTACACACTTTAAGGTCAAGTGAGTCTGGACCAGTAGTGGCTGGGTCACCTATATAAGTGAAAAATAAGGAGTCACCATTAAAACCATCAACGATTACTTGGCCATTTAATGCGGGGTCGTGAAATTCTGCTTCAACATCAATGTAAGGGCCATCTATGGAATAAGTCACAAAACTACTTGCCGAATCTTCGCAAACAATAAATGAAGTGGTATCTCCCTGATCAATTTGCACGAATTGAGCAAAGCCGGTAAAGTACCCTGCTGAACCTCTTACACCTAATAAGGTGAGTAATGCTACGTTAATGATACTATCTGACTCGACAACAAAGTCTCCTGTTCCACCAGGTATTTTGTAGGTAACCCAACATGGATTGCCAGGAACAGTGAGTCCCCCAGTTAAGGGCGTTGGATTGCCATTAACCCAAACAGAAGCATTCGTTCTTGCTGTGATACTTACCGTTGGATCTCCCACTAAATTAACAGAAGGGATCACTACTTTTTTAAAGCCATTACATCTTAATGGCGGAATAAAATTCAAACAGGTAGCTGCTGGACTTGTTCCCGAAAGAGATTGATACATAAAAACCGGCTCAGAAGTGACGATATAAATATTGTCATTAGCTGAATAAGCCGTTTGGGGGAGATAAAAGTAATCCCCTGCGTTAATAGTAGCTACCGGAACAGCATTTCCGTTGACAAAAATGTCTGTATTGTCAACGTCAGCTACAATTAAAGGGCGTTCAGTATTGGCGTTCCCATTTCCCTCTACAAAAATATACTCTTTACCAGTTAACTCGGCGGGAACAATTTGATCTACACCAATATCTCTTGCGTTTCCGTGTGCACCACCTAACCAAGAACCAGTATTACAAGCAATTGGCTTGTCAGAAGTAATAAGTGTACCGTTTACATCATTTACATTCCCAGTTGCCCCTGGCTCATCTACCCACGCGGCTATCGTATATGATTCACCTTCGTTAAGCACAACGGTAATATCATCTGATGTTCCAGCTGTTGTAGTTGTATTTTTAAAAATGACATTATTTGAGATATCTGAAAAAGTGACAGTGGTATTATCTTCACTTGCCATTACAGATATTTGACTCGCTTTTACGTAAGGAATAGCAGCACTATTAAAAATATGACCCGATCTAAATCGAGTTCCCAATCCTGTTCCTGCCCCTTTTGAAGTTAAGCTTAGTCCCTGTGCATTCTGTACATGTCGCAAATTCGCATAAATCGGTGCAGTTGCTTCAATAATAAAACCATCAATAGGATTTACAGTGTTTAATTCATTAGTGTTAATAATTCCGGGAGCTGCATAACCTGTTCCCAATAATTGGGTGGAAGGGGCAACATCCGTAATAACTACGGAATAAATTAATACACCTTGTCCATTTTTTACATCTACTGTTACAGGAGCAGCTGATGGCGTACTTAAAATTAAATAATGATTTTGAACATTTGTTCTTCCATATAAGGGCGGAATAAAATGCTTCACGTCAAGCTGAGCAAGACTTGACAAGGACATGCCTAGGCAAAATAGGGTGATTAGGAATTGTTTCATAGCAGGTAATAACCAAATGTAATTGATTACTGAAAATTAGACGTCTATAAAATCGATAGAGTTGTGTGATAATGGGTTAATTAACAACTAAATAGTTGAAAGAAAAATTTTGAACACTAATTTTTTAGTTCAAAATAGTCCACCGCATTTTTTACTGAGTCATCTATAGAATAGAATTTAATCCCTATTCTATCAATCAATTTTTGACTTGAATATTTTGTGATTTTCATTGAAGAACGCGCTGTTTCTTTGGTAATGTTTTGCTTTTTTCCAAACAAGAAATGTAATAAACCTTCAATTCTCCAGGCTAAACCTGCTAGCCAAGGTTTTACTTTTATTGATGGCGCTTTAACCTTGAAAGCCGCAGCAATTTTTTCAAATAAGTCTTTAAAAAATAAATTCTCAGAGGTCACTAAAAATCGTTCGTTTTCTATTCTCCTCTCACTTAACTCTGCCATGGCATAGGCAACATCTCTGGCGTCTACAAAAGCGTTTAAACCTGGAGTGTAGAATTTCAATCCCTTCTTTACCACCTTAAAAATAGATAAAGAACTTTCATTCCAGTTTCCCGGACCAAGAATCACACAAGGATTTACTATAACCGCGTTTAATCCTTCTTCAACCCCTCTCCAAACTTCATTCTCAGCACTGTATTTAGTGACTGCATAATTGGAATTATCCGGACTGTTAACCCATTTGTTTTCTTCAGTATAAAATTCTTTTGAGGCGTCCCTGCCAATTGCTGCAGTAGAGCTCACATAAACGAGTTGATCTATTTTCTCTCCGAGACAAACATTGACGACATTGGCAGTACCAGTTTTGTTGATTTTCATCATTTTTTTGAAGTCTTTCTTTACAAAAGAAACCATGGCTGCACAATGATAGACTTTAGAACATCCATTCATACCATCAATAAGAGAAGTAATGTCTAGCACATCTCCATCAACCCATTTAATTTTATCGAATTCTACATCACTTTTTTCTCCCAGGTAAAATTTGAAAACTGATTTAACCTGATCTAAATTAGAAGTGGTTCGTTTTAGCGCCTTTATTTCTTCTCCTCTTGAAAGGAGTTCTATTAATAAATGTGATCCTAATAAACCAGTTGCACCTGTGACAAAAACCATGTTCAAATGTACTAAAAATACAAGGTTTAAAAATGGCTCTTTAGGGAATCATTCGCTGTCGGCACACAAATTGTTATATTTGTGATAAATCTTAACAAACTGATGAAAAAATTACTTTTAATACTCTCTGTTTTTATTACTTCAATTTCAATGGCTCAAGATGAATTGGGAGATGGTTTATATGCCGTTTTCACAACTTCTAAGGGTGAAATTACCGTTCAATTAGAATATGAAAAAGTGCCTATGACAGTTGCAAGTTTTGTTGCACTGGCTGAAGGGAAAATGAAAACCGATACCGTCCAAATAAAAGAACCTTTCTTTGATGGCATAAAATTTCACCGTGTGATCAAAGATTTTATGATTCAAGGGGGAGACCCTTTAGGTAATGGATCAGGAAATCCTGGTTACTTTTTTCCAGATGAATTTGATTCAACACTCATGCACGATAAAGCCGGAATTTTATCAATGGCGAATTCTGGACCGGCGACTAATGGATCACAATTTTTTATCACACATAAAGCTACACCATGGCTAAACTTTAAGCATTCTGTATTTGGTCATGTAGTTAAAGGTCAAGATGTCGTGAATGCTATAGAGCAGGATGATGTTATTGAAAAGTTAACAATTTTGAGAATTGGTAAAGGGGCTAAAAAGTTCAAAGCGAACAAAGTATTTACAGCTGAGTTAGAAGCTTATAATGAAAAAAAGAAAGCTGAAAATGCTGTTAGAAATTCAAAATTCAAAGAAGAGAACATAGCTACTTATCCCAATGCGGTCCAAACTGAATCTGGCTTAATGTATTTACATACAAAAGTGGGCAAAGGAGATTTACCAAAAGCGGGAGATCAAATTGAAATGCATTATACGGGGTATTTGCCTGATGGAAAGAAATTTGAATCTTCTCATGACCGAGCACAGGCCTTTAAATTTATCTATAAACAGCAACCAATTATGCCAGGTTGGGAAGAAGCATTAGGTTTAATGAAGCCAGGTGGAGAAATGAAAATCATTATGCCGTCATGGTTAGGCTTTGGAGCGCAAGGAAAAGGCGTGATTCCACCCAATGCTACTTTAGTTTTTGACTTGGAAATGATTAAAATCAGTGACCCGGCTGAAGAGGCGAAAGAATTGGCCGCTTCATTTAAAGCAGAGATGGCTGAGAAGTATCCAACAGCAAAACAAACTAAATCAGGTTTGATGTATATTGTTGAAAAAGAAGGTAATGGAACTCATCCAACGAAAGGACAAACAGTATCTGTTCATTACACTGGCACATTAATGAATGGTGAAAAATTTGATTCATCAGTTGACAGAGGTAAACCTTTTGAATTTCCTATTGGACAAGGAAGAGTGATTAAAGGATGGGATGAGGGAATTCCTTTAGCTTCTGTTGGTGGAAAAATTAAACTGATTATTCCACATTGGTTGGCTTATGGACCAAATGCAAGACCAGGGATTCCAGCAAATTCACATTTAATATTTGACGTAGAAATGCTTGACATTAAATAAGCGGAAAGAAACTATAAATAAAAGCACACTTCGAGAGGGGTGTGCTTTTTTTGTTTCATTAGTCATAGATTTAGAGATATATTCCTATTTTACAATGGTGTTAGTATCTAAAAATTAAGTTCTTATGGAAATCACTTATGAAAATATTAAATCTTTAATCGTTTCTCAAGAAGAAGATGGGATGATGATTAAACTGAAGTTTAAAGCAGAAGGTCAAGAAGTTCCGCTAGAAACAGTTGCGGTGGTAGTTCCTGATCAAGATGAAATTATGAAAAATGCTATGAAGCAAGCAGGAAAGGCAGCAGCTGTTAGTGCAGGAACAAATATGGCTGCCGGTGCATTAGGTGGTTTAGTTGGAGGCGTTGGAGGTCAGGCAATAAAAGGAGCGGGATCAGCTATTGGAACTGCAGCAGCATCTAAATCTATGGACGTTAATAAAATGATGCAAACAGATACAACAGATGAAAAAAAGCAAGCGGCAATTGTTACTGCCTTTGGACATTTATCAATGTATTACAAATGGGAAAATGAAAAATGGGTATATGTTACCCCAGGGGTTTAACCTATTTAAGGTGCTGTTCTAGTTGTTTGAAGTAATCTTCAAAACGTGTGTTTTCAAGCAATTTATCATCACCTACCATTAGCACATTTTGCGGATTGTTATTTTCTAGCCAAAATCTTAATGAAGAAATAGAAGCATTCATTGTACCATTAATATCAATTTCTTGAGTTGGTTTATGATACTTTTCCATGGCATCTCTCAAGTCTTTATTTTCTTTTGAAATGTTGTGATCTGTATGGATAATTACTAAAGCTGAAACCAATTCAAAAAGACTTTCTTTTCCATCAAAAACCTCCACGTCAATGTTGTTCTTTTTGCACCAGCTGTCAATTGCTGTTTCAAAAGGTTCAGAGTTTCTAAGAATAATTTTTTTAAGTAGCATCTATTTTTGTTTTGCTGAAAGCAGGGGCAAATTTAAGGCCAATTTTAAGAATGAGGACTTAAAAAACACTTTTTTTTAATTAAAAACGCACAAAAAAAACAATGGTTCCTTGATTAAGAAATCATACTGTCTCTTTGGTACTTGAAATATCCCAAAGTATAATATTGAAAACCAAGTAAAACTGAAGCCGTCAATAAATGTACAGGCTGGGTAAAGGCAGGCATATCGGCATATGAAAACAATACACCAGTGATGAACTCTATTATTAATAATCCTAAGATAAATTTGAGCGTTGGAATACCATAATTTTGTTTTTTATTCATGTAAAACAATAAAACATTGGCTAACAATAGTACCCAAGAAAAAGAGCGGTGAAAATAAAAATCGCCATCCATATTTGAAATCCAAGAAGATCGATCAACCATATCTTTTACCATAAAGTCAATTTCTTGCCTTACTTGCGCTCCAAGAATGATTTGGATAAAGGTCAAGGCAATCGTGAAATAGAAAAGATATTTGAAAGCCGGTTTCATTTTGATGCTAAATCGCTTGTCTTGAATCATGCGAATAATCTTAATATGAATCCCAACTATCACAAGTGCTAAAAACATGTGTAAAGTAATCGTCCACGGAACTAAATTGGTAGCGACTACAATAGATCCAAACCAACCTTCCACACCCATTAAGACAAGATTCAAAAAAGTTAGAATAAGTAAAGTTCTTTTTTTACGGTAGCGAATTAACGTCCATATGAATAGTATTAATACTAAATTCCCTGCAATGAACCCAACTAATCGGTTACCATATTCAACCCAAGTTTTGCTTGCATTAAAATCTTGTTCAACCAATAATGATTCATCATTCTTTAGTTCATTAGCCGTCTCTTCAAACCCAATGGAAGTTAAAAACTTTGAGAATTTTTCTATTTTTTTCAGTCGATAAGCACGATAGGTGGTTTTGTAATCATCCGGTAGTTGGTCTGCTGATGTTGGAGGGATATATTGGTCAAAACACTTCGGCCAATCTGGACAGCCCATCCCTGAACCCGTTGATCTAACTACTGACCCTGCTATTATTACCAGGTAAATAAAAACCAAGGTAACCCATGCAAAGCGCAAATATCCTTTTGAAAAAGTTGAATTCATTGTCTACAAAATTAACAGCTTTACCAGAGTTGTTGTTCGATTATAAACGAAAATTACCTTTTATCCCTATCAATCGGTTCCGTTCATCAACCTATGCATTAGTTTTTGCCTTTCAAAAAAAGTATGCTTTTTGACCAAAAGTACCAACTTAACTTGGTCATACCTTTTTCATGGGCGCAAGCCAAAAAGGGGAGGTTTTCTTTGAGGACAGAATTAGCGCCTCCCCTTTATTTTATCAATTTCATTTGCTTCTTTTAACAAAGCAATAATGATTTCAAGATCATTCTCAATATCTTCTAACGAATAAAAGGTTTTCGTATGAATTTGTTTTCGACTTCCTTTTTCTAAGTAGTTATTGGCTTTCATTTTATATGCTTGATTAAAGCCCAATTGAACGCCTTCAAAAGTTTTTTTACCCCACGGAACTGACCCAGGCCAGATATAACAAATGGTTTTGTTTTTCTTGAAAAAAGGTACATTCCAACTTAGTTTATAACTGATTTCTGGAATTGTATTTTCAATGATTTCTTTTAAATACTCAGTCATAACTTGGTCTTCTGGACGTAAATAATCGAAGAACTCAACGTATG
The DNA here is from genome assembly GCA_039939375.1 of Crocinitomicaceae bacterium. GTDB lineage: Bacteria > Bacteroidota > Bacteroidia > Flavobacteriales_D > Crocinitomicaceae > Paracrocinitomix. Next base: position 434,698 of record JBDVJO010000005.1, on the reverse strand, counting down.
ATTCGAATTTAAAATTTTGCATAACATCAACTAGGTTAAACTTTTAAATAAGCAATTTAGCTTTAAAAAAGCTATCTTTAAAAGCAATAAATAAACTTGAACAAAGTTAATTTTATATGAAGAGAACTTATTTAACCCTACTCATACTTTTGTTTATTGCTGGGTACGGCCATTGCCAAGACAATAAATTTGGAGACGGCACGGCAGAAAGTCCTTACATTCAGAAAGGTCAATTTTCAATGGGAATGAGGCAAACCACGAGTTTGTTTGGTCATGATAGTAACCCCGGTTTAGGTGTGGGCGGACAAATGCGCTGGCAATTCTTTGATTTCTTGAGTACTGAATGGTTTGCCGATTGGATTACTATAGATTTGAACGGAGCAGGAACAAGAAATAACGCCCATATCGGCTGGTCAGTCATGTTTTATCCAAGAAGACAAGGTAAAATTATTCCATATGCAATTGCTGGACATTGCTTTGATTTTGCAAAAGTAACGCCATTTAGCACTGAATATATTGATCGTTCAGCTGATGTAATTACAAGATGGAGCTCCGCTATACAAGGAGGCTTAGGGTCCCATTTTTACCTTTCAGATCGGTTTGATTTAAGTCTCTCTGCTCAATATATGCTTCACCTTGGAGATCACCTTGATTATGATGTCACCAATGGACCTAGCGGATATTATGTAGAAACGCACGACCACTCAACTGGGCAAGCTGCCTTAGAAGGTCATCTTTTGATAACGGCAAGTATGAACTTTAAAATTGCAGACTTATGGTAAAACAAGTGTTCATATTATGTATTTTATCGTTGGCCTTTCATGCGAAGGCGCAAGAAGAGAAAGATTGGAAAATAAACGCGGCTTTATCATTTGCACCAGGATTATTGACTGAAAAAACACAGTCTATCCAACTACATGGATATTTAGGTTTTTTAAAAGATAGAATTCATATTCGTGGAGATGCCTTTTATTTGTTGAACCAATTTGGAGATCGGCCACGATTTGATATGAATCATCAGCTTTATTTTGGTGCTTTTTATCATTTTACAGATAAACAATTTCAACCTTATGTTGGATTCCAACCGGGAGCTGCACTCACCAGATCAACGGAGTATGGAGCCCTGAATGAACAGACTGGACAGATTGAATATCGTAAAGCGATAAATCCCTTAGGTTCTCCTGTTGCTGGTTTCAGCTACTACGGAGAAAAATTGTTTTTCTTATTTTTTGAAACACGTTATATTTTTGGGAAACATAAAACGAACACTTATCCAGTATTCCTAGATGAGTTAAGATTTTCATTCGGTCTTGGATTTACCTTTTAATCAAACAACCTTGGCGCAATTTTTGCCGTATAATCAATAAGAAATACGGTTTATCATTAATCCCTTGATTGTGAGACCTTTTTCTTTATTTTTGTTAACCATTGTCTAGATTAGTCATCATATTTATGGCGCTAAGCTTTTGTTTTAGTGCTCAAGCCTCTCATATTGTGGGAGGAGAGATTTATTATGACCATTTGGGAGGTACAGAATATCGGGTAACAGTTAAGCTTTATAGAGATTGTTTATCGGATGGTGCAGAATTCGATTCAAATTTACCAGTAACTGTTTTTAATGGATCTGGTACTCAAATCGATAATTTCACCATTGCTTTTCCTGGTTCAAATGTGTTGCCTGTAGAGTTTTCTAATCCATGCGTTACTATTCCTTCAGACATTTGCGTAGAAGAAGCCATCTACCAAAAAGTAGTGGTGTTGCCGGCATCAAGTAACGGATATACACTCTCATATCAAAGATGTTGCAGAGGACCTAACGTTACGAACTTGAATGACCCGGGTAACCAGGGTTTAACTTTGACAATAGATATTCCGGCGACCAATGTTGTTGCTACAAATAGCAGTCCGAGATATTCAAATTTTCCACCACTATTGCTTTGTGCAAACACAGAATTGGTTTTTGATCACTCTGCTACTGACCCAGATGGAGATGTATTAGAGTATTCTTTATGTACGCCATTTCAAGGAGGAACTTCTTTTGCCCCAGCACCAAATCCAGCATCAGCTCCACCTTATCAAAATGTGAATTGGGCAGGAACAATGAATGCTACTGATCCTTTTGGTACCGGCTCAATAAGTTTAGACCCAGTAACCGGAATTATGGTCGCTGAACCAGGAGCTCCGGGCTTATACGCTGTAGGGGTTTGTGTAAGCGAATATCGTAATGGGGTTTTATTAAGCGTCAATAAACGAGATTTCTTGTTCAAGGTCATGAATTGTGAAGTAGAGCTTGAAGCTGAAATTACGCAGCAACCAGAGTTAGGTACGTTTGTATCTTATTGCCAAGGGTTAACCATTGATTTTGAAAATGAAAGCTGGGGAGGAACCAATTATGCATGGGATTTTGGTGTAGATGGAATAACAACAGATGTAAGTGCTGAATTTGCACCTTCGTATACTTATCCTGGTCCAGGAACTTATGAAGTGATGATGGTTGTAAATCCTGGGTGGCCTTGTACTGATACTTCATTCGGTACATTTATAGTGAATAATGAAATTAGCGCCTTTTTTGACCCTCCTCCGGTGCAATGTATTATTGGTAATTCGTATGATTTTGAAGGACAAGGAGTTTTCCCATCTACCGGAACTTCTTTCTCTTGGAATTTTGGAGATGCTTTACCTGGTTCATCTACCGATCAGAACCCATCAGATATTGTTTTTCAAAGTCCGGGAACACATAATGTGACGTTTTTTGTACTATTTGATCAATGTCAAACAACCTACACTGATCAAGTCGAAGTTGCTGGTCCGCCAGTAATTAATTTTGGAATTGAGGATGAATTGAGGTGCGCGCCATACACGGCACAACTGGTTAATTTATCTACCGCAAGTACACCAATTTATTCACTCTGGGATTTAGGTGATGGAACAACTTCTACAGATACACATCCGGTAAATACTTATGATGTAGGTTCGTATGATATTTCACTAACTATTTGGACGGATGCTGGATGCATTGATACCCTAACTATGGTGCGGCCAAATTTGATTGAAGTTTTTCCAAGACCAACAGCAGGTTTTAGTGTTACACCTCCTGAGGCAAACGAATATGAAGCAAACTTTTTTTTCATGGATGAATCAGAAGGCGGGATTTCAAGTACTTATAATTTTGGTGATTGGCAAACTTCTGCGGAAGATACAGTATGGCATTTTTATCAAGAACCTGGAGTATATCACCCATGGCAAATTGTGTATAATGAATATGGATGTTCTGACAGGGCACAAGAACAAATTACAGTGACCCCAGTCATTCCTATTATGGTTCCAAATGCTTTCACCCCTGACGGAGATGAATTGAACAACGTTTTCAGACCTGTTTTATATGAAGATCAAGAATATCAGTTAGCGATTTATAACAGATGGGGAGAAAGAATCTATGCTGCACATGAATGGAATGCATCTTGGGACGGGACACAGAATGGCGCATTGGTTGAAGATGGTGTTTACATCTGGCAAATCATTTACACTGACTTTAAAACAGGATTACCTGTTGAGGTTCAAGGTCATGTGGTGATGATGAAGTAGCCCGAATTAGTTCTTGTAAAACAAACGTTCACATCAAGCAACTCTAAGTTCTTCTTGCTTTAATTCTAAAAAAGTCTTTCTTCTTAATTTAGATCTTACCCAATTGAGAAAGTCAAAATATTCAAAAACAATTTGCTCTTTAGGGTCTTCTTTAAGTTCTGCCAGTTTACCTTCAATTGCTTGTAGTTTTTCTTGCATGTCAAAAACATTATTGGTCTTAGAAATCTGACTAATCAGTTTTAAAAAGATCTCTTCAAATTGATAGATTCTATTTCTATTTTTTAAATAGCGTTTTGTAGAACTGATCGCATAAGGCAAGAATCTGTTATTATCTAATTCAAAGTGAAGAATTAAATTGATGAGTTGAGAAAAACAGTAAATGTCTTGTTTCTGATCAATTTTACTTTCGTTCAATATCTTATTGATCCAGCTTAAGGCTTGGTTATATTCCCCCATTCCTAAGTAAATAACACCAACTTGAAAGTCGATATAAGCTTTTCTTAAACTGCTGATGTGTCCGCTATATAATCGGTATCCCTCTTCAATTTGCGGAACCAGTTCAATTGCTTTTTGATATTCGCCTTTTTCAGCCAACAGTGATAATTCTAAACTAAAAGTACTTGAGAAGTATTTTATGTCTAAATCAATGTTTTTGCCTGGATTTGAAAGTGCTTTTAGCTTCAGTAAGTTGTCTTGGCTCAGCTCATATTTTTTAAGCTTCGTTGAGATATAGATAAAATTTGTAAGAGAAGAAAAATAAATATTAGGTTGTGCCTTCATGAGTACTGAATTGTCTTCTAACAAATCAATAATGGCAGCTAAATGGTAATGAGATAATTCTAAATCATTTACCGAGTAGTAATAAGCACTTTGAATATGATGATACAAATATTTGCTTTTTGTGCTGGCAGATTTAATATCTACAGCCTCTAATTGTTCAACTAATTGATGCAGTTTTTTCGTGTCATCTTCGTTTCGGACTTTTCCGTTTCTGTTTATTTCTTGAAAGAGTAAACTTTTTACATTCCACAGTTTATGGTGTCTACTTATTTCTGCAATAATCGCATGCTCTTCTTCATGCATTTTGGAGATGTCAGATGCTTTAACATCCGTGTATAATTCGTTTTCTATCAGTTTCTTTTGTTTTTCTTTTATCTCAAGTAACAAGTTAAAGTTTTCATGTTTCTTTGCTTGCTTTTCAGCGCTGATCAGAATTTTTTCGGCTTGTTTATAAAGGCCTTTATTATAAAGAATTTCAGCAGAGTGAATTGACCTGAATATCTGCGCATCAATAGATGAAGTAGAGTGGAAGGTGTCTAAACTTTTTAAAATGTTAGCATAAAGCCTAGCCTTTGTGATAGAGAATTTATTCAATAGGGCCTGGCCTTTAAATTTTTTGAAAAGCAAATCTTCATCATAATCTTCCATTTTTTCAATGGCATCAAACAACTTGATATAGCTGTTTTCTTCACCTATGGTGTGCCGAGATGAAAAGACCTTGAAGTATCTTTTCTCACTTTTATTTAAACTTTTGATGAGTTCGTGTAAACTACTTGACGCTTTGTTAGACATATATAATTAAATTGGGTGTTACGAATAAAGCTGTATTAAGAAACGTTGGGTTTATTGCCTAAAAGTTTTATTCTCAGGGTAATCTACATACTTAATTTTGAACTTTTAGGTAGAAATGATATTAATGGGGCTTTGAACGATTCACTAGACATGTTTATTTATTTAACGGTATTTTAGCTTTTAGACTGATTTTTCTGGTTTTAATTTGGTTTATGACACTTCTATGACAAACCCACTTGATAGTTTGACCAATTTTGCAATTCGCCGTTTTGAAAAGGTTCAATGTCATAGCGTTTACGCACCATACGATAGGGGTTGAAGAGATAGGAAAGTTCCATCTTGAAGATCATCAAATGCAATCAAAACTGCAACACCTTAAAGACCAGTTAAATCTTGATGAATTAATGTATGTTTCTACTTGTAATAGAGTAGAGTTTATCTTTCTTTCATCACAAGAATTAGACAACGCAGTTCTTACACATTTTCTAAATGAATTTAATGAAGAATGGGATCAAGAACATCTCTCTGTGCTCGTTGAAAATTGCAAGTCATGGAATGGTATTAATGCAGTTAATCATCTAATAGAAGTGGCTTCTTCTTTAGATTCTATGGTAATAGGCGAAAGGGAAATCATTACTCAAATGAAGGACGCCTATGAGTTATCCCGCAAATACAAATTATCAGGTGATACGATAAGAATAGTCATGCGTCAAGTTATTCAAACGGCAAAAAAAGTATATACCCAAACCAACATAGCTGCCAAACCAGTTTCAGTTGTTTCGTTGGCCTATCATCAACTAGTAAAAAGAAAGTTATCAGAGAATGCTCGTGTCGTATTTATTGGCGCAGGTGTGACCAATACCAATATGGGAAGGTTTTTATTAGACCATGGATATTCAAACTTTACGGTTTTTAATCGATCATTAGAGAATGCAGCTTTATTGGCTGAACTTGTAAAGGGTAAAGCAAGAAAATTAGCCGATATCAAAGATTATAAAGAAGGGTTTGACCTATTGGTATGCTGTACGGCATCCAAAAATTCGGTGATTGATACGGATATTTATAAAAACTTGTTAGCAGGCGAGGAGGGTGAAAAAATAGTAATCGATTTAGCGGTTCCGCAGGACTTAGATAAGCAAGTTAAAGAACAGTTCAAGGTAGATCATATTTCTGTTGAGTTTTTAAAAACTATTTCAGAAAATAATTTGAAAGAGCGTAAGCGTGAGTTGATCAAAGTGCGTCAAATCATCTATGAGGCAGTTGAAGAATTTAAGCAGATTTTCAAAATGCGTCAAGTTGAATTGAAGATGCAGGCGATTCCACAAAAAGTAAAAGAAATTAAGAAAAAAGCTGTTGAAGAAGTTTTTAGTAAAGACCTGGCACAATTAGATGACGAGTCTAGAGAGGTGGTGGACCGCATTTTAGATTACATGGAGAAAAAGTATGTAAGCGTTCCTATGCTGATGGCTAAAAAAATGATAGCAAACAACGAAATACCGAGCCATGAAGATTAGAATAGGATCAAGAGGAAGTGACTTAGCCTTATGGCAAGCACATTTTGTGAAAGATGAATTAGAAAAAAATGGACATGAAGTAGAAATCAAAATAATTGTCACTCGGGGAGATAAAATCCAAGATTTAAGCTTTGATAAAATAGAGGGCAAAGGTTTCTTTACTAAAGAAATAGAAGAGAGTTTGCTAAATAACGAAATTGACCTAGCCGTTCATTCTCATAAAGATCTTGAGACAACGAATCCGGCTGGATTGATGATTGGCGCGGTTTCGTATAGAGCAAATCCGGCAGATGTGTTGTTAATTAACAAAGACGCATATAATAATATAAATGTCTTAGACATTAAAGAAAATGCGATAATTGGAACCTCAAGTGCGAGAAGACAAACTCAAATCAGACGATTAAGACCTGATGTAGAATTAAGAGAGTTGAGAGGAAATGTTCCTACAAGAATCAATAAGCTTAGAGAAGGTCAATATGACGGAATTGTTTTAGCAGCAGCAGGAATTGATAGGTTAGAATTAGACTTAAGCGATTTAGAGGTGTTGGAGCTAACGCCTACAAGTTTTATTCCGGCACCGGCGCAAGGAGTTCTTGGCTTGCAAATTCGTGAGGATGATGTAGCATTAAAAGAGGCTTTATCCGTCTTGCATAATGAAGAGGTAGCAAATAAAATTGCCATTGAAAGAGCTGTGCTAAAACAGATGAACGGTGGATGCCAGTTGCCATTGGGCGTTTACTGTATCAAAGAAGAAAGTGATTGGGTAGTTTATACGTCATATGCTAATTCTAAAGAAGAGGTTGCAGAAGTAAATTCATATCAAACAGATGAACTAGATGGTTTGGTAGATCTAATTGTGAGTGATTTAAATACAAATGAGTGAGAGAAAATCAATATTGGTTTCACGTAACTTAAAGTCAGATTCTGTCTTAAGAGAATGGTGTTCTGAGCGAAATATTGATTTAATTGAAGCTCCTTTTATCAGAATTGATCCGGTTTTAGATGTTGAGATTCCTGCTACTGACTGGATATTTTTTTCATCCCCAAACGGGTTGGACATCTACTTTAACCACTATCCCTTAATGGCTCCAAAAATTGGTGTTTACGGGGCGGGAACTGAAAGCCGATTAAAGCTGAAAGGAATTCAAGCAGACTTTGTAGGTGATACTGCAAAAACACCTTTAGAAATTGGCGAAGAGTTTTTTGGAAGTATTGTAGCTTCTGACACTGTCCTTTTTCCGTTAAGCCAGCTGTCTAAAAAGAGTATCGCTGGAACCAATAAGGTCAATAAAGTGATAGAGAAAGTAGTATATACCACAACACTTGATGGCTCAGAAGTTCCAAATGTTGACCTGGCAATCTTGACATCTCCTTCTAATATTGATGGTTATTTATTGAAAAATATAGTCGGGGAAACAAAATTTATCGTTTTGGGAGAAACTTCAAGAAATTATTTTCAAAGTCTAGTGCTAACTGAAGAAATCTATGTTCCAAAGTCAGCTTCTGAAGAGAAGGTTATTCTTCTTCTTGAACAGCTGCTGTAGCCACTTCTTTTCTAAAGAATTTTCTGTAATTCAAAATCAGCATACCAACTCCAAGGGTTATGGCTCCATCAGCAACATTCCATATAGCTGCGAAAATTTCTTCACCTCCTAAGCCAAAAGGCATCCATGAAGGCCATTTTGCCGTAAATTGAAACATATCTACAACGCTGCCCAATAAAAAGCCATTTGGTCGCATCTCGGGCATGCCATCAGGTCCAACTACCCAATTGTTATTACTATCCAAGGCCCAATTCCATGCAATGTCAGGATTTAATTCCCAGAGATAATCATAGAACATTCCGTCAATTAAATTCCCGGCGGCGCCTGCGAAAATTAGCCCTATAGAAAAAATGAGCCATTTTGAAGTTTGAGGTTCACTCAACAACTTTCTGATATAAAGTGCAATTCCTACAATAGCAGCTAACCTGAACAAGGAAAGCGCATATTTAGGCAAGGCTCCGGCACCTAAAGTAGTTCCAAATGCCATTCCTCTGTTCTCAATATAATAAAGTTGAAAGAAGCCATCTATAACTCCAATTTGTTCGTGTGGAGCCATTTGCGTTTTGACCAAAATTTTTACAATCTGATCGATTAATAAAACGCCAACAATTAAAAGAATTACTTTTTTACCCAAAGCTGATTACCCTTGGGCATTTTTTGCCTCAATACTTAAGGTAGCGTGAGGAACCAATTTCAAACGTTGTTTTTGAATTAATTTACCAGTAACTCGGCAAATACCGTATGTTTTATTTTGAATTCTAATAAGAGCATTTTGCAAGTTCATGATAAACTTTTCTTGACGAGCAGCTAATTGTGCCATCTCTTCACGAGACATAGTTTCTGAACCATCTTCCATCATGTTAAATGATCTTCCCGTATCATCAGTTCCGTGGTCGTCACTGTGGTCAAGTTGTCCTTTAAGCAATTGCAGGTCTTCTTTTGCCTCTTTTAATTTTGATTCAATTATATCTCTGAATTCTTGTAAATCTGAATCTGAATATCTCACTAACTCTGCCATGATCTTCAATTTTTGAATGGAAACAAATATAATTGAATTAAACATAGGTTTGACGCCAAATTTCATTTTTAGAAAAAAAGTAACATTTCTTTTAAAATCGAACAATTTCAAGGCTTCTGACTTATCTTTGTACCAATCATTCAGAAAAAAGATGAACATAATACAAGCTTTAAACAAACGATACGCAACAAAGAAATTCGACCCAACCAAAAAATTAAGTCAACAACAAATTGATGATTTAATTGATGCGGGGAGGTTAACTGCAACTTCTTATGGATTACAATTAATGAAGTTCGTCTTGGTTGAGAATCCGCAAAAAAGAGAGGAATTAGTAAAGTGTTCGTTTGGTCAACGACAAGTTGTAGATGCTTCTCACCTAATCGTAATGTGTAGAGAAAGAGATTTAGAATTGGCTCATTTTGAAGAATACACTGAAAGAATGGCCACTATCAGAAACCAAGATCCGGCTGATTTAGAAGGATTCAAAAATATGATGGTGAATTCTATCTTGACAAAATCTGAAGATGAGCAGGTGTTGTGGTTGGAAAAACAAGTGTATATCGCGCTGGGGAATATGCTCACGGCTTGTGCTGTGATGGATATTGATGCTTGCCCAATGGAAGGATTTATTCCTGAAGAATATGATGACATTCTTGGATTGGAGGCACAAAACTTATCTGCCGTACTTGTATTGCCAGTTGGATATCGTTCAGAAGAAGACATTACTTCTAGCCGACCAAAAGTTAGAAGATCAATCGATCAATTTTTGCTAAAAATCTAGTAGACAATTAATTTTTGAACTGCTATTCCTGTTTCATTACTTAATTGAATGAAATACAATCCAGGTTCTAAAGCTTGCACTGTCGTTGAACTGCTTATCATTCGTTGATGAATGATTTGTCCAGCTTCGTTGAAAATGGTCATTTCAGATGCCCCTGTCTTCAGCCCAACAATGGTAAACTCTTTGTTGGTTGGATTAGGATAAACTTCAAAACTCAACTGCTTTTCATCTTCAATGCCAACGGCTCCTCCAATTAAGTCAACTCTTTCATTTTCTAAAACACCTCTCATTAAATCAACTTGACCTTTTGTAAAAGCGTTTTGGCAAGATTCAGCCGAATAATCCATATAGTTTTCTACCATATCAGGTAAATCACCTAAAGTTCCGATAGCATCTGTACACGTATTTTTAATGATGTCACAATCTTGGTTAGATTGGTCATCTGCGTTTGGCGTATCATCAATTCCATCTTCTTCAGAACAATCACCATCTGCCCAAATATGTCTTAGGCCTAAATAATGCCCAATTTCATGAACAGCAGTTTTTCCTTCCGCATTCATGGGTCCGCTTCCTAAGTCTAATGTATTTGGATTATTACCTCCAAAAGCTTCAAATTCTATTACCACACCGTCACTCATGTTGTCTGCAGAACCAGGAGGCCAATTGGGCAAGTTGTTCGGAGGAGTCGCATACCCTAACAGAAAAGGCGTGCCTGCAAATGACATATTACAAACCCAAATATTTAAGTAATGCGCCTGATCCCAAGGGTCAATTCCGCCTTCAGCATCACTTTTTACTCCTTCTGCCGGAAATCCACCAACACCTAAAAACGAAGTTTGCGAAGTTGACGTTCTCGTAATTCCAGTAGTAGCAAATCCATCTGGGTCAACATTGGCTAACTCAAATTCTATATAACTATCACCCACAATTGTATTGAAGGTATCTCGTAAATTGATGGTGTCCGCATTTAATCTTCTAAATGAAGCGTTTAACACATCAATCTGATTAAAAATTACACTATCATCTAAGTTTTCTGTTGAATCATTATACACGATATGAACAACTACAGGAATCGTGTAAACTGTTGATCGGTCTTGAGAAAAGCTTTGTTTCGCTCTCGCAAATGATTCGTTAACTGCATCTAAATAACCTGGTGTTTGACTTTCTTGGTATTGCATCAGTTCATAAGTATGACATTTATGAGTTTGTGCTATTGAGAAAATAGAGGTAAAAATTACAGATAAAATAAGGGCGAATTTCATAGGATTAGATTTGATGTTTGAAAGTAATAAAACTAAGCGTACATAATAAAAAAGGATGTATAAACGGTTATTCAATTTTGATGAGAGGTTTAAAAAAGCTTGATTTGAAAATATTGAGTATCTTCAAAATCACATGCATAGAAAATTATTATCATTCATATTGTTGTTGTTCATTGCGCTTTTTTCCTTTGGTCAAACTAAAGTTGAGCGTGTAAAAGAGTTAGAGCAAAAGCTTGAAAAAGCAACGACCGACACTGCAAGAATTACCATTCTCTGTGATATCTGTGTGAATACGAGATATTATGATGTAGAGCGCGCGCATGAATGTGCAGAACAAGCACTGACTTTGGGCTTAAAAAGCGGAAGTAAAAATCATTTAACCAGGGCCTTAGTAGAAAGTTCTGCTATTTCTGTAACGGATGGAGATTATTCTAAAGGGATTTTATATGCACAAAAAGCCTTGGAAGTGTTGAATGCGGATACCGTCAATGTGCTTAATAATGATTTTCGTACATCTAAATTATTAGGTAGAGTATACAATACCTTAGGAACTGCCTATGATTATAACAGTGAATTTTCTCATTCTATTCATTATTATTTAAAAGCTAAGAATGTCTTTGAAAACATTGGAAACATAGATGGTTTGGGTGTTTCATATAATAATTTAGGTATCAGTTACCTTTATGTAAATGATTTGGATAAGGCAGAAAGTTGCTTCAACGAAGCATACAAAATTTACACCTCAATTGGTGAAACGGCAACTGCGGGGTCTGCTAAAATGAACTTAGGAATCATTTATCATTACCGTTCAGACTTTGAAACGGCTATTCAATATTATCAAGAATCTTATCAATTGATGAAAGAACTCGGGAACCTGAAAAGTATGGGACACTGCATCACAAATATTGGTGAGGCCTACGCTTCGTTAGGAATATTTGATTCAGCGTTAGTGTATTCGAGAAAAGGTGAAGCCATTGATGTTGAGTTAAATGATTTAGAAGGATTAGGAACAGATTTTAGAGGAAGAGGTAATATTTTCATGGCCATGGACAACTTAGACTCTGCAAAATATTATCACATAAAAGCGCTTGATATTGCACGAGAAATAAATCGAAAAGTTGATATCGCTGCTGGCTTAAGTAGACTTGCCATGATTGAAGAACAATTAGGTAATTATAAAGAAGCCTTGGCATATCAAACTGAATACACCTTGCAAAATGATACGATAAGAAAAGAAAGTAACAGTACTGCTTTGGGGAAAGTAGAGGCTCAGGCAGAGTTTGATAAAGAGATTTTAAAAGAAAAAGAAGAAAGTAAAAGACGCCTTGAAGTTGAAGAAGCAAAACGAAGCAGACAATCTATTATAACTTATCTTACCATTGCTATTCTAGTGGTGATTCTATTCTTTGTTTACATGTTGTTGAAATCCCTGAAGTTAACACGACAACAAAAAGAACTAGTCGTAGAGGCCAAGGCTGAAATTGAGGAAAAAAATACGGAATTAACAGATTCTATCAAGTATGCGCAGCGTATTCAAATGGCACTCTTAAATGAAGATGAAAACGATATTGCTGTACTTCCTAGCCATTTTATTTTGTTCAAACCTAAGGATATCGTAAGTGGTGATTTTTATTGGAGTTATCATATAGATGATTATTGGTATATCGCGGCGGCAGATTGTACTGGTCATGGAGTTCCGGGGGCTATGTTAACCATGTTAGGCACGGCATATTTAAATGAAATTTGTGCAGGCGGAATCGTTCATACACCTTCTGAAATCTTAGATCAGTTAAAAGCAAAAATCACAAAAGAATTAAGCCAAAAAGGACAAGCCGGAGAGTCTAAAGACGGTATGGATATGTCACTAATGCGGATAAATTTAAAGACAAATGAAGTTCAGTGGTCCGGTGCGAATAATCCACTGTATCAAATAAGATCTGGAGAATTGTCAGAAATTAAAGCGGATAAACAGCCCATTGGATATTCGGATAATGTAAAACCTTTTTCTAATCATTTATTAGACATTCAAAAAGGAGACTCTGTCTATCTTTTTACAGATGGTTATGCTGATCAATTTGGCGGCGAAAAAGGCAAAAAATTCAAGTATTCTAATTTTAAAAAGATCCTGATTGAAACTGATACAGAAGAGGGTCAGAAACAACATGATATCCTAGATAAAACAATAGAATCTTGGCGGGGTGAACTTGAACAGCTGGATGATATTTGTATTGTGGGGATTAGGTTTTAATGCTAAACTTTTATGGAATTTCAACTACAATTGAATCAATAAGATAGACCGTTCAAATGAAAAACTTTGAATGAGTCGTCAAAACGATTAAATTGTATCTATGAAACCCGTCATACTGTGCTCAATTGTGTTATTCTCTACTTTTTCTTTTGGAATAGATATTCTTAAAAAGGAGAATCAGAAGTCCTATGTAATTAATGTGAGCACAACTGTTGAGCATTGGGGGATGGGCGATTCGGAGACCGATCTTTTTTTGGCCTATCTTAAATCAAATGAATATCAACAATGTCAAGATAAGAAGATTGATGACCGAGCTGAAGTTACACCATTAGGCAGAGTAGGTGATTCTTGTATCTACTATAGGATTCCCTTAGGTAGAAAGCAAGCATTTGGTAAAAAAGCGGTTTTCTATAATTCTTTTGAGCTTGAAACTTTTGATGTTGCAGTGGATTTTGAAGCTATCGGCGCAATCAAGCCTTATGATGTTTGTGACCCTAATTATGCTGTGAATATTGGATCAGATTTACCTTTTATAAACGTTGAGCATCCTGCGTTATATAAAATATCAGAAGCCATTTGGCAAGAAAGTGAAGACATTTTAGATTATGCTGAGAAATGTTATTTATTGGTGGCTAAACAATTTGAATACGGGGAGCGAGAATCTGGATTTAAAAGTCTCAATTACACTTTGCTAAATCGAAAAGGAGATTGTGGTAACCTAAGCTCAGTGTTTATTACTTTACTCAGAATGCAAGGTATTCCGGCAAGGCATTTAATGGGGTTCAGGCCAGATGGTTCGTTACATGTTTGGTCAGATTTTTACTTGCAAGATTATGGTTGGATTCCGGTGGACGTTACCTATAAACATGATTATCCAGAAGGAGATTATTTTGGAAAAATTAAATTCGAGCATAACGGTTTTATCGTTCAAAGAGGAATCGGTCATCAAATAGATGTGTTGGAGTTCCCGAAAAGAATTACCGGTTTACAGACCTATACTTATCAAGTGTCTTATACAAAGGAGCATCACGCCAAGGTTTATATTTCTCGTAAGGTTGAGTGTGTTGAGATTGGTGGGTAGTCAAAAGTCAGTAGTCTTTAGTCAGTGAGTCAATGAGTCGATAAGTCAATAAGTTGGTTAGTCAGTTGTGATTAGTCAATAAGTCACAAGGCAAAAGGCAGCAGTCATTTGCTAACTTGACGAGTTTCCAGTTTCCAGTTTCAGAAAAAGAATGAAAGGTTTTGTTAAAACTAGTTTTTAGCTACATGTTCTTAAACAACCTTTACCCTGAGCTTGTCGAAGGGAACAACCAACAACCAACAACCTTCACCCTGAGCTTGCCGAAGGGAACAACCAAAAAAACTTTCTTTTAAAAAAAATGGTTACCTTTTAAAAAGGTCGACATAAAGAAGTGCAAACCTACCAAAGATGACGGATAACGAAATAATATCAGCCATAAAATCAGGGCAACGTGAAGTCGCTTTAAAGGAGCTCTACAAAGAGTATCCAAAGGTACGCGCTAACATTTTATCTTCTGGTGGAGATGAAGAAATTGCTCGCCATATTTTTCACGATAGCCTTATTTTAACCATAGAAAAAGTCAATAAACCAGACTTTGAATTGACCGCAAAAATGTCCACTTTTTTATATGGAATCAATCGTTTTTTATGGATGAATGAACTAAGAAAACGCCAAAGGAGTCCTGAGTTAGAATGGAAAGATACGTTGATTTTAACCGCAGACGACATTGGGTATGATGAAGAGAAAGAAGAAAAAATGAAAACCTTAGAACGGGTTTTAAATCAAGTAACTGAAAGATGCAAAAAGATATTTGAGCTGTTTTACTTTAAAAAAGAGAGCATGACAAATATCGCCAAAAAGCTAGATTTTTCAAGCGTTAATTCTGCCAAAACGCAGAAGTATAAATGCATGGAAAAAGCGATTCAATTAGCCAAACAAAGTCAACCACAACAATGAGATCAGAACTAGAACAATTAGAGCAAATTGACCAGTACCTTTCAGGTAAAATGTCGGCTGGAGATGCTGCTTCGTTTGAGCAACAAATGAATGCAGATCCTTCTCTTAAATCTATGGTTAGCGACCAGCAATTATTGATTCAAACCGTTGCCAGAAAAGCCCTTATGGCAGAAATAAATTCAGTGGCAGGAATCGGCGCCGGAGCTGGTGCAGCTTCAACTTGGGGGGTAACCCAGTGGCTATTGTCGAGCTTTGCATTAATTGCAGTTGGTGTTGGTGGATATTTCATTTATGACAGTTTTCAAACAGAAGAATTGATAGCCGATAACACGGATGAGGTTGTAGAGATAGAGCAAGAAGTTCCAGCGCCAGATACTGGAAGCATTTTTTCTTTTGCTTTAGAAGAAGGCTTGGATGAATATGAGGAAGTTTATGAAGATATAGAAGGTGGGTCAAATGACGTGAATACAAACATTAATACCGGAAATAAAATCATTGAACGAAACGATCCTACTGTGATACCAACTATATCTAATCCTCCAAAAGTTGAGATCAAAGATCCTATAGTCAGCGACAAAAAGGGAGAAGACAAAAAAATAATAGAAAGTCAGCAGCCTAAGCATAACATGGATAAAAATAGAAGCGCTACATTTCCTGGTGGAATCATGAAAATGAAGGCGTTTTTCAAAAAAGAACTACGTTACCCAAGAACTCCAAAGGATAAAGGTTTAGCAGGAACAGTAAAAGTGACATTCTTAGTTTCTGCAGATGGAAAGATCGGAGAATTGGATTCTGATTGCTTCATAATGAAAGATGAATTTGGAAAACCGCTTAATACTTTAAAGTTTGCTGCTAACGGTAAGTCTCGAAAGATTTTCGAAGACCAAGCTGAGCGTATTTTCAGAATTTCATCACCATGGACACCAGCAACTAATTCTGAGGGAAATCCAGTATTGTCAGAACAAACTTGGTACGTGAATTTTGATTTAAAAGGCGAAAGTTCAATTTATCAATTAGAAGAGGATAGAGTCATTAAAACAGAAAATATCGATTTTCAGGAAAGAACGAAATGATTGTGCAAGATAATGACAGACGTGCAAGATCAAATCTATTTTCTTAGATTATAGATCGCTCCCTCGGCTGAACCGAGATCGCTTAAAGAATAAAGAGCAAAGACTTGTTTCTGCACATCCCGGTTGAACTTTTTCCGAATCAAGTCTATTTTCTTAGATTATAGATCGCTCTCTCGGCTGAGCCGATATCGCTTAAAGAATAAAGAGCAAAGACTTGTTTCCGTGCGTCCCGGCTGTACTTTTCCTCAATCAAGTCTATACTCTAAGACTATAGATCGCTCTCTCCGTTCGCTTAAAGAATAAAGAGCAAAGACTTTTTTCTGCACAACCCGGTTGAACTTTTCCCCAATTAAATCTATGCTCTATGTTCTATGCTCTCGTGCAAGGAAATGACAGACATGCAAAATCAAACCTATACTCTAAGACTATAGATCGCTCACTCGGCTGAACCGAGATCGCTTATAGATTATAGAACAAAGATTTGTTTCCGTACATCCCGGTTGAACTTTTACCAAACCAAATCTATATTCTATTCTCTATACTCTCGTGCAAGATAATGACAGACGAGCAAGATCAAATCTATACTCTTTACTCTATGTTCTATGCTCTCAAAAAACATGCAAGATCAACTCACCTATACAACCAATAAGTCGGATTGATATTGTTAATTTGACCGTCTGATGTGATTTGTCTGATTTCAAAATGCACTTCAGAGTTTCCTGAAGAATTGACGAGAAGGGCTCCAATTTCTTGCTTTGCACTGATTTTATCTCCAGCCTTTACATACGTTTCTTGTAAGTTTGAATAAATGGTTCTGTAAGTTCCGTGTTTCACAATAACCGCTTTTCCTGCACCCGGAATCACAATGACAGAAGTGACTTCTCCATCATAAACAGCTCTTACCGTAGATTGCTGCACAGTAGTGATATCTACACCGTTATTATAAGTAAAGACATTAACGTGAACTGGGTGCGGTTGCTTTCCAAATCCTTTAGTGATTTCACCCTTTTTTACAGGCCATGGTAATTTCCCTTTATTCGCTTCAAATCCTTTATTTGAAAGTTGAACCTCTTTAGTTTCTGCAACAGTAGGTGGTTTCTCGTTTTTCTTTTTACGTTCAGCTAAAATTTCTTTGTTGATAGCTGCATTAATGGCCGCCTGAATTTCTTGTGATTTCTTTTTTTGCTGAGCTAATTCTTGCTTCAACTGTTGCTCTTTACCTTGTAAATTTTGAATGGTCGACTTTTGTTTTTCGCGATCATTTACGTATTTCTTTTGTTCACTTACTTTGCTTGATGCCAATGTTTCTTTTTCCGCTTTTTTGGCTTCCAACTCACTTAGTTTTAACTTTAAATCTTCAATACTTTTCTGGATTTTCAATATTTGATCTTCTCGATATTTTTTGAGTTGATTCATATACTCCATTCGCTTGTTAGCTTGGTTGAACGACTCAGAAGATAAAATAAATACAAGGGAGGCGTTGGCATCTCGCATTTTATAGGCCTGTTGGATCATTTTTCGATATTGTTCTTTTTGATGCTCAATTTCCAGCTCCTTAAGTTCAATTTCTTTTGTGAGATCTGTTATGTCAGCGTCTAACTGGCTAAGTTGAATTTGAATATTGTTCAACAGGTCTTTTCGATACTCAATTTTACGCTCAATTAAGCTCAAATTTTGAGTCAAATTGTTTTGATCAGCTTTCGTGCTTTCTAGCAACTTTTCAGTAAAGTCAATTTTCTTTTGCAGCTCCTCCTGCTTTTTTCGCAAACGGTCGCTTTCTTTTTGTTGCGTTAATCCAAAAGGAGCAACGAAAAGCAATAATATCCATATGAACTTACTCACATTCATTGTAAGAGTCTGGAATCGAAATACGAATGTTTGATGGGTCGTTTAATTTAGGAGAACCATAATCCATTGAAATAAAGGTAGAGTCTTTTGGATTCACAATCTTAATTTTAGTTTGCTTTGGCAAATCATAACCATCAACTTCTTGGCGCTCTATGTAGTCAATAGTAACTGACGTAAATAAAGAAGGTGCGTTGATTTGTATTTGAGATAATTGAAGCGTTCCGCAATCTATTTTATATTGAATAAATAACTCACTCACTTCTTCATCTGTCAGATTATTTTCTTCTAAACGCTTCATGATTTTTTTATCATGCGAAGCCAAAACATAATAATGATCAGCTTTTAAGGGATACAATTCTTCAATCGTATTTAACCCAAAGGGTTTACCCAAGATCATGTCTTCTAAAAGTTTGTAATTTAAGTCTAAGCCAAACTGCTCTTTCAAGCTTTTGAAGTCTTTTTTAGAGTAGCATTTTTTAAGCTTGTTAGTAAATGAAATTGAATCTTTATCCGCAAGATAAGCAGCTCCTATGATACCGGCAACTTTAAGAACTCCAGAAAAGGCCGAGTCGGTTCTCATTCTCAGTGTAGTTTTAAAGGATTTAGAACCTTGACTGTCTTTAACATCCATGTCAATTTTAGCCGAGAAATAGGTATAATCACTAACAGCTTTAGCCTTTAACAAATCTACCAACTCTGTTGCCTCTTTTTTAGGGCAATCAGATGTTCCGCCCAGTTTTGTTGTTTTACAGGCTGTAATGACAAATGCCAGCACAAAAAATGGAAGAATATGGTGTAGTTTAATTTTCATAATAAGTTTTGTCGGCTATTTTTTTATTGATGAGTTCGGTATCCCTGCCTTGATTTTTTGCTTCAATCCATTTTTCAAGTGCTTTAGTTTGATCACCTTTTTTGAACCAGGCGTCCCCTAAATGTTCAATGAAAATTCCTTGATTATCAAAGACAAGTGCATTGTCAAAATAACTGATTGCACGCTCGTAATTGCCCATTTTAAAGTAAAGTTGCCCCATAGCATCAAGCAAAAATGGACTGGTAGGGGCCTGATCCAAACCAGATTGAATTTCAGCTACGGCTTCATCATTTTTACCTAAAGCCAATAGTGACTCAGCTTTTGCGCCATAAATGTTTCCGTTGAAAGGGTCAAGCTTTAAGGCCTTATCAAATTCAGTAATTGCCAAGTCGTACTCTTTGTTGTCTGCATATAATCGGCCAATTTGATGCAAAAATTCAGAAGATAATCCTGGTTCGTTCACCACCAAATCTTTCCCTAAAAAGAGCCATTCTTCTGCCGCATCTAAATCTCCAGTTTTTCTTGCGGCTATACCAGTTAATAAATAAATTTCAGGTTGAGAAGGGTAAACATCAATAGCTGCTTCTCCATTTTTCAACATACTCGAATATTGTTGTAAGTCATCTTGCAAATGAAGCAATTGTCGCCATCCATTATAATTTCCTGGGTTGATTTCGGTCACTTTTTGAAATTGTTCTGCCGCAGCCTTGTAATCTTTTGACTCTCTCAAAAAGATACCGTAACGATAGTGTAAGGTATCGTTGTTCAGTGATTCATCATAAATGATTTTATAGAGGTCAGATAATCCATTTTTCACTTCGGCTTGATCTTCTCCTGGTCCAAATGCATATGGCTCTAAGCCTTGAATTAATTGCATTTTACGATTTAGGGTAACATCTGCTTGCTCAAACCCTTTTCTTAAATGAACGAAGGCTTGAGTTAAGTCATTTTTCCTTAAACTGATATCAGCTAACATCACTTGAATCTCACCATTGTTTGGTGCGTATTTCATGGCTTCATCCAAGATTTTTTGGGCAGCCGGCACTTGGTTGGTTTGCAAAAAATAATCTGCTACCACCAAGCGGTTTTCAATGTTTGAAGGAACATCATTAACTAAATCATCCAACTCTTTTTGAGCCAACTCGGGTTCTTTAATCTGTAAATACAAATCATGTTTCGTTAAACTTAAATGAGGAGATTTACCCACTTCAACCTCTATTTCATCCAACATTTCAATAGCCCTTTTGTAGTCTTGCGAATGAATCAAGGCTTCTGCATATTTGAATTTAATGTCTAGATTTTTTTCATCTTCAATGATCAACTCAAACAGCTCTGCACTTTTATGGTAATTGCCCGTGTTGTAATAGATGTGGGCTAATCTCAGTGTATACCATTTATTGGTTTTATCCAATTCAAAGGCAGATTTAGCAAAGGCCAAAGATTTTTCTGGATTGCCTAATTGCTCATGTATATCAGACAATGCAAAATGTACCGCATCATTATTTTGATCAATAGAGAGGCACTTCTGAAAATGTGTTTCGGCAATGTCAAAATTACCTTTCATTTTCTCTCTGATGCCCTGATGAAAATTCTTTTTGAATTCATCTTCAACAGGTTGCTTAAGGGGCTTTTCTTGTAAATCTTTACCTCCTTTACAAGACGTAAAAGTTCCAGCCGATAAAATCAGCCCAAAAAACAACAGGTATGTGAAGCGTTTCAACAAGTTAATCTATAGTCGTGTAATCTCCAATGCTGATATCTCTTGCAGAACTCAGAACGTTTGCATGATTACCAATCATTGAATCTTTAATGTTTGCATTTTCAATAGTTGCATGTTTCTGTATGTTAGAATTCACAATTACTGAATTGGTTACCGAAGTATTTGCTCCAATAGAAACATGTGGTCCTATAACTGAATTCGCAATTACCGCGCCATCCCCTATATAACATGGTGGAATTACAACGGAATTTTCAATGCTTGCAGTATCAGAAACTAATTTTTTATCCTTGTCAAATTCTAAAACCCGTTGGTTCGTGTGTACCGTCACAACTTTGTTTCCGCAGTCTAACCATTCAGTTACTTCACCTGGTTTGAATTTGGTTCCTTTTTCTGTTAAACGTCTAAATCCATCAGGCAATTGGTATTCCCCACCTTTCATGACGTTATTGTCAATCAAGTATTGCAATTCGGTTCTTAAGCCTGCGCCATCTTTTATGTAGTAAATTCCGATCATTGCTAAATCAGAAACGAACTCTTTTGGTTTCTCAACAAAGTCGGTTATAGTTCCTTCAGCATCTAATTTTACGACTCCAAAAGCTGACGGATCTTCAATTTGTTTTACCCATAACACGCCATCCACTTCTGGATCCATTGTGAAATCTGCTCTGAACAAGGTGTCAGCAAATGCAACAACAACTGGACCGTCTAACATTTCTTTTGCGCACAAAACGGCATGTGCTGTTCCGAGTGCTTCGTCTTGATAATAGATGTTTCCTTTTGCTCCAAGAGAGGCTGCAACTTCTTTCAATTCTGCTTCAACTTCTTCGCCAAAATCACCAATAATGAATCCTATTTCAGTTACTTTTTCGGTAGATGTTTTTGCGATATCTTCTACCAAGCGGTGAACAATCGGTTTCCCTCCAACGGGAACAAGTGGCTTAGGAACTGTTAAAGTGTGAGGACGTAAACGCGATCCTCTTCCTGCCATTGGTACTATTATTTTCATATTTTATTCGTTTTTCGTGCGTCTCGGCTCAGCCGATACTTTCGTGTTTCGTGGTTCGTTTTTCGCAGACCTAACTTTGGCGGTCTTAATATTTTTTGTTCGAGTGCCTTGGAGAGCAAAATGCTTTTATCCCCAATCAACTACAAAAATCGAAAAACGAGAAACGAAACACGTCTTTATTTAACTCCTGTACTTCCAAATCCACCTGCTCCTCTTTCGGTTTCAGATAATTCAGAAGTTTCAACAAACTCAGCTTGTTCACATTTAGCTACAACTAATTGCGCAATACGTTCGCCATCTTCTACAACAAAGTCTTCATCAGATAAATTCACTAAAATTACTCCAACTTCACCTCTGTAATCAGCATCAATCGTGCCTGGAGAGTTTAGTACAGTAATTCCTTTCTTAAAAGCTAAACCAGATCTTGGTCTCACTTGCGCCTCATATCCAGCCGGAATCGCCATGAAAAGGCCAGTTTTCACTAAGGCTCTTTGCAAGGGTTTTAAAGTAATGGCTTCATCAATATTAGCACGTAAGTCTACTCCCGCAGACAAAGGTGTTTCATACTGCGGAATAGCGTGTTTTGACTTGTTGATTAATTCAATCTTCATTTCTGTTTGTTGTTGACTATCAAAATTACTGAAATATTAGGCGGCAGCGATAAAAATTCTGATGAGATGTTCACAGATAAATCTTAGTAGGAACTATCAAGTAATTAGTATCAAGTTTTCGAGTATGATTTACTGATATGTAAGAACATCCATTTATATACAAGTCAAAAGGTTATGGCAAAGGATTTGTTGCTTTTAATTTATCGCAAAAAAATATGAATTATGAAAACCTATGCTATTATGATTACCCTTTTTTGGGGGCTAACTTCAATTGCTCAGTCAGATACAATTTCTGATTGTGCTAAATATAAAAGTCTTTATTATCAATATTTAAAACAGGGAATGTATACAGATGCTGCATTCTTTTGGGATCAGGCGTATGAGGCTTGTTTGGCTGCTAATGAGTTGGATTACAAGATCTACAAAAACGGAAAAGTGCTGAATTATCAACTCAGATCTAGTTTGTCTCCTTCAGACAGTATCCGATATCAGGCTTTAACAGATTCAATAGTATGGATTTATGATGAAGGATTGGACGTTGTTAGAGAACAACAATGGAAATATGAATACGCCAGTTTTTTAATATCGAATCAAAAAAAGACAAAGATACTATTGATCGATTCGTTATTGAAAGATATGCAAGTTTCAGAAGATTTACCTTCATCCAGAGTGATAGAGAATTATTTTAAATGGCAGTTGATCACAAACGAAAACCCATTTAAAGATCCATTGAGAGGCTACGAAATTCTTCAGAATTACATTGACTATTCTGTTCTGTGTTTTAAAACATTTGAGGATACATCAATAGCTATGAACTATGAGAATGCAGATATGCGAATGCGGATGTATTTGAAAATGATTACTGTACAAAGCGAGAAATCGTTGGATCAAATTACTAAACTGAACGCAAAAGCTTCATCCAATAAAGTTGTTAGAAATAAAGAATTAGAGAGAAATCTTGAACTGATGGAAATATGTGATTTGACAGAAACTAAATTATATCAAGAGATGAGATTAGAGCTGCTTGAATTGAATCCTTCAGCCAAAGGGTATTATGATTTTGGACGAGCATTGTTCAATTTAAAAAGATATGAAGATGCGGTTTCACAATTTGAATTGGCCATGTCTTTAGATGGTGATTCCTTATATCTAGATAATTCTCGATATCAAATTGCCTTAGCGTCTTATATGAGAGGAGATTTTTCAAGAGCTTTTAAAACCGCTAAAAAAGTGAATGGAGAAAATATTGGTAAAGCTTATGTTTTAATGGGCGATTGTGTTGTATCAAAAAGTAAAAATTGTGGAGAATCTACTTTTGAGCGCAAAGCAAATTATTGGTTGGCATATGACCTTTATCAAAAGGCATTGAATTCAGGTGAAAAAGTTAATCCGCAGCAATACCTGAACGCCGCCCCTTCAACGAATGAAATTTTTGAAGAAGGTTTAAATAAAGGGGATACTTATTGGTTAAAATGTTGGGGAGAACAGACGGTTGTGAGGTAATAGGTATCCTCCCTCTTTGGAGATGCTATCCTGAGCTAGTCGAAGGAAGGACTGAGGGAGAGGATTTTTTTATATTTTTAATCTAATGTCTTCATCTAACAATAATTACAATAAGAATCTTAAAGATTTTAGTAGAGAACTGAGATCTGAAAGTGTTTCTAGAGCTGAAAAATATATCTGGAAATCACTATTAAGTAGAGGAAGGATGGGAACGAAGTTTAAAAGACAAAGACCAATAGATAATTTTATTGTTGACTTTTTTTCTCAAGAATTAGGTCTAATTATAGAAATTGATGGGAATTCTCATTTCAATAAACCAGAATATGATGAATATAGAGAAAGAAAGTTAAAGTCTTTGGGATATACCTTATTGAGGTTTAACGAAGGAGTTGTTTTGAACCAGATTTCAGATGTTGCAATTAAGATTGAGCATGCTGTTTATGTATTGAAAGTTGAGAAAGGTAAAGAAGCTTAGAATCCTCGTCTTTAATCTTAATTAATTACCTAGAACAGCCTTCGGACTATCCTCCCCCTTAATCCCCCTCCTAAGGGGGAATATCATAGCGACTCCTTTAAAATTAATCTCTTCTGAATAATTGGGACTGGCATTCCAAATGGGGAAACTATATTGAGAACAGTGGAATTAAGAGACTTCCCTCTTTGGAGATGCTATCCTGAGCTAGTCGAAGGAAGGACCGAGGGAGTGGATTATTTCCTCAACAGCTTTAACGGTCGCTCCATTTTGATGAAAATCAGCAAATAAATCAGAATCAATATCATGCTGACTATAGTTTTTACGAGAACTGAGCCATAATCAATAAAATAGCCGATTGAAAATAGAATCAAAGCTGAAAAAGTATAGAGTCCTGCTTTTCTTAAGTTGTATTTTATGGGATAATGCTTTTGACCTAAAATGTGAGATGCTACCATCATTGAAAAATAAACCGCAAGGGTAGTCCAAGCTGCACCGAGATATCCAAACACCGGAATTAAAGCAAAGTTTAATGCCAAGGTCAAAATTGCTCCGCCAATAGCAATATATGCTCCGAATTTGGTTTTATCAGCTAGCTTATACCAGATAGATTGATTATAGTAAATCCCCAAACAAATGTTAGCAAGCAAAAGAATAGGCACAACCTTCAATCCTTCATGATAAGATGTGTTCGGAATAAACCACTTAAACAAATCAAGATTTAGAGAAATGACCAAAAACATTAAAGTCACAATGGCTATAAAATAGGTCATCACCTTTGAATAAACTTTGTCTTTTCCCTCATCTTTTTCCAAAGAAAAAAAGAAGGGTTCAGCTGCGTACCTAAAGGCTTGAATAAATATAGTAATGAGAATTGAAAGCTTGTAATTGGCCGAGTAAATTCCTACTTGGGCTTGCGCATATTCTAATTGTTCGGGCGTACCATCCCCCATCAGCAAGCGCTTCACTAAAATTCGATCAATGGTTTCGTTAACAATTCCTGCAAATCCTGCTATGGCAAGGGGTAAGGCGAAAATAAACATGGCCTTAGCCATAGCTTTGTCCCAAACGAACCGAAACAGAGAAACTTCTTTGAATAACAGCAAGGGTTTAACAAAACTAGAAATAAGGTTTGCTAAGAAGATGAATCCAATTCCAAGTGATAATTCAGGTTGGGTATTGTCCCAGAATCCTAAAATGAAGATCAAATTCAATAAGATGTTTACACCTATTGAACTGAGTTGAATTAGAGCGAACTTCTTGGCTTCATTTCGGAACCTCAATTTTGCTAAAAACAGAGAAGTTGTTGCATCTACTGCGAGAATGGCTGCAAACCAAATCACAAAATTCTGATAGTCTGGGTACCCCATCCAGTTGGCGATACTTTGAGAAAATATCACTACTGTAATCAAGAATAAACTACTCAAAACGATTACGATTGAAGCGGCTTGATTAAAGGTTTTTTCTTTGTCTTCGGATCGATTAACGAATCGGAAAAAAGTAGTCTCCATTCCGAAGGTGAGCAACACAATAAAAAAAGCTACAAAGGCATAGAATTCTGAGATTATTCCGTAATCAGATTCTCCAAAACCATAAGTTTCACTGGTGTGTAACGGAACTAGCAAATAGTTGAGCAATCTTCCCAAAATAGAGGAGACTCCGTAAATGGCCGTTTGGCCTGCTAGTTTTTTAATTACACTCACTTCGTTCGCAGTTGTTTGGTTAATTGGTAATTAGTTTTCCGGCGCTCAGCCTTCACTTTTTATAAGTGTAGGCAGGTGTGACGGCAATCATTTCAACCAATTAACTAATTACTTTCCCCTAAATTCTGCTTTTCTTTTTTCTAAAAAGGCCGTTGTTCCTTCAACAAATTCAGGAGTTCCGAAACACTTCCCAAATTCTTCGATTTCAGTTTGCATTCCGTTTACACCATCAACATAATTAGCATTGATAGCTTTAATAGCAGCTCCAATGGCATTTGGCGAATTCTTTAAGATTTTACCTGCAATTTTGTTGGCTAAATCCATCAATTCAGCTTGAGGAACAACATGATTAACGAGCCCCCATGATTGTGCTTCTTCAGCAGAAATCATTCCGGCAGTTGTTACCATTTCCATTGCTTTTCCTCTACCTACCAATTGAGCTAAACGTTGAGTTCCACCATATCCAGGAATCACTCCTAAAGAAACCTCAGGCAAGCCTAAACGCGCATTATCAGAAGCAACTCTGATATGTGCCGCCATGGCCAATTCTAACCCACCACCAAGCGCGAAGCCATTAACTGCAGCAATTACAGGTGTGGTCATGTTTTCAACAAAGTTGAACAGTAGGTCGTGACCAACGGCGCTCAATTCTTTACCTTTTTCAACTGAAAAATCAGCAAATTCTTTGATGTCTGCTCCAGCTACAAATGCTTTTTCACCTGATCCGGTTAGTATTACGACACCCACATTAGCGTCATTATTAGCAGCAGAAAGCGCTTGGTTTAATTCAGATATCGTTTCCTTATTTAAGGCATTTAATTGATTAGGACGATTAATTGTGATGGTTAAAACATGTCCGTTTTGTTCAGTTAAGATGTTGTTCATTTTTGTATAATTAATCCAGGGCTTCGATTGCTTCAGCCGCCTGGCCGTTAGTTAATAAATTAGTCACTTTGAGGACCTCTGTGACCTCCTTAAAGTTGAGGTTTTCAAGTAAAGGTACATGGAGACCCTTAAAGTGAACCTCTAAAATTACGCAATGTTGTGCGGGATGGGGAAAGAACTGTATCTTTTTTTAAACAGTTTTTTGTGTGCTGTACTTTGGGGATTATTTGCTTGATGTAATTAGAGCAAAAGCTATCTGCCACAATTATCTTTGATGTATTTATGCGCGTCAGGATCTCCTAATTCAGCAGCCATTCGCATGTATTTACAAACCATATACATATCTGAATCTTGATAATAGCACACCGCAATATTGGTTAAAGCGTCAACATATTCATCATCAATAGCAATCACTTTTTCAAATTCAACCAATGCTGACTCGTAGTCTTTTCTATCAATAAAAATGCAGCCCCTGTTGTATAAAGCGTCTGTATTGGGTTCTAAAAGATTACAATTTTCGTAGTCGTCTAGTGCTTTTTGGTTTTCTCCAGTTTCGTCATAAATCCAAGCCCTTTCAAAATAGTACTCCGAATTAGAATCATCCATCTCGATTAGTGAATTATACAACTCTAAGGCTTCATCATATTTTTCGAAATCGGTATAAACACCGGCCTTGGTATAGATATAATACAGTTCATCTTCATCAAGAGCAATAGCTTTATCGGCTGCAGAAATTGCTTTTTCGTAATCCCCATTCAAGGAATAAAAATAGGCCATATCCGCGTATTGTTCTGCAGACGGATCAGCTGCCAATGATTTCTCCATGGCTTCAACCGCTTCTGGAATTTTATCCATGTAATCATATAATTGCGCCAATTGATAATAAACAGCTCCATCCTCTTCAAGCGCTAATGATTTTAAGTACCATTTTTCTGCTTCTTTGAAATGATCATCATCCATTAAAAAGTAGATATCTGCCTTCAAATAAACGTTGTAAGCATCTTCCGGATCAAATTTTAGAGCCTCATCTATATCTTCTAATGCCAAATCATATAACTCTAAATTATAATAGTAATCGGCTCTTCCTGAATATGCCTTCATGCATTTAGGGTCGATTTTTAGTGCATTGTTATATGCGTTTAACCCAAGTTGAAAAGAAGAATCTGCACAGTAAACATCTCCCAGTAGCGCAAATCCATCTGCATCATTAGGGTGTGTTTTTACAAAATCATTTAAATCTCTTAATGCCGCTTCGTAGTTTTCTTGTTCATACTCTATGATGCCAACATTAAAAAGAGCATATTTATTTTGAGGATCAATGATGGCGGCTTTTCTGTAGTATTTTATCGCATTTTCATTCTCGTTCAAATGATGATAAACAACGCCCAATTCATTGTTTAAATCAGCATCATTCGGATTATTTGCCAAAAGCTCTAGGTATAATTCTTTGGCTTTTTCAAATTCTGAAGTATGAATAAATGATGCCGCTAAAAGCTCTTTAAGTTCTTCATCCTTTAGTACTTCTTTACAATTTTCGCCAGCATTTGATGCGGTCTTATAATCTTGTTTATCTATTGCTTTTGTGAAGGTCTTTGCGCAATCACCTTGAGCGATTACTGTGACGGAAAAAAAGCAAACAAAAAGTGTAAAAAACGTTTTCATATTTATTTTTCTCTTATTCTTTTATAGATTTTAATTGCGAGCATCAGTGCAATTGCAAAGGCAAGAAATCCCAATAGACCGTAGATCCAGTTGAGTGCATCTCGCATCATAATAATAAAAATTATGGCAACAAGAAATAGCGTTGCGAATTCGTTCCAAATACGATAAAAATTCCCGGACCTTGAATCAGACCCTGCAATGAGTTTTGAAAAGAAAGAATGGCAGACTAAATGATAAATGATTAATCCGCCCACAAATGCAAACTTTACCTGCATGTAACCAACTTGCAAAATTCCAGGATTATCAACAACCATCCAGGCTCCAAAAGTAGTAGCTAAAATCATAGATGGCCATGCAATTCCATACCAAAGTCGTTTGAGCATTAGCTGGTATTGCGGAACTAGAATTTCGCGCTCATTCTGAGGTTTTTCTTTGGCTTCAGCTAAATACACGAACAGGCGAACACCATAAAATAGTCCTGCGAACCAAGTCACGATAAAAATTACATGCAGTGCTTTTATGGCGTAAAGTGGACTCATTTATAAAAATTCATTTCGTCTAAATAATTAAAGACAGGTTGTGATAAAAGGTATTGGACATCTTTTCCTTCTTCAATCGCTTTTCTAATATACGAAGAAGATATTTTCATCATGGGAACATCTTTTAAAAGAATTACTTTGGGATGCTGAGACAATTCATTTTTTGAATCAGTTGTATTCTCTATTTCTTGAATTGTCTGTACTCTGGGGTACACATACACTTGATGGTTCTCTAAGATGTACTCATAATTTTTCCACTTATGAAGGGATCTTAAATTATCTTCGCCCATAATTAGGACGAACTCATTTTTGGGATAATCTTCTTTCAACTTTTGAAGCGTGAAAACGGTATAGGATGGCTTTGGCAAATCAAACTCAACGTTTGACGCCTTTAATTTAGGATTATCCTCAACCGCTATCTTAACCATGGCCAAACGGTGATGATCATCTAATAAATTTGCCTTTTTTTTGTGCGGATTATGCGGTGAAACAACAAACCAAACTTCATTTAATTCAGTATTGTCTGCTAAATAATTACCCAATATTAAGTGTCCGACATGAATCGGGTTGAAGGAACCAAAAAAGAGTCCTACCTTTTTCATCCATCAATAAAATTAGTCACTAATTCTTGCGCTTCATGGCAAGCTTTTTCTAAATTATCATTTAATAAAACGTAATCAAAATGTACCGCTTTATCTAGTTCTCCTTGTGCTTTTCCTAATCTTTTTTGAATGCTTTCTTCGTTCTCGGTTCTGCGATCTCTCAATCGTTGCTCCAAAACAAAAAGTGAAGGTGGTTTTATAAAAATGGAAAGTGCATTCTTACCGAAGATTTTCTTCAAGTTGATTCCTCCCTCGGCATCCACATCAAAAACTACGGTTTTTCCTTGTCTCCAGGCTCTTTGCACTTCAGTTTTTAGGGTTCCGTAAAAATTGTCTTTATACACTTCTTCCCATTCAATAAAGGCATCAGTGGCTATCTTATTTTTAAAATCCTCAACAGATAAAAAATGATAGTCGATTCCATCTTCTTCTCGACCTCTTGGTGGTCTGCTCGTTGCCGAAACAGAAAACTCTAAGGCCTCTATTTGTCTTAATAAATAATGCACCAATGTTGTTTTACCAGCACCTGAAGGAGCTGAAAAAATCAAACATTTTCCGCTTAATTCAAAGCTGGTATTCGGATTTCCTGGAGCCATCTTTTTTAAAGCGTATTGAGCACTTGCTCTTTAATTTTTTCTAATTCATCCTTCATCTCAACGACTAATTTTTGCATTTCAGGATGGTATGATTTAGAACCTAGTGTATTGATTTCTCTTCCAATTTCTTGACCAATGAATCCCAATTTTTTTCCTTGAGATTTTGGTTGATCCATAATTTCTAAAAAGTAATCAAGGTGTTTTGCCAATCGTTGCTTTTCTTCAGCGATATCAATCTTTTCAATGTAATAGATTAACTCTTGTTCAAATCTATTCTTATCCACCTTTGATCCACCTACAAAATCTTCTAAATTCGTTTCTATACGTGTACGGATATCATCTATTCTCGCTTTTTCGTATTGCGGAACTTGTTCAAACGCAGCCTTAATATTTAAGATACGCGTTTTAAATTCTTGGTACAAAGCAGCTCCCTCTTCTGCTCTAAATTCTTGATGCTTTTTAACCGCTTGTTTTGCTAAGTCAAAAATGAAGTTCCATTCTTCAGGATCTGATTCTTCTGTTTGCGAAGAAAAGATTTCTGGCATCTTTAAGATGGTAGCCAAGGCCCCGTCAGTTGGAATGCCTAATTCTGAACCTAAGGCTTCTATTTCAGCATAGTATCTTGCTGCTAACTCTTTATTAATGGTATAAGACTTTGCTTCTCCGTTGGTTTCAACGTTGATATTACATTCAATCTTACCCCTGTCTAGTTGATCTGCCAAGTATTTTCTTAGATCTAATTCGTGCTCCTTATAAATAGGCAACATTCTTAAATACAAGTCAAGGTTTTTACTGTTTAGTGATTTTACTTCAACAGTAATCTTTTTATTTTGGAAAGTTCCAGTAGCTTTTCCAAAGCCGGTCATTGATTGCAACATGCGGTTCAATTTTCTACAAAAATAGGAATTTAAAGGAGAACCCCTGTTTTAAAGGTGATTGTCGGCACAAAAAAAAGGCTTTCACCAAAAGATGAAAGCCTTTTTTTGCCATGCTCGCTCTACCTAGAAGTAAAGCAGGCTTATCATGTGCAGGTTGCTTGGGTTAGTGTAATCATACTGATACACGCCCTCTTCTGCGATCATAATAGCAGTTCCGTTATTTAAGATGATATCTGAGGTTTGAATTCCAGGAAAGTTATATAATAACTCATCTCCACAATCTAATGGGTTTGAATTGTCGTAAACTTTAAGCCCATCACCACCATCACAAATGAATAGTAAGTTGTTTTCAACTGCTAATCCGTGAGGGTCAGACATATCAAATCTTTCTTTTAGTTTAGGGAAATACTTATTGGAGATATCAATTACTTGAAGTTCGTTATCAACGCCACCGCAATCACTTCCTGAACGCAAAGTTAAATAAGCATAGTCGCCTTGTACTACCACTGGGTCACAAGACTCAACGTGCTCTATTTCTGAAACTTCATTCGGACGCTCTGGGTCACTCCCTGCATCATAAATTTTCATTCCAGTAGTTGTTCCTACATACAATAATTCTCCTGCAGGAAACAACGTTTCAGGTTCAACCCATGTTCTTGTCTGGTACCCAAAGCTTGGATGTTGTGCATTTGAAATATTGAATGACTTGATGTCTCCATCATCAATGGCATATAAATAGTCGTCAATAATTGCAAATTGACTTCTTGATCCAGCTAAATTAACTCTTACAGATGCGGCAGATTTTGTTTGAATTTCTGTTTGTTCACATTCATCACAATCGGCAACAAATAACTTTGCTCCAAATCCTGAAACTTCTTTTGTTTTTTCAATTGTCCATCCAATTACAACACCCCTGTCTTTGTAAATGTCAGCAACTGGATATGTTTCATCTGAAATAGGAGTAGAATAAGTAAACACTTCTTGCAACCTGTTGATTAAAACAGGTTCGCTAACGTTTGAGATATCAAAAGTCAGCAAATCAATAAAACTGTTTACGTATAAGGTTGTTCCGTCTACTGCCATTTGAGAAGCGCCCGGAATATTCATAAATCCAATGAAAAATGGATTTGTTTTATCGGTGTTATCTAAGATGTGAATTCCTTTATCTTCATCACAAACAAAAATATAATTGTTGTGAATGTAGATGTTTCCAGGATGTTCAACAGGTATTGAGCCTTCTTCAAAGACGTATGAATTTCTGAAGTCTTCATATTCCATATAAATTGGAACATTGGCGTAAACTTCTTTGTTTTTGTATTTCTTACATGAGGTAAAAGATCCGGCAAAAATTACCAAACCTAAGAAAAGTAGCGATCGTTTCATATTGTTCGTTTTTTTGGTTACCAGAATGATTGCAAAAAGCCTGCCAAACAGTGAGTTGTGCAATCTAATTCGGTTTAGGAAATAAAAGTTAAGCTAATCTTAATGCTTATCCAAATAATCAATCAAGATTTTTGTTTTGGCTTTACCAATCACTTTTTCGATTTGTTCAGGGTCTGCTTCTTTCACTCTTTTTACAGATTTGAATGCTTTTAGTAAATCTTCAGCTGTTTTTTCACCAATACCGTCAATGTTAGTGAGCTCGGTACCTAAAGCGTTTTTGCTTCTTTTATTTCTATGATGCGTGATTCCAAATCGGTGCGCTTCGTTACGTAAATGCTGAATTATTTTTAGGGATTCTGATCGTTTATCAATATAAATAGGAACTGAATCCCCTGGGAAATAGATTTCTTCTAGTTTTTTAGCGATACCGACTAAGGTGATTTTACCTCTTAATCCCAGTTTGTCTATGCTCTTTAATGCTGAACTTAATTGACCTTTTCCTCCATCTATAATTACAACTTGTGGTAAAGGCTGGTCTTCTTCTAACAATCTGCGATATCTTCTAAAAACGACCTCTTCCATTGAGGCGAAATCATCAGGACCCGTCACCGTTTTGATGTTAAAATGACGATAATCTCTTTTAGATGGCTTTCCATTTTTAAAGACAACACAGGCCGCAACCGCATTAGTACCCTGAAAATTGGAGTTGTCGAAACATTCAATATGTGTAGGCCATTCTTTAAGTCGGAGATCTTTTTTCATGGTCTCCATAATGCGCTCAAGATTTCTATCCGGGTTGGTGTTTTTTTCTTGCTTGTGTTTTTCAAGCATGTAAAACTTTGCGTTTCTTAGAGAAAGATCTAACAGTGCTTTTTTCTCACCCCTTTGGGCGTTTGTAATTTTAAAGTCGGGTAAATCACCTGCAACTTTCGCATCCGTTATGATTTCTTTTCCCTCACTTCCGAAACGCTCTCGCATTTCAGTTAATACAATGGGTATAATTTCTTCTGGAGTCTCATCCAGCTTCTTTTTGACTTCAACTGTATGCCCATGGATGATCGCACCATTATTTATCTTGAGATAATTTACATAAGCAAATTTATCATCTTGTACTAAGGTCATGACATCAACATTATGAATGGTTGGACTCACAATTGCTGATTTAGAATAGTAGCCTTCAAGTAGCCTTATCTTTTCTTTGATTTCTTGTGCCTCTTCATACTTCATGTCGGCAGCAAGCTCATTCATCCAGTTTTTTAAAGCATTGATTACAGTGCTCACATTACCTTTTAGGATGTTTTTAATCTCATCCATATATCGGTTATAATCTTCTTCAGTCTCCTCTTCAACACAAGGACCGTTGCAGTTACCAATGTGATACTCAAGACATACTTTATAATTCTGTTTAGCCAAGGCTTCTTTTGATAAATTCAGATTACAAGTTCTGAGTGGATAAACTTCCTTTATCAAGTCCAGTAAAGTATAAAGCATTTTTACTGAAGCATAAGGGCCATAGTATTTTGACCCATCTTTTATGACCCTTCTTGTTTTAAAAAGTCTAGGAAAAGCTTCGTTTTTTATTACAATCCAAGGGTAAGTTTTATCATCTTTGAGCTGTATGTTATACTTGGGTTGATATTTCTTGATGAGATTATTTTCAAGTAGCAAGGCATCCATTTCAGTGTCTACCACTAAGTATTTAATATCAACTATCTTCTTAATGAGCAGCAGAGTTTTACCATTGTCCTGAGACTTGGTAAAGTACGAAGACACCCGTTTTTTAAGGTTTTTAGCTTTACCCACGTAAATGATCTTTCCGGTCTTATCATAATACTGGTAAATGCCCGGACTATGTGGAATGACTTTGATTTTATCTTTAAGATGCTCAAACATGCATTACAAAAATAAGGCTTGTAAGTTTAATATTCACATAGTTGAACAGAAGTTGAATGTGAACATTTATTTATCTTTAGGCAAAATATACTACCAGATGAAAAAATTGCTGATTCTTTTTTTAGGACTTTTTGTTCAACTATTTGCCTTTTCTCAAACCTATGAAACCTACATTGAAGATTTCAATGACAACAAAAATGAGTGGGGAGAAAGTGACAACGAGAGTAGATCATCCAAAATAAAAGATGGCAAGTTTATCATTGAACAAAAAGATGATGGTGCATCAGGCTTTTGGAATGAAATTACAGTTAACCCTCATTACGATTATACAATTGAAGCAAGTTTCACGCAATTATCTGGTGTAGATAATAATGGATATGGTTTACTATTCGGAAGATACGATTGGGATGATTACTATTCATTTGTTGTGACATCTACAGGTTTCGCTAAAATCTATTGTAAAATAGATGGAGAGCGTCATGGAATCGTTGAATGGAAAGAATTTGAAGCGGTGAATGGAATGGGGGAAAGAAACATTTTAAAAATCGATCAAAAAGACGGAATTGTAAACTTCTATGTAAACGGAAAATTATTTCATTCATGTGAAAGTTTGCCTTTAGTAGGTGAATTAACCGGATTCAAATTGGACGAAGAGAAAGTAGTAGAAGTAGATTTTATTCACATGCGATACATTGAGCGTAAAATTAACTTGATTGACAATCCTGAAAATGGTTATGAGAAAATCAACTTAGGACCAAATATCAACACGGTTTCAGAAGATAAAAGTCCGTACATCACTGCTGATGGTAAGTATCTTTATTTTAACAGAAAAAATCATGCTGAAAATTTCAAAGAAGATCAAACTGATATTTGGGTTTCAGAATATGATAGTATTAATGATACATGGAAAAAAGCAGTTCATATTGGTAGACCTTTAAATAATGAAGGGCATAATTTCTTGATTTCGATTACTCCTGATGGTAACAAGGCGCTTGTTGGTAATACTTATTTAGAAGATGGTGGCGTAGGTTTCAGTGGCGTGTCTTTGGCTTATAAAAAAGATGGTAATTGGCAAGTACCGGTTGAGCAAACGGTGAGAGATTTTGTGAATAATGATAAATATGTGAACTACTTTTTAACTTCTGATGGCACCAAATTATTGTCTTCAATAGATGATGGTGAAACTCATGGAAATAAGGATTTATTTATCAGTTTTCTTCAGGGTGATTCAACTTGGACAAAGCCATTAAATATGGGGTCTACCTTGAACTCATTTATGACTGAATTTTCACCGTTTTTAGCACCAGATAATAAAACGCTTTATTTCTCTTCTTACGGACATCCAGGATATGGAAGCTCAGATATATTCGTGAGTACGCGTTTAGATGAAAGCTGGACTAAATGGTCTACTCCTAAAAATTTAGGACCTGAAATCAACACTGATTTATGGGATGCTTATTTCGTAATGGCGGCAGATGGAGAAGATGCTTATTTGGTTTCTTCTCATGACGGATATGGAAAAGGAGATATCTTCCGAATTAAAGTTCCGCATGATGTAAAACCAGAACCAGTTTTAATTGTAAAAGGTAAGGTGGTAGACCAAAAAACCAACGAACCAATTGACGCTTTTGTTGAATACGAGAACCTATCATCTCAACAAAGAGAAGGAGTAGCACATTCTTATGGATGGGATGGTTATAAAATTGTTTTACCTGCTGGTCATAATTTTGGATTTAGAGCAGAGGCTGAAGGATATATTCCGGTGTCTCAAAACATTGATTTGAGTAATTTAGCAGCTTATTCTGATACTTCTATCAACCTTTTCATGGTGCCAATTGAGAAGGGGCAAATGATTAGATTGAATAATATCTTCTTTGATGAAGGGAAGTCAACTTTAAGAGATGAGTCAGAATTAGAGTTAAGAAGAATGGTGGATATTTTAGTGTCTAACAACAATCTTCATTTTGAAATTCAAGGTCATACAGATGATCATGGCGAAGACAAAGAAAATAAATACCTATCTGAGTACCGAGCAAAAGAAGTATACAAGTTTTTAATTGAGCACGGTATACCAGAAGATAGACTTACCTATAAAGGGTACGGACATAAAAAACCAATCGATACTAATGATACCGAGATAGGAAGACAAAACAACCGTAGGGTTGAAATAAAAATTAAGAAAGACTAATTACAATCTTGGAAAGGCAATGGTATTATTGGTAGACCCAATTCTGTAAACCATCATTACTTCATGCGTACCAGAATAAAAACTGTTTAAGGCTGAGAATCCATATTCATAGCCATATGACAGTAATAGCCCAGGAACGATATACATTTGAACGTTAGCCATTACTTCGTTGCTTGTTCGGTAAGAAACTCCTAATCCGAAACGGTCTTTGAACATAGTGTTGATGTTAAAGTCAATTTGTAAAGGTGATCCTGATACTTCTTTCAGTAGCGTAGAAAATATGACGTTGTGTTTGTCTTTAATTCTCCATTTGTATCCACCATGTAAATAATAGTGCATATTGGCAGGATTAAACTTTACTTCACCTTTAGGGTTACCGTCAAATTCAACAACTCTATTTTCAAGTATATTTGGAACAACAAAACCTACATAAAAGTTATTGCGATAAAAGTATGATCCAAACTTAAAATTAGGCAAAGCAAATGTTGGGCTATTGGCCGTGTAAAGCGGATCATTGGCGTCAATCGCAGTGATTTCAGCTAAATCTGCTTGTACCAAGTTCAATGCGGCAGACATCCCGAAAATTAATCTACTGTTGTCGCCAGTTTTTAGTTTATAAGCATACGAAGCTGAGATGTCTGTTGAAGTGTTCACTCCAATTTTATCCATAACTGCATTTACCCCAATAAAATTTTTGTGCTGTTTACCAATGGGCATGTTATAATTAAATCCACCAAGATGCGGAGCACCTTCAAATTTCACCCATTGATTTTTATACACCAAGGCCATATTGATTTCATCAAAAGTTCCAATCGCTGCTGGATTGATAAATGGTTGATGAATAGCATACTGCCCTATGTGAAATTGATTCTGACTTATTGCATTAAAGCCAAGGCATATCGTAATTAGTACTAATAGCTTTTTCATTTTATTTTCTTCTAATGTCAATAAATCCGTTAACTGGGTCTTCTCCTTCACCTAAATCAAGTACAAAGAAGTAGGTTCCGTCAACTACTTGATCTCCTGTGATTTTCATTTTTGCTCCAGCCGAATTTCCATCCCAATCATTTACATATGGTGCTGCTTCGTAAACTTGGTCACCCCATCTGTTGAAAATAACTATGTTGTTTTCTGGGTATTGCTCAATGTTCACAATAACAAAGTTGTCATTGTATCCATCACCATTCGGAGTAAATCCATTAGGGATGATTACCTCTAACTGATTTCCAACCGTGAAGTAAATTGTAGCTCTTTCACACTGTGTCTGACAAACCGGGTCACATATTTCATAGATTAAACTATCTAATCCTACAAAACCAGTATTTGGGATATATTCAAATTCACCTCCGCCTAAATAACTAGCAGAACCGTTCATTGGATTATCAATAATTGTAATACTTGTCACATCTCCTGTATCATTAGCGTAAGCATCTACCGTGACTGAAACGTTTGGATACGTAGAGACAGAATCGTTGTTTGCAGCTACTGTTGAAATATCTGAGAAACCAACACTTAACATCACTGAATTTTCACAAGCATTACCGTCAGTTACTGTAAGGGTGTAAGTTCCAGGTAGTAAATCTCCAATTGAAAGAGAGTTTCCAACATTGTTTAACCCGTCATTCCATAGATAAGAATAAGTTGGGACTCCAATTACTGAAAGACCTGAAATAGTTCCACCGCCATTTGTACAGTTTCCATCAATTATTTGAACTGATGAAGTATCAATTTGTGGTAATGGATTGACATTAATCGTTAATGAATCAATTGCCGTACAGTTGTTAGCATTTGTTCCAGTTACATAATAAATGGTAGTCGTTATTGGGTTCACAGATTGATTTTGTCCTGTGTAATTATTTGCTTGGTCATCTGTCCAATTATAAGAAGTTACTCCCGTTCCGTTTGCTGTGATGTCAGCTTGTTCGCCTGCACAAATTGTCTGGTCAGCGCTGGCTAAAATTGAAGGGTTAGGATTAACTGTTATTACGATATCATCAGTGTCTGTGCATAAATTTGCATCTGTAACAGTTACAATATAGGTTGTTGTTGAAGCCGGAGAAACCGACTGATTTTGTCCAGTTCCTAATCCATTATCCCAATCATAAGTTCCTCCTCCATTCGCCGAAAGATTGGCTTGCTCACCTTCGCAAATAGTTTGATCGATACCTGCATCTGCTGTTGGATTTGTATTAACCGTAATGGTCACTGAAGCCGAACCTGAACATCCGCCTCCATCATCAACATTAACAGTGTATGTTGTTGTAGATGTTGGATTAATCACGTGAGATGCTCCAACTCCTATTCCGTTATCCCAAGTATAATTTACTCCACCTGATGCAGATAATGTATGCGATTGACCTTCACAAATATCTGTATCTGCTCCAGCGTCTGGTGTTAATGCAGACCCTACATCTATAAAAATATCATCTGTCGCTTGACATGAATTAGCGTCAGTAACAGTTACCGTGTAAGTCACCGGAACTGTGATGTTATTGATAGTGTGACTTGCACCTGAACCTAGTCCGCCATCCCAGTTATATGAAGTTCCTCCGGATGCCGTAATTGATGCTGTTCCGCCATTACAAACTGTTATGTCATTTCCTGCAAAAGCATTTGGAAGTGCGTTAACTGTTACTAGAACATTGTCCGTATCTACACAACCTGCGCCATTTGTCACTGTCACCGTGTAAGTAGTATTTGAAGTTGGACTTACGTTTTCATTTGCAGATGAACCACCTGAACTCCAAGAGTAAGATCCTCCGCCAGAGGCCGTTAAGTTGGCTACATCTCCCGAGCATATTTCTTGATCAGAGCCAGCATTTGCTGAAGGTGATGCATTTACGTTTACAAGAACTGCATCCGTATCGGTACATCCGTTTCCATCTGTAACGGTTACATTATATGTAGTCGAACTGTTTGGTGAAACGGTTTGTGAAGCTCCTGAAGCAGGAATATCCCAAGAATAAGAATAAGTACCGTCTCCTCCATTAGCTGTTGCCACTAGGTTAGCAGATTCATTATCACAAATTGTTTGATCTCCTCCTGCATTTGCTGTTGGGTTATCATTTACGGTCACATAAACTGAGGCCTGAGTTGTTGTTCCACAATATCCTTGAACCTCAACAATATACTCAGTGTTTTGAGTTGGATTAACCGTATTTACGGCAGAAGTTGAAGTGAATCCTACAGGATCTGATGACCAGCTATAGGTATATGGACCTGTTCCGGTAATCACGGCTTCAATGTCAGTGGACGACCCGTCACATATAAACTCATCCAAGGCAACCGCCTCCACTACTTGAACACCTGAAGTCGCTGTTATTGTATATGAGCAAATGTCCCCGGCAAATCCATCTACTACAATATAATACGTGTTGCCAATGGTTAATCCTGTCGCTAAAACGGTTTGTGATGAAGTAGTTTCTAAGAAATTTGAAACAGGTGTAAAGTTAGTACAATTGGTTCCTTCAAATATTTGCATTTGCATTCCATTGCCATTCTGACAAGATGAAATCTCAACAAAAAGCTCAGCCGTTGTTGCTCCAGCAGTAAATTGTAACCAGCTATTATTATCTAATTGAACCGGAGAAGCTCCGGTATACCCCGTTCCAAAAACACATCCAGGAGTTGGACTCATTGGGTCTCCAATTCCGCACATATTATCAGGAGAATCTACTGTATATGCGCTTGATGTAACACCTCCATATCCATTTAAATCACAAATTTGCTGTGCATTGGCACAATCGTCATTGTCTGGGGATGTTACGCATAACCCAAACTCTCCGTTGTTATTGTTTCCATATTCCCACACTCTAATAAACATTGTTGCTCCAGGAGTCAAACCTGTTTCATAGATATGCGGCATTAAAATTCCATCACCTGGCTCACCGTCATCATCACATGCCACCAAAACAGGTGAAGCACATGTACCAGAATAAAGTGCCATGGCACCATCTCCAAAATCAATTTGAGAAGTATGAATATCTAATTCACCACTTGTCGGAACAACTACAGAAAACCAAACGTCACCGCCTGAGTATCCACCTTGAAAAGGAGAAGATCCGCCACAACCTGAAGGTGTAGGCACTGAAGAACCAGCAGATCCAAGATTGGTGAAAGTTAGGTAATTACATGAAGGCGTAACCTCTGGTAAAGCATAAGCAGAACAGGGCTCATTATTTGTTGAAGGAGCCAATCCTGTAACACAAGTTTGAAAAGTAGAAGTTCCTGACCCAACACCATAGTGATAAACACGATAATAGTAAGTGTTACCAATTGAAAGTCCAGTAGCTTGAAGAACTTCAAGTCCGTTTAAACCATTCACATCTTGACATTGAATACTTGTAAGTGAACCACAGCTACCTGAAAATAATTGAATAACGGCATCATATCCAACCGTTGGAGATACCGTAATATCCATTTCAGTGCTGTTCGCAACGAAAGAATACCACACATCATCATCTGCGTTCCCACCGCCTGAGCATGTAGGCATAGATTGCGTTCCGTTTCCAGAAGAACCTGCTTGGTAAGAGCATTGAGTTAAAGTAGGAGTGATATTAACAGCATCAAGGCATTCATCACCTTGGGCAAAAGTATGATTTAGTCCAAATACGAAAATCGCAGAAAGACTAATTTTAGTGACTAGTTTTCTCATTTGATTTCTGTTCTATTCGTTTTAACTATTTCAGCGCCATTTTGAAGAATGATGGTCTTAACTCTATCCATCACTAAATACTTAGTCATGTCGTGATTAGTGCAATTAAACCTTAAATTATATTCAATTAAGATTAACTCACAATTTTTAATTCCAGGTAAACTTTGAACCTCTTGCTTGATTTGTTCAGCCTGACCCTCAGTTTTGAGTTTGTTCAATGAAATGTTGTATTCAAAAGTCCTTAAAGGAGCTTCTTCTTGTGCATTTAGATTAAGTGCTAATAGCAAAAATGCCACCAGCAAAAATGCTTTAGAGTTTTTCAGTTTCATGCTTTCGTAGTGTTAGGTGCGCATAATAAACGCGAGCTAAATTACTCCTAATCGCTTTAAAAGTCAAGTTAATAAGCTTTAAATCACCAAGCAAATATCACGTCAAACGTTTTAAATGCTAAATGTTTAACATAACCATTCTAGCAGTTTGACGACTTTTTTGTTCTAAAATCACTTTTTTTCCGACAGTTACTCGCTCAATTGTCGGGTTGTCGTAGTGTCTAATTGTTACCAATTCTAACGGTTCATTGTATTTAACAATATACTCGCCTTCAAAGTGATTGATTAATTTATCAATATTAACTCTTGACTTATCGCAACAAAACGAGAAACTCACCGCTGAATTTTGCATGATATTCATTCTGATGCCTTCCTTGTTCAAATAGGCAAAAATTTCTTCTAAATTCTCTTCAATGACAAATGAAAAATCGCGGGGTGATAGCGAAATTAAAACTTGGTTCATTTTGAAAATAAAAGAAGGAATATTACTGTCGTTTTCCTCGCTACTTTGAATGATGGTTCCTTTTTCTTCAGGATTGACAAAAGATTTAATATGAAGTGGAATGTTTTTTCTTTTCAGCGGTTGAATTGTTCTAGGGTGAATAACTGATGCACCGAAATATGCCAACTCTATCGCTTCTCTAAATGAAATTTGTTCAATTAAAATTGTGTTATCAAACCACTTTGGGTCTGCGTTTAACATTCCTGGAACATCTTTCCAAATGGTCACGTCATTCGCTTCAAGCACATAGGCGAAAATTGCAGCAGAAAAATCTGACCCTTCTCTACCTAATGTCGTTGTAAATCCTTCTGGAGTATGACCTATAAACCCTTGAGAAATAAGGATAGAAGTATCATTCTTAAATCGTTCTTCAACAGCCCTTTTTATCTTTAATTCTGTATTGTCCCAATTGATCTTTGCTTCTCGCCATTTATCATTTGTGGCAACAACTTTTCTGGCATCTAACCATTCGCATTTTGAATTGTTTTGATTCAAAAAAGCATGAACAATTTTAGTTGAAATTACTTCTCCTAAAGAAACGATTTGATCATATTCAAAATGATAATTATCAGAAGGTTTTTCAATAACTTTTGCCTTGAGAAATTCAAAAATCTGATTTAATTCTTGCTTGATATCACTTCCATTTCCATTAAAAAGATCTTCTAAAATCACTTCATGGAACGCTTCTAATTGGACAATTTTGTCTTTACAGGTTTCATCTTGTTCCCAATAAGCATTTAAGACATCTTCTAGAGCGTTGGTGGTTTTGCCCATTGCAGAAATGATAACAATCAAGTTTTCATTCTTATAACGATCAAGAATTGAAGCAACATTTCTTACCGCAGCAGCATCTTTAACTGAAGCTCCACCAAATTTGAATACGCGCATGACTAATTTTTGATGCGAAAATAATAGGATAAGCTGAACAAATCTAAAATTCTTAAACTCCTTTATTTTTTATCACAGTTTGATAATTATTTGTGAAAAATGTGAATTTACTTGAAAACACTTTTGAAATGTTTAACTTTAAGGCTGCTTACTTTTAAAAAGTTCAATGCAACTTTCCTCGTCTTCAAGGCGTTTTTATAAAAAT
Organism: Crocinitomicaceae bacterium; assembly: GCA_039939375.1. Lineage (GTDB taxonomy): Bacteria > Bacteroidota > Bacteroidia > Flavobacteriales_D > Crocinitomicaceae > Paracrocinitomix. Next base: position 391,245 of record JBDVJO010000005.1, on the reverse strand, counting down.
CGATATTGATATGTTAATGAAATTACCACCATTAAATTTTACTAAAAAGCTTTTGACCGCTGCAACTTTTATGTTGTTTTCTGCTGTTTCTTTTTCACAAGAAGATTGTAGTAACGGAATTGATGATGACGGAGATGGCTTGATTGATTGTCTAGATCCAGACTGTTTAGCGAGTACTGATTGTCCGGCATTTGCAGTGCCTGGATCTTGTTTGCCTATTGGGTATTATCCTGATATTACTGGAACAGAGGCAGGATTCAAAGCAGCCAATCAAACGGCAGATGTTTCTATTCCAATTCCTGCGAATTCAGAAAGATTATCGCTGATCATACAAGGTGTATATCAACAAGGAATTACAGAAAATTTAACAGGAACCAATGATGTAAATTATGGTGAAGAAAGAGTTGTTTGGGGTAGAGTTGAGGTTGATTTAGTTGAAAACACTTCTTCAGGATGGGTTGAATATTTCGTGAATAACCACGAAAACAAAAGATTTTCATGGGTGGATGAAGATCTGGGACCTAATATGACAGATACCTACACAACGGTAGGTCATGATTTCGCTGAGTTAACCGACTTTGAAATGTCATTTGATCATGTAGGGTCAAATTTTATTGTTGGATGTAGCAGACCAGATGTAGATATCGCATATTATACAATTAACTACGGTAACTTTAATACAGAGTCTTTAACTAGAATTGACGGAGCTAATCCAACTCAGTATCCTGTCTATTATGATGCTGGGCAATATACCCAAACAGTGGATATGTTAGCCGGTACTGACGCTCCAGATTACGTTATTTTAAGAGGGATTGGGATTAACCAAAACCGTTACGGAACAAATGGAACATTAGTAGGAACGACAAGAGAAGAGACGCTTTCTATTAAATATATTGTTTGTAACCTAACGACCATGACAGCTTCAGGTGTTCTTACGATTAACGCAGGAAACCAGCCGAACTTCGGGTCGACTTTCACTTTTGAGGATTATGATTTAACTTCCGGTCAACCGATAACCACCAATGCCACTTTGGCTGGTGATTTTGTCGGAAATGTTACCCCACCAGGGCAGATAGCCATTGGAGACATGACGATTGAAGTAGTGGGAAGTCAACTAAATATTACAAGAAGTAATGTTTTTGGAGACGACTACAACGAAATGTATTATGTTGAGTTTTTGAAGTATTCAAATCAACCTTATACTTCATCATTCTTTATTACTGAAAATGCTTATTCATCTCCTCAAGATATCGGATTTGATCCAGGAGGAATTAATAACGGAGTTGGTGTTTCAGGTTTTGTTGACTTTACAATTCCAGCTGGTGCTAAAAGAGCTTACTTAGAATGTAGAGCAAACGGTCTTTATTCTTCAACTAACTTAGTTGGTCCAACCACATCAGCAGCAAATAGAACAAATAATAACCAGATGTATTCTTTCACTGAGGTCAATTTTGATTTAGAAGAAACCACTGGTTACTATGTGACGCTTACAACTTCAACCAATCAGCAAATTTATGCTTGGCAAAACATTCCTATTGATCCTTTAGTGGACATCACAACTCAGGGAATTTATGGTCAGCCGTCAAATACAGATGAGAGAATCAATTTTGAGATTATTGCTCCAGATATTTTTAGAGTTCACTTGACCAATGATAAGTTAGCATTTGAAAGAATTATGCAGATTACTTTCCTAGGTTCTAAAATAAACTTGGTTTACAGTTCATTTGATCAAAACACTACTATTTATACTGGCTGTGATTCGGTTTACTTTGACATGGAAATTTGTAACTCCGGTGGAGCTGATTTAGCGCAATCGGTACCCGTTTCATTTTATGATGGTGATCCAACAACTGATCCAACAGCAATTTATTTGCAAACTGATATGTATGACTTGAATATTGATCAAGGGCAATGTGAGACATTTACTTTTGGAGTTGATATTGCTTCTTTAGGTGGAGCAACTGCTGGAGACATTACAATTGTATTAAATGATAACGGTTCATATAGCGGTGTGCCTGGATCTCAAATTCCTGACACCTGGGATATTGATTCATTGTTTGAGCAAGGAAATCCTGTCTTGGAATGTGAGTTTAATCAAAACATTATTTCTTCACCTTGGTCATTAACACCTCCGCCACCTCCAACAATCAACTTTAACGCAAATACATTTACAATATGTGCTGGAGAAGACGAAACAATTATTGCAACGCCAGTAGGAACAACGGGTGAGTACACCATGCAATGGACACCAGGAGGAATTGCAGATACAACAAACACTTTAACAGTTAGTCCACTAGTAGAAACTTGGTACTATTTAGAATTGTCTGATGTATGCCACGATATTATTGACTCTGTTAAAGTAGAGATAGGTGATGCAAATATTACCGCAATTAATATTACTGATGCAACAGACTGTCCTGGTCAAGTTGGATTTACTCCTGGAGCTATTGATGTGCTGCCAGATGACCCAACATGGACGTATACCTTAGTTGGTGGTGGAAATACTATTGGTCCGCAAAATAATGGATCATTCCCTGGTTTAGATGGGCAAACTTATTTGTTAACCGTAGTTGATGCCTTTGGTTGCCAAACTGATACAGCTGTTACCGTTGGGCTAGGAGCAAATGCGGTTACCGCAGATTTCATACTTGATAGTTTAAGAGATGTGACTTGTTTCGGAGATGCCAATGGAGGAGCGTATATTAATAACTTAGCAGGTGGGCTTCAGCCTCCGTTTGATGTTACTTGGGATCATACCTCAGGAAACCATGCAACATTTAATAATGTTCCGGTTGGTGGAACTTCAGAGCAAGATAACTTATACGGTGGATCTTGGGTGGTAACTGTTACCGATCAAGAAGGATGTGCATGGTCAGTACCTTTCGATATTGATGAGCCAGACCAATTAACATTAGTGTTCAATGCGAATAACCCAACTTGTTTTGGTTTCAATGATGGTTCTGTTACTATAAACTCTACGGGAGGAAACGGGGGTAATACCTTTGTGATTACCAGTGCCAATGGAGATCAATTAAACGCAGGAAATTCGAATACCGCAAATCAATTGGTTCAGGGTTGGTATTACGCAACAATCACAGATAGCGAAGGTTGTTTCACTGAAGATTCAATCTTTTTGCAAGATCCAGGTCAAATCAACGTAGACTTAGATTTAACTATGCCTTTATGTTTTGATTATGCTACAGGTGTTGCTATCGCAGATACAGTTTACAATTATACTGGAGCGTATGATCAAATTTCATACTTCTGGAGTCCGACCTTAGGAAATCCAACTGGTATTGGAGCAGACACTGCTGTGGGATTAACAGCTCAAGATTATATCCTCACAATTAATGATCAGTTTGGATGTTCTGAAGTATTCAACTTTACTATAACGCAACCAGACGAGATAGTGTTTACTGAGATTGGTTCAGACCCAGCTTTCTGTAGACTATTCTCTTACCAAAATGGAAACGGAGTTGTGTTCGTTGCTGCCAACGGTGGAACAGGAAACTTTACTTACGAATGGTTTGATATTCAAAATGAAGTGTATTCAAACAACTCAACTTGGGGTGGATTAAACCCTGGAGATTATCAAATTCAAGTGTTTGACGCCAACGGTTGTGTGTTAGCAGATACGGTTACTGTAGACTCTCTAAACCCAATTGCTGATTTTGAAGCAACTTCACCACAGTTTTTAACTGCAGGAGTTTGTGAAGGAACAGCAGTGGTAGATGTACATTTTGTCAACCAATCTCAAAATTTTGCCAACATCAATAATCCAAATGCAGATACTACCTTCTTCTGGAATTTCAACGAAGGTTTCCCACCGGGATGGGTAATTTCTCACGATTATTTTGAAGAATTTGATACTTCATATGCAATTGGTGGAACATACAATGTGTGCCTTGTGGCTCTCAATAAAAACGGCTGCTCAGATACACTTTGTAAACCAATTGTTGTCTTTGATCCATTAACGTTCACAACGATTAATATCTTTACTCCAAACGGAGATGGAGACAACGACTTCTTCACTTTTGAAGAAAAATCACAGGCTGTAGTAGACTTTAGTTGTGTGATTGTGAATCGTTGGGGGATAGTAGTTCATGAAATGTCAGCAATTACAGACGCTTGGGATGGAAAAGACAAGAGCGGATCTGATTGTAATGACGGAACATACTTTTATACTTACGAAGGAAGCGCCCAAAATGGTGAAGAATTCGCAGGTCAAGGCACCGTGAATATCGTTCGGGGTGAATAGATAAAATAAGATTTAAATAAAAGGGCTTGCAATTATTTGCAAGCCCTTTTTTGTTGGTTTTATGAAATGACTAATGCCGGTGCAACTATTCTGAGTTTTAAGACGTTTGTGTTTTATCTTAAAACCTGAAGTAATGACTAATTCAAGAATTGCCCAAGTCTCAAAGTCTCTATTTTTTTCTTTGTGCTTTTTATTTACTGCAAATTCATTTGCTCAAGAAGATTGTAATAATGGAATAGATGATGACGGAGATGGATTGATTGATTGTCTAGATCCTGACTGTTTGGCGAGTCCAGATTGTCCAGCATTTGCTGTTCCAGGAGCATGTCTTCCAATAGGGTATTATCCAGATATTACAGGAACCGCTGAAGGCTTTAAAGCAGCTAACCAAATTGCTGACGTGAACATTCCAATTCCTGCAAATACCGATAAATTGTCCTTAATTATCCAAGGTGTATATCAACAGGGAACTCCAGACAATAATACAGGAATAAATGATTTGAATTATGGAGAAGAACGCGTTGTTTGGGGACGAGTAGAAGTTGATCTAGTTTTAGGCATCTCTTCAGGATGGATTGAATACTTCATGAATAACAATGAAAACAAAAGATTTTCTTGGGTAGATCAACCCTTAAGTGCAGCAACAACTGATACTTACACAACCGTTGGTTGGGATTTTTCAGAAATTACTGACTTTGAAATGTCATTTAATCATGTCGGAACAAATTTAGTGGTAGGGTGTACTAGGCCAGATGTTGACGTTGCTTATTATACCGTAAATTACGGAAACTTTAGCACCCAATCATTACAACGAATAGATGGAGCAGATCCGGCTCAATATCCTGTTTACTTACCTTCAGGAACCTATTCTTCTACCGTAGATATGTTAGCAGCTCCAAATGACCCTGATGTAATCATTATTCGTTCGTTTGGAATCAACCAAGACAGATATGGAACTAACGGTGTTTTAGTGAGTGACTTGAGAGAGGAGACCTTAGATCTGAAATACATTATTGCAGATTTAAATACCATGACGGCCTCTGGAATTTTAACAGTTAATGGCGGAAATTTACCAGAAGCCAATACCACTTTCACTTTTAAAGATTACGATTTAACATCAGGTCAGTTAATTACTGCGAATGCCACTTTAGCGGGAGATTTTAACGGAAACGTAACCCCTCCTCAGCAAATCGTAGTTGCTGACATGATCATTCAAGTAGTTGGAAATCAATTGACCTTAACCAGAGAAACAAACTTTGGAGATGATTACAATGAAATGTATTATATCGAGTTTTTGAAATACGCTAATCAACCGTATACATCTTCATTTTTCATAACCGATAACGCATATAGTTCTCCGCAAGATATTGGCTGGGATCCTTCTGGATTAAACAACGGAAATAGTGTAGACGGTTTTGTAGATTTTCAAATTCCATCTGGCTCGAAAAGAGCGTTCTTAGAAATGCGAGCAAACGGTCTTTGGCACCAAACTAACCTGACGGCACCAGCTATCGGAAACTCATCTATAAACAATGACAATCAGATGTATGCCTTCGCTGAGGTGAATTTTGATTTACTAGAAACTACAGGATATTATGCTACTTTGACTACAACTACGCAGCAACAAATTTATGCTTGGCAAGAGGTTCCTATAAATCCATTAGTTGATATCACTACAACCGGAATTTATGGACAGCTACCAAATACAGATGAGCGTATCAATTTTGAAATTGTTCCGCCAGACATATTAAGAGTGCATTTGAAAAATGATGAGTTGGCCTTTGAGCGAATAATGAACATTACTTTTCTAGGATCTAAAATCAACTTAGTATATAGCTCGTTTACTCAAAACACAGCAACTTATACGGGTTGTGACTCTGTTTATTTTGACATGGAAATCTGTAATTCAGGAGGTGCAGATTTGACTCAAACCGTGCCAATATCATTCTATGATGGTGATCCAACAATAGATCCAACAGCTATTTATCTTCAAACTACGGATTATAACTTATCAATAGAACAAGGACAATGTGAAACTTATGTGTTCGGAGTGGATATTTCTGACTTAGGTGGGGCAACTTCTGGTGACATTACAATCGTATTAAATGATAATGGAATGTATAGCGGAACTCCAGGAATGCAGATTCCGGATACTTGGGATATCGATTCATTAGAAGCACAAGGAAACATTGTATTGGAATGCGAGTTTGACCAAAATATTATTTCTGCTTCTTGGTCACAAACTCCACCGCCACCACCAACCATAGATTTTAATTTTAACACCTTCACAATTTGTCCAGGAGAAGATGCAACGATTATCGCAACGCCTAACGGAACAACCGGTGAATACTCTATGCAATGGACACCAGGAGGAGTAGCGGATACAACCAATACCCTAACTGTAAATCCAGCGGTAGAAACTTGGTATTATTTAGAGCTTTCAGATGTTTGTCATGACATTATAGATTCGGTAAAAGTTGAAATTGGAGACGTTAATATTTCTGCTATAAATATTGTGGATGCAACGAATTGTCCTGGTCAAGTAGGCTTCACTCCGGGCTCTATTGATGTATTGCCTGATGATCCAACTTGGTCATATACATTAGTAGGTGGAGGAAATACTTTTGGACCACAAAACAATGGTTCTTTCGGAAACGTAGATGGTCAAACCTATTTGTTAACAGTAGTTGATGATGCCGGTTGCCAAACTGACACCGCTATAACAGTGGGTCTAGGAGCAAATGCCGTAACTGCAGATTTTATTCTAGACAGTTTAAGAGATGTTACTTGTTTTGGAGCAAATGACGGTGGAGCGTATATTAATAATTTAGCTGGAGGACTTCAACCACCTTTTGATGTGACTTGGGACCATACTTCAGGAAATCATGCCACGATAACAAATGTACCAGTAGGCGGAACTTCTGATATGGACGATTTATTTGGCGGAACATGGGTGGTTACTGTTACAGATCAAGAAGGTTGCGCGTGGTCTACGGCATTTGATGTCTTTGAACCGAACCAATTGACGCTAGATTTCAATTTTAATAACCCAACTTGTTTTGGATTCAATGACGGTTCTGTAACCGTGAACTCATCAGGAGGAAATGGAACTAATATTTACGAAATTTCTAACAGTACCGGCACCGTTTTAAACGGAGGAAACTCAAATACAGCGAATCAATTAGTTGAAGGCTGGTATTATGCAGAAATCACCGATATGAACGGTTGTTTTATTGAAGATTCTGTTTTACTTGAAGATCCGGGTCAAATTAATGTTGATTTAGCCTTAACTATGCCGTTGTGTAACGGTTTTGCTACAGGAGTTGCTATTGCAGATACAGTTTACAATTATACTGGAGCTTACGATCAAATTTCATATTTCTGGAGCCCAGCGCTTGGAAACCCAACAGGTATTGGAGCAGATACTGCCGTAGGTCTTACAGCTCAAAGTTATATCCTGACCATTAACGATCAGTTTGGATGCTCTGAAGTATTTGATTTTGTCATTACTGAACCAACAGCAATGGTCTTTACTGAACTAGGGTATGATCCAGCCTATTGTCGATTATTTGAATACCAAAACGGAAATGGAGTGGTATTCGCAGCAGGAAATGGAGGAACAGGTAATTTTGATTATTTATGGTCAGATTACGTAAATGAAACATCCTCAACTAACTCAACTTGGGGAGGTTTAAATCCAGGGACTTATGAAATCATGATGACGGATGATAACGGTTGTATTTTAATTGATACTGTTGTCGTTGATTCTTTGAATCCAATTGCCGATTTTACACCAACGTCTCCACAGTTTTTAACAGCAGGTGTTTGTGAAGGAACAGCGGTTGTAGATGTACACTTTACGAATCAATCTTTGTATTTTGCTAACCCAAATAATCCAAATGCTGATACGACATTCTTTTGGAACTTTAACACAGGAAATCCACCAGGATGGGTGATATCTCACAGTGTTTTTGAAGAGTTTGACACCTCTTATGCCATTGGTGGAACTTACAATGTTTGTTTGGTTGCATTGAATAAAAACGGATGTTCGGATACCTTGTGTAAACCAATCTTAGTGTTTGATCCGCTATTGTTTACACCTCCAAATATCTTCACTCCAAATGGAGATGGTGATAATGATGCATTCAGCTTTAATGAAAAAGCCCAAGCGGTGGTTGAATTCAATTGTGTGATTGTGAATAGATGGGGAATCGTAATGGACGAATTAGAGAGCATTACAGATTCTTGGAACGGAACAGATAAAAGTGGTTCAGAATGTCCTGATGGCGTATATTTTTACACCTATCAAGGACAAGCTCAAAACGGAGAGGAATTTTCTGGACAAGGAAATGTTACATTGATAAGAGGAGAATAATTGAACTTTGATTTAGAAACCTTTTTTTCAAAAGAAGAATTTATTTTGCAAACGGCTCATCAAATCTCAAAAGATTTGGCGGGTCTAACTGCAAATGCACCCAACTGGAATGTTGATTTAGATGCTCCTGCCTTAAAACAAATGTCCACCCAACTACAGCCTGTTTTAAAGGAATTAGAGGGAGATTTTCTTCAGCAATTTATTTATAAAGTTGATTTAAAAGAACAAGAATTCTTCAGAGGGTTAGACGCTAGAGATGATTTTGAATTGTTATCAATTTTAATAATTAAACGAGAAGCGCAAAAAGTCTATTTGAGACAGCAATTTTCTTCACACTAATTATTCGCTTATTTTTCTTTCGTTGTTTATATAATTTTTAGATTTGTATAGACTGGTAGAAATGTAAAATAAACATGGATAAATTCACCTATATCGGAAATAGTGATGTTAATGCTATTGACGATTTGTATCAAAAATACGTAGCCAACCCTGAATCTGTTGATATTCAATGGGCAAGATTCTTTGAAGGAGTAGATTTCGCGAAAACAGATTTTGAAAACGGAGGCATTCCTGAAAACTTTCAAAAAGAGTTCAAAGTCATCAACTTAATTGTTGGTTATCGAACAAGAGGGCACCTTTTTACTAAAACCAACCCTGTTAGAGAAAGAAGAAAATACGCTCCAACTCTAGCTATAGAAAATTTTGGTTTAGAACAAGCTGATTTGCAAACTGTTTTCCAAGCTGGAAATGAAGTTGGAATCGGACCTGCTACTTTAGAAAAAATTATTGAACACCTTGAAGCAACTTATTGCGGATCTATTGGAATTGAGTTCCAGTACATGCGTGAACCAGAGCGCTTAGAGTGGTTCAAAGAAAATATCGAATTAGGAAACAGACCAAAGTTCTCAGCCGAAGAGAAAAAACACATTTTTAAAAAAATTAGCTCAGCTACCATATTTGAGCAATTTTTGGCAAAAAAATATGTGGGTCAAAAGCGATTTTCAATTGAAGGTGGTGAAGCCCTAATTCCAGCTTTAGACGTGGTTATTCAAAAAGCTGCTGAGCTAGGAGTGAAGGAAGTAGTGATGGGAATGGCTCACAGAGGAAGGTTAAGTACTTTGGTAAATATCTTTGAAAAAGATCACGTTTCTATCTTCAATGAGTTTGATGGAAAACAATTTGAGGCGGATGAGTCTTTTGATGGTGATGTAAAATACCACTTAGGATTCTCAACAGAAGTAGATACCATCAGCGGAAATAAGGTTCAATTAACTTTAGCTCCAAATCCTTCTCACCTTGAAGCGGTAGACCCAGTTGTTCAAGGAATCGCCAGAGCAAAAATTGACGATTATTTGAATGATGAAAAAGATATCATTACAGTTGCGGTTCACGGAGATGCGGCAATTGCTGGTCAAGGAGTTGTTTATGAAGTAGTGCAAATGGCACAACTTGATGGTTATAGAACTGGAGGAACAATTCATATTGTTGTGAACAATCAAGTAGGTTTTACAACCAACTATAAAGATGCAAGATCATCAACTTACTGTACAGACATTGCTAAAACAACATTGAGTCCGGTTTTTCATGTAAATGGAGATGACGTAGAAGCAGTTGTTCAAACATTGAGCATTGCCGTAAAGTATCGTCAAAAGTTCAATAGAGATGTCTTTATAGATTTATTAGGATACAGAAAGTATGGTCACAATGAAGGAGATGAGCCAAAATTCACTCAACCTAAATTGTACAAAGCAATTGCGAAGCATTCAAATCCACGTCAAATTTATTTGCAACAATTAATTTCTGAAGGTGTATTAACAGCAGAAGAAGGGAAGCAAATAGAGGATGATCACATGGATCGTTTAGATAAAGCTCATGTTGATTCTAAAAAAGAAGAAGTGGCCGTGGTTACTAATTTCTTAGAAGACGCTTGGAAAGATTATAAACATGGAAAAGCAGAAGATTTTGATCAATCGCCTCAAACCGGAATTGACAAGAAAAAAGCGATAGAATTAGGAACTAAACTTGCGACTTTACCAGAAGATTTAGTGTTTTTCAGAAAAATCAAGAAGTTATTGAACGATCGTCTCGAGATGATTAAATCTGATCAACTTGATTGGGGAATGGCTGAAATGCTCGCATACGCTTCACTACTAGATGAAGGATATCCGGTAAGAATTTCTGGTCAAGATGTGGAGAGAGGAACATTTTCTCACCGTCATGCTGTGGTTAAAACTGAAGATGATGAGCAAGAAATCATCACCTTAAACAGATTAAGTGATAAACAAGCGAAATTCCATATCTACAACTCTTTGTTGTCTGAATATGGAGTTTTAGGATTTGAATATGGTTACTCTTTAGCTACACCTAAAAGCTTAACAATTTGGGAAGCACAATTTGGAGATTTTTACAATGGTGCTCAAATCATGGTGGATCAATTCATTTCTTCGGGTGAAGATAAATGGTATGTGCAATCAGGTTTAGTGATGCTATTACCTCATGGTTATGAAGGAATGGGTGGAGAACACTCATCAGGAAGAGTTGAACGATTCTTGCAACAATGTGCTGATTTAAACTGGCAAATTTGTAACACGACAACCCCTGCAAACCACTTCCACCTATTGAGAAGGCAACTGCATAGAGATTTTAGAAAGCCATTGGTAGTATTCTCACCAAAAATGTTGTTGAGGTATCCAAAAGCCGTTTCATCAATTGATGATTTGACGAAAGGAACATTCCAAGAAGTAATGGATGATGATGTGAAGAAAGATGGGGTAGATACTATCGTACTTTGTTCAGGTAAATTCTATTATGAAGCAAAAGAGCAAGCTGAAGAGAGAGGTATAACAAATGCTGCATTCATCAGAATGGAGCAAATGTATCCTTTTCCTAAAAAGCAATTAGATGCAGTTTTAAAAACGTATAAAAACGCGAAGAACTATATCTGGGCACAAGAAGAGCCGGCTAACATGGGTCCTTGGACATATATGGCTATGGAGCTTAGAGAAATGAATTTAGACGTTGTTTCTAGAAATGCATCTGCGGCTCCTGCTGCAGGTTCTAGCGCAATACATAAAAGAAGATTAGAAGAATTGTGGAACAATCTTTTCACGAAGATTGCAGGTAAATAAGAATTAAAAACTAAAAAACAGAAAATGTCTGTATTAGAGATGAAAGTTCCCTCACCGGGAGAGTCAATTTCAGAAGTAGAAATCGCAATGTGGCTCGTAGCTGACGGCGATTATGTTGAAAAAGATCAAGCAATTGCTGAGGTAGACTCAGATAAAGCAACTTTAGAATTACCTGCAGAAGCAGCTGGTGTAATTACACTAAAAGCTGAAGAAGGTGATGCCGTTGCTGTAGGAGCAGTAGTTTGTCACATTGATACTTCGGCAGAGAAGCCTGCAGATTTTGTATCTGCAGATGCAGCTCCTGCGGCAGTTGAAGAAAAAGCTGCCCCTGCTAGCGGATCCGAGAAAGAGGCAAAACCAAACCCGAATCCAGTAAAAGAAGAAGCTCCTAAAAAAGATTCTCACGCAACAGGTCACCCTTCACCAGCAGCAGCTAAATTAATGGCTGAAAACGGAGTTGGGTCAAACCAGATAAGCGGAACAGGAAAAGATGGAAGAATCACGAAACAAGACGTAGTTGCGGCTATGGCTGGTGGTTTTTCAACTGCAGATGCAGCAGGCTGGGGTGGAACGAGAGATACTTCTCCTAAGAAAATGTCAATGCTTAGACGTAAAGTTGCTGAGCGTTTGGTTGCTGTGAAGAATGAAACAGCAATGCTAACAACATTCAATGAGGTAGATATGAAACCGATCATGGATGTTAGAACGAAATACAAAAAAGCGTTTGGTGAGCATCATGATATCGGGTTAGGTTTTATGTCGTTCTTTACGAAAGCAGTAACTGAAGCTTTAAATCAATTTCCTGCCGTGAATGCAATGATTGATGGTAAAGAGATGATCATGCATGATTATGCAGATATCGCCATTGCTGTTTCTTCTCCAAAAGGACTTATGGTACCAGTAGTGAGAAATGCAGAGCAAATGAGCTTAGCAGAAATCGAAAGAGAAATTAAACGTTTAGCGATTAGAGCAAGAGACGGTGAGTTAACTCCAGACGAAATGACTGGTGGAACCTTCACAATAACTAATGGTGGGGTTTTCGGATCAATGTTATCTACGCCAATCATTAACCCTCCGCAATCTGCTATTTTAGGAATGCATAACATTGTTGAGCGTCCAGTAGTGGTAAATGGTGAGATCGTTGTGAGACCAATCATGTATGTAGCGCTTTCTTATGACCATAGAATTATTGATGGAAAAGAATCAGTTAGCTTCTTAGTGAAGGTAAAAGAGATGCTTGAGAACCCTGAAAAAATGATTTTCGGTGGTAAAGATCCAATTGAAGTATTGTTAGGACTTTAAAAATTTAGAAAAATGAAAATAAAATTATTAATTGCTTTTTTGGTATTACTTACGTCTTCTACATTCGCTCAATCTGATGTAGAAGGAATGAAGGAAGAGTTGATGGCTGAAAAAGAGTTGGCAGTAGAAATAAATGATAATGCTGGTGCGAATTCCACAGATGAAGACGTTGCCACTAGCAAGAATAAGCGTATGGCTTTCAGAGAAACTTTGAAAGACTTAAAGAGAGACTTGAAAGACAGCTACAAAGCGACTAAATCTATCACGAAGAAAAAAACTAAATCATCAAGCAAGGGTGCTTCATCTGTGCCTTTTGTATTGTTGATTATTCTGGCGATTTTATTGCCATGGTTAGCAGTAGGTTTACATACAGGCTGGGACCTGACTTTAACACTAGTTTCGTTTTTGTTATGGTTGTTATTCGTGGTGCCAGGAATTGTATTTGCTCTTCTAGTCATCTTTGATGTCATAGGCTGACAAAGCACAAAACATTATGAGAAGGGAGGCTAAGGCTTCCCTTTTTTTATGCCAATATGTAGCGTTTTCCAGGTAAAGATTTTACCACGTTTTTCATCTCTAAATTGAACAATTGAACAGAAAGCTCTGACGAACTTAAACCAGAATGATTCATCAAAGTATCCATTTCTAACGGTTCATTTTGATTAAAGCATTGAACAATTTTACCTTCAAGCTCATCTAAATCTTCAAACAACTTGACCATTTGTTCGCTTTTATCTTGCTCTTTTTCATCCCAATCCAATACATTAACTAGGTCTTCTGCTGAAGTGATAAGATGCGCCCTGTCTCTTTTAATTAAGTTATTGCAACCCTTAGAACTCTCTTTATCTACCGGACCTGGAAAAGCAAAGACTTCTCGGTTGTAATCATTGGCAAGATTGGCTGTTATTAAAGATCCGCCCGTCTCTGAACTTTCAACAACAACAGTTGCCTGCGATAATCCTGCAACTATGCGGTTACGCTTTGGAAAGTTGGCAGGGTCACCTACAACTCCAGACATAAACTCGGTAACTAATCCACCATTATCTAACATGCGCTTAGCTAGCGGACGGTGAGCCGCAGGATACATGGTGTCTAAACCGTGTCCCAACACTCCGAGAGTTGACATTTGATTATTGATGGCCGCTTCATGAGCAGCCTTGTCAATTCCATGAGCTAATCCACTAACAATTTGTACCTGATAAGGCTGCAAGTCTGAAACCAGCTGGTCACACATTTTTTTACCGTAAATAGTAGATTTTCTCATCCCTACTATGGCAATATTGGTTTGGTTAAAATTCACCTTGCCTAATGTGTATAACACCACAGGGCAATCAGGAATTTCTTTTAATAATTTCGGAAAATTGGCATCTTCAAAATAATGCAATTGCACATTATTCTCTTCTATAAACGCCAATTCTTGTTCTGCTCTTATTAAAGCTTTATCTCGATCAAGAGTAGAAATAATATCAGTTCTCAGTCCTTCAATCTTTACCAAGCTAGAAGCCTTTTCTTTAAAGATTCCTTCACAAGATCCAACGGCATTTAGCAGCAGCCTAGCACGTACCGGTCCCAACCCATTGAGGATACTCAATGCCATCTGATAAATTCTTACTTCCACATCACAAATCTACAAAAAAGATTAATTTATCGTCAATATATTGATGAAATTTCAAACAACAGTTCGCTCAAGTACTAACACAGTTTACTATTTAATGTCCAGTCTAAAAACTATTTGTAATTAATTTGAGAAAAATTAAATCCAAAACAAATGAAAAAATATCTACTTCTATTATTCCTGTTTCCGTTCATGGCATCTAGCCAAGTTGATTTGAGTATTGACTCTGTTTTTCACCGCAGTGGGGTTGGTGGCTATTTTGATAAAGGTTTGGAGTATTATTCAGTGCCTGAATATCAGTATACTGAAATTGAGTTTTCAGCAATAACATCCAATTTTGGGACTTCAAATGCAACTAATGTTTTCTTGAAAGTTGAAGTTTTTAAAAATGGGCTCATTGATACTACTTTATACTCGGATTCAGTTGACATATGCAGTACCTGTAATGATTCATTGATAGCGGGATCTTATCAGGTTTCCGAAATGGCTTCTTTTAATTTTAAATATGTTATTCTTTCTGATAGTTCAGAAAATATATTGAATAATAGTGATTCTGTGCAAGTTGTTAGTTCTTTTCAAAATACTGATTACCGAAGAGATGATGGCATACAAGTTGGTCAAATTTCGAATGTAATTAGCAATTCTGGAGCCCCCTTTAGCATTGGTTCAATATTTGAAATTTTTGAAGATGATCAAATAAAATCGGTCAGTATTGGTTTAGATACTTCTACTCATAATGTTGGTCAATTAATTTATGGCAGCATATTTATTTATAACCCTCTAGATAGTTCATGGGCTTGGCAAGCCCAATCTGGTGATTATACCATAGAGACATCTGATTTAGGAAATACCGTTGCGCTCTGGCTAGATGATTGTGTCTTTTTAAGTGCAGGCGATAAGATAATCGTTGCTGGAGGACATTATGGTGGTTCAGATCCAGTAAAAATTCAGACGGCTCAGGCAGTAGAGAGTGGATCTGTTATGTTTGTGACACTTGCAGGAGTTCAAAGTGATTCTAATTCGGTGTTAACAAATTGTCCAATAGTTTACCCAAGAATGGGTTCTGATTACGAATGCTTTGGCTCAATATCGGGTATCCAAAGCTCACCATCATTCAAACTCTACCCAAACCCTGCATCCACCAACGTGCGTTTGCTGTATGATTTAAAAACTAGCCAAACAACTGAAATAACTGTTCATGATTTAAGCGGTAAACAAGTATTAAAGCAAGTTTATCTGAATCAATACGCAGGTGATCAAGAATTAGATTTAGATGTTTCGAAGTTAAATAATGGGGTGTATGTAATCAATTTTACGTCAAGTAATTTAAGTGCTTCAGAACGCTTGATCATTCAGAAATAAGCGGACTTGACTTTGATAAAGAAACAAAGGAGATTACATCAAAAAAATTGCCCTCGCACAAATTTTATGCCACGCTTAAGATTGCAGGCATTAATTTTGTATATTTGAGATACACACGATATACAAGATGTTAAAACAAACTTTAAGTCATAAACTTCTACAGAAATTATCGCCGCAACAAATTCAATTGATGAAGTTGTTGCAAGTTCCTACTATGGAGCTTGAAGCACGTATTAAAGAAGAAATTGAAGAGAATCCTGCTCTAGAAGAAGGCAAAGAAGAGAAAGACGAGTATGATGATGATTATGCTGATGAAGGTGGAGAGGTTTCAGAATCACAAGAGGATTTTGACATCAATGATTATCTAGATGACGATTTACCGCAATACAAAACTGCGGTGTCTAACCATAGCGCTGATGATGATGAAAAATCAGTGCCTATTTCTGGCGGAACATCATTCCATGACATTTTGAAAAGTCAATTGGGCTTAAGAAAAATGACCGATAAGGAACGTTCAATTGCTGACAATATCATTGGAAACATTGATGAAGATGGTTATTTGAGAAGAGAAATTGAAGCAATTGTAGATGATTTGGCTTTTGGAGCAAATGTGCAAGCAACTGAAGAAGAAGTAGAGGATGTTTTGTTCCTAGTGCAAGATTTTGAGCCAGCAGGAGTAGGAGCAAGAGATTTAAGAGAATGCTTGTTGCTTCAATTAGAAAGAAGACATCACGGAAATATCGCGATATATACCGCAAAAAAGATCTTAGAGAAAAGTTTTGAAGAGTTTTCTAAAAAGCACTTTGATAAAATCAAATCTAAATTTGAAATTTCAGATGATGATTTAAAAGAAGCGATAGAAGAAATTACACGCCTTAATCCTAAGCCAGGTAACTCATTAAAAGAATCAACCAATTCGAAAAATATTCAGCAAATCATCCCTGATTTTATCTTAACTGAAGAAGAAGGCGAATTGAATTTATCACTGAACAGCAGAAACGCCCCTCAATTAAAAGTGAGTAAAACGTACGAAACCATGTTGCGTAACTATGCTGAGGGAGCAAAAAGCTCAAAAGCAGATAAAGAAGCCCTGACCTTTGTAAAACAAAAGTTAGATTCAGCAAAGTGGTTCATTGATGCCATTTTTCAGCGTCAGCAGACCTTAATGTTTACAATGAAAGCAATTCTTGAGTATCAAAGAGAATACTTTTTAACAGGAGATGAAACCAATCTGCGTCCAATGATTTTGAAAGACATTGCTGATATCGTAGAAATGGACATCTCTACTATTTCAAGGGTGGCAAATAGTAAATATATCCAAACTCCGTTTGGAATCATGTCTCTAAAGTATTTCTTTTCTGAGTCTCTATCTACTTCCTCTGGTGAGGAGGTGTCTACTCGTGAAGTGAAAAAGATTTTAGAAGATGCGATTGCAGCTGAAGAAAAACGTAAGCCGTTAACAGATCAAAAATTAACCGACTTATTGAAAGAAAAAGGATATAACATTGCTAGACGTACAGTTGCTAAATACAGAGAACAACTGAATATTCCTGTAGCCAGATTGAGAAAAGAACTGTAATCAATGAGAGCATTTTTTACGGGAATCACCTACCTTTTTCATCCATTCTTTTTACCCATGTTGGGTATCATCATCATGTTTGAAATGCCAACAACACCGGCAAGTTTTAAACGAATTGATGCGCTTTATCATTATGACGCTCCAATTAAATGGCAGCTCTATGTAATCCTTGGAGTTTTAACCTTTGCCGCACCGGCTTTGAGCATGCTAATCATGTACTGGAACAAAATGATTTCTAGTTTGCATTTAGAGAACAAGCGCGAAAGAGTGTATCCCTTTGTATTGGTCACTTTTTATTATGGTTTGGCTTATTTCTTTTTGCGTTACAGAATGCAAGTTGAACTCCAGCATGAGGCGTTAATGGGCTTTTTGTTTGGAATCATTCTCACATTTATCATTTCGTTCATGCTTAATTTTTATGTGAAAGTGAGTTTACATGCCGCCGGAACTTTTGGAGTGGCAGCAACCATTTTGGCCTATAATCAATCACAAATTGAGAGTAGCATGTGGCCCGTTTATGCTCTTATTATTGCTGGCGGATTCGTAGCAGCATCAAGACTTTATCTTAAAGCTCATAACCTTCAAGAAACCGTTCTTGGAATGTTAGTTGGGTTTGGAGTGTTGTACGTTTGTGTTGCAAATGGGGTTTATATTTAATCGTCATTAATTACAGGGAAATTAGATTTGTTTTCTCTCATTTTATTTTCTTAAATTGAACTTAATGAGGGGATTAATAATTTCAGTTTTTATCTTGACAGTTTCCAACACCTGGACGCAAATTCCAGACTATTTCGGTAACAATCCATCATGGCATTGTGGATATTGGTTCAATGACGTTTGGGGTAATCAGGACACACATACTGAGGATTTTGTATATTACATTGGAGCTGACACCACTATTTCAGGCTTTGATTACAAACACATCTATAGGCGCGGCTACTCCTATGTCAACGGAACAAATGAATCATATTTTAACGAACCAACAAATCATTTTGTGAGACAGGTTGGTAGAACGATTCGCTATTTTGATGTCTCTCAAAACACAGATTCTTTATTCATGGATTATAGCTTAACTATTGGTGATGTTAATTCAGTTCTACTTTCTGGTTGCGGATTAGATCAAGACACCATCCAAAAGGTAGATTCAATTTTAGTAGGGAGCAATTACAGAAGAATTCTTTATAACGATACTGTTCAAGGGGTGGCAATTTATGAGGGCATTGGTCATTTAGAATTATTCAGTGAACATTCAGGCGAAATGTACATTCCGGGTTGTCAAGGTGGTGGATTTTCATACAGTTTATATTGCTATGGTGAAAACGATATTCCCCTTTGGGACGCCAGTTATAGTTCTTCCATTGATTGTCATTTAAATGTGAGCATAGAGCAAAGTCAATTTTTGGATTTTAAAATCGTTCCCAATCCGGCAAGAGATTTTATAGAAATAAAGGGTTTAATTAAAGAATCTTTTCAAGTGGACATCTACTCATTAGAGGGTAAGAAACATATTTCATCAAGCACATCACTTATTGATGTTTCCAGTTTAAATCAAGGAGTTTACATGTTGATAATAACAGACTCAAACGGGAATACGTCCTCTCAAAAATTAATTTTAAAATAAAACGATATTATTTAACCACGAACCACGTCCCTCACAACCCCCACTTATCGATAATATTCGCATTTTGAACGACTTTCATTTTATATTTCCACAACAAGGAGTATGTTTGCACTTTAGAAAATGAAAACGCATTTTAACAATATGAAAAAGACAATAATTTTAGCAACGGCGACTATAGGTTTAGTTATGTCTAGTTGTGGATTAGGAAAAGGTGGAAGTGACGAACCTGATGCAGGAATGCAGTTGTTTCCTGTATCAAAAGATATAGAGTTAGGAGCACAAGTTGCGCACGAAATAGAAAGTAATCCTGCCGAGTATCCAATTTTAGATTCTGCCTCAAACGTAGAAGCATACAAATACATCTACGATATTAGAGACAAAGTGCTTGCTACCGGAAAAGTAGAACACAAAGACGATTTTAAATGGCAAATTAGAATCATTGAAGATGATGAAACTTTAAACGCTTTCTGTACTCCAGGAGGTTATATTTATTTCTACACTGGAATCATTAAGTATTTAGATGATGAGTCTCAATTGGCTGGAGTTATGGGGCACGAAATGGCGCATGCAGATCTACGTCACTCTATTCGTCAAATGCAAAAATCAATGGGAGTTCAAATCTTGTTGAGCGCAGTACTTGGTGATTCTTCGGCTTTAGGTCAGATTACTGGTGGGTTAGTTGGATTAAAATTCTCTAGAAGTCACGAAACTGAAGCAGATAGAAAATCTGTTGCTTACTTATGCGAAACAGACTGGCCTGCTGATGGTGGAGCTGGATTCTTTGAAAAAATTGCCGCAGGTGGTAATCAAACTCCACCTGAATTTATGAGTACGCATCCAAGTCCTGATAACAGAATTGAAAATTATCACTCATGGGCTGCTGAATTGAGTTGTCCAGGGAAAGAATTATACAAAGAACGATACGATAAATTCAAAGCATTGTTCTAATTAAGATAAATTGAAAAAGTAGCGCCTAAAGCGCTACTTTTTTTGTTATGATTGGTTTGTTGTCTTGCAGTATGCTTACAAAGTATATTCCTGATGGAACGGCCACTTCAAAACGTTTACTGCCTGAGGTTTTTTCTTGCTGTAAGATTTTACCGTTAATGCTCATCAAGATAAAGTCGTACTCTTTTTCGTTCTTAGTTTCAATATTAATTTGGTTTTCAAATTGAAATATATGAAAGGCCTCTTTCATTTGCACAGCTGCAGGACCATTTAATACTTGAGCCATTTCTTTTACTGGTGAAGCGTTTGGTCGATACGTTCCAGTAAGTTTCATCCCTTTTACTTTAAACCTACCTTCTGAAAAAAAGCTGATTTGAGTAACAATACGAAGATATAGGTGATTCATTTTTTCGTTGAAAGATGTTGCGGCTTTTTTAGTAAGATCTTGATTTAATGCGGTCCATTTTTTACCGTCCGGTGAAACGTAAGCGGTAGCTGAATGAATATCGCAATTCTCAATGCTTGCC
This sequence comes from Crocinitomicaceae bacterium, assembly GCA_039939375.1. GTDB lineage: Bacteria > Bacteroidota > Bacteroidia > Flavobacteriales_D > Crocinitomicaceae > Paracrocinitomix. The sequence continues at coordinate 370,530 of JBDVJO010000005.1, read as the reverse complement.
AAATCAGCAATGATTGTTAAGTCAGTATATCCAACCATTTCATCAATCTTTTTGGTAATAGAAAAATTGACGTTCTTGGCTTGATGAGAAAACACTTCAATCTGTTGATGCTCAAAATAGAGATTCATATCAGTTGTCAGTCCATTCACCATCCAACCTTCAAAACCCCTTTCAGTATTTTCTCCGCATTGCAGAATAGTTTTATTTGATCTGTACACTTCACCTGAGCAATCTGCATCCTTGCAAAAAGCATTGAAATTTATGGTTGCCAATAGCAACGCCACACTTAGTCCTCTCATGATTTTGATTTTATCCTTCCGAAAAAGGTATTCCTTGCTTTCTAATAACTAAAAGGTTTAGAAAGGTTACAATTGCGATTTTGAAATGAAGTGAAAAGGTTGAATTCGTATAATTTTTTAAAAGATAAAAAAATGAAAAAGAACTTTCTAGTATCTTGTAGTTATGAATTACTTTAAAATTACTTTTTCAGCAGCAATACTTTCATTAATTGTTACTTCTTGTGGAGGAGAGTCTGAAGCAGAATCTCAATCAGATAACTCTGAAGATGAGTCTGTTGAAAAGCTAGATTTTGATACGGAGAATGCAACCGAAATTATGGGAGATTTATCTATGTGCATTAATATCCACAATCAAATTTTCCCTGAAGATTTACCTTATACAGATGCCACGAACTTTGATGATTATGACCCTTATTTCCCTTTAACGGGTGATGAAATTTTAGCTTTTTCGTTGACCAATTTGGGAATTGATTCATCCGCATCAGTGAACTTATCTTATTGGACAGAAATGTCTTCAGATTACATGACTTATGTTTTTAATGTGATGCCCAATGAGCATGAATTGGCAACTTATATCGTTTCGTATGAGCTGGATTATACGTATGTAGACCATCTTCAAATTGCGTATGACGATATCGCTGAAGGATTTCAAACAGAGTCATCCGAATTGACAAAAGAAGGCATCAATAAAACCATCAAAACTTACTTTGATGAGGAGAAAATAGAGAAGGTTTCTTTTAAATTGAACGATTCTGGACATTTTGAGAAGCATTAACTAGTTTGAATATAATCTCTGTTAACTAGTTTTCTAATGCACTTACGTTTCTAAAAGTAAATTTTTGTGTTTATATTACGCATATTGAATTATGAGTAAAACACAAAACATCAAATTAGCCGTTGACGCAGTAGTTTTCGGATATCAAAACAATCAACTTTACGTTTTATTGATCAAACAAAAGTTCGGTATTGCCAAAGGAAAATGGTCTTTGCCCGGAGGATTTGTGCTGAATGATGAATCCTTAACACAGGCCGTAGAAAGAGAGTTACAAGAAGAGGCAGGAATCAAAGTCAACTACCTTGAACAGCTTTATACGTTTGGAGATGATGTTAAAAGAGATCCAAGAAATCACACAGTTACGGTCGCTTACTTTGCTTTAGTAAATCCAAAAAAATGGACCTTAAAAGCAGACACTGATGCCGAAGACGCCCAATGGTTTCCGATAATAAACGATCAAGTTGTTCAAGCATTGCCGGACACTGAGCCGTCCACCGAGCGACGCGTGCTGAGCGGAGTCGAAGTAAGTCGAAGTGCCAAGGCAATAAAACTAGCATACGATCACAAAAAAATCATCAAAGTAGGTGTAGAACGCTTAAAAGGAAAGTTGACTTATCAGCCAATTGGTTTTGACTTATTAGACAAAGAATTTCCATTCTCTGATTTAGAACATTTGTATGGCACCATTTTAGGCAAAGAAATAGATAGAAGAAACTTCAGAAAGAAGATGTTGAGCTTTGATATCTTACAAGAAACCAAGAAAATGAAGAAAGTTGGAAGTGGTCGTCCGGCTAAATTATTCACCTTTAACAAACAGAAATACAGCGCTTTAGTGAAAGAAGGCTTTCACTTTGAAATTAAGTATGTGTAAAAATTACGCAAAATACTTGTTTGAATACAGAAAAGATTGTATGTTTGTGTGAAAACAACGCAAATGATTTTAAACTTAACACCAAACTTTGAACCTCTCGGACCCAATACAATTGAGTTTGAAAGTTTCCTTTTTAAGGGAGGAGAACCACATATTAAAATCAAAACTGAATTATCAGAAGAAGATGAGGTAACAATCACTCACCGTCTTAATTCATTTGAGAATGTTGGATTGATGCTATTAGCAATAGACGCCCTACAAAGAATGGGCGTAGAAATTATCAATGTTTTTATTCCTTATTTCCCGGCTGCAAGACAAGATCGAGTGATGGTTCCGGGTGAACCATTATCGGTTAAAGTATATGCCAATTTATTTAACAATGCTGGTGTAAATTGGGTGACGGTGTATGACGCACACTCTGAAGTAACAGCAGCCGTTTTAGACAGATGTACTATTGTCCCTAATCATACTTTCATTGAAAAGGTGTTGAAAGACCTAAGTGATGATACACTGTTGATTTCGCCAGATGGTGGAGCACTAAAGAAGATTTATAAAGTGTCAACTTATTTGGGAGGAAGAGAAGTAGTAGAAGGCTCAAAACAAAGAGACGTTAAAACCGGAAAATTGAAAGCATTTAAAGTTTATGCAGATGATTTAGAAGGCAGAGATTGTATCATAGTTGATGACATTTGTGACGGAGGCGGAACCTTTTTAGGATTGGCTGAAGAGTTAAAAGAAAAAGGAGCTGGTAAATTATACCTTGCCGTAAGCCACGGAATCTTTAACAGAGGATTTGAAGATTTGAATAAAACCTTTGAAACGATTTATACGACTGATTCTTTCAGGGATTTAGATGAGCCAGGAGTAAAACAAATAAAATTGAAAGAGATATTGTAAGAGCGTGTTTCGTTTTTCGTGTTTCGAATCGATACGAAAAACGAAGAGACCTATCTGTATATTATCGGATTGGTATGCGGAAGTTGTCAGACTGAGCCTGACGAAGTTGGGATGAGTAAATAGAAATAGTAAAATAGAGCAAATAAAAAATGAGAACATTCGCCATAGGCGACATACACGGAGGTTTCAGAGCATTGAAACAGTTAATCGAAAGATTAGAGTTGACACCTAATGATAAACTGATCTTTTTGGGCGATTATGTTGATGGATGGAGTGAGGCAGCACAAACAATCGATTATTTGATTGAATTGGAAAACAAATATTCGTGTGTATTTATCAAAGGAAATCATGATTTGTGGTGCGAACAATGGTTAAGAGATGGAACAAAATTTATTTCATGGTTCATGCATGGAGGTAAAGAAACCGTGGATAGCTACTATAATTATTCTGAACCGCAGAAATTCTTCCATTTGCAATTCTTTGAAAAAATGAAGAATTATTATGTTCACGAAAACAGATTGTTTATTCATGCTGGTTTTTCATCTATGCACGGACCAGACAAAGAACATTATGAGAGCAATTATTCTTGGGACAGAACGCTCTGGGAGCTTGCATTAGCTATGGACTCTAAATTGAAAAAAGATTCGTCTGCCTATCCAAAAAGATTGAAATTGTATAAAGAAATATACATTGGTCACACCCCAACTTTAAACTATGGCGAAGATAAACCTATGAATAGAGTTAATGTTTGGAATGTTGACACTGGGGCCGCATTTAATGGCCCTTTATCGGCATTAAATATTGAGTCAAAAGAAGTCATTCAATCTGATGTCGTTCAAACACTTTACCCAAATGAGAAAGGAAGGAATAATGACTAAAACTGTTGAACTATATAGACCTGTAGGAGAAAAAGAAATGATTCTAATCATTGAATCTGATTTTTCAAAGTTTCCATCAAGATTAGAATGGCAGCCAATTTTTTATCCTGTTTTAAATGAACAATACGCTTGTGATATTGCTTCACAATGGAATACTAATGATGAATTCGGGAATTACTTAGGAATTGTGACAAAATTTGAAATTTCTGAAGAGGAATTTTTAAAATATAAAATAGAGAATGTTGGAGCAAAACATAGTAATGAACTGTGGGTTCCCTCTGAAGATTTAGATCGATTTAATAAGTCTATTATTGGGAAGATAGAAGTGATCAAAATATTTGTTGGATCCAAATTTGAAAACGCTAACCACCCAATAATTATTAAATTAATCAAAACCAAAAGTCTCGGCTAAGCCGAGACGAACCAATAACCAAAAGTGATCTCGGCGCAGCCGAGAGAGCGCACTAAAAACAAAACATTATGAACACACTACTCTACACAGACGGTTACAAAGTTGACCACAGAAGACAATACCCAAATCAAACAACATTAGTTTACTCTAACTGGACACCTAGAAAATCCAGAATTGAAGGAATTGATTCAGTTGTATTTTTTGGATTACAATACTTCATCAAAAGATACATTATTGAAGATTTTGAAAAGAACTTTTTTAGTCAACCTAAGGCTGAGGTTTGTAAAAGATATTCAAGAAGAATCGACAATTACTTAGGGCCAAACTCAGTTGGGATTGAACACATTGAAGAGCTTCATGATTTAGGATATATTCCAATGGTTTTTAAAGCACTGCCTGAAGGAGTTTCGGTTCCGATCAGAGTTCCAATGTTCACCATGTACAATACGATTCCTAAGTTTTTCTGGTTAACGAACTACTTTGAAACCTTACTTTCTACAACCGTTTGGATGCCATGTAATTCGGCAACAATAGCAAAACAGTACCGTCAAATTTTGGACAAGTATGCTGCTGAAACATCTTCTGTTCCTGAATTTGTAGATTGGCAAGGACACGATTTCTCAATGAGAGGAATGGCAGGCTTAGAAGCTGCATTAATGAGTGCATCTGGACACTTGTTGAGTTTTACAGGTTCAGATACTATCCCTGCGATTGACTTTTTAGAAACTTATTACAATGCTGATTCTGACAAAGAATTAGTGGGTGGATCTGTTGCAGCAACTGAGCATTCAGTAATGTGTATGGGAACCAATTCAGGCGAGCAAGAAACCTTTGAAAGATTGATTACTGAGGTGTATCCAAACGGAATCGTATCGATCGTTTCTGACACTTGGGATTTATGGAAAGTATTGACCGAATATCTTCCAAACCTAAAAGAGCAAGTGTTAGCAAGAGACGGCAAAGTGGTGATTCGCCCCGATTCAGGAGATCCGGTTGATATCATTTGTGGTAATCCAAACGGAAAAAGTGAAGCAGAGAAAAAAGGAGTGATTGAATTATTGTGGGATATTTTTGGTGGATCGACCAATGATAAAGGATACAAAGAATTGGATTCACATATCGGAGCTATTTATGGAGACAGTATTACGCTAGAAAGAGCAGCCAACATGTGCGAGCGATTAAAAGCGAAAGGATATGCATCTACTAATGTCGTATTAGGGGTTGGCTCATTCACTTACCAATACAATACAAGAGATACTTTCGGATTCGCAATGAAAGCCACTTACGGAGAAGTAGATGGAGAAGGAAGAGAAATCTTTAAAGATCCAATCACAGATGACGGAACAAAAAAATCAGCCAAAGGCTTGATAAAAATCGTTTTGGAAAACGGCGAATATAAAATGATTGACCAGGCCACTTGGGAGCAAGAAAAAGAAGGTGAATTGAAAGAGGTATTTAGAGATGGGAAGTTACTAGTTGACCAAAAATTGAGCGATATTAGAGCTAGGGTGAAGGGATAGCATACCAATAAGGAGAAACAAACATGAACTACCAAATACCACTGAGTAAAAAGAAATACCTAATTGGTTTAATGCTGATAGTTGGATTAATTATTCTTGGTGGAATCGCGGCTTTTACGGATCAATTTCACGGAGTTTTTTATGATAATGGTAAAATGTTTGTTCTTGGGCTTACAGCTGTGATCCTCTTCTCTTTTCTGTTAGTTTTCTTAATTATCAAAATGACAAAACACACCTACGGTTTAATTATCAACGAACAAGGAATTCAAGATAATATCGCAGGGATAAATTATGGTTTAATGAAGTGGGAGGATATAGAAGGATTCGGTTTCAAAACCCATGTGATGAACAAATTTATTGTGGTGTATTTAAAAGACGAAGATGAACTTTTAATTAACGTAAAAGGCTTTAAAAAAACGAATCTCAAATTCAATAAAGATACCTTTGGCAGTCCGCTTGCAATCAGTACTACTATGCTTAAAATGAAATGGGTAGATGTAGAGGTCCTCATTAGAAAAGTTGCTGAAGAGAAAGGCAAAGAGATTAAAGCGATTTGATTTTGAAGAAAGCTCAATGAAGCAACTAAGTATTAAGTTGATGCGTCTTGTTCTCAAAACTTATTCAATGAAACGCTATTCAATTTTATTTTTTCTTCTCACAATTTTAATTTTTCAATCTTGCAAGAAAGACTTGGTTGACCCATATGATGCCGGAACTAATGAAAGTGCTGTGATTAATGCTCAAGCTATTCTAGTTCAAATTGTAGACGAGAATGGGGTAGCACTTTCTGATGTAGACGTCAACATAGGTGATTACTTTGAGTCTACGGACGCTAATGGGGTTGTTCAGTTTTCGGATATTATGGTGCCTTCTTTGAATGCAACAATAGTTTCAAAAAAGTCGGGTTACTTTACCGGCAATTATGTATTCAATTCATCAGAAAATGAACAAATTTCTGTGCAAATGACATTGTCTTCTAAAGTTACGAGCTCCATTAATGGATCAAACGGAGGCAGAGTAGATTGTGAAGGTGGAGCATTTATAGAGTTTCCTGCTGATGGCTTTTTAACTTTAGATGGTTCGGTTTATGACGGAAGTGTTTTAGTTTCTTCTAAGTTCGTCAATACGAATATTAATAAAAATTTGGCTCCAAACAGTTTTGCAGGAATGAATGAAAAAGGAGAGGACGTTTTTGTCGATAATCACAGTGTTTTAGTTGTAGAACTGACAGATGAAAGTGGGAATGAATTAATTGTTAACCCAAAAAATAAAGCAGAATTACATTTGCCCATTGGAACCGAAGATCTAAGTTCAGCGCCCTCGAAACTACCACTTTATTATTTTCATGAAGGTCTAGGTAAATGGATAGAAGATGGGAGTGCTAAGAAGAAAGATGATTTTTATGTGGGAGACGTTGAGCATTTCACATTTTGGTCTTGTCCTTACGTTTATGATCATTATCTATTATCTGGAAAATTTGAATGTTCTGGAACACCGTACGCTGGTGCAACAGTGAACGTTTATAATCCTTGGGGACATAAGTTAGGTTCAACAACGACTAACGTTGTAGGTGGATTCAGTGGAAGCATTCCAGCAACACTTACATTAACTTTAGAGGTTGAGGATGCTTGTGGAGGAGTTATCTACTCTGAAGAGATTGGGCCATTTAGTTCAAATACCAATTTGGGTACAATGGATTTGTGTTCAGGCACATCTGTGAATTACGGAATAGTGGAAGGAACAATAACTGATTGTGCTGGCTCTCCTGATACTCAAGCTTATTTAAGTGTTCAATTTGACGGTAAAATAAAATACTTGCCGGCTAATACTTTAGGTGCTTTTAATCAAGCCATCATATTTTGTTCATCAACTTCAGAGGTCACTTTTATGGGTGTTAATTCTAACAACAATAGTGCAAGTACAGAAATTACAATTCCGGCGAGTACTTCTATGGATTTTGGAAATCTGCAAGTATGTGATACACCAGACCAATATTGCTCTTATACTTACAATGGCGACCAGTATTTTTTGGTTCCAAACGCAATCGTAGAATTTTATGCAATTCTTGAGTTTACAGATACTTTACAGTCTAATGTCGGTGTCTGGGTGAATGCACAAAACAATCAAGGCGGTGGTTCAATATCACATTTTAGTTTTGCTAAATTCTTCCCTTCCGTTGGCTTGCATCAAATGCCAGGGAATAGCGGTCTAGGTGGATTTGTGTTTGAAAATAAATTTGGGCAAGTTGGTGATAATGTTCCAATTAACCTTACCTACGTAGGATCTTCAATTGGTGATTATTTAGAAGGTGAAATAACTGCTCCTTATACCTATGATAACGGTTGGGGAGGAACATCAACTATTGGGCCTGCTGAGTTTAGGATTGAGATTACAGCATATAATCCGTAAATAGTACTAAAGTAGCCCTGAATTTGAACTTTCTGAAGTACCAAATGTTCCTTTTACATGGCAGTATTTCAATTTCACAAAGAACAACGTATACCGGCTTCAGTTGATGAGGTTTGGGATTTTATTTCATCTCCTAAAAATTTGGCGAAAATCACACCCGATTCTATGGGGTTTGAAATTACCACACCTTATTTGTCAGATGAGATGTATCCAGGAATGATTATTACTTACAAAGTGAGTCCAATGCTCAATATGAAGATGACCTGGGTAACAGAAATAACTCATGTAAAAGAAAAGGAGTATTTCGTTGACGAACAACGAGAAGGCCCCTATAAAACTTGGCATCACGAGCATTGGGTTAAGCCAATTGAAGGTGGCGTCATGATGGAAGATTTAATTACCTATCAGCCACCAATGGGCTTTTTAGGAAAAGCGGCAAATGATCTTTTTATTCGAAAAAAACTCAATGAGATTTTTGAATATAGACGCCTTGCCATGATAGAGATTTTTGGTTCCTTTCAAGAAAAGTCTGCATGAAAATATCTTTGTTCTGGTTTAGGCGCGATTTAAGATTAGAAGATAATCATGGATTATCACAAGCCCTATCTTCTGGATTACCCATCCAACCCATTTTCATATTTGATGAGCAAATTTTGAAAGAGCTTCCGGCTGATGACGCAAGGGTTAATTTTATTTATGAGCAGCTTGAATTGCTGAATGCGCAATTAGAAAGTGTAGGTGCTTGCCTGAAAGTCTATAAGGGAAACCCTAAAGATGTTTGGCAAAAAATAATTACGGATTATGAAGTGGCACAAGTTTTTTTAAATAAAGATTATGAGCCATATGCTATAAAAAGAGACCTTGAAACAGAAGAATTTTTAGCGGCGAATGGAATTCAATTTAAAGCTTATAAAGATCAAGTTATTTTTGAAGAAGATGAAATCTTAAAGGATGATGGATCGCCTTACACTGTTTATACACCTTACAAGAATAAATGGTGGAAATCAGTTAAAAAAGATGATTTTTCACCAAAAACGATACAAAAAGAGCATTTTTTTCCAAATAAATCACCATTTCCGACCAAATCACAAATTGGAATTAAAGAATCAGCAATAAAAGTTTTGCCTTATGATCTAGAGCAAATCAACAATTATAAAGCACAACGAGACATTCCTAAAATTGCAACAACCAATTTAAGTCCACACTTAAGGTTTGGAACAGTGAGTGTGCGTGAATTATTTAGAACAATAGGAGACCAGCATGAGACTTTTTTAAACGAATTGATTTGGAGAGAGTTCTTTATGCAGATTTTGTATCATTTCCCAAAATCAGTCAATCACAATTTTAAATCTAAATATGACGGAATAGCCTGGCGAAATGATGAATTCGATTTTGAAGCTTGGTGCAAAGGTGAGACAGGGTATCCAATGGTGGATGCGGGAATGCGTCAATTGAATCAAACCGGCTACATGCACAACAGAGTGCGCATGGTGGTGGCAAGTTTTTTAGTAAAGCATTTGTTGATAGACTGGAAATGGGGAGAGGCTTATTTTGCCCAAAAGTTACTTGATTTTGAATTATCTTCTAATGTTGGTAACTGGCAATGGGCTGCTGGAACAGGTTGTGATGCCGCACCATATTTTAGAATTTTCAACCCACATGAACAACTAAAAAAGTTTGATCCTAAATTAGACTATGTCAGAAAATGGGTTCCTGAAGTGGATGAACTAACTTATGCTAGACCAATCGTAGAGCACAAATTTGCGCGTGAACGTTGCTTAAAAACCTACAAAGATGGGTTAGCTCGAATTGGGGATTAGACTTCAACACCCATTAAACAAATATCATCTACTTGTTCAATTTCTCCTTTCCATGCTCTGAAAGCTTGACGGTAAATCTCTTTTTGATCATCCATGGTTTCAGATTGTTTAGATAGAAGCAATTGTTTTAGCGTTTTATACTTGAATTTTTTCCCTTTTTTCCCGCCAAACTGATCGGCAAATCCATCCGTGAATAAATAAATTTTATCGCCTTTTTTTAGGGTTGCATTGTGCACTTCAAAAGGTTTAGAACCGTCAAAGTAACCTATGGGTTGTTTGGTGCCTTTGATTTCAAATAACTTATAGCCGTTTTCATTGATGTTGGGTTGTTGCTCTAATCCATTTACAATAAGATTAGGATCATTTTCTGATCGAACAATCCATACCGGGTTTTGCGCACCAGAGAATTGAAATTTAATTTCGTTTTCATCATTATAATCCAACGCGCAAAGGCAAATGTCCATACCGTCTTTGATGATTTCTCCAGATTCAAAGTCAGTGAATGCTTCAACAACAATTCTGTTTGTACAATCTAAAATTTCATTGGTATTGATTAAATGGTTTTCGCGTAAACTTGTATTCAATGCTCTAGTTCCAATTAAAGATACCATAGCTCCAGGCACACCATGACCAGTGCAATCTGCCGCTGCGAAAAAGATATGTTTTGGGTTATTGACTGCAGCATCTAACCAATAAAAATCTCCAGAAACTATGTCTTTTGGTTTGTATAGCACGAAATGATGACCGAGTAGTTTATCTAACTTTTCTTTTCCTGGTAAAATAGAGCCCTGAATTCTTTTTGAATACTGTATAGAATCGGTTACTTCTTTGTTTTTTACAGCCAACTCTTCAGCCTGTGATCTAATTTCCCGGGTGCGGTCAAAAATAACACGTTCTAAATCACTGTTCTTTTTTAATAAGGCTCTCGTTCTTAAGCGCATAATAAACCATAACAAAATCGCCCCAATTAAACTGGCACAAATGATAAACCACAATTGCAGCCAAAATGGTTTTTGAATTTTAAAAGGATAATCAATTGTTTCCTCTACAATAATGCCGTGCTCATCTGAAGATTGTAGTTTAAAGACATATTTACCGGGTTCAAGATTGGTGTATGAAGCATAATTTTTAGACGTAATTGCGCACCAATCTTTATCAAAACCTTCAAGCTTCCAACGATATTTTACGTTTTTAGGCGAGATAAAATTCATCCCGATAAAATCAAAAGAAATGTTGTTTTGATGATAAGGTAATTCAAGATTTTCAGGTAACCCAAAATTACCACTGATACCATCACACCATTCTGATTTTGACCAATCTTCAGACTGCCCGTAAATTTTAATAGAAGTAATATAATTGATAGAGTTCGTTCCTTCAGAAAAATGCTGCAACTCCTCTCCTTTTAAACAATAAAGGCCATCAACTGTTCCAAACCATAAATTACCTTTTGAATCTTTAAAAGACGCATTTTGATTGTTTTGCATTCCGAAAAATCCTGATTCAGGACCAAAGGATTTGACCTCAAACGTTGAATCATTTTTCCAAGAAATTAAATCAAGTCCATTCTCATGACCAGCCCAAACCTGATCTTCTAATAGCAAAAGTGAATAGATGGAGTTTGAAACCAATTTATCGGCCGTAGTAATATTCTCTAATTGAACTTCTCGCGTTTCTTTAAAGTAATTTCCGTAATAAATTCCATTTCCGTTTGTGCCTAGCCAAATTTGGCCAATGCTGTCAATCCCCATGCTCAATATTTCTTCTACATTTTCAGATAGAGCCGGGTTTGTTAATCGATCATCTTCAAAAATACTGAGTTGTCCATCCAAAAAGCTGACCCAAATATCCCCTGCGTTATCCTGCTGTATGCCACTTACTTCATTTCCTGCTAAGCCATTATCCACATCTAAAAAGTTGACTTTAAACTCACCATTAGCTCCATTTGTTTTTACAATTGCCAACCCGCGCGCCGTCCCAATCCAGAAAGCTTCGTTAAAGTATTTGATAATCTTTACTTCATCATTATCTAAACCATTCTTCTCATCTAAATAGCGAATTCCATTGGGTCCGATAATACTTATTCCTCTATTTGTGCCATACCAGTAATTAGCATCTTTATCTTTATAAACACATCTTACGCTATTATTTCTCAAGCCATTTTCAAGATTAACAGTTTTTGATTGGGTGACTTTTTGGTCATGCATTTTCAATTTTGACGCTCCCTCATAGGTGCCTACAATTATGTCACCTTTTTCATCTTCATTTATAGATAAAATTTGATTCGATACGATTCCCTCTTCAGTGGTATAAGAAATGAAGTTATCATGATTGAATCGCATGATTCCACCGAAATAAGAGCCTATCCAAATATTTCCAAAGCTGTCAGTTGTTAAGCAACGAACTCGGTCATTTGACATGCCGTTTTCATGATTTAAATTGAAAAATTCTAATCCATTATATACGCTAATTCCTTCTGAGGTACCAATCCAAAGATTACCATGGCTATCTTCTGTAATTGACCTTATTCTTTGATTAATGATGCCTTCTGCTTCGCTCCAATGAATGATAGAGTCATTATTAAGTTTATTTAAACCATCTTGTGTTCCCACCCATAGTTGATTTGCTGCATCCACATACATGCACAAAATTAAGTTGTGACTTAATCCGTCTTCTGTGGTAATCACCTCTATATCGTGGTTTTTATATTTACACAAGCCTTGGTCAGTACCTATCCATACAACTTCGTCTTGCGCTAAAACTGAACGAATTTTCATATTTGGAAAAGTGAAGTTGATTTTTAGTTTTCCTGAAACTCCTTTTTCGTCTGGGTCTATAATCGTGATTCCTTTGTTAGTTCCCACCCAAATGTTGCCCTCAGAATCTTGAGTGATTGATCGAATATAGTTGTCAGCTAAACCATCTTCAGTGGTAAGACTAACAATAGATTTGCCGTTAAAATAAGAGAGGCCTTTTGACGTTCCAAACCAAATAACATCTCTGTCATCCTGGAAAATTACCCTAACGTCTTCTGCCGCTAGTCCGTGCTTTCTCGTATAATTCTTAAACGTTGTTCCGTTAAATTTACATACGCCACCGCCTTCTGTTCCTACCCATAAAAAACCTGAATTGTCTTGGAGAATATAATACACACCAGATCTACTCAATCCCTGTTCAAGTGAATAGTTCTTGAAGTGAAATTGTTGTGTCAAGCCGCAGGTGGCTGAAAATAAAATAATTATAAGGGCAATTATTCTCATTTCAACAAATGTAATTGAATCGTAAAACTAAACATAAGCTATTATCTCTTAATTTAATAAGATAATACCAAAATGGTTTGTAAATAGAAAATTAATGGAATTTAAAGGAGCTATTGATTAATCCCCCACAAACTCAATTTCAATTCTTCTATTGATGTCTCGTCCCCATTTGTAGCGATTGGGTGCAATAGGTTTTTCAGACCCCCAACCCTTGTGCGTGATTCGACTTTGTGAAATTCCGCCTGCTACCAAATAATCATTCACTGCTTGAGCTCTGTTGATTGAAAGGGTGTCGTTATTTTCTTTTATTCCGGATGAATCAGTATAGCCGTTCACTTGAATTTTAGTGTACTTATGTTCTTTCAAATAAGCTATGAGTTGATTGAGGATGATGGCACCATATCCATCTTCTGGAATCACAAAACTGCTAGAAGCAAAAATTAATGAATCAACAATAAACGTGCTGCCCATACCGCCTTCTTTTTCATGTTCAAAGAAATACGACAAGTAAGATTCTTTCAGTTTTTCTTCATTCACAACATTGGCATCTTCGTAAATAGACTCATCTACCAAACTTGATCCACCATGCACCGTTTTGTTTACGATTTTTATTTCTATTCGTCTGTTTCCTTCTCGCGTAGATTTGTAGCGATTAGAAAAAATTGGTTTCGCCGGTCCATAACCTTTATACGTCATTCGTTCTTCTGAATAACCGCTTGCTATCAAGTGGTCATATACAAATTTTGCTCTCCTGTTTGAAATGTCTACGTTCTTTGAGTAAGCACCAGAGTTGTCTGTATATCCTCCAATCTCAATCACCAAATTAGGATCTTGATCTAGCGCTTTCTTTAGATTGATAATATCTTTGTTCTTAGAGATGTTTCCAAAAGTAGTTTTACCTGGCCCAAATTTCACATTGTAAAGCACGACATCAAACCCAACAGGAATAGCTTCTGGAACAATTACCAAATGCTCTATTTCAACATGTAACTGGCTGCTATCTATGTTTTCAGGCATAGGTGGACACATACACTCTTTTAAAGAATCTGAAATCGTAAATTCTGGATAAGGTTGAAATTTCTTAATCCGTTCTCGTTGCGTTTGATACCTTGGAGATGTGTTGGCTCCGTCTGTACCTAAGTCCCAGTAGTTTACTGCGTCCCAATTGGACATTCCGCAGAACTGTTTTAAAATAACTCCAGAAATAAACCCTGAAGCATGCCAACCGTTCCAACAATGCAAATAAACCGGACCAACTTCTTTTTTAGTGGCAGCATCATGGGTAAGTTTAAGCATCTCATAGACGTGAATAGAGTCGTAATAATCGTATTGGTAATAGTTAAACTTGTTCCAAGAATCATCTACACAATTACAGGTGTCACCCAACGGAGATTCGTCAAAATTTTGTCGATACAAATACACCCCAGCAGAGAAACCTTCTTGACACAAATTGTGCATTCCGTCCAGTGGCAAGGCATTTTGGTTTTTACGTTTGTCTGTTTTGTGGTAATAGTTGTTTGCACCACCCCTGTACGCCACGCCATGCAATATTGGACGCATATTTCGGGTTCCGTACAAACTGTCAAAACCATTCCCTTTATTGTCGGTCACCTTATACATTAAATCGGTTTCACCATAGCGTTCTTTGTACCACTTATAATCTCTGATTATTTTGGGTTCTAATGCTAAAAGTGAATCCACATTTACAGGTTGCGTAATATCCGTAACGACAAAAGCATCTAAACCAATTTTTACGGTATCCTTTTGACCCCAGCTCAAGCCCGCTATTACCAAACATCCTATACTCAATATTAATTTTTGCATCATCACAAATTTAACTTTCATCAAAGGGTATATATCAAAGCCCGTGCTAAAGTTTTACACAGCTTTTTATTCGTAAGCCCTTTTAAATTAATCGTTGACGTTTTTAGAATTCAAAATCGAGATTACGGCATTTTACTGAGAACTAATTCTGTGGATTATATTATTTTTAGTTCATGAAAATATTTTTAACCCTAATTATCTTTCTCATTACTCAAATGGGATGGTCTCAAGGATTTGATTTTGAAAAAAAGGCAGATTCAGTAGCTTTTAATTTGGATTCTACCAAGGTTTTAGTTTATACGAAAAACAAAACATCATTAATTGATCTTAAAACGGGTGAGTATATCGTCAAAAAATCAAAATTTCACATTGAACCATTTTTTGACGCAGATAGATATTTGGTATTTGATGAATCTGGTTTTTCAGTTGTAATAGAAGGTAGTAATCAAGTGCTCAAAATGGATGTTTGGCTCAACTTGGATGTAGCATTTGAAGGTAAGAAACTTCCTGATAACCGGATTCTTTTTCAATTTTATGACAAATTGAATGCAAAAGCTTTCACCGTGAATGGATATGATAGGGGCATATTTCAAGGCAGTGGCTTGTTTAATCTGAGCACACAAAGTTGGGATATAAAACCAGTATATAGTCGCATATTGATTTTTGAAAATTATTTCATTGCTCAAAAGGTTAAAGATGCTTCTATAATTGAGGACCTTACATACGATTTTCCAGACGTAAATTGCATTGAAGTCACTTACGATATTTATAAACTGAAAGATGGAAAAATATCGCTGATGGGAGCAAATATAGAAGCGGAAAATAAAGCTTGGACGGCTATGTTTGGTAAGGAAAACATCATTCAAGAAAACGAGTTCAAGGCGGTTGTTCAAGCAAATTCAAACTATGGATTAATTAAAGGTAAACTGTTTAACTGTGAAGATGTTCAGGAAGTTGAGCCAGTTTTTGAATGGGAGATTGAACCTAAAAACAAATTTCTCAGGATTTCAGATAATAAGAGTTTTTTAGCCTTGAAAACGAATGAAGATTCAGTGAAGATTCACCAATTAAAT
Organism: Crocinitomicaceae bacterium; assembly: GCA_039939375.1. Taxonomy (GTDB): domain Bacteria; phylum Bacteroidota; class Bacteroidia; order Flavobacteriales_D; family Crocinitomicaceae; genus Paracrocinitomix. The sequence goes on along the minus strand of JBDVJO010000005.1, from coordinate 354,495 downwards.
CCAGCCAATGATTATTATGAATTGCTAACCGGACATAGCGGAGACCTGCAAGTGCAATACAATGACTATTCAACGATCGCAGTAATCAGAGAAGGTGAACTTGAATATTTGACAGATGATTTTATTCGGAATCCTGATATTAGTTCCTTTGGTTTAGTACAGATCAACGATTCTTTAGTTAAAGTAGTTGACAACCAGTTTTTTGAATCTTATGCTGCTCATGATATTTGGGGGTCAGACTCAATTGATGACTTTGGAAACCTAGTTTATATTTCTGAAGAACCGGTATTAAAAACTGGGATATACAATTTAAAAAGTCATACTTGGGAAATGCAACCAATTTATTTTGATGCCTACCCAGCCAATGACAAGAGTTGGCTTTTTGCAGAGGTTGAAATTCCGGTAGATGAAAAGAATCAAAACCCTCAATATCATGCAATCTATACGTTTACAGGAAATGGTTCCCATTTGATGAGAAGTGACATGACTGCGAGTGAATTACTTTCCGACACGTCAAATTTGAAAAAATTAATGTTCGGCATAGAAGCGAATCATTTTCAAAAAGCCCACGAATCAGCTTCGTTTTTTACAGATGAGAGCTATTATTTTAAATCTGATAGCAAATGGGGGATTGTTATCCCAGAAATGAATTTTGGCAAAAATTTAGTAAATGTTGTTGGTCCATCAGATATGGTTCATGTCAATGCATCTCTAGAGCATACTTTTATTTTTGATAAAGGCCAGTTTTCGCTTTCACTTTATGATACAACTTTAATAATTAAGGATCCAAAATCAATTGAACTAAAAAGGTATAATATCAATAATATTGAGAGAGAATGTGCCTTTGTAATTGTGGACTTACAGGACACCTTATTCAGCGTTTTAGACAGAAATAATTCATGTATTTGTGAGGCGGATAGTAGTAAGCTTAATATCACTTATAGCAATAAGTCAATTATAATTAATGACACCTATAGCTCCTCATATTTATTGGCAGATCCTTGGGGTGAATACTATGAAAATGGTCATTATGAAATAGAGGCCAGTTCAATCTGGCAAAAACAAAACGATTTTTGGACGAAAATCTCTCCATACTACGCAGAAATTATTCCCATAAAAAATGGCTACATAGCACGAACCAAATATGACTCAGGTGAATTTTTAATCGGTGGTGGTGAGGGCTATGTGCAAGTAGATGAATATGGAAATACGATTAAAGTCAATGCTGCAGAGTCAAGGTATATTCTTTTAGATTCTATGGCCAATCCAAAGTCATTTTTAGATTTCTATGATTTTAATAGAATTGAGGATTTAGATTTTGGATTGAAGATTTTCACTGATAACGGAGCCTTTTTTGCAAACTATCAAGGAAAAGCAATAACTAATGATGAATGGGATGATTTTGAATTAGAAAATGGTAAATTAAAAGCCACTCGCTATGAAACATTCTTATTAAATGAATGGGGAGAAAATGAATTTGACGCAGATGGAAACCCTGTTTACGAACAAAAAGGCGAAATCAAATGGTTTGATTTATAATTATGACTTCTTGCTTTGAAATTCCATCATACTCCTAACATACTTTCCTATGATGTCAAACTCTAAATTCACTTTTGTTCCAACTTTGAACCTGTGAAAATTTGTATGCTCAACGGTGTATGGAATAATATGCACCGAGAATAATTTCTCCTCTGATTGCACTACTGTTAAACTAACGCCATTTACTGTTATTGAACCTTTAGGAACCGTCACATCATTATGATCGTACCTAAATACATATTCTGTACTTCCGTCTAAATCTATAATTTCTACACATTCTCCTGTCGCATCAACATGACCCTGAACAATATGTCCATCTAGTCTTCCGCCCATTTGCATACAACGCTCAACATTTACCACATCACCAACTTTCAATTCGCCTAAGTTGGTTTTTTTCAAGGTTTCGTCAATGGCAGTTAGGGTGTAATTGTCCCCATCTATTGCCACCACCGTTAAGCAGCAACCATTATGCGCTACACTTTGATCTATCTTAAGTTCGTTGGTAAAAGGTCCAGAAAAAGTAAAATGGACATTTGAATTTTCTTCTTCAATTTTTTCAACCTTTGCTAAGGCCTCAATAATTCCTGTAAACATCTGTTTAATGCGAGTTGATAATGGTTATGTTTCCTTGAAATGATCTCGGAACCAATCCTGATAATTTAATTTCATAAACGGTAACCGAGTAAAAGTAAATACCGTCATTACATTTTTTATTGTCAATGTTAAAGCCATCCCAGTTAATGTCTGCATCAGTTGTTTCAAACATTAAATCTCCCCAACGGTTGAATATTTTTAAATCAATGCTATCCACAAATTTGTAAGGTAATAATGGGTGGTACAAATCATTGACACCTGAACCATCTGGTGTAAAAATATTCGGTAATTCATAATAGCCCTCGCAATTATCGATACACGCAATATTTGATGGTTCGCTTTCATTGTCATACCCTATTGAATCAATTGCCGTAACGTAATAACATCCTGCAATGCTTCCTCTGTCAGCATGTGTGAAAGAAGTATCTAAATCAGAATCAAAGGTGGCCAACAACTCTAACGAATCACCTTCAAAAGCAGCAAAATATAAGTTGTATCTGGTGGCGTCATCTGAGCAACTGTTGTTCGGATTTGTCCAGTTCAAATAGGTTTCTTCTAAATCACAATTTCCATCTATGTTCAGAACTGGTGGGCAAGGAGGCGTAAAGTCAACCGGAATGCCACAAACTTCTTGAGACCAGTTTTCAATTGGACTAATAATGCCGTTTGAAGAGTAAGATCCAATGGTTTTGATTTTATAACAGTATGTTGCCCCATTAATTAATCCTGTATCGCGGTAGCCAATTTCATTGGTCGTGCCTATTAAATTAAATACAGTACTTCCAGGTGTTGTCTCACGATAGATTTCAAAAGAAGTATTGGTCCAAGGAACATCTTCAGTCCAGTTTATATAAAGTTCATTATCGTTAGGAGTAAGATCAATAAAAATTGAAGTTGCTGGTAATGATGATCCGATTAATAGGTTGTCGTTGAAAAATTCAACCCTATAAGTGTAGTCTAAGTTCTCCGTATTTAATGAAACATCTTCAAACAAGGTGTCCGGATTAACAATTGAGGCTTGTGAAGGTGAAGAATAAACCAAACTTTCTGTTCCACCCCCTTGAGATCGATAAAGTTCGTAATGGTAAGGTCCTGAATATAAAGTGGTATTTAATTCTTTTGGATAGGACCACATCACAGAATCAGTTCCTGTAACTGCATCCGTTGTATTGATAGATACATGCGTAATCACAGGAATTTCAAAATTTAAATGCTGACAATCAACATTTGATATGCAACTTTCAACGCCATTTGCACTTACTGCCGTAACGATATAGCAATATTCATTTCCTACAACCAATGTGCTGTTGTCAATATATGAATTCGTAGCTGAGGTTCCAACCAAGGTATATCCCAAATTGATAGCGGCATTTTGCGAGCAACAATCTTCTTCTGCATCAACTGAATCTAATTTTCTGTAGATGTTATAATAATCAATATTAGAGCAAACTGAGGCATCCCAATTTAAAGTCATGGTACTGCCTGTCGGCAGAACAATTAAGTTGGTAATGGGCGGAATATCTACTTTAATTCTGAAGGTAGATAAATCTTCTAATGGAACCCCCGGGTCATTATCAACGGCATGAATAATTACAGAGTAATATGAGGTTGAAGCATCATTGCAATCAGGTGTCCACACAAAATGACCAACAGCCGTATCTAAAGCAGTTGAATCGATAAAAGTTGCCGGGTTTGAACCAATATTAAAAATTGCTCCTGTGGCACTCACAGTAACAACATCTCCAGGATCATATGCCACAAAAGGAATATCTACAATCGTTCCTGCAAAAACACAGGTGTCTGCCACATCCACAATCGTTGGAGGATCGTTATCACAAGCTTTTACTGTTACTTGCATGTCTTGAATCACACTTCCTAAATAAAAACCATTTCGCCATTCACTTATTTTAATGGCCAAATTATATTCTCCAGCAAATACAGGAACATCCCAGCAAAGTGTTCCTGATACCGGATCAATTGTCATAGTTCCTCCACCAATATCATCTGGATATTTATAAATCTCAGGAATAGACATTTCAAGACAATCTTCACCCCTACAAGGCACTAAAGAGTAGCTTAAACTATCGCCATCTGGGTCGTAAGCAGATAAATTGTAACAATACAACTTGTTCTGACAAGCAAATTCTGGACATGGGCAATCTTCTATCACAATAGAATTATTCGGACTCCCTACAAAAGGAGATATAACGAGTTCTGTTTGAATACAAAACACCTTGTCAACCGAATTGGTAATATTAATTACCCCCGCATTTCTATTCGGATCTTCAACACTAATGATATAAGTGGCAGGACCCGTAAATGTGTGCTCAGCGATATAGGTGTTTTTTTGAACATCATATCCTGAAATAGCTTGCCAAGGCAAAATTCTATCTACTGTGTCAGAAGTTCCGTCCCCCCACATAACCTCTAATTGCGGACGGTCGGCTTCACTGGATGACTTGGTGCATGTTGTCACCGTAAACCGATAAGTATAACCTGTTACGTGTTCGTAAGTGATTGAACCTGAACGATTGTGCGTTGCAAAAGAGCTATTGCAAATTAGCAGCGTTATGATTAGATATGTCAGTTTTTGCAAGCTCATTTTATTCTTCCAAACCGATTAGAAATCAGGCTGGCTAACAAAGTTACGAAATTCCCGTGTCCCCTCTAAACAATAACGCAAAAAGACCTGTTTTAGTTGAAATCAATTGAAATTTTTACAATAAAAAAAAGACTAACTTTAGCATCAAAATTTACAGATATGCCAATTTTTCCAAAATATAATTCCAACAAAAAATCAAAAAACTGCATTTACTTAGTGAAATCAACTAAGGATTTGGCGCAATATAAAATTGCCAAAAATCTTTCCAATCACATCACCAAAGCTCTAGATAAGTCTGGTTCTTTTTGTGAGATTTCTCTTGGAAGTGCAATAGCTGCTTTCAAAATCGGTAAACTAAAAAACGGAGGTGATCGTGAAGCTATTAGAGCTTTTGCCGCAACTGTTTTTGATAAGGTAAGTAAAGATATTGATGCCCTTCAAGTAGAAGGTGATTCAGCTGAAGCGGTTGAGTTGTTTTTAGAAGGTTTAGGATTGGCTTCTTACAAATTTGATAAGTATTTAACAGACAAAAAAGAGGCCAAATTAAAAGCGGCTTATACATCAAACAAAAAAGTTAATGTTGAAGAAGTAGGACATCTGATTGATGCAACTTGCTGGGCTAGAACCTTAGTTAATGAACCAAATTCACATTTAACCGCGGTGCAGTTAGCAAATGAAATCATTGCTAAATGCCAAAAAACTGGAATTGATGTAGATGTTTTTGAAAAAGCAAAAATTGAATCCCTAAAAATGGGAGGGTTATTGGCTGTTAATAAAGGTTCGTTAGACCCGCCTACTTTCACAAAACTAGAATGGAAGCCGAAAAATGCAAAGAATAAAAAACCAATTGTGTTGGTTGGAAAAGGAATCGTGTATGATACGGGAGGTTTAAGTTTAAAGCCAACCAAAAACTCAATGGATTTCATGAAAAGTGACATGGGCGGAGCGGCTGCAATGGCGGCTACAACTTATGCAGCAGCTAAATTGAACTTACCTATTCATATCATTACGCTTATTCCGGCTACAGATAATCGTCCTGGTGGAAGAGCTTATGCGCCAGGAGATGTAATTACTATGTTCAACAAAAAAACTGTTGAAGTATTAAATACAGATGCAGAAGGTAGAATGGTAATGGCAGATGCTTTATCATATGGCGATAAGTTTAAACCAGAGTTGGTTTTAGATGCTGCTACACTTACTGGTGCTGCAGTAGCTGCAATCGGAACCTTTGCCTCATGTACTATGGGTAATGCAAAACAAGAAGATATTGACCAACTAATTGCGGCAGGCGAAAAAACACATGATAGAGTAGTGCAATTGCCTTTTTGGGATGATTACAAAAAAGAATTAATGTCGCCTATCGCTGATTTAAAAAATCTAGGTGGACCTTACGCAGGAATGATTACTGCAGGTAAGTTTTTAGAGCATTTTACAACTTCTCCTTATATTCACATAGATATTGCAGGACCTTCTTTTACTCATTCTAAAGATAGTTACAGAGGGCAAGGCGGAACCGGAGCTGGGGTGAGATTATTAGTTGAATTCTTAAAAGGGAGAGCGAAGTAATGGCAAATTTGATTAAAGTAGGAATCACCATTGGTGATATAAATGGTGTAGGATTAGAGGTAATAATAAAGGCCTTGTCTGATTCGCAAGTTTATGCGAATTCTATTCCGGTGATTTACGGTTCTTCTAAATCAGTTTCGTTTCACAAAAAATCAATTCACAATTCTGAGTTTAACTATTTGGCAGTGAAAAATGCAGATGAAGCAAAGCCGAAAAAAGTGAATTTGATTAATTGCTGGAACGAAGAAGTTGAAATCGTTTTAGGTGAAAAAAATGCAAATGGAGGTAAGTACGCCCTGCTTTCATTAGAAGCAGCAATGGCAGATTTAAAAGCAGGAAAAATTGACACCTTAGTTACGGCACCTATTAATAAAGATTGCGTTAAAGAAGCAGGATTCCAGTTTGCAGGTCACACAGAATATTTGGCGAGCGAAACACAAGCAGAAGATGTGTTGATGTTTATGGTGGCAGATGATTTACGTGTTGGGGTGGTTACTGGACACGTACCTTTAAAAGATGTTGCGGCGTTAATAACGCCTGAAGCGGTAGAGAAGAAGCTAAGAATGATGTTAACTTCTTTAAAACAAGATTTTTTAATTCCAAAACCGCGAATTGCTGTTTTAGGATTGAATCCACATGCTGGCGATAGAGGGACAATTGGTTCTGAAGAAATGGATATTATTAATCCAGTGATTACAAAATTGAGAGACGAAGGCGAATTGATCTATGGTTCGTACTCTGCAGATGGCTTTTTTGGTTCGTCTAATGTGAAAATATTTGACGGAATCTTATCCATGTATCACGATCAAGGATTAACAGGGTTTAAATCGATCTCTTTTGATGAAGGGGTAAATTATACAGCTGGATTGTCTATTATTAGAACTTCTCCAGATCACGGTACTGCTTATGATATTGCTGGTAAAGATAAAGCTTCGGCTACTTCTTTTAGAAATGCCTACAACTTAGCCTGTGATGTACATAATAGAAGGAAAACTTATGCTGAATTGCATAAAAATCCTTTACAAAAACAAAGCACAAAGAAAAGTACTCAAAAATAGTACTTGTTGAATAAAATTTTATTCATACCTTTGCCCTCCTATTTTGAGGCGTGAGCATGAAGAATTACACAATAAGGTTTTCAGGACTGAAAGAAGGTGTTCATCAGTTCAACTTTGAAATAGGAGATACGTTCTTTGAGCAACTTGATTATTCTGAAATACAAAAAGCAACATTAAATGTGGCAGTAGTTTTTGAAAAGAAACCAACCATGCTAGTGTTAAACTTTGAAATTTCTGGTGAAGTTGAAGTGATGTGTGATAAATGCACAGATGACTTTAGACAAGCTATTGAAGGTGAAGAAGAGTTGATTTATAAATTTGGAGAAGGAGTTTCTGATGATGAAAAAATTATCATTATTCCGCACAATGAGATTGAAATAGATCTGATTCAACCATTTTATGAAGCAACTGTGTTAGCTTTGCCAACAAGAAGAGTGCATCCTGAAAATGAATGCAATCAAGAAATGCTAGAAGCAATGGATAATTACCTAATGGTAGAATCAGATGAAGTTGAGCAATCAGATTCAAATGAAGAGACAGAAGGTGATGAGGTTGACCCAAGATGGGCAGCTTTAAATAAATTGAAATAACGAAATGATGTAGCTTGGCTGCATCCAAATTAAAAATAAGGAAAAATGGCACATCCTAAGAGAAAGATCTCAAAAACAAGAAGAGATAAAAGAAGAACACATGTGAAAGCGGTAGCAGATAATATTTCTACTTGTCCAACAACTGGTCAACCTCACTTATTCCACAGAGCACACTGGCACGAAGGGAAACTTTACTACAAAGGTAAAGTAGTGATGGAGAAAGAAGTTGCTGTTTGATAAAACAGATAAGCTAAGCTTATTTTAAAATACTTTGAAAAGGATAATTGCGTTAAAGCAGTTGTCCTTTTTGTGTTTTAACTATTTATCAAAAGACTATTTTTAATAAAAAACAACCCGTTTTTAACGATAAAAGAGCAATTTTGGTCGAATTTTGTTCAATTCATTCATTTTTTTGATAAATTTATCCTCTATTTTATAAATAGGACTAAACCCAATTTTAGTTCTTGTAAAGCTGACAACAAATCATGAGCAAAACAACAGCGGCTATTACTGCAGTGAACGGATATGTTCCTAAAAACATCCTTTCTAATGCAGACCTAGAAAAAATGGTCGACACGAATGACGAGTGGATTTTCTCGCGTACTGGAATTAAAGAAAGAAGAATGGCCGATAAAGGCGAGGCGCTTTCTGATTTCGGAGTACATATCGTAAATGGTATATTAGAAAAATCTGGGTTAAAGCCAGAAGATATCGATATGTTGATCGTAGGTACGATTACTGCGGATTACAGATTTCCCTCAGCTGCCAATGTAATATGTGATAAAGCAGGATTAAAGAATGCATGGGGCTTTGATTTAAGCGCGGCATGTTCTGGTTTCCTTTATGCTTTAGATATTGGTAAAGTTTACGTTGAAAACGGAACACACAAAAAAGTTATCGTAATTGGTGCGGACGTCATGTCTAGTATCATTAATTATAAAGACAGAGCTACTTGTATCATCTTCGGTGATGGTGGAGGTGGTGTGCTATTAGAGCCAAACAATGAAGGACTTGGAGTTCAAGATTCTATTTTGAAATCTGATGGTGCCGGTAGAGAGTTTTTATTACAAAAAATTGGGGGTTCTGTTGAGCCAATCACAAAAGAAAACGCCGAATCTGAAGGACAATATGTTTACCAAGAAGGTAAAACTGTGTTTAAACATGCCGTGAAAAACATGGCGGATGTGGCGGAGCAAATCATGACAAGAAATGATTTGAAAGCGGATGATGTGGCATGGTTAGCACCGCATCAAGCAAACCTTAGAATTATTGACGCAACTGCAAATCGCATGGGCCTTGATAAGGATAAGATTATGATTAACATTGAGAAGTTCGGTAACACAACCGCCGGAACAATTCCATTGTTACTTTGGGAATACGAAAAACAACTTAAAAAAGGAGATAATATAATTTTAGCTGCATTTGGTGGAGGTTTCACGTGGGGATCTATCTACATCAAATGGGCTTATTAATTCGAATCGATTAAACATAATAATATGGACATCAAGGAAATTCAAAACTTAATCAAATTCGTTGCAAAATCAGGTGTTAATGAGGTTGCAATCGAACAAGGAGAATTTAAAATTACTATTCGTGCTGAACAGGCTGGATCAGGAGAACAAGTATTTGTTCAACAAGCTCCAGTAATGGCAGCACCTCAACAAATTGCGCAAGCACCAGTTCAAGCAGCTCCGGTTGCTGATGCTGCTCCAGCTAAAACTGAGCCAGCTGCTGATGATAACGCAAACTTAATTGAGATTAAATCACCAATGATCGGAACATTCTACAGAAGAAGTTCTCCAGATAAAGATCCGTTCGTGAATGTTGGAGACACGGTTTCTCCTGGTGATTGTATTTGTATCGTTGAAGCAATGAAATTGTTCAATGAAATCGAATCTGAAGTTTCAGGAAAAATTGTAAAAGTATTGGTAGATGATAATTCTCCAATCGAATACGATCAACCATTATTCTTGGTAGATCCTTCTTAAGACATATTCTTTTCAGGGTCAATTATTGACGAAAAGATTTTTATAAACGGTTATAATAATTAAACCATGTTTGATAAAATATTAATTGCCAACAGAGGGGAAATTGCATTACGTGTTATAAGAACATGTAAAGAAATGGGTATAAAAACCGTTGCAGTTTATTCTACGGCAGATAGAGATAGTTTACATGTAAGATTTGCAGATGAAGCGGTTTGTATTGGGCCTCCTTCAAGTGCGGAATCTTATTTAGATATTCCAAAAATTATTGCAGCTTGTGAAATCACAAATGCGGATGCAGTGCATCCGGGTTATGGTTTCCTTTCTGAAAACGCTCAATTCTCGAAAATTTGTGGAGAAAATGGTATCAAGTTCATTGGTGCTTCTCCTGAAATGATTGAAGGAATGGGAGATAAAGCTTCTGCGAAAGCAACTATGGAAAAAGCTGGTGTACCTTGTGTACCTGGTTCTCCTGGTTTATTAAAAGATTTAGCGCACGCGAAAGCTACAGCAAAGAAAATTGTTTATCCTGTGATGATCAAAGCTACCGCTGGTGGTGGAGGTAAAGGGATGCGTGTTGTTTGGAGTGAAGATGAAATGGAAGAGCACTGGAATTCTGCACGTCAGGAGTCTAAAGCGGCTTTCGGTAATGATGGGATGTATATGGAGAAATTCATTGAAGAACCACGTCACATTGAAATCCAAATTGCTGGAGATAAGTTCGGAAATGCTTGTCACATGTCTGAAAGAGATTGCTCTATTCAGAGAAGACACCAAAAATTAGTAGAAGAAGTTCCTTCTCCTTTCATGACTCAGAAATTGCGTAAAGCAATGGGTAAAGCAGCTGTTAAAGCGGCTAAAGCAGTGAAATATGAAGGTGTAGGAACAGTTGAGTTTTTGGTAGACAAAAACAGAGATTTCTACTTCATGGAGATGAATACCAGAATTCAAGTAGAGCACACCATTACAGAAGAGGTAATCAACTATGACTTGATTAAGGAGCAAATTAAATTAGCTGCAGGTGATAAAATTGAAGGAAAAGAATACATTCCTCAAATGCACGCTATTCAGTGTAGAATCAATGCTGAAGATCCACATAATGACTTCAGACCATCACCCGGAAAAATCACTGATTATCATGAACCAGGTGGGCACGGAATTAGAATCGATACGCACGTGTATGCAGGCTATGTGATTCCTCCATACTATGATTCAATGATTTCAAAATTGATTACAGTTGCTCAAACAAGAGAAGAGGCAATTACAAAAATGGAAAGAGCTTTAGATGAATATTTCATTGAAGGAATTAAAACAACTATTCCTTTCCACCGTCAATTGATGAAAGATCCAGAATTTAGAAAAGGAAACTTTACCACTAAATTCATGGATACATTTGAAATTAAATAGTTCAAAATTTAACTGAAAATAACGAAACCGACTAACTAATAATTAGTCGGTTTTTTTGTTCAAAATTAATGGTTAAAATTGCGAAACTGAAATTACCTGTATCCCTTATTTATTTTCGGTTTCAAGTAACTTTTAGGTAACCTTATTTGTTATATGCAGTATAATGTAAAGCCTTGATTAAAAAATTAAGCCTCATATTACTCATTGTTCTTCCACTTTTTTCTAGTGGACAGGATATCCATTTTTCACAAACTACGCGTTCCATGTTCCAGATTAACCCTGCTTTTACAGGTGCTTTCAACGGAAATTTACGAGCAGAAATCAACTGGAAAGATCAATGGCAATCGGTTAACAATTCGTTTAGAACCTTCGGAAGTTCATTTCAGTACTCGTTCGGAAAAGGAAATCCGAGAATGCCAGTCTTTTTCGCGATTGGCTTGCAAGCCTTCAAAGATGTTGCAGGAGACGTTGAAATAGGAAACACAACTGGAGGTTTAACCTTCACCACCTTTGTGAAAATTGATAGAAACTCACGACTTGCTATGGGAGTGCAGGGTAATTATGGTGTAACCGCTTTAGATCCGACAAAAATGCAATGGGGAAGTCAATACAACGGTTTAAATTTTGATCCAGCGCTTACCAATGGTTCTGGAATTGAGTTTCAAGGATTTAATTACGGAGATTTTTCAGCTGGTATAGGCTACTGGTACAGAAAAAATGACAGAAATGTAATTGCAAGTGCGCCACAAGATGCGAAAATTGGGTTCTCAGTTTATCATATCAATAGACCAAAGTTTACTTATGGAATTGATGAATCGACCAAGTTAAAAATGAGATTCGTACTGCACGGGTCTGCATTGTTTAGTACTCAAACAGAAGATTTGTATTGGTATCCAAATTTAACCGTAATGACCCAAGGAAAGCAAAATGAAATTTTAATCGGATCCTTATGGAAGTACAGGCTGCAATCCGCTTCGAAAATGACAGGGTTTAACGCCGAATGGTCAATTACAGGAGGGGTAGATTTGAGAATTACTAATGTTGTGGATGCTATTGTGCCGCAAATTTATTTAGGAATAAGTCATTTTTCTATTGGAATGTCCTATGACGTAAACGTGTCTAGATTGAATCAAGCCTCTAGTTATCGTGGAGGTTTTGAGTTGTCCTTAAGGTTTACGAATCCAGATGCCTACATTCACAGAAATCCGTTTAGAAGAGGTATTTCAATTTAAGCCGTTTAGCTATGAGCTTTACGTATTTATTTTCTATATTTGCTTGTCGCCTAAATCTAAGTAATGAGACCATTTAGTAAATTCATTTTAAGTACCGTATTTGTTGGATTATTAGCTTCTTGTGGAGGTTCTGCTGAAGAAAACGGAGAAGAAGGAGATCCATCAGCACTAGTTCAAGTTGAAGGAGGTAAATTTGAAGGAGGAGTATTGAGACTTAACTCAATTGAAGATTATACTTCGCTTTTCCCTGTTTCAATCAATGATGTTTATTCAAATCATGTTGCTTGTAATGTCTATGAAGGTTTATTCAGATTTAATCAAAAAACATTAGAAACTGAACCAGCTTTGGCAGAGAGTTTCGATATCGATAACTCTAAAAAAGTCTATACTTTCAAAATAAGAAAAGGTGTTAAATTTCATGATGATGAATGCTTTTCTGGTGGAACAGGTAGAGAAGTTGTCGCGAACGATTTCAAATATTCATTAGAATACGTTTGTTCAAATCATGAAGCAAATAAATGGAATACCTTATTCAGAGATGTTATTGTTGGAGTAGGTGAATATCAAGCTGGTTCTGCAAAAGAAGTTACCGGAATTAAAGTAGTAGATAATTATACCTTGCAAATCACTCTTGAAGATCCATTATCTGCTTTACCTGAAATGTTAGCTTTATTGTCTACTGCGGTGTATCCAAAAGAAGCAATTGATCATTACGGATATGATGGAATGACAAATCATATGGTTGGAACAGGACCGTTTATCGCAACAGAGATTGCTAATGGGAGCAAAGTTGAATTCAAAAAGAATAAAGATTATTGGAGAACAGATGAATTTGGAAACAAATTACCATTCTTAAATCAAATCAAAATCTCTTTCATAAAAGATAAAAAAGAAGAATTAGACGCTTTCAAGAATGATGAGTTAGACATGGTTTGGGGTCTTCCGGTAGAGGAGATTGATGATATCATGGGAACACTAGAGGAGGCGAAAGCTGGAGAAAATAAAGAATTTGAAATTCAATCGGTAAACAGTTTAAATATCCAGTATTACGGATTCAAGTTTACTTCTGAAGTGTTTGCTGATGTAAACGTAAGAAAAGCATTCAATTATGCAGTTGATAGAGATTCATTAGTAGAATTTATTCTGGATGGTGAAGGTGTTCCGGCACACAACGGATTCGTTCCGCCTATGTCTAGTTACCCCTATGAAAGCGTAAATGGATTTGAGTACAATCCAACGTTAGCAAAACAATTAATGGCTAAAGCTGGTTATGCAAACGGAGCCGGTTTCCCTGAACTGACGCTTTACTTAAATAAAAGTGGAGGAATCAACGTGAAAATTGCTGAGTTCATCTTAGGAATGTTAAAGAATAACCTAGGAGTGAACGTGATAACTGAAACTATGCCAATGTCTGAACTTTATCCAAAAGTTGAAAAAGGTGAGTTAGATTTCTGGAGATTTGGATGGATTGCAGATTATCCTGATCCTGCTTCATTCTTACACTTATTCCATTCTGGAAACGTAAATGGTGAAGCTGCACAAGCAAATTATTTTGATTATTCTAATCCAAAATATGATGAGGTGTATGAAGCGGCGTTGAAAGAAATTGACAAAGAGAAAAGAAATCAGTTATATGCGCAAGCGGATCAAATCATAATGGATGATGCTGTTGTAATGCCATTAATGTTCAATGTTGGAATCCGATTGATTAATCCATTGGTAAAAGATTTTGATATCAATGAGATGGAGTATAGAGATCTTGCGGTTGTAAGAATGATTGAAAAGAAGAAATCAACTACGAGAGTTTACGATAATTTAGTAGATGAAGACGGAAATCCAAAGGACCCTCAATAATCTGGAAAACATTAATAAAAAAACCCATCTAGGCTCAGCCGAGACGGGTTTTTTTATGGTCTAAAATCGAAGCTAAGCTTGCACTAAATCTTTTGAAATGATGTACTGTGCTATTTGCACGGCATTGGTAGCTGCACCTTTTCTCAAATTGTCCGCTACTATCCACATATTTAAAGTGTTTGCTTGTGTCTCATCTCTTCTGATTCTCCCTACAAATACATCATTTTTCCCTTTCGCATATAATGGCATTGGGTAAGTGTTTGTGTCTGGATTGTCTTTCAATGTAATTCCTTCTGTATTGTTTAAAATTGCTCTTACTTGAGTTAAATCAAAGTCATTTTCAAATTCAATATTAACCGCTTCAGAATGTCCTCCAGAAACCGGTACGCGCACAGCTGTTGCAGTGACATTAATTGCCGGATCTAAAATTTTTTTAGTCTCGTTAGTCAGTTTCATTTCTTCTTTCGTATATCCATTTTCAAGAAAAACATCACAATGTGGTAAACAGTTTTCGTTGATCGGATACGGATAAGCCATTTCTCCTTGGGTATTCGTTTTCTCGTTTTCCAATTGCTGAATTGCTTTTACTCCAGTTCCAGAAATAGACTGATAGGTTGAAACAACAACTCTTTTGATGCCATATTTTTTATGAAGGGGAGCAAGTGCCAAAACCATTTGTATAGTTGAACAATTGGGATTCGCAATTATTTTATCATTGTCATCTAACAAGTGCGCATTAATCTCAGGTACAATCAATTTATGATCAGGTGACATTCTCCAAGCTGATGAATTATCTATTACGGTTGTGCCAACAGCTGCAAATTTAGGTGCGAACTCTAGAGAAGTATCTCCTCCAGCACTGAAAATAGCAATGTCTGGTTTAGCATCAATGGCAGCTTGCATAGAATAGATGGAATATTGTTTTCCATTATATTCAACTTGTTTACCAACTGAACGTTCAGATGCAACTAAAATTAGATCTGTAAACGCTAAATTAAATTCTTTTATCACCGTTAAGATTTCACTCCCAACAAGTCCTGTGGCTCCTACAATTGCTATTCTCATGCTTTCTTTTTTATTACGGCTCAAAAATAGTATATTTAGCTCTGGAAAAATTCTGCTCTATGCGCTTTTATTTAACAGTTTTATTATTAGTGGTTAATTGTCTAGTGTGGGGCCAATTTTCTGATGATTTTGAAGATGGTGATTTTACTAATTCACCTACCTGGTCTGGTCAAGACGCAAATTTTATTGTCAACGGTTCAAACGAATTACAACTCAATGCCCCGGCAGTAACTGACACGTCTTATTTAGCTATTCCGGCAACAGATGTAGATGATGTCACTTGGGATTTTTATGTAAGAATGGAGTTTAACCCGTCTTCTTCAAACTTGACGAGAGTTTATTTGATGTCTGACAATGCCAATTTAAAAGGTAGTTTGAATGGATACTTTGTTCAAATCGGAAATACTAGTGATGAGATTAGTTTATACCGTCAAGATGGATTAACAACAACAGAAATTTTGGACGGATTAGATGATGCGGTTGATTTGTCTGCTGCCATAGCCAGAATTCAAGTAACGAGAGATGCCGCCGGTAACTGGGAAGTTTTGAGAGATACGCTGGGTGGATACAATTTTGTCACTGAAGGAACAGTGAATGACAATACACATACTACGGCCACGCATTTTGGTTTCTTCTGTAAATATACTTCTACGCGTTCTACATCTTTCTTTTTTGATAATGTCGGTAATCCTTATGTGGATGCAACTAACCCTACTTTGATAAGTGCGGTTATCGATACACAAAACGATATTATTGTTCAGTTTTCTGAACCTATGGAACAAATCACGGCAGAAACCTTATCTAATTATTCAGTAGATGGTGGAATCGGTCAACCTACTTCAGCTTTGTTGGGAACTACTGATGCTTCTATGCTAGATCTTGGATTTGCTGGTTCTTTTGTCAATGGCCAAACTTATACCTTAACGGTGAACAATGTTGAAGATTTAGCAGGAAACCCAATTGCGTCTCCTTCAACTACGCAATTCACTTATTTTGTCCCTGAAATTCCTGCGGCGAATGATGTGATCATCACTGAATTTATTTGTGATCCTTCTCCAGCAGTGGGATTGCCTGAGGTAGAGTATGTTGAATTATATAATCGGTCTTCAAAAGTTTTTGATTTATCCAATTGGACTATCTCAGATGCCTCATCCACCGCAACTTTGCCCTTTTATGTGCTATCGCCAGGTGAGTATGTGCTCATCACCAATAATGGGGAGGGCGCTCAATTTTTTGTGTCTAACTTCATAGAAGTTTCACTTCCATCTTTGAATAATTCTGATGATGCAATTGTTCTCAAGGATGATGCAAATAATACCTTAGACTCTATTTTTTATACAAACGCTTGGTATCAAAATCCTGCAAAAGAAGATGGCGGATGGGCTATAGAACGTAAACATCTTGATGCACCATGTAACGACATGTCAAACTGGAGTGCAGCCATCAATACAATCGGAGGAACGCCCGCCGAGCAAAATTCAAATTGGACGGATCAGGATGACGTTACACCGCCTTTTGTAAGTTCTTTTGAAGTTATTTCTAACAGTGAGTTATTACTTGAGTTTAATGAACTTCTAGATACAACTGTTGCTGCTGATTTAACAATTGATCCTACGGTTACAACATTAGATTGGCAATACGCAACAGAGAATAGTCTATCTGTTTTTCCTTCTGTCATGCAAACAAGTATCATTTATGATATCTCAGTTTCTTTAGCGCAAGATTGCTGGGGTAATGCAATGAATAATCAACCTATTTCTTTGGGTCTACCTGATTCGGTTGTTCAAGGTGACATAATTTTAAATGAGATTATGTTTAATCCACTTACTAATGGTTCTGACTACGTTGAAATCTACAATAAGTCAGATAAAATTCTGGACTTGCAAGACTTGTATCTTGCTAATTGGAGCGATTCAATTGCTAACATCAAACCAATCAGTTCAGAACAATTTTTGATAAATCCAGGAACATACATTCTTGTAACAGAGGACACAAACGATATAAAGAACGATTTTTCAATTTACGGAATAGGAACACTATTTGAATCAGATGATATTCCCACTTATAATAATGATTCTGGAACCGTTTATTTGCTTTCTAAAGATCAAATTGTGTTAGATTACTTTAACTATGATGAAGATTTTCATTTTAGTTTATTGAATTCAAATGATGGCAAGTCTTTAGAGCGAATTTCTTTTGATGCAGAAACAAATGATCCTTCAAATTGGCATACAGCAGCAGAAACAGTTGAATGGGGTACGCCTGGTTATGAAAATTCGCAGCTTTATACTGCAAACCCTTCTGGAACAGTAACTGTTAAGCCACAAATGTTTTCTCCAGATAGTGACGGATATAATGATGTAGTCACAATAACACTGCAATTAGAGTCTACTGAAAATGTTATTGACATTGAGATTTTTGATAATCAAGGTAGATTAGTCAGAAGATTAGAAGACAACTTTTTTGCAGGAAGTAATTCAACTTTTACTTGGGATGGAATAAATGAAGATGGAGAAAAAGCTTTAATCGGAACCTACGTGGTGCTGATTTCTGTTGTTGATGATCAAGACTTGCGTCTGCAATTCAAAGAGGTTATCGTGTTGGCGGGTCAGCTTTAACTTTGCTCTGGAGTAAAAGTTATTTCGTAGGCTACTCCTTTATCACTTTTCAAGGTCAATTTTCCTCCAATTTGATTCACTAAGACTTCAATTAAATCGGTGCCAAATGAGCTTTTAGATTCGTCTGAATTATTTTTAAATCCCGCACCGTTGTCTGACATCCTAAATACAATTTGCTCATCAATTTGACTCAAGGATAATGATATAGTACCTTCTTCACCAAAATGAAAGGCGTGTTTCAGTGAGTTGGTAATCATCTCATTGATGATTAAACCTAACGGAATTGCATAATCTATATGCATTCTGATAGCCTCTATTTCGGTTTCAATTTGAATGTTATTATTGGATTGAAATGAAGCCAAAAGGCTATTTGAAAGCTGTGTGATGTACTCATCCATTGTGATATGGCTGATATCATCTTCTAAATAAAGACGTTCATGAATTATCGCCATAGATCTAATCCTATCTTGAAATTCACGTAATTTCTTTTGCTCGTCAGGACTATCTGAAGTATTAATTTGCAAATTCAATAGGCTGATCATTATTTGCATATTGTTTTTTACCCGGTGATGAATTTCTTTTATTAAGATTTCTTTTTCTTGATTTTGTTGTTTTAACTCAAGCGTTTTTTCATTGATTAACTCTTCAAGGTTTTCTTGATAATTCAGCAATTCTTGATTCGCTTTAGCTTGTGCAAGCTTAGTAGATACCATTGCTGCAACTGTAGTAAGCATTTTAAAATCTTGCTCATTGAAAAAGTTTTTGTCAGGATGCTCAGAATCAATTACACCCACAATTTCACCCTTATAAGATAAAGGAACTGTAATTTCAGAAAAACGTTGCTCATCATCTATAATATAACGAGGGTCTTTTGTGGTGTCATTAACAATTTCACCAATTCCAGAGCTGAATACTTTCCCTACAATTCCTTCGCCGGGCGCTATTTTGATGGGTTCCTTTATGAATTCGTCTTGTGGATTTTTAGGTCCATAAGCGGCGCTTTGAATTAACTTACCGCATTCTTTGTCAAACAAGTAAATTACACAGTCATAATAATTGAGTTTCGCTATGGCAAGTTTTGCTGCGGCCCACACAATTTCATGAATAGATTGGGCATCAAACAAAACGGTAGCAAAAGTATTGATTACTTCAAGGTACTTC
This sequence comes from Crocinitomicaceae bacterium, assembly GCA_039939375.1. GTDB lineage: Bacteria > Bacteroidota > Bacteroidia > Flavobacteriales_D > Crocinitomicaceae > Paracrocinitomix. The sequence goes on along the minus strand of JBDVJO010000005.1, from coordinate 335,224 downwards.
TCTTTTAGTTTTAACGCTTCTAATTCGGAATTTTTATCTGGAGTTCCTTCGGGCATGTAGATAAATACGTAAAAACGCTAAGAAAGTTTAGTCTATAAAATGTCGTCTAAAATTTGATCGTCATTAGAAGAATGATCCGCTATATCTCCACTGTCACTCTTTCCGAATAAGGCTGCGAATCCGGGCAAAAAACAAGTGTAGATCGTATACAAAATAAGCTGAGAGAGTAGCAGGCTTAAAATCCAATTGTCAAAAGCTGAGATTAATATACCAAGAACATCATTGCTAATTACAGATATGATTTTATTGATAATTAGGCCTAATGACAAGATCAGAATTATCCTTCCAATGAGTTCAGAAAACTCTTGTTTTGAAATTTTCAATGAAATCTTCGCTTGTTCTTTTCGTTTGAATACAATCAGTGCAGCTAAAACAATTAACGGATTCATGATTAACTCAATAATGCGATCTAAAATGTAGCCATATCTTGTACCACCATAGCGCGAAAAAGTTGAATAATCAGCAAACTCACCGAATCCTTCATAGCTATATGTTTTGATGTAGACGGTAGACAGCAAAAAATAGAAAACACCTAACCAAATATAGTTAACCTTGGCTTTTGCACTGATAGAAGAAAATACATTGGCCACTGTGAAACTTTTTTGGACATCATGATGCTTTAAAAAATTGGCAAAAATCATTACGGCAATTAATTGTACACCAAATAGACTAATGCTTAATGGATCCATTATTCTGCCATCAAAATAACTGAGGTTTTCAAAAAAACTTTCTCCTGGGGCAACAAAAGTAAATAAAAGTCCCGTCCAAAGAATTGCAACTGCAGAAGAGGCTAATGTAAAGATCAAAAAGAAAAATCCACTGGCTGCCAGGTTTCCTGTATTGAACGTCTTATACACTTCAAAAAACGAATGGCAACCTGCTTGTAACGTTGAAAACGTAGATTTGAAAAATTCCTTGCTATTCATTGAATTAGACGTAACTCAATTTCACCATGTTAGATTGACCTTTTTCTTCAATTGGCGTTGAAGCGATATTCACCACTAAATCTCCTTTTTTAAGGTCGCCACGTTTGTGTAAGATGTATTTACAATCATTAATGGTGTGATCTGTACTTACCATTTTATCATAGAAAAAACACTCTACACCCCACAATAAATTGAGCTGAGTCAATATGTTTTTATTTTCAGTAAACACATAAGTATTCGCCCGTGGACGCTTAGAAGAAATTTTAAAGGCCGTATACCCAGAAAAAGTCATGGTAATGATTCCGGCAGCTTCAACTCGTTGCGCCAACCTAGCCGCATTAAAACAAATTGAATCTGTTATAAAACGATCTTGATTATTTTGAGGCAACTCTTCTTTGTGATAAATCTCCTCAACCTGCTCAACTTCTTTAACAATTTTGGTCATTGCTTTAATTACTTCAATCGGATGATTTCCAACAGAAGTTTCTCCTGATAACATGACCGCATCCGCTCCATCCATAACAGCATTGGCAACATCATTCACCTCTGCTCTTGTTGGGGCAAAATTCATAATCATGCTTTCCATCATTTGAGTAGCTACTATAGTTGGTTTAGCATGCTTACGACACTTTTTAATTATTAATTTTTGCAAAGACGGAACCTTCTCCATTGGAACTTCAACCCCTAAATCACCTCTTGCAATCATTACTGCATCCGTCTCTAAAATAATATCATCTATATCATCAATTGCTTCAGGCTTTTCAATTTTGGCAATAACCTTTGCATGTTTTTGCTTTGAAGAAATGATGTGTTTTAATTCAATGATATCCCTAGCTGATCTTACAAATGAAAGCCCTATCCAATCAACATCACAAGAAAGCGCAAAGTCTAAATCTGCTTTATCTTTATCCGTTAATGAAGGCATGGAGATTTTAGTGTTCGGAAGGTTAACCCCTTTCTTCGAGCTTAAAATTCCACCATGAATTATTTGAGTTTCAACATTTAAATTTCCGTCTGTAGCTAAAACCTCAAGTTTGAGTTTTCCATCATCTAATAACAAGAGATCTCCAACACTCACGTCCTTTGGAAAATTAGAATAATTCAAGTAAACTTTCTCTGTGGTTCCAACGCATTCTTCTGTAGTAATGGTCAGTTTTTCACCAACTACTAATTCAATGCCATTGTTTTCAATTTGACCAACTCTAATTTTTGGTCCCTGTAAATCTGCCAATATCCCAACATTAAATCCAGTTTCTTCGTTAATGCCGCGAATTAAGTCTACTACCTTTTTATGATCTTCATGAGTGCCATGTGAAAAATTAATCCTACACACGTTCACGCCCTCTTTTATCATGGATAACAAGACTTCTTTACTTGCAGATGCAGGTCCAAGTGTTGCTACTATTTTTGTCTTCTTCATAAATTTCTTTAAAATATCAAATTCCCTTTTGATTTAAGTTCTCCCGGAATAAAACTAAAGGCGGTTAAGATACTCTCATTTTCCTTAAGTCGGGTTATCAAATCGTTAATATCTACTGCTAAATTATTCTTAATGATTAAGAAAAAATCAATTTGATCTTTCTCCGGTATTAATCTTTGGTAATTGTTAGATACGTTTTTAACTAAATAATACTCAATATGCTCTTCTTCGTCATAATAACTGTAAAAAGAGTGCAAATGTTCACCATTCTTTTTTTCTATAATAGAAAAATCATCCTCCTTTGATAGCTGTGTACCAATGCAATTATTAATCCCCCACACTAAACGATAATCTGAATGACTTGAGCAAATTCCAATCAAGTCAAAATCGTAATCATCTTCCAATAATAATTTGTACTTCTTCACGGTAAACTGAAATTAGGCCAAATGCATTTAATAGAATAAAGGTATTTAATTTATCTTTAGTGAATGATTTTAAAATTGAATAATCAGGAGTATTTTGATACTTCAAAACCAATTGATATTTCATTATCACTACATGATGGAGATGATGCCGTTCGAGCATGGTATTGCGATCCGATAAAACTAGAGCCTGTAATTACTGATAGGTTTATTGGAGATGTAAACCTGGGCGGTGCGGTTAATTTCAGGAATTTATTCATGAATCCTCACGCAAACGGAACGCATACCGAGTGTGTAGGTCACATTTCAAAAGAGTTTTATTCAATTAATCAATGCTTAAATGAATTTCATTTTAAAGCTTGTGTAATATCGGTTCAACCAATTGAGAAAAAAGTCAATGCCGAAACGGACCTTGTAATTACTAAATCGGCGCTAGAAAAAGCCTGCGAAACATTTAAAAATGACGTAAAAAACTGTGAGGTTTTGATTATTAGAAGCTTACCAAATACTTCTGAAAAACTAACAAAAAACTATTCCAATACTAATCCAACTTATTTTGAAAAAGAAGCCATAACGTATGTCAATGATTTAGGCGTTGATCACTTAATGGTAGATTTACCATCTATAGATAGAGAAGAAGATGGTGGCGAACTTATTGGACATCATGTCTTTTGGGATTATCCGGCTAACCCTCAGTCTCACAAAACAATAACTGAACTGATTTTTGTCCCAAATTCGGTGAAGGACAACATTTATATCTGTAATATTCAAATCACCTCATTAGAAAATGATGCTTCACCTTCTAAAATCCTACTATTTGAAATACAATCTTAAAAAATTCTTAGCGCCTTGATGCTTGCATTTTATTGAAAAAGCATTATATTTGTGGCGTTAAATAACACAATTACTAGCATGAGGGGACGAAAGTCCCCTCTTTTTGTAACTCAATGATAGATAAAAATTTAGTCCAAAAATTAGCTGAAGAGCGAATTGCTGAGCGTGATGAAATGCTTTATATAGTTGACATCACAATTGGCGGAGGGAATAAAATTCTTGTTGAGTTAGATAGAGAAGAAGGCTTTGTAAAGATTGATGACTGTATTTCTATCAGTAGAAATATTGAACATAATCTTGATCGTGAACAAGAAGATTTTTCATTAGAAGTTTCTTCTGCAGGAATGACAAAGCCATTCAGAGTGCTGAAGCAATATATTAAAAATGTAGGGCGCGAAGTAAAAGTGTTAACACTTGAACACGGAAAGTCCGTTGAGGGTGTTTTAAAAGCAGCTGACGAAAACGGTTTTTTGATTGAAACAAAAGAGAAAAAACGAATCGAAGGCAAGAAAAAGAAAGAATGGGTGATTGAAGAAATCCCCTTTGTATATAACGAGATAAAAGAAACAAAATTGATTATTTCTTTTTAAATTAATTAGTGATATGAATGCGTTGGAATTAATAGAGTCCTTTTCGGAATTCAAAGAGTTTAAAAACATTGACCGTGAAACAATGATGAACATCCTACAAGATGTTTTTCGTTCTATGTTGAAGAAAAAATACGGTACTGATGACCATATTGATGTGATCATCAACCCTGATAAAGGGGATGTTGAAATCTGGATCAATAGAGAAATCGTTCCTGACGGAGAGGTAGAAGATGAAAACATTGAGATTTCATTGTCTAAAGCCGTTGAAATTGAGCCTGATTTTGAAGTTGGAGAAGAAGTTGCAGAAGAGGTGAAATTAGAAGACTTTGGAAGAAGAAATGTACTTTCTTTAAGACAAAACCTAATCTCTAGAATTTTAGAATTAGAGAAAGATCATATCTACAAAAAATACAAAGAAAGAATTGGAGATATCATTACTGGTGAAGTTTATCAAGTGTGGAAAAGAGAAATTCTTATCTTAGATGATGAAGGTAACGAGCTAATCTTACCTAAGTCTGAGCAAATCCCTTCTGATTACTTCAAGAAAGGTGAAGCAATTAGAGCGGTAGTAGCAAGAGTTGATTTAAGAAATAACTCACCTATTATTATCCTTTCAAGAACAGCTCCTGAATTCCTTGAGCGTTTATTCGAATTGGAAGTTCCTGAGGTATTTGACGGATTAATTACTATTAAGAAAATTGTTCGTGAACCAGGAGAAAGAGCAAAAGTTGCGGTTGAATCTTATGATGATAGAATTGACCCGGTTGGAGCTTGTGTTGGAATGAAAGGAGCAAGAATTCACGGAATCGTTCGTGAGTTGAAAAATGAAAATATTGACGTTATCAATTATACAAACAACGATAAGCTTTTTATTCAAAGAGCATTATCACCTGCTAAGATCACAAGCATTGAAATCAATGAAGATGAAGCAAGAGCAGATGTATTCTTGAAACCAGACCAAGTATCTTTAGCTATTGGTAAAGGCGGTCACAATATTAAATTAGCTGGTAAATTAACTGGATTTGAATTGGACGTTTACCGTGAAGGTGCTGAAGATATCGAAGATGTTGATTTAGATGAGTTCACTGATGAAATTGAAGCTTGGGTAATCACTGAGTTGAAATCAATCGGACTGGATTCTGCAAAATCAGTAATTGAATTGAATAAAGAAGAATTATTAAAACGTACGGATCTTGAAGAAGAAACAATTGATGACGTTTTAAATGTACTAAGAGCTGAGTTTGAAACAGAGTAATTAATGCTCCATTCCAAATTTTAGATTTTATTATAGAAGACACAAATAAGTTAAATGGCAGGTAAAGCGAAACGATTAAACAAGGTTGCTAAAGAGTTCAATATTAGTATTGCTACTATAGTTGAGTTCTTAGGATCTAAAGGGTTTGAAATAGATTCAAAACCCAACACCAAAATTGAAGGCGAAATTTTGGGTGTTTTAGAAGAGGAATTTGCAGACGATAAGGAAGCAAAACAAAATTCTGAAAACGCTATTGTAGGCGCCGAAAAAAGAGAGTCTTTGTCGATAAAAGACATCAAAAAAGCAGAGCCTTCTGCTTCTGAAGATGATGACGAAGATGAAGATGAGGTGGTTGAAGAACCGGTGAAAGAAGAAGTTGTAGCTGAAGTGGTTGAAGAAGTAGCTGAAGAAAAAGTTGAAGAACCAAAAGAAGAAAAACCTAAAACTGGGAAACCTGCCATTGAACCAGTTGAAGATGATTCTAAAGTTGGAACCAAAGTAATTGGGAAAATCGACTTAGACGCAATCAACCAGAAAACACGTCCTGATAAAGTTTCTAAAAAAGCAAAAGAGGAAAAAGCAAAAGAAGAGGAGCCGAAGAAAGAAGAAAAGGTTGAAGCGAAAACTGAAGAAGTTAAAGAAACTCCTAAAAAAGAAGCACCTGCTGAAATTGAAACAATTAAGGCCGCTTCTGATAAATTATCCGGACCGAAAGTAGTAGGGAAAATTGTTTTACCTGTTGAGAAGGAGAAAAAATCAAATGACGACAGAAAGAAACGTAAACGAATTAAGAAAGTTAACGTTGAAAAACAAGCGCAACAATCTAAAGGTGGCGGATCAAAAGCGCCTTATGGAAAAGGTAAGCGTAAAGAAAAGCCTGTTGTTACTGAGAAAGAAATCCAAAAAGAGATTAAAGAAACGCTTGCAAGACTGCAAGGTGGTGGTAAATCTAAAGGGTCTAAATTTAGAAGAGACAAACGTCAGGCGGTTGCTGATAAAAGAGCTGAAGAGCTTGAACAAGAAGAATTAGAAAAAGGAATCTTGAAGCTGACAGAATTCGTTACTGTTTCTGAGTTGGCTTCAATGATGGATGTTTCTGCAACTGAAGTTATCGGTTCTTGTATGTCTTTAGGAATTTTCGCATCAATAAATCAAAGATTAGATGCTGAGACGATTCAATTGGTAGCTTCTGAATACGGATTTGAAACTGAATTTATTTCTGCAGAAGTGCAAGAGTCTATTGTTGTTGAAGAAGATAATCCGGAAGATTTAGAAGATAGACCACCAATTGTTACCGTAATGGGTCACGTTGACCACGGTAAAACTTCATTACTAGATTACATTAGAGCTGCCAACGTAATTGAAGGCGAAGCGGGTGGAATCACACAGCACATTGGTGCGTATTCAGTAAAAACTGAAACTGGAAAAAAGGTTACTTTCCTAGATACACCTGGTCACGAAGCCTTTACGGCAATGAGAGCCCGTGGTGCGCAAGTAACAGATATAGCAATTATTATTGTTGCTGCGGATGATGACGTGATGCCACAAACAAAAGAGGCAATTTCTCACGCACAGGCGGCAGGTGTTCCAATGGTATTCGCAATCAATAAGATTGATAAGCCAGGGGCTAATCCAGATAAAATTAAAGAACAACTTTCTCAAATGAATATCCTTGTTGAAGATTGGGGTGGGAAATTCCAATCAGCAGATATTTCAGCGAAGAAAGGTGAAAATATTGATGGTCTACTTGAAAAAGTATTGTTAGAAGCTGAATTGTTAGAGCTTAAGGCAAATCCTAAAAAGAATGCAGTAGGAACAATCGTTGAAGCATCTCTAGATAAAGGTAGAGGTTATGTAACAACTTTATTAGTTTCTGCTGGGACATTGAAAGTTGGAGACTTTGTTATCGCAGGTCAACATTACGGAAAAGTGAAAGCAATGCATAATGAGCATGGTGTTGAGGTTGAAGAAGCAGGGCCATCTACGCCAGTTTCTATCTTAGGATTCAATGGTGCGCCATCAGCCGGAGATAGATTTAACGTATTAACTGACGAGAAAGAGGCTAAACAAATTGCATCTAAGAGAGAGCAATTACACAGAGAACAAGGATTAAGAACTCAAAAGCACATTACGCTAGACGAAATCGGAAGACGTATCGCAATTGGAGATTTCCAAGAGTTGAATATCATTGTTAAAGGTGATGTGGATGGATCTATCGAAGCTTTATCTGATTCATTATTGAAGTTGTCTACTGAGAAAATCCAAGTGAATATTATTCATAAAGGAGTAGGTGCGATTACAGAAACAGATGTTACGTTGGCATCCGCTTCAGACGCAATCATTGTTGGATTCCAGGTAAGACCTTCTGCAATTGCTAGAAAGTTAGCTGAGAAAGAAGAAATCGATTACAGACTGTATTCTGTCATCTACCAAGCTATTGATGAGATCAAATCAGCTATGGAAGGAATGCTTGCTCCTGAGTTCAAAGAAGAAATTCTTGGAACTGCAGAAATTAGAGAAACATTCAAAATTTCTAAAGTCGGAACCATTGCAGGTTGCTTCGTAACTGAAGGTAAAATTCTAAGAAATGCGAACTGCCGAATCATTAGAGATGGTATCGTAGTTTATTCTGGAGCACTTGGTTCATTAAAACGATTTAAGGATGACGTTAAAGAAGTGAAGAACGGATACGAATGCGGACTTAATATTGACAAATTCAACGACATTAAAGTTGGAGACGTTGTAGAAAGCTGGCACGAAATTGAAGTAGCTTCTAAGCTTTAATTCAACAAAAATTATAACAAAAAAGGCTGTTCTTAATGAACGGCCTTTTTTATTCCTTAAATCGTACAGAGCTCGCCATCAGAAACGTAATAAAGGATGGAACCACGAACAACGCTCGTAATATTTGTCATCCTGTCGAGTCTCCAGTCTCCAGTCTCAACTCCCGAATAACACCCGCACGAAAAACGAACCACCTCCACCTCGACTGCGCTCGGTCAGCGGTAACAGGAAAACAAGTCTCCAGTCTCAAACCCGGATAACACCCACACGAACCACGAAAAACGAACAACGAAACACGAAACACGAAAAACGAGTCTCAAATCTCAACTCCCGGACAGCGGTAACAGGAAAACGAGTCTCCAGTCTCCAGTCTCAATCCCCGGATAACACCGCACGAACAACGAACCACCTCCACCTCGACTACGCTCGGTCAGCGGTTAATCGAACAACGCGCGCCATCAGAAACGCAGTGAAGGATGGAACCACGAAACACGAAAAACAAGTCTCCAGTATCATCTCCCGGATAGCATCTTACGAACCACGAACCACGAACCACGAACCACCAACCACCAACCACGAAAAACGCCCCCATCCGAAACGCAGTGAAGGATGAAACTAATCCAAACTCGGTAACTCAATCTTGTCAGAAACGACAATTGCAGTAGGAAAAACAGCCAAGATTTGCTGCTTCAAATATTCAGCCTCCAACTTAGTTCTAAAATTCCCTACTCTTACTCTGTAATTCGGGGCTAAGTAATCTATATATGCTGTATGCTCATTATACATGTTCATAAAATGAGACTTCTGTTGTTCAGATTTTGTTTTGTCTTGATCAAAATAGATAAGTACTCGATATCCATCAATTAAAACACCGTCAATTGATTCTTCACCTGCTCGCACAAACTTCTCCAATTTCTCTAAACGCTCATCACCAATTACTTCAACAGTTCCGTCTTTCTCATTATAATTTAAGGTATCCACTTTAACTTTCTGAACAGTATCATTCTTCACAGGAAAAGTCATCCAGTCGTTCTGAGAAAATCCATTAAAAGAAACACTTAAAATGGCCAATATGAAGCTTAGTTTTTTCATCTTTTTTGTATCTAAACAGCAAATGTAAAAAAATTGACTTGCTTAACAGTTTTTAACTTCTATTCATTACGCTCAATTTATTAACGAACAGCTTGAAGTTATTATGAACTAAGACTTTGCGATTATTTGCTTATTTAGAATCATTTTAAATTAAGTTCTATACGTTTAAAAAGTTGTCTAGCTGCCCCCATTAAATCGACTTTCTGCTATTTTTGTCGGTGATTAGAGTATCTTGTATACACAAGCAAAAAGAACAAAATTTTGCAAATGAAAATATTAAAATCGTTTATCTCACAGAGATTCAAGTCGTTAGCTCTTGCAGCTATCGCGTTACTTTCTTTTACTTACAACATCCATGCCCAAGAGGGGGATGCTGCTAACGGAGAGGCATTATTTAAGGCAAACTGTGCTTCTTGTCACTTTCCGCACAAGGATATGACAGGACCTTCTTTGAAAGGAGCAAGAGAACGTTGGATTGAAAGTTCAAGCGAAGAGAATTTTTACGCTTGGGTTAAGAATTCACAATCTGTTGTAAAATCAGGAGATCCTTATGCAAGCCAATTGTTTACGAAGTGGGGGTCTGTTATGACAAACCAACCTGTAAATAATTCCGAGATTGATGACATTTTTGCCTATGTAGAGGTTTATCAGCCAAAAGAAGCTGGGCCTGCTGCTACGGGTGGACCTGGCCCTGGCGGAGAGCAAGAGACAAGTTCTTTAATTTGGTGGGTATTAGTAGGCTCTTTACTAGTTGTTATCGGTGCAGCCGTAATGTCTAAATCAAACTTAGCCAAAGCTGCTAAAATGGCGGATGGTGAAGAAATTGATGAAAAAGAAACTTACCTAGAAGGAGTTAGAAAATGGGCTTGGACGAATAGAGGAATGGTTGGAGTATCAGTACTCGTATTAACAGTTATTCTTTTAGTAGCTGGTTTATTAGATCTAACAAAAATCGGAGTATTTGAAGATTACAAACCTGAGCAACCAATTGCGTATTCTCACGAGTTACACGCTGGTGAATTGGGGATCGATTGTAAATACTGTCACAATGCAGTGACTAAATCTAAACACGCAACTATTCCAACTGTGAACGTTTGTATGAACTGTCACAAATCTGTGAATGAAGGAACTGAAACTGGAACAGAAGAAATTGCTAAAATTTATGAAGCAGCTGGTTGGGATCCTGACTTAAATGCGTACACAGGAGATACTAAACCTATCAAATGGGTGAAAGTTCATAACTTACCAGATCACGTTTATTTCAATCACTCGCAACACGTTGAGGTTGGAGGTATTGATTGTCAGCAATGTCACGGAGATATGAAGCAAGAAACAGTTGCTAGAGTAATGACAACTGCAGATCTTAACGCGGTGGGTGTCAATAATCCTGACATGGATGAAAACCCAGTGAAGTTTACTAGACCAACTTTAACAATGGGTTGGTGTATTGAATGTCACCAAAAATCATCTATTGATGTAGGTGGTCAACACATTGCTGGAGCATCTGAAGAAGCAGATACTTACTATGGTGTGATTCACCAAAGACTATTAAAAGATAAAGATACTTATCAAAGATATTTAGAAGATGATGTGATTTCGGTTGCGGAATTAGGTGGATGGGAATGTGCGAAATGTCACTATTAATAAAGAATTAAGAGGCTTAATATAGATATGGGAACAAATAAGAAATACTGGAAAGGTTTTGACGAACTCGAACAAACTCCTGACTTTTTAGAAAATGCTCAGAGTGAGTTTCCTCAAGAACTAAGTGTTGATGAATTTTTGGCTGATGATAAAGTCAATGAAGCATCAACTGGACGTAGAGATTTTCTGAAGTTTTTAGGGTTTAGTGTTGCTGCTGCAACATTAGCTGCCTGCGAAGCTCCAGTAATTAAAGCAGTGCCTTATGTTGTAAAACCAGAAGATGTAACACCTGGTGTTGCCAATTGGTATGCATCAACTTATTATGATGGTGCAAATTATGCTAGCATCTTGGTGAAGTCAAGAGAAGGTAGACCAATTCATATTAAAGGAAATAAAGATTGGGGATTCACAAACGGTGCGGTTAATCCGCAAATTGCTGCCTCTGTACTTTCACTATATAATAGTGAGCGTTTAACAGGTCCTCAAATGAACGGAGAAGCTATTTCTTGGGCGGATGCAGATGCTGCAATCGCTAAAGGATTAAAATCTGCCGGTTCTAAAAAGATTGTTCTTTTATCAGGAACTGAAATTAGCCCGTCAACACAAAACGCAATTGTTGGCCTAAAAGCTAAATATGGTGGTGTAGAAATGCCTGCTATGGATGTTGAAGCTGCTGCTGTACCTGTAGAAGGTGAAGAAGGAGCTGAAGCTGCGGCTATGCCAGAAATGCCAGAAGGAAATGTAGTGCACATTCAATATGATGCAGTTTCTTATAACGGAATGAGAGAAGCTAACCTTGAATCATTCGGAAAAAGAGTGATTCCTGATTATGACTTTTCAAAAGCTAAAGTGATTGTTTCAGTTGCTGCTGATTTCTTAAACTCTTGGGTGTTACCAACACAATTTGTTGGTCAATATGCAATGAGAAGAAATCCTGATGGAGAATGGATGTCTAAGCACTTCCAATTTGAGGCAAACATGTCTCAAACTGGTTCAAACGCAGACTACAGAGGATTAATTAAGCCTTCTCAACAAGGAGCTGCCCTAGCTTATTTACATAAAGCGGTTGGTGCAGGAGCTGTTGCTGGAGTTGATACTTCATCCTTAGAAGCAGATACAATTGCCAAATTAGACAAAGCGGCTGAAGCTTTAAAAGCGGCTAAAGGTAAATCTTTAGTAGTTGCTGGATCAAACAGAAAATCAATTCAAGTAGTTGCGAATTCAATCAACGCACACTTGAATAATTATAGTGCTACAATTAACATGAATAATCCAATCATGTTACATCAATCAGAAGATGAAAAAGTAGCACAATTAGTTAAAGACATGGCTGCTGGGAAAGTTGCTGCATTGTTAATGTGGAACACTAACCCAGTATACTCTTTGGCTAACGGAGAAGAATTTAAAGCAGCTTTAGCAAAAGTTGGAATGACAGTTTCAATGTCACAATACGCTGATGAAACTGCTGCATCTTGTACTTATATCTGTCCTGAATCTCATGCATTAGAGTCTTGGGCTGATTACACGCCTAAATTAAGATCTTACGCTTTAGCTCAGCCAACGATCAGACCATTGCATGACACACGTCCTGTAGGTGAGTCTTTCTTAGTTTGGACTGGTGAAGCAACGCATTCTGGAAAAGACAGTACAACATGGCATGACTATGTTAAGGGACTTTGGGAGCAATATGGATTCCCTGCACAAACAGAGCATCTTACTTTCAATTCTTATTGGAACGCAATGGTGCACCAATCTTGTGGGTCTGATGAAGGAACACCTGCTGCTTCGGCAGTTTCATTTGCTGGAAGTTTAGGTAAAGCAGGAAAAGATATCGGAAGCATTGCTCCAGGTGCTTATGAAATTGCTACTTACCAAAAAGCTGGTATCGGAAACGGATCACAGGCTGCTAACCCTTGGTTACAAGAAATGCCGGATACGGTAACTAAAGTAACTTGGGACAACTACGTAACTATGTCTTACGAAGACATGGCAAAATTAGGTTGTGAAACTGGATTGGGTCAAGAAACGCCTTCAACTGTCGTTAAGGTAGTTGTCGGAGACAAAACAATCGAACTTCCTGCTTACCCTCAAGCTGGTCAAATGCCTGGTACTATCGGTATCGCATTAGGATACGGAAGAGGTGCAAATGGAGAAAAAATTGGAAAATCAGCATATCACCAAACAGGATATTACGGAGAAGCAACTACTGATTCAATTGGTAAGAACGCTTTCGTATTAGTTCAAAATGGTGATTTTGATGTTTATGATGCCGCGGTATCAAAAACATCTGAAACATATAACCTAGCGTGTACGCAAACGCACAGCACAGTAATGGCTAGAAACTCTATCGTAAAAGAAACTACGTTAGGTATCTACCAAGCTGGAGATAAAGGAGCTTATAACCACCAACATACTTTACACGTTGGTTGGGATCATGAAGAGAAACCAGTTTCTGAGTTCGATTTATGGGAAGAGCACCCAGTTGAGCACGTAGGGCACAGATGGGGAATGACAATTGATTTAAGTTCTTGTATCGGATGTGGATCTTGTCTTGTAGCTTGTCAATCTGAAAACAACGTTCCAGTTGTTGGAAAAGACGAGATTAGAAGAGGTAGAGAAATGCACTGGTTAAGAATTGACCGTTACTATGCTTCAGATATTGAGCCAGCTGTTGGTACAAGAGATGAAGAAGGTTTCGCTGAAGGTGGATTTGGAGCTTTAAAAACTCCAGCTGCTAACCCGAAAGTGGTTCACATGCCAATGATGTGTCACCACTGTAATCACGCTCCATGTGAAACAGTTTGTCCAGTTGCGGCAACAACTCACTCTAACGAGGGGCTGAATCAAATGGCTTATAACAGATGTATCGGTACGAGATATTGCGGAAACAACTGTCCTTATAAAGTAAGAAGATTTAACTGGTTCAATTACCCATCTTATAGAAAATTTGTAGAGGTGAATCCTGCACAAGATGACTTAGGAAGAATGGTATTGAATCCTGACGTAGTTGTTAGAACAAGAGGAGTAATGGAAAAATGCTCTATGTGTGTTCAAAGAATCCAGTCAGGAAAATTAGTTGCTAAGAAAGAAGACAGAATGGTAAAAGATGGTGACGTAGTTACTGCTTGTGCTGATGTTTGTCCTACTAACGCAATTACAGTTGGAGATTGGAATGATGTGAACTCAGCAGTGAGAAAATCATCTGAAGAAGATAGAGCTTATCAAGCATTAGAAGAGATTGGTGTGAAGCCAAATATCTGGTACAAAGTGAAAGTAAGAAACGAGGAGAATGAAGCTTTACAAGCTATCGTTGATAAAGCACACCACGGTGGTGGTGAACATCACGAAGAAGGTGGAGAAGAGCACGAAGAATCTAACGATCACGGAGCACATTAAAAATGAAAATTTCCACTTGGTGGAACTGAAATAATTGAGATAAAACTAAACTAAGCAAGAATGCATAAGGAAGCTGCGATTAGAGAACCGTTAATATTAGGTCACAAAACCTACAGTGATATCACTGAGGATGTGTGTAGACCTATTGAAGGAAAAGCTCCAAGAGCCTGGTACATCATGTTTGGTATTTCCCTTTTAGTTGGGTTATACGGAATCGGTTGTATCCTTTACCTTTTAGGAACTGGTATTGGAACTTGGGGATTGAACAAGACCGTTGAATGGGCTTGGGATATTACCAACTTCGTTTGGTGGGTAGGTATTGGTCACGCCGGTACTCTAATCTCCGCGGTACTATTATTATTTAGACAAAGATGGAGAATGGCGATTAACCGTTCTGCTGAAGCAATGACAATCTTCGCCGTATTTATGGCTGGATTGTTCCCATTAATTCACATGGGTCGTTTATGGGTTGGATACTGGGTAATGCCAATTCCAAATCAATTCGGATCACTTTGGGTGAACTTTAACTCTCCACTTCTTTGGGACGTATTCGCAATCTCAACTTATTTAACAGTATCAGTAATTTTCTGGTACATTGGATTAATTCCTGATTTCGCTACAATTAGAGATAGAGCTAAAGGAGCTGTTTCTAAGAAAATGTACGGAATCCTTTCTTTTGGATGGTCAGGTAGAGCTAAGCATTGGAACAGATTTGAATTAGTTTCATTGGTATTAGCAGGATTGGCAACACCACTTGTATTCTCAGTACACTCAATTGTATCTTTTGACTTCGCAACTTCAGTAATTCCAGGATGGCATACAACAATTTTCCCTCCTTACTTCGTAGCAGGTGCAGTATTCTCTGGATTCGCAATGGTACAAACGCTATTGTTGATCTTAAGAAAAGGTATGAAGCTTGAGGCTTACATCCACACGAAACACGTAGAGTACATGAACATTGTAATCATGGTTACAGGTTCAATTGTAGGGGTAGCTTACTTAACTGAGCTTTTCATCTCTTGGTATTCTGGTGTAGAATATGAATCTTATGCATTCATCAACAGAGCAACAGGACCATACTGGTGGGCTTATGCTTCAATGATGACGTGTAACGTAATCTCTCCACAGCTAATGTGGTTTAAGAAATTAAGAAGAAGTTTATTGTTCACATTCTTCATTTCGATTGTTGTAAATATCGGTATGTGGTTTGAGCGTTTCGTAATTATCGTAACATCAATTCACCAAGATTATTTACCATCATCTTGGAGTATGTTCTACCCAACTTGGACAGATATAGGTGTCTTTATTGGAACAATCGGAATTTTCTTCGCATTCTATTTAGCATTCGCAAGATACTTCCCAGTATTAGCAATGTCTGAGTTGAAAACAATTTTGAAAATTTCAGGAGAATCATATAAAAATGATACTTCAGACCATGGTCATGATGATCACGGTGGAGGAGATGCTCATGCTGCACCAGCAGTAGAAGAAGCTCCGGCGAAAGAAGATACTAACGAAAACAATGATGCAAGCTCTGAAGCTGCTGACGAATCGAAGTCAGAAGAAGAGTAAGCTAGAAAATAATTAAATAAAAATCAGATGGCAGATAGAGTAATATACGCTACTTATGATGATGATCACACGTGCTTAGAAAGCGCTAAGAAATTAGTAGCTGACGGTGTGCACATCACTGATGTTTTTTCGCCGTTCCCTATTCACGGAATTGATCCAGTGATTGGAGTGAAACAAACGCGTCTTGGAATTGTGGCAATGATGTTCGCAGTAACAGGATTAATGTTGGCAGTAATCGGATTCAGATTTATTATGATTCAGGATTGGCCAATGAATATCGGTGGTAAACCAAACTTTAACTTGTTACAAAACTATCCTGCTTTTGTTCCAATTTCGTTTGAGTTTACGGTTTTATTTGCTGCTCACGGTATGTCGATTACTTACTTGTTAAGAAATAAGACATTACCTGGAATGCCTGCTGATAATCCATACGCAAGAAATACAGACGATAGATTTACAATGGAAATCAGACTTTCTGATAACCACGGAATGACATCTGAAGATTTGCATGCTAAAATTAAGCAAACAGCAATTGTAGAAATCGAAGAGAAAGATTACGTAGTGATTAAATAATACTTCACGAAGATGAAATTGATGAATATAAAATATTTTGGAATCGCATTACTAGCTGGAGGTTTAGCTTCTTGTGTTGGTGATTCAAATTCTCCTGGTTTAGAATACATGCCTGACATGTACCGTTCTCCGGCTGCAGAAGCATACGTAGATTACGGTGAAGTGAGAGGTGTTTATGATCAAAACGCAGCAGATATTATTGAAGAGAAATTTTCTTTTGTTCCACCTAACGGAACCATTCCTTATGTAGGAAATGGAGATGCCGCTAATGTGATGATGCCTTACCAACATGGTGCGCCAGTTGGAGCGGATAGAACACACGGATTATTTGGTGTAAAACAAGATTCAGCTGGTTATTCTAACGCAGCTGCTGATGTTAACCCGATTCCTTTTTCTGAAGATGTTCTAGCTGAAGGTGAAGTTTTATTTGGACGTTTTTGTGTGCATTGCCACGGAGCTGAAGGAAATGGTGACGGTGCCGTTCCTTTGACGGAGAAATTCCCTGCACCAGGAGCATACAGCGGTCCATTAAAAGATCTTCCTGCTGGACAAATCTTCTACTCTATTACTTATGGTAAAGGAGCTATGGGATCGCATGCATCTCAATTGAACAAAGAAGAAAGATGGAAAGTAGTATACTATGTTCAAAAGTTACAAGGTAAAGACCCTGCAGCTGAAGCTTTGATGCCTAACGGAGCTGAGTTGAACTTAGAAGAAGTTATTGAATTGCCAGTTGAAGAATTACAAGTTGAGCCGGCAGATCATAACCCAGAACATTAGAATTAGATTTAATTAAGAAAAGATAATTACATGGAATATCAAATTTCATCAAAAGCGAAAAGAACAATAATAGCAACCTGTGGGGTTGGTTTAATATTGTTCATTATTGGAGCTATCACCAACAGTGGTTCAGAACAATTTCAAACGAGATTACTTTCAAATTTTTTAATTGACGGGTTCTTCTTTTTTGCAATTGCGTTAGGAGCACTTTTCTTCTTGGCATTACAATATGCTACTGAAACAGGTTGGTCTGTTGCCATTAAAAGAATTGTAGAAGGTGTAGCATCTTATGTTATTGTCGGAATTGGAATTTTGGCAGCTGTTTTTCTTGTTATCTCTGCAATGAGCGGTGGTTATGTAGAAGGAGCTCACGGACATCACGTTGGTCACATTTACCAATGGATGGATTCTGAAATCGTAGCACACGATAAAATGATTGCCAATAAAGCACCTTTCTTAACGCAGACTTTTTTCTGGATTGCAACTGTGGTTTATTTTACGGTTTACATTTTATTCTACAGAGGGTTTAGAAAAAGATCATTACAAGAAGATATTGAAGGAGGAACAGCTATCCACATGAAGAACTTCTCTAAAGGAGCTTTGTTCTTAGTGTTATTCGGATACATGTCTTCAACTTCATCTTGGCACTGGTTAATGTCTGTAGATCCTCACTGGTTCTCTACATTATTCGGATGGTATACATTCGGTGGTATGTGGTGTACTTCAATGACTACAATCATGTTAGTATTGATTTACTTGAAGAAAAATGGATACTTACAAAAAGTAAATGATTCACACATCCATGATGTAGGTAAATGGATCTTCGCAACATCTTTCTTATGGTCTTATTTATTCTTCTCTCAGTTCATGCTTTATTGGTATGCTGATATTCCAGAAGAGGTAATTTACTATGTCTTCAGAATTGAAGAATACCCAGTTATTTTCTGGGGGATGTTCATCATCAACTTTACAATTCCAATGTTGATTTTGATGTCAAGAGAAGCTAAAAGAAATCCAGGAATATTAATGTTCGTTTGTTTAGTGATTATTGTAGGTCACTGGGCGGATGTTTACATGTTAGTTACTCCTGGAACTATGGGAGAGCACGGAAGCATAGGTCTAATTGAAATTGGATTATTCTTAACATTTGCTGCTGTATTCACATACATTGTATTGAATACATTAACAAAGGCACCATTAATGCCAAAGAATCATCCATACTTAGATGAAAGTAAACACCACGAGATTTAATTGATTGTAGAGTAAAAAGATTTTAAAATGGGAATGAAATTAATTGTACTAGTCGTAATCGTTTTAGCTGTAATCGCTGTAGCTCAGTTAATGCGTGTGTACGAACTTTCTTCTAAGCTAAAAGGGCACAAAGAAGAAGATATCGACCTTAAAACAAACAACATCAACGCAGGTTTAATGCTTGTGTTCTTGGCTTTCTTTTTCGGATCGTTGATTTACATGTTATATAAGTATGGAAACGGAATGTTGCCAGAAGCAGCTTCTGAACACGGTGTTTCTGTAGATAACTTATTTACCTTGAACTGGGTGATTGTATTCGCAGTATACTTTTCAACAAACTTTTTGTTGTTCTATTTTGCTTATAAATACTCTTACCACCCGGATAGAAAAGCCTATTACTTTCCTCATGATAACAAGCTTGAGTTAGTTTGGACTATTGTACCAGCAGTAGCCTTAGCTTTCATTATCACTTTCGGATTGATTACTTGGGTAAAAATTACTGGTGAGGCTTCTGATGATGCTGTTGTTGTTGAGATATATGCAAAGCAATTTGACTTTACAGCAAGATATTCAGGAGAAGATAACAAGTTAGGTTATGCTGATTACAAATTAGTAAACGGTGATAATCCACTTGGTGTAATCACTCAAGAATACATTGATGGTAGAATCGTAGAAATTGATGAATTGATCAAATCAAATCAAGATAAGTTAAATGATGTTGATTCAAGCAGAGGAATTTTGTCGGCTGCTAATGAAATCAAGTATCAAGCTGAAATTGAAAAGATGGGTCGTATCAAAGAGCGTATCATAACAATGGCTGGCGCAATGGGTGATTCTGTTTACACCATGGCGAATGATGATTATACAGCGAAAACAATGTTGTTCTTAATCAAAGATCAAGAGTATGAGTTTATTTTCCGTTCTCAAGATGTAATTCACTCAGCTTATTTCCCTCACTTTAGAGCACAAATGAACTGTGTTCCTGGTATGAGAACTAAATTAAAGTTCAAGCCTATCTTCACAACAGAAGAAATGAGAGAGAAAACTGGAAACAAAAATTTCAACTACATCTTATTATGTAATAAGATTTGTGGAAAATCTCACTCACAAATGAATATGCCAGTATGGGTAGGTTCAGCAGATGAGTTTGAAGCTTGGAAAGAAGGAGCTGCCAAAATGGTAGTAGGAGGAGATGAAGAAGAAGAGGAAACTGAGGGAGAGGAAGTAGCTCAGAATTAAGAGAATTGAATTAAAAGAATTAGATAAAATTAAAGAATAAATTATGTCAGCAGCAGCAGCTCACGATCACGGACATCACCACAAAGAAAGCTTTATTACAAAGTATATTTTCAGTCAAGATCATAAAATGATTGGAAAGCAATTCTTGGTTACAGCTATAGTTATGGCTGTGGTAGCCGTATTATTATCGGTATTATTCAGAATCCAATTAGGTTGGCCAGGTGAATCTAACAGTGCACTTTCGTTCTTTTTAGGTGACACATGGGCACCAGATGGAGTACTAGATAGAGGTATGTATCTCGGTTTAGTAACCATTCACGGTACAATCATGGTATTCTTTGTATTGACAGGTGGACTTTCTGGTACGTTCTCAAACTTGCTAATTCCATTGCAGTTAGGAGCTAGAGATATGGCTTCAGGTTTACTGAACATGATCTCTTACTGGTTATTCTTTATCTCTTCTGTATTAATGCTTTATTCATTATTCATTGAGACTGGACCTGCTGGAGGTGGTTGGACTATTTATCCTCCATTGTCTATTTATGAAGAAGCTACACCAAGTTCTGGATTAGGTATGACGCTTTGGTTAACTTCAATGACAGTCTTTATCGCATCTTCATTACTAGGATCTTTGAACTATATCGTAACGGTATTAAACTTAAGAACTAAAGGAATGAAAATGACGAGAATGCCATTAACTATTTGGGCGTTCTTTATTACAGCTGTAATCGGTGTTTTATCTTTCCCTGTACTTGTATCTGCGGTGGTATTGATGTTAATGGATAGAACAATGGGTACTTCATTCTATGTGAATGATACAATCGTTGGTTCTGAAATTCTTGAGCAGTCTGGTGGATCACCAATTTTGTTTGAGCACTTATTCTGGTTCTTAGGACACCCTGAGGTATATATCGTATTACTTCCGGCTTTAGGTTTAACTTCTGAAATCGTATCCACGAACTCAAGAAAACCAATTTTCGGATACAAAGCAATGATCTTATCAATCTTAGCAATTGCATTCTTATCATTTATCGTATGGGGTCACCATATGTTTATTACAGGAATGAACCCGTTCTTAGGAGGTGTATTCGTATTTACAACATTGTTAATTGCGATTCCTTCAGCGGTAAAAGTATTTAACTACATCACTACACTTTGGAAAGGTAATATCAAATACACGCCAGCAATGTTATTCTCTGTTGGTCTAGTATCATCATTTATTACTGGTGGTATTACAGGTATTATTCTTGCCGATTCAGCGTTAGATATTGCTGTTCACGATACATACTTCGTAGTGGCTCACTTCCACGTGGTAATGGGATTATCTGCTATTTTCGGAATGTTCGCCGGTGTATATCATTGGTTCCCGAAAATGTATGGTAGAATGATGAACTCTAAATTAGGTATGGTTCACTTTTGGTTAACCTTAGTTTCGGCTTACGGAGTATTCTTCCCAATGCACTTTGTTGGAATTGGAGGAGCACCAAGAAGATATTATGACTACTCAGTTTATGAGTCGTTTGATTCTAACCAATATGAAATGATCTTAGATCTTAACGAAATCATTTCAATCTTCGCGATAATTGGAGCAATTGCACAGGTGATTTTCATCTTTAACTTCTTCTACAGTACAAGAAGAGGTCAAGTTGCACCTCAAAACCCTTGGAAAGGTAATACGCTTGAATGGACAACTCCGGTTGAACATGTGCAC
The DNA here is from genome assembly GCA_039939375.1 of Crocinitomicaceae bacterium. Classification (GTDB taxonomy): domain Bacteria; phylum Bacteroidota; class Bacteroidia; order Flavobacteriales_D; family Crocinitomicaceae; genus Paracrocinitomix. Next base: position 313,675 of record JBDVJO010000005.1, on the reverse strand, counting down.
GGTAACTGGCCAGGAGAAATTCCAACGGTACACAGATGGCCTTATGATTACTCTAAGCCTGGAATGGAAGAAGACTACTGTCCTCAAAATGTTCCACTAAAAGAAGGAGAAGAAGAGGATCATTAATCCTCAATCAAAATATGTAAAATCCCGTCTCGGCTCAGCCAAGACGGGATTTTTGCTTTAATTGCTTGCATTTGCGCTTTATTTTTTGTATACTATATATATGAAAACACAACGATACATATTACAAACACTAGTATTAACTACAACATTGATTTTCGGATTTGCTTGAAATGCTTCCGCTCAAGCAGTGGATATTTCAAAAACAATAAACGGTAAAGTTTATCTAAATCTTCAGAGTGAAGACTCATCTATATCCTTCTACTCTTCTGATCTAATTGTATATCTAGACGAAGAAGAAGCGAACGCAAAATATTTTCTCGACCCGTCTACACTTGAATCTTCAAGCGCAGTAAGTTCGTGGAAGTTACCTAACCAAACGATATCCATTCATAGTAATTATAACTTAGGGTATATTCCCAATACATATCACGAACCAAAAGCTTTTGAAGCTGATGTAACGTTGACTCATGGTAACCATGAAGTTGAAACAAGAGCTGAGGCTAATTTGAGGTACTTGTATAATAAATGGTATTCAGGCCTTTTGAAATCTAGGTTTGAATTGGATGCTAAATATTTGGGATTAGATCATTTGTTAAAATCTGAATCTACCGTTGAGATTATTATATCTCACCCTATTTTACCTCCAGAAGCCTAGAATAGATAAATGAATTTGGAACCCATTCGCATTTTGTGGATGGGTTTTTTAATTTCAGCTAATTTCCAATCTTCGAAAGCTGTATATTTGAATTCACAATGGAAGAATTAGATTCATTTGATTTTAGAGAAGACAATGACTTCTCAAAACAAGAAGAGATTGATAAGGTTTTAAGGCCTAAGATGTTTGATGATTTTGCTGGGCAGCAAAAAGTCATTGATAATCTTGAAGTATTCGTGCAGGCCGCAAAGCAACGGGATGAATCTTTAGACCATGTTTTATTGCACGGACCTCCTGGGCTAGGTAAAACCACTTTAGCTAACATCTTAGCCAATGAATTAGGCGTTGGAATTAAAATCACAACGGGGCCGGTTTTAGATAAGCCTGGCGATTTAGCAGGGTTATTGACCAACCTAGAAGAAGGAGATGTTCTCTTCATAGATGAAATCCACCGTCTGTCTCCTGTTATAGAAGAGTACTTGTATTCTGCAATGGAAGATTTTATGATAGACATCATGATTGATTCTGGTCCATCAGCGAGAACAGTTCAAATTAATTTGAACCCATTTACCTTAATTGGTGCAACAACGCGTTCTGGCCTCCTTACATCACCCCTAAGAGCTCGTTTTGGTATAAATAGTAGATTAGAATACTACGACATTGAAATTCTTTCAGGCATCATTACAAGGGCTGCAGGAATTTTGAAAGTTGAGATTATTGAAAATGCTGCAATTGAAATAGCAAGAAGATCTAGAGGAACACCAAGAATAGCAAATGCATTGCTAAGGAGGGTGAGAGACTTTGCTCAAATAAAAGGGAACGGAACCATTGATGTAGAAATTGCTAAAATTGCTTTAGAAGCATTAAATGTAGATCAAAATGGCTTAGACGAGATGGATAATAAAATCTTATCTGTCATAATAGATAAATTCAGTGGTGGTCCTGTTGGCTTAACAACAATCGCAACAGCAGTAGGAGAAAATGCCGGAACTATTGAAGAGGTTTATGAACCTTATTTGATTAAAGAAGGTTACATCATGAGAACTCCACGGGGTAGAAAAGTCACCGAAAAAGCGTTCAAACATTTAGGAAGAGATTTAGGTTTTTTTCAAGGAGGATTGTTCAATGAATAAGCAGGAGTTATCTGCTTTTATTAAATCTCATGCTGATCGTCTGGGGTTTTTGTCATGTGGGATTTCAAAAGTTACTTTTTTAGAAGAAGAAGCAAAACATCTAGAAAACTGGTTGGATAAAAATTACAATGGAAAGATGGCGTATATGGCCAATCATTTCGATAAACGATTAAATCCTGCCTTGTTGGTGGATGATGCCAAATCTGTTATATCTGTTTTGGTTAACTATTATCCAGAAGAAGATTTATTCAAAGACAAAGAGCTAAAGCTTTCTAAATATGCCTATGGAAATGATTACCATCAAGTAATTAGAAAAAGCTTAAACGAACTCATAGAGATCATTAAAGAAGAGGTTGGTGAAGTTAATGCAAGATGTTTCACAGATTCGGCTCCAGTTTTAGATAAAGCTTGGGCTGAACGATCCGGCTTAGGCTGGATAGGTAAAAACGCCAACTTAATATCAACCAAAAAAGGTTCCTTCTTTTTCATAGGTGAAATATTTATAGATTTAGAATTAGAATATGACTTACCTGCTTTGGATCATTGTGGCTCTTGCACAAAATGCCTAGACGCCTGCCCTACAGAAGCTATTGTTCAGCCGCAGTTGGTAGATGGCTCTAAATGCATTTCGTATTTGACCATTGAATTGAAAGACGAAATTATTCCAGAAAAATTTATAGATCAAACTGAAGGTTGGATGTTTGGTTGTGATATCTGCCAAGATGTTTGCCCATGGAACAGGTTTTCAATTGCACATAATAATCCGGCTTTTACACCACATCCTGAGTTAGGAGAAACAGATTGGAACGAACTGACGAAAGAAACTTTTAACACCTTGTTCAAAAATTCAGCGGTAAAAAGAACAAAGTTTGAGGGCCTAAAAAGAAACATCAAATTCTTAAAGGAATAAAAAAGCCTTCCTGAACAATCAGAAAGGCTTTCAATATTATTTTATAAATTACTACTTAAGCTTTTTTAAAAGCTATTTTTAATACGTCAGGATAGACACCTCCGAATTTAGAGATACACCATTCCTGAAAACCATCAATTTCATCTGACTTCAACCACGTAAGTGCTTTCTTAAGTTCTTTCTGAAATAATAGTTTGTCGAAACTAACTTTCGTCAGTATTTCTTTGCACAATTCTAACATATGTTTCGGTTTCAAAATAGTTCCATAAATATACCTTTTTAGTCGACTAACGATTGTTAATAAGAGATGAACTTATTAACAAATAAAATGTTAATCGTTCAAGGTATATTATAGTAGACGGATTTTCCTTCGGTTTATTTCCTATAAGTTAAGGAATTTTATTCGACCCACAAAAAAAGGCGACCATTAAATGATCGCCTTTTATTAAATGCTTTGCTTTATTTAGAATTCGTGTTTGATAACTTGCATTACTTCATAAGTAGCTAAGTCGTAAACGTAAATTAATAGATGAAATTCATCATTCGTTTGTCCCGCCGGAAGCTTATAAGTATAATCTAAATAAGTCTTGTTATTGGCTTCTGTTCCACCAGAAATTGTTCTTCCCCATGGCAAGTCATCAATACACCCTCTAAAGGTATTGTGATGATGATATAACGAATCTGGCGTTCCGTTCACATCTTGCCAATCAACTATGTCATTTTCAATTAAAGCCACAACAAAGTTGTATTCGCTTGTTAAATCTTCTAATACTTCTGTTTCTGTATGAAGAAAGAATCCATTAGTAGAAGGGTAATAGTTTGATTGCGCCTGGATATTGATTTTTAAATCATTGTCTGCTATTTGATTTGCAACTCTTGTACTCCATTGGTTGTACAATGTAAACATATCTTCTCCGTCAGGAGCAACTCTGTTGATGTTCCCCTGAGGATTCCCAAAGAAACCAAATCCCGCTTGAAATTCAGCCCCATATGCCATACTAGCGTCATTAAAAAACTCAGTACAGTATTTGTCATAGGGATTGTTTGTGGTTCCACAATCAACTGCGGTTTCTTGAAATGAAGATAAACCTCCTGGTCCAGCATGAATAGAAGAAACAAAAACTCTTCCAGGGTTAGCCGCTTCAATATTTGAAGCTTCTGTTGCCGCTTCAGGACAATTAGGACACTTGTGACCTGTGTAATCCTCTAACATGATATTACGATTCACATTGGTATTTGGCGACCAAGTAATTTCTGGATAATCTGCTTCCCAGTTACCAGGGAAAATAGTCGTATCCAACAAAACGGCTGGCTTAATCGGATTTTCAACTTTGTCGCAGGCCAATTGAAATAATCCAAAAAGTCCAACTAAAGCTATTATTATAATTCTTTTCATAATCTAAATTTTAGAAACTAGAAGTAAAGGTTACGGTTAATCCATTTGTTGCCGGAACCGGTCTACAAATTCCTCCAATACAAAATATTCCTTCTCTTTGTTTACCGTAAGTCACCATAATTCTACTTGCTCCCATGATGTATCCTGCAGATCCAATCAAATAATGCAATCGTTGACCTTCAACAGGGTTTCCGTAATTCCATTGATCCATAACGGCAAAAAAGAACTTAGGTGAAATGCTATACTCAATTAATGCTGTTGCCCAGTTACCTTTATCTTTCTTAGTCCATAAGCCCTGAAACTCTCCTCTAATTGAATGCTTTCTGCTGATTTTATATTGAACATCAATAACACCAATATGTGAACTAATAATTCCCTTAGCATCTTTAGATACAACATTCACATCATTATTAAAATCAAAATGGAAGTATTTGACTCCAAGTTTCCATTTCTTGTTCAACTTACGTTTAATTTCAACGTTGAAATCTCTGTAATAAAGGCTGTCACTAGCGTCAAATAAACCTGTTTTGTAAACGACTCTTGATGAGTCAGCCAAGTTGATACCATCTGTACTTCTATTTGGAGAATACGCCACCGCAAAGTTGACGTTAATCTGTGTACCGTATTTACCTCCTAATTTAGATTTTTTCGGAATCTTGTAAAATACATCAGCTTGAAAAGCAACTTCTCCAACAGGTTGTGTTGCATAAGGATATAATGTTGCAGCAAGATTGTACGTGTGTGACTTGGTTAAGGCTGGCAAGAAATTAATTTGTAAATCAGTTAATGCTGCATTCGGATCTACTCGGTAACTCATGTTGTCGATTGACTTTGCTTGTAGAATAATACCTAGGCCTTTTTGACTGTATCCAAAGTCGATTAATGTAGCATGTCCTTTATTGAAGATGTATGAATTATCAAAAGATGGATCATTTTCTTTGATAATATGTTCTGTGCTTAAAAAGAATCGGCCATATTTCATATCCACTCTACCTCCATACGAGCCAACGTTCTTTGGCATGTTGTATTGTGGATTAGTGACGTTTTGATACTTACTTACAAAGCTGGCCCCAACACTTAATTTAAACTTGGATGAATCAAGTAAGCCGTAAAAAGAACTGAAGTCTATTTCTGCATCAACACCTCTCACTAATCCAGCTGAATTTTCAACTCTGCTGTCAAAGTTATAACGCATTCTACCATACACCGCTTTGATGATTAATCCTGGAGTAGGGGTTAATTTTAAATTTAGACCATCCATAGCGTTGTCAATACCTAGTTGACGTTGCTCATAAGATCTAAAAATCATTCCTGATCCAAACTGCTCGTAAAAATTTCCAACCGTGAATTCAGCTTTTTCGTGCTTGTATCCAGCATATCTGTACCCTAATCCTGTTCCTGAAAAACGATCAGGATATCCTAGAACATGCGGTAAGTATGACTCTAAACGCATACCTGCTTTGAATCCTTTGTAGCTGTAATTTACTAAGGCATAAGAATTCAATACCGTTTTTTCTGCAGGTTGTTGTGCCCCAATTAAAGTGTCAGCATTTAAGTACTGAAAGGTTGTTTCAATGTTACCACTAACTGCTGGTAATAAAACTTGCCCAAATGAGCAGGTACTCAAAAGCAGTAAAGGAAGAATTAATTTCTTCATAGAAAGACTAGTTTGGTAGGATTTGGATTTTGAGGGATTACTTTTTAGCTACTTCTAAAATATGATCGTATAATTCTTCTTCGTCACCTGGTACGTAGTTGTTGTGAGTATAAACAATTGTTCCTTCTCCATCAATTAAAAAAGTGTGAGGAACAAAATTCACTCCTAATGCTCTTTTAAAATCACCATTTACGTCCATCCAAATATCATATTCCCATCCTGTAGAATTCACGTAAGGTTCAACCATTTTTGTAGTTTTTTGATCATCCACAGAAACTGCAACCAATTTCACCCCCGTCTCATCTTGCCAATCTTCATATTCTTCAGCAATTGTATTCAACTCTTGCTTGCAAGGTTTACACCAAGTTGCCCAAAATGATAAAACAATCGGATTTCCATCATTGCTCACTTCAGCTGTATTAATGGCGTTTCCGGCCATGTCTTTAATGTTTACTGAAGGAACCTTTTTTCCTTTTGATTGGTCGTCATCATTCGTGTTAAATGAGAATATCGCTAATGCTGCGATTGGGAGAATTAATAATATTTTTTTCATGATTTAAATTTCTTATCCTAAATACAAAAAGCAGACCAAAAGTGGTCATACAGTAAAGATAATGCAATTTAATTCTTGATGAAATGTATTTCATTCCCAATCATTGGAATCCTATTTTACGATTTATCTACCTGAGGCTTATATAAAGAAAGAAATAGAAAGGAGTTATTGAATTCCCACAAAAAAATAACCCCAAGCTTTCGCTCGGGGTTATTGATCCTAATTAAAGGAATATTTATTCAAAGTTTATCTCAATTACTTTACAGATAATTTTGAAGTAGTCACTTGACCGTTTACTGTAGCTCTAACAGTGTAGATACCAGCAGCAAAATCAGCTACGTCAACTTGGTAATAGTACTCACCAGCAGCAACGTTATTTGACGACTTCGTGTAAACTACTTGACCTAATGTGTTAACGATATCGATATTTACGTCAGCGTTTTCTTTTAACTCAATTCTGATGTTTGTTAAATCAGAAGATGGGTTAGGATAAACAGACATTGAGCTGTTTGCCTCAACTTCGTTAATTCCAATGTTTCCAGTGAAAGTTGAAGTAGAAGCTGCGTTTAAAATCTCTCCTGTATTTGCATCAGAAAGAATTCCAATGAAGTGACAGTTTCCTAATTCCCACTCAGAACCGATAGCGATTGAGTAAGTATAAGAAGTAGATCCACCATCAGTAATAGAAGAAACTGCAGATGCTGTTGCTCCGATAATTTGGTTATCACCTAATGCTCTTGCTACGTGATCGTATTCCATTTCTGAAGCAGGTACTGGGTCACCAGCAGTTGTCCAGTCATGTCCAGCTCCATTTAAAGCACCAGCTCCACCACCATCATAGTAGTTTACTTGTGCATATCCAGCAGCTGTTCCAGTTACGTTATCTTCAGTGATGATAGCTCCTAATCTGTAGTTAACACCAGTTGCAGTCATTACCCAATCAGCAGTAACTGTAACGTCCATCATGTTACCGTTTTGAACAGCAGTTACTGATACGTTACCAGGCGCAATCTCATTGATTCTTGCCGCGTGCATTGTGGGGAATTCAGTTGGGTCTCCAGTTTCAACTCTATCAACACCAGCTCCAGGATATCCACCAGGAACATAAGTACCAATATTAGAATCGTAAGCAGAAACAACCATTGGGTCACCATTGTGAACAGCAATTCCGATAAAAGTAGAAGTAGCTTCCATGTCCTCCATAGCAACAGCTCCTCTAGGACACCATCCACACCAAGTACCAGTTTTTTCTTCACCAACAGTATTTTTTGTTGGAATAGAAGAAACAACACCTACACTTGTAGACATACAATCGTTAGCGTTGTCACCGTCTCCAGTTAAAACAACACAAACATCTAAGTTATACGCAGTACCTACAGAAGCAGCCAATTGTGTTCCGTGAGTAAAGTTATATGAAGCACCAGGTGCTAAAGTTTGTGTATAAGAATCAGTATAAGGTCCAGTTCCATCATCCCAAGTCACATCAAATGATGTGATTGTGTTTGAACCTTCGTTAGTTACTGTTCCCATTACATCTACGTTTCCAGCTTGAACAATAGGAGCAACGTTTAATGCAGTAACTGCTGCATCATCCGGCAATAAAGTTTTAACTACAACGTCATCTAAAACTAAGAAGTTCTCATCAGTACAGTTATAGTGTCTGAATGTTACATATACTGTTGAACCAGCATAAGCACTCAAATCAACACTTCTGTCTAACATAGCTCCACCAGAAGGCAATGTTTCTCCATATTCTGGTGTAGTACTTGTAATCGTTCCTGTAACATTTGATGTAGTTACAATTACGTCATAATACTCTTCCCACCAGTTGTTAGTAGTCTCAACGTTACCAACTTTGTATAATAAGTTGATTGTTCCAGATGCAGTTGTTAAATCAATTGCAGATGAAACTAATAAGTTGTCAGGAGTTAAGGCACCTGAACCACTCGTCCATGAATTTGAAATTGCTGAGTTGTCTGTTGTGTTAATGCTTCCCGTAACATCAGCAGCAGTCCATTCGTTTCCGTCTCCGTCATTATCAACTGAAGTGAACTGTCCTAAAGTCCCTCCAGAAAAATCTTCAGAGAAGTAAGTCTGTGCTCCAGCAGCCATGCAAATGGCAAATGCTCCAGCAGATAGTAATACTTTTTTCATAATTATTGTTTAAGATTTATTTCTTTTTGCTCTATACATATATAGCAACACAAACTTAAGAAATTCTATGCCACAAAAGAAGAATGTACTTTCTGTAAAATTGGAATCCTAAAAATGGTCATTTTCAGATAGATTTAAATTATGGTGGATTTTAGCATGATAATTGTTTATATTTGAGAGAAGTAATAATTCAAAACAACGTAATATGAAAAAAACATACCTTTTATTATTAAGCTTGTTGGTAGGTGGAGTCACTTTCTCACAAGTTGTTATACATAAAGATTCAGACCCAGCAGTTGTTCAAAACGGACAAACGATTAACATAGATGTTGATGTTTATGGATATGAATTAAAAATGCATTGCTTAAATACTTCTGGTGTTTCAGCAAATTATAAGTTCAGAAGAGTAATTATGAGTTCTTCTACAACATTTACGGATCAATTCTGTGACAATAACTTATGTTACGGAACTTCTGGAAATGATTGGACATCTCCTAGTCCTGCTACTGTTGCAGCTGGTGATTCGTCTTTAATGAAGCCTATCTTTAATTTCTCAGATGGCGGAACAGCTTCAATTAGATATTACGTTTTAGACGCGGACAACGGAGATGATATTATCGATTCTGTTGATGTAAATATTAACTCATCTGTTGGATTCGAAGACCTGGATATTACTTTAAGTGCCTATCCAAATCCTGCAAACGATCAATTTACAATTCAATTGAATGGAACAAATGATGCAAAACTAACGGTTGAGTTTTTTAACTTAATTGGTGAGAAGGTAATCGTTAAAAACCTTTCAGAAGGAATTAACAAAATTGATGTTGATGCATTGAAGAACGGAATTTATTTCTACTCAATTCTAAATGGATCTGAAGTTGTTGAAACAAAAAAATTAGTGGTTAGACACTAGTTTTATAGTATACTAAATTTAAAAAGGCTCTGTTTTTCAGGGCCTTTTTTTGTAAATCTAAATAATATGAAAAGATTAATTTTTTGCCTTGTATCTAGTTTGTTTGCTGCTAGTTCATTCGGGCAAATGGTGGATATTCATCAGGATGTCTCACCTGACGTTACTGAAAATGGTCAAACAATTAACATAGAAGTCACTGAGTGGGGACAGTACTTGGAAATGCATTGCGTGAATGTTTCAGGAGGTGATCTGAATCTCAAGATTTCAAGATTAATACTTTCTTCTTCTACAAGCTTTTTGGATCAACTTTGTGATAATAATTTATGTTACCCAATGGATGGTGTGACAGATACAGTAGATTATGATTTACCTATTTCTGCAGGAGACTCAACTTTGTTTAAGCCAATTTTTAATTTTTCAGATGGCGGAACGGCTTCAATAAGATATTACATTTTAGACGCGGATAATGCTTACGCAGCAATTGATTCAGTTGACATCAATATCAATTCTGTAGTTGGTGTTGAAAAGAATTCAGTGTCTTTAGAGGTTTATCCTAATCCTGTTTCAGATCAGTTAATAGTAAACAAGGTGGGTTTAAATTCATCAACTATGTCTATTCAAATATTCAATACCGAAGGAAAACTTGTAGTGAAACAAAATTTAATTGACAACGTGAATAGTGTTAACTTAAGTGAAGTTGAAAACGGCATTTATTTCTATTCTATATTTTCTGGAAATGACTTAGTAGAAACCAAGAAGTTGGTTGTAAAACATTAATTGAGTTATTAGAGTTTAAGAAAAGGGTTTTCAAATTATTGGAAACCTTTTTTACTTTTTAGAATCTTGTATCAGCTGTTGAACTAACTCAGGAAGCTTTTCAGAAGCCTTGCCTTTTAAATGAGTTAAGTTTTTAAACTTCACCTTGGATAGGTCATTTAAATCAACGATAAACTTTTCGCAAGACTTTTTACAGGCATAAATTAAATTCGCCGCTGGATAAACATTTAAAGAAGTACCCACCACAATAAATATATCTGCTTCACTCACTATTTGCTCTGCTTCAAACATTTTTGGTACAGCTTCTCCAAACCAAACTACATGAGGCCTAAGTTGGTGTCCCGTGCTAGATAATTCTCCGAGTTGAATTTCTGATTTGTCCATCTCTAAAACTTCAAACTCGTTTACTGAGCATTGCGCTTTTAAAATTTCTCCGTGTAAATGCATAACTTCAGAAGACCCGCTTCTTTCGTGCAAGTTGTCTATGTTTTGAGTAATGATTTGAACATTGTAATAATCTTCAAGTTCTGCCAAGCAAATATGCCCAGCATTTGGCGCAGCATCCATTACCAATTTCCGTCTTTTATTATAGAAATCTAGAACAAGAGCTGGATTTTTTTCCCAAGCTTCTGGAGTGGCAACTTCGTTAATATCGTATTCATCCCATAATCCGCCAACATCTCGAAATGTTCCTAGGCCACTCTCTGCACTGATTCCAGCTCCAGAAAGTACAACGATATTTTTTTTAGTTTTTTTCATTTGCTCAAAAGCAACGTTTAAATTTAATCAAATAATTTATTCGACTTTAATTTTTATCTTTATCGGCTTAATTTAATCGCAGCTGTATGGCAAAAATTCGTAAACAATACGCCCTCGACTATCATTCAAACGGTCGTCCGGGTAAAATAGAAGTAATTCCGACTAAACCTTACAGTACTCAAAGAGATTTGTCCTTGGCTTATTCCCCTGGCGTAGCTGATCCTTGTTTAGAAATTGCGGAAGACAAATCTAATGTTTACAAATACACGGCAAAAGGTAATTTAGTTGCTGTTATTTCAAATGGTACAGCCGTTTTAGGATTAGGAAATATTGGTCCTGAAGCCTCTAAGCCAGTAATGGAAGGTAAAGGCTTACTCTTCAAAATTTTCGCAGATATTGATGTGTTTGATATTGAGGTTGATGCCGAAGACCCTGAATTGTTCATTCAAACAGTGAAAGCGATTGCACCAACTTTTGGCGGAATCAATCTTGAAGATATCAAGGCACCAGAAGCTTTTGAAATTGAAAGAAGATTAAAAGAGGAGTTAAACATTCCTATCATGCATGATGATCAACATGGAACTGCAATTATTTCTTCTGCCGCGTTAATCAACGCACTTGAGTTGGCTGAGAAGGATATTAAGAAAGTAAAGATTGTTGTTGTTGGAGCTGGAGCAGCTGCATTTTCTTGTTGTAAGCTTTATTTGGCGTTGGGCGCTAAGCTGGAGAATATCTATATGTATGATTCTAAAGGATTGTTAACAGTGCTTAGAAAAGACATTGATGAACATAAAAAGTTCTTTGCCATTCATAAAAAAGATTTGACCTTGGCTGAAGTAATGAAAAAAGCGGATGTGTTCTTAGGTTTATCTAAAGGTGGATTGGTTTCTAAAGAAATGGTGAAATCAATGCCAAAGAATCCTATCGTATTTGCCTTGGCGAATCCAGAGCCTGAAATTTCATATGCTGATGCTACAGGTGTTAGAGAAGATATTATCATGGCAACTGGTAGATCAGATAATCCGAACCAAGTGAACAATGTACTTGGATTTCCTTTCATATTTAGAGGAGCTTTGGATGTTAGAGCAACTACCATCAATGAGGAAATGAAACTCGCGGCAGTTCATGCAATTGCAGGTTTAGCAAAAGAGCCAGTTCCTGAAGAAGTGAACGAAGCCTATAACGAAAAGAATATTTCTTTTGGTAGAGAGCAAATAATACCTAAACCTTTAGATTCAAGATTAATTACAACGGTATCTCCTGCTGTGGCGAAAGCAGCAATGGATTCAGGTGTCGCTCAATTTGAGATTGATGATTGGGATGCTTATGAAATGGAGCTCAGAAAACGATTGGGTCTTGACAATAAAGTAGTTGATACTTTAACAACTAAAGCAACCAATAATCCGCAAAGAGTAGTGTTTGCTGAAGCAGATAATTACAAAATTTTAAAAGCTGCGCAGTTGGCTTTTGATGAAGGGTATGCTATTCCAGTATTACTCGGAAGAAAAGAGAAGATTCTGAATTTGATGGAGGAGAACGAAATCGAATTGGATGATGTTGAAATTATTGATCCTAAAGATGAATCTCAAAGGTCAAAAAGAAAAGAATTCGCGGATGTATTTTTTGATAAAAGACAACGCAAAGGAGTAACCCATTTTGAGGCCGAGAAATTAATGCGTGAGCGTAATTATTTCGGATCCATGATGATTGAAATGGGTGAGGCTGATTGTATGATTTCTGGAATCACAAGAAGATACAAAGATGTCATTAAGCCTGCTTTAAATGTTGTTGGAACGCAAGAAGGAGTGGATAAGGTTGCAGGAATGTATATCATGAATACTAAAAGGGGACCTTTGGTTTTAGCTGACACCACGGTGAACATGAATCCAACGGCAGAAGAATTGGCTGAAATTACCAACTTGGTGGCTAAAAAAGTAAGGAGATTAAATATACATCCAAGAATTGCTTTGCTTTCCTATTCAAATTTTGGGTCGGCTTCTGGAGAAGATGCATCTAAAATGGCGAAAGCTGCAAAGATTATTAAAGAACGTTATCCAAACTTAATTGTAGATGGAGAAATTCAAGCGAATTTTGCCTTGAATAACGACTTATTGAACGAGAAGTTTCCTTTTTCAGATCTAAATAACAAAAACGTGAATACGCTTATTTTTCCTAATCTTGCTTCAGGTAATATTGCTTATAAGCTTCTACAAGAAATGGGAGATGATGTTGATGCTATTGGTCCAATCTTGGTGGGAATGAACAAATCTATACACGTATTGCAATTGGGAAGTTCTATTAGAGAAATTTTAAATATGGTGAAAATCGCCGTAGTAGACGCCCAAAACAAATAACCATGATAGCACATTTAAACGGAAGATTAGTTGAAAAAACACCAACAAACGTAATTGTTGAGTGCGCAGGTGTTGGGTATTTTGTGAAAATTAGCTTGAATACATTTTCTAAAATAGGAAACGAAGAAAGCATCAAGATTTATACACAACTGCAAGTAAGAGAAGATGCTCACACCCTTTATGGATTCTATTCTATAAAAGAACGTGAAATGTTCAACCATTTAATCTCTGTATCCGGAATCGGGGCGAATACCGCCATCTTAATGTTGTCTGCAATGACTTCTGATGAAATTGCTTCAGCAATTGTTCAAGGCGAAGTTGCGATTATTCAATCCATAAAAGGAATAGGCGCAAAAACCGCGCAACGAGTGATAATCGACCTGAAAGATAAGGTGGCAAAAAGTGATTTTGCTACAGAAAATATTTTTGCTTCAAACAATACGAACCAAAATGATGCGTTAACTGCTCTGTTGGCGCTTGGTTTTGAGAAGAAAAGAGCCGAAAAAGCAATCAATAAAGTCCTCACAGACGATCAAACGATTGAAGAAATAATTAAAGAAGCATTAAAAGTATTGTAAACCCTTCGTGAATAAACTCGTTTTAATAGCAATTTCAGTTGTAGCAGGCGTTCAAGCGTTTGCGCAAAAGAAGGATGATACGACTAAACTTCATTATCCGATAAGCGATTATTACGATTACACGCAAAAAACGGATTCTCCTTTAAGTCTTCCAGATCCTACCAACTTAAATACTGAAGTGGTTTACAATCCTGAATCTGGCTTGTACGAAATCTATCAAACAATTGGCGGAATTCGTTACCGTTACCCAACTGCTATGACCCTTGAGGAATACATGGCTTATAAAAGAGAGCAGGCACAGAAAAAAGCTTGGGTTGATAAGGTGAATGAAGACAATAACGCTGAGCACGGAAAAAACCCAATTCCACCGCTTAAGATGAAAGGTGAAGCCTTTGATATAATTTTTGGAGGAGATGAAATTAACATTCGTCCACAAGGTTCGGCTGAGTTATCTTTTGGAGTAAATATCTCTAAATATGATAATCCAGTTTTACCTATTAAACAAAGAAGAGTAACCACATTTGATTTTCAACAAAGAATTAACCTAAACCTTGTTGGGCAGATTGGAGATAAATTGAAATTGACCATTGCTCAAAATACTGAAGCTACTTTCAACTTCCAAAACCAGGTAAAAATTGAATATACAGGTTACGAAGATGAAATCATCCAAAAAATAGAAGCGGGTAACGTAAGTTTACCACTAAACACTACTTTAATTCAGGGTTCTCAAAGTTTGTTCGGAATCAGATCTGATTTAAGATGGGGTAGATTAACAGTGAACACCATCTTAGCACAAGAAAAAGGAAAACGTCAGGAGATCAATGTATCTGGTGGAGCGCAAGTTCAAGATTACGAAATCAAAGCAGATAACTACGAAGCCAATAAACACTACTTCTTAAATTATTACCACAGAGAGCATTATGATTCGGCAATGACGACCATGCCCTATGTAACTTCAGGAGTGCAAATCACTAAAATTGAGGTATGGGTGACGAATAGAGTTAACAAAGTAGAAAACACGAGAAATATCATTGCTTTTACCGATTTAGGAGAGGAAAGAGAAGAGTATGTAGAAGGTAATCCACAAAACTTTAAAAATGATTTGCCGGATAACCAGGCAAACAGTTTGTATGACGAGCTGGTTAGTAATCCAAATATTAGAGGGTTTTCTGGTGCTGTTGCAGCTTTAGAGTCTTATAACACAGGTGTCGGGACAGCTCCCGGACCATTCAATCAATCCATTCACTACGAAAAAGTTGAAAATGCGAGACAATTATCTGAACAAGAATTCAATTATAACGCGCAATTAGGATTTATTTCATTGAAATCACCATTAAATCAAGATGAGGTGTTGGGTGTTGCTTATCAATACACCTATTTAGGGAGAACGTATCAAGTAGGTGAATTCTCAAATGATGTTCCGGTTGAAGAAGGTTCTAAAAGTGCGCTAATCTTGAAGTTATTAAAGCCAACTATCGTGAATCCTGCTAACAAGACTTGGGATTTGATGATGAAAAATGTTTACTCAATTGGAGCGTATCAAGTAAGTCCTCAAGATTTTGTTTTAGATCTTTATTATAACAACCCAAAAACATCTGTGGACATTAACTATTTACCTTATACTGGGGTTGATAATAAATTATTGATGCAGCAGCTTGATTTAGACAGATTAAACCTGCAACAAAATCTGCAACCTGATGGCCGATTTGACTATGTGCCAATAATGTACGAAGGAAATAAAGCCACCAATGGAGGAACCATAGATCCTAAAACCGGCCGTGTCTATTTCACAACGATTGAGCCTTTTGGAAAAACCTTAAGAGATAAATTGGAAGCAGCAGGTTCGTTAGCACCAGTGCAAGTTGATGGAATAGTGTACGAAGAATTATACGATTCAACCAAAACGGCAGCCCAGCAAATACCGAATAAAAACCGATTCAAACTAAAAGGAAACTACAAGTCTTCAGTGAGTAGTGACATTTCCTTGAACTCATTAAACGTACCTGAAGGATCAGTAACAGTAACTGCCGGTGGTGTTAAATTAACAGAGGGTGTTGACTATACAGTTGATTATAACCTAGGTAGAGTAAAAATCTTAAATCAAGGAATTTTAGAAGCAGGCACACCAATCAAAGTGCAATTAGAGAGTAATTCCTTGTTCGGATTCCAGCAAAAATCATTGGTAGGAGCCCATTTTAATTACGAGTTTAATAAAGATTTTAATTGGGGAGCCACCGTCATGAACTTGACAGAAAAACCGCTGACCCAAAAAGTAAATATTGGAGATGAACCAATTAGTAACACCGTTTTAGGAACAGATATTTCATGGCGAAAAGACGTGCCATTCTTAACGAAATTGGTAGATAAATTACCAATCATTTCTACTAAAGAAAAATCAAGTATTACAGCATATGGTGAGTTTGCTTATTTAATACCAGGAACGCAAAGAGCCATCTCTAAAGAAGGAATCTCGTACATTGATGGATTTGAAGGTTCTCAATCTGCCATTGATATCAAGACTTTCGGAACCTGGAAATTGGCTTCTGTTCCGCAAGGTCAGGCAAGTATGTTCCCTGAGGCATCCATCAAAACGGGGTTAGCTGCTGGAACAAACAGGTCAAAATTATCTTGGTATGTAGTTGATCCAACCACATTCTATCAAAATTCAACTGTGACACCAGATCACTTAAAGAACAATGATGAGGTATTATGTCATTCTAACTGGCATATCTTAAGCCAAACTGCACTTTTTCCACAACAACAACCTCCTGTAGGAACTCTAAGCAACATTCCAGTATTGGACTTAGCTTATTATCCAAACGAAAGAGGCCCTTACAACTTTGACACAACAAGTACTAATATTGATGTAGACGGTAAGTTTACAAATCCTGAAGACCGTTGGGCTGGAGTTATGCGATCATTAACAACTACTAATTTTGAAACTGCCAATATTCAGTTTATTCAGTTTTGGGTGTTAGATCCTTTCAATGAAGATCAAACTGAGGGTGGAACAACCAATATGGGAGGTGGAGATTTATACTTCAACTTAGGAAATATTTCAGAGGATATTTTACCAGATTCAAGAAAGAGTTTTGAAAATGGCTTACCTGCAAGTTCTACTTTTGATCCGAATGATTACGATTCTACAGATTGGGCAGTGGTTTACAACCAACAGGTAATCGTAAATGCTTTTGATAACTCAGGTTCATCAAGAAAATTCCAGGATGTTGGATTAGATGGATTAAGTGATGCAGCTGAGCTAACCTGGTTTTCATCTTTCGTGAATTGGGTTAATGCATCAGGGTTGAGTGCTGCTGCTAAAGCTGAATTATTAGCAGACCCTTCTTCCGATAACTACCAATATTACTTGGATAATCAGCACGATATTGATTCTAATAATATTGTTCGTAGATACAAAAACTTTAATGGGGTTGAAGGTAACTCGCCAACCTCTGAAATGTCAGATTCAATTACTGGTGGAGCAGGGTATACGATTCAATCAACTACAGTTCCGGATATTGAGGATTTGAATCAAGATAATAACCTTAGTGAAACTGAAAGCTACTTTCAATATCATGTAAGTTTAAGACCGCAAGACATGGTGGTAGGTAGCAACTTTATCACGAACTCACAAGAAGTAAAATATTGCGACAGTTCTAAGACAGAGACTTGGTATCAATTCAAAATTCCAATTGAAGAATTTGAAAGTAAGATTAACGGAATATCAGATTTCCGATCCATCCGATTTATAAGAATGTTCATGAATGATTTTGACCATCCTGTGGTGTTAAGGTTTGCGAAATTAGAGTTGATTAGAGGTGAATGGAGAAAATATCTATACGATATTAATGAACCAGGTGAACAAGTTCAAGATGACCCTAATTCAACAGAATTTAATATTGCTGCGGTTAACTTAGAAGAAAATGAATCTAAAGATCCGGTTGGATATTGGACGCCTCCAGGAATTATCCGTGAGCAAGATCAAGGATCAATTAATTTAAGGCAATTAAATGAGCAAGCGCTTTCTTTAGAAGTTTGTGGATTGAAAGATGGTGAGGCAAGAGCAGCTTATAAAAACGTGACCTTTGATATTAGATCTTACAAGAAGTTGAAAATGTTCGTTCATGCTGAACAACAAAAAAGAGACGGTTGGGCGCAAACAGATTTACAAGATGATCAGTTGACATGCTTCATCAGATTGGGTACAGATTTCGAAGAAAACTATTACGAATATGAAATTCCATTAAAATTGACAGAATGGGGAACAACACCGGGAAGTGCCAATAATGCAGATCTGATTTGGCCAGAGTTGAATAACATTGAAATCTTATTTGATACTTTAACAAAAATCAAACGTGAAAGAAATACATCTCCAGTTCCGGCAGGTCAAGAGTATGTAGTTGTGGTAACGCAAGATAATGGTGTCGTAACACGACTAAAAGTAAAGGGTAATCCAAATCTTCAAGGATTAAAGACCATTATGATTGGGGTGAGAAATCCTGACAAAGATACAGACCACCCATGGATGTATGCTGAAGACGGATTAGATAAATGTGCTGAGGTTTGGGTAAATGAGTTACGATTAACTGATTTTGATCAAAGAGGAGGATGGGCATCTACAGCTAGAGTTAATGTCCAATTAGCAGATTTTGCTTCGGTTAATTTGGCAGGTAATTACTCTACCCCAAACTGGGGCTCAATTGAGAAAAAAGTAAGTGAACGTCAAAGAGATACACAAAAGTCGTTCGACTTGTCTACGAATGTTGAGTTAGGGCAATTTTTTGGTAGAAAGTTAAACATTCAATTGCCATTTTATTACGGATATTCAGCTTCTGCTATTGATCCTGAGTTTGATTTACTGTCACCAGATGTCCGGCTTTCTGAGATTGAAGATCTTGAAACTAGGCGGGAACGTGCGCGAATTTCTAGGGATATCACCATACGAAAATCTTACAATTTCACCAATGTGAGAAGAGAAAGACCAGCCGGAAAAGAAGTCCATTTCTGGGACATTGAAAACTGGTCAGCCACGTATTCTTACAACGAACTTTACAGAAGAGATTTAAATACAGAGTACGATCAAACCAAAACTTGGAGAGGTGGATTGAATTATGTGTATTCAAATAAACCTTTGGTTATTGAACCATTTAAAAATGTGAAAGCCTTCAAGAAATCGAAATGGTTAAGAATCATTAAAGACATCAACTTCAACATTGGACCTAAATCATTGAGTTTTAATAATGACTTAACCAGAATGTACAATCAGCGTCAGAATAGAACATTGGGAGAAGATTCTTTAGCTCCTGTTTTTGATCCAACAGTATTGAAAAACTTCCAATGGACAAGACGTTATGATATGAAATATGATTTCACGAAACAATTGAAATTTACGTTTTCAGCGAATAATTCATCCATTATTACTGAGCCAGAAGGAATCATTGATAGAAGAGCTTCAGATTCCACTGTGCTTAAAAATTATGATGATTTCATCAATAGTTTTAAAAGTGTTTTAACGGGAAGAACAAAAGATGGAAATGGGGATTGGGTGGATTCTGTTGGAATTGGTGGATACAACATGAATTATGGACATACCTATAACCTAACTTATAAATTACCTTTTGATAAAATTCCTTTGACCGACTGGATTTCAACAAATTTAACCATGAGAGGAAGTTATGATTGGCAAAGAGCGCCGTTGGCACAACCTTTATTTGGTAACACCATTCAAAACTCCAGAAACTTTGGTGTTAATGGGCAAGTTAACTTTGTTAATCTATACAATAAGATTGATTACTTCAAACGTATTAATAATGATGGTAAGAAAGGTAGAGGGGGCAGAAATTCCAATTCCAGAAAGAAAACGAACGATAAGAAAGCGGCTGAAAATAAAAAGAAGCAAGATGCGATTGATGCAAAAAAATGGCCTGAAAATCCAACAGATGAATTCTTAGATAAGAAGAAAATGACGCGCAAAGAATACGATAAAGCACGTAAGAAATTCTTCAAAGAGAAAGAGAAAAAAGAGAAAGCGAATAAAGAAAAACGTGAAATAACGACAGTTGAAAAGGTCGCTGGACGATTAATTATGACTGTAAGAAACGTTTCGTTTACTTACAATGAAACTGACGGAATGCTATTGCCTGGGTTCAAGGGAGAGACAAATATTTTAGGAATGGGTAATAATCCAGGAGGTTCTGGGTTTGGTTCACCATCATTGGCCTTTGTATCTGGTGGCCAAAACAGGGATTTATTCGGAAGACCGACATCAATTTGGGGCGGAGGATCTGATTTTGCTGAGTGGGCAGCCGGTAATGGATGGTTAGTAGATTACAGCTTATTGAACTTACAACATACAGTTTCTCATTCACAATCTATTAATTCAAGAATTCAATTAGAACCAATAAAAGATTTATCAATCAATTTAACCTTAGATAGAAAATATACCGAAAATGAAAATTCATTCTTCAGATTTAATGATTCTTTAGTAGGACC
The DNA here is from genome assembly GCA_039939375.1 of Crocinitomicaceae bacterium. Classification (GTDB taxonomy): domain Bacteria; phylum Bacteroidota; class Bacteroidia; order Flavobacteriales_D; family Crocinitomicaceae; genus Paracrocinitomix. Next base: position 293,218 of record JBDVJO010000005.1, on the reverse strand, counting down.
TAATGGTGAAGATGGTTATTGGGGACCTCAAAACCCGGTTAGTTCTGGTTCAGTTAACTTCACTACAATTACTTGGAAGACGGCTTTCACTAGGTTGGATTCTTTATATCAAGACAAGGTGTTTAATGATATGCGTAATTACAGACAAACAGTATCACAGCAGTTAGGACAAGCAGCTGGAACATCTCAAGAAACGAATGGATTCTATGATGGGTACGGCGCTAATCAACAAGACGTATTAATCGGTTCTTTCATGGCGGCGTATACAGGAAGAGGAACCAATAAATTCTTTGATGTGTTTAAAGCGATTCCGTTGCCAAACTGGGATATCAGATATGACGGATTAAGTAAAATGGATTTCATGAAAAAGTACGTAAGAAACTTCACCTTGAAACATGCTTATCGTTCAAACACATCTGTTTCCAACTTTCAAACCAACTTAGGTGCCTTTGATGAAAATGGAAATCAAATGAGAGATGCATCAAATAATTTAATTGCTGCTACTCAAATTTCTGCAGTAACAATTACAGAACAGTTTGCTCCTTTCTTAGGGATGGATGCAACTTGGATTATCGGAAAGAACGGATTAATTACCAGCTTTGAGTTTAAGAGAGATCGATCATTGTCGCTAAACGTTCCGAACATGCAAATTACAGAGATGAGAGGACGTGAATGGGTAATTGGAGCCGGATATAAATTCTCAAAAGTGAAGTTGCCATTCCAGTTCATGGGAGAGCGTCCTGAAAGTGATCTGAACTTGCGTTTTGATTTATCTATCAGAAATAACATTACAGTAAGTAGAAATATTATTGAAGACACCAACCAGCCAACTTCAGGTCAACAAATGTATTCAGTGAAGTTCAGAGTGGATTACAATATCGGGCCAAACCTAAACGTGGCTTATTACTTTGATAGAGTCGTAAATACTCCGGTGCTTTCAAATGCTTATCCAACGGCGAATACTTCAACAGGTATTTCTTTAAGATTCAACTTAGCGCAATAAGAGATTTCTTATCTTTAGTTCATGACAACTTTAATTAGAAAAGCTACTCCAGCAGATATGCCTAGAGTACTTGAGCTTATTACAGAATTAGCAATTTATGAACATGCTGAAGAACAGGTAGAAAATACGGTAGAGCTATTAACGGAAGATGGCTTTGGTGATCGCCCTACTTTTGAATGCATAGTGGCCGAAAATGAAAGTGGTGTGGTAGGATTTTCTATCTTTTATACGTCTTATTCTACTTGGAAAGGTAACTGCCTTTATTTGGAGGATTTACTTGTCACAGAGAAGCTCAGAAGAAGTGGAATAGGCAAGATGTTATTTGATGAGGTGTTGAGCATTGCAAAGGAAAGAAACGCAGCTCGTTTTGAATGGCAGGTGTTAGAGTGGAATGAGCCGGCTATCAATTTTTATAAGAACTACAATGCAGATTTAGATCCAGAGTGGATTAATGGGAAGTTATTTCTCAATCAATAAGTCAAATCGTCCATTAGTAACGGTAATTTCGTGACCTAGTAAGGTTTTAGCTGAAAAGTGAAAAGTGCCAGATATAAATCCTTTACGTAAATCAATACAAGTAATTTCTACGGCCTGTGGCATAGTTTTATCTAATTTATAGACCTTGCTAGGTTCATTTTTGTTTTCTCCGTAATAATAAGTTTGAAAAGGGGCTTGGCAGCTTTTATTGTGGATGTTGAAAGTACCCGTTTTCATTTCTGGGTTCTTAACCTCTATGCAAAACCAATCTCTAGAATAACTGGATTCATTCACACGGGTTGCCGAGATTTTAATGACGTGATCTTTTAATACCACTTTTGGTAATTCGAACTCTTTGTAAAGACCTTTATCAAATGGTGTCCAAGCGGATTGATTCACAAAGAACCCTAATTGATGTTCACCAGCGCAAGTGGGTGCAGGTAAACTCAGTTGATCTTTATTTTTCTCGCAGGAAAAACAGATGAATAATGCAAACAACACAAAAAGCTCTCTCATACCTTTAACCACGAAGGTTTTCGACTCAAGGTTGGCGCCAATTATTGAATGGTATTAGTGCTTGATTAAACGGTAGCTTTTAGGATTCTCTACCAATTAAATACATAGCAATTGCTCGAAGCGGTTGCTTTTTAGAATCTTCAACCTGTATAGAATCTAAGTTAGACATGGCCAATTGATAGTACTCAGACATTTTTGCTTCTGCCGTTTCTTTAATTCCTAATTCGGCATAAATTTCTTTAACTCCGTTTACTTTTGTTTCAGGATGAGGTTCAATAAAAAGTTGCTCTAATCGTTCTTTTTGAGAAGCATTTGCTTTTTCAATTGCGGTAAGTAACAAGAACGTTTTTTTATTGCATAGGATGTCTCCACCCACTTGTTTACCAAACTTACTTTGATCAGCATAAACGTCTAGAATGTCGTCTTGAAGTTGAAAAGCAATTCCTAAATTGGTTCCGAAATTATAAATGTCCAAAGCATCTTTATCAGAAGCGTTCCCAACAATGGCTCCTAACTGTAAACTGCAACCTAATAATACAGCAGTTTTTAATCGAATCATTGTGATGTAATTGTCGATTGAAACTTCATCAGAGGTTTCAAAATCCATATCCATCTGCTGACCTTCACATACCTCAATGGCAGTGATATTATAGAGTTTTAAAATCTTAGGTAAAAGCGCTGGAGCATATTGCGCTAAACGCATATAAGATTCAATCATTAAAATATCTCCACTTAATAAGCCAACATTACTGTTCCATTTTTTATGAACTGTTTCTTTTCCCCTTCTTAACGGAGCTTCATCCATAATATCGTCATGAATGAGCGTGAAATTGTGAAATATTTCAACTCCCATTGCTGCGTTGGTAGCCCCTTTAAATTCGCCCGAGAACATTTCACATGCCATCATAGATAGTATTGGGCGCATTCGCTTTCCGCCTAAATCTAAAATGTATCTGACAGGCTCATAGAGTCCGCTAGGGTTGGTTGGGAATTTAGCATTCGCTAATTCTTCGGCAATATAATCGCGATAGGTGTCCAGTTGAGCCAGCATTTCAGTTAAGTTTTGTTGCTTATCCATCTATAACAATCCTACTAGAAATTTGTTCAACCTTTATTCTCCTCTGTAGGAGGTTTCTTTTTAGAATCTTCTTCTCGATATCGCTCTAGAGTTTGTTCGATTTCAAGATGATCCAGTTCTATATCTTCTTCTTCGTTATAAAACTGTAAAAATGGCTCAGATAATGCCTTGTCCGTAATTTTTTGCTCCATTCCTAGCAACAAGCTTGGAAGAATCATAAGGTTGGCAAACATGGCAATTAAAAGTGTTAATGAAACTAATAACCCTAAGGCCTTGGTTCCTCCAAATTGTGATCCTGTAAACATTAAGAATCCAAAGAATAATACGATAGAAGTGTAAATCATACTGATTCCCGTTTCTCTTAAGGCAACAAGAATACATCTTCTCAAATCATGCCTATGCGTTTTCATTTCTTGTCTAAATTTCGCCAAGAAGTGAATGGTGTCATCAACCGAAATCCCGAAAGCGATACTAAATACTAATAAAGTAGATGGTTTAATTGGTATGCCAGCAAACCCCATAATTCCTGCCGTAAATAATAATGGAATAAAATTAGGAATCAAAGATGCTACAACCATTCGCCATGATCTAAATAATAACGCCATCAAAATTCCAATTAAAATAATTGCACAACCCAATGAAATAAACAAGTTAGATACTAAATACTGGGTTCCGTTAGAAGCAACTACTGATGTTCCTGTTACAATAACATCCCATTCGTGATTTTTAATAGCCGCAGCTAAACTGTCATCAAATCCAGCTTCATTTTCAAAAGCTAACAATTCAGTTCTGTTTTCAGTATTAAATCTTTCTTCTAAATCAAAACTTACTGCTGGAACTTTATAGTAAAGTGCTGTTAATCGCTCAGATTTTTCAGTTCCGTTAAGTTTTCTGATTGCGGCTAGTTCTTTATCTAAATAGGGTTTGTCAGGATTCACTATCGCAAAAATTGCCGGTTGAACTTCGTCTACAATCGCTTTAATTTCATAAGAACCCGTATCCATGATTTGCATGGTGATCTTCGTCAGGGTTTTAGATGAGTCTAAGAAGGCGGATCCTGCAGCATCTCCTGAGTTGGCTGCATAATCAGCAATTTTACTTTGCTTTTGTAAACTTGGAATTTTAAACTGCTTAGGATTATTATTACTGTACGCCATACTCAAAAGCTTCACCCCGTCAGCTGCTGAAAGTGATTTTGAAAATAAGTTGAAGCTGTCAAGATAAACTTGTGCTTCTTCTATCTCTTTAAAGCGATTATAATAGGTGTTCGGTTTCTTGGTATCCAAGATTATGTCAAATGGAATTGAACCACCAAAGTTTTTCTCTATGAATTTAAGGTCGGTGGTGATTTGATCATTTTTAGGTAAGTCTCCGGTAATGTTTCCAGTTGCATTCATTTGAGAGATTCCAAATCCAGCAACTACGATCAAGCAAATTGTTACTGCATATACCCACTTACGTTTATAAAGACTTAAGTACTCTAATTTCTCTACGGCCAAGTGCAGCCATTGCTTTTCCAAATGCTTTAAATGCTTTGATTTAGGAATCGCTGAAAAACTAAGAATTATTGGTAAAATCGTTATCGACAATAAGAAGACAACTAAAATATTTAAAGAGGCAATCACTCCGAATTCTGAAAGACGCTCTGAATTCGTGAAGATAAATGTGGAGAATCCTAAGGCTGTTGTAAGATTGGTTAAGAAGGTGGCATTTCCAATTTTCTGAATAACTCGTGAAAGTGCCTTTGCTTTGTTTCCATGCTCAATAATCTCTTGGTGAAATTTATTGATCAAGAAAATACAATTCGGTATACTAATTACAATAATTAAAGGCGGAATAAGCACCATCAAAATCGATAGTTGAAAGTCTAATGCCCCAATTGACCCTAAGGACCAAATCACACCAACAAAAACAACAACATTACAAATCAACACAATCTTCAGTGATCGGAAGAAAATTAACAGCAATAAAGATGTCATCCCAATAGAAAGGGCAATGAATAATCCAAGTTCTCCTTTCAATTTAGCTCCTACAGCTACTCTAATATGCGGCATTCCAGAAACCCTAACAGCTCCTAACAAATTTTGATATTCATAAGCAACATCTTCAACATCAAACAGGATGTTCGCCTTCTTCATATCTTTCATGATGTCTTCTGAAATGAAGGCCATCATTAATGAAGTGTTTGTTTCTGAATTGAAAAGAAGTCCTTCGTAAAAAGGATTTCCGCGAATAATTTTCTTTAAACTATCAACCTCTGCTTGTGTTTTGGGAGCTTGTTTAACTGTGGTTTCAAATTCAAATTTCTTTTCTTCAAGGTTTTTTACAATTTGAAAACTATGTGCTTCAGAAACGATTGAATCTACAGCTTCAAATTCATTAATTTTTAGCCCTAACTCATACCATGCGTTAAATTTCTCAACAGTATATAAATCTTCACACTGTATCGAGAATATTAACAATGATTCGTTTCCACCGAAAGAATCTTTTAGTAATTGATAGTCTTGTTTTGGTTGGGAATCTTTTGGCAACATGGTGCCATAAGTGTTGTCTATTTTTATATTGGTTAAACCAAAATACCCAAACAGGACTGAAATTGAGAGAATTAACCCCAGAATCAGTATGCGATATCTAAGTATAAATTGTGAGAGTTTAAACCACATTGAAATAACAAATCAAATTAAGAGTTCAAAAGTAAACATTCAATTGAGATTAATTTGAGATTTAGGAATAATTGTGCCAAAAACCTGTCGTTAATAACTTATTTTGAAAAATTAATGAATTCTTGAGGATTTAAAGATTTCCCCTTCGTCCATAATTCAAAATGCAAATGAGGACCTGTGGTATGTTTACCTGAATTCCCTACAATTGCTATAGGATCACCAGTTTGGACCCTGTCGCCAAACTTTTTTAACAATGAAGAACAATGTTTGTAAACTGATATGTAATCATTTTTATGTTGAATCATAATTATGTCACCATCATTTGGTGTCCAGGATGCGAAAATTACTGTTCCTTCTAAGCAGGATTTAATTGCTTCAGACTTTGTGGTCACCACATCCACGCCAAAATGGCCATCTGCTCCATTAAACGACTTTGAGACTGTTCCTCTCACTGGCGCAAAGAAAAAGTCATACTGAATGTTTTTTTCAGGTTGACCCTCGTTTTCAACTTTGTATCGCAATAAAGAGTCCTCCTTAGACTTGTTAAAGTTGGCTTGGTAATTCCCAAAAAGCGAATCATTAGGCTGGCTACCCAATGAATCTTCAAACGATTCATTGGCTAAAATTCTTCTCAAATCATCCAAGTATTTTTGCCTAGACTCTGTCATCTCTGTTAGGGAATCTAAGGTTACCGAATTTTGATCAACTTGGGTGTGAGAGATGCCTTGGCCTGAACTCGCAAACATTCCGCCTAGTGGTGTGAATTTAAAAAGTAAAATCACAATAAAAACAAGGATAATCGAATACAACAAAAGTAAACTCCACAAATTCAAAGAAGATAAATTATAGCTCCATCTTTCATGATAGCTGTCGTCATCCGTAAAGCTCAATTTATGCTTTTCACGAATTCGTTTTAAATAATTTGACCATCTGCTGTCTTCAGCCATAATTTTGCAACCTTTTTTGCGCTTTTTTCATCAGTAAATTAGCGTCTAAAATCGTTTTAAATAAATGAACCATACATTTGGCTCGTTATTTGCACTTTCAAAGACAACTATTTTGATCTGAAACCGTTCTTATAACAAGCATGGTTATTTTGATTAAATAGCTTAACTTTAGTAACTTTGCTTACCCAAAACTAAGATTTTTAATGCGCATGGTAAAATTAGTCAAAATAACAGGAATTCTTGCGTTGCTATTAGCAACTTCAGGAACTTTTGCGCAATTGACTACCTCAACCGCCCAAACTCCTGCGCAATTAGTAGAAGATGTTCTTGTAGGAAATGGGGTTGCCGTTTCAAATGTAAATTATACTGGTGACGCTGATGCTATAGGATCTTTCAATGGAGCGAGCACAAATCTTGGACTTAATAGTGGAATCATCTTAACGACCGGAACTGTTCTAAATTCTGGAGGAGTTTTAGGTGGCGCGCAAGGTCCACACGGACCAAATGATGAAAGTAGCGCCGGAGTAGATAATGGTCAACCCGGTTATGGACCACTCACAACTTTAGCAGGAGCTGACACTTACAACGCGGCAATTTTAGAATTTGATTTTGTACCACAATCTGATACCGTAAGATTTAGATACGTTTTTGGATCAGAAGAATATCCAGAATATGTAGACGGTGGTTTTAATGATGCTTTCGCGTTCTTTATTTCAGGTCCTGGATTTGGTGGAACATATAACATGGCAGAAATTCCAGGTGGTGGTGGAATCGTTTCAATTGACAATATTAATAATGGATCTTCAAACACAGGCCCATGTCAGAACTGTAGTTATTATGTAAATAACGGAACTGGAAACACTTCTCCTAATGATGGAAGTGATTTTTATATTCAGTATGATGGATTCACCGTTGTAATGGAAGCTGTTGCCGAAGTGCAATGTGGAGAAACGTATCATTTAGTAATTTCAATCGCGGATGCTGGTGATGGAGCCTATGATTCAGGGATATTCTTAGAAGCGAATAGTTTAGCGAGTTTTGCTCCAATTGATATCGCTGCTGATTTAGCTTTAGATGGATTTGGTAATAATACGGCAATGGCAGAGGGTTGTGAAACCGCAACGGTAACAGTAACCCGTCAACCATCTGTTGCGCAAGACGCACTTTCAATTCCAGTGATAATTGGAGGAACAGCAACTGAAGGAGTAGATTATGAAAACATTCCGAATTCTATTGATTTTGCGCCTGGTCAAACAACCGTTACTTTTGATTTTGATGTTTTTGCTGATGGATTAACTGAAGGAACAGAAACCGTAATTATCCAGTTAGATCAGCCAGACCCTTGCGGGAATTCGAATTTTATTACCCTTCCTTTAACCATTGAGGATATTGACGATTTAACAGCAACTGTGGCGGATATGACCGTACATTGCCCAGGTGAAGAAGTGCAATTAAAGGTAGTTCCTGCTGGTGGATTACCTGATTATACCTTTAATTGGGGTGTTGGTGGAACTGATGACAATATTTTGGTCAGTCCTACCACAACAACAACTTATGATGTAACGGTTAATGACGCTTGTTTAGGAGTGCCTATCACCGTTTCAGGGACAGTAACCGTTCCAACTTATCCACCATTAATTATGGTGACTTCGCCAGATACCTCAGTGTTATGTCCGAATACACCACAAACATTATATGCAGAGGCGACCGGTGGAGAAGGAGCGTTTACATTCACTTGGAGTGCTAATGGAGTTAATCTTGGTACAGGAACTTCTTTGGATGTTTCACCTATGGTGACAACTGTATACACTGTAACAGTTACTGACGGATGTGGCGTTGAGATTTCAGAAACAGTTACCGTTACGGTAGAAGCTTCGGTGCTTGAATTAGAAATGAGCCCTGATCAATTGATATGTCCAGGTGATTCGGCAGATATTTGGGTGGTTGCTACTGAAGGTTTGGGCGACTATACTTATTATTGGATGCATTCAGGAGAAACGACATCTGATGTAACTGTTTCGCCAAATATTACAACTACCTATACGGTTTCTGTTGAGGACGCTTGCCATACATACGACATTCAAGGATCAACAACAGTTGAAGTGGTAAGGCCAAATGCAAACTTTGAAATTTTGACGGATGAACCAATGGAAAATTTACCGGTATCATTTTTTCAAACAACCACTAATGGCGTGAGTCAATATTGGGATTTTGGAAATGGAGATTTTTCTACCGACCATTCACCAAACACAACTTATAATCCTTGGGGATGGTACGAAGTTACGTTGATAGCATATAATGAAATAGGATGCTCAGATACAGCCGTAAAACCAATTTACATCAAACCAGAATTCTACTTTTACGCACCAAACGCTTTCACTCCAGACGGCAATAGACTCAACAATACCTACGGAATTTCGGTAATCGGTGCCATTGACTTTGAGTTCCAGATCTTTAATCGTTGGGGAGAATTAATTTATCAAACTACTGACCGATACTTTAAATGGGATGGCACTTATTTAGATTTACCAGTACAAGATGGAGTGCTAGTATATAAAGCTAGAGTGGTAGATCGGGAAGAACAAATACATGAATTTACCGGATCGATCGTAATTATAAGGTAATTAATTACATTTGCTTTAAAGCTATAAATTAATGAAGCTAAAGCATTTAATCCATTTTTTTTCTTGCCTACTTGTGCTTGCTTTTGCAAGTTGTAAATCAGATGTCGTTCCTGAAGAAATCGCTTCAACTACTGAAGAGTCTAATTTCTGGACCGATTCAATCTTCGGACAGCTGTCTCCTAAACAGCAATATTATCAGCATTTAATTATTGAAGTACCCGCTTATTATCAAGCGCAGAAAGATAGTTTGGTAAATTGGATTGCGATCAATGAACCGGGTGGAATCAAATTACTTGATTGGAATGTTGACACTATCGGCTTGCTGAAAAACGCACTTGACACTTTGCCAATACTTAAACCTATTTTCTTTACAGATTTTTATGATGATTTAGGCCTAGCCCCATACTCGTATTGGCAGAGCAATGAAAAAAACAGATCAACTAAACTAATGAAGCTGTTTAAAAAAGGAAACTTTGGATTAGTGGATTTTACGCAAGGTGAAAAAGTAATATTGAAACATGAATGGATGGACTCCATGCAAAATGAACTGGGTATTCAAAGTGTTGTTGGTAACTTTACCGATTTGCACTTAAAAGATGATTTTGATGATTTCTTATCACTGCTGAATAAAAACAAACAAGCAATAAAAATCAACTTTAGCAGGCTAGATTCGGTCGATCTGAATTCTTATCGCAATTCTGCAGATTATGAGGGCTGCTTTATTGTGAAATCAAAAGTCAAGAAGATTAATTCATTTATAAATGGTGGGGCAGATTTTGTCTTTAAAAGTATTGAATCGGGAGATGTTTACAGCAATTGGAAAACATTGAATCAAAGTGGTTTTGATGCTTCAACTAAGAGAGTTTTGGATTTCAAAAGTTCCTTTCAGTCCGCAAATACAAGGCAAAATTTAAAGTCAGAGTTAACATACGCTCGGCTAAATTTTAGTCACAATGCTGTAGCACTAATTACGAATAAGTCAAATCTCCTTCCGTTCAAAAAAAGGTTTACCATTTATGGTGAATTTGATGGTAAAATTTCAAATAAAGTAAGGACTGAAAATCAAGTATCCTTTCAGAAGATGAAATGGAATGAGAAGAAGATTGCTCAATTATTGGAGAGCGAAAAAGAGAAAGTTCTCTTGTTGTCAGATACTTTGAACGAAGACTTACTGCAGTTATTAGGTAAAACGAAAGCAAAAAGCAAAACACTGATTTGTTTCTCAAATCTTGAGCAATATGAATTGCTCAAAAATGCGCCGCATTTGTGTTTTGTCCCTTCTGTTAAGACAATTGATTTAGCAATTCTAGCTCAGCAATTTACCGGGCGTCAAGAACTCAATGGTGATTTCGTTTATCAAGATAATGTTCAAAAAGGAATTACACTTAGAAAAACTAAGTTGGGCAGAACTGTTCCTGAATTTGTAGGATATGATTCGGACACCTTAAGATCGATTAATTGGTTAGTGAATAATGCTATGAACGGACGCGCTTTTCCTGGCTGTCAAGTTTTATTGGCTAAAGACGGGGCCATTATTTATGACCAACAGTTTGGCCACCACTCTTATAAAAGACAGAAGTTAGTTACGGAGGAATCCATCTACGATTTAGCCTCTATTACAAAAATAGTTGCGACAACAATGGTAGGTATGAAATTGTATGAAATGGGTGCATATAAATTGAGAGATAGCCTTGAAGATTATTTGCCAGATACGTTGAAAGATTACTTGCCTTATCCAAGTACTATCCGCAATATTACGTTTGAAGAATTATTCATTCATAAAAGTGGTCTACCAGCTGGGTTTCCAATAATCAAATACATGCAGTATACCAATGAAAATGTAGGTCGTCTTGATAAGTATTATTGTGACCAAAAAGACTCAGTTTTTTGTATTGAGGTTGCTGAAAACTTTTATCTCGACAAGGAATATGCAGACTCTATGTGGCTCAAATTGAATCAGATCTGGTTAGATAAATCTAAACCGTATAAATACAGTGACGTCAATATGAACACCCTATATATGATGTTTAAGAGTATCATTCAAAATAATCCTAAAGATTTTGGGTTTAATGAATCGCAAAAACAATTAGAAGGACGTGATCTCTTTGTTGAATTTCTTTACAAAACTTACTATGAGCCTCTGGGTATGAGTAGAACACTGTATAAGCCTAGAACAAAATACGCTACAAATTCTATCGTTCCAACCGAAGATGAAAGTTACTGGAGAAAGCAATTGCTGCAAGGATATGTTCACGATCCAAACGCCGCTTTAATGGGCGGAGTAGCAGGAAATGCCGGAATGTTTTCAACAACCAATGACATGGCTATTCTGTGTCAAATGTTATTAAATAAAGGTGAATACAACGGTCAACGATTCTTAAAAGAAGAAACAGTAACCAAATTTACTTCCGCTCAAGAACAGTCTAGCAGAGGTTTAGGGTTTAATAAAAAAAATATTAGCACCACTGGTTTCGGAATGGCGACAGAATCTTCAATTGCCACTTATGGTCACACCGGATTCACTGGCACTTGTTTCTGGATAGATCCAGAAGAAGGATTAGTTTATATATTTTTAAGCAACCGGGTTCATCCTAAGGTGAACAATAGAATCTACAATTACGGAATCCGTAAAAGCATTCATAACACCGCTTACGAGTCTAGAATGTTTGATTAAAGACTTTTCGTTCTTCCACCGTCAACCGGAACATTTATTCCGTTGATATAACTTGCTGCAGGAGAAGCTAAGAAAGCAACTGCATTTGCTACTTCTTCTGGTTGAGCAATTCTGTTCATAGGAGAGGCAGAACTCATGTCATTCAACACTTCATCATAAGTTTTGCCAGTTTTGGCAGCTTTTGCTTCAATAATTTCTTTTAATCTAGAAGTGTTAGTTGCCCCTGGCAGAACATTGTTTACGGTAATATTAAACCCACCTAATTCGTTTGCTAAAGTTTTGCTCCAATTCGCAACCGCTCCTCTTATCGTATTAGATACGCCTAAATTTGGTAATGGCTGTTTCACTGAAGTCGAAATGATATTGATGATTCTACCATATCCAGAAGCCTTCATCTTTTCTTTCACAGCTTGCACCATAATGTGGTTGCAAATTAAGTGCATGTTAAATGCGATTCTGAATTCATCAATATCAGCTTCATTTGCTGGTCCACCCGCTGGTCCGCCCGTATTGTTAACTAGAATATGGATATGCTTGTCTTGAACGAAGGCCTCCACAGTTGCTTTTAATTCATCTGCTTTTGAAAAATCAGCTACTAAGTAGTGGTGATTTTGTCCATCAGGAGTAGGTAATTCACTTTGTACTCGCCGAAGTTTTTCTTCGTTTCTAGCAACCAATACTACTGACGCCCCCATTGCTGCAAGCTCCATGGCTACTGATTTTCCTATTCCTTGAGTACTACCACAGACAATTGCAGTCTTATCGTTCAAATTCAGATTCATTTTTTACTTTTTTGCTAAAGTAATTAATCTTCGGATTTCATCTAGTTTATCCCTAGTTTAATCGAAAAGTGATGTTATTAATTAACGATTAACTGGTATTGATGTTTTATTTTTAACAGAACGATTCAACTGTTTATTTCGTTGATTTAAGTGGTGAATAAGATAGATGAATGGTTGATTCCTTGACAGTGCTGTGTTTGAAGAATTTAAAGTAAATGTTTAAACAAGCTATTTTGTTATTTACGCATAATAAACTGTCCAATTCATGGAATTTGCGGACTTTACAGTAGGGTTAAAATATCGTAACTTTGCGTTCAAATTAAATTTAAACGATTAATTATGAGAAAAATTTACCTTTTGGGCATTGGTCTGATGTTTATGGCATCAAATTCAATAGCCCAATATTGTGTGGCTGGAGGGCCCACAGATGATTTCGACACGAATGTCGAAGCTGTCGATCTCACAGGGGAGACAACAAATATTTCCTATGTAGGTTGCACCGGTGGAGGTGGCGGCGGTATTTTGGGTGTTGAAGATCAAACTGTTCAAGTAGCCGATTTAATTGCTGGAAGTTCATATAGTGTAGACATTACATGGGGTTCATGTGGTGGTTCATTCGGTAACGGAGGAGAAGCTTGGATTGACTTTGACGGATCTCAAACTTTTGATGCCGGAGAAAGTATCGGTACTATTGATTGGGGCGGTGGAACAGGAAATCTTCAGACTTATGGTTTCACTGTACCTGCTTTAGCTTTAAATGGTACGCACAGAATGCGTGTGATGGCTGAAGAAGGAGGGATTACTCCTTTAGATCCTTGTGCTAGTTTTACTTATGGATCAGTAGTTGATTTCTCAATTACTATTTCTGGTGGTTCTTCATGTGGAGCAGCAACTGCTTTGAATACTTCAAACCCAACGACAACTACTATGGATCTGAATTGGACTGCTGATGGTGGTTCAATAGGGGATAATGTTGAATGGGGTTTACCTGGATTTACACCAGGGACTGGTGCAGAAGAAGGGTCTGCTGCAGCTGTAGTCGGAGGAACGACTACGGCAACTGCCTTACTTCCAGGTACTACATATGAATTTTATGTAGAAACTGATTGTGGAGGAACTCAAGCAGCTTGGGCTGGCCCATTTGCTTTCACCACTGCAGGTTCTTGTGGTTATTTCGAAGTTTCACTTTTCGATACATTCGGAGATGGCTGGAACGGAGGAACTGTTGATGTGTATATTAACGGAGTTCTTTTTCAAGCAGGCTTAACTGTTGCTACTGGTAATGGTCCAGTTGTATATCAGATTCCTGCAAATACAGGAGATATCCTTTCTTTCGACTATACAGCAAGTGGATTTCCAACTGAAAATGAGATCACAATTTTAGATGAGACTTCAACTATAGTTGCTCAAGAAGGTATAGGAGGAACTACTCCAAACGACATAGGAGACTTTACTATTCCTACTGGATTAGAAGCATGTCCTTCATGTCCAACACCAACTACTTTAGCAACTGCTAATGTGACAGGAACTACTGCAGATTTTTCATGGGTTGAAGCTGGGACTTCAACTGATTGGATAATTGAATATGGTCCAGCTGGGTTTACACCAGGAACAGGAACTGATTTAGTGACTACGAACAATCCTGAAACAGTTTCAGGTTTAACGCCAACAACAACTTACGAATTCTACGTTAGAGCTATTTGTGGGGTAGGTGATACTTCAAATTATGCAGGACCAGTGGTAGTAACAACTACATTGGCTCCTTTATCTTGTGGTTCAGGTAATCCATTCGTACTTTATTCAAATGATTTCGAAAGTGGTTCTTTCCCGTCAGAATGGTCAACTGTGGCTACAGGTGATCCAGATTGGTCATATGACAATGCTGGTGGAACAGGTTCAGCTAATACAGGACCATCTGCGGCTTTTAGTGGAGCTGGTTTTGTTTACCTTGAAACTTCTGGAGGAGCATTTGGAGATGCAGATACAATGACTGCAGGTCCGTTCGACCTATCTAGTGTTGTAGATGCTGCAAGAGTTACTTTCTATTATCATATGTATGGTGATGATATGGGAACTTTAAGTTTAGAAACATCAAGTGATGGAGTCTTTTGGACCTCTGCTTGGTCATTGACTGGAACTCAGCAAACTGATGAGTTGGATCCATGGATTCCAACTGAAGTAGATGTTACTTCTTTAGCTGGTGGAGATCTTTATTTAAGATTCATTGGTTCTAAAGGTACTGGTGGTTCAGGATTTGCAGGTGATATGGCAATTGATTTAGTACAAATCGAGGCATGTGTTACTTGTCCTGGTCCTTCAAACTTAGTGACATCTAATGTAACTGAAACAACTGTTGATTTAGATTGGACTACTGCAGGTGTTGCAACTTCTTGGATTGTTGAATACGGCCCAGCTGGATTCACACCAGGTACAGGTACTTCTGTAACTGTAAGTTCTCCGCCGCCATTTACTTTAACTGGTTTGACGGATTTAACTACTTATGATATCTACGTGCAAGGTGATTGCGGTGGAGGTGATGTTTCTGGTCCAGTAGGTCCTGCAACAATCACAACGCCTTTAGCGAACTTAACTTGTACTGCTGGTAATCCTTTAGTACTTTACGCACAAGACTTTGAAGGTGGATTCCCTGCTGATTGGTCTCAAGTTAATACGGCTGATCCTGACTGGACTTATGACGGTGCAGGTGGTACAGGATCTACTAATACTGGACCTTCGGGAGCACAATCTGGAACAGGTTTTGTTTACCTAGAAGTTTCAGGTGGAGCTAACGGTGCTTCAGATACATTATATTCTCCAATGATTGATTTATCTTCTTCAAATAACGAAACAAGACTAGTTTTCCATTGGCACATGTACGGTCTTCAAATGGGAACAATGGATGTGGATATTTCTACAGACGGAGTTAACTGGACGAATGAGTTCACACAAACTGGTCAGGTTCAAACTGATGAGTTAGATCCTTGGATGACTGAAGCGATTGACCTTGTTCCTTATGCAGGCGGACCAATTTGGGTTAGATTTGTAGGAACTAAAGGAACAGGCTTTGAAGGTGACATGGCAATTGATAATTTCTATGTGGAGTCTTGTATTACATGTCCTCCAGTTTCTGGATTGACTTCAGCAAATACGGATGAAACTTCTACTGAGTTAACTTGGACTGCTGGTGGATCAGAAACAGCTTGGATCATTGAGTATGGACCAACAGGATTCACTCCAGGTACGGGAACTACAGTTGCATCTACAAACAATACTGATGAATTAGTATCAGGATTGATTGATAACACTGATTACGACTTCTACGTATATGCTGATTGTGGCGGTGGAGATGTAAGTACAGTAGTTGGACCAGAAGCGGTAACAACAGATATTTTCTGTGATGCTCCTACTGGTTTAGCATTTGAATATGCTTCAAACGATACTGTTTCTATTACATGGACACCAGTTGGTTTAGAAACTGCTTGGAATGTTGAGTGGGGTGTAACAGGATTTACTCCTGGTACAGGAACTTTAACGAACGTGAATAACTTCCCTGATACTACTTTCGGAGTACCTGCAGGTGGAGTATTTGACTTCTATGTTCAAGCTGATTGTGGATTTGGTGTAAACAACCCATGGGTTGGACCAATCACTTATATTTCTCCAATTGTAAATGATTCAACTTGTGACGCTATTCCAGTGCCAGTTGATGGATCAACAACTGTCTATTCTAATGTTGGAGCAACAATGCAAACAGGAACAATTGTTCCAGGATTCAACAGTGTATGGTTTACTTTCGTTGCGCCTGCTTCAGGACACGTTGAAATCATGACTTGTGGAAATGACTTTGACAATTTATTAGCTGTTTATGAAAAAGTTGTTGATTGTAGTGATTTCGGAACGTTTACGTTCACTGATGGAGCTACAGGAAATCCTTTCGTAGGATGTTCAGGAACTTTTGATCCAGCAGGAATCAACTTATGTGGATTAGTACCTGGTGATACTTATTACCTAGCTATTGGTTCAGAGACTGACGGTGTTACTGGAACTTTCCCATTAACGTTAACAGAGTTACCTGCATTTGATGCTGGTACTGCAGTTCCAACTGATGTTTGTGAAGATAACTCAGCGTTTGACTTATTCACAACGATTACTGGTAACTTAACAACTACAGGGCAATGGTATAACCCAGTTGCTGCACCAGGAAATGAGTTCGCTTCTTTAATCAATATCGTAGGTGCTCCAGCAGGAACATATACATTTGATTATGTTCACACTGAGTTATGTGGAGCTGATACAGTTTCTACATCAATTACAGTAATTGAAACTCCAAATGTAGGAGTTGGATCAACTTTAAGTGCTGGATGTAACTACAATTCAGTTGCATTAACTGATGGATTATCAGGAACTGTTGATTTCGGCGGAACTTGGTATGACGAGTCAGGAAATGACTTAGGAACTGCATTAGTAACTTATGACGGAGAGCCTGCAGGTTCTTATGATTACTACTATGTAGTAGATAACGGAGTTTGTGCTGCTGATACAGCTACAGTAACTGTAGATGTTATTGATTGTGCTAGTATCACTGAGAACACATTAGTTCTTGATGTTTATCCTAACCCTGTGAAAGATATCTTAACAATTCAATTAGTGAATGTTGATGCAAATGCATCTGTTGAGTTATATAACTTACAAGGAAGCTTAGTATCTGCACCAATTGCGGTTAACAATTCAACAGTTAACGTAAGTATGGCTGCATTCGCTGATGGCGTTTACATCTTAAAAGTAACTTCAAACGGAGCTACTCAAGAAGTAAGAGTTGTGAAGCAATAAGCTTATCACATATTAAATAAGGAATCCCCTTCGTGAAAACGAAGGGGATTTTTTTGTTTAAAACATATCCAGGTCTTAAATGTCATCCACAACAAATAATTGATATTGACAACATAAAGTTTTCGCTTTCATTTAAATTTCGTAATGTTGCATTTTTAAACTAAATATTTAATTATGAGAAAAATTTACCTTTTGTCCTTTGCTTTTTTCGCAGGATTAATAAGTTTTGGTCAGTCTACTTGTACTGATCCAATTTCTTTTTTGGTGCCTGATGTAACACCTCAAACTATTTCCTCTACAGGAGGATATTATGAATTTAACGCAACAATGGGCTGTGATTATTCATTTAGCCATTGTCAAAATGGAGGTTCATATACAGGAGACACATATTTGACAATAACTGATGATTTGAATAATACCTTGTCTTCAAATGATGATTGGTGTGGGCTTGGATCTGAGTTAACATGGACATCAACAGTAAATGGTATAGTTAGAATTCACTTAGGTGAATGTTGTGGAGGAACCGGTGTTTGTGGTGGTGGACCAACTAGAGTTTTAGCTTACTGGTCATCTTGTGCGGCATGTACAACAGCAGAACCAGTAACGGTTCTTGATCCTGCACCATTTTGCGATTCTGGTGATTTTACCTTAATGGCTACTTCTGCAGATTCAGTTTCTTGGTTCGCAACATCTAATACGGCTGGTACTGTTTTAGATGGAGGTCCAACTTATACAACGGGAACGATTACTTCAACTACATCTTATTGGGTTGCAGCTTGGGATGATGTAAACGCATGTTATGGCGCTCCTAATGAGGTTGTTGCAGAAATTCAAACTTTACAAACAATCACTTACTCAGGAGATACTGCTTTTTGTGATAACGGAACAGCTTTTGTTCCAAATTTTTCTCCAGCTGGTGGTACTTTAACAGGAACCGGAACGACTTCTACTGAATTTGACCCTTCTGTTGCAGGTGTTGGCACTTTCACAGTGTATTATGATGCTGGTGATGCTTGTGGATCACATGATTCAATAGTATTTACGGTAACTGGTTCAACAACAGATCCAACACTTTATGCTTGTGAGGACAGTAATGTGGTTGTAACAGGTTCATTGGCAGGCATTGCTTGGTTCGAATCTGCATTTACAAATGCACTTTTAGATACTGGAATGGTGATTAATTATAATCTTGCGCAGTCAACAACATTATATTATGGAGACATGCCACCTGCTTTTTATATTGACACAATTACAGAAACGAATATTGTAATTTCTGATCACAACTCTTTTAGTGGTGATGATAGAGGAGGTATAGCAATTTCTTCTAACTATTTTTATTACGTTGGAGATGGTAATACTGCGAGAATTGATTTAGATTTTGTTGGTCCTTGGACTTCTTTACCACAACGTGATGGAATCTTTTCAGATATTGAAACTGGGCAGTTATACACTTTATGGGATGGAACAGCGGGTCCAGTAGGAACTTTCTTAGGTGGTGATTATACAATTTCGGCTATCGCACCAATGGATGAAGATTTGAATATTAATTCTGGATCGGTAATAACACTTTCAACTCCTATAGTTGTGAATAACAATTCTGGTGATTTCGGAATCTTTGCGGGAGAAGGTATGGCAGTTATTTGGACTTCTCAGGATGATCAATTTTACCAAGTTGATTTAATTTCAGGAACAGTAACTAATGTTGGTACAGGTGCATTGAACGGATATGCTACTGAAAACATAGCATTCTGGGGAGTGGCTGAGATCTATAATGGAGAATTAGCGGTTTCTTATCGTTCAAATTTTGGTGACTATATTGAGCGATATGTAATATCTTCAGGTGCTACTATGACAGTAGCAAACTTTACAGATGTTAATGATTTAGCATGTTTTACCATTGACCCTAATACCAACAGATTTTATTTCCACCATGAAAGCAGCAGTACTTCATTTGGAGGAGGTTCTGAAAATGGAGGTTATTGTGACTTGACTATAGTGGAAGGTGCTGGTGGTTCAGCAACTTGTAGAACTGCAGTTCCGGTTATGGTTTCAAAGCCTGTAATTGATTTAGGTTTGGATACTACTATCTGTTCAAACACAACATTAGTTCTTGATCCAGGAGCTGGATTTGATACTTATGAGTGGTCTGATGCATCTACTTCTCAAACTTTAGGTGTTAATGCGGTAGGAGATTATTATGTAACAGTTACAGATTCTTTAGGTTGTCCTGAAAGTGACTCAATTTCAATTGATTTAAACATGGTTACTGATGTTGATTTAGGGGCTGACGTTTCTATTTGTGACTATCAAATTGTTGTTCTAAACGCTGGAGGAGGATATTCAACATATGCTTGGAATAATGGTGAAACAGGTCAACTTTTATATGTTGAATCTGACACTTTAGCTGTCGGTGCAAATACTTATACCGTGACAACTACTGATGCGAACGGATGTATAACTTCAGATGCAATGGATATCATTGTAATTGATTGTGCAAGTATTGAAGAGAGTGGCTTGGAATTACAAGTATACCCTAACCCTGTAAAAGATATCTTAACTGTTCAATTAATGAATGTAGATGCAAATGCATCTGTTGAGTTATATAATTTACAAGGAAGCTTAGTATCTGCACCAATTGCAGTGAACAATTCAACTATTAACGTGAGCATGGCAGCATTTGCTGATGGCGTTTACATCTTAAAAGTAACTTCAAACGGAGCTACTCAAGAAGTAAGAGTTGTAAAGCAATAAGCTTAATACATATTAAATCAGAAATCCCCTTCGTGAAAACGGAGGGGATTTTTTTATGCCTAATTTTAATTGTCTCTCTTCAATTTTCATATTTTAGTAGAAACTTTTAAGCTATGGCAATTGCAGCACCATTCAATCTGAATAAATGGATTTCTGAAAATAGAGATTTATTAAAACCACCTGTTTCAAACAAAAACTTATATACCGAATCAGGGGATTATATTGTGATGGTTGTAGGTGGACCTAATGCGAGAAAAGATTATCACTACAATGAAACAGAAGAATTGTTTTATCAATTAGAGGGTGATATTGAGGTAACCATTCAAGAAGACGGTAAAGCAAGAAAAGTTGAAATCAAAGCTGGTGATATGTTCTTGTTGCCGGCAAAAGTTCCGCACAATCCTGTTCGTCCTGCTAATTCTGTAGGCTTAGTGATTGAGCGTGTAAGAAAAGGAACGGATTTCAAAGATGGGCTCATGTGGTTTTGTGATAACTGCAATGAGCAATTGCATGCTACCTATTTTGACTTAAAGAATGTCGAGAAAGATTTTCAACCGCGTTTTAAAGAGTTCTATGCTTCTGAAGACTTAAGAACCTGCAAGTCGTGCAATCATGTAATGGAAGTTGACCAACGATTCGTTTAGGCTATTTAAGTACAGTTACATGACCTCTTAACATGTGAGGTTCATTTTTAAGGTCTACATACCGTACTTGCCAAATATATACATCATCCACTACTGGAATTCCGTTATAGGTTCCATCCCATGAAACATCCAGATTTGGTAGGGTTTTGATTAATTCTCCCCAACGGTTAAATATCAGCATTTCAAACTCTTGAATGTTTAAGGCTTGCGCTTTAAAGTATTGGTTAAAACTGTCACCGTTAGGAGTGAAGGCATTCGGAACATAGATTAACGGGTCGAAATAAATGGTCACATTATCAGAGTTTGTACATCCGTTAGCATCCGTTACAGTCGCTGTGTAGCTGAATTCTGACTCTGGCCATACGGTTGGGTCAGTGCAATGTGCGCAGCTTATATTATATGGTGGCGACCAAACAATAACCCCGTTTGCTTCTGCCCATAATTGAACAGTATCTCCAATAACTCCATATACATCTGGTGCAACAATTATTTGTGGTGTATCGAATAAGAATACATTCGTTGACAATGTAGTTGAGCATCCAAACTCATCCGTTATCGTTACTTGATAAAGCATGTCTTGCGAAGGTCGTGCCTCTGTGGTTTGGTCATATGGGTCTGTCAAATAAGTATGTGGCGTCCAATGGTAGCTCACGCCTCCACCGGCAGTTAAGACGGCAACTCCTTCTGGACAAATAGTTGTGTCGGGGGAAACCCATCCATCAACAACAATTACATTAACTTTTACTGAATCATACGTTGAACCACAAGCGTTTGTAAAGGTAACATGGTAGGTTGTGTCCACCATTGGATTGACAAATGGATTGTACACATCAGTTGCAGAAATATTATAATCTGGCGTCCATGAATAAGAAGTTGCACCGCCAGCTACGATTTGAGCAGAAGAGCCTTGACAGATATTTACTTCCTCAGGTAAAATTGGAAATGGTAAATCTTGATCTACCCAAACCTGAGTGGTGTCTTGAATTAAACATCCTTCAGGGGTTTCTATTTCTACGATATAGTTCGTTGTAATTAGAGGTGTGGCAATAGGATTCGCAGAAGAAGGGTCATCTAAACTTGCTCCTGGCGTCCAATTATAGGTACCACCACCGTTTGAGCTCAACTGCGCTGATCCGCCAACACAAATTGCAGTATCTAAACCAGATTCAGCATCAGCTCCAAAAACCTCTACTGTTACTTCGACAGTACTTGATCCACATACGCTTTGCACATCTACAGTAAAGGTGGTAGCCTCCCATATTGTGGCAATAACGTTAGATCCTGTTTGACTATTTAAATGTTCTGCTGGCCCCCAAACATAAGTGTCTCCGCCAATAGCATAAAGTTCAACTGATGTTCCAGGACAAATCGTGTCAGATAAAGCGCCTGCTTCTGCTTCTAATAATTGAATTTCAACGTCAATGTAAGCCGTATCCGGTGAATAACATCCTGCTGCATCTGAAACCACGAGCATAACCGTATATGTTCCTGGGTCGGTATAAAAATGGGTAGGTTCAAACTCATTAGATGTAGGAGAATTGTCTCCAAAATGCCATTCGTAAACATCTCCATTTTCTGAATCATTTTGAAATTGTACGGGATCTGGAATACAAACCACTGGAGAACCGGTGCTCAATGTTGCTTCAATTTTTGAAAGCTCAAACAAGAAAGCCGCCATGTTACAGTTGGACGAGTTGTTTGTTTCTGAAAATACTCCTGGGGTAGTAGGGAATCCGTTACTATTTCCTCCGCAAGCGGCACAAACTGCATGATATACACCTCCTTGTTTATCAAAACGACTGGTTCCACCATCCACATGATCGCTAGAACCATTTAAACTTCCCATAAATGTAGCGTATTTTAATGTTGCCATGTCTTGGGTGAATAGACCTAAATAGAAATTTGAACCGTTGGTTGTTGGTTGGTAAGCATCCCCTGTTACAGGCATTCCATTAGAAGAACTATTGTCTGCAGCTGAATTGTTTGCGTTTGTATTTCCACCCCATCCGGCAACATAAATTTCATAGCAATCAGATACCAAAAAAGCAGTAGGTGATAACTCTTCTTCTCCTGATCCTGCTCCAAAAACTGAAGACCACTCTGAGGTAGACAAATCATTTGATATTTTATGGATGAACTGCCCCGAATTTGGGTTGTTATAGACCCCGGCAGAAATTGGGTATCCACCTTTTGTTTGTCCATAAGCATAAACGAAATCATCTATATCTAATTGAACGAAATAAGTTTGGTCATATTGGTCGGTTCCTAAATAGGTAGCAGTAGGAGCTGCGTAAGTTGGCGCAGGAAATTTCATGATGTAGCCATCTGTGTTACCCCCTTTAAATGTCGGATTCAATTGTCCGGCTGTATTTGGAAAGTTAGAGCTAGTAGTTCCACCGCCAACAAAAATATCACCGTTTGATGCTAATTGAACCGAATTACCCGATTCAAGACCTGTTCCGCCCGCATAAGTTGACCATTGTAAGTTCGTTAAGTTTGGATTAAACTTAGCAATAATAGCATCTTGAGCGCCGCTCAATGTAGTTTGAAATCCACCAACAATTGGAATGTTAGATGATTGCGTTGTAGATGATATATACACATTTGATGCTGCATCAATCATTACTTCCCCTCTTAACTGATCGCCATAATTAAAAGCAATATCGTCACCGGCAGTTGACATACCGTCTGTTGAACTTCCTCCGTAATAGGTTGATCCGAGTATAGCGTCTCCTGCAGCTGTTAATCTTGTAATGTAGATATCTGATCCGTTGACAAAAGAAATTCCGTCTACCGATATGCTTGAGCCCCCACCATGTGTGGTTTGAAACGCACCTGTTCCCACTGGGAAGTTTTGAGAAGCGGTAGCACCCATAACGAAAAGTTCGTTGTTCGCATTTACAATTAAACTGTGTGGTGTCTCTGAGGCTGCACCCCCTAAAAAAGTTGAATAAACGTAGTTGGTACCTGTGGCATTGTATTTTGTGATTCCAACATCTACTTGTCCTCCGTTAAAGGAGTTATCATAGGCGCCAGAAGAAATAGGATAATCTGCTCCAAAAACAATTCCTGCTGCGATAAGGTTTTTATTAATGTCTGGACATGCAGTCATTCCCCAGTTGTCTGAAGCGGCACCTGTAAATGTTGAAAATGCCAATTCAGGGTCAATAATTAGTTCAATACTGTTGTCATATCCGTCAGGGAATTCAAAGTGCATTTCATTGCCGACTAACACATAGTTACAGGCAACTTCAGCTTTGAAGCCATTTTTCATTTGGTAGGCAAACGGTTTACTTTCTGTAAATGATGCTAAAGAGGTGGTCACTACAAGTTCACCTTCTTCATTGATTTCAATCTGGTCTTGACCTTCATATTTGACTTTGAATAGTTCGGGATTAGTTCCTGGAGCTACAATGATGTCATACTTCAAAGTTGCGTTCTGCTCGTACATACTCAAGTTTATACCATCATACAATGAAAGGTAATCAACTTGGTGGCAGGCATAAATGTGCGACTTCCATTTCGTGGTATCGTTTCCTAAAAAGTAGTTTTCGTAAAACTCAGACGGATCTAATTCTTCAAATACCGGACTTGGATTAGCGCCGATAAATGTTGTTTTTACTGCATGCCCTTCAAATCCATGATGATCTCCTTCTCCATGTGCGTGGTCGTAAATCTCACCTAAATTGTTGAAGTTGTACGTGAATCCTCCTTTTTCTAAGAATAAATGTCCTCCTGGAATGTTGATTTTGTACTCAATATTTTGATGCCATTGACCTCTGTTTGGATGCATCCATATATCCTCTTGTGAGAATAAATTCCCAGCAAAAATTAGTGCTAATATAAGGATGCCGAATCTTGTCATTCCGCTTTTATGGGTCTAAATCTTTCAAATACTCTGTTTTGAACTTTCAATAACACAAAATTCAAGCCAAAGTGTCTCTACCAAATCTACTAAAAACCAACGATTTAATGGCGTTTAAATTGTGTACGGTAGTAAAACTTTATTGTTTGGTTTATTTTAGACGAATAAAATCAAGGAAAGTTGGCTATTCGAAGGTTTCTTCGGTAATTAATTCACCGTCTTCTGCGTAGAATTTCCAAACGCCAATTTTTTTGTCGTTTTTATACTCACCCACGTAACGGATTTGACCGTTCGGGAAAAAGGCTAAAGAATGCCCTTCTTTGTTGCCATCATCATAATAAGACTCACTCCATTTGGTGCCGTCTTCATAGTATGAAATCCATAAGCCATCACGGTTGCCTTTTGCATTGGTTTTCCCCTCAATTTTTAATTTTCCGCTCGGATAATTTTCACGATAAGGACCAGCTAAAGTTGGTTCTACTTGAATTACAGAGTCAATTATTTCAGGAGTCGTCTCGAGATTTTGAGTCTCTTCTGCCTCCGTATTTTCAGAAGTTTCGTTTACCGTCTCCTCATTTGATCCACAAGAAAAAAGGAGAAATACTGGTATGTAAATTAAATATTTCATGTGACTTATTTTTCTCTGTTAACAGTATACTCTACTAGTCCAACAAGTGCCTTTTTTGCATCATTTTCAGGAATGTCTGCAATGAGGTTAATTGCTTCATTTTTGATCGTCATCATCTTTTCATGAGCGTATTTAACGCCACCAGATGCGATTACTTTTTGAATGGCCTTTTTAACGTATTTAGGCTCTTCATTATGATTTTTTACAATGTTGATTAACTCTTTTCTTTCTTCTTTTGAAGAATTATTGAGTGTGTAAATTAAAGGCAATGTCATTTTCCTTTCACGGATATCATTCCCTGTTGGTTTGCCTATTTTATCACCGGTTCCGTAATCAAAAATATCATCCTTAATTTGAAAGGCTAATCCAACCAGTTCACCAAATTTTTTCATTTTGGCAACTGTTTCAGGATCGTTAGACACAGATGCAGCCCCGGCGGCACAGCATGAAGCTATCAATGAGGCAGTTTTTTGCCTGATAATTTCAAAATAAACGTCCTCAGTTATGTCAAGCTTTCTTGCTTTTTCTATTTGTAAAAGCTCGCCCTCACTCATTTCTTTCACTGCTGTAGAAACAATCCTCAACAACTCAAATTGGCTGTTGTCTACAGACATCAATAATCCTTGAGATAAGAGATAATCACCGACTAAAACGGCAATTTTGTTTTTCCATAGTGCATTGACAGAAAAGAAACCTCTTCGTTCATTTGAGTCATCTACTACGTCATCATGAACTAGCGTTGCCGTGTGCAATAATTCTATTA
The DNA here is from genome assembly GCA_039939375.1 of Crocinitomicaceae bacterium. Lineage (GTDB taxonomy): Bacteria > Bacteroidota > Bacteroidia > Flavobacteriales_D > Crocinitomicaceae > Paracrocinitomix. The sequence goes on along the minus strand of JBDVJO010000005.1, from coordinate 266,973 downwards.
ATGATGCTGCTGTATAGGTCGATTCTTCTACCTTCTGATTGAGGGTTTTGGCCGTCAGAAAAACAAACATAGGGCGCATTTGTTTTCCTTTTCTCTTAATAATGTAATGGGTGATTTTGTCAAGCAAAGCGACATCTGATTTCATGGATGCTTTGAACTTGACTTCAAATTCTTGCATTTCATTTTCAACGTTCGCCTTTATTTCTTTGACAGTAACCATTAGCTACAAAGATAATGGACTATTGGATATATTCCGTTCAATTTTCGTTAATAGTTAACACATCTGAATCTTGGATTTTAGTTATCCATTCTTCAACATTTAGTGCGTCTTTGACGTCAAAATCTCCTATTTTCTCTCTTCTAAGGCTGGTTAAATGTCCTCCAGAGTTCAGCATATTACCTAGATCGTGGGCGATTGATCGAATATAAGTTCCTTTTGAGCAGCTGATCATAAACTGGACTTTATTGTCTACGATTGAGGTAATATCGAATTGAGAGATCGTGATTAACTTCGGTTTTAATTCTACTTCTTTTCCTGCTCTGGCAAGGTCGTAAGCTTTTTTTCCATTTACTTTTTTAGCTGAAAATATAGGTGGATATTGATTATATTCCCCAACCATTGTTTGGGCTGCTGCTGTTATTTTTTCATTCGTTAAGTGCTCGGTGGGATAGGTTTGATCAATTTCCGTTTCTAAATCATACGAAGGGGTAGTGGCACCTAAAGTTATTTCACCACTGTACACTTTTTCAAGTCCCATTAAATCATTAATGGTTTTCGTTTTTTTTCCGGTACACAAAATAAGTAATCCATCTGCCAAGGGATCTAATGTTCCGGCATGACCAACTTTAATTTTTTTAACCCCGATTTTGTGTTTGATGGTGTACCTTATTTTATTAACAACATCAAAAGAGGTCCAGTGTAGAGGTTTGTCTACCAATAGAATTTCTCCTCCCTTATAATCAAAAGCATTTTTATCCGACATAACTTACCGCGTAAATAATGGCAGCCAGTCCAACGGCGAAGCAATAGAATGAGAAATATTTTAGTTTGGCTTTTTTCACAAGGCTAATCATCCAGGTGCAAGCCACCAATCCGGTAACTAAAGCGGTGATGAATCCAATTCCTAATGGAAAAAAATCAATATTAGCGGTGCTAAAATCATCTGACATTATATCTTTTGCCATTTTACCAAAAATCAAAGGTACCACCATAAGAAAAGAGAAGCGGGCTGATTTTTCACGGTCGATTCCCAAAAGTACGGCGGTTGAAATAGTCGCGCCTGATCTTGAAATTCCGGGTAAGATTGCAATTGCTTGAGAGATTCCGATTAAAATGGAGTTCAGAAAACTCACATCTTTCTCTGTTTTTTTAGATCTATCCGCCAAGAAGAGTAAACCTCCAGTTAAAAGTAGCATGCAGCCTACTAATAGCACTTGACCTCCAAAAAACTGCTCAATTTCTACATTAAAGAGAACTCCAACAGCAGCTGCAGGAATCATAGAAAGAATAATTTTTACAGAAAATTTGGCGTCATCATTCCATTTAAACTGAAACAATCCTTTTAATATTTGAATAATTTCTTTTCTAAAAACGATAACTGTACTTAGCGCGGTTGCGAAATGCAGAACCACCGTCATCATCATGCTTTTAGACGGATCTAAATCCGTATTTAAAATGGTATTCGTTAATTCAAGATGTCCACTACTACTGACAGGTAAAAACTCTGTCAATCCTTGGATGATTCCAAAGATGATGGCTTCAAAAATGCTCATTAACTGGTATTAAGCTTTTCTTTTTTTCATGATGCCATATATTACGACACCATATCCGCCAATTACTAGAATGGGAGCTAATGTGATTCTAGTGAAACTAAACATTTCATCTCCATTGAAAACATTTGGATCATCTGATCCACCACCAATCATCAAAGCAAAGCCTATTAAAGATACGACAATGCCTATAATGATTAACATTACGTTTTGCTTGCTAAATACGAAGTTGTCTTTTCCACTCATAATCCAAAGTTAATTAATATAAGTTATCTAGGTTTAATCTTAAATACTTTCTTAAAGCTAAATAAGTAGAAACCACAGTGATTAATATCCCGAAAACTATAATTCCGGCCATGACGATTACAAATAGTTTTATGTTCGTCATTTGAGCAAACATAGGGTTTGCTTTTTCTAATAATATAATAAGTCCGAGCACTAAATTTCCTGCAATAATTCCTGATATTAAACCTTGTCCTATGGCGTTCCAAATAAAAGGTCGTCTAATAAAACTTGGGGTAGCCCCAACTAATTGCATGGTTTTGATTAAAAATCTTTTTGAAAATAATGCTAATCTGATGGTATTGTTAATCATTCCTATCGCAACGAACAATAACATGCCTCCAAGCAATAAAACGAAGTATATGATTTTCTGTAAGTTGGTATTGAACTCTTTAAAAACCTCTTTCCTGTAGCTTACATCATTCAATTCTCCAGGATACTTGGCAAATAACTCTGCTTCTATTTTTTGAACACTATCTATATCAAAGTACTCCTTTTTTAAGGTGAGAATGATGTGCTGTTTGAGTGGGTTTTCATCATCTAAAATAGAAATGTCAGCCTCAGGATCTACTTCATCAATGTACGTTTGCCAAGCTTCGTCAGCAGTTTTATACTTGGCGGTATTGGTATATCTAAATTCTTGAACCTCTGTTTCGATTAAACCTAATTCTAAATCATTCACATCATCATTAAAATAGAGTTCTAGTTCATAACTTTCAATTTTGGCGTCTTTAAGATTATTCAATCCCAAACCAAACCATGAAATGAATCCAATGATGAACAAAACCATTACAATTCCAATAATTGTAGAGATGTAGGCGGTTCTTAAACCTTTTTTATTACTCCTTGATTTTGCCATGGGCTAAAAGTAGAAATTTTAACTGATTGAAAAAATATTTGTTTAAACATGTAAGTTTATTTTAGGGTTTTTTTACATTTGCACCAACTTTAATTTTAACAAGCAATGAAAAACAAATTTTTTTACGGTGTTGGTATAGCGACTTTTATGCTAGCATCATGCGGTGGCGCAGAAGAAGCGGCCGAAGATTTACATGAGAATATCGAAGATGTTGTAGAAGAGGTAATTGTAGAAACTAAGTCTTATTCTGTTGATACTGCAGCTTCTATCGTTAACTGGACGACAATGGATGGTGAAGAAAAAGGTCACTGGGGAACAGTAAAAGTTCTTGAGGGGTCATTTTCTACTGAAGGAGACGTAATTACTGAAGCTTCATTAAAAATGAACATGAATACAGTAATGTCAACTGATGAAAATGGAGGTGAAAACCTTACAGGTCATTTAATGGCACCAGACTTTTTTGATGTAAATCAATATGCATCTTCTGAATTTACGTTTGACAGACATGAAGAAGGAAAGATTTACGGAACGTTAAATGCAGCTGGTGCTGAATTTCCAGTTGAAGCAGAAGCGACATTAACTGAAGGAACTGTTGAAGTTGCTGAGTTCATTATTGATATGAGCACTTTACCTTTCTATGTTGCTGAAAGAGAAAAAGAGCCAAATCAAGAAAAATGGCATGATCCGAATGTTACAATTTCTGCTACTATTGTAGGAAAGTAAGATTTAGAATAAAATTTAAAAACCCCGTCTCGGCTAAGCTGAGACGGGGTTTTTTTATGCGTTAAACTGAGGGACTATAATGTTCCTCTTTTTTGTTGTTCTCTTTCAATTGACTCAAATAAAGCTTTGAAGTTTCCAGCTCCAAAACCTTTAGCACCCATACGTTGAATGATTTCAAAAAATAAGGTAGGTCTATCTTCAACTGGTTTAGTGAATATTTGTAATAAATATCCTTCTTCATCAGCATCAATCATAATACCCAATCCTTTAAGCGTTTCTATATCCTCTCTTAATTCATGACTATGTTCTTCTAATCTTCCTGGTACAGCTTTATAATACTCTTCAGGTGGAGTAGATAAAAACTCAATACCTCTAGCTCTTAATTGAGACACCGTTTTAATGATGTCGTCTGTTGCCATTGCAATGTGTTGAACTCCAGCTCCTTCATAAAAATCTAAATATTCTTCAATCTGAGATTTTTTGGCCGCCTCTGCAGGTTCGTTGATAGGGAATTTAATTCTTCCGTTACCATTGCTCATCACCTTACTCATTAAAGCCGAGTATTCGGTGTGAATCTGCTTGTCATCAAACGAAAGGAAGTTGACAAATCCCATTACGTCTTCATACCATTTCACCCAAACATCCATTTGGTTCCAACCAACATTACCCACCATGTGGTCAATAAATTTTAATCCAGTTGGCTCAGGATTGTAATCTGATTTCCACTCAACATATCCAGGTAAAAAAGCACCATTATAATTTTTTCTTTCAACAAACATGTGTACCGTTTCACCATAAGTGTATATTCCGGCTCTTACAACTTCTCCATGCTCATCTTTTTCAACCGTAGGTTCCATGAAAGATTTAGCTCCTCTTTTTGTTGTTTCTTCCCAAGATTTTTTAGCATCATCTACCCAAAGTGCAGTGATTTTTACTCCATCACCATGCTTAACAATATGATCGTTAATAGGTGACTTTGAATTTAATGGAGTCGTTAAAACGATTCTAATCTTATCTTGCTTTAAAACGTAAGAAGCGTATTCTTTACTTCCTGTTTCTAGCCCTTTATAAGCGTAAGATTGAAACCCAAAAGCTGTTTTGTAAAAGTGGGCTGCTTGCTTTGCGTTTCCAACGTAAAACTCAACATAATCAGTACCTAATAAAGGTAAAAAATCTTGCGCGTCTTCAAATATTTTTTCTAATCCGTAATCAACAGATTTTAATTCTTTTTTTGATTCACTCATAACTCAATTTTTTTATTCCTAGATTAATGAATCCAAGACTTGTAATAATTTTCTAACTCAATTTCTAATGCGGCTTCAGTAATTTTTAATGGTTTAAAAGTATCCACCATTACCGCTAACTCTAAGGTCTCTTTTTTGCCAATACTTCCCTCATACGTTCCAGGATGTGGTCCGTGAGGAATTCCGCCTGGATGCAATGTAATTTGACCTTTTTCTACATTGTTTCTGCTCATGAAATCACCATCTACATAGTATAGTACTTCGTCTGAATCAATGTTACTATGATTATAAGGAGCCGGAATTGACTCAGGGTGATAATCATACAACCTAGGAACAAACGAGCAAATTACGAATGCTGGTGTTTCAAATGTTTGATGAACTGGCGGTGGTTGATGCACTCTTCCGGTAATTGGTTCAAAATCATGAATTGAGAATGCATATGGATAGTTATATCCGTCAAATCCTACAACATCAAAAGGGTGAGAGGCATATACATAATCGTATAAAATACCTTCTTTTTTGATTTTTATTAAAAAATCTCCTTTTTCATCATGTGTTTCTAACGCTTCAGGAACTCTCAAGTCTCTTTCACAAAAAGGAGAGTGTTCTAACAACTGTCCAAACCAATTGCGATACCTTTTTGGGGTATAAATTGGATGCGTTGATTCAACAATGAATAATTTATTCTCTTCAGTATCAAAATCAATTTGATAAATAATTCCTCTCGGAACAACAAGATAATCTCCATAAGAGAATTTTAAATTTCCCAATTGAGTTCTTAAAGTTCCTGTTCCTTTGTGAATGAAAATAACTTCGTCAGAATCTGTATTCTTATAAAAGTAATCTCTCATTGATTTTTTAGGAGAGGCTAAAACGATATGACAATCAGAGTTTGCCAATACGGCAACCCTACTTTCTATATAGTCATCTTTAGCTGGAACGTTAAATCCAGCAAAGCTTCTTGATTTTAGACTTTTGTGCTCGGCAATCTTCGGGCTTACATCTTTTGATCCTAACACTTCCTTTACTTGTGTTGGAGGATAATGATGATACATCAGTGATGACATTCCGTCAAAACCAATTGTTCCAAATAATTGCTCATGAAATATTCCACCCGATTCTTTTTTGAAAACCGTGTGTCTTTTGTGAGGAATCTTCCCCAGTTTATGATATCTAGGCATAATTTAATTTTTAGATGAATAATTGATTAGTGCAATCAATTTTCATTCTGGATTCCTTTTGATCAGGAACTTCAGCAAGGATAATAAATTGTCATTTAGAATTGACATAGCTTATTCTCATTATGCGTGTCTAACAAAGATAAAGAATCTATCTAAATTTTTCGGCTTGAATTGTAAACTGCATCTTAAAAAATATAATTTTGCCTTTCGATTTACTACTTTTAGATAGTGGTAATTCCAACTCAAAAAAAACCTAGGCATGAAAAAAATATTGGTGATTGGCTCTTCTGGTCAAATAGGAACAGAATTAGTGATTGAATTAAGAAAACTATTCGGAGATGAGGCGGTAGTGGCATCTGACATCAGAGATTCAAGCATTGGAGGTTTATATGAGAAGTTAGACGTCATGGACATGGAAAACCTCAGAGCGGTTGTGAAGAAACATGCAATAACTGAGATTTACTTATTGGCAGCTTTACTTTCAGCTACAGCTGAAAAAAATCCTGAGTTTGCTTGGAAATTAAATATGGAAGGACTTTTTAATGTATTGAATTTAGCAAAAGAAAAAGTCATTCAAAAAGTATTTTGGCCAAGTTCTATTGCCGTTTTTGGTCCAAGTACACCAAGAGAAAACACACCTCAGTTTACGGTAATGGAACCATCAACAGTTTATGGAATCAGTAAGTTGGCCGGTGAGCGCTGGTGCGAATATTATGCAAAGCAATATGGAGTAGATGTTAGATCAATTCGTTACCCAGGATTAATATCTTACACTTCTCTGCCAGGTGGTGGAACAACTGATTATGCTGTAGATATCTTTTATTCAGCTAAGAAAGGCGAGAAGTTTAATTGCTTTTTAAAGGAAGATACGCCTTTGCCAATGATGTATATGGAAGATGCAATTAATGCCACCATCTCTTTAATGGAAGCGGCTGAGGCAGATGTAAAAATTAAATCTTCTTATAATTTGGCGGGAATTTCATTTACGCCAAAAGAAATTTTTGAAGCGATTAAAGAAAATGTTCCGAATTTTCAAATAGAATATCAACCAGATTTTAGACAAGCAATTGCAGATTCTTGGCCAGGGAGTATTGATGATTCAAGGGCTTCAGAAGATTGGGGATGGAAAGCTAAATACGATTTACGCGAAATGGCACAGATTATGCTTAATAATGTCAAAATCGATTAATTAAAATATACTTAACAAACACGTAATCTGTTGTAAAGTTTTTTTTATCTTTAAAAATTACGTGTTTATCGAAAAGATATTGGACGGTTCGATTTAATTTGTAAATTGCTAAATAGAACAAGAAACAACCCGCATTATGAAAAGAATTTATACCATATTAGCTTTCGTAATACCTGTAATAGGTTTCTCAAATACATACGAAACAACTAACCCAATCGTTGGGACAGACATTGAACAAGAGGGTGTTGATCCAGAAGGATATCCAAATGAAACAGACGCGAATGGCCTTAAACAAGGGATGTGGACGATCTGGGGACACATGAGACCAGAGAAAGGTTATCCTGAAAATGGAAAAATTGAAGAAGGTCCATATAAAGACGATAGAAAGAACGGAGAATGGGTGAAATACCATAAAGATGGAAAAACACCTAGACTAATTGGAGTTTATGTAAATAATCGTCCAAACGGAGCTTATAAAAAATATTACGAGCACGGTGGAATCATGGAAGAAGGAACTTTTTCTGGTGGTAAACAAAAAGAAGTTTACAAGAGATACCATGAAAACGGAAACGTTGCTCAAGAGAAAACGTTCAACGAAAATGGGAAAGAAGACGGAAAAGTAGCTTTCTATTATGAAGATGGTGTTCCAGAATTCGTTTTCAATAAAAAAGACGGAGTAACTGTTGGAACTGGTACTAGATACTATCCAAACGGTGATGTGAAAGAAATTATCAATTATAACGAAGACGGATCTGTAGCTTCAAAAGAACCAAAAGAAAGAGTAAATCCTCCTAAAGGTGAAACTTCTTCAAATGAATCTGCTGGTTCAGGTGGACCAAGCGGTGATAAGTTCAAAACGAAGAACGGTGAAAAATTCAACCGTGATGGTTATAACAAACTTTACAATAAAGATGATGAGTTAGAAATGGATGGTGAGTTCAAAGGTGGAAAGCTTTGGGATGGTAAACTATACAAATACGATTCTGACGGTATCTTATTAAAAATTGAAATCTGGAAAAAAGGTAAATACCATTCAGACGGTCAACTTTAATCAAAGAAAAATCTATAATTTTAACCCGTCTAGGCTCAGCCTAGACGGGTTTTATTTTATCTAATACTTGACAACAAATGAGTGAATTGCAAATGCACAACTCCTTAAAAGGAGAAAAAGAAGTTTTTAAACCAATCACTGAAGGACAAATAGGTATGTATGTTTGTGGCCCAACAGTATATAGTGATGTGCATTTAGGAAACTGTAGAACGTTTATTTCATTTGATATGATTTACAGATACCTATTACACGCTGGGTACAAAGTTAGATATGTAAGAAATATTACGGACGCTGGGCACTTAGAAGCGAGTTTGAGCGGAAAAAGTAGGTTGGATCAATTAGAGCCAATGGAGATCGTTCAAAAGTACACAGTTGGCTTTCATGACATCATGAAGCAGTTCAATAATCATGCACCTTCAATTGAGCCTGCGGCAACTGGTCATATTATAGAGCAAATTGAAATCGTTAAAACTATATTGGACAAAGGACTAGCTTATGAAAGTAATGGTTCGGTTTATTTTGATGTTCAAAAGTTTGATAAAACAGAAAATTACGGAGAATTATCAGGCAGAAAGATTGAAGACTTACTTTCTGGAACCAGAGACTTAGATGGTCAGGATGAAAAACGTAGTTCGCTAGATTTCGCATTATGGAAAAAAGCTTCTCCTTCTCATATAATGAGATGGCCCTCGCCTTGGGGTGAAGGTTTTCCGGGTTGGCATTTAGAGTGTACAGCAATGTCTACAAAATATTTAGGTGAAACATTTGACATTCATGGCGGTGGAATGGATTTAAAGTTTCCGCATCACGAGTGTGAGGTTGCTCAAGGAAAAGCATCTACTGGAAAAGCGCCTGTTAATTATTGGCTGCATGCCAATATGCTGACCTTGAATGGTCAAAAAATGAGTAAATCAACTGGAAATACAATTTTACCCGGTGAGCTTTTTTCTGGTGATAACGATATTATGGATAAAGCTTATCATCCAATGGTGGTAAGATTTTTTATGATGCAAGCGCATTATAGAAGTATTTTAGATTTCTCTTCTGCGGCACTTTCTGCCTCAGAAAAAGGCTTTCATAAATTGATGAATGCCATTTCAGATTTGGATAAATTAGCTACATCCGAACAGTCCTCTTTTGACGTTCAAACATTTGTTGATTCTTTTTACACATCAATGAATGACGATTTTAATACTCCAATTCTTGTAGCTAAACTATTTGATGCGGCTTCTGAAATCAATAAAATTAAAGCGGGAACTGCTAGTATTTCAAAGTCTGACCTTGAACTTCTTGCAAAAGAAATGAAAGCTTTTGTTTTTGATGTTTTAGGCTTACAAACTATTGACGCAGGTGGTGGAAATGAATTAGATGCCGCAATGGACATTGTGATTGAATTAAGAAAGAATGCGAGAGAACAAAAAGATTGGGGTACTTCTGATTTAATTAGAGACAAATTAAAAGAAGCAGGTATCACCGTCAAAGATGCTGCAGACGGAACGACTTGGTCTACCAATTAAAGGAGAATTAGAAAAGATACGAGCATAAAAAAAGCCTCTTGAATTACAAGAGGCTTTTTTATTTCTTATGATTGATGCTTATTCAGCATTCATTATTTCAGTCATATCTAAAGTTGCAGTTTCATTAGAAGTAGTTTCTACTTCAATAATGTTTCCTACTTCTTCAGTAGCAGCTTCGTGCTCATCAGAATCAGCATCATGCCCTCCTAAGATTGGAGCAATAACTAATCCAATTAAACATGTTAGTTTAATTAAGATGTTCATTGAAGGTCCAGAAGTGTCTTTAAATGGATCACCAACTGTATCTCCAGTAACTGCTGCTTTGTGAGCGTCAGAACCTTTGTAAGTCATTTCTCCGTTAATTTCAACACCAGCTTCAAATGATTTTTTAGCATTATCCCATGCTCCACCCGCGTTGTTTTGGAAGATTGCCCAAAGAACACCAGAAACAGTAACACCTGCCATATATCCACCTAACATCTCAGCAACTAATTTTGCATTGTCTGGGTAGATCAATAAACCAACTAAAACAATAACGATTGGGAAACCAATAGTTAAGATTCCTGGTAATAACATTTGTTTTAATGAAGCTTTGGTAGAAATGTCAACACATTTGTCATACTCTGGTTTTCCAGTTCCTTCCATAATTCCAGGAATTTCTTTGAACTGACGTCTAACCTCATATACCATTTCCATTGCTGCTTTACCAACAGCTTTCATTGCCAATGCAGAGAATACAACAGGAACCATTCCTCCGATAAATAACATAGCTAAAACTGGTGCTTTAAAGATGTTAATTCCGTGAATTCCTGTAAATGTTACATAAGCCGCAAATAAAGCAAGTGCTGTCAATGCTGCAGAAGCAATAGCGAATCCTTTTCCTGTAGCTGCAGTTGTGTTACCAACTGAATCTAGAATATCAGTTCTTTCACGAACTTCATCCGGTAATTCACTCATTTCAGCAATACCACCTGCGTTATCTGCAATTGGACCAAATGCGTCAATTGCTAATTGCATAGCAGTTGTTGCCATCATTGCTGAAGCAGCCATTGCTACACCATAGAATCCAGCAAATGCATAAGACGCCCAAATAGCGATTGCAAATAATAATACAGATGAGAATGTAGAAATCATCCCTGTAGCTAAACCAGCAATAATGTTAGTTCCAGCTCCAGTACTTGATTGTTGTACAATGTTTAAAATTGGTTTTTTACCTAATCCAGTGTAGTATTCAGTGAAAGATGAAATAGCTCCACCAACAACAAGTCCTACTAAACAAGCATAAAATACGTTCATTGAAGAAACCTCTTTTAGTCCTTCACCAAAGAAGTTCATTTTCATTGTTTCTGGTAACATATAGATACAAAGTGCAAAACAAGCAACTCCAACTAAGGCAATAGATACCCAGTTTCCAATGTTCAATGCTTTTTGTACTTGTGCTTCTTTCGCTTCGTTAGAACTAATTCTAACTAAGAAAGTACCGATAATTGAAATAATGATTCCAACACCTGCAATTGCCATTGGCAATAAGATCGGTCCGATTCCACCAAAAGCGTCAGAGATAGCTCCGCCCATATCTTTAATGATATAGTTTCCTAATACCATTGCCGCCAATACAGTAGCAACATAAGATCCAAATAAATCAGCTCCCATTCCGGCAACATCTCCTACGTTGTCACCAACGTTATCTGCAATTGTAGCAGGGTTTCTTGGGTCATCTTCAGGAATTCCAGCTTCTACTTTACCTACAAGGTCAGCTCCAACATCTGCAGCCTTCGTGTAGATTCCTCCACCAACTCTTGCAAATAATGCAATTGATTCAGCTCCTAATGAAAATCCAGCTAAAGTTTCAAGAACTAAAGTCATTTGATCGGTAGTTGTCCATTCTCCACCCATAAATAATTGATAGAAAATGATAAAGAAAGCGGTTAAACCTAAAACTGCTAGTCCTGCAACCCCTAGTCCCATTACTGTTCCACCACCGAATGAAATATTCAATGCTTTTGGTAATGAAGTTCTAGCTGCTTGCGTAGTTCTAACATTTGTTTTAGTTGCGATTCTCATTCCAATGTTTCCTGCAATCGCAGAAAAAATTGCTCCAATAATAAAGGCTACTATAATTAAGTAACTAGTAGTTTCTACTATACTAGCTACAACAGCTAATACAATTGATGCACCAATTACGAAAAAAGTAAGTAGCTTGTATTCAGCTTTTAAAAAGGCTAGTGCCCCTTCATAAATGTGATCTGAAATCTCTTTCATCTTCCCATCTCCTGCATCTTGTTTCATTACAGAACCTCTTTTTATAACCATATAAAGAAGGCCTACAACTGCTAGGACGATCGGTAAGTAAATCATGAATTCTCCCATTGTGTGATTTTTATTTTTTAGAGGGCAAAAGTATATCTTTAAATTCGATTGTGCAAATATTGTGGAATTAAGACCATGTAATTCGTCCTAAGCCCTTTAAAACACGAAGATTTATTATGTTCGAATAAGGTTTTAAGAAATACTTCTCTAAAAAGTCAACCTTTTGTAAGTTTTCTCGTTTAAAAGGTTGTAGATCGGGCTTTTTGAATAAAAATTTCATTATTTTTGGCCTTCGCCCGTTTTCTTAAAATCATTGAAATGAAAAGACAATTAATTTTAACACTTACTGCCCTGTTTATGACAATTGTGTCATTTGGACAAACTGTTTTATGGAGTGAAGATTTTGGAACTCCGCCTGCAGGTACCTCCGCTAACGGATTTGATAGTGGAAACGGTGCATGGACAGTTACAAATACAGGTGCCAATGGTGCTGATGCAAATGAATGGTATGTTAGTGGTGAAGAGTGTGGTAATGCTGCCGGAGCTTGCGGATCTGTTTGTTCTGGAGGTGATGCGTCTTTACATTTAGGTTCTCCTTCTGGTGTGACTGGAGATTTAGGAGCTTCCTATTTAGCCGGAGGTGGGGGGTTCTTTTTTGTCGAAACAGATAAAAGAGTTGAATCACCTGTTATTGACCTGACTGGTGAAACTGGAATGACCTTGAATTTTAATTATCTTGAAAGCTTTGTTGGTGCGGCAGGATATGATCCACTGGATGATGCTACTCTGTGGTATTTTGATGGTGCCGTCTGGACACAACTTGATCCATTGGCTGTTACACCTGCTGGATGTGATCCTCAGGGGACTTGGACTGCTTTTTCAATTGCCTTACCCGCTTCTGCAGACAATAACCCTAACGTAAGGATAGGTTTTCATTGGGTTAATTTAGACGATAATACAGGTTCAGATCCTACGTTTGCTGTTGACGACATTGAGATTACAACGCCTACTACTGGTGGGCCAACAGCAGCGTTTTCTGCCTCAAGTACTAATATTTGTACGGGTGATTGTATAGATTTTACAGACATGAGTACCTTAGGAGCCAACCCAAACTGGTCATGGACATTTACTGGTGCTGATGCACCAGGAACTTCTACCGCACAGAATCCAACAGGAATTTGCTATAATACAGCAGGAACTTATCAGGTTGAGTTAACTGTGACGGATGATAATGGAAATGATACCGAGACACAGGTAGGATATATTACTGTAAACGATTGTGCCACACCAACTTCTTCCTTTACTGCTTCATCTACAACAATTTGTGCAGGTGATTGCATAACATTTAACGACAATAGTACTGGTGCCATAACAACTTGGGATTGGGTGTTTAATGGTGCTGATACACCAACGGCAAACACACAAGATCCGGGTTCAATTTGTTGGTCGATTCCTGGAACTTATGATGTAGATCTTACTGTTGGTGATGGAACCAACACAAATACTTCTACGGTTTCTATTACAGTTAATTCGCCACCAAATGTGATGGCAACTGCAGACCCAGGTCAAACAATATGTGCAGGTGAGCAAGTTACGTTGACAGGTTCGGGAGCGGTAACTTATGCATGGGATAATGGTGTGGTTGATGGAGTAGCATTTACGCCTACAATGACAACAACTTACACATTAACAGGAACAGATGCTAATATGTGTACCAGAGATTTCCCAATCACAATTACAGTAGAAAACTGTGATTCAATTGTCGCAGATTTTACAATTCCATCTAACAATGTATGTGTGGGCGAATGCATCACTTTAAATGATGTTTCAAGCGGAAGCATTGTTGATTGGAACTGGGATTTTGGAGGAGGAGCCACGCCTAACACTTCAACAGATCAAAACCCAACGGTTTGTTTTACAACACCAGGAACATTTAATATTCAATTAACGATTACAGATGCATTAGGAGAAAGTGCTTCAACAACGCAATCTGTTTCAGTATTTACTTCGCCTTCGGTTTTAGCAACGTTAGATACAGTTATTGATCTAGGAGGAACAGCGAACTTAATTGCTAACGGAAGTACACCAGGAGATTACTCGTGGTCACCAAACGAAGCGGTAGACTGTGACACTTGCGCAATAACTTCTGCTGACCCTTGGGTAACAACATTCTATGTGGTGACCTTAACAGATGTGAACGGATGTTCAGGGCAAGATACCGTTGAAATTTATGTCAACTTTATTGAAGGAATTGGAGTACCTTCTGCGTTCTCACCTAATGGAGATGGAAATAATGATGTCTTATATGTTAAAGGGGTAGGAATAGTCGCCTTAAACTTCTCCATTTATAACAGATACGGACAAAAAGTCTTTGAAACCTTCGACCAGAATATAGGTTGGGACGGAACCTATCTAGGAAGAGATGAAAATTCAGGGGTGTTCACGTGGGTGTTAGAATATAACATGGTGAACAACAGTGCTGGAGTGCTCAAAGGAAATACAACATTAATTAGGTAGATCAATCCAACACTGAAAAAGAAACGAAATGAAAAAGTTTAATTTAATCATATTAGCGTTAGGATTGAGTATTGGAGCCAACGCACAGCAAGACAAACACTTTTCTATGTTTGCTGAATCACCTGTTTATTTAAATCCTGCTGCGGCTGGATTTGCGCCAGGAGCATTACAGTTATTCACAAACTTCAGAATGCAATGGTTGACAGTTTCTGATAATCCGTACAGAACTATTTCAGCGAGTGCCGACTGGCGTATGTTTGATCAAGGGAATTTTATGGGTGCTGGAATCAATTTTTATAATGATGTAGCTGGAGACGGAAAATATTCAATTAATGAAGTAACCGTGCCAATCAACTACGCCATTGAAATTGCAAAAGACAATCACTTAGCTGTTGGTTTACAACCTGCTTGGTATTCAAGAACCTTATTGAGTTCAGACTTGACTTGGGATAATCAATGGATGGGAACAAGCTTTAATCAAAGTATCGCTTCAAATGAGGCTATCTTTGGACAAAACTTAACCGTATCTAAGTTTGATTTAGCTGCAGGTGTTTATTGGTATGCACACCTTTCTAAGCAGTTTAAAATAAGTATGGGCTTAGCAGGGCATCACTTAACAAAACAAAAAATCAATTTCTTAACGGATGATGATAAGTTGTTTAGAAAGCTAACTTTTCATGGTCAAGCAGAGTATAGACAAACAAATTCTAACGTGACCATTGTTCCGGCAATGTATGGGTTTTTACAAGGACCAAATATGGAGTTGACGCTAGGGTCTAACTTCAGATTCTTATTAAAAGAAGCATCAAGACACACGGGTTATTTTGAAGAAATTTCACTTTCTACTGGGGCCTATCTAAGAGTAGGGGATGCCTTAATTTTTAACACTATTCTAGATTTATCAGGATTTGGAATTGGAGCGGCATTTGATTTAAATGTATCAAGCTTAAATGTAGCAACAAACGGAGTTGGTGGATTTGAGGTATTCTTAAGATACAGAGCCAATTTTGGAGGAAGAAGCTTAGCAAATCCTTCAATTCACTAAGGTTTACTTTTAAAATATTTGAATCCCGTCTAGGTTGAACCTGGGCGGGATTTTTTGTTGCATAATGAATCAATAGAAGCATTATCTTTGCACCCTCAGATGGGAATTAAAATACGAGATATAGATTTAGGAGACTTTCCGTTGTTGTTAGCACCAATGGAGGACGTCAGTGATCCGCCTTTTAGAGCGTTGTGTAAGCGTTATGGTGCAGATATGATGTATACTGAGTTTATCTCTTCTGAAGGTCTAATACGTGATGCTGCAAAATCTGTGATGAAGCTGGATATCTACGAATATGAACGTCCGGTGGGTATTCAAATTTTTGGGAACGACATAGAAAGTATGCGTAAAACCACTGAAATCGTTGAAAAAACGAATCCAGACGTGATTGATATCAATTATGGTTGTCCAGTGAAAAAGGTGGCCTGTAAAGGTGCTGGGGCTGGAATTCTACAAGATATTCCGAAGATGGTTGCCATGACCAAAGAAATTGTTGAAACCACGCATCTTCCGGTTACTGTGAAAACTAGGTTGGGTTGGGATGAGTCAACAAAATACATAGTTGATGTTGCCGAGCGGTTGCAAGATGTTGGAATTGAAGCCATATCTATTCATGGCAGAACCAGAAAACAAATGTACAAAGGTGAGGCCGACTGGACCTTGATTTCTGAAGTGAAGAATAATTCGCGCATGCGCATTCCTGTGTTTGGTAATGGTGATATTAACTCGCCAGAAAAAGCAGTGGAGTATAAAAATAAATACGGAGTTGATGGTGTAATGATTGGAAGAGCATCTATTGGTAATCCGTGGTTTTTTAATGAAGTGAAGCATTTCATTGCTACCGGAGAACATAGAGAATCGCCTAACATTAGTGAACGTGTTGCAGTTACAAAAGAACATTTAGACATGTCTATAAAATGGAAAGGAGAAATCTTGGCCATTAATGAAATGAAACGCCATTACTCTAACTATTTTAAAGGAATCCCTGATTTTAAACCCTTTAGAACCAAGCTGGTAACTTCTATGGATTTGGCTGAAGTGTATGACACCCTCAGTGAGATTGATGAGAAGTTTAAGGCAGGATTTTTTAAAGTCTGAACCTAATAAGCAATTAGTTGTAATTAATTAAAATTGCGACCACATGAAAATCTTAGTTTCTCTTTTAATTCTGACTTCTAGCCTCACCGCCGTTGCACAAAAGCAAGTAAAAGTACCAATTTTAAAGTCAAAATTGGTCAGTCAAGTTTGGCGTTCAGATTACAATTTGTTTTCAGATGAAAAAAGACTAGAATATCATATTTTCAGTAGAGAAGAGGACGAATACTTTCCTTGGGGAAATTCTGTTGAGTTCACCGATTCAACTTTTTCAACATCTTATTCAGCCTCATGCGGTAACGATTGTTTCATTAGTGTTTTAGGAAGTTATAAGTTCATTGCATCTAACCGCATTGAAGTGTTTGTTGAAACCATTACAAGAAATGGGATGTGCATGGATAAAAGCGAATCACCCAAAAAGAAATTCGGAACCTACGAGATTATTGAAGAAGAGAACCGACACTTGATCAAAAAAGTGACTCCTTAAAAATACAGTGGTCTAAACCCAAGTTTACCCTGTGAAAATTCTAAGGCGGGAAAAGGAATCTTTATAAAATTCAAGCCTCTGAAAATAAGTTTTAGCCACCTTCTGTCGGTAGGTATGGCTTCAAAATTCACATCTAGAGAGAGGAAATATTGACGATAAGGCGTAAAACTCAATTGTTGGGCGCCATCCGTATAAACAAATGTTCCACCATCTCCAATCAATTGATTATTGATACTGTACCCCAATGATAAATCAATCCATTTTGGAATTTTGGAATCAGGTTTGAACCAATGCACGGGATTAAAACTCATCCAATAGGTTTGCCCGTTGTAATCTTTTAAAAGTCTGCTCGCAAAGTCGCTGCCTAAAACGTTCGGTCGATATTCAGCCAAACCAGAATTGCCATATGAAAACTTGAATCGTGCATATTGTTCATTCCATAAATACTCTTGTACGAAATAAGTGGCAGATCCTAAAGTGTTGAATCCAACATCTGACCAAGAGAATCCCCATTTCACATTGGTCGCATCTAGAAATTCAAAAGTGGTCATGTAGCCAATACTGTAAGCGGCTCCTATTATGGCAGATTTTTTATGATTGACACCAGACCATTCATACAAATCACCTACAAATCGGCCAAATTGCCAAGAGGTGTACATGTGCCCCATTTTATCCATTTGCTGCCATTCACGGCTATCATCAAAAAAGTGGAATTTACTTTTTTCAAAGTCTTTGTACCAAACAAAATGGAGTGCAGAGATGGAACCCGCCCACGCCAGCCCTCCGGCCAAACTCACGCCTAACACACGTTTTTTATTCAAGCTGTCTGATGGTGCCAAAAATCCTTGCGCTTTTCCGTTAAATGAAAACAATAGTATAAATATGACCGGCAGAATTCTTCTCACACCCCAAAAGTAAGGCAAATTGAACGATTTATGTAAATTAGAACAACAGAGTGAACTATTTTAAGTCCATATATCTATTGGTTTTCATGTTATCGATTACTTCAGCCTTTGCTAAAGACAAGGAAAAAAAGTACATCTACTTTCAGAAAATAAACGGTAAAACAGAACAGAAAATCAAGCTTCCTTTAAAATGCAGAATCTATGAAGTTGGAAAGAAAAAACGTGTTGGAACCATTGAAAGCGTAAAACCAGAAGGATTGATTTTTTCATATTTTAATTACGATTCAACAGATGTTGCTAAGATTATGGATGCAGATCTGACCAGAAAAGAAAAGGATAAGAAAATTGACTCGCTTTATGATGCAAGCAAGGTGTACAAATTACTGCGGCAAGATCAACTTGAAAAAATTGAAATTCTTTCAGGTGGTGCTAGTATAAACAGACAACTAGGGATGCTCATATCTTCTATTGCACTTTTAGGCTCTGGTTTTGCTTTGATGGCGAGTACTTCTAATCATGTAGGTGAAGGCATCCAAAAACAAGATTGGATTTGTATAGGAGGTATGGCAGCAAGTGCAACATCCATGGTGATTCTTACCAAAAAAGTATACCATTTTAACAAATGGACGTTTTACCATGAAAGCAAAAAATGATTGTTATTTCGTAATCACAAATTTCTTCGTAATCTCAGCGTTATCTGTGTTGATTTGAATAAAATAAATTCCTGGCGTATAGCTGCTTAAGTTAATTTGCTTTGAAGTAGAGCTTAGTGTTTCTTCAAGTTGACCAACACTATTATAGATCGTGATAGTTTGAATCGTTTCAAGCACATCTTCAGTTAATGATAAATTCAATTGATCTGTTGCGGGATTGGGAAATACAGAGATGTTTGCATTTAAATCATTTTTTGAAATGGAAGCCGTGCTGAACGAAGTCACTTTTAAGTTGTCAAATTTTACATCTAACCAATTGTTTGTGGTGTAATATCTAAATGCTAAGTACGAATCTCCAGCATGTGTTCCAACAGGAATCATCAGCAATTCACGCCAAGTGTTATCTGCCATATAGGTAGAGTCTGAGAAGCTGTAAAGTACAGTCACGTTCGCCAAATCTGGATCAGAAGAACCGTTCAATAAGCAAAGTTGAATGGTATCGCCAGCCATTGGTGTTCCAAACCCATTGTAATTGTTCCAAAGTGTATCAATCCAACCGCCTGCGCTAAAGTCAAAAAGGGGAGAGACATACCAATCATCCGTAGGAATTGATCCGCCAACAGGATAATAATGGGCTAAACAAGAATCTGGACTGACAGAACTTGAAGCATCTAAGACCCATTCGTAAGTACCCATATCACCTTTTTTTATTTGGGTCCAACCGGCATTTTCAGATGGGCTGTCAAAACCTGAGTAATATTCTGTTTGAGCGAAAGAAGTGGTCAATAATAAAACGAAAAACGAAAGGAAGATAGATTTATACATAAGTGCTTTTCTTTCATTGATGCAGTTATATAAAAATAGGTTGCATTTAGAAAAGTTATGTCATGTCAAATCCACTCAGGTACTTTTTGTTGTTTTTGATTTGCTCAATTTCAGCAGCCTCAAAATCGTTGAATTTAGCAACAATATCTATGTGGTTATTCGCTTTGGTTTTTTGGATGAATCCCCATTTCACTGGAAGTTGATCGAGCATGTTATTGTTTAAGTCGGTCCAGATCAAGAGGGAGTTTTTTTTCTGGATGTGCAATACTCCTTCTAATAATTCACTTATTTTATTTTCATAACCTGGTTTCCAAAACAAGCCTTCAGTAGCTAAAAACTGATGATTTGCTGGATTAATTAGTTTTTTAAGACGTGGAATCTTATGTGCATAATTCACCAAGAATTTCCCTGAGGCGCCTGGTAAATTTTTAATTTTCCAATTCACCGGATTGGCTTGAATTCCTGCAACAATTTCTTCCCCATCTTTCAATACAAAGAAATCTTCATTGTCAAAAAGATGGACATCTGAGAAAAAGTCAAAGTGCTTATAAAAAGATTGAATTAACCCAAAAACTTCAACTTTTTCACTTTCCTTGATGCGTTTCACTGATTCGATTTTCTTGGGATTAACTCTTGAAAACGCAGTGGTTTTGAACTTGCCTATGGTTTGAAACCCAAAACGTTTGTTCATTTGAAATGACCGCGAGTTTTGTGGATCTATAAATGCCCAATAAATTGATTTTTCCTTTTCGGGGTTTACCGGATCAAAATTTGAAGTTTTAAATAGGGCCTGCAAATAATTTTCGAACCCGGATGCTGTTCTATTAACTGCTTTTTCTTGGTTTGCTCCTTGAAAAATGGCATCAAACGCAAAATATCGAATGTAAAGAGAAGGCTGATTTTTTTGAGACAAACTAATGGGCCTTTCGCAAATAGTAAAATTGCCAATAGCCTTGTTATTCCGCTCTAAATATAAGAAGTGAGACTGATGCAGTGAATGAATTTTATGCTCAGTATCCAGTAATTGATACAAAGATCCATTGGTACCAATTAAAGTATTTTTCAGTAATTCAATTACTGATTCAGGAGGAGTGGTTGAACGCTTTACAATCTTATGAATGCGCTCTAACATTCAACATTTACTTGTAAAGTGTAGATTTTACCGCAGCAATAATTCTGCTTGGATTTGGTAAAGCCTCCGCCATTAAACTTGGGCTGAATGGGAATGGCGTATCTGACTGCATTACACGTTTAACAGGAGCATCTAAATAATCAAACGCATAGTTTTGTAAATGATATGCAATTTCAGAAGCAATAGAAGCCAAAGGCCAAGATTCTTCAACAACCACACAACGATTCGTTTTCTTAACAGATTCTACAACGGCAGCATAATCAATTGGTCTGATAGTTCTTAAATCAATGATTTCAGCATTGATTCCTTCTTTTGCTAATTCATCTGCAGCTGCATGACATTCTTTGATGATCTTTCCAAAACTAACGATCGTAACATCTGTCCCAGCTCTTTTAACATCAGCAACTCCAATTGGAATGATGTATTCTCCTTCAGGAATTTCACCTTTGTCTCCATACATCTTTTCAGATTCTAAGAAAACAACTGGGTCGTTATCTCTAATCGCGGCTTTTAATAAACCTTTTGCGTCATAAGGAGTTGATGGTGTAATCACTTTTAATCCAGGAACGTGCGCATAAAAAGCTTCAAAACTTTGGGAGTGCGTAGCACCCAGCTGCCCAGCTGTTCCGTTACCACCTCTAAAAACAATCGGGCATCCGATTTGTCCACCAGACATTTGCAAAATTTTAGCCGCTTCATTGATGATTTGATCAGCCGCTAAAATCGCGAAATTCCAAGTCATGAATTCAACGATTGGTCGAAGTCCGTTCATTGCTGCACCAACAGCAATTCCAGTAAAACCTAACTCGGCGATAGGAGTATCAATCACTCTTTTTTCACCAAATTCATCCAGCATTCCTTGAGAAACTTTATAAGCTCCGTTATATTCAGCTACTTCTTCTCCTAAAAGAAAAACACTGTTATCAACTCTCATCTCTTCTGACATGGCTTCTCTCAAAGCCTCTCTAAATTGAACCGTTTTCATCTGTCTTGTATAAGTCTAGTGCTTTTTGAACCAAAGTTGAGAAATAAATTACCCAAAGATTAGTTCAAAAAAATTTGCGCCAAAGCTACAAATTATTGCATTTATTGTACGCTTTCTTACGCACTTTTTCGCTTCAAGTTTTATTTAAGAAAAAATTAGGACCTTCAGTCTTTTATTTTTCAGTGATTAGGGTTATATTCGCAGCCCGTAAATATTAATTGAGGCGGGATTAAATTGAAATTGAAATGGCAGTAATTGGACAAATACAGAAAAACTCGGTGCTTTTGTTGATCGTTATTGGTGGAGCAATGTTAGCTTTCATCTTTACGGACATGTTTAAAAGTAGCGGAAATGACGTAGAGAATTTACCTACGGCAACCGTTTACGGAGAAGCAATTGACGAAGATGAGTATTCTGAATTGAGAGATGTTTACGTTAATCGTGAAAAATCAACGGCAGCTCAACAACAGCAAGAATGGAATAAACAAAGAGAGATTTCAGCTGAAGATCAAGCTTTTAATGAAGCGATCAGAAGAAACTTAATGGAAAGAGAGTTTGAAAAACTTGGATTGGTTTGTACTTCTGCTGAGTTGAATGATATGTTGTTAGGAAATCATATCCACCCTTGGGTAGAGCAAGTTCCTATGTTCAACTCTATGGACGGAACATTTTCTAGAGACTCAGTGAGTAACTTCATCAACAATCTTGAAATTGAACCAGAAACTGAAGAGCAAAGAGAACAGTGGATGGAAGGTAGAAGACAATGGAGTGCTTTTGAAAAAGAATTGAAAGATACACGTGTTGCAGATAAGTATGTGAGCTTGATCAAAAAAGGATTATATGTAAATTCTTTAGAGGCTGAATCAGCTTATTTAGCAGGTAATGAAGTAAGATCTGTAAGGTTTGTAGTTCAAAAATATTCAGACATTGCTTTTGATGAAATTGAATTAACTGACGAAGATTTAAAAGCTTATTACGAAGAGCACAAATCAGAAAAGCAATACGAAATGGATGAAACGAGAGTAGTTGATTTTATTACTATTCCAATCGTACCAACGCCAGAAGATTATAAAGATTTAGAATATGAAATGAATTCATTGAAAGAAAAATTCACGAAAGCTGAAAATAATTTAGCATTCATGAATGTACATTCTTCAGTTCAAGCTGGTAATGATTCAATTGAATTCACTGCCGGAACAGAAGAATTAACTTTACCAAGAAATCAATTCCAGCCATCTGGTTCTTATCCGCTTGTTGCAGATGATGCCATTCAAGAAGCGCAAGTAGGTGATGTAATCGGTCCTTTTGCTGCAATTGAGTCAAACAGTGGTGATAATGTAATGTTCATTGCGAAAGTAACTGACTTAAGAAAAGAAAACCAATCTTGGGTAAGACATATTCTTATCAATATTGATGCGACAAGAACTGAAGAAGAGGCAAAATTGAAAGCTGAAGAAATCATTGCCGAAATTGAAGCGAATGACAACTTTGTTGCTATGGTGAATGAGCATTCAGATGATCCGGGTTCGTTAGCAACTAATGGAGAATATAAATGGTTCCCTGAAGGAAGAATGGTTCCTGAATTTAATGATGCATCTTTCAACGGTGAAATCGGAAAATTACAATTGGTTAAAACACAATTTGGTTTCCACATTGTTGAAGTGTTAGGAAGAGGTGAACGTAACGTACCTAAATTGGCAATTGTGACTAAAAAGGTGAAGCCTTCTGAAAACACAATGAAATATGCTGAAGAGCAAGTGTATGACTACATCTTTGAAATCAATGAATCTAAAAAAGATTCTGCTTTCTATACAATGGCTGCAGATAGCAACTATACGGTAATGAATAGTAGAATTTGGATCAATCAAACTTATGTTACCGGGATGGATAACTATGAGAAGATGATGAGATTTGCTTTTGGTAGAAATGCTATTGAAGGAAATATTTCTGATCCAATTTTAGATGGAGACAAGTATGTTGTTGCTTATTTAGCTAATGTAATTGAAGAAGGTGAACCTGAATTTGAAGATGTAAAAGAGCAAATGAGGTTCTCAGCTTTAAAAGACAAGCAAGCAAAAGTTTACATGGAGAAGATGTCAGGCAAGAATTCATTGCAAGAGGTTGCTGCTGTAATGACGAAAGGAAACATTTTAAATGCACAATTAACTTTCGGAGCAAATGTAATCGCCGGTGGTGGTGGGAACGAGCCTGAAGTAATTGGAGCCGTGTTCAGAGATGAGTTTAAAGTTGGTGCAATGTCAGTTCCTTTAAAAGGACGTGCAGGTGTTTATGTAATTATTTTAGATGGTATTACTGAGGCTCCTGAAGCTGCAGATTATTCAACTGAAAAAGATTATACACAAACGGCGCGCCGTGGTTCTGCAGATAACTTAGTGATTAGATCATTGAGAGAAAAGGCAGATGTGCAAGACAACAGAAGAAAAAAACAATATCAATAATAGTCTAATCGATATTACAAAATCCCTCTTGACTTTGTTAAGAGGGATTTTTTTTGTCTATAAAATCGATAAATTTGCAGCATGAAAACGAAAACAGCGAAAGAGACCTTAGCTATTTCAACCAAGGTGGTTTTGCCACATGAAACAAATACCTTAGGTAAGTTATTTGGTGGGGCATTATTGGCCTGGATGGACGAAATTGCAGCCGTTTCTGCTCATAGACATTCTAAAAGAGTAGTGGTAACTGCATCTATTAATAATGTGGCTTTTGGTGAGCCGATAGATTTAGGAGCAATAGTTACATTAGAATCTAAAGTGACACGCGCTTACACCTCTTCTATGGAAGTAATGATTGATGTTTTTGTTGAAGATCGGCTTACAGGAGCAAAGAAACAGGTAAATGAAGCTATCTATACCTTTGTGGCAGTAGATCAAAACGGAGGACCGATTAACGTCCCTGAATTGATTCCCGAAACAGAACAAGAAAAAAAGCGCTACGAAGCGGCTTTAAGAAGAAGGCAATTAAGTTTAGTTATTGCGGGTAAAATGAAGCCGCAAGATGCTACAGAATTAAAATCAATATTTAGTTAAATGAAAAAGTTTATCATCACCCCAATTATTGGAGTATTATTAATTTCATGTGGATCTGAATCTGCAGAAAACCAGGAAAATGAAGTAGAACAACAAGATACTTCGGCTGTAACAATAGACACTTTAAGTACCGATACAACAGTTGCAGAATTGAGTTTTGAGTTTTTTGAGGATTACGCAGTTATTGACTCTAAAACTAAGTTGTACGAAAGCTTTGAGCCTTCTCAGTTAAAAGATGATACTACTTGGTATGCAGAAGGTGAGGTTATGCGATTGTCAACAACACTTACACATGATGACAGAGTAGTAAAGTTTGTTTGGGAAGAAGACGATAATGAAAGCCTTTCAAATATTGATGCTAGCTACTTTATTTGGAACAAGGATTATTCGGCAACTTCAACACAAGTTATTCCTTCAAGATGTGGTTTTTCTTTAGGAACTACTCTTAAAGAGTTTACTGAATGGAACGAAGCTCCTGTTTATTTTTCTGGATTCGGATGGGATTACGCTGGTGGAATTTCTCAAACAGAAGAGAATAAAAGCAAACTGTTAAGTTGTGATACAGGTGTCAGATTAGAAATAGAGTATACAGATGAAATGAGTGAAGATTATAACTTCTTGTATGGTGACCACGAGTTAAACACTGAAATGGAAGGCGTTTTAGATGCACCTATTTACGTAGGATACTTTAGTTATTACTTGCCTTTAGAGCAGTAATAATTGTTTTAACATCTTGCTGCTCCATGCACTTAAAATGCTTTTTGGGGCATTTTTGGTAGCCAATTTTTGAACAAGGTCTGCAGTTCACTTCAACTTCATGAGTTGTAAAGTTGTTAGCACTTTTCGGTAGATAGGGATACATTCCTAGCTTAGGAGTTGTGTTTCCCCAAACAGAGACAATCCGTTTGTTAAAAGCGGCCGCTACATGCATTAACCCAGTGTCATGCGTGATCACAACTTTGGCCTGTTTGACAACAGACGCCGATTGATTTAAATTAAGCTTTCCTACCAAATTTATGGTGTTTTTGCAAGCCTCTTCAACGGTTTTGGCATTTTCCGAGTCATCTGGTCCGCCTAATAGTACAACTTGGCCTTCAACTCCTTGAATAATTTCAATAATCTTGTGATTAGGCAAGCGCTTGGTGGCAAACTGAGCGCCAAGAGAAAAGGCAATGTAATCAGAAGGAATTTGGTATTCGTGTAAGTTTACCTCATCTTCTTTTGGTATGAAATAATCCAGTCCCATTTGATCATTACTTACAGAAAGACGTTTAACAGCTTCAAAATAGCGATCTACAATGTGAACATCCGGCATCACATCTTTTTTAAATGTGGTATAAATGAACTTCTGGCGGTTCAATTTAGGAAAACTGGCAGATGGTTTTTTGAGTTTTTTCTTTAAGCGGGTGCTCCTCAAATTTCGGTGCAAATCAACAACAAAATCATAGTTTTCAGTTTGAAGTTCTTGAATTACATCATCAATTTCATGGTCAAAGGCAATCACCTTGTCAATATGAGGGTTGGCTTCAAGAATCCCGGCATAAGACTTTTTAGTGACATAATGCAATTCACATTTTAACTGTGTTTTTAAACAACGAATAACTGGAGTTGTGAGAATAATATCTCCAATTGAACTAAAACGTATGATTAAGATTTTCTGCACAATAGCAAATGTAACAATTAGCTGGGTTTAGTTGATTTTATTCAATCGCTCTATGATTTTTGAAGCTATGGCTTTCCTGCCATGTTCAAAATAATGTTCAGACGGAAAATTTCGTTCTAAGAAATCTTCGTCTGGCAACAAATCAAAACAATCAATCACTTCAACACCTTTAGATTCGTACCTTTTTTTAATTAAATCACGGTTTGATTTCATTAAATCGACTAAATCTGGATCTACCAACATTTCGGCCTCTTCCACATTTTCTGGTAAAATCACATAAATGAGGTCAATGTTTTTAGCTTCGCAGAGTTCAACGATAGCGTCATAATCTTGTAATCTAGGGTTGTCTTCTTGAATAGAGAAGGCGTAGTTTTTAATGTAATGATCGGCAAGTTGTCTTTTTGGATTTGTCCAATCTCCCCACTTTTCAACGGCACACCAATTTTCTACCGTATTTTTTGGAGGGTCAAACGGGAGTGGTTGAGTTGCCCAATAATTCAACATGAGCCTTTTTCTTTCGGCAGGAGCCACAGCCTCATAAGTATTTAATCCTTGAAGAAATCTACTCACTATCACTGGTCGATTAGAATAAAATGGAAACTCTTTTAAAATGGCATTTTCTAAACTAGATTGAATCCAGCCAATACCTAAACTTCTGTAGTTAAGATGGATTATTATTTTCTTGGTTTTTGAGTTATCCGGAATCAATTGAATTAACTTTTTAAACACGCCTGCATGAATTGCTCCTGTGTCAACAGACATGATTTTATATTCAGAGATACTGTCATCTACCATGTTAGATATAGATCGGGTATCCTGATCTACACCATCAGCAAAAGTCGCGTTTGGAGAAGATGAAAAGTATAAGATATCGGCATTTTCTTGTGCCTTCTCAAATTTCGTTAAAATATTAGCGTCAGACTCTAAATCGTCTGAATAAGTGGTTTGCTTATAAATGACATTTGATAGCAACAAAATGCCTGCTAACAAAACTATTCGGAGCGCTATTTTTTTAAACATCTCCATTAGAATTGAAAGTAAATGAATTGATAGAAATCTGCCCCTGACATAGCAAGAACAAAGTAAATTAAACCGGCATAGGTCAGCCACCTTAAAGCAAATGGCCATTTGGCTATGCTGATGTCAAATCTAGATTTTTGAATAAATAATTCAAGGCCAAAAAGAAGTAATAACGGAATCAATAAAACCCAATTTAAATCTAGACTGGCAAATTCTAGCTGTTGAGCACTTAAACTTAATTCTATGGCTTCATTTACTTCGCTGCGTTCAGTGGTTTGAATGCTGGTGTAGGTGCTAGGGTTGGGCTCCATTCCAAAAATCCGAGTCAGAGATAAATAGGCCTTTGCTAAAGAGTCTGACCTGAAAAATAACCAAGCCAAATTAATGATGAAAAAAGTTTTAATTAGACCAAGTCCTTTCATTAAGAGGCCTTTTGATTGTAACAAATTAGCTCTGGTAAAGACTTGCTCGCTGAGGTACATTAATCCGTGAATTGCTCCCCAAACAATAAACGTAAAGTTAGCGCCGTGCCAAATTCCACTTACGATAAACACAATTAAAATATTTAGCATCCATCTTAAATAAGAGACCTTGTTGCCACCTAGAGGAATGTACAAGTAATCGCGAAACCAATTAGACAAAGACATGTGCCAGCGCGACCAAAAGTCTTTGATAGATGTGGCGAAATAAGGTGTTTTGAAGTTGTCCATCAAGTTTACTCCCATCAATTTAGCTACTCCAATAGCTATCAGTGAGTAACCATGAAAATCAGCATAAATTTGTAAAGAGAAAAGCAACAAACTAATCGTATTGTCTCTTTGCGAATAGAGGAGTGGGTTTTGAAATACTGGATCTATAATGGGTGCAATATTATCGGCAATTACCATCTTGATAAACAGTCCGTAAAGTATGAGTCTAAAACCTTTTTGAAGTTTTTCATAATCCAAACTGTGCTTATCGAAAATTTGATGGTGTAGCTTTGAAAATCGCTCAATAGGACCGGCAACCAGTTGAGGAAAATAGCTCACGAACAAGGCAAATTTGGCAATGTTTCTTTCTGGTTTTGCCTTGCCTTGATATACATCTATCGTGTATCCAACGGTTTGAAATGTATAGAATGAAATTCCAACTGGGATTCCATATTCTAAAAATGAAGTGAGCCACTCAACTTTAGGGTGTGCCGCTTCAAACTCCTGAAAAAACCAACGCTTGCCAATAAAAAAATTGAAGTATTTAAAAATAAAGAGCACCCCAAAATTGGAGATTAAACTCAGGGACAGCCAAATCCGTTTCCGCAGTTTTTCTTTGGCTTTGTCAATTTGAAGGGCAGCTATGTAATCAACGCAAGTTGAGTAGACGATTAGGATGAGGAATTCTACTTTCCATGAGCCATAAAAAAAGTAACTCGCTGCTAATAAAAGCATCCACCTGAACTTATTGGGCAGCACCCAATACAGCAGAATAACTGTCGGTAGAAAAAGTAAAAACTCTAAGGAATCAAAAAGCATAGGTCCTTTTATCGCTGCGCTAAATTAACGAAAAAAGTAGGGTGATGTTGTTTGGTGAGGCTGTACCTCTTTTTTCAACTTGATTTTTATTAAATTTCAGAAAGTGAGGAGAAAGATTATTCCATATCAACCCTATTTAAAAGAATACGCTCGAAAATTGCGCAACAAGAGTACTAAAAGCGAGATTGTATTATGGAAATGTTTAAAAGGAAAACAAATGAGAGGCTACGATTTCCACCGTCAAAAACCGTTGTTAGATTATATAGCCGACTTTTTTTGTCATGAGTTATTGCTCGTTATTGAAGTTGACGGTGCGTCACATGAGTTAGATTACATTCAAGGAAAAGATGCGATAAAAGAAAATCGCTTAGCTGAATATGGAATAACGGTTCTTAGAATACCTGATGTTGATGTGTTTACCAATATTGATTCAGTTTTGAAAAAGATCGAAGATTATATTGATGCTTTTGAAGCTGGGAAGGCATAGTGCTTTTTGGGTCTGTGCCCTGCTGGACACACCCCCAACCCCTCTCGAGAGGGGAGGCATTTGGGAAGATATGAGAGTTGAACGCATTACAAGTTTTTTGATTCTACATTTGGGTTATTTTCTCTTTCGTGCAAGATGAGCTCCCCTCACGAGCGGGGAGACATTTGGAAAGATGTGAGTGTTGAACAACTCACAAGTTTTTTTGATTCTGCATTCATTGAGTTTTTTCTTTTGTCTACGGCAGTTTAAGCCTTGTTAGGAATATTCTCAACTTCATTTATTTCAGTAAGCGACTTGGTTTGTGCTATTTTTTATTTCGTCCAAGATGAGCTCCCCTCAAGAGAGGGGAAGGGGGTGTGTAAAATCTATAAATCCACCCTAAACCTTATTCTTCGTGTCAATAACAATAGTAACCGGACCATCATTCACCAAACTTACTTGCATGTCCGCACCAAATTCTCCTGTCTGAATTTCTTTTCCAGTTACAGATTGAAGCGTTTCTATAAACTGTTTGTAAAGCGGGATAGCAACTTCAGGTTTTGCTGCATGGATATACGAAGGCCGATTGCCTTTCTTTGTTTTTGCATGTAAGGTAAATTGTGAAATCAATAAAATATCACCATTTACATCTGCTAGGTTGAGGTTCATTAGGCCATCTTCATCAGAGAATATCCTGAGGTTATTAATTTTATTCGCTAGCCAATTGATGTCTTCTTGATTATCATCATTTCCAATGCCTAATAAAATCATATAGCCTTTATTAATAGCCCCTTTAATATCATTTTCAATACGCACGGATGCTGAAGAAACTCTTTGAATAACTGCTTTCATGTGATTTGAATGAGTGAAATTAAAAACTATTTATAGATGTCTTTGCGGTAGTTTTCTTCCTGATCGTCTTCGTGCATGTTGACGTAGTTAAAGTAACGTTCGCTTGAAATTTCTCCAGCCTCAACGGCAGCTTTTACAGCACATTTCGGTTCGTTCATGTGCTGACAATCATTAAACTTACAGGCATGAATTAACTCAGCCATTTCTGGAAAATGATGAGACAATTCTTTTTTGTCGAAATCAATTAAGCCAAATGCTCTTACCCCAGGGGTGTCAATAATAAATCCGCCGGTTTGTAATTTGAACATTTCTGCAAAAGTAGTGGTGTGTTGACCAGATAGGTTAGCCATTGAAATTGCTCCTGTTCTTAAATCTAAATTAGAATCTAAGGTGTTAATCAATGTTGATTTTCCAACTCCAGAGTGCCCACCAAACATTACTTTTTTACCTTTAATTTCTTCCTTCAAAAAGGCAACAGATTTTTCTTGTTTCGCCGAAACTGTTAAGCATCTATAGCCTGCAGATTGATAAATAGCCATAAAATTTTCTAATATCTCTAGATCTTCAGGTGCGTACAAGTCCACTTTATTAAACAAAATAGTAGCCGGAATATGATATGCTTCTGCAGTTACCAAAAATCGATCAATAAAACCGGTAGTTGTTTGTGGAGCTACCAAGGTTACCAAGAGGTATACATGGTCAATGTTTGCGGCTAAAATTTGTGAACGTTTACTGAGGTTGATAGATTTTCGGATGATGTAGTTCTTTCTTGGTAGGATGTTTTTTATCACCCCCGTTTGTTTGTTCTCTTCCAATTCAAACTCTACTTCATCTCCTACGGCAACTGGATTGGTGGATTTTATACCCTCCATTCTCATTTTACCTCTTATTCTACAATCAAACTCTTCGCCTTCTTCATCTAAAAGACGATACCAGCTTCCGGTTGATTTTATGACGATTCCTTTTTTCAGTTTTTTGCTTTTTTGTAAAATTAAGGGATTATGTGAGCACTACCCAAAGGTTTAGTTTTATTTATAAAATAAGAATCGTGGATAGCGCCGCAACTACATTTCAATTCTTTATCTTCGTGCCGTGCAAAAACTTTCTATAATTATTCCTTGCTACAATGAAGCAGCCACTATTGGTGAAGTGTTACACTTTATGGATAAGCTTGAATTAATTGGGGATATAGAAAAGGAGTTAATTGTCGTGAATGATGCTTCTTCAGATGCGTCTAAATCAGTGATTGAAAAAGCCATTTCAGAAATTAACATTCCGTGCAACTTCATTACACATGAGGTAAATAAAGGAAAAGGTGGAGCGATTCATACGGGCATCCAAAAAGCCACTGGCGATTATACTATCATTCAAGATGCTGACTTAGAGTTAGATCCCAACGAAATTAATTTACTCTTGTATGTTGTATTAGGTGGAAAAGCTGAAATCGTTTATGGTTCAAGGTTTTTGAAAAAAGACCAAAAAGGAGGATCTTTCATTAGTAATATGGCAAACGGATTTTTAACACGCTTATCCAATATCGTTTTTGGGATTAAAATTACGGACATGGAAACCTGTTATAAACTCGTTCCCACACCAACCTTCAAGTCGTTAAATTTAGTTGAACAACGCTTTGGATTTGAACCTGAAATTACTGCTAAGCTGGCGAAATTTAAAGATTTGAAATGGGCTGAAGTTCCCATCACTTATCATCCAAGAACTGAAGAGCAGGGTAAAAAAATTGGATGGAAAGATGGGTTTAGAGCAGTGTGGTGCATCTTAAAATATGGCTTGAGTTCTAAACGATAAGATTTCAGTAGTTTACCCTAATATAGCAAACGTTAAATTTTTTTATGTTTAGCGTAAAATTTAAAAGAAAGCTTTGAAGAATATTATTTTGAGTTTGATGATTTTAGGTTTTACCTTTAATTCTCTCGGGCAAAGGACTGAGCCTTCTATTCCCGTAGGACATACAGGGATGCCTTTAGCCATTGCTTATAGTCCAAATCAAAAACAAATTGCAACAAGCGGGGCTGATGGTTTAATTCATATTTGGGATATTAAATCGAGCAAAGTCATTGAAACGTATGATTTTGACCCTTCCGGAAGCCAATTTTTAGAATATAATGTGACAGGAAAATACCTATTAGCCTGTTCTTATGACACTGCTGTTTACATTATTAATACGGAAAATCATACGCTCGAAAAAAAGATTAAAACGGTTAAAAGTTATTATCGAACAGCCACGTTTAATCCTGCAGGAGATGAAGTGCTTTTTGTCAAAACTGATCAGATTTTAGGTATTTATAACCTTGCTCAGGCAAAGATTAGAAAAAGAATAGTAGGCGATCGTTGGCCTGTAACCGCAATCGCTTATTCAAATGACGGTTCTCAAATAGTAATTGGAGATAAGCAAGGAAATGTGCTGAAGTTTAATGCCGAAACTGGAGCTTTTATTGCACGATTATTAGGACATTCAAGAGAAATGTATGCGTTTGAGTTTAGTGAGGATGACGAAATTATGATTTCTACTTCTGGAGATAATTCGGCTATCATTTGGAATACTAAAACAAATGAAATAATTAGGAAGATTAAAAAATTTAAAGGAGAAGTATACACCGCAGAAATTATTCCGGGAACCGATTACTTACTCACCACTTTAAACGACAATAAAGACAAGATTTGGAATTATAAAACAGGGAAATTGGTGGCAACAATTAAAAATCAATCAGTTTCAACTAAAGTGACACAATTAAGTAATAACGGCAACTTAATCTTTTGTGCAGGTGGATTTGACGACCCACCAACAATTTATAACGCTCAAACTTTTGAACTCATTCATACATTAGAGTGGCCCAAATTGAGTCCAAATTGCGCAGCTTTTTCGCCAGACGATAAATATATTGCGATAGGATATTATGCTCAAAATGAAATTCATGTGTACAGCACTGAAACTGGAAAAGTGGTTTCTAGGTTAAGAAGTAAAGTTGAAACGGTGAAATCTGCCAGTTTTAATAAAGATGCTACGGAGGTTATTGCCAGTTCTTCTGGGGGAGCATCTATAATTTGGGATTTAAAATATGGTAGACCCACTGAATTTTATTCGAATCCAACAGATAAAGTTTACGCATCTATTTACAGCCCTGATTACTCCCGTTTAGCGATATCTTCTGAAGATGGCTTCAGTTACCTATATGATACGGCTAAAGATTCACTTTTAACTTCTTTTCAAAATAATTTGAATTGGGACAATTTTGCAAGATTTAGTTATGATGGGAAATATATATTAAGCTCTAATGATGATTTTGTTTTTCAATGCAGGTCATCAGAAGATTTCAGCGTAATAAATGAAATCAAAACGGTTAAATACCCAGATTACCGACTATGTGAAGGAAGTCATAAGATGTTGTTACATCCAGGTGATTCGCGAGTAATGTTAATGAATTATCTTACTGGAGAAGTTTTGTTTGAACCCGCATCTCTTTCTTATTATCCGAATGAAATTGCATTATCATCTAATGGCAATTATATGGCGGTTATGTATGCCGAAACTTGGGAGAAAAGCATATTGAAAATCTGGGATTTGAGTAGAAAAGAATTAATAGATTCGGTGAATTTTCCAGACCGAAGAACATTCATGCAATTTGACCTGCAAAGTGAACATTTACTTTTTAAATCTATAAGCGGGAAGTCATTGATTAGATATAATGTAAAAACAAAAGAGCAACAAGAAATCCATAATGAAAACAAGGGTTTTTATCATGGCTTATTCCATCCTGATGGCTCTAAATTGGTCAGTTTTATTGATGATAGGAAGATTGAAGTCAAAGACTTTAAGAAGGATGAAACTTTAGTTAATGAAGAAAAGCATAAAAATTATTTGACGTGGGCAGAGTATTTTTCAAATGGAGAATTACTACTTACCTCTTCAACAGATGGTAGTTTCATCATTCGCAACGGAAACACTGGAGAATTTATGCAGCAGTATTACTTTTTTGATAATGACCCAAGTAATTATATAGTCTTGATTGAAAATGGTTATTACTTAGCTTCAAAAAAAGCTGCAAAAGAAATTTATTACGTTGTAGATGAATCAATTTACCCCTTAGAACAATTTGATTTGAAGTATAATCGACCAGATAAAGTACTAGCTGCTTTGCCACAGTATGACACGGTATTAGTACAAGCCTATCACGCGGCCTATCAAAAGCGTCTTAAGAAAATGGGGTTTACCGAAGATGATTTAGAGGATGATTTGAATTTACCACAAATTAATATCCAGAATTATGAAGAGTTGCCTAGTATTAATGATAACGGTAGCATTGAATTGCAGCTAGATTTAAAAGATTCAAAATACAAATTAGACCGTATAAATGTTTGGGTGAATGATGTGGCAATTTATGGAGCGAATGGCATCTCGTTGAGAGAACAAAACGTGCAAAAATACGTGACAAGCTTAAAAGTTGAATTAGCTAAAGGAAAGAATAAAGTGCAAGTTTCAGTGCTGAATCAAGCCGGAGCAGAGAGTTATAAAGAGACTTTTGAAATTGTATGTTCGGCAGGTAAAGATCAGCCAGACTTATATCTCATTACAATTGGAGAAAGTGAATTTCAACAGAAAGATTATAACTTAACGTATGCCGCCAAAGATGCAAAAGACATCTCTGATTTATTGTCAAAAAGTCTTGCGTATAACCAAATATTCACTAAAACATTGACCAATGAAGAGGTAACAAAAGCAAATATCTTAGCCTTGAAATCCTTTTTAGAAAAAGCCGATATTAATGATCAAGTAATGATTTTTATTGCAGGTCATGGGGTGTTGGATGCAAACTTAGATTACTACTTCGCGACCTACGATATGGATTTTCAGGATCCTGAAGAAAGGGGCTTGGCTTATGAAGATTTAGAAAGCTTGTTAGACGGCATCAAACCGCTCAAAAAAACTCTTATGATTGATGCTTGCCACTCCGGTGAAATTGATAAAGATGAGGTGGTGTTAGCTGAAGCAGATTTGAATGCGTCAGATGACATTCAATTCAGAGCAGTGGGCAATACAGCAAGCCCAAAACTAGGTATGCAAAATACATCAGAGCTTACAAAATCTTTGTTCACTGACCTGAGAAAAGGAACAGGAGCAACCGTAATCTCATCTGCCGGCGGAATGGAATTCGCGATTGAAGGGGATGATTGGAATAATGGTTTATTCACTTATTGCTTCATAAACGGTATCAAATCTAATGCCGCGGATTTAGATAAAAATGGTGAAATTTGGTTGTCTGAAATTCAGGAATATGTTGGACAACAAGTCACTGAACTATCAGGTGGTCGTCAGCAACCAACATCACGAATTGAAAATCAAGTAATAGATTTTAGAGTGTGGTAAAAATAAAAGTTCTTACTCCTTATCAATTTTTAACGAAATTTAGCAGTACCAAGACGTTACATTAGTACATTTGTGTGTTATCTATGGTAGAAGTTAGTGAGAAACAATTAAAATACGACAA
This sequence comes from Crocinitomicaceae bacterium, assembly GCA_039939375.1. Lineage (GTDB taxonomy): Bacteria > Bacteroidota > Bacteroidia > Flavobacteriales_D > Crocinitomicaceae > Paracrocinitomix. The sequence continues at coordinate 231,140 of JBDVJO010000005.1, read as the reverse complement.
AGCGTATTTGAGAATGGCTGGCGAATGGGCGCAACTTTCTTATTGTGAAAGAAAACAAGTTGGTGCGATAATCGTCAAAGACAATATGATTATTTCAGATGGATACAACGGTACACCTTCTGGATACAAAAATTGTTGTGAAAATGATCAGGGAGAAACACATTGGTATGTGCTACATGCTGAAGCTAATGCTATTTTAAAAGTAGCAAAGTCTACGCAAAGTTCTGACGGAGCAACATTGTATATTACTTTATCGCCATGTAAAGATTGTAGTAAACTAATCATACAGTCAGGCATAAAAAGAGTAGTGTATCAGGTAAAATATAAAGACACTTCGGGTATCGATTTTTTAGCCAAATACGGTATTGAAGTTTGTCATATTAAGGATTTATAGATGGAAGAAAATTTAGAAGGACAACCGGGGAACCAACAAAGAAATCAGTTTCTAGTTCCAATATTAATTGCGGGCGCATTAGCGATTGGCGTTTGGATTGGAACCATGTTCGTTCCGCAAGGGATTGTCTCTGATCCTGTAGTAGAAAACTCCAATAAATTTAATACCATATTAGAATTAATTGAGGATAAATATGTGGATTCAGTAGATCACGATTTGTTGATCGAAAGCTCAATTGAAGGGATGATCAAAAAATTAGATCCACACTCGGCTTATATTCCACCGCAAGATTTAGATTTTGTAAATGAACAATTAGGCGGAAAGTTTGGGGGAGTTGGAATTCGATTTTTAATTCATGATGACACCTTGGTTGCCACGCACGTATTACCAGGTTCACCTTCAGAAAAAGCTGGGATGTTACCAGGCGATCGCTTGATTGAAATTGACGACACCACTTTTACGGGTTGGAAAATTACCAATGCTGATGTGACTGAGTATTTAAAAGGAGATCCAGGATCTGTTGTAAAGGTGAAGGTTTTCAGAAAAGGACTGGAGAAAGACTTGAATATTACCAGAGGGTCGATTCCGATTAGCAGTATAGATGCGGCCATCATGTTAAATAAAGAAGTTGGATTTATCAAGCTCAATAGCTTTACTCAGAATGCGGCAAATGAATTCCATTCTGCGGCAGTTCAGTTAAAAGAAAAAGGGATGAAAAAACTCATCTTTGATCTAAGAAATAATGGTGGCGGGTTCATGCATGCTGCAACCGATATCGTGGATGAATTTTTACCTTCTGGAAAGTTGATTGTGTATACCGAAGGCCGTAAGAGTGAGAAACAAGAATACTTTTCAACCGCTAAAGGAAGTTTGGAAGATACAGAAGTTATTGTTTTATTGAATTCGCTTTCAGCTTCTGCCAGTGAAATTGTTGCCGGAGCCATTCAGGATAACGATAGAGGTTTGATCATGGGAAGACGTTCTTTCGGAAAAGGCTTAGTGCAAGATCAATCTGAATTCACAGACGGAAGTGCGCTAAGGTTAACGATTTCTAGATATTATACGCCTTCAGGCAGGTCGATTCAAAAGCCTTATGGAGAAGATGTGGATTACAATAGTGATTATTATGATCGTTATGAAAGTGGTGAACTGATGAACGAGGACAGTGTCAAATATGATGAAAATTTGAAGTTTAAAACTGTTGCTGGAAGAACCGTTTATGGTGGCGGAGGAATTTACCCTGACCAGTTTGTTCCTAATGATACAGCAGGAGCATCTTTTTATCTGACCTCTCTTTATTATGCTAGCGCTTTTAATCATTATGCAATTCGTGTCTTAGATACCAAAAGAAGATCATTAACTGACTTTTATAAGTTTAAAGACAACTTCAATGTTGATGCAATTATGTTTGAGGATTTTGTGGCTTACTCTGAGCGCACGTTAAACATTGAAGCTGATCCATTGGATATTGTCACCTCTCGTTCAACAATCAAAAACAGAATTAAGGCTGAGATTGCACGACATGTTTGGCAAGAGAATGGGTATTACGCTATTTACCTTTCTGATGACATGGATGTTCAAGAAGCACTAAAGGCATTTGCTAAAGGGGGTAAATTATTGTCCTCTCTTTAGAAAAATTTCCCTTAGATTTTGCCAACCTTCCTTTCTTTTATTGTAATATTGCGATAATATGTTTAAAGGATTTTTAGGTGAGTTAATTGGCACTTTTGTTTTAGTGTTTATCGGCTGTGGAAGCGTTGGTTATTCTTTGTTCATTTCACCGCTTGATTTATGGCAAATTGCTTTAATTTGGGGAGTAGGAGTGACACTCGCCATTTGGTCTGCTCTACCTTTTTCTCATGCACATTTAAACCCTGCGGTTTCAATTGGGTTTCTCATCAGTCGAACATTAAAAAGACGTGAATTTTTGCCTTATCTCACAGGTCAATTTGCAGGTGCAATGCTTGCAGCAGTTGTACTTTATTTGATTTTTATTGGAAACATAGAAAATTTAGATCTGAACTCTGCTATGATGTTTGGTGAGTATTACCCTAATCCAGGTAATGCGAGTTTACATGAGCTGAGCACTTTTTCAGCTTTTAGTTTAGAGTGTTTAGGAACCTTTGCATTGATGTTCGGGATATTGAAAATCATTAAAATGAAGTTTGAAAAAGCAAAATTGATTCACCCGCTTTTGATTGGTTTACTTCTTTCGATTTTGATTTTTTGCATTGCGCCTTACACGCAGGCAGGATTTAACCCAGCACGCGATTTTGGTCCAAGACTAATCAGTTATCTTGCAGGATGGGATATGGCCTTTTCCTACAATGGATTAGGCTGGTTTAATGTCTACGTATTTGGTCCAATTTTGGGAGCGGTTATGGCAGCCAGTTTTGACCGTAAGTCAAACCTCAAGAAAATGATGCCGGTTGGTGGTTAAGGTTTAGATTCTGCTGGCGTTGCCTTCAATTCAGCTGTAATTTTGCAATCAACACATTTCCTATTCTCCTTGGCTTTAGTGCTAATTGGAATTAAACCAAATAGACTTGTTATAGTTGTTTTTCTCGTGTCTTCATAAGGTTGCGAGCTTCCACACTTCGGACAATCGAATTCCCCTTTACCTAATGAGTCTTTTGTAACCCGCATGTTGATAGTTGCCAAAATAGAGTTTTTTTGGTTAAGTACTTGTCAATGAACTTTTAATTCGTGAGAAAAAAAGAAATCTTCTGAACAACAGCTAAAGAGAAATTATATCGTTTCAGGTGATTCAAACGAATCCTCAAAGACTGTTCAAAACAAAAAAGCCAGTGAGTAATCTCACTGGCTTTTAAATATTATTGGTCGATATTAATTGATTCTACCAACTATAGCTTCGGTAACATTGATGATGTGATCACCAACTTTTTCACATGATGAGAATAAGTTGCTAAACACCATCCCGCTTTCCATGTCAAAATTAGTACTACCAAGATTTTGAAGGTGTGCTTTTCTCAGTTCATTTCTCTTTTTATTGATGGCAGCTTCGTTTTCAGCAGCTTTATCAATTGTAACACCTTCCCAATCAGCATTCAGGTTTTCAACCATTGTTACAAAGGCTTCATCTACTAAGCTGAACATTTCCATTAAGCTTTCTCTTTGCTCTGGCAAGAAATAAGCTTTTTTCTCATCTTTACGTTCAATGGCTTTAGACATTTGATAAAAGATATCTCCGATTCTTTCTAAGTCATTTACTATTGCATTCATTGATCGAACTCTGATAGAAGTTTCTTCGGACATTTCTCCTTCAGAAACTTTGGCTAAATAATTGGCTACTTCAATTTCAACTCTATCCGTAATTTCTTCATATTTAGCCATTTTCTCATGCAATTTTGACTTCGCCTTTTTATTTTGTTCAGTCAATAGTTGTTGTGCGAACGTTGACATTCGTGTAGTTATTTCTCCAAACTTAGCTACCTCTTTTTTCGCTTCTAGAATAGATAAATCAGGTGTTCCCATTATTCCTGTTCCAATATAATCTAAATGGAATTCTTCATCTGCACCACCTTTAGATTTCACTGTTCTTTCCGCTACTTTCACTAACCAAGGAACAAACCAAATTAAAATCAATACGTTCATCAGGTTAAACGCAGAGTGAAAAATTGCTAAACCTAAGTTTGCTGCGCTACCGTCAGTATATGGATCACCTTCAATTAATCCAGCTATTCCTTTTAAGATGAACGGGAATAATAAAATAGCCCATCCAACTCCAATAACATTAAATAACGAATGTATTCTGGCTGATCTTTTTGCATGAACGTTTCCGATTAATGAGGCTAACTCAGCTGTAATAGTTGTTCCGATATTCTCTCCCAAAATCATTGCAGAGGCAACTTCAAACGGGATAACGCCACCCGCAACCATTGTCATGGTTAATGCCATTGCCGCAGATGATGATTGAATTACAACCGTTACTAAGGCACCTAAGATGACAAACATGATTGGACCGTACCAAACATCTTTAAAATCAACAAAGAATTGCACAATAGAAGAATCAGCTCCTAAAGAAGGAACAGCATGTTTCAATTCTCCTAATCCCATGAACAACAGTGCGAATCCAATGATTACAGAAGCCCACATTTTAGTCTTCCCTTTTGAGAAAAATAACATTGGTGCACCAAATGCAATAAAGATTAATGCATAAGAAGATAAGCTAACTTTAAATCCAAATAATAAAATCAACCATGCCGTAATTGTTGTACCAATGTTAGCCCCCATCATTACACCGGCAGACTGTCGTAAAGTCATTAATCCAGCATTTACAAAACTTACGGTCATTACCGTTGTAACAGAAGAGGATTGTACAATAGAAGTTATTCCGAATCCAGTAAACACGCCTTTCACTCTGTTAGATGTAATCGAACCGAGCATATTTCTAAGTCTAGAACCTGCCGCCTTTTGTAATCCTTCAGACATGATTTTCATTCCGAAAATGAACATCCCTAAAGCACCAATTAAAACCAATAATTTGAAAATACCCCAAGAACGTTCAGTTTTAACTTTTCCTTTATCAGACCAAATCACTTGATCTCCAAGATTTAATCCTACTTTGTAAACGTAATCTTCACCTCCAATAAGTTCTTTTAGTTTGTACTTCACTTTATTGATTGAGATTTGCTCTTCTTTCATCCAAGGTGATTTTGTATCATCCGCCTTGTTCTGTTTTTCTCCGATTTTAGTGTTGTATTTAACAGTATATGTAGCGTCAGGGTAGATAGTAAGAATATCGTCTAATTTATTGTGCTCTATTGCAAACATCAGGTCAGCAGCTTCCTCTTTTCCCTTTGAAGAGTGATTCTTGAAAATAGTAGAACTGATGGTATTGAAATGAAAAGTCTCGGAACCATATGCGATATTTGATTCAGATCCAGTTCCTCTGTGATATCTAAAGATATTATTCTCTTTAAGATCTTCAATTACTAAAGTCTCATCCGTCACTAATGCAGTAACTTCTTTCCAATCTCCTCCTTCTATAATTTGATATTTAATCCCAAAATACTCATCTGCTGTTTTAATATTAGACCAAGTAAAAGTTACTTTACCCGTTTCAAATGGCACAAGTGTTAATTTGTCTTTATCATTTTTAAATTCAAAAGCTAATTCTGCGATCTCAACAGTCGCAATTGTTTCAACAACATTGTTCGAGTCCAATTCTTCTGTTGGTTCTCCATATACGCTACCTAGAGCTAGAAAGAAAAACCCGATTAATGCACTTAATTTTTTCATTTGTTTAGAATAATTTTATGAGGCAAAAGTAGACCATCCATAATGCTAAAAGATGGTTTTAATGTTAAGCTTACGTTAACAAAAAACTCATCTGAAAATTTGAATAACATTTCCAGCCTTTTTTTTTGAATTTTATCGGCACTCTAATTCTTTTAGATACTGAGTTACCAAAATTTAGAGAATTTTAAATCTATGTTATCAAAACATTAAGATTGGCATTCGCATGTAAACTGAATGTTAATTATCCACCACCTTTGCCTCAGATTTATAATGATTAAAAGTATCTATCAGTAATGAAAAAGTTAATTTTAGTAATATTAATTGCCCTTGGTTCTACCGCTGCAACAGCACAAATATCGGCATATAAATTTGGTAAAGGACTGAATATTTATGGAGCAGATTCTAGTTTCTATATGAAATTCGGAATGCGTTTTCAAAACTTGTTTTCAAACGAATGGGACTTAACAGATGATGATTTTGGTCAAATGGAAAATTATCAGGCAAATTTTCTAGTAAGAAGAGCTCGTTTGAAATGGAACGGTTACGCATTTACACCAAAATTGAAATGGAAAGTTGAGCTAGGATTAACGAATAGAGATATTGGAGGAGTTACACCTCAGCATAATAATACTTCTAGGATAATTTTAGATGCATGGGCAGATTGGAATTTTGCCGGGAACTTTGCTCTGAAGGTAGGTCAAGGTAAATTACCAGGAAATAGGGAGCGAGTGGTTTCTTCGGGAAACTTGCAGTTTGTTGATCGATCTAGATTAAACAGTCGTTTTAATATAGATCGTGACATGGGCTTACAACTTACGCATCATATGACCTTAGGAAAACAATTTTACATTAAAGAATGGGCCTGTTTTACACAAGGTGAGGGAAGAAATATAACAACTGGATTCAACGGTGGATTTGATTATACGTTCAGAGTTGAAATGATGCCATTTGGAAAATTCAAATCAAAAGGAGACTATGTAAACGCTGATTTAAAAAGAGAAGAAACACCAAAACTTTCAATTGGGGCTACATACGATATTAATGTTAACTCTGTTAGAGAAAGAGGTCAAAACGGAAGTTTCATTTATGACATGAACGGAACATTGGTAGGTAAAACTTTACAAACTGCTTTTGTTGATATGATGTTTAAATTCAAAGGTTTTTCAATGATGGCAGAGTACGCAAACAAGAAAACAGCAGATGGTGATTATCGTGTTTTTGATGATTCTCTTAATGTTGTGGGAGAAATGTATACTGGTCAAGCTTTAAATGTACAGGCCGGATATTTATTCAAAAACAATTGTGAAATTGCTTTAAGAATGACATCTGTAAGAACACAAAATCCATCAGATCCAAATGAAAATGAATACGGAATTGGTTTCTCTAAATATTTTGTAGGACATAAATTGAAAATTCAAACTGACATTAATTATCGTCAAAAATATTCTTACGGTTCGACTGCGCCAAATAATGGCTCTACAGATAAATTGTACTACAGAATTCAAATGGACCTACATTTTTAACATTGAGTTAACCTGAAGTAAATATTTTTGTCAAAAATTTTAACAAATTGGAAACAGAAAAAAAAGGAAGATTAGCAGAAGTAGCCAAAGTTTTTTTTAAGCTTGGCTGTTTTGCGTTTGGGGGGCCTGCCGCGCACGTTGCTATGATGGAAGATGAAGTTGTTTCTAAAAGAAAATGGATGACTAAAGATCATTTTCTTGACTTAATGGGGGCAACAAATTTAATTCCCGGTCCAAACTCAACTGAAATGACCATGCATTGTGGGCATGAAAGAGCAGGTTTTCTTGGACTTTTTGTAGCTGGAATTTGCTTTATTTTCCCCGCAGTATTGATCACAGGAACCTTTGCATTTGTGTATGTTGAATACGGTCATTTACCTGAAGTTGCACCATTTTTTGTTGGAATAAAACCTGCAGTATTAGCTGTCATATTGGCGGCAGTTATCAAGCTAGGGAAAAAGGCCTTAAAAAATTGGGAACTTGGAGTTCTTGGAGGATTAGTAGTAGCTGCTGCCTTATTAGGTTTGAACGAAATAGTAGCTTTATTGAGTGCTGGAATTTTGGGAATGATTTATTTTTCAATCAAGAATAAAGTCACTCTTGAACGCAGTGATTCTTCAACTAAAAAGTCATTTTTACCTTTTTTATTAGTAGGAAGTGCAACTCCCGCTGCGTCTTCAACTTTGTCTACTTTAGGTGTTTTTTGGAGCTTTCTAAAAGTAGGATCGATTCTTTACGGTAGTGGTTATGTTTTATTTGCCTACTTAGATGTTGAGTTGGTAGATGCTGGGTTTTTAACAAGACAACAGTTGTTAGATGCCATTGCTGTCGGGCAGTTTACGCCTGGTCCTGTATTGTCAACAGCAACTTTTATAGGGTATCAATTAGATGGATTTGCAGGAGCAATTGCCGCATCAGTAGGAATCTTTTTACCGTCTTTTTTATTGGTTTTGATGTTGAACCCATTGGTTCCGAAAATGAGAAAGTCTAAAATTTTAAGAAATTTTTTAGATGCAGTAAATGTTGGAGCGGTAGGAATTATGGCGGCAGTGTTAGTTGTTATGACGCTTGATGTAGTGGTAGATTGGCGTGCTATTGTCATTGCGGCAATTAGTTTGTTTGTGACCTTTGGAATTAAAAAATCGAACGCCATGTGGACGATTTTAGGAGGCGCCATTCTAGGATATGCTTTGACTTTTGTATAAAGTTTATACTTTTAGGTAAAGATTAATTTCATGAGCCAATCCATCCTGATAATTGATGATGAACAAGACATTCGTGTTTTGTTGAAGTATAACCTTGAAAAAGAGGGTTATCAGGTAAATGTTGCCGAAAACGGGCAAATCGGTATTGAAATAGCTGAACGTGTAATTCCCGATCTAATTTTATTGGATGTTATGATGCCTGAAATGGATGGCATTGAAACCTGCGAAAAGATTAAAAACATTCCATCTTTGGCAAGTACAATGATCTGTTTCTTAACAGCTAGAGGCGAAGATTATTCTCAAATTGCTGGATTTGATGCTGGAGCTGATGATTATATCACTAAACCAATCAAACCAAAATTATTGGTAAGTAGAATAGGGGCTTTATTAAGAAGGCAAGGAACAGGTGGAGTTCAAGTAGAGCAAGAAGAAATTACAAATAATGGCATCCACATTGATAGAGAAAAATATCAAGTGTTTAAAGATGGTGAGCCGGTTAAGTTGCCAAGAAAAGAGTTTGAACTTTTGGCGCTATTATTGTCCAATGAAGGTAAAGTATTCTTGCGAGATGAAATCATGAACAAAGTTTGGGGAACCGAAGTTGTTGTTGGAGATCGAACTATTGATGTTCACATCAGAAAATTGCGCAAAAAAATTGGAGATGATCATATAAGGACGATAAAGGGGGTAGGCTATAAGTTTGAGGCTTAATCGTAACACCAGCCATTGCTTTTCGATTCTACCTTTCCTTCAGCATTAATTTTTATAGAGAAATTGCACCAAGCATAATCCTGTGACATATACCATGGAACCATGGTTTTAGATAGTTTTCCATCCATTGAATAATAAAGATTGATTGAGGTAGAATCGTTAAAATCTTTCTCCTGGTATAAAGGAGTTCCAATTCGTTGAAAAATCTCAACTGTATCCATTTCGCTTTCGATAATCTCAAATTTGGCAGGTGAGAATTGATCATTCCATTCGGTGTCTATGTAAGGATCAAAAACGAAATACTGTTCTGGTCCAAAAAAGAATATCCATAAGCCTAGAATGCTAATGAAAAAGAGCAATGACCAGATTAATTTTCGAACAATCCTTATCATTTAATATGAACGCACTTCTTTAGATTTATTGCATAAAAAAAGGCTGTCCTCTCGGTTCAACCGAGAGAACAGTCTTTAGCATTTTAATGTTGGGTTAAACTTAAAGCGCTTTCGTCCATCCAGTTGACCATCCAGCATCAGCTCCAACACCTGTTCCATCAACAGCAGTTGTTCCCATTGATGCAGCAGCAGTAGAATCAGCTCCGGCAGTTGCAGTAACTACCCAGCTATTTGTTACATCTACAACAGTTACTCCAGAAATTACTAAAGTTCCAGCAGTTACGTTAGCAGCAGTTACGTCATGTTGAATATCGATTCCGTCTTTTGCCCCTGTAATCAAGATGTTTGATAAGTTTCCAGCAGTACCTTCTCTTAATTTGATAGCATCTTTACCTGCAGAAATTCCTCTACCAGTAATCGTAATTTTAGAGATAGTTGGAGTTGACATAGGCATTGCAGCATTGTTAGATCCATTGTTGTCAGCCTCAATTCCTCTATCACCTAAAGTTGGGTCTTGTTCAACAATCCAGTTTGATCCAGTACCAGACCAACCGTGCGTCCAGTCAAAAGAATCATCACCGTTTCCAGTAGATACCGCATACTCTAAGTTAGCAGTTCCACCAAAGAACTCAAATCCATCATCATTTCCTCTATACGCTTGTAAGTGGTGTAATGTTGTTCCAGATCCACATCCGTTGAATGAGAATCCGTTCAACTCATTATCAGTAGATAATAATTTACCACCATACTCAACTCTTACATAGCAAAGTGTTCCTGAATTATCAGCAGCATCTGTTCCACCGTAAATTCCTGTTCCTCCTTCACCTTCAGCAGTTGCTCCAGTATTGATTGGTGCGTATCCGTTTAAGATAATTCCTCCCCAATCACCAGCAGCTGGAGTAGAAGAAGCAGGCGTGAAAATAATCGGTGCAGCAGCTGTTCCACAAGCATTAATCATTCCTCCTTGAGAAACTGATAAAAATGGAACTGTTCCGTCATCTGCAGTATTAACAGTAGTTCCAGCCTCAATTGTTAAGGTAACACCGTTATCTACAAAAACACCTCCTGATAATAACCAGTTAGATGCAGCATCCATAGTTAGGTCTTCTGAAATGTTTCCAGTAATTTGTTTGTAAGTTGTTCCTTCGTAAGTAACCTCTGTCCAAGGATCGTCAATAACATAAGTACAAGGGTTGTCTGGATCTTCTTTTTTCGCTTTTTCGTTATAGTTAGAAGCGTTTGGATCAGTACATCCTTTTTTACATGATGGAGTAACCATTGCTAATCCTCCTACTAATGCCATTCCTAAGATGGCTGATTTTTTAATTTTCATTTCAGTTTTTTTTAACTTTAAACACATAATTTACACTGCAAATATCAGCCATTTAAATCGTTTAGGATTTATCTTCAAGTTATTCTTGTGTTACCAAATAATGAATGTGAATTAACATTTTGATAATCTATTAAAACAAAAAACTCTCACCGTGAAGTGAGAGTTTTTCTAGAAAATATATGGTGATTTATATTAAATCCGTGATTAGTTAACTTTCTTAGGTTTTTTAGGGTCCTTAATGAAAGTGTATGATAAAGAAAGACTCAAGTCCATTCCTCTTCTGAAGCTTGAAACGTTTAGTTCTTCTCCAATATTTACTTTGTCTTCTTGAACTACATTAATGTAAGGGTTCAATAAGTTCTTTCCTTTAATTCCAATTGAGAATTTATCATTAAAAGTAACTTTCGTTACTAAGTTCAACGTACTAACTGGAGTAGCGTATTGATCTCCAATTCCGTTTCCACCAACTGCAACCAGTCTTTTACCGAAAACATTATAAGATAATGCTACTAAGAAATTCTTTTTTGCACCGTCTTCTTTTTCAAATGTTTGGTTCCATCTTAAATCACAGTTTACTAAGAATGGAGACGCTCCTTCTAAAGGTCTTCTGTAGTTTGTGCTAATGTTTCCACCGTCTAAAGTGTCAATAGTTACTTGCGTCCACATATAAGATGCGTTAAAACCTACACCAAAATTCTTCAAGATAGATGAGTCTCTTTTCTCTTCTTTCACTAAGAAATCTAATGATCTTACATATTCAACTTCTAAACCAGCAACTTGGCCTTGCTTTGCATTTGAGAAAGAAGCTAATTGACCTGATGCTGTTCCTCTCATTGTTTGCTCAATTGGGTTTCTTAAGAATTTATAGAATGCTCCAATCGTAATCATTTCCCCTGGTCTTGCATATCTTTCATATCTGAAATCTGCATTGTAATTTGTTCCATTTCTTAAACTGTCGTTCCCTTGTGCTTTAGTTCCAGCAAAGAATTGAATGTATTGAAAAGGAGCAATCTCGTTAAACTTTGGTCGAGTTAAGGTTTTGCTTGCAACAAATCTGAATACATCTTTTTCAGTTGCCGAGTACTTTAAAATGATACTTGGCAACATTCCTTCTGTAATGTCAGACGGAACAATTGTGTTGTTAAACTGAGAAGGTGTTACTTGATCTCTGTTGAAAACTGATTGGTATCCATTTTCAAATCTAAAACCAGGAATTACCTCTAATTTATTGAATCTAAATTTCGCATCTACATATACACCTAATACTGATTGTTCAGCCACATATGAAGAACCAAAGTTTGAAAGTTCATCAATATAGAACAGGCCTGCTTGATGGCTTTCGTTTGACAAATATTCATCCGTATTATAGATGTCCACTGGTTGAATACTGTCCGCTAAAGCTTTGATATTGTAGTTGTATTGTTTGTAATCAAACTCTCTTACTTTATTTTTATAATCAACACCACCTCTAATTGTGATTAAGTCAATTACTTTCGTTTGTTTACGATTATTTACTTCTTCTTTAGATTTGATTACGTAAGCTACATGTCCTTTTGCTGAAACCTCTCTTTCTCTTAAGATAGAGAAGAAACGGTGATTTTCATTTACATCTAATGCATTCCATAAATCATACGCGTCTGTATTTTCTCTGTCACCCGTGTAAAGTGCAACAATTTGTCTTCTGTCAGGTTCTTTACTTCCAGTAAAGTTTACAGCTGCTCTCCAGTCTACTGTTAATTTAGCGAAGTTCGGGTCTTCTTTACTTGTCATGAATTTATGCGTACCAATAATTTGATTCACATTTAAGAAGTTTTGTCTATATGTCATTCTTCTTGAATACACGTTGTATGGATCATAATCAAAATGATATCCCCAAGTTTCTCTCGTTTCATCATTTGATTTATTTACAAATAATGAATTGAAGCTGATATTGTGATTTGGGCTCGTTCTTACATATAAGTTTAACAAACCCGTTGTTGAAGTTTCGTAATTGTATTTATAAACATCATAATTCAATCGTTCTTCGCTTTGAGCATTGATAATTTTGATATTTCCTTCTTGATATTTTAATGCGTTATCATTTTTTAATAAGGCTAGCCATCCAAACCCTTTAGATCTATCTTTTGCATTTTTAAACGGCTTGAACGCTCCTGCAGAAAAAGAAAAGCTAGTGTTCGGTCTTGCAGTTTTTTCAATTACACCAAAGTTATTCTTAAAGCTTGAACCTATATCTGGATTTGTGATGTATAGTTTATCTGGAAACAAGTCGTTCACACCAGGAAAAGATTTTAGGTCTTTGGAGTTATCAAACACGCCAGTTGGAATGTTTCTAGTCCCGTCATCAAATCCAAAGAAATCAAACTTACCACCGTTATATGTTTTGAAAGTTCTTCCTAAGGTTTGAGTATTACCACCTGTGCTCAAAGAAATTTTGAAAGTAGGATCATTAAAGAAACTTTTTGTTGTGATGTTAAAGGCTCCACCAGCGAAATCTCCGTATAATTCAGAAGACATTACTTTAGAAACTTGAACAGAGCTTACGATATCAGTAGGGAATAAGTCTAAAGGAACGACTCTAAAATCTGGATCTGGAGAAGGTAATGGTAATCCATTTAAATAAGCAACATTATACCTGTCTCCTAAACCTCTTACGTAAAGTACCGCACCTACAGTAGAAAGTCCTGTGATTTTTTTAGTAGCGTCTGCCACATCACCTGCACCTTTTTGCTCCATTTGAGTCGCGGTTTGAACAGTAACTACTTTGTCGTCATCTTTGGTGTCTTTAGCAGCTTTAATTTCAGAACCTCCACCTGGATTTACTTTTCCATCAACCACAATCATTTTTAATTCGTTGCTCATGGATAAATCCATTTCAAAAGGTTCGTTTACCCCTTCTTTAACCATCACTTTAATAGTGTCATGAATTCCCGTGTACTTTACGATAATGTTATGTTCACCAACATTTAAATCGCTAATTGAAAATTTACCGTCAAAGTCTGTTTTTACAAACTTGCTTTGTTCTAGCTCAATTACTTTAGCCATTGCCAAAGGAATTTTCTCACCTAATTCGGATTTAAAGAAAGTACCTGTTATAGTTCCCTGTTGCGCTAAGCATTGATTGCTAACCAATAATACAAGGGTTGTAATAAGAATTAATAATTTTTTCATCACCATTTTATTTTCTGGTGCAAAGTTAGGTTGAGACCATTATTCAATTTCTTTTTTGTGTGTTATCAGTGAGTTAAACTTCTTTAACATTGGCTTAACATTGTACAAAAGTCTTTTAACAATAAGTTAACCTAAGCAAAACGTCTGAGGCATATTTGAACTCTACCTTTGAGTTGTAAAAAATTGATGACGAATGAAAGGATTGAAATTATTGATCGTAGATGATGAGAAGGATATTGCGGATATGTTAGCTTACAACTTTGAAAAAGAGGAGATGTTTGTAAGTACCGCTCTTACTGGTAAAAGTGCGATTGAGCAAGCTAATGAAATGATTCCGGATGTAATACTTTTAGACGTGATGTTGCCAGATGTTGACGGAATTGAAGTTTGTGAAACTTTACGAAAGAATGAAGCCTTGAATAAAACGCTAATCATTTTTTTAAGTGCTAGAGGCGAAGATTACTCGCAGGTTGCTGGGTATAAAGCTGGAGCAGATGATTATGTTGTGAAACCGGTTAAAATTAAGATTTTAAAACATAAAATTGAAGTACTACTACAACGATTTGGAAGGTCCACTGCAATGAATGCAGATGCGGCTTTGAGAATAGATAGTCAACGTTATACCGTTTCTTATCATGGTGAGGAACAAATCATACCTAAGAAAGAATTTGAGCTGCTTTCATTATTGTTGAGTTCTCCAGAACGTGTTTTTAGAAGAGAAGAAATTTTAAGAGATGTATGGGGAGATGCTGTGATTGGAGACAGAACTATAGATGTTCACATTAGAAAATTAAGAGAACGTTTCGGAGATAATATTATCCAGACCGTAAAAGGTGTGGGTTATAAGTACGCGGTTTAGGAGTGATGTTATGAGTACTGAGTTATGAGTTGAGAGAGATGAGAATTGCGAGATCTAAACGCAGACCGAGCGTAGTCGAGGTTGAAGTGGATTATGAGAGATGAGTTGTGATTGATGAGTGATGAGTTATGAGTGATGAGAATTGCGGGATCCAAACGTAGACCGAGCGGCTCGTGCTGGGAGTTTACCTTATGCACACCGAGCGGAGTCGAGGTGCGCATTGAAGTAAGTCGAGGTGCGCATTGAAGTAAGTCGAAATGAACGGATTGCACTATCAAGAAGAAACTATAAAATAAAAAGCCCCAACTGAATTCTCAGTTGGGGCTTTCACTTTAATTAAAAGTTTTATTTAAGAACTGTAAATCTTTTTACAGCAATTTCACCTGCTGTTGTATAGATGTTTACAAAATAAATTCCGTCAGCATAATTAGCTGTTTGAATTTGAGTGTTTGCATTAGTTGGAACCACAGTTGATACAACTTGACCTAAGTTGTTGGTGATTTCAAAGTGATCTACTTCATTAATTTGTTCAATGGCAATTGTTACCGCTCCGGCAGATGGATTAGGGTAAATCAAGACATCTAAATCGGCAATTTCATTTATTGATTCAGTTGACGGATCAGCATCTGTATAAACTGCAAAATCATCAAAGTAAAAACCATCTTCTGTAACTCCTCCATCTGCAATGAAGTGGAATTTAAAGCTCACATCATTCATGCCTAAAAAGTCAGATAAATCTACCTCTTCAAATACCCAGTCAGTCTGAAAATTGTCATAAAGTGGGTTATCAAAATCTTGGTTTGATCCACCTTGATTGGTGTATTTACCACATAACGGAATCCAGTTGGATCCACCATCAGACGAAGCCATGAATTGGCAGTAATCCCAATCGTTTTCAATCTCCCATTTCGCCCAGAAGTTAACATAAGCATAAGTAGCACCTGTAAAATCAAAGGTTGTAATTAATTCACAATCAGATTCTGTATTATTATTGTACTCATCAAATGGGCTATCTGTAATACAGTTGGCTGGTGAAACAAAATCTTCATTCGTGAAACTCCAATCTCCTGTCCAGTTGTCTAAGTTTGATGCATCATCAGAAAATACTTCTGTACCTGCTCCAAAAGTTTTATAAATCGTGTCTTTTCTCGTCCAAGTGCCATTATCTGTTTCTAATAAATAGATGATATCGTCACCGAAACTTATTCCGGCATCTAAGGTATAGTTAATTGAACCTGTTACTTCTTCCATTAAAGCTAATGAATGCGTGTTTCCTGCCCCGAAAGAAGTAATTCCAGTAATCGGTGTCATGGATACAATAATGTCTCCGTTAGATCTTCCTAATCTTTCCAAGTTATAAGAAAAGGTTCCTGAAGTAGTGGCAACGGTTGATGCCTCTAAATCTGTGGTTACACCAAAAACATGTGGCATGTGCGCTAAGGTCATATTCATGTGCACATTTGCTTTACAAATTCCTTCAATGGCAGAAGAGGGCGGCCAAAATTCATTTCCTGAACCATAGCTTGATACTTCAGGTGTCATTGCAAAAATGGTATCTCTGCCGTTGACACCAATATCATCCGTGTACATCCAGTCATCTGAATCACCTGCTGCAGGATATAATCCAGAACTTTTCATGTTAGTATAACCGTTGTGCAGTGCCATGTGATCACCATAAGCTTGGAAGTAATCATGGTGTTCTGCAAAGTCATTATTTGCCCATCCCAATGGGAATAGAATCAAGTTTCCATGAGTGTGCGCATTAAAAGCAAATTCAAACTCTCTGTTTTCACAAAACCATTTAATTGCTTGAGTTTCCACTTCTGAGAAGTCAGACACACCAGGCCAAGTATCATTGTTAGGATTATTTGAAGTTCCAGACTCATCCCAATGGTAGCTGTAATTTCTATTTAAATCTACTCCAGGATTTCCTGAACCACCACTCACTAGGTTTCTATTTTTTCTATGCATACCACCGCCATTTGGATCGGTTAACTCATTGTAACGGTATCCATCAGGGTTGATCATAGGAACAAAATACATTTCAGTATTATCTACTAAATATGTCACTTCAGGGTCTGTTCCGTAGTTTTCTAACATGTACCACATGTAATAGATGGTTTGAATCAGAGAACCAGGTTCTCTTGCGTGGTGAATTGAAGTGTATAGAACTTCTTTTTCAGCTTCATCCGTTTCAGGATTATCCGAAATTCTAAGCCAGTAAATTGGGTTTCCATCTACTGTTGTATAAGAGTCAATTGGTGCTTTTGTAGAAATTAAGTTAGGATACAATGCTTTCATTTGATCTAACTCGTCTATAAACTCTTGATAAGTGTAGTATCCCGCCATTGTTCCAAGGTTCCAGTTTGTTGGAGTAACAGGGTTATATGCTGATCCACCAGTAGTTGGGCAGGCAGCTCTTTCGTCATCTTTAAAATCAGAAATAGCGTTCTGATTTACATAATGCGCTTTTACATCTTGAATTACAATTTCATAATCGAACCCGTTTTCTTCTAACTTTTGGATATCCAAAGAAGATAAATCGGTCATGAAATGCGTGTTTTTCTTGTATTCTCCGTGATCAACAGGTAAACCTAGGTTTCCAAGTTGGCTCAATTGAGCATCTGATCCGTAAATTTTAACCCTGCTCCAAGTCAGTTGTGCAAAGGAAAATTGAGTAAATAATAGTACGGTTAGTACTGCGGTAATTTTTTTCATGTTTGTTTTTTGAGGACTTAAAGATACCAATAATAAAGGTGATTTTCAACAAAAGTGATAAATGGTGTTAAATATTGATTCTGCGGCTAAATCGATAGAGTGGTAGCTTTTCAAGTGAAAATAAAACGCGTTTGGTGTTAAAAAATCGAGTTGATTTAATTCACTTAATTTGAAATTACTTATATTTGAAACAAAACTAGAAGCAATGTCAGACAATTCAGATAACAGTTATTTTGACGGATCAACTTCAATCCTAGCACCAGTGTACATTATTCTTGCATTAGGTGTTACTTTAGGTGTGTTGTTTTTCGGTTAATCAGAACGAGATATTTATACGATAATAGACTTCTTCCTCAACTAGAGGAGAGGTCTTTTTTTATTTAGAGCTAGCTATGAAAATGCCTTTTAATTCCATTTTTTCTTGGATCATCAAAAAGCGCATTCACCAAATTGACCTGTTCAAGAAGTATCCATTTGAAGTGCAGTCTGATGTGCTCCGTCATTTAATTGACCATTCAAAGGATACAGAAATAGGGAAAAAATATAAGTTTTCTAAAACCGTCTCTTACCAAGATTTCAAAAAAAATGTTCCGCTTTCAGATTATGCGGCCTTAAAGCCTTATGTTGAGCGAATGTTGAATGACAACGAGCAGAACTTGATTTGGGGTTCTGAAATAAGTTGGTTCGCTAAATCTTCAGGTACTTCTACAGGTAAATCTAAATTCTTACCTGTTTCAAAAGAAGCTCTAGAAGATTGCCATTATAAGGGAGGAAAAGATTTGCTTAGTTTATATTACAATCAACTGCCTGATCGAAAACTTTATAAAGGAAAACATCTCATTTTAGGAGGCTCTGCAGAAATTAATTACCTAAATGACGATTCTTATTTTGGCGATTTATCCGCCATTATTCTTAAGAATATGCCCTGGTGGGCAGAAATAAGAAGGACGCCCAGTAAGGAGATTGCTTTGATGAGTAACTGGGAAGAAAAAATTGAGAAGTTAGCACAAAGCACGAAAGATCAGGACATCTATATTTTGGCTGGTGTTCCCAGCTGGACACTTGTTTTATGTAATCGAATATTAGAAATAACCGGTAAAAGTAATTTGCGTGAGGTTTGGCCTAACTTGGAGTTGTTTATGCATGGCGGTGTAAGTTTTGATCCGTATAGAGAACAGTTTAAAAAGCTGATTCCGTTTGAGGACATGAATTATGTTGAAACCTATAATGCTTCTGAAGGGTTTTTTGGTATTCAAGATGATTTTAGCAAAAACGAACTGTTGCTGATGTTGGATTATGGAATTTTCTTTGAGTTTATTCCCATGTCAGATTTTGACGGTTTGAATTCTAAAAATGTTGTTTCTCTAGAAGATGTTGAGGTGGGTAAAAATTATGCCCTAGTAATTTCTACGAATGCAGGATTGTGGCGATATATTATTGGAGATACGGTTCGATTCACTTCAAAATCTCCTTATCGTTTTATTATATCCGGTCGAACAAAGAGTTTCATTAATGCATTTGGAGAAGAGTTGGTTGTGGAGAATGCAGAAAAAGCTATTGCCTTTGCTGCGAAAAAAACAAGTTCAGAAGTTGCTAACTATACAGCCGCACCTATTTATATGGACGGCACCGAAGGTGGGGCACATGAATGGCTGATTGAATTCTCAAAAATTCCAGAAAGTATTGAAGCCTTTACCCATATTTTAGATGGTGAATTGAAGGCTTTAAATTCGGATTATGAGGCAAAACGTTCAGGTAATTTATCCTTACAAATGCCAAAAATTGCGGTGGGTAAAAAAGGCGTTTTTGAAGATTGGTTAAAGCAGGCTGGTAAGCTTGGAGGTCAACACAAGATACCTAGGTTGAATAATGATCGCACTTTTTTGGATGAAGTAAAGGCCCTTAATTAGGCATTTCCCATAGCAATTTCTTGTCAGAAGTGAAGTTGTCAAAGTAGTTATTGCCAACTCGGTGAATTCTCAAATGACGAGGAGGAACGACTAATTCATAGTTACTGTTCACGATTCCTTTAGAACCAAAGTTTTCTACAATGAAGTTGCCTTTTTCATCCAGTTCTACGGATTGAAAATGTAAACTACCCGACTTTTTTCCTTCTTTATCAATCAAATAATAATCACCTCTTTCTTTTACCCATGCTTTTCCATTAATAAAAGGAAAGCAGTCACTATACTTTTTGTCGTTCAACCTTTTGTTGTACTTATTGATGTAATTGTATTTTAAGTTTTTTACTCTTCCTATGTAGACCGCAGAATCGAACGGTGTAGTTTGAGAAGTGACATTTGTAGGGCATATCGCCCATCCTTCATAAAATTGGTGGCCGGCATCTACTAATTCTCTGTTTGTAGGACGATCATCACCTCTCGGACCAAAAAATGCATGTAAAATGTTAGGGATGACAGAGAAGAGTCCTGTTTTTCTTTCTTGTCTAATCGGCACATCAGCCACTATTTGTGGATAATAAAAGGAGAGCTCTTCAAAAATATCCACATCCAGCCAAGTATAAGAAGTAGAGTCTTGCACCAACATGTAATAGCCAACCGGCTTAGAAAAATTCACATACTTTTTACTGATGATGTCACCATTGTTCCAAGCAACAAATTGCCCTACAGAATCTCTGAAAACGGAACGTTCTTCATCCCAGTCTCTTAAATAATTCCAGTCTTGAACCTTTAATTGGGTTCCGTTATAAATATCAACTGCTTGTCTGATTCCATTTTTACCCAGGCCCCAAATCGCATCATTTTTAATTTGATAAGAAGTGTATTTGCCACTAATTTCTAGCTGAACGCTTTCTTTGTTAAAGAGTAGTAATGAACTGTCTTTTACAGCTGAAAAATAATTCTGATTGATATCAATTACATTTGATAGACTGTGCTCTTTGAGTCCGCCATTTTTGTTGTAAAGATGTGAAAAACCATCAGCAGTTGTGATCAAGATTCCATTTCCAACTTCATCCATTTTCACAGCATCATCTGCCAATTTTACGTTCTCATTAAGTTTGTAAAGACTGAAGTAGGGGTAATAGGAGTATTCTTTAACTTTTTTCTTTTTAAACAGTTTTACTTTGATGGTTTTTACATTTGTTACGGTAGCTGTGTGAAACACTTTAAGGTAATTGCCTTCAGTCACTACAGAATCAATTTCTTTTTCGGCAAGCCCGTTCTCTGAAAAAAGGAGTTGGTCGTATTGAACGTAAACCCCATGCCGCTGGGCTTTACCGGGAATTAAAATTTCATTTAATAAATTGCTTCCTTTTCTATTAATGAGCTGATTGGTTCTTTTTTTAGATTGTGCGATTCCTAGTCCATTTTCAAATGCTTCGCAATTTGCTGTCAATCCTTTATAAATAATCTCACCTTCTGAATTGATGTAGTAAATCTTCTTCTTTTTGATTGCTGTGGCAATGCTGTCATCTTTTAAAATAACCTCATTGTATTTGGCTTTAACAATAAGCTCTTGGTTGAATTCAATTCCAACTTTTTCTCCTTTTTTATAGGTGGAGAATTGTGCATTTACGCAAAATGGTAAGGCAATTAGTATGATGAATAGGATTTTTCTCATTTTCCTTTTTTACTGATGTGTTTCAAGATGCGAATGGCGTTTCTGACTACAAAAAATAAACTACCTACTAACATGGCGTATCTCCATGCGGTAATTTTCGGATCCACCGGTCCCAATTCTTTTTTGGCATTTAAATCTTCAATCCCAATGTAAGATTGATAAGTTAAATATAAAAACACGGCAAGTAAAATATAAGACAACCAAATACTGTTCAAAAACGCGAGTGGATTATTGTCGGCAGGTTGCATAGACTCTAGTTCCTTATCAGAAATAGTTCGGCAAATTTTTGAAATTTCAGCATCTGAAAATTTGCCTTCAACCTTTAATTCTGCTCTAATTTCTGAAATAGAGATTTTACCTTCTTTTTTAAGATTGGAGTAATGCTTTATGGCTTCTTGAAGGGTTTCCATTATAATTTTTTAAATTCCTCAACGGTAAATACTCCTTTTGATTCTACATCCAGCCTGTTGAACGTTCCGTATAACCTGAATTTTCCTTCGGTTCCTTTGTGCGGATTGCCTAAATAGTCATAAATAATAAAGTCTTTGTCTGAATAAGAAGTGGGTAGAGCTTCCATTTTGCCAGCCGTATTTCCAATATAGACATAAGCTCGCTCAGTATATTTATTATCGTCTTGTTTTATATTGATGGTGTATTTACCACTAAAATCTGACATGTAAGATGATAATGAAAGAGAGCAGTCCATGTAGGAATAAACATCATCAAGTTCTTCTGTGTCAATGACTTTATTGTGCAATTTTACGGCCTCATCAAATACTGATTCGTCAAAATCATCCGAAAGTATTCTGATTTTTTTTAGGTCTAAATAATTATAATAAGTCCCTGATGATTCACCGTACTCGCCTTGAATTCTTACGTGTGAGGCAACGCCCGCTATGATGTCTTGATCGCAGACCACTCTTAAATCTGACTGTTCATAATCTTTTGGCAATGAGCGCACATGTCCTGGGGTGGTTCCAATTACCACATCTACGCGCATTTTGTTTCCTTCAATTTGATTTCTGCGTTCGTACACATCTAATGTTAATTCTCTGTTGTCAGAGTTGTACATAGTGTTGGGCAGTCGACCTAGATATCCTTCAAAGTTGATAATTTGATCTTCTGCTATTTCATTTGAAATTAGAAGTTCCCAGTCAGCCTCAATTGGAGTACTCAAATTTGAGGATGCATCCATTTCGTCCACAAAAATGTCTTCAAATTCTTCGTCTAAATAATCATAGTCGTCATAATCGTCTTCATTATCTATATCGTAGTAAGATTGTCCGCCACAGCTAAGTAACAGTGAAAAGAAGGAGAAGTATAATATATTTTTTAGCATGAATTCAGTTTGAAGTAAAGTTATGATTTCAGATTTATTGTTCAATCCAATATGACTGAAAATATTTCACAGCCTGGATAATTCAATAAGAAATCATTTATGAACCTTTTTCTGGATTTTACTTCGTAAACTCAATTGTTCTCAGCATTGCTTCCACTTGTCTGATGTATTCGCGTTTATCAAACTTTGGTGCATAGATGTATCCGCAAACCGTTAGCAACTCGTTGGTGCTTTTGTTGATCATTGTATATTGAATGAATGGTCCGCCACCAAAGGCACCTGGGTGACCTGCAAATTTCCATAAACCTCTTACTACAATGGTTTCATTGCCATTAAAAGTGATTTTATCTGCTTCTGGTCTGTAATACTCGTCATATTCTGTTGCCATGTATGATCCTTCAGAGTTTCCAGCAACGTTGTGTTTCAACACAGAATCCCTTGTGGCCATTATGTGATACGGCTCAAAATATTCGGCAGAATCTAAAGGCTCCGTCCAAAACAAGATACCTTCTTCAATCCAGTAAGTTTCACTTTCAGTACCTCTTGATTCATCACCCATTACATTCCTAGATTGCTCATATTTAACTAACATGAAATCATCTTCAGTAACTTTTAACATGGCAGTTCTAGGCAATGAGATTGAAATTCCAAAACTCTTTTGAGTTTGCTCATTAATTGCGTGATTAGGACGTGCTTTATAATTAGCAATTAGCTGATTCAATTCAAAATCATTAAAAAGGTCTAAGACATAGTCAAAGTCGTTATTGATATAGCTTAATAAGCGATCCGGATTTGAATCTTTAATCACAACGAATATTTGATTTCTAGCGTAGTAGTCATATTTTTCAACAATAGCCGTTTCTTCGTATGTTGAATCCGTATCTACTATGATTTTTAAAATCAATCGTGTCATTTTGTTGACATGATTCATTTTCCCAGTGGGTTTTCTGAAGTACGAAAAAAGTGGTTCGGGTCTTAAAAAAGGTCCTTCACAATTTTGGTCAAGTTGTGCAACGAGTGCATCTCCAATTGGTCCTTCCCAAACATGGTCTTCTAATAACAATAATATGTTGCCGTGTTCTCCACTAGCATCTGGTAATAAATCTTCTCTAGATAATTCTTCTCCGCATGATACTAGACTTAATGCGGCAATAGCGATCAATAAATACTTCATTTTTTCGTGAGTTTTTGGTTGACCTTTTATCCGTTAAATTTTCTTGATCCGAATTTTATCTCCGGGTTGCATTTTTTGTGGATTCAGGTCTTTGTTCAACTCTTGTATTTGTCCAAAGGGTATGCCAAGTTTTTGCGAAACGGTCCAAAGGCTCTCTCCACTTTTTAAAGTGTAGTATTTATATGTTCCATCATACGTATACTTGACTGAACTGTTTGATGAAGATGACGAATTACTTGATTTTTTAACGCTAGATGATGAACCTTTATCAATGTATTTTCTCTCAGTCAACATAATGGTTAAGTATTGCCCAGGATAAACAGTGCTGGTTCGCATTCCGTTCCAACTTCTAATATCTTGAACGGTTACATCATATTTTTGCGCAATTTGAGCCATGGTTTCACCTTCTTTAACCTGATATCTTTTCTTCTTTTCAAGCGCCACGAAACTCATTTTTAAGGAATCAAGTGTCCGTTCGTAGTTGTAAATTGAGTCTTCGTAATCTAAGAACAATCCAATTTTTTCTAAAGGTAGCGTGATGCATTGAGCAACATCTGTTTGCGGAATAATATCCGTTTTGTAGGTAGGATTGAGGTATCTAAAATCATCTTCAGTCATTCCAATAATCGAATCTAAATAAGAGATTCTAACCACATTTTTAAGGCAAACCGTGTCTACTTCGTGCTTGTATACTTTTGCTTCTGCCGGAATAATGTTGTGCTCAGGGTAATAATTCATCATGTAAATCATGGCAATTAAATTTGGAACATACATTTGGGTTTCTTTTGGCAAAAAAGGTCTTAACTCCCAGTAATTCATTTTTCCACCTGATCTTCTGATGGCTTTGTTTACGTTTCCAGGTCCTGCATTGTACGCAGCTAAAGCGATACTCCAATCGCCATACATTCCGTATAGATATTTTAAATATCTGCAAGCTGCGTCTGTTGCCTTTTCAGGATCCATCCTTTCATCCACATAAGAATCATTGTCTAGCCCAAACATTCTTCCAGTTCTATACATGAATTGCCACAATCCAGCAGCACCTACTCTTGATTTTACGGTAGGTCTTAATCCAGATTCAATTACTGACAAATATTTCAATTCCATTGGCATATCATACTTGTCTAAGTACTCTTCATACATTGGGAAGAACAGCTTAGATCGGCCAATACAGATAGAAGTAAACCTTCTTCTTTTAGTCGCAAAATATTTCACAACTCGAATCATTTCTGGATTCGATTGCATATCAATAGGTGTCGTTTTGTTGAGTTTATCTAATCTGGCGATATAAACAGAGTCAGAAAAGCTAGGTCTGTCTTTGTCTTCATATCCTAATGAATCGATTACTTCATAGGCCCGTTCTTTTCCCCAGGTTTCTTTGTAATACTCAAAAAGGGAATTTTCTACAACCTCAATAAATCGCTCATATTCAAGCGTGTCATCTTGGTTGATGGATGCGGTTACTAAAGAATCCTGTGCAACAGAAATGTTGGCAACAAAAACAATACTTAATGCAGATAATAAATTTTTCATGGTGCTATTTGAAGCTTTCCATCATATAATCCGAAAATGCCAAAAGGTCACTTTCTGCAAAATGCTTTGCCATCACTTGAATTCCAAAAGGGAGTCCGTTAGAGTGTTGACCGAGCGGTAAAGAGATTGCTGGATTACCTGACAAGTTAGCTTGTACGGTAAAAATGTCTTGAAGATACATGGTAATTGGATCATCAGCATTTTGCCCTATTTCAAAAGCTGTTGTCGGGGTTGTTGGCATGATGATAAAGTCAGCTTCATCAAATATTGCCTTTGTTTTATTTTGAATAACACGTCTTACTTTTTGTCCCTTAGTGTAATACGCATCATAATATCCGTGAGATAATACGAAAGTTCCGAGCATGATTCGGCGTTGAACTTCTTCACCAAATCCTTCAGATCTTGATTTTTTATACGTCATTTCAACGCCTTCAGCATTTTTAGATTGGTATCCAAAATGAACACCATCATAACGTGAAAGGTTTGAAGACGCTTCAGCAGTTGTCAATACATAGTAAGTAGGAACCATTTGGTTTAAATACGGAAATTCAACGGCTTGAACTGAATGACCTGCTGCTTTTAATTGTTCTATAATTGCTAATGTTCTTGCTTTGACTTCAGGGTCAATTCCTTCATTCTCAATGCAATCTTTGATGTAAGCAATTTTTAATTTTTTTCCTTCTTCTAGTTTCTTGTTAAAACTAGTTGTAGGTTCTTGAAGCATGGTGCTGTCATAATCATCTTGACCTGCAATTACTTCTAATATTAATGCTGCATCTTCTATGTTAGTAGTAAACGGTCCAATTTGGTCAAATGATGAAGCGTATGCTAATAAACCGTATCTAGAAACTCTTCCGTAAGTCGGTTTAAATCCAACCGTTCCGGTAAATGATGCGGGTTGTCTAATAGAACCTCCAGTATCTGATCCTAAAGTTGCTGTGCAAAGTCCGGCAGCAATAGCTGCAGCAGACCCTCCAGATGACCCACCTGGAACCATCTTTTCATTGATTGGATTCAGTACGTTTCCGAAAGCTGAGTTTTCGTTAGAGCTTCCCATTGCGAATTCATCACAATTGAGTCTTCCTATGATTATAGCATCTTCTTCAATTAATCGTTCAACTGAAGTGGCAGTATATAATGATTCAAACCCTTCTAAAATTTTTGATGAAGCAGCTACATGATGACCTTTGTAAGCCATATTATCTTTTAAGCCGATTACCATTCCTGCTAATTTTCCAGCAGTTCCGTTTTTGATTTTTTCATCTACGGATGCGGCTTGAGCTAAAGCATCCTCTTTAAAAACCTCAAGAAAGGCATTTAAATGTTGAGTTGCTTCAATTTTTGCTAAGTAATAATTTGTGATTTCAACAGCAGAAGTTCCTTGTGAAAGCGCTGTTTTAATCTCAGCAAAAGAAGTATACATAGGTTTGGAGAACTTATTTTTCTTCAGACTTAGGTTCAGATTTCGTTGGCGCAGTCTTTTCATCTCCATCACCATTCAACTCATCCTTGAATCCTTTGATTCCTTTACCCATACCCTTCATCATTTCGGGTAATTTTTTACCTCCGAAAAGTATCAAAACGACTACTAAAATAAGAATAGCACTACCCATTCCGATCTTGTTGATAAATAATAAAGTATCCATTTTTGCGCTTTAAATTTGTAAATGTGCTGCGAAGTTACAAAAATTAAGTGATACGCTATGTATTGTACATAGATTCAAATGTTCTTTTTGTTGAAATTAACAGCTTCTAAAAAATCCTGCTCGTTTCTTAGTTTTAAAACGAAAACCCCATTTGATTTATTTTCTCTTTTCCATTCGAGGTGAATCTTGCGATTAATTTTCTTTATTGAGAGTAAATCTTTCAGTGGAATTTCTTGAACAATGCCGTAAAGTTTGGCAATTGGTGTCATAAATCCAATCGTTTTAGTGAGGATATGATCATCCGTTACATATACTTTTAAAACCCCATGCGCTCCGCCTGCCTTAGTAATTAAGTTGGCAGAATTATAACCAGAGGCTCCTTTTTCTTGGAAGTGGATGGTTTGTTTTGGTTGGTTGCTTTGCATGTAATGTGAATATAAGGTTTTTTGGTTTTAGTCGGTTAGTTTTTTGGTTGTTAGTCATTAGTCAATAGTCAATAGTCAATAGTCAATAGTCATTAGTCAATGAGTGAATGAGGCAAAAGGCATTAGTTGAGGGTTGGCGAGTTAATTAGTCAATAAGTCATTTGAGCACCGCTGAGCATAGTTGAAGTGTCATCTTGACGAGTTTCGAGTCTCCAGTTTCAAGTGGCAATAGTTAATTAGGCAAAAGTCAATAGTCCGGGAGTTTATAAGTCAATAAGTCATTTGCGCCACACTGAGCATAGTTGAAATGTCATCTTGACGAGTTTCGAGTTTCGAGTCTCAAAACATTTGTCCACTTGACGAAAAACGAAAAACGAACCACGCTATTGTCATCTTAACGAAAAACAAAACGTAACCTTTTTTAAAAACATGAAGTAAAAGCAGGTAACAAACAACAAACCAACATAGTATGAAATCTTTAAAAATAGCATTGGCCTTTTTGGTCTTTGGATCTTTCAGCACTTTTGCGAATAATGGGGATGATAAAAACCCAACAAGTTCAAGCTCAGAAACAACATCAGGAATTCAGTATAGAATTCAGTTAGGTGCCTATTCAGGAGAAGCGCCCGAAGAAGTACAAGCTTTATTAGATGAATTAGATGGTGTAATCACTATGGATTCTAAAGGCAAAGTTGCTTATTTGACAGCCTCTTTTGAGTCTGAAGCTGCGGCAGCAAAAGAATTGCCAGTTTTAAGAGATAAGGGATTTAAGTCTGCTCAAAATGTAGTAGTGGTAGAGAATTATGTGATTCCGTCTAGAACTTATCACTTCTTTTATGACAACAAAAAAGCATCTGCTGCAGAAAAAGAAAAACTATTCACTCCTGAAGTTAGAGTGATTAAATAAAGAATATAATTTATCGTTTAAATTGAGAATTGGGAAGTCAAGAAATTGGTTTCCCTTTTTTTATTGAATCACCTTCGCGTGAATTTTTTCTAAGTCACTTCTTATTTTTAGAAAATTTTGGTCATTCGCCATTTCAAAGTTAAGCTTGTTGCTCAACTTGTCAGTATAGGTGTTTTCTAAATCTATCAAAGATGGAATCAGCAATTTTAAGCTTGCTACAAATTGATCCTCTCCAATTGAAAGTCCGCTTGAGTTGAATTGCTCTAATACTTTTCTAAGCTGAATTAAATGCACTAACACTTTACTGTCTGAAGTGTAATTTTGAAGAATCAGCCTGCTTGTTTCTAAGTGCTGACCAAGTGCGAAAAGCGTATCAACAGATTGTTCGCGGTTTATGGTTCTTGAAATGATAACGCCATATTCTGGAGAATCAATTGGTTTAATATCCTCCCAAGTTCCAGCATCATACGTTTTCAATTTTGCCAATATCTTGTTTCCGTCATTTGTTCTTTCATTAAAGAAACAATAGTTCAAATCGGCAAACAAAATACCTTGAATCACTTTTGCAATTCCAGACTCTCCTTTGGCAGCAACTTCGTTGTAAGTAGTGGTTAATTCTAAAGATTTAGTTGTGGGTTTAGCTTTTACATAAGTATCCGCCGGAGATGGGAAAGGTGGTTCATAATCAGCAGGAACCATGTAGTGTTTTTTAGAAGTTAAGTCTTTTACTTCAAAAGCGTTTTGATTTTTTATGAAGTCAACTTTTATAATTGGTCGTTTGATTTTTGTGATGATGGCTCCCGGTTTTAAAGGGGTCATTTTGAAATTTAGTTCTATTCGTTGTTTTCCTTCGTATGCAAAAGAGGGCATAAACATGGCGTTCACTTCAGCAAATTTCTGGTAATAGCCATCTTTTAAAAAATAGATTCTAAAGAGTCTATTATCTCTTAAATAGAAATCAAATTTGCTTTTTTCAACCTGAATAAAAGTCGAATCTCCTTCATCTTCAACAATTTTAATGACATAATCAGAAAGCACTTCTTCAGTTTGTTCATTAAAAATAGTTCCCTTTACTCTCAAGAACTTATCTACAGAAAAAGCGGTTGAGCTAAAGAAGATGAAGCCTAGAACCAATAATATGTTTATTTTTAAAGTCAAAATTTGTCGTTTTACATAGCTTTCAGACTATGAATCTACAAAATTAGTACCAATCAGTTGAACAATGAAATATATCAAAAACTATATAAACGGTGAATTAATCGCTCCATTTTCTAACGAACACATTGATAATGTGGATCCTTCGAGAGGAAAAGTATACTCGCAAATACCTGATTCTACAGCTGAAGATGTACAAAATGCGGTTGAAGCTGCTGAGAAAGCGTTCCCAATTTGGTCAAATACACCAAAAGATGAACGCGCTGCTATTTTGATTAAAATTGCAGATATCATTGAAAGTAGACTTGAAGAATTTGCTTTGGCAGAATCTTTAGACAATGGGAAACCCGTTTCACTGGCGTCTCATGTTGATATTCCTAGAGCGGTTTCAAACTTGAAGTTTTTTGCTACAGCCATTCAACATTTTGCTGCTGAATCTCATTATATGGAAGGAGTGGGCGTGAATTACACGACCAGAAAACCAATAGGAATTGTTGGATGTATTTCACCATGGAACTTACCTCTTTACTTATTTACTTGGAAAATTGCTCCAGCTTTGGCAACAGGAAATTGCGTCATTGCAAAACCGTCAGAAGTAACGCCAATGACAGCTTACATGCTTTCAGAAGTCTGCGCTGAGGCAGGTTTACCAAAAGGTGTATTAAACATTGTTCACGGTCTAGGTCATAAAGTAGGTGATGCTATGACCAGACATCCAAAAATTAAGGCTATTTCATTTACTGGTGGAACCAACACGGGAGCAACGATTGCAAAAATTGCGGCACCAATGTTCAAGAAAATGTCACTAGAGTTAGGAGGGAAAAATCCAAACATCATTTTTGCTGATTGCGATTTTGAAAAAGCCTTATCGACAACAATGCGATCAAGCTTTGCGAATCAGGGGCAAATCTGTTTGTGCGGATCAAGAATTTTTATTGAAAGACCGATTTACGAAAAATTCAAAGAAGCCTTCGTTGCCAAAACGGAACGTTCAAAAGTGTCTTATCCAACCGATCCTGATGCCAGGTTAGGAGCTGTGGTATCAAAAGGACACATGGAAAAAGTACTCTCATATGTTGATTTGGCAAAAGAAGAGGGCGGGACAGTTTTGACTGGCGGAACCCAAGTTAAATTAGACGGAGAATACACAGAAGGCTATTATATTAGGCCGACCATCATTGAGGGCTTGAGCTATGACTGCAGAACCAATCAAGAAGAGATTTTTGGTCCAGTGGTTACCATCACGCCTTTTGATACTGAAGAAGAAGTGTTGATGATGGCCAATTCAACAGAATATGGATTAGCCGCAACTGTTTGGACAGAGAATTTGAGAAAGGCGCACCGCGTTGCAGATGAAATCCATTCAGGAATTGTTTGGGTGAATTCATGGTTGGTACGAGATTTGAGGACTCCTTTTGGAGGCGTCAAAAATTCAGGAGTAGGTAGAGAAGGTGGATTTGAGGCCCTTAGATTTTTTACAGAACCAAAAAACGTGTTTATCGCACAATGAACAAACTAGTTGTTTTAGCCTTTATTTTCAGCAGCGCCTTGTGCTTTGGTCAAACTACGCATATCGGTAAACAGGCCAATGCCATTCATAGCATGGTTCAAAAACTGCATTATAGGGCAAAGCCGCTAGATGATACACTTTCTACTTACGTATTTGATGCTTTTATTGAGGCAATTGATCCTTCAGGTTTTTATTTCAGGCAATCAGATATCGACCAGTTAGAAGAGTATCGATTTGAGATTGACGACCAAATAAAGGCGAGTCGCTCAGAGTTTTTTGATGTGACTACTCGGTTGTACGAGAAGCGACTCAAAACTGCGGACTCTTTAATTACGGAAGTGCTGAAATCGCCGTTTGATTTTCAAGATGATGAGCATTTGTCTTATCGAGAAGAAGATTACGATCCTTATTTGTTAGACACAAAAAAATTACAAGAAAGATGGCGGAAATGGCTCAAATATTCGGTGCTTGAAGAGTTGTTTGAAGGAGATTATTTGAAAGACGCAGCTCAAAGTGATATTGATTCTATTTTACTATTTAAAGAGGAGGCCATTAAGGCGGTAGAAGAGTACGAGCGATTTGAAATATCATCCTTTTTAACCCATCCAGCCGGATACAGAAATTACATGGCAACTTTTTATCTAGGAGTAATCGCCAATTATTATGATCCGCATACTAATTTCTTTTCTGCTACTGACCGTGAAGCTTTTGAAGAAGATTTGTCTGGAGAAAACTTGGCCTACGGATTCTCTTTAAAAGAAGACGGAAAAGGAAGGATTATGATTGCCGGATTAACGCCAGGCTCAGCTGCTTGGATGTCAAATCAATTGAATAAAGATGATGAGATCTTAGAGATTCAATTTGAAAAAGGGAAAAATATAGACGTGACCATGCTCTCTTTGAATGAGCTGATTCTAATTTTTGATAATGAGAAGTCAAAGTCGTTAGTGATGAAGATTAGAAAGGCGAACGGAACAGTTGACGAAGTAGCCTTAACAAAAGCAGAAATTTATGTGGATCAAGATGTGATTAAAAGTGTGATTTTAGAAGGCGATAAAAAGGTGGGATATATCACTTTACCAGATTTTTATACAAATTGGAACGATCCTTCTGGATTAGGTTGTGCGAATGATGTGGCAAAAAATATTGTAAAGCTGAAGCAAGAGAATATTGATGGTCTTATATTGGATTTAAGAAATAACGGTGGAGGATCATTGAAAGAAGCGATTGACTTAGCTGGAATCTTTATTAACTATGGTCCGGTAACGGTTGAGGCGGATAAATATGGCGATTTGAAAACCATTAAGGACATGAACAAAGGTGCCATTTATACTGGTCCTTTAGTTGTTTTAGTGAACGGATTGAGTGCATCTGCTTCAGAAATATTTTCAGCAGCTATGCAGGATCATAATAGAGCAATAATTGTAGGGTCTACCACTTATGGTAAATCTACCGGACAAGTGATCATTCCTCTAGATCCTGGAGCAGATATTTTGACTTTATTGGGCGGAGGCGGAGATGATAGTTATGGTAATTTAAAAATTACTCAATCAAAGTACTATCGCATTACTCAAAAAACACATCAAAAGCTAGGTGTGGTTCCGGATGTACAAATCAGAGATTATTACGAGTTGTATGATTATGCTGAGGCGGCTTATCCAAACGCCATTGAAAATGACGAGATTGTAAAGAAGATGTATTATACACCAGGAGCTGAAATTCCGTCTTATGCACTTCAACAAAATAGCGATAGCCGTTTAGCAAAGAATCTATATTATGAAAAGATGTGTGCAATGATTGATTCTATTGAAGCCTATGACGAATATTACGATTATGTGCCATTGAATATCGAGGCCTATCAAAAAAATGAACAACGAATTAACGCTTATTATGATGGCTTGTTTGCGGATGATTCTTTGGCTATAAATTTTAAAGCAATCAACAATAAATTTGATGCAGAGATTATGCAAATGAATGCTTTTAGAGCAAAATTGAACGAAAAATATTTGGAAGAAATAGAAAATGACCTCTATATTAGTGAGGCTTACAGCATTATAAAAGATTATATTCAATTAAAATAAACCCAATGAAAAAGTTAACTCTATTAATTACCGGACTTGTATTTTTTGCCTTGACTGGGTCGGCACAATACCCAGATGCTTCTGCTTATATGGAGGCAATCACTAAAGAGTATAGAAGTATTCAAGAAGACATGTGGGATTACACCAATGCCGCTTCTCACGGAAAAAGTGCAAAAACTGTTGAGCAAAAAAGATCCGCATTAGTAAAAACAACTTATGCTGCAAAAGGAAAAGTTTCTAGAATGCCAGATTATGAAGGCAACACTATGTACCGTGACTCAGTGGTAGCGTTCTTAGATATTTATTACTTGGTGTTGAAAGAAGACTATGCAAACATTGTAGATATGGAGGAGATTGCAGAGCAATCTTATGATTTGATGGAAGCGTACATGATGGCGAAAGAAGGTGCGAATGATAAGTTGTCTCAGGCTTCAAATATGTTATCATCTGAACAGGAGAAATTTGCAAAAGAGTTCACCATTGAGTTGGTTGATGCAGAAGATGACTTATCTAAGAAAATGGAAATTGCAGATCAAGTCTATGATTATTATAATGAAATTTACTTGATTTTCTTCAAAAGTTACATTCAAGATGTGTACTTAACCGCTGCCATTTCGAAAGGAGATGTGAGTGCTATTGAGCAAAACAAAAGTGCTTTGGCTGCAACATGCGAAGAAGGATTAGGGAAGTTGAAAATGATTCGATCGTTTAACGGAGACATGTCTGTAGTGCAGTCCTGCCAAGAAATGTTAAAGTTTTACCAAGAAGAAGCCGATCAAAAAATTAAGGATATCACAAACTATTTCTTAAAAGCTGAAAACTTTGAAACGATTAAAAAATCTTTTGATCAAAAGAAAGAAAAAGACAGAACACAAGAAGATATTGATCGTTATAACGGAGCGGTGAATGAATCAAATGAGGCTGGGCAAAAGTATAATGAAACAACTGCTTATTTGAATAAAGAACGTGCTAATAAACTGGATAATTGGAACAGATCTGTTTCTAAATTTACAGACAAGCATGTTCCTAAAGGAAAAGCAAAGTAGTTGACCTTATTTAACCTTAGTTAAAGATCCGCTGAAATAAACGTTGGCACCTCCGTAATAACTGCAAGTGTTGTCATCATCTATGGCCTCAATAGAGTTACCATCAAGTTTAAGACTCAGTTTACAGCCTTCTTCATCTTCGTATAAGTAGGTGTCGTCTGGTTGCAGATAAGCAACTCCTTCGATACTCCCTAAATGGAAATTCGTTTTAATGACTGAATATTGAAAAACAAGATACTCTTCATTGATGAGTGTAATGTTCATTTCATCTTCTACTTCAGAAATGTTTTCACCTTCAGGCATTGTCATGTCCATCACTTGGTGTTTGTTTTCATATCTCCCGTTTTCAATAGATATTTCTTGGTCTTCTTCTCCGGTTTTGATTAGTGAAATTTGGTTAAACTCTTGACGTTCTCCATTCGTTCTGTTTGTTGTCCAATAAGAGGGGTAGTTTTCAGATTCATCTTCTTTCGCCTGAGTAAACTCCATGAAACCAGATTGCTTTCCTTTGTAGTATTCGTTTAAGCTGTAATAATACGGGTGAAAACTCATCTGCCCTTTTAAATCAAGGTTTTTATGGTGCTTGAGGTAAAAATAATAGCCATCAATTGGCTCAGCTCCCATACCGTCATCTGAGTAATGATTAAGTACCATCACTGCAATATCCTGATATTGGCCAATGTTACAAACAAATACCTCTTTACTTATTGGGTTGTTGAACATGATTTCGTCCATCAGTTCCATTTCTTCAGAAATCTCACCCAAAGGTTCGTCTTCCATTTCTATGGTTTCAGTCTCATTTTCTTGTGATGTAGCTGCTTCTTGCATTTCTGCTGGCGCAGAACTTTCTGTTTCGTTTTGACAGGCGAATAAGAGCAACCCAAAAAGAGGCAAAAAGTATTTGTTCATCTTAGTTTTTTGTCAATTCTTTAAAGACTTCTTCCATTGATTTTTCTTCAAGACGCATGGTTAAAACAAGTACGAAATTATCTTGCGCCCATTTAGCGATATTAGCTCTAATATCTCCTGAAGATTCTAACAGCCACTGATTATCTTTAATGTGTTTCGCTTCTGTAAGTCCACTAACTTTTTTGAGTTGATTTTTTGAAACGTATTCTTGAAACTCTACAAAAATAGTTTGCTTGGCTACTTCTTTTTGTTGGATACCTTTTGTAGTGTCATCCGCTACGATAGATCCGTCTTTAATGATGATAACACGATCACAAATAGCCTCAACTTCTTGCATGATGTGTGTTGACAGCATAACCGTTTTGGTTTTGCCAATATCCAAAATAAGTTCTCGAATATCGACCAATTGATTGGGGTCAAGTCCTGAAGTTGGCTCATCTAAAATCAATACTTCAGGATCATGAATTATAGCTTGTGCTAAGCCAACACGTTGTCTGTATCCTTTAGAAAGTGCTCCAATTTTCTTGTTTTGTTCTTTCTCTAATCCAACCATGTCGATCATTTCTTTTACACGGTCTTTTTTGTTTTTTATCTTGTAGACTCCACCAACAAACGTCAAGTATTCTTTCACATACATGTCTAAATACAAAGGATTGTGTTCTGGAAGATAACCCACCAATTTTTTCACGGCCATGGCTTCTTCTTCTACGTCTAAACCACATACACTAACTTCTCCGCTAGATTTTGGGATGAAACAGGTAATGATTTTCATCATGGTAGATTTCCCAGCTCCGTTCGGACCTAAAAACCCAACTATTTCACCTGAATTAATAGATAAAGACACGCCATTTAAGGCAGCTTGTTCTCCGTAATATTTAAAGACGTTTTTAACTTCAATTGACACGTTTGGATGGCTTTTTTATAAATGAACAACGAAAATAACGAGAATTGACAGGAAAATTACGGGCATCTGAGAAATTTTAACAACAATTTTGTTTAAAATGATAGTAGTCAAATGATTTTTAAGTCAAGTAGTTAGGTGGTAACTAGTCTGTTCAATGTTATTTATCAGTTCACAGATCCGTAATATTTTAGAGTCAAATGATTAGATTTACACAAAACTCTATTACTCTAAACAAAGTGCCAATTAAGAAACCTGCTTTTTTCTCGATAGAATCTGACTATCAAAATTTTTACGAAAAAGCTCGAATGGAGATGACTTGGCGGTTGAATTTAATTTTAATTATTTTCCTTCCAGTGCTAATGTTGGTTCTTTATAATTTAGGAGAAGCCGCAGCTACGCCAACCTTAGTTGGATTTATATTGTGTTTCTTTTTGCATTTTCACATGAAAAGCACTAAGACATATGAGTTAAGCGCAAAGCTTCATTGTATTCTAGGGAGTTCGCTCTGCATTTATGTCTTAGTATTTATACCTGAATCATATCATTTTGTTGATGTTGTTTGGATGTTGATTATCATCCTTCATACGTTTTTCACTTTAGGTTCAAAATGGGGAACAGGAATTCTAGTTTTCAGCCTTTTAGGATCGTTGTATTACTTGCTATTTGTTTTGCAAACCAATTTGGATATGGTTGATGTAATAGCACAGGAGCAAATCATTGCCTTATCCATCAATTTTACGATTTGCATGTTGATTATCGCCTATTTTGTTCGACAATTTTTAGCGGTGAATGCACATGCAGAAGCAAAGTATGTTGAATTAACAAGCACCTTAAAAGACAAGAACGAAGAAAAAACGGTGCTGCTTAAAGAAATTCATCACCGTGTTAAAAACAACTTGCAAGTCATCACAAGTCTTTTAAGGTTGCAATCAAAAGATATTTCAGAAGAAAAGTATTTAGCGCTTTATGAAGAATCTATCAATAGAGTTACAGCAATGTCTCGTATCCATGACAAAGTGTTTCAAAATGCAGATTTGGCAAGAATCGATTTAGAGAAATATATAAAAACGCTTGTTGGTGATTTGGTTAGTTCTTACTCACTTAATGTTGAAATAGATTTAAAGATTAAATCTAGCGTTGATGAGGTTGGGGCCAAAAATTTAGTGCCTGTTGCGTTGATTTTTAACGAGTTAATTTCTAATTCATTGAAGCATGCTTTTGGTTTAAGGCCGGATGGCGAAATCTGCATAACAATATCTAAAACTAAAGATATGGTACTTTTGAAATATTCAGATGATGGAATTTGGAATCCTGAAATAAGACCAAATAGTTTAGGGTTAGAGTTGATAGATTCTTTGACAAATCAATTAAACGGAACTTACAAGCGCATTTCTGATGATAAAGGAACGACTTATCACTTTGAATTCATGAAAGAAGATATGAATTAAGCCGAATGTCTATTGCTGTATAGTTTTAAGTCAATCAGTATTTTTCCGATAATAATAAATGAGATAAGAACGGGTTGGCTTCCAGTGGTATGTATTGAATACATGGCAACCAGCCAAAAAATTCCGTGGACGATAACGATACGTTTATAAGGAACCCACATTTGACTTGAAAAAGCCACGCCGACATATTCTTTTTTTCTTAGAAAATTTTTGAAGTACGAAACACCATGACTGATGAATAAACCAGTCAAAGCGATTACAGTTGGCCAATCAAGTAGTTTGATGAAGTTGTACCCGTAATCCGTTTTGTAAAGTAGATTATGGACGTTGAATTGATCTTGGATGAAGTAACCGTGTATGTACCAAAATGCGAAAAAATGGAGGATAAAAAAGATCACGAATGGCGTTTTAATTGGAGGGACATATCTTTTATTGCCGTTTACCGTTACATAATGATCTTCAGGATTACCGCCATCCACTTTATATAATTTGAAGATGTTGTAAAATCCAATCACGAAATTCTCAAGCCAATAAGAAAAAATGATGTCATAAAGTGTCCAATCAAAGAGAATTGCAAAACTTAGAATAATCAAATTCACTGCAATTAGTGAGATCACTCCAAGACTTTTCCATTTGATATCAAAACTTACACTCATTTCTTTTTTCTTTCAAAAATTATCCAGTATAAGGTAGCTGCAAAAATGCTTAGTCCTAATAATTTGATGCCTTTGAACATGTCTAATTGATGGGCTTTACTTAAAACTAATAGTTCTAAAAGTAAAAATCCAAAAGCAATGGCAAGCAGTATTTTGCCTAAGGTTTTCACTTAAAAGCTAAAGTCTGCTCTACACAGTTTTCACCAAACGAATACGGCATATAATTGAAAGACGGAATTTTTTTAGTGATGATGAGGTTGGCTTTTTTGCCCACAGTAATTGAACCTAATTCATGGCCTAACTCCATAGCATAAGCACCGTTTATGGTAGATGCATTAAAAGCCTCTTCAGGCGTCATGTTCATTTTTGTGCAAGCCAAAGCATTCACAAATTGCATGTTTCCAGACGGAGTTGAACCAGGGTTATAATCAGTTGCCAACGCGCAAGCCGCCCCGCTATCAATTAATTTTCTAATTGGTGTATAGGGTATTGATAAGAAAAACGAACAAGATGGTAATGCCGTAGCAATGGTGTTAGAATTTTTCAGCGATTCTACATCTTCATCTGCCAATTCTTCTAGGTGATCAACAGAAATGGCTCCGTGCTGAACACCAATTTGTACTCCTCCCATTACTGAGAATTGATTCACATGAATTTTGGCTTTTAAGCCAGCTTTTTTACCTGCATCTATGATGCGATCAAGTTGCTCGGCTGTGAAGTAATTTCGTTCACAAAATACATCTATATATTCAGCTAAATTCTCTTCAACTACTTTCGGAATCATGTCATTGATAATCTCATTCACATATCCCTCATGATTGTCTTTGTATTTTTCTGGAAAGGCATGCGCTCCTAAAAAGGTGGCCTTAATCGCAACATCTGATTGTTCTTTTAAACGCTTAATCACTCTAAGCATTTTCAATTCTGCTTCAACTGATAAACCGTAGCCACTTTTAATTTCTAAGGCGCCAGTACCCATGCTTTTAATCAAGTCAAGACGTTCTAGCGCATCCTGCACAAGATCATCTTCTGGCATATCTGCCAACTTGCGAGCCGAGTTTAAGATTCCACCTCCTTTTTTGCCGATCTCTTCATAGGATAAACCTTTGATTCGATCAACAAATTCTTCTTCTCTTGTTTTGGCAAAAACCAAATGAGAATGCGAATCACAGTAGGCAGGCATGACGTATTTGCCATCTGCATCAATCACCTCTAAGTTATTCCAATCAACCACTCCGGCTAAATCTTCCATTTTACCATACATAGAGATCCGACCATCTTCTATTGCTAAAAAAGCATTTTCTATTTGCTCAATTTTTGCTAAATCTTTTCCTCTAAGAGGAGCATTATTTCCCTCTAAGATTCCTACTAAACCTTTGATGTTTTTGATCAATAAATTCGCCATGTGGTAAAGTTGCGAAAATTAAAAGAGTTAAGCTGAATGTAGACTTGGATTTATAAAATTTGCGTCCTAAATGGATTTGTTAAATTTTTCTTAACGATTTCATCTAAAACGGTTAGTTCCTAAACCGTTTAAACTTCTTAAGGGGTGTTTTTGGCACAATAATTGGACTTTTGAAAGTATCGCAAAGAATAGTAAGACTGTTAATTTAAATCTCCAAAAGTTTAGATTTTAAGAGTGTTGCGGGTTAATTAGTCGATTAGGTGCCTTCTCTCCACGTGCTGGCACCTTTTCTTTTGCCCAAAATTTCTTGTATCTTGTCGCTATGAGTAGCTGCAAAAATTGCAATACCGACATCAAAGTTGAAGATAAATTTTGTCCTAATTGTGGGCAAAAGAATATCGAGCGACTCAGAGTAAAGGTTTTATTAGGAGAATTGGCGAATGCATTTTTAGCCTGGGATTCTAAACTGATCAATTCATTAAAACCCTTACTTCTAAAGCCAGGAACACTTTCAAGAAATTATATCCAAGGCAAACGAAAAAGTTATGTGGCTCCTCTGAGAATGTATCTTTTTGTGAGTATCGTTTTCTTTGCTGTGCTTTCTTTTATGGGGCGTTCTGGAGGTGAGGATGGCAGTTCAATGGTTGATTTCACAATGACGGGCGATACTAATGTCGTCACCAATGATTCTTTGTATTTAATGGTCAAACATAATCAACTG
The DNA here is from genome assembly GCA_039939375.1 of Crocinitomicaceae bacterium. Lineage (GTDB taxonomy): Bacteria > Bacteroidota > Bacteroidia > Flavobacteriales_D > Crocinitomicaceae > Paracrocinitomix. Next base: position 191,134 of record JBDVJO010000005.1, on the reverse strand, counting down.
GATGAGTTAGATGCTATCCAAGATATGGATAGTGAATTGACGAAAACACTTATGAAAAAAGTAATTGAGATAAGTGTTGATAATGGAGGAGATGTTACTTCTTTTTTTATCAAGAATCTTTCGATTATGTATTTTTTCTTCATTCCCATTTTTGCCTGGTTATTGAAGTTGTTTTATCGCAAGAATAACCTAGATTATATAGAGCATTTGGTGTATGGGCTATATTTTCATTCGTTCATGTTCCTTGTTTTGCTTTTATCTTTCGTCTTAACAAGTATTTTCGATCAAGGATGGCCATTTCTCTTGGCAGGTCTAGGTATCATTATTTATCTCATTCAAGGAATGAAATCTTTCTATGAGGCATCCACAGGAATGGTGATTTTGAAAGGCGTGTTTATGAGTATAATCTATGCGGCAATTTTCGTAGGATTTGCAATAGCAACACTCTTTTTGACCATCTGGTTTTACTAAAGGATCACCCTGCTTTTTCTGATGTCTTTAATCATTAATTGAAGGGTAGAACTTCCGTTCCAATGGTTTTCTTCAAGTGAATAAACTATGTCAACATAACCTTCAGCGAGTAGGGGGTAATATTCTGCCATGCGAAAAGCGATTCCATTTAAAACAAGCTCTGGATAATCATTTTGCACTAAGGATAATTTCAAGTGTTCATCTTTTAAAATACGCGAACTTCCGGTGTCTTTAACTGCTCTGCTCACAAAGATTGGCCTACGATTGTCAGGTCCAAATGGGGCAATTTGTTTCAGGATGCGATAAAACCGTGGAATCCCAGAGCGCGTTTCTTCAAAAATATCTCGAAAATCAATTTCACAATCAATTTCAATTTCAGGAACCAATTGTTGTTCGGTGATTGTTCTCTCAACCACTTGGTTGAATTTCATTTTAAAGGGAACTAAGTTGTCTAGGTCCATGGTCAAGCCTGCTGCGTAAAAGTGACCACCAAATTGTTCTAATAAATCAGAACATTGATTAATGGCCTCATATACATTGAAACCTCTAACTGATCTTGCTGAACCAACCGCCTTGCCGTTTGACTCAGTTAGAACAATAGTTGGGCGGTAATAAGATTCCGTCAATCTTGAGGCAACGATTCCAACTACACCTTTGTGCCAGTCTTTATTAAACAGGACAGATGATTTCGCATTGAGCAGCCATTCATCTTCTTCAATCATTTGCAAGGCCTCTTTGGTTATTTCTCGGTCTAGTCCTTTTCTGGTTTCGTTATGGGTGTTAATGAGTTTTGAGATTTCATCTACCTCTTCTAGAGATTCTGCTAGAAGTAGCTCAACGGCTTTATTTCCGCTATCTATTCTCCCGGCTGCGTTTATTCTTGGGGCGATTGAAAAAACAACATCAGTCACTGATAATTCACCTGTTTTATTGGCAAGTTTGAGTAAAGCTTCAAAACCAACTCTTGGCGTATTATTCAATAGATGTAGGCCATAGTAGGCTAAAATTCGATTTTCTCCAGACATAGAAACGATATCGGCACCAATAGCCACCATTACCAAATCTAACAGGTGATAAACATCTTCAATTACTCCCCCTCTGGCTTGGTTTACAGCTTGCGCTAATTTAAAACCAACCCCGCAACCGCACAGTTCTTTGTAAGGGTATTCGCAATCTTTTTGCTTTGGATTTAAAATAATCGCATCCGGAACCTGCTCTCCGGGTGTATGGTGATCACAAATGATAAAATCTATGCCGTTTTCTTTTGCGTAAGCCACTTTTTCAATGGCCTTAATGCCGCAATCTAATGCGATAATTAAAGTGAAGCTATTGTCTATAGCAAATTCAATTCCTTCCATTGAAACACCATAACCCTCTTTATATCTATCAGGAATGTAATAGCCAACTTGCTCATAAGTTGAAGCAATAAAACTGTACATAAGCGCCACCGCAGTGGTTCCGTCTACATCATAATCGCCAAAAACCAAAATGTTCTCATTTCGCGCAATGGCCTGCTCAATTCTATCTACCGCATCAGCCATGCCTTTCATCAAGAACGGATCATGTAAATCTGTTATCTCAGGTCTGAAAAATGCTTTTGCCTCATCAAATGATTGAATATTTCTCTGCGCTAAAATTGTTGCAACTGGTCGTGATACCCCAACTTCTTCTATAATTTTTGCTATTTGTTCAGTCGCTGGACTTTCTTTGATTACCCACCTTTTTTCCATACTTTTAATGAAATTATTTTTTGTTTGAAAAAGAAAATTGTGTCCTTTTTCATCCAAGTCATTTCCAATTATAAAATGAACTTGGAGTTTAGGCGCGAGAGCATGCAAGTTACAAAATTTAATTTATGCATTATACAGTGATTTTGCATCTAAATGAAAAAAGAAATGAAACTATTTAAATACTTAACACTATTAGGATTGTTAGTGTCCGTGCAATCTTTCGGGCAAACCAAAATGATTGCTTTTAAAAGTCATTCGGGTAAACTGAATAATTTTTATTCTGCATTAAAAGACCCTAAAATGGACCTAGCAGCGCATAACCTAGGAATGGCACCCAATCCAATTGTTAAAACAGCTCAATTAGATTCTGTTATTTTCGTTTCAGATAGCGTTGCTGTCATGGTAACTTCTGAATACTGTCAAAAAAATGAGTGGTATGACAGAGGAAAAAAAGATGGTGAACCCAACCCTAAAAAGTTCTGGAAAGCCGGAAAAGATACGGTTATCAATCATCCACTTTTTTCGGATCAACATGCATTAGACAGCATTAAAGCCGAAATGAGTAATCATTATTTTTGGACCAATAAAATGGATAGTACCGTGTTTATTGGATATGACAACGCAAATCATTATATTGATGATGATAAAGATGGACAAAATGATCATGATCAAAATATAGCACCAATAATTGGCGTGCCGTCTGAACCTTCTGGTGGCTTAACTTTAATGCTTATTGCAATCGCCTTTATCTCTTTGTTTATTGGATTTGCATCTTGGATGTTGTCTAAAAAATCTAAACAAACCTTGCTGCAAGCCTAAGTGAAGACGGTTTTAAAATTTTCTTGTTACCTATTCGCTTTTTTAGGGGTCATATTTATTCCTGCGGCGACTTTTTTAGCTGAATTTCAAGACCATTTCGCGCAGTTCGTTTTTGGAGGAATCGTTTCCTCATTTGGAATTGAAGATGTCAGCTTTAGTTCTGATACACAAGGATTGTATTTGCTGTTGTTGATTTTATTCGGCGTTGCCGTTTTTTTGAGCTTTCTTTTAAATCAGTGGAGTTATTTTAAGAACAGGCAGGAGCGAATCATTCATCTATTCAAACTGATCTTAATTTATTATCTAGCCTCTCGATTTTTAGTGTATGGATTTGACAAGCTATTTAAAACACAGTTTTATTTGCCTGAGCCAAATACGCTTTACACGCCTTTCGGTAAAATGACAAAAGACATCTTGTTTTGGAGCACTATGGGGACCTCAAAGTTGTACTGTTTTTTAACCGGACTATTTGAGCTCATTCCTGCAGTATTAATGCTGTTTAAAAAAACAAGAACATTTGGTTTGTTTGTACTGCTTTTCGTTATAACAAATGTCTTGATGATCAACTTCGGTTTTGATATTTCAGTGAAACTCTATAGTTTGTTTTTACTGTTCATTTGTCTTTTATTATTAGCTCCTAATATTCCCACTTTCTACCTTTTCTTTAAAGGGGAGGTTGCACAGCTGAAAGTTGACAAGCAAAATTTCGATTTTCTGAATAGGGCTTTTATTAAAGGGTTTTTGAAGACAGGTCTCATTGGTTTGATGTTGCTAGAGGCCACTTTCTTTGCTTTTAGTACTGGCAATTTTAATGATGATTCAGCTGAACGTCCTTATTTGCACGGGGCTTATCAGTTAGAGGATATTACTTTCGGAACAGAAAATATTTATGAACGATTTTACATTCACCGCAGAGGGTTCATCATTTTCGAAACCAAAGGAGGTTATTTTTTGGATTACAAATTAGAAATTGATTCGGTGAATCAGCAATTATTAATTTGGGGATATGATGATTACGCGAACCAAATTGATTATCAGTTGTATGGAGGAGAAAGTAAGATAAGTTTGCAATGGCCCGGTGATTCTGAAAATCAAATACTCATGTACGAGAAACTTGATTGGAGGTCGCTTCCGGCATTAGAAGATGAATTTCATTGGACAATTGAATCTTACCAAACTAGAAATGACTAAATTTATAGTAATGAAAAGATTAATATTATTCTTCTGCATAGCGGCATTTGCAGTGAATTCTTTTGCTGAAAAAAAGGAGTTCATCTCCTATTATTTTCACAAAAGCAGTTTGTTTGCACTCAATTCTGTTCCAAAAGTTGCACCTCAATTATATGGAAAATACGAATTAAGCAATCGACCAGAAAATGAACTGAGAAGAGCCGCCGGTGAGTTTTTGCACGTGGATGAAACAGGTCTTTATTTTAAAAAGAACCGCCTTTTAAATATCTCCAGGACAGAAGTTCGTGAAAATTCTAAATACCGCGTTAAAGACAATTACATTTATGGAGTGGTTGAAGGAGATTCATTACCTGTCGCTCTTGATGGTGAAGATTATTATTTCTTAGTTCCTACCAAAACTTATTTATACGAGAGTAGAGGAGGGGCAAATAGATTAATGCAGCTAACCAAAACAAGATATGCCTTATTTTCTTTTGAGGACGTTGGACATTATTCAGTGATTGTTGCTGATTTTGTGAATGGAACAATTGATTTGAAAGATGTGGTGATTTCAGCTTCTGGACCGAATAGTGTTGAGTTAGTTCAAAACAAAACAATAGATGAAGAGCTTTCACAAGATTATAAGACGTATATTTTGACCCCCAATAAAGAAGATTGGAAATCAATTTTTTCTAAATGTCTAAAATCGTACGACTCGTATAGTCGTGTTCAAGAATGAGTAGAATATTAATTTTAGTAGGAATTTTAATGGCCTGCATATTTGCTTTAGTAGTGCAAGGAGCAGTAGTATTAACCTCTGGCAATCCAGAAATCACTGGCGATTATTGGCTCGGAATAGAGAATATTAAGTTGGTTATAATTGGTGGATGCCTTTTTATACCGCTACACTTTTGGTTAATTTATAGCTTTTATAAAAAGCAGAAAGTTGAACTTCATTGGGCCATTCCATTAGCCATCATGCCTTATATGATTGGCGTTACTATTTACGGCTTAGTATTTTGATTAGACAAGTCGCTTTCATAACGTCACTTTTACTTTTGTTTTCTTGTGGAAATCAAGCAAATTCTGAACAAGAATCTGCAGAAGAAGACCATCAACAAAATTCATCTACATCATCCTACCAACATGAAGTTTTTTGGAATCATCAAGATGAGTTTACAACCGAGCAAGAAGATACCTTGAAATTGTGGATAGAAGATGTTAAAACGGCTACTGAAAATACCTTAGGGGTGTATCCTTTTGATATGCACATCTTTTTTTATAAATCTAAGAATCGGAATAGACCAGTTAGTTTCGGGCATACGAGTCGGAAAAATGATGTCAATGAAATTCACTTTTATGTCAATCCACAGGCAAGTTTTGAAGAACTTCGTTCAGATTGGACAGCACCTCATGAAATGAGTCATTTAGCGATTCCTTTCTTAGGAAAAAAGTATAAGTGGTTTTCAGAGGGATTCGCAACGTATTTGTCAAGACGAATTATGATTGACATGGGTTATTTTACTGAAGCAAGTTTTGATTCTATGTATGTTCACCGAATAACTGAAGCTGCGGCCTACTATTCAAATCCTGTAAAATCCTTTGCAGAAGTGTCAAAAGAACTGTTTGATAATTATAAGTACAGTGCTGTTTATTGGGGTGGTGCAGGTTTCTTTTATACTGTTGATAAGCAATTGCAAGAAAAGCATGATATGCGCTTTGAAGATTTACTCAAAGCGTATTTACCTGTTTACAGGCTCAAAAATAAGCGCTTAAAAAGCGTTGTTTTTTCGTTTGACGAATTGCTAGGAGAGCCACTTTTTAAAGAAATGGTGGATCGTTATGAAACCGAGCCAGCTTTAAGCGTATTAGAACTTTTTCGTTAAACTTTTGGATCGTTTTTAGTAATGTTTTCAGATGATTTTTCATTCTTCTGGTCTTCATCTTTATCATCATCACCATCAAACTTGTCCTCAATTTTATCCATAATCCCTTCGGCTTTATCTTCAACCTTATCAGAGATGTCTTCAAATTTATCTTCAACGATATCCGCACTGTCTTCTATGTCGTCAACTACATCTTTCACATTTGGAATATGAACTGTTCCATCTGCTTTAAATAAGTAAGGTGCAACTGCCGTTGCCAAGGCTAAAATCAATATCCCGTAAACTCCAGCTTGTGCTGTAAAATGAGTGGAGAATCCCGTGATTGAAAATATAACTATTCCTTCAAGAAATAAGATTCCACTGGTCGCTAAGACAGTCATTTTAGGAAAGCCTTTAGCAATCATAGTATCTCTCTTTCCGATTAATGCAAAAAGTGCAATAACTGCAAAAAGTAGTGAGGCCATTTGTCCATACCAAGTTTGGAACCCATAATAAACTTCTGAACCAGCAATGTTAGGGAACCCTACTTTTGAACCATTTACTGTTTCCTCCATCCAAGGAAACACAATTAGTAAAAATCCTATTCCAGCTAAAATCGCTAATGTAATTCTTCCTTTATGCATGTCTTAATTTTTGTGCGAATCTACAAATAAATGAGTTTAGTTTTTAGCAATTTTTGTGGTCATTTTTTCACCAGTAAGTGAACTTATTTCTAAAATATATTGACCTTTTTGAAGTTCTTCAAGGTTGATTCCTGATTGGTCAATAGTTCCCTTTGCCACTACTCTTCCTTGCAAATCAAAAACAACATAACGTGATAATTGTTCAGGTTGCTTAAAATGGATTACATTATTTGTTGGATTTGGGTATACCTCAAAACCAGCTTGTTCTTCAATTTTTAAGGTTGGATTGTTGCCGGGTAAGTTCAATTTTGAAGGATAAAGTGCTGAATGGTGGATGGTAATATTGGCAATATTTCCGGTTCCAGCTTGATACATGGTTCCACCATCTTGTAAGTTCACATTAAATCGAACGGAGTGATTCCCAGAAATGTAAATTTTAATTTGATGCCCAGGTTTCCAAGTGTACTGTGTGAAAGGAAGTTGCACAGTGGCGTTATAAACTTCTCCAGCTGTCATAAATTCTTCACCAGATGCGGAATAATCGCCGTTTCTAAAACGCATTCGTTGAATACCATCAGTAATTAACATAGAAGTTCCGTCAGGATAAACATCTACTAATCTTACAGCAACATCACAATCTGCTTGATCTGCGCTGAGGTAAATATCTACAGAAGGTCTGCCGGTAATAGAAATAGCTTCAGATAGCACTTCAGAACTAAACGTCAAGACATCAGTTCTACTATCAAGGCTATTTTGATCGTACGGACCTTGATCCAGTTGGTCAGACAAGGTTGCTCCACCAATAGTTGGTGATGGATCAGATGGATCTGAAACAAAAGAAGAGCTGTTTACTCCATTTGAAGAAGTCAATTGATTATTTTGATTGAGGTATAATACATCCGTACTGGTAATTTCAATATCATCAGCATTTGAGGTTAACCAGCCACCATTACCTAAGTCATAATAGGTGATTTTATCCGTGTTTTCCCAATTATTTGCGCTATCCAGTAAATAATACTCAAAAAAGTCCCAAGCCATGATGTCACTCATAAACTCGGCGTCAGGGTAAGTTAATTCACCCTGAATTGATGAGCCAATATATGCCGCGCCAGTACCGCCATGAACCCACGGTCCTACCAACAACCACTGCTCATCTTGAACATTGGCAGCCGCATCATTCCGACTATTTTTATAAAAAGTCATCATTGCATCAATGTGGTGATCATACCATCCGCCAATTTGTAGGGTGGGAATCTGAATGTCATCAGGGAAATAAGTGCTTAATTCTGAAAATTGCCAAATGCTGTTGTCATAGACATTGGCCATAACAGTAGGAGATAAACCGTATCCTAAGGCATCCAATTGATCTAGTCTGGCCTCTTCTAAAACGCCTCCGTAAAAATACGATTCATAAGCTTGCATTCCAGTTGCAACTTGCGGAACTGCACAGGTATGGTTGGGATGAGCTTCAACCATGGTGTTGTATTGAACTCCACCCAATGCGGACGGTCCCCAGGTTCCAATTCTATCCGCATGCCAAGTTTGATCTTTAATCCAGTCGCATATGTCGTATCCATCTTCACCACGGTTAACGTTGGAGACATCAGCCATATTTGAGCCATAAAATCCCCGCCAATCTACAATTACAAAAATGAACGGTTGTGCATCTAAATTTTGCTGAACACCTAAAGGTAACGAGAACGAAAACAAATCTTTATTATATGGTGTTTGAATCAGTATTACTTCTCCTGTGGTTGTTCCGTTCGGAATATATACATCAGCTTGAAGTGAGTCGCCATCCCGCATTGGAATGTAGATGTCATCATAATCAGGAACTAATTGACCAAAAGAAATTATTGGTAGAAGTAAAAAGGATGCAAATAAGCTTTTCATTTTCTTTTCTTTTAAAGATATGAAAAAGATTGCTTTATTTTCTCAAGTTAATTCCGGTATATAAATATGCTTTCAGCGAACAACAGAAATCTGTCCAACCTTGGGTTTGTTCTGCAATCTCCTTAATTCGTTCAGCAGCTGGCTCAAAATTGAATTCAGTAATCGTAATTTTTGTTTTTTCGTCACTTTCACTTGTTAGTTTTATAGCAACTTTTCGTTTATTTGTTTCTGATCCCCAGTAGAATTCAATAAGCTGGTTTTCAGTGGTTTTTATTTGGTCAACTTGACATTCGGCATTGTAATCTTCCCATTTCCAAGTGATCAATTCAGCTTTATCTAAATCATTTGAGGCAAATGACACGAAGTATTTGCTCAGGTGATTTTTATCTATAATGGCTTGATAAACAGTGTGTATGTTTTTTGAGATGAAATAAGAAACTTTAACATTCATTGATAAAAATTTTGAGACAGAGTTGTAATAATAAGAAATAAAAACGCATCTTTGTGCCGTTAATACCGAGCCTGAGGTATATTTAGGCATATAAAACCAAATAAAATAAAAGTAATGAAAAGATTTTTTTACGTATTACCATTAGCAGCATTATTGATGTCTTGTGGTGAAGGAGCGTCTGATGATGCTTTAACAGATCCGTTAACAGGTTCTGAAGATATTGATGCAGCTGTAGCTAGCTTTGGAGAAGGTGGAGCTAAAGATGGAGAAGCTTATTTCTCTGGATTAGTTGCTGAGGTAGTAAAAGTTGATGTTAAATTCAGAGAAGTTGAAGCTTTAGATGAAATTGACGGATCAGAAAAAGATATCACAACTGTTTTAGATTCAGCTATTCACTTAATCGCTGAAGGAAGAAAAGCAATTGATTTATATAAAGATAAGCCTTGGCCAAAAAGAGCTGAGTTTCATGAGTTAACTTTAAAATGGTTTGCTTCAGTTGAAGGATTAATCAATGATTACTTATATGACTTAGCAGAGCCAATGTCAAGAGCTGACGAAACTTGGACTGATGAAGAAGTAGATTTCTACACAGAGTACTCTGAGGCTTATAAAGGATTTTACGATATCGATAACGAATGGGTAGATTTCCAATATGAGTATGCTGCAGCAAACGGATTCACATTAGGTGGAACGATTGATGAAGAAGCAATGGTAAATGAAGAATTATCTCACATTGACGAGTAATCAATACCAATAAGATTGAAAAGCCCTTCTGATTTCAGAAGGGCTTTTTTTATGCCTTATCGTTAAATGTAGGGTTCTAGCGCTCTTTTTATTTTGCCTTAGTTTTATACTGATAGTGGCGACTTTCGCGTGTTTCTGATGCTTGGTTTAAATAAAACTTGCTAAATACTTGATATTCTAATATTTAATGCTTATACTATAGGTTATGATTTTAAAAGAGAAACAAGAACACGTAGAATTAATTAGGAAAACGATTAACTATCTAGAAGGTAAAGGCTATGAAAACATAAAGGCTGATATTGAAGGCTATGAATCGCCAAAGTCTTTTAAAATGACGAGTCAAGATATGAGCATTACACCTGATATTGTGGCGGATACTTCTAACGGCAAAACGCAATACATTGAAGTAGGTATGAAAAGTGAATCTCCTCAATTACTGAAGTCTAAATGGAAATTTTTAAAGACCATTTCAGAAATGAAAAATAGAGGATTCAAAGTAGTTTCTCACAGAGGTCATTACACCTTTGCAGATCAAATTATGAATGAAATAGATATGGCTAAACCATCTATTAGATTATAAGAATAGATTTAAAATAATTGAGAGACCCGTTTTAGTGCGCTAGAACGGGTTTTTTGTTTGTCTAGTTCATGGGGTGATAAGGAGTTTTTATTATCCTACATCATAACCATTTAGGTCTTTTTCAAAATGATATTCTATTAAAGTATTTTGATGTTCATCTCTTTGAAGAAGGATCATTTTATTAAAAGTAAGTCGTTTAACTTCCCAATTATCTCCTGTTCCGAAGCCCAGTAATTGCTGGGTTTTGAAAACTAAGTTGGTATAGTCGTTTTTAAATTGAATCAAACCGGTTTTGGCTTTGCTCCAAGAAAAAGCAAATTCAGAACTTACTTCTAAACGATCTGAAAACTTAATCACATCTTTGACCTCAGTTGAATCACCTTTAGCAATTAATACTTTCGTCTTTTTACCTTGCCACTTACCAATTAAATTATGTTCTCTTTTGGCCCTGTTTTTCAGAACAATTTTTCTTACGATTTTATTTAGAAAAGTCTTTTTCATAGTCATAATGTTTATGATACAAATTTGAAGCCAAAAAAGTGATTGCTTAAATTAATCTACGCAACAAAGTGGTTTTAGTTGCGATTTACGCAGATTCTGCTTTTAATTCCATTACCGTAATCTCAGGCATTATCCCTAATCTACCAGCATAACCCAGAAAACCGAATCCACGATTGATATAAAGGTACTGCCCGTTTTCTTCGTATAGTCCGGCCCATTTTCTATAACGCAACGAAATTGGGCTCCATTTGAATCCAGCGGTTTCAATTCCCATTTGGGCGCCATGCGTGTGTCCAGCGAACATCATATTGATGTCCTTAAAGTCTTTTTTCACGACTTCGTCAAAATGTGTTGGGTCATGAGAGAGTAATAATTTAACCGGAGCGTCAATGCCTTCATATGCTTTGGCTAAATCTCCTTCTTGATGGAATCCTTTTCCCCAGTTCTCAACCCCTATTAGACCTATTTTTTGACCATCTTTTTCCAAATAGACATGTTCATTCAATAACAATCTCCATCCCATTCGTCCATGCAATTCACGAACTGCTTTATTGTTTTCTTGGTGTGCTTCTTCTGATTCCCAGCTCACGTAATCACCATAATCATGGTTCCCTAAAATTGAATATACCCCTAAAGGAGCCTTCAATTGCGAAAACATCTCAATGTAAGGTTCCATTTCTGAAGCTTTGTCATTGACTATATCACCCGTAAAAAAGATTACATCAGCATTTTGTGCCATCAACAAATCAATGCCCTTTTGAACAGCTTCTTTATTGTAAAAACTTCCAGAATGGATGTCAGATATTTGAGCGATTTTAAGTCCGTCAAATGCTTTTGGTAAGTTTGGAATGGTCACTTTTTCAGAAAAAACTTTGTATCTGTATGGTCCTGCTATCATTCCCCAACTCAAAGACACAAAAGGAATAGTTGCTGCAGCTAAGCCTGTTTTAACCAAAAAGTCTGAACGGGTAATTCCACCTTCTGGTGACACCTGGCCAGTAACTTTGTTTCGTGTAAAGATGCCTAGTCTTCTTAAATCATCTATAAGTAAAAAGAATGCGAAACCTGTTTTAACAATTAAGTTTAAAATAACGAACGAGAACCAGAAGTTGAGCACAGAACGGGGCTGAAATTTATTGAAGAAAAACATCATACAGATCGACAAAATCGATAACCCGAGTAAGACGAAGTAAGAAATTTTAGCAGTATTTCTTAACCAGTTACTCCAACTGTTCCATCTTGAACTTAAGGCCGAATAAACGTACCATTCCAATAATCCGCCAATAACGATAAAAGTGATGAATAACAGAAAGAATCTCATTTGGCGAAAGTTTTATTTACTGAACAGCTAAAGACGGATGAAGTTGGTGTTTATTTCAAAAATAAGGCTAAAAAGAATCATAATTCGGTTAAAAATCACATTACAGCACTGCACTGAATGCTGTGAAAAAAGTGATTAGTGCAAGTAAAATTCCGGCTAAAGTGATGATCAAGAAAGTTGGTTTACCTAACTTTTTTCTGCCAATGATTGCAAAAACGGCTCCTAACCCTGAAAATAGGGTTCCAAGACCTCCTTGAATATCTGTATATTTTCCACCAGATGCATCTGCTAGACCGTTTAGTAAGCCATACGGTATAATTGCACCTCCTGTCAATAAATCGATACAAAAGATTGCGCCTAATCCAACTAAAATGTAAACTAATATTTTCATGTTATTCTATTTTAATGTGCAGCTAACCAGTTTTTTGCAAATTTATAATCTATATCAAGGGGAACCGCTATTTCTACCGCTCCTTCCATGCCTTCTTTAACCAGTTTTTCCATGATTTCTTTTTCTCCTTCTACCACATCAAATACCAATTCATCATGTACTTGAAGCAACATTTTAGATTGCAAGTTTTGCCTTTTCATGTCTTCATGAATTCGAATCATTGCAATTTTAATCACATCTGCCGCAGACCCTTGAATTGGAGCGTTAACGGCGTTTCGTTCAGCAAATCCACGAACAATTGCATTGCCTGATTGGATATCCTTAAGGTATCTTCTTCGTTTCATTAAAGTCTCAACATACCCATGTTCTCTAGCAAATTCAACTGAATCTGTCATAAACTTTTTAATGTTTGGATACTGTTCCCAATAGCTGTCAATCATGGCCTTCGCCTCTTTTCTTGAGATTCCTAGATTTTGAGATAGTCCAAAAGCAGATTGTCCGTAAATGATTCCAAAGTTCACCGCTTTAGCTGAAGAACGTTGATCTCTGGTTACTTCTTCAATTTTATCTACACCAAACACTTTTGCTGCAGTTGCCGCGTGGATGTCATACCCTTTTGAGAAGGCTTCAATCATGTTTTGGTCACCACTCATGGCAGCGATAATTCTCAATTCAATTTGTGAGTAATCCGCAGCTAATAAATCTGTTTTTTCATTGGCAGATATAAATGCTTTTCTAATTTCTCTTCCTTTTTCTGTTCGAATAGGGATGTTTTGTAGGTTAGGGTTATTAGATGCTAACCTTCCTGTTGCGGCAACAGTTTGCATATATGAAGTGTGCACTCTGTTCGTGGTTGGCTCAACCATTTCTGGTAAGGTATCCACATAAGTACTCTTCAATTTTCTAAGAGATCTGTAATTTAAGATCAACGGAATTATCTCATGCTTAGCTTCTAGTTTTGATAAGACATCTTCTGAAGTTTTGTATTGGCCGGTAGCCGTCTTTTTGGCTTTCTCATCAATTTTCATGTGATCAAAAAGGACTTCTCCCAGTTGTTTTGGAGAATCTAAATTGAAGTCTTCTACTCCTGCAAGAGCTTTAATTTCAAGTGTCAATTTATCAATTTCAACTTCGAGTTCTTGAGAGAATTTTCTCAGTGCCGGAACATCAAGGTTAATGCCTTGAATTTCCATGTCTTTTAAGACTTTGGCTAAGGGCATCTCTATTTCATAAAAGAGATGTTTCAAATGTTCTTTTTGAATTTCTGGTTCAAATTTTTGCTTTAATTGAAAGGTGATATCTGCATCTTCACAAGCATAGCCCACAATTTTTTCAGGTTCGATATCGCCCATATTACCTTGATTCTTCCCTTTTTTACCAATCAAGGTTTCAATAGGTACAGGTCTGTAATTCAAGTATAATTCAGAAAGATGATCCATGCCATGACGTCCTTCTGGCGTGATTAAGTAATGGGCAATCATTGTATCAAACAATGGTCCCTTTACTTCAATACCATATTTTTCTATGATTTTTAAATCAAACTTTATATTGTGCGCTATTTTTTCAATCTTCTCATTTTCAAAAAACGCTTTGAAATCTGCAACAACTTCTGCTGCAGTTTCAGGCTTACATGAAGCGTAAAAACCGGTTCCTTCTTTAAATGAGAATGCGATTCCAACCAGTTCATCAGTAATGGGATTGATTCCGGTTGTTTCAGTATCAAAACAAACTGATGTTTGCAAAAGCAAGGCTTCTAAAAGTTCGGCTCTTTTTTCTTTTGTATCAATATGGATGTAATCAGTTTTTACATCTTCTAATGTTTTAATTTCAGACCCCGCTGCTACTTCTTCTGCCGTGGTTTCTATTGCAGGTCCCCCAAATAAATCTAACTGACCTTTCGCTGGCTGACCTATTGCAATCTCCTCATCCAAAACTCGTTTGGCAATATTTCTAAATTCAAGTTTAGTAAGTATTTCTCGCACTTTATCCTTGTTTGGTTCTTCCATCACCAATTTATCCGGTTCAAATGCAACCGGAACATCCAAAATAATAGTAGCCAACATTTTAGACATGATTCCTTGCTCTGCAAACGCAATGACGTTCTCCTTTTGTTTTCCTTTTAGTTGATCAGCGTTTGCAATGATTTCTTCAACTGAATCAAATTGAGCGATTAACTTTTTTGCGGCAACTGGTCCTACACCTGGAATACCAGGAATATTATCCGCACTATCTCCGCATAAACCTAAAAAGTCAATGACTTGCTCAGCACGTTCAACGCCAAATTTTTCTTGCACTTCAGGTAATCCCCAAATTTCTGCAGGCTTACCGCCACGCCCCGGTTTGTACATGAAAATGTTTTCAGAAACCAATTGCGCGTAATCCTTGTCAGGCGTCATCATGTAGGTTACAAATCCTTGTTTTTCTGCTGCTTTTGCAATAGTGCCGACAATATCATCTGCTTCATAACCAGGAGAAATTAATACAGGAATATTAAAGGCTTCTACAATCTCTTTAATTGGATCAATCATTGAAGCAATATCTTCTGGCATTGCTTCACGATTCGCCTTATAATCTGTAAAATCAGCTTGACGATTTGTTTGTTCGGGTGCGTCAAAAACTACCGCGATATGCGTTGGCTGTTCTTTTTTGATGATATCCAGCATCACATTGGTGAAACCAAAGGCAGCTGAGGTATTCTGACCTTGACTATTGATTCTTGGATTTTTTATAAAAGCATAATATGCTCTGTAAATTAGTGCAAAGGCATCTAAAAGAAATAATTTTTTATCGTGTTCTGGAGTCATAACAGAAGGTTAAAATAAGGAGGTACAAGATAGCAATTTTGTGAGGAAGAATGAGCTGATTCAGCCCTGATTATAGATTTTATTTCTACTTTCACAAAACTGAGTACTAAAGGCATGAAAATTAAATCAAGCAGCATATTTCTAAAAATCTTTTTTTTAAGTTGCTTGTTGTTCTCGTTTGGTTTTAAAACTTTCTCGCAAGAAGAGGTCAAATCGAATGAACAACGAGTTTTAGAATTAATAGAATATGGAAGAAAGCAACTTGAACTAGGCAATAAAGTTGTTGCTTTTGATGCCTTAGTTAATGCTCAAAATTATAGTTTGATTTTAAATAATGAAGTTCTCTTTTTTAAGGCTACACTTGAATTGGCAAACTTTTATATCATGAAAAATCGGATGATAGACGCGAGAGAGATGTTCTCGTTAATACATCCTTCAAATAAACATTCAAATCAAGATAATTGCAGGTACTTTCACCGAAAAGCATTCTTTTATAATCAGCTTGGGACACTTGATTCTGCCAAGTTTTGCAGTTTTAAAGCACTTGAAATTGCAAAAGAAAATGAGTTAAAAATGGATTTCGGAACCATTTACAATGAGTTAGGGAATATCTATGAAAAATATAGGTTTTACGATACCTCTGTCTACTACTATAATTTGGCGGTTACGCAGTTCGACACCAACAGCTTTGATTATGCAAATGCCGCCTATAATAAGGGAAGAACCTATTTTCAAATGCTCGCTTGGGATTCTTCCGTTTATTACTTAGAACGATTGAAAAAAAGAATTGCTGATACTGAATGGTCTTCTGTTAAAGCTCCTACTTATAATTACTTAGCTGAAAATTATTTTTTACTAGGTGACTCTTCTTTAGCCTTTAAATATAAGTGGTATTATTTAAGAGAAGAGTTGAGGATCATGCAACAAGTTCATGGCAGTAATTTGGAAAAATTAGAAGCCCAATATGGAGCTGATCGAAAAAAAGTTGAAATTCAAGAACAAAAAATCTTACTTGAAAAAGAAAAATCTGAAAAAAAGACCTTGTCCAATTTAACTTTATTCTTAGTTGGGGTTATGCTGATCTTCTTCATTTTCCTATTTGTAATTCGCAAGAAAAACAAACGCCTAAATAAACTTTTAGCTGAAAATGAATTCTTAATCGGTGAAACAAATCATAGGATAAAAAACAATCTACAAATAATTGTTTCATTGGTTTCAAGAGAGATGTATAAGCATGAAAATGAAGAAGTTGATTCTTTGAAAAATATTGCGTCAAAAATTGAATCGATTGCGACTTTACATCAGCAGATGTACATAAATGAAGAGAAAAGTGAAATTGATTTAACGAATTATTTGAGAACGTTAGGTGAAAATTTGTCTCCGCTATGTGAGGTGAAAAATATCAAACTAGATGTTGATATAGAAGAAGGAGTAGTTTTTGGAGTTTCTAAATCAATTTATATTGGCCTTCTGTTCAATGAATTGATTGTTAACTCTTTGAAGCATGCTTTTGAAGACTCAAGCGAAAATGCTACCGTACGTGTTATGATTAAGAAAATGAAGGGCTTTGCTGAGATTAATTTTAGTGACAACGGAAAAGGCTTGCCACAAGGAAAAAAACCTAAGTTGATTGATATGATGTGCAGGCAGTTAAAATGCACTTACGAAATTAAGAATGAGAATGGTTTTCAATTTAAAATGAATTTGAAAAATGATTAGAGTAGCTATAGTAGAAGATGAAATGATTGTTGCAGAGCATTTAGAAAATATTCTAATCAACAATCAATATTTACCTATTGCTTTGGCGCAAAACATTGCCGAAGCAAAAGAAGCTATTTCTGAAAAACCAGATCTCTTTTTATTAGATATCAGATTAGCGGATGAGGATAATGGGATTGATTTTGGTGCTTTTTTGAAAGAGAAAAATATTCCATTTATTTATATAACAGCTAATAACGAATTAGAGGTTATGCGAAAAGCTATTCAGACCCAACCTGCTACTTATATCACCAAGCCATTTAAAGAAAGTGATGTACTTGCGGCCTTAGAGCTTGTCAAAATTAAACTTAGTTCAGAAAGGTTTGTTTCGATTATTGGAAGCCGAGGAGAAGAGAAATTGGCAGAAAATGACATTCTTTATGTTCAAGCAGACGGCGTCTATTCAATTATTTATTGCGAGGATGATAAGATCACGCAGCGTATTAACCTGAAAGAACTAGAGTTGAAACTATCTGACCAGTTCATAAGAATTCACCGTTCTTATCTCGTGAACAAAGAAAAAGTCACTTCAAAAAAGGCTTCATCTGTGTTTATTAATCAAATTGAACTCCCTGTTTCAAGGTCTTACAAAAAAGAGTTTTAATAAAACTGACCAGTTAAAACAAAATCTTGTCATTCAGAACAAATTTTTCTTAAAATTTATTGCTTCGACTTAACTTGGTATACAAAATTTTAATAGTTAAGATATCTGAGAAGCTTCATAAGTAAAATAAGGTTATTTTAACTATGAGTAGACCCTGTCAGCGAAAGTTGACAGGGTTCTTGAAATTATATCTCATAAACAAAAAAGCGAGCTGCTATTTCTTTTCCGTCTGTTTTTCTATAATAGGATAAAGCATTTTCATCATCTGCTTCAGCGGCAACATACATTTCATTCACATGGTGTTCTTTGCAAAATTTCTTTGTGAAATTCAAAAGTTCTATACCCACACCTTTTCTTTGATGTTCTGTTTTAATTGCGATATCATAAATGAATAAATCCAAGCCGCCTTGATAATAGTTCGTCACCAGATGAGCTGTTAAACCACCAACAAGCTCAAATCCCACTGTTGCTCCAATAGCAATAAAGCTTCGGTTGTCTCTAATTCGTTTTATTTGATCTTCATCCAATATAGGAGCGTCTTGCTCAAATACTTCAGCAAAGATCCGCCTTAATTCTATAAACTTATCGACTTCTTCAGGTTTTATTAACTCAATGACCATGATGAGAAGTTACGAAAAATAAGTGCATAAAAAAAAGCGTCTCAGTTTAACCGAGACGCTTGTAAAAGGTATTTATTTTTTTAGGCTGTAACTGGTGGCGCTTTAACTCCTGCTTTGTCAGTTGCTTTTACTCCTGTTAAGCGCTCAACCATATTCCAAGAGGCAATAATGTCCGTATACGTCCAAACATCTCCATCTTCTGCCATTCGCTTAATGTTGTTCGTATTTAATTCGCTTGGTTGAGTTGCCCCTGTAGCTCCCATCAATTCTAGAAATGCTTTAACTGTGTTGTGATGGTAATTATAAGCTCTCACATATTTGTCTTCTACATTTAATCCTTTCATTAAATGTTTGTTTTGGGTTGCTACTCCAACTGGGCAAGTGTTTGTGTTGCACAATTGAGCGTGAATACAACCTATAGAAAGCATAAATGATCTTGCTGATTGGGTTAAATCTGCTCCCATAGAAAGCGCTTTAAAGATTCCAAAACCAGAAAATACTTTTCCAGATGCAATTACTTTAATCTTGTCTCTGACTTCATATTTTTTCAATAAAGTATCGGCCATTATTAACCCAACATATAAAGGAAGACCAACGTTGTTTGCAAATTCAAGCGGTGCTGCTCCTGTCCCTCCTTCAGCTCCATCAATTCCTATAAAATCAGGATACTGACCCGTTTCTTTCATTGCTTTGCAAATATCTTCAAACTCCTCAACCTTACCAATGCACAATTTAAATCCTACTGGTTTACCGCCTGATAAATCTCTGAGTTGATCGCAAAAGTTAAGCAAACCCTTTGGGTCAGAAAATGCTGTATGATGTGAAGGTGAGATCACATCTTTACCTACAGGTACCGCTCTAATTTTTGCAATTTCGGGCGTTACCTTTTTACCAGGTAGAATTCCTCCTTTACCCGGCTTTGCACCTTGTGATAATTTCACTTCAATCATCTTAACCGAGTCGTGGCTAGCTGTTTTTTGGAACATATCGGCATTGAAAGTTCCGTCTTCGTTTCTACATCCAAAATATCCAGTTCCTATCTGCCAGCTCAAGTCTCCGCCTGCTAGGTGGTAAGGTGAAACGCCACCTTCACCCGTGTTGTGGTAAAAGTTTCCTTTTGCTGCGCCTTTATTCATGGCAAGTACTGCGTTTTTAGACATAGACCCAAAAGACATAGCAGAGATATTGTAAAGAGAAGCAGAATAAGGTTTTGAACATTGACCTTCTCCAATTAAAACGCGTGGTTCTTCTTTTACCTTCTTAGGGTACATTGAATGGGTAATGAACTCATACCCTTCAGCATATACGTCCATTTCTGTTCCGAAAGGATGCGTAGCTCCCAGGTTTTTAGAACGTTGATAGATGATTGCTCTACTGTTCTTGTTGATTGGTGCACCGTCTGTTCTTCGTTCCACAAAATACTGCTGAATTTCAGGCGAAACTGCTTCTAGCATGTATCTGATGTTCCCAATTAATGGAAAGTTTTTTCTAATAGCATGCTTATTTTGCAACATGTCTTTGAATCCAATTAAGATGAGAGGCCCAAATAAAATAAAGGCAAACCACCAATATTGGTGATGAAAAATAGCAAGGGCTGAGATTCCTGCTGAAATAGCTAAAGATGCTAGAACAAATATAACGCGTACCATATTTAAAGATTTTTATTCTTTTAAATATAGTAATTCAAATGATTTTTAGAGGATTGTACCTTTTGATTCTTGATTTTGTCCTTTCTGATCGTAATGTACATCCATCTGAGGATATGGATATTCAATATTGTGCTCTCTAAATTTTCGGTCAATCTCAAATCTAATATCAGATTTATGGATTTCGATATTCAAGCTTCTTTTTGCCCAGAAAACTAAATCTAATTCTAGACCGTTATCTCCAAAGTTTAAAAGTCGAACAATTACTTCATGATTCTTACTGACCATTGGATGCGCCATAGCCGCCTCAATCAATGATTTTTTTACAATTTCAAGTTCTTGGCCATACATTACTGAAATCGGAATTGAAAAACGAGTAAATTCATTTTTGTCGTCCCAATTGTGTACCTTTTGAAAGGTAAGATGAGAATTGGGAACAATTAAGGTTTTGTCTTCTCTCGTTCTAACTTTAGAAGTTCTAATATTGATTTGAGTAACAGTAGCAACAAAATTATCTTTCCCTTCAAAACGATCAATTTCTATTACATCCCCCACTTTTACAGATCCTTCAAAAAGTAATAAGAGTCCCGCAAAAAAGTCTTTGAAAATATCTTGTAAACCAAGACCAAGTCCAACAAGTAAGAAAGCCGTGGCTGTAAGAAAAAGGTTGAGGTCAATTCCCAAACTACGCATAATTACTATGATTCCCACAGTAATCAGTAGGTACTTTGTCAGTTGTAAATAAACGAATTCAGTTCCTTGGTCAATTCCTTCTCTCTTTTTGAATCTTCTTTGAAGATAGATGCGAAGAAAATTCATTAAAACACGCCCACCAATTAGCACTACAGAAACAACGAAAATATGGTATACAGCTATATGGAATTTATCAAATCTAAAAAATTCAAACGCCAAAATCTTTTGAAAGTCCAATTCAGGATTTCCGATTCGAAGCATCTTCAGAAAAAGAATAACAACCAAAAACCAAATGAACTGTCGTGTAAGTCTCCAAAGTGGAACTTCTTTTCCTTCTAATGTGGTAATTGATTTGTTTACGATTTCTTTTGACTTGAAAAATCTTCGTGTGTATTTAATTGCAATTAATCCAATAAAATAAAGAGAGACACCTAAAACTATATGTAGTGGATTAACAACTAATCCTTCAAATTCAATTATTTTATAATATAGTGGGTTCTGCATTAGTGAATTACTCTACCTAAACTCTCGTTATTTGTTAATAAACCAATTACGTGATCTAATTTTTTTTGTCGGGCTAAAAGTACCATGATTTCTTGAAAAGATTCATCTGTATCTACTTTATTTAACTCTTCTATTTCAGCTTGAATTTCATCTTTTTCGTTTCTCAATTTAGCTGTTTTGAATGAGTACACGCATTGTTTGACTGCCAATTCTAAATTTTCTAATTCTGTGGTGGTATAGACCTTTTGCTCAGTCCATCTAGGAGAAATCTCATGACGATTAGAAATAATGTCAGCAACTTTTGATGAAATAGCTAAATCTTCGTGCTGAATAAAATATTTTTCTCCGTACATCTCTCCTTTTTCAAGTCCTTCTCTGAAAAAATTATAAATTGATTGATACACGGGGTTTTCAAATTCAATTTCGTCTTTTTCTAATTCATGAATGATAAACTCTATAACCGAAACTTCAACCGCAGTTATTTTTTCTTCTCCTTCTTCATCAACTTCTAAATGCTCAGTGTTGGTAACAAAAAGACCATAACTAAGTAGGATCCTAATAACGTCATGTTCTTGTGCTTCTAATCTTTTTGAACCTGTTCCGGCTGAGGTTGCTTGTGCTGTAAATTCAGGTGGCAGCATAGCCTCAATCGGGATGTCGTATTCCTCAGGTGGTGTATCTCCGCTAATTGACCCAGTGTTTTGTTTGGGTTGAGGTTTAGTATCTGGTCGTTTGAACTTTGACGTGGTACTTTTTACTCTAACTTTATTAACTGCCTGAATGATTGTTTGCTCGTCAATACCAAAAATAGATGCACATTCACGACAATAAACTTGTCTTTTAATGGCGTCATCTATCACCGCAACTGAACCAACAATATCGTTGATAAGGTCAGCTTTTTTGATGGGGTCATTACCAGCGCCTTCTAACAGTACGTCAGATTTAAAGACAATAAAATCTTTAGAATTATCTTCGATATACTGGTTTAGCTCTTCTGCAGTAGATTTCTTAGCATAGGAATCTGGATCTTCTCCATCAGGAAACAAAACCACTTTCACATTCATTCCTTGAGAAAGAATCATGTCAATTCCTCTAAAAGATGCTTTGATTCCAGCCGCATCTCCATCATATAAAATGGTGATGTTGTTTGAATATCTTTTAATCAGCTTGATCTGATCTTCGGTAAGTGATGTTCCTGAAGAGGCAACGACATTTTCAACACCGGCTTGGTGCATTGAAATTACGTCTGTATACCCCTCAACCAAATAGCAACGATCATATTTAATGATGCTCGTTTTAGCATAATATAATCCGTATAAAATCTTGGATTTATTATACAATTCACTCTCCGGTGAATTAAAATATTTGGCAATTTTTTTATCTGCTTTCAGTGTTCTACCACCAAATCCAAGTACTTTTCCGGCCACCGAGTGGATGGGGAACATTACCCTGCCTCTAAAAAAGTCAAATGAACGATCTTCTTTAGTTTTGGTTAACCCTGCCTTTTCTAAAAACTCAAGTTTGTAATTCTTGGCTATGGCCTGCTTGGTAAATCCGTCAGATTCATCTAAACAGTATCCCAATTGGAATTTTTCAATGATGTCCTCTTTAAATCCCCTTTCAATGAAATAAGAAAGCCCAATGGCTTTTCCTTGTTCATTGTTTTTAAGGTTGTAAGCAAAATGATCTCTAGCGAATTCATTTATTATACTGAGATTTTCACGAATAGAATAAGCTTGAATTTCTTCAGGAGTTCGTTCTCGATCTTCCTTAATTTCAATATTATATTTATTCGCTAACCACTTTAAAGCTTCAACATAGGTGAAGTGCTCGTGCTCCATCAGAAAGGAAACAACATTACCTCCTTTTGAAGAACTAAAACATTTCCAAATTTGTTTTGCAGGCGACACCATAAACGAAGGTGTCTTCTCATCAACAAAAGGACTTTTTGCTTTAAAATTAGATCCTGATTTTTTCAAAACCAAGAAATCTCCAATCACCTCTTCAACGCGAGCTATTTGGAATATTTCGTCTATGGTTTGCTTAGGAATCACCTAACAAAGTTACGATATTTTAACGAGCTAAAGCAGCCTTTTTTAGGTGGATAGCGTTTAGAATAAAAATTATTGTTTTGCCCAGACAACCCTTTTGAAAAAGGATTTGTAGTTAGAAAAAAGAAAAACCAAAATGAAACATTTAGTTCTAATTTTATTCGTGGCAATCCAGTATGGATTATCTGCTCAATGCACAATTGACACAGATTTTGATTATGCAATTTCTGGAGGAAATATCAGCTTTACAAACACCACCAATAACGAGCCGGCAAATCCAGGATATTACTGGGAATATGGAGGGCAAACCTCTTCATCAGAAAATCCAACGTTTTTTTATAGCGCCGGAATTCCATTTGCTTGCTTAACTGTTTGGGATGTAATGGGGACCTGCTCTGACACCACTTGTATTTCAATTGTCGACTCATCTGGTTGTAATTTAGATGTCAACTTTAATTATTGGGTAGGGACAACCACTATTTCATTCAATGACTTATCAACAGGAGTTCCGGCTGGAGCGAATTATGATTGGTCTTATGGCACACAAAGTTCTAGTGCACAAAACCCAACTTTCAATATCGAATCAGGAGATGTTTACACCTGTTTAACTGTTTACGATTCAACTTGGACTTGTCATGACTCAGTTTGTGTAATGGTAAATGCAGATACATCATCTAGTTGTAACTTAGTTTTAGATTGGACAGAAAGTTCAAGTGGAGGCATGATTACTTTCACAAACACATCAACTGGTGAACCTTCATCAGCAAGTTATGCCTGGTTATATGGTTCGCAATCTTCTTCTTTAGAAAATCCAACCTTTACGTTTGATCCAGCAGTAACCCAAGTTTGTTTTGCTATTAATGATTTAACAGGTAACAACTGTGATGATTCAATTTGTGGACCTGTAATGGCGACAGATTCGTGTGATATTAATGTAAGTTGGACTGCTTCAGAATCAGGCGGAATAATCACGTTTACTAATACTTCAACGAATGAGCCTGCAAATCCTGGATATTATTGGGAATATGGAGGACAAACATCTACAGATGAAAATCCTTCATTTTTCTACAGTTTAGGATTTACTACTGCTTGTTTAACTGTTTGGGATATCATGGGAACATGTGCAGACACAGTTTGCGCACCAGTAATTTTAGATTCATCTGGTTGTAATTTAGATGTCAACTTTAATTATTGGGTAGGGACAACCACTATTTCATTCAATGATTTATCAACAGGAGTTCCGGCTGGAGCGAATTATGATTGGTCATACGGTACACAAAGTTCTAGTGCACAAAACCCAACTTTCAATATCGAATCAGGAGATGTTTACACCTGTTTAACTGTTTACGATTCAACTTGGACTTGTCATGACTCAGTTTGTGTGTTCATAAACGCAGATTCAATAGGTGGTTGTAACTTAAGCGCTGATTTCACTATGACGATTGACAGTGGCTATGTGTACTTTACCAATACATCAACAGGTGAACCAGTAGATGCAAATTATGATTGGTGGTATAATGGACAAAGTTCTTCGGCTGAAAATCCAATGTTTATGTTGAATGATAGCGGAGCTTGGGCATGTTTAACTGTTTATGATTCACTTTGGAATTGTTATGATTCAACTTGTTTCTTTGTTGATCCGGCAACAGCTTCTAACGTAGAGATAGAGCAGCTTGAGGTACAATTATTTCCTAACCCTGCAACCTCTGAAGTGAATTTAACGTTTACTAAAACAACGGCAACAGAGATTGTTATTTATGATGCATCAGGAAGATTAGTTAAGCAGCTTTACCCCACTGATTCAGCTAATAAGCTATCAATTGATATTGCTGATTTTGAAAAAGGAATCTACATAATTAACGTGATAGATTCTCAAACAAGTACTTATATAACTAAACGCTTTGTCAAGCTTTAGATATCGTTTAAATAAAAAAAAGGCTCATGGAAACATGGGCCTTTTTTAGTTTATTAATTTTGTGGAGTGAGTTCTTCCGATAAAATAGTGCAGTTTAGTGAAAAGCTAAGACCGTTTTTACCTTTGGAATCTACCTATTACGTAGCTAAATTTATTCTGGAGCAAAAGGTGCAATTTACCGTAAGTAAGGCAAGAAAAACGAAGTTGGGCGATTACCGACAGCCTTGGCAAGGAAAGCCGCACCGAATTTCTGTAAACGGTAATTTGAACCCTTATGCATTTTTGGTGACTACTATTCATGAAATGGCACACTTAACTACATTTCAAAAATATGGGAATAGCGTTAAGGCACATGGAGAAGAATGGAAATCAGAATTTTTTGCGTTGTTTCAGCCGATTATTGAAAAAGATTTCTTGCCAGAAGATATCACCTTAGCGGTAACGAACTATTTGAAAGATGCGAAAGCAGCATCTTGTTCTGATGATCGTTTGTACCGAGTTTTGAGAAGATATGATAAAAACAAAGGGATTTTAGTAGAGCATTTAGAAAAGGGGACTATTTTTGAACTGAAAGGAAAACAATTTGAGTTGGGCAGAAAATTGAGAAAGCGATTTGAGTGTAAGGAAATCAATTCTGGACGCACTTATCGGGTGTTAGGATTGGCAGAAGTAGATAAAGTATTGAAATAAGAAAAGATGAATAGTAACTACGGAATTATAATGGCAGGTGGAATAGGTTCTAGGTTTTGGCCTATGAGTCAAGAATCAATGCCTAAGCAGTTTTTAGATGTTCTAGGGACAGGTAAAACTTTAATTCAAATGACAGTAGACCGTTTGGCTAAAATTGCTCCAAGAGAACAAATTTACATCATGACCAACGCAGATTATGCTGATCTTGTTCATGAACAAACAGGGCTGGCTTATAGTCAAATTCTAACGGAGCCTGAAAGAAAAAATACAGCTCCTTGCGTGGCTTATGCAGCACATAAAATCCATGCATTGAACGAAAATGCAAACCTAGTGGTAGCACCCTCTGACCATTTGATTTTAGATGAAGCAAATTTTGTTTCGATCATAAATACGGCAATTGAAAAAGCACAAGAAGATCAAATTGTGACGTTAGGAATTAAGCCCTCACGTCCTGATACTGGTTATGGTTATATTCAGTTTGATGCAGCGAGCGGAACCGAATTGGGTAGTGTAAAAGATGTAATTAAGTTCACAGAGAAACCAGATCATGATAAGGCAGAGGCGTTTTTAGCGAGCGGAGATTACTACTGGAATTCTGGAATCTTCATTTGGAAAACTTCAACGGTAATTGATGGTCTGCGTCAATTTAAACCAAGCGTCAATGAACTGTTCGCATCAAAAGGAAATGATTATAATACAGAGAACGAGCAGGCATTCGTTAATAATGCATTTCATAAAACAGAAAGTGAGTCCATTGATTATGCTTTGTTAGAGCCATCAAGTAATATTAGTGTGGTATTATCAGATTTTGGATGGTCTGATTTAGGAACTTGGGGGTCTTTATATACTCACCTTCAACATGATGAAGATGGAAACGGTGTAATTGGAAATGACGTGCATTTGTTTGATGCAAAAAACAATATTGTGAATGTTCCTAAAGGAAAGAAAGTAGTCTTACAAGGTCTGAATGATTACATTGTTGTAGAGGCAAACAATACCTTGATGATCATCAAAAAGAAGGATGAGCAAAATATCAAGGAGTATTCAAAAGTTGCCGAGCAGGGCTAGGCGTAATTTCATGATTTCTTATTAAGTCAAAATCTTAAGTCCTAAACGGGTTTGATAGATTTTTGCGGTGAATAAATTTAATAATCACTGCAAAAAATGCGGTGAATAATTTTTTAATGCGGTGAATAAATTGTATTTTCACTGCATATTATGCGGCGAATAAAACCTTATATCTATCAAAAAGAACAGTGGCCCCAATTTAATTGGGATGAAAAGGCGGTGCTTGAAGGTTTGGCACATGTTCGTAATTTACAAGGCAGGGTTATGGGTAGAATGGAGGCAATTGGGTTTGATTTACGCGAAGAAAAAACCGTGCTTTCATTGTCTGAAGACGTATTAAAATCATCAGAAATAGAAGGTGAATATTTGCATTTGGATGAGGTTCGTTCGTCTGTTTGCAGAAAGCTTGGAGTTTTGAATGCCAATTCTGTGCGGTCAGCTAGACATGTTGATGGCTTTGTAGAAATGATGTTAGATGTCACTGAAAATCATTCTAAGAAACTTACAAAATCGCGCTTATTTAAATGGCACAAATGGCTATTTCCAGAAAGTAAAAGTGGACGGTTTAAAATAACTGTTGGTAATTGGCGAAAAGACACAACAGGTCCTATGCAGGTTGTTTCTGACGCTTTGGGTAAAGAAAAAGTTCATTTTGAGGCACCTGCTTCTGAGCTGCTTGAAGATGAAATGAAAATGTTTTTAGATTGGTTTAATGCTGACCAACAGTTAGATGATGTTTTAAAATCAGCAGTGGCTCATCTTTGGTTTTTAACCATACATCCTTTTGAAGATGGAAATGGAAGAATTGCACGGGCTATCTCAGATCTATTGTTAGCCAGAGCCGACAAGAACAAACAAAAATTTTATAGTTTATCCGCTCAAATAAGGGTTGAGCGCAAAGGTTATTACGAAGTTTTAGAAAAAAGTCAGCAAGGCACTTTAAACATCACTTTATGGATGAAATGGTTTTTAACTTGCCTTGAGAATGCCCTGCTCAAAACCGAGGATGACTTTTCTAAAACAATGTTTAAACACAACTTTTGGTTGATGTACAGTAACGTAAGGTTTAACAAGCGGCAACAATTTATGCTCAATAAGTTGATGACAGATTTTGAAGGCAAGCTCAATACTTCTAAATGGGCAAAAATGAATAAATGCTCTACCGATACTGCGCTCAGAGATATTCAAGAATTATTAAGGCTCAAAATCTTATTTAAAGAAAAAGAGGGCGGACGAAGTACAAATTATACTTTGGTAAAGAAGATTTAACATCCACAATACCAAGAAACATCTATAGTTTGGTGGATTGAATCTCTTTTAAAGTCATAGCCACATCCGGCTCCGTCAGGAGCATAAGAAGTGGAGTCTTTGTTCCAGGTATTCTCTTCAGATTCTATTAGCGGGAATAGAATTGACATTAAGTAATCCATGTCTGTGCAGTTTGTTTTTAATAACGAACTAGAACCTGCTTCGGGGTAATATTCCTCCTCATATAAAATACCACCTTCAAAGTACTTTTGCCATAATGTTGGTCCCCAAGTGGTGTCAGATTCAAGTACAATAGTGGTACTTGTAGAATCTAGATGAGTAGAGAGGTAAGCGTAAATGGGGTCATAACTATAAGGAAAATGTTGCCATAAAGAATCCGTTTCAATCCATCCAAGAAATTCAGGATTTACCCTTGGTAAACAACCATCAAAATCTGATTGAAATTGGATCGACTCCAGATCCCAACTGGGTTCTTGCCATTCATCTGGTTCTTCGGCAGTAGTATCTTCAGCCTCAACTAAAGCCTCTTCTTCGTTGGTCTCAGCATCATGACTAGGGGCCCCACAAGAGCCAACAAAGAAAAATAGTCCAATTATAAAACCAAACTTTCTCATTACTCGATCCACATCAAATAAGGCATTCTGGCTTGAATGGTTGATTGAGAACCAACAGTTCTTGCGTAATTATAAATCTCCCTTATCTGTAATTCTAAACGAGATGGTTGAATTGAAGTTTGCTCTCCTGCATCTTCTATGTTTTCAATGAAGTCAAACAATTTATTCTCATCTGCTGAAGGGAAGAATCTAATTCCAATTGAGTCTTTAGAGATGTTGGCCTGAT
This sequence comes from Crocinitomicaceae bacterium, assembly GCA_039939375.1. Classification (GTDB taxonomy): domain Bacteria; phylum Bacteroidota; class Bacteroidia; order Flavobacteriales_D; family Crocinitomicaceae; genus Paracrocinitomix. Next base: position 162,092 of record JBDVJO010000005.1, on the reverse strand, counting down.
CTGCTGCGTAATAGATGGCATCATAAATTCCACCATACTCATCAATTAAACCAATTTCTTTTGCATCAACTCCTGCCCAAACTCTTCCTTGTCCAATGCTATCTACCATTGCTTTTTTCATTCCTCTACCTTCGGCAACTTTTGAAATGAAATCATCATAAATTATATCAACCCCTTCTTGCACAATAGCTAGTTCTTGTTCATCTAATTTTCTATTCGTTGATAATATCGCATGGTCGTTCGTTTGAACTCTATCGAAAGTTATTCCGAGTTTGTTTTCAAACATTTTTCCTGTGTATGGAATGATTCCGAAAACTCCAATAGATCCAGTAATCGTATTGGGTTGAGCGTAAATTTTATCGGCAGCACATGAAATATAGTATCCACCAGAGGCGGCGACATCTCCCATAGAAACTACTACAGGTTTACCGGCTTCTCTTGTCAAAACTACCTCTCTCCAAATAATGTCACTTGCCAATGCTGATCCACCTGGTGAATCTACTCTTAAGACAACTGCCTTAATTGTGCTATCTTCTCTTGCTTCTCTAATCATTTTTGATAAACTCGTTCCACCAATTTGAGTTTGAGACCCGTTGCCATCTACTATTTCTCCTTCTGCAAAAATTACGGCTAAATTTTTTGGTTCTAATTTCGCTAGGTTGCGTTCTTCTTTCGTTTTCTTTAAAGCATATTTTTTAAAGGATAATAGCTTCAATTCCGCATTTTCTGAAGAGTCTGCTTTTACTTTAAGTATGTCTAAAACTTCGTCATAATACAAAGCGTCATCTGCCATTTTGTGATTAACAGCATCTCCTGATTGTCTTACTAAAACACTATCGGCTATTTTGTTTAAGTAACCTGGCTTCATGTTTCTAGATGATGCAACTGCATTCACCATTTCATCCCAAAGCGAACCTAAAAACTTTTCTGTTTGCAAGCGATTAGCTTCTGACATTTCAGTGTATAACAAGGGTTCAACTGCACTTTTAAATTTGTTGTTAGATCCTCTAATTATCTGCATTTCTACGTCTAACTTTTCTAAAGCACCTTTTAAGAACATGATTTCAGAGCCTAATCCAAGCCACGTAATCATTCCTGAAGGAAACACATATAATTCATCTGCAACAGAAGATAAATAGTAAGCTTTTGCTGAGTAATTTTCATGATAAGAAACGACAAATTTTCCGCTCTCTTGGAAATCTTGCAGTGCATCTCTTACTTCTTTTACAGTGGCCATTCCGCCTGCAACTTCATCACAATGAAGAAAAATTCCTTTTATTTTATCATCATTTTTGGCCGTTTCAATTCCGTCTAGAATCTCCATTAAACCAAATTGTTTATTCATTTGAAAAGTTGATGGATCAAAGCTGGCTTTGGTGTAATCACCCAGCGGATCATTCAACTCCATGTGAAGCACTGTATTTTCTTCAACAACCAATTTTTTTGGCTCTAGCATCAAAGCAAATCCTGAAATCATTATTCTTAAAATCAAAAAGAAGATTCCAACAATGATTAATCCTGAAACCAGAGAGCCTAATAAGCTGGCCCAAAATGTTTTCCAAAAGGTCATATTCATAATACTGCGATTTAAGTCCAGCCAAAAATAAGTAAAATACTCACCTAAAAAATAGAATTAGGCTAAAAGGAAAAATGAAATGTTAAGAATTATTGGGAGATGATAAAGGGTAAGGCAATAATTCAAAATCAAATCAGTTAAATTAGCGCCGTGGCAAAACAAAAAGTACTCGTTTCAGTAACAAATGATTTGGTAACCGATCAAAGGGTCCGAAAGGTTTGTGAATTCTTGGTGACGAACAATTTTGAGTTGGTATTGATAGGAAGAAAACTTAAAAATTCTCTTGAAATGCCTGAAACGACATATAAAACAAAGCGCTTTAAATTGTGGTTTACAAAAGGTCCGTTGTTCTATTCTAATTATAATCTGAGACTTTTTTTATACTTACTTTTTCATAAAGCAGATGTTTTATTATCCAATGACTTAGATACGCTTTTTGCTAATCATTGGGCGAAGAAATTCAAGAAAAATTGCAAGTTGATTTATGATTCTCATGAGTATTATTGCGGCACCCCTGAATTGGTTAGCAGACCCAAAATCCAAAATTTCTGGAGAAAAATAGAAAAGCGCTGTTTGCCAAAAGTTGACGCTATGTACACGGTGAATGAATCAATAGCAGATTTATATAGAGAAGAATACAACAAAAAAGTTCAAGTCGTTCGCAATATTACTGACGGAAATTTACCTCCATTAACACATTCACGATCCTCATTGGGGCTCCCAGAAAATCAATATATAGTTATCATGCAAGGTGCTGGAATCAACATTGATAGAGGAGGAGAGGAAATGATAGAAGCTATTCAGAAGGTGGATAATGCAGTATTGGCTATTGTTGGAGATGGAGATGTGGTTCCGCAACTAAAAGAAAAAGTTCAGCAAGAAAATTGGCAAGAAAAGGTGCTTTTTTTTGGTAAAAGACCTTATGCTGAATTGATGGATTTTACGCGCCTTTCTGATATTGGAATATCTATGGATAAAGACAGTAATATCAATTATAGATTTTCGCTTCCAAACAAGATTTTTGACTATATCCACGCCGGAATCCCATTGTTTGTCTCAGATTTAAAAGAGATTAAAAATATTGTGGAAGAATACCAGGTAGGAGTGGTGTGCGATTCACATCATCCGGATGATATAGCGAAAAGGCTAAATGCTGTCTTTGCAAATCAAGATATGCTGAAACGCTTCAAAAAAAACGCGAAAAAGGCCGCCATAGAACTGAATTGGCAGAAAGAAACTGAGGTATTAAAAAGCATCTATTTAACCAAAGAATAAATGGACAATAAAAAGCTACATATCATTGCGTTTGACGTTCCGTTTCCTCCAAATTACGGTGGGATTGCAGATGTGTTTTATAAGTTGAAATCATTGCATGCGGCAGGTGTTAAAATTATTTATCACTGCTTTTACTATAAGGGGCATAATCCACCTACTCAAGAATTGAAAAAATACTGCGAACAATTGCACTTTTACGAACGAAAAAAAAGCCTGTTAGATTTGGTGTTTAGCAAACTTCCGTATGTAGTAGTGTCAAGAAAAGACCCAACACTTTTGATTAAAGTACTTTCAGATCCTGCGCCTATTTTAATAGACGGTATGCAATGCGCCTATTGGATGGATCACGAAGATTTCAGAAGTCAAAAAATTATATTCAGAGCCAATAATATTGAACATGATTATTATGACGGATTGGCCATGTGGGAACGTTCATGGTTGAAGAAGATTTATCTAAAACGTGAAGCTAAAAAATTGAGGAATTACGAAAATATCCTGAAGGGTGCAGACGTTATTCTTTCGGTTGCTAAAATGGATATTCCACACTTTGAAAAATATACAAAGACGGTTCACTTGCCCCCATTCTTTAATGATTCGGCTGAAAGTCATTTTGCAGAATCTAAAGAAGGAGAAGACAGATTTGTATTGTTTCAAGGAAATTTGTCAGTGAAAGAAAATGAGCATGCTGCCGTGCATATTGCAGAAAACATTGCACCAAAATCAACTCAGAAATTTATAATTGCCGGATTAAATCCTTCAAGTTATTTGAAAGGTGTGTTAGCGAAGCAGAGTAATGTTCAATTAATAGCCTCACCCTCGCATGAAATAATGGATGGATTGATAAGAGATGCCCACATTAATCTATTAATGACCTTTCAACAAACAGGAGTAAAACTCAAAGTTTTGCATGCTTTCCAGTCAGGAAAACATATTATCATTAACTCTAAAATGGATGACGCCGGAATTTTTGGAGCCATGTGTGAAGTGCTGGACGATTCGCAAGAAATTGCTAACAGAATTGATGAATTAATGACGATTCCTTTTACCAATAGAATGAAAAAAGATAGAGACGCTAATTTCAATGCGATTTATTCAAATGAAAAAAATGCGAATAAAATAAAGGCTTTGATTTAAGTTAATCAATCCAGAAAAGTCACCTACGCTTATCCAAACTTAGTTTCAGAAAAAGGATCAAATTCATTCATAGGATTCAATTCTTTTACGGTTTGGTCAATTACCTGCATAGTTCTAGACGGAAATTGTTCCATGATGGTTAAGTCATGAGTCGCCATTAAAACGGCTGTACCTTCTTTAGCAATTGCCATTAAAACGGCCATAATCTCACGCGAAGTTTCTGGGTCTAGATTTCCAGTTGGCTCATCTGCTAAAATAAATTCGGGCTTATTGATTAAAGATCTTGCAATAGATACTCTTTGTTGTTCACCACCAGAAAGTTGGTGAGGCATTTTGTTTTCTATATGGTCTAATCCAACTAATGAAAGCACTTCATCTGCCCTTTTTTTAATTTCATCTTTACTTTTCCAACCCGTACTTCTCATGACAAATCGTAAATTCTCATGCACTGTTCTGTCAGATAATAATTGAAAATCTTGAAAAACGACACCTAATTTTCGGCGTAAAAAAGGAACTTCTTTTCTGCTTAATTTCGGAAGATTGAATCCAGCAACCTGACCATCACCTTTTGCTAACGGAAGCTCTCCGTAAAGCGTTTTTAAAAGGCTACTTTTTCCCATTCCGGTTTTCCCAATTAGGTAAACAAACTCACCTTTGTCTAAGTGAATGTTTACGTCTTTTAGGATTAATTTATCGCCTTGAAAAATTTCACCATGACTAATAGAGAAGATGTGATTTGTTGCGTCCAAAATTGTTTTGCTTTGAAACAAAAATAAACATTCAAAATAGCATTTGGCAACATTCTTGCTAAAACTTTAAGAGAGAGTTATCTGCTTGAACAAAAAAAAGATTGAACAATAAACTTAACATGTTTGCGTTTATAACTTTCCCCCCACACACTTAAATACCCCTCTCATCACATTTAATTTTACACGTTTAAAGCAATGCCATTTTTTTAGCCTGCTTTTAAAGATAATTTTGAATGAAGAGATTTGGATTCATAGTATTAATTTTCATCAGTTTAACAGCATCTGCCCAGTGGTCTGATAAATACAGCTCTGAGTATGCTGAATTTTATCGTGCCGAAGAATTGTTTGAAAAAGCTAAGTTTTCTGCAGCACAAGAAGAGTTTAAAATTTTCATGAAAGGCTTTGAAGAGCCAAATCATCCATATTTCATCAAGGCTAAATATTACAATGCGCTGTGTGCACTCCATTTGTATCATCAAGATGCTGAACAGTTATTGCTCGCATTTTTGGCAGAATATCCTGAAAGCATTTATCGTCAAGAAATTTACTTTGAATTAGGGAAATACTACTACAGAAAAAAGAAACACGATAAAGTAATTGAGTGGTTCTCCCAAGTTGAGGTATTAGATTTGGATGAAGATGTAGTTCCTGAATATTACTTTAAATTGGGTTATTCTTATTTTTCAAAAGACAAGTTGAAGCCTGCCCGTGATGCTTTTTATGAGATATTAGAGGTTGAATCTCAGTATCAAAACCCTGCCCTTTATTACTATTCGCATATCGCTTATTCTCAAAAGAATTATGAGGTTGCTTTAAAAGGATTCAGAAAGTTAGAGAACAATGAGAATTTCAAAAAATCTGTTCCAGCTTATATTGCTCAAATTCTTTATTTACAAGGGAAATATGATGAACTCTTAGCATATGCTCCTCCAGTTATGGAAGGAAATCCGCAAAACTCTGTTGAGATGGCGCACTTAATAGGTGATGCTTTTTACAGAATTGGTAAATATGATGAAGCGGTTCCGTTTTTAGAAGAATACAACCAGAAAAGCGCAACCACAAGAGATGAAGATTATCAACTAGGATTCGCATATTTCAAGAGTAAGCAATACATGAAAGCTATCAGAACATTTGATAAGGTGGCTAAAATTAAAGATGAATTAGGGCAAATGGCACTTTATCATATCGGCGAAAGCTACATGAAAATGGATAATTACCTCTATGCAAGAAATGCTTTTGAACTGGCAGCTGCGCTTCATTTTGACAAAGAGTTAGAAGAAGATGCTTTGTATCAATATGCTATTTTATCTTACAAACTTGATTTTAACCCTTTTGATGAGGCAGTTGAAGCATTGAATCTTTATTTAGAACGTTATCCTGAATCGCCAAGAAATCAAGATATCTATCAGTATTTGGTGAATGTATACACCACCATGAAAAATTACAAGTCGGCAATGGCCTCTATTGAGCGTATTGAAAACTTGGATTTTAAAATGAAAAATGCTTATCAAATGATGGCCTACAATCATGGTGTTGAGCTGTTTGATAACGGTCAATACACAGATGCAAAGAAAAGTTTTACTCTAGCAAGAAAATATCCGGTTGACCCTAAACTCAATGCTTTGAGTATGTATTTTTCTGCCGAAGCAGATTATAAACGAAATGACTTTGATGCTGCAATTACCGGATACAGAGCTTTTCTAGAAGTTCCAGGCAGTTATAGTTTGCCAGAGCACAATGATGCGTACTACAATATAGCATACTGCTATTTTAGAAAGGATGACTTTGAAAGTGCGATCCAAAATTTCAGAACCTTTACGCAAGACGGAAACGAAATGTCGCATCAAAAAATTGCGGATGCTTATCTCAGAATTGGTGATGCTTATTTTGTCAGTAAAAATGATGAGCAAGCTATTTTGTTTTACGCGAAAGCGATCGCAGAAAAAGGGGGGCAGGTAGATTATGCCAAATTCCAAACGGGATTGACGTATGGGTTTATGGGCAATTACAATCAGAAGGCAACTACTATGCTTGATATCGTGAACAATCACAGCACCTCTACTTTTGTAGTTCCGGCCTTATATGAAGTGGGTGAATCATACCGATTGATGGATAATAACCATACTGATCAGGCTATGAAGTATTACAATCAATTGATCATTGATTATCCTAAGCATCCTAAAGTAATTGATGCAATATTTCAGATTGCCTCATTACATTTTATTAATGAAAATTATCCGCAAGCAGAAAAGCAATATCTAAGAGTGATCAATGAATTTGATAATGCTCAAAAAGAGAAAGAAGCTTTGGCAAGATTAAAAGATGTATACACCGCTATGGGTGAACCTGAAAAGTATTTTGCATTGGTGCAACAAATTCACGGAACGGTAGATGAGTTTGAAAGAGACACCTTGTATTATTACGCAGCATTTGAGCAGTACCAAGATTCTTCTTTTCAAAAAGCAGCAGATGCCTTTGCAAAGTACCTCAAAGAGTTTTCAAGCCCAACTTTCGTTTTAGAAGCGAATTATTACAAAGGGGAGTCGCATAAAAGACTAGGGCAAATGGAGCAGTGCTATTTCCATTTTAAAGAAGTATTGAAACGTCCTACAACTAACTTTACAGAGTATTGTTCTTTAGTTGCATCTGAGTATGCCTACAATCAAGGGCTTTATAATGAAGCGATAGAACTTTATGAACGACTAGAGAATGTGGCTTCATATCCAGAAAATAAGTTAACGGCGCAAATTGGATTAATGCGCTCTTACACCTTTACTGAACGATTAGATTTAGCTAAAATTTATGCAGATAAAGTATTGAAAGATCCATTATCGTTGGATAATGCCAAGATAGAAGCTCATTATGTAATGGGTAAAGCAGATTTAGAAATTGCTAATTATGAAGACGCAATAGTACATTTCAGAGAAGTAGCAACTAGTACAAAAGGAGAAATCGGAGCTGAATCTCAATACAGTATTGCATTGATATTCCATTTACAAGAAGAATATAAATTGTCAGAAGGTGAAATCAGAATTTTAATGAAAGAGCAGGCTGGATATGACTACTGGGTGGCTAAGGCTTTAATTCTCCAAGCTAAAAATTCAATAGGTATTGAGGATTATGTTCAAGCTGAGTATACATTGAATTCGGTATTAAACGGTTATCAAGTAATGACAGATGGGATTATTGATGAAGCCAATGAGGTGATGGAGGTCTTAAATGGATTGAAAAACAAATCCAAAGAAATTCCTGAAGGAACAGATAATACAATTGAAATAGGAGGTGGAGATGAGTAAGCTATTAAAACATATTTGCACATTACTAGTTTTTGGTTCTACCCTAGCATTTGGTCAAGGTGAATGGACGAATGTTTCAACTGCTGAACGTCCTATTTCTCCTGCATATAGAATTACAGAGAAACCAGTCATAATAGACACTATTGTTCCAATTCCTAATATTGAATATCCTGAGATTTTAAGATCTAAAGAGACAGAAATCAACCTTCAAGATATTAACGCCGCTAAGATCAAGATTGTAGATAAACTTGATAAATTGTATCCTGGATATGTAAAGCTAGGTCTTGGTAACTATTTAAGTCCGCTTGGTGAGTTTTATTACAATTCTACTAGAAATAGAAGAACGAATATGGGCGTTCATTTAAAACACAATTCGTCTTGGGGTAAGCTACCAGGATGGTCACCACAGTCATTTGACAATACTTCGGCTAAGTTGTTTGGTGAGTTCTTTACTGGTGATTTTAAAATTGAATCTGAAATTGATTATCAAAACAATGGATATCATTTTTATGGAATTCAAGACACCACTGATTTCTTTACAAATGATTCACTTCTCAATAGAGTACAAGGGTTTAACGGAATGTTTAAGTTATCTAACTATTCAAATAAAGACTCTGCTAAACTGTTGTGGTCAGCTAAATTAGGGAATCGTTATTTTCATGAGTTCCAACGAGAATGGGATCCTTCAGATAAACACGCAAGAAATAACAACTTTCAAGCCGGTGCCACCTTTAAATACAAATTGAATAAGAATGTTTATAACTTAGATTTTGATTGGCTCTACAACCGTTATTGGTATGCTGAAAATGACGGTAACTTAACTAGTGCTGAAAGATTTAATGAAAGAAATGCAAACATTCATTTACGTCCAACCATTTCAACTTATGGTGATAAATGGAAAGTTGTTTATGGTTTAGATGCGACTTTTGATTTTCCAAAAGTAGATGCCAACGAAGCGATTTTCAAAGTTGTTCCTGTAATTGAGGCAAAGTACAGTTTGTTCAATGATATTTTTATCCCTTATGTTGGAATTGATGGTGGAGTAACACAAAACTCCTTCTACACCTTGAATAGACTGAACCCTTACATGTATTCTGGTACTGAACTTAGAAATGAAAAGTTGTTCAACTTGTATGGAGGAATTAAAGGAACGCTATCTAAAACTACTTCATTTAATGTGGCGGCGCACTTAAAAAATTATAAAAACAAGGCACTTTTCGTAAACATGAACACACCTCAAGCCAATGGATTAATCAATACTGAATTAAACCGCTTTGATGTGATTTATGACAACATCAATTCATGGGGAATAGAAGGTTCTATGTCTTATCAAAAGAATGAGAAGTTGAAAATTGATGCCATTGCTCAGTATTATAGATACAGCCCAGAAAACGAATTGTTTGCTTGGCATTTACCTGAACTAAAATTCACATTGAGAGGAAGCTATAATTTGTTTGATAAGATTTATGCTAAAGCAGACTTCACTTTAGAGCAAGGAAGAAAGTCTCCGGTTTACTTGTTTAACCAGGCAGATGATAATATTCCGGTGAATATGAGAGCAATTGCAGACGGAAATTTATCGGTAGAATACAGGTATAACTCAAGAGTATCTGCATTTATTCAGTTCAATAATATTGCCGGACAGCGCTACGACCGTTGGTACAATTACCGTACACAAGGATTCCAAGTACTTGGTGGAGTCACCTTTGCTTTTTAAATCTAGCATTCCTCATTTTAATTTCTATTTTTGGTATGATAATTGCCTTTTTGGCATCTATTACTAATCAAATAAATAATTATTATGAAAAAATTAATCCTTTTAGCAGCATTTGCTGTAATGAGCCTTGGAGCAAACGCACAAGTAATGGTAGATGATGTAGATATCAACCAAATGGACGTAAAGTACATTGAACTTGTAGGGCAAAGAGCTTTTGGATGGGGAAAAATTAAAGTAACAATTGACTATGGTCAAGAAATGAAACTTTTTAAACAGCCATTAATCAAATCTGCTGACGGAACGAATGCAAAATTCAACTCTATGGTTGGAGCATTAAACTTTATGGAAGCAAATGGATGGGATTTAGTTGAAGTTATGGTATTCTCAGGAAGATCTACTGATGAGGATAATGAGGTAAGATACCTTTTGACGAAAAGACAATAGAATAATATTAGTCCCGTTTCTTTAGGTAGGAACGGGACTTTTTAAAAATAGATATCATGAAAAAAATTATCGGATTATTTATTTTCTTAGGGACAGTATCAACCTTTGCTCAGGATGAATTTCAACTGAAGCAAAATGAAGATAAAAAAATAGAGTATCAAGGTGTAATTGAAAACGCAGAATTCAACAAGTCAGAACTTTTCACGAAAGGGTTGGCATGGTGTCAGCAAACAGATCGTGATCAAACAATCTCCTTTAATGATGAAGAAGTTGGGAAATTGATTGCTGAGGCGGCTTTTACGACAATTGGTAAAAAGAATGCTTATACAACGAAATCATACCATTACAAATTTACCTGTGATGTAAATCTTGATTTTAAAGACGGAAAAGTAAGGTATTCATTAAATAACTTCAAAAAGAAAGCATCACCTGAAGAGCCTGGTTCTTCTTTAGAGTATTTTATTGAGAATTATAAGCCAAAAATTTCTTCACAAAAATCTAGAGATAGAGAAGCGAAAATGTTAGACCAGATTGAATTGGCTATTCAAGATCAAGTTTGGGATTTAATAGACGATTTGAAAAAAGCCTTTGGCGTCCAAACCGAAGTAAAGAAAGAAGACGACAATTGGTAAAATAGTCTTTCAACAAAGCTTCACTTTTTTAAATGTGGGGCTTTTTTAATTTAAGATATGACTAAACTGCTTTCCATATTATTGATGCTGCAGGTAACTGTTGGGTATGCTCAAAACGTATCTTTCAATATTTCAGACTCCCTTAAAGGAGAGTTTGATAATTTTTCTGTCGATAATTTTGGAAGAATTTACACCACAAAAGAAGATGTCATCAGACAGTACTCATCTGAATTAGATACGCTTTTTACCGCTTCTTTAAAATCAATAAGACCATCTTATATTGAGAGTTCCAAGTCATTTAGAAATCTAATTTTTGACTACGAAAGGAGCGTGATAAAATTTTTAGATAACACATTAACGGACGTTCATGACGATATTGATTTAATTGATTTTGATATTCAGCAGCCTCAAATTGTGTGTGAATCATTTGCCGGAAATGGGTTTTGGGTATATGATGGTGGCGCTTCTCGATTAATTAAGTTTGACGAAAACTTGAAACAAGCAGTAGTCACTGAGAATATCCAGGCTTTCCTTAAAAGCACTGCTGAGAATCTAATCCCAACTCAAATGATAGAAACGAGTGATTATCTCTATGTTTCTTTTCCAAATTATGGCGTGGCCATATTTGATGTGTTCGGAACTTATATCAATACCTATCATACCGCACCCAAAAGAATAGATGCACTAGGCAAAAATTTAATTGTGCTTTCTGAGTTAAATACGCTTGAAATAATACCAATGGATGGACTTTTAGAGGCTGCTTATATTTATGACATTCCTGTTGAAGCTGTTGATTTTGCCTACACAAAACAAAAGGTTTATTTCCTTACTCAAAAAGGGATAACTATTGGGCAATACGTACTCAATAAATAATCATTTAAACAACATCTTTTCTTTTATTAACTACGCAGTTAATAAACTGTTCTAGTTTCCCACTTATTTATTAGGTGTGAATCAGTATATTTGCTCTGAATTACCAAATTATCAATGAAGAAATTTTTCAAGTTTTTCATCAGTAAGCAGTTTATCTTAAACCTTGTGGCGATTTTAATCGTGTGGGTTTTGATTATCCAGATTGATAAAATGTATCTGAAATCAAGCACCAACTTCGGTGAAAGTATTGAAGTGCCGTCTTTTTATAAAATCCACATGGACGATTTAGATGTCTTTGTGAAAGATAAAAACTTGAAGTATGAAATTGTAGACTCTGTTTATCTTGATGATTGGCCTAAAGGAACAGTTTGCTGGCAGTATCCAAGACCTACGGATTCTTCTGGCATGGGTATTAAGCAAGGAAGAACAATCGAACTATCGGTAGTTCCGTTGGCACCAAAAATGGTGTGTATTCCTAAACTTGTTTCAAAATCTAAAAGAATGGGGGAAACCATTTTAGAATCTTTAGGAATTAAAACGAAAATATCATATAAACCTCATCCTTATGGACCTGGCGATATATTAGAAGCACTTTATAATGGCAACCCAATTGATTCAGGAACCTATATTCCAAAAGGTGCAAGAATTGAATTGGTAGTATCTAAAGGAAACACAGGAGAAGGTACACCGCTTCCAAATGTGGTTGGTTTGACAATAAATGAAGCACAATCTCGTTTTTCTTCTTTGGCCTTGTCGGTAGTTACAGAATGTGCTGATTGTGCATCTGAAGAAGATTTAATGAATGCTGTAATTACAAGACAAAGCCCAGCGGGTGGCGAAAATGTGATTGTTGCAGCAGGAACACCAGTTACAGTCTGGGCGAGTAAAGGAGGTCAGTAGTTATTGAGATTATGAAACATTTGCTTCTTTTATTGAGCATTACGCTGAGTGGATTCTTATTTTCCCAAGAGGTGCTAACACCTTTATCTGGGAATCCGAGTTTGTATAAAAACAATTTAATCAAAACGCGAACTGTTGGTGGAACGTCAATTGATTCTACTTTTACCTATACGTATACGCCACTCCAAATTACAGATGTTTGGGATGATTTTTCTTCCAACAAATTTGTTCAATATCCACCTTCTTTTACTGGTGGAAACGTTACTTCTCAATTGCATTATTACTTGATGAACAGTGCGAACACAATTCCTGAACCAACAAATATTGCCTATTGCAATGGAGATTCAGTTTTTCACGATACTATTTCTGTGGTTCAAGGCGTGCCTACTTCATTTAAGACATTTTTTCCATCTCATTCTATTTGGGTCAATGATTTAGATTCTTTGCCGGTAGATGGCGAATTGATCGACCTCTATGATGAATGTTATCAAATTATTGATTCTATTATTGATGGTGTACCAGATCCAACTCAAGACACAATTTGGATAAATCCAACATATTTTCAAGATAGTGCTAGGGTGTTTTCTGCTAATATGAATGATCCCTCTAAAATTTGGATTAACAGCCAAGCTTGTCATAACTTTAGATACGCCATTGAGCCTTGGTCACTAGGTGTTGCAACTTTTGATGGGGTAGATTCTACAGGAATGCCTTATGAATTTGGAAATGATAATGGATATGGAGATGCAGATTTCTTGACTTCAAAACCGATCAATATGTTCGGGACAACTAATGTTTTTCTTCAGTTTCTTTATCAAGCACAGGGGCATGGAAATATGCCAGAAGCACAAGATTCTCTAATTGTTGAGTTTTGGTTGGTGGATTCCTTAAGATGGTATCCTGTTTGGAACCACACAACTTTGCCTGCTCCAAATCAATGGGATACGGCTTTTATTGCTGTTCCGCCCAATTTTTTAGACAACGGATTTAAATTTAGAATTAAGAACAAAGCGTCTCTTTCTGGCGCGTTAGACCATTGGCATATTGATTATGTCAATTTAGAGGAAAACCCATTGTTAGTCCCTCAAAATTTTGGTGATTATGCCATTTCTGAGCCTATCAGAACTTTATTGAAAGACTACACATCCGTTCCATGGGACCATTACTTAAACTTAACAGATCCGAATTCAGTGATGCTTGATACTGCTAGAATGTTGGTCTATAACTGTGATGTTGATGCTACTAATTTTGGAGCATCCGGAACACTAGAAATAAATTATGACGGAGCGAACCAGGCTTCACTTCCTTTACCTATTCAACCCATACAGCCAGGTTGGGATGGGACTTGGGTTTTAGGAACTTCTCAGTACCCAATTCCGTGGGCTTCACAGCATACTTTTAATGCCCCAGGTAATGACAGCATGGCTACTTTTAATATGCGTATAAATGCAAGGGCAGATATTGGTGGGGCCAGTGCCTCAAATCAACATCTAGAAAATGACACGCTTTATTTTGATCAAGTATTTAAAAACTACTACGCTTATGATGACGGAAGCGCAGAGGTAGGGTACGGAATTACCGGAACAAATTCATTGCTGGCCTACGAATTCGAAGCTTATGAAGCAGATACGTTGACAGGAGTATTAATGCATTTTGTACCTACAGTTACTGATGTGAGCAATTATATTTTATTATTGACAATCTGGAATGATAACAATGGAGAGCCTGGAGATATTCTGTATCAAGATGATTACTTCTTTCCTCATTATCCAGAATATGGAGGATCTAAAAATGAGTTCAAATATTACGAGTTCATAAATCCCGCATATCCTTCTCAAATTGAGGTTCCTGAAAAGTTTTATGTTGGTTGGGAGCAGATAGAAAGTCAAACGCTAAACATTGGTATGGATAGAAATATTGACAACGGAGAACATATCCAATATAATGTCAACGGAAATTGGGTAACATCAAGTCAAGCAGGGTCTTTAATGATTAGACCTGTGTTTTCAACCGCTATTAATCACACTTTATCTATAGAAAATGAGATGTCTTCTGAAATTTCTATGTATCCGAATCCAGCAGTAAATCAGGTAAGATTCTCAGGTTTAGAAGGAGCTTACTCAATTCAATTGTTTGATATGAGTGGAAGAGTAGTGGCGCAGGAATTTTCAAATCCTTCAATAGGAATCGATCATTTACAAAATGGAGTTTATTTAGTAAACATCCTAGATGAAAACGGTGCTCAAATTTTCACCGATAAGTTAATTAAGCAATAAATGTCAGAAGACGAAGAATCCGATTCAGAAGAATTATTTGAACATCACAGGTTGATTGCTGATGTTGGCCAAGAAATGATCAGAATTGATAAATTCTTGATGGATAGACTGCCAACCATTTCAAGAACCAAGCTCCAGAATTGCGCTAAAGAAGGTAATCTTTTAGTGAATGGAGAACCTGTTAAATCTAACTATAAGGTCAGACCTAAAGATGATATTTCAGTTCTGATGGCATATCCAGTAAGGGATAGAACTTTGATTCCTGAAGATATTCCAATCGAAATTTCATATGAGGATGATGATTTAGTTATTGTCAATAAGCCACCAAATATGGTTGTTCATCCAGGTTTTGGGAATTATTCTGGCACACTGATGAATGCAATAGTTTACCATTTTCAAAATCTTCCTAAAAGAGATGATTATGAGAGCAGACCAGGGTTGGTGCACAGAATTGACAAGCATACTACCGGTCTTCTGGTGATTGCTAAGACAGAAGAGGCTTTGGTTAATTTGTCAAAACAATTTTTTGATAGAACTTCAGAAAGAAGATATTATGCATTAGTTTGGGGAGATCTTGAAGAAGATGAAGGAACCATAACCGGCGCAATAGGAAGATCTCAGAAAAACCGAAAAGTATTTCAAGTGTATGACGAAGATGAAGGCTACGGAAAACACGCAGTGACTCATTATAAAGTTGTAGAGCGGTTTAGATACGTTACTTTGGTTGAATGTAAATTGGAAACAGGAAGGACACATCAAATTAGAGTTCACTTCAAGCATATCGGTCACCCTTTATTTCATGATTTAGAATATGGAGGTGACAAGATTATTAAAGGGACTACTTTTACAAAATACAAACAGTTCATTAACAACTGCTTTAAATTAATTCCGGGTCAAGCCTTGCACGCTAAAACATTGGGTATCACACATCCTAGAACCGGTGAATGGAAACATTTTGATTCTGAATTACCAGATTCTTTCAAAGAATTATTAGAAAAGTGGCGCACTTATAGTAAAAATACTGAATAAGCTATTGTTGTATAAATTCAACAAAATGTGTGTTTTTTAAATTTATTTAGTTATTTTCGCCTTTAATAACAAGCTTACTAAAATTTTAGAAAAAGTATTCTATGAAGTTATTGAAGTTATTTGTTGCGGTTATTGCTATAGCCGGTATGACAAACACGGTACTTGCACAAGGTGGAGGACCGACTACAAGAAATTACGGTAAAGAAGCAGATAATCTGTGGGCATCAGGTGCCTATGCAGAGGCTGCAGAGGCTTTCAAAAAAGCATCTGAAAAAGTAAATCCGAAAAATGCGAAAGCAAGATTGAAGAAAGCATACTATGCTTATATGTCTGCTACATGTTACAAATTGTTACATGAGTTTCCAGCAGCTGAGCAACAGTATGAAAAAGCAGTTTTGTTGAGATATCAGGAAACTGAGCCTAAAACGTATTTCTATCTTGCTGAGATGGAAATGGCACAGTGTAAACATGATGAGGCAAAAGAAAACTATAAAAAGTACGACAAGCTAAATCCTGGTGATGCAATCACTAAAGTTAGAATTGAGTCTTGCGAGAAGTATAAAGAAATGACTTCTGGCGAGAATATGTCTAAGCATAAAGTGACTAACGTAACCAAACTAAATACAGATGGGTTTGATTATGCAACTGTAATGTCATCAAGAGGTGATGAAATGTATTTCTCATCTTCAAGAGCTGGTTCAACTGGTGAAGCAACTGACCCAATTACTGGTCAAAACTTTATGGATATTTGGGTTTCTAAAATTGACCGTAACGATAACTGGGGTCAGCCTCAGCCTTTAGGTTCTGAAATTAACACTGGAGACTCTGAAGGAACTATGTGTTTTGATGGAAGAGGAAAAACAATGTGGTTTACACGTTGTCCGAAAGTTGAGAAAATGAACCTTGGTTGTGAAATTTACATGATTGAGAAGAAAGGTAAAGGTTGGGGAACAGCTGAAAAGATTTCTTTAAAAGATCACGATACAACACATGTTGGTCATCCTGCAATTTCTGCAGATGGTAAAACTTTAGTGTTTGCCTCTAACATGGCCGGTGGTTACGGTGGAGTCGATTTATGGATGTCTACTTATAACAAAAGAAATGATGAATGGAGCTTACCAGTAAACTTAGGTGACGGAATCAATACTGCAGGTAATGATGTGTTCCCAACGTTTAATGAAGACGGTGACTTATTCTATTCTTCTAACGGATTAGTTGGGTTAGGCGGTCTTGACCTTTATAAAGCATCTAAAGTAGGTGAGGAAATGAAATGGGAGAATCCTACAAACATGGGTTACCCTATGAACTCTTGTAGAGATGATTACCATATCATCTACACTGAAACAGGAAAAGTTGAAAGAGGATATATCTCATCTAACAGAAACGGTTCAAAAGGTGATCATTCACAAGATATCTGGGATTTCTATTTACCACCAATCTTGGTTGATGTAGATATCTTAGTAACGAACGTTGAAACTGGAGATGCAATTCCAAACGCGAAAGTAATTATCGTTGGTTCTGGAGGAGAAAATTATGTAATGAATTCTGATGCTTCAGGTAGAATTACTATGACTGAAAAACCTGATGGTTCTCGTTACATTGAGCCAGGTGGAACATGGACTATCGAAGTAGAAGGAATGCCAAAGCAATACTTCTCTGCTTCTGATAAATTTTCAGTTGCTGATGTAACAAACAATACACGTATCATTAGAGAATTGAAAGTGTTACCTATCCATGACGTAATTAGATTACCAGAGGTGCGTTACGATTTAGGTAAAGCTACACTTCAGGTGAATGATTCAGTAAACTCTAAAGATTCGTTAAACTTCTTGTATGATCTAATGACTGCGAATCCGACAATTATTGTTCAATTGATGGCACACACAGATTCACGTGGTTCAAACTCGGCTAACTTATCGTTATCTCAAAGAAGAGCAGATTCTTGTGTGGCTTACTTGGTAAATGAAAAAGGATTAGATCCTGCTAGACTTGTACCAAAAGGATTAGGAGAAACTACACCAACAACTATTTATGATATTTCTGAGACAGGTGATACTACTGGTACACATGTCTTAACAGAGACATATATTAATAAATTTAGGAGTACCAAGTCAGTGTTCGAGGGTCTGCACCAAAAGAACAGACGTACTGAAGGTAAAATCTTGAGTTACGATTATGTTCCTAAGCAAGAAGGAGACCAATAGATAGTTAATAAAAAAATTAAAACACCTAATGAATTTTTCATTGGGTGTTTTTTTTATTCAATAAATTTGTACCCACATTCTCAAAAGTTCAAATCTAATGTCTGATATCCGTTATAATCAAAGAGGAGTTTCTGCTTCTAAAGAAGATGTTCACAAAGCCATTAAAAATGTAGATAAAGGTTTATTCCCTCAAGCCTTTTGCAAGATTGTTCCGGATTACCTAACGGGAGACGAGAACTATTGTGTAGTGATGCATGCTGATGGCGCCGGAACTAAAAGTTCATTAGCCTATATGTACTGGAAAGAAACGGGTGATGTATCAGTATGGAAAGGAATTGCTCAAGACGCCTTAATCATGAATATTGATGATTTGTTATGTGTTGGAGCAACAGACAACATCCTGCTATCTTCAACTATCGGAAGAAACAAAGGCTTAATTACTGCAGAAGTATTGTCTGCTATAATTAACGGAACTGAAGAATTACTTTCCGAATTAAGAGGTTATGGAATTAATATCCGTTCAACAGGTGGAGAAACAGCAGATGTAGGTGACTTAGTAAGAACAATAATTGTTGATTCTACGGTAATTGCTAGAATGAAGCGCTCAGATGTTGTTTCTAACGCTAACATAGAACCAGGAGATGTGATTGTTGGTCTTGAGTCTTTTGGCCAAGCAACTTATGAAAAAGAATATAATGGCGGGATGGGCTCTAACGGTTTAACTTCTGCTAGGCATGATGTCTTTGATAAATACTTAGCTGAGAAATATCCTGAAAGTTTTGACCCGGCAGTGCCTAACGATTTAGTGTATTCAGGTGGAATGAAATTAACTGACCCTGTAGAGGGCAGTCCAATAGACGCTGGTAAGCTAGTATTGTCGCCTACGAGAACTTATGCGCCAATAATTAAAGCAATATTAGACAAGCATAGAAATGATATCCACGGAATGGTACATTGCAGTGGCGGAGCCCAAACTAAAGTACTTCACTTCGTAGATGATTTACATGTGATTAAAGATAATTTATTTGAGGTTCCACCTTTGTTTCAGTTAATTCAAGAACAGTCAGGAACAGACTGGAAAGAAATGTATAAGGTCTTTAATATGGGACACAGAATGGAGATTTATTTGCCAGAAGATAAAGCAAAAGATATCATTGCAATTTCTGAATCATTTGGTGTTAGGGCGCAAATTGTGGGTAGATGTGAAGGGCATGAAGGGAAAAAATTAACGATCCGTTCTGAATTTGGAGAATTCAAGTACGATTAAGAGGAAAGAAAAGATGAGCGATATTTTACAAAAATTAGAAGCAATTAAAATCCGTTTTGAAGAAATCGGACAGCAAATTGTCGATCCGGATATCATAGCCGATATGGATCGGTATGTAAAATTGAATAAGGAATATAAAGATTTAGAAGAAGTTGTTGTTGCTTATAAAAAGTACAAAAACGTTGTAGATAATATTGCATCCTCTAAAGAAATCCTAGCCAATGAAACAGATCCTGAAATGAAGGAAATGGCACAGATGGAACTGGATGACTTATTACCTTTAAAAGAAGAGTTAGATGAGGAAATGAAAGTGTTGCTTATTCCTAAAGATCCAGCTGATGACAAAAACGTTATTATAGAATTACGTGCGGGAACAGGTGGTGATGAAGCCTGCATTTTCGTTGAAGATATCTTCAGAATGTACACCATGTACTTCAAAAATCTAGGATGGAAAGTAGAAGTTGCTAATTCAAATGAAGGGGGAACAACTGGCTACAAAGAGATTTCGTTTGAAGTGGCTGGAGATGGTGTTTATGGTATGATGAAGTTTGAATCTGGTGTGCACCGCGTTCAACGAGTTCCGGATACTGAATCTCAAGGTAGAGTGCATACTTCAGCAATTACTGTAGCAGTAATGCCAGAAGCAGAAGAAGTTGACTTTAACTTGAATATGGCTGATGTAAAAAAAGATACCTATAGAGCTTCAGGAGCAGGAGGTCAGCACGTAAATAAAACTGAATCGGCAGTGCGTTTAACGCACGTTCCAACCAATACAGTAGTTGAATGCCAAGATGGTCGCTCGCAGCATAAGAACTACGAAAAAGCATTGCAAGTTTTGAGAACAAGATTGTATCAAGCCGAATTTGAAAAGTTAGAACTAGAAAGAGCTGCACATAGAAAGTCATTGGTTTCAACTGGTGATAGATCAGCAAAGATTAGAACCTATAATTATCCTCAAGGAAGAATTACGGATCATAGAATTAATAAAACCATGTATAATCTTTCTGCATTCATGAATGGAGATATCCAAGAAATGATTGATGCCTTAAAAATGGCAGAAAATGCAGAGAAGATGAAAGAAGGAACAGTTTAAGCATGACGAAATTAGAGCTCATCCAACAAATAAAAAAGAAACAGTCATTTCTTTGTGTCGGTCTAGACACTGATTTAAATAAAATACCAAAACATTTGTTGGATGCTGAAGATCCTATCTTTGAATTCAATAAAGCTATCATTGATGCCACTAAAGATTATTGCGTGGCCTATAAACCAAATATAGCATTCTACGAATGTCATGGAAGTAAAGGTTGGGATTCATTGAAAAAAACCATTGATTATATTCCTAAAGAAATCTTCACCATTGCAGATGCAAAAAGAGGCGATATTGGCAATACATCAACTTATTACGCCAAAACCTTTTTTGAATACATGGATTTCGACTCAGTAACTGTCGCTCCATATATGGGTGAAGATTCGGTTACACCATTTTTAGAGTTTGAAAATAAATGGGTGATATTACTTGCTCTTACTTCAAATAAAGGTGCCTTAGATTTTCAAATGACCGAAGACAAAAATGGAGAACGTCTTTTTGAGAAAGTAATTAAAAAATCAGCAGAGTGGGGAGACGCTTCTAAACTGATGTATGTTGTTGGAGCAACACGTTCAGAAGGCATTGGAGAAGTTAGAAGTATTGCTCCAAATCATTTCTTTTTGGTTCCAGGAGTTGGCGCACAAGGCGGATCTTTATCTGATGTAGCTCACTACGGCTGGAATGATGATTGTGGTTTATTAGTAAATTCTTCAAGAGGCATCATCTACGCAGGAAATGATGAGAATTTTGGTGAAGCAGCAGCTAAAGCATCTAAAAACCTTCAAAGTCAAATGGCTGAAGTGTTGAAGGATAAGGCATTCTTTTAGGTCGATCAGTGTATTTTTTATTTAAATTTTAGCATGAAAATTACAGATTTAAAAGAAACCAAACTAACGACAAAATCACGTTTAGGTGCAAATGGACAGAGAGAGCATTACAAAGAAGAGATCCAACTTAAACGTAAAGTGAAAACAATCACCGGGGGAGCTAGATTTGGTCATTATCTTATTGATGGATTAATAATAGCGGCAGTGGCTTTTGCTTATGTTTACATTACCATGCAAGTAAATGGTAATTCTTATTACTATTCAAGAGGTTACTCTGGTTTTCAAATTGATTATAGTGGCTACATAATTACCCTATTATATTATGGAGGATTTGAAGCCTGGTTAGGA
The DNA here is from genome assembly GCA_039939375.1 of Crocinitomicaceae bacterium. Lineage (GTDB taxonomy): Bacteria > Bacteroidota > Bacteroidia > Flavobacteriales_D > Crocinitomicaceae > Paracrocinitomix. The sequence continues at coordinate 140,455 of JBDVJO010000005.1, read as the reverse complement.
ACAACCCCTGGAAAACTGGCCTTAAAACGATATGTAATTGATGAATATGCTCAAAAGCCAGATATTGGAACCATCCTTGGAAGATCAATTTGCAGGTTGGTTCCCTTTGAAGCATTCTCTTGCTTAGGTGATAGAGGATGGCATGACAAATGGTCAAATACCTATGTAGTGTCACAAGAAGAAAGAGATTACCTGAGAAAACAATTGGATGCTGACTTTTCTGCAGATGACGAGTTATTAGATGGGTAAAATAAGGATTGAGATTTCTTAAATTAACACCCAACACCCAACACCCAACACCCAACAACCCCTCCTTCGTTCCTCTCGACTACGCTCGATTAACTCAGTTAGCGAACAACGAACAACGAGCAACGAACAACGAACAACCAACAACGAAACACGAACCACGAACCACGAACCACGAGTCTCCAGTCTCCAGTCTCCAGTTTCAACCTTCCCGGAAAACACCGCCACGAACAACCAACCACGAACCACGAACCACGAACCACGAACCACGAACAACGCCCCCCAAAACCAAATAACACAATTCAGACATGTAGTTTATTCTTAAACTCTGTTTTGTCACAAGCAAACATTTTTTGTACCTTCTCATTCAACTAATTAGATCATTTGAACGTCTAATTACAAAATGCCCAAAACTTTGCATGATTAAGCTGCTACAATTCATATTATTGTTCTGTCTCTTAGGGTCACAATCTGTCTGGTCGCAAGGGAATTGGCTGAGGTCGATAGGAGATAATAATAATGAAGAAATCAAAGACGCTATTTTGGATAGCAATGGCGATCTGGTTATGACAGGATTCTTTTCTAACTCAATCAATACTGGGGTCGGAACTTTAAATTCATCAGGAAACACGGATATAATTGTCATTAAAACAGATGACGCAGGTGATCCAATTTGGGCGGTACAAGCAGGAGGAACTGGCGTGGATAGAGCAAACTCTATCGCTGAAGATAATGCAGGTAACACATATATTACCGGTTATTTCCAAAGTGCAGCAACTTTTGGATCAATCAATGTAACTGGTGGAGGCTGGGAAGCATATGTTGCGAAAATAGATGCTGCCGGAACCTTTGTCTGGGTGACAACTTTTGGAGGTACATTTGGAGATATTGGACATGGAATTGACGTTGACGATAATGGAAATGTTTTCTGTGTTGGTGAATATAAAGGAACAGCTACTTTTGGTGCAGATGTCTTAACAAGCCAAAATAACTCTTATGATGTTTTCATCACAAAATTAGATAACAACGGTAATTTTTTATGGACGAGAGATGGAAATGCTGATCAGGACGTAAGAGGGTTGGAAGTGACGACAGGTGCTAACGGAGCTTGCTACGCAGTTGGTCAATTTTCAGGTGACATCACCTTTGACAATCTACATTCCAGTACCCTATTAAATGCTGGTTTCATTATCAGTTATGATGCTGCTGGAAATGAACTTTGGTTCGATCAGCTTTGGGGAGGCCAAATCTTATTACAAGATATTGAATGGGGTGGCAATCAAATTTACGTAACGGGAGATTTTCAAGATAATCTCTTGATTGAAGATTTGAACAACGTCAACAATTTTACAGCGCAAGGTCAGTATAATATTTTTACGGCGCGTTTCTCAGAAAATGGTGATATGAATTGGATGTCCGATAATTATTCATCCTCTGAATTACATGCAACGCAACTTACCTTAGACGCAAGCAATAATGTCTATATCACTGGAGATTTCAATTGTACCTTTGATGAAATGCATGATTTTTATGGGAATTCTACCTTCCTTTCGGTTGGTTACGAAGACATTCATTATATAAAATATAATACTTCTGGAGTTTTTCAATGGGCAAGACAAATTGCAAGTAATGAAGAAGATCATTGTAGCTCAATTACTATAAAAACGGCAGATAAACCAATTTTAGCGGGATACCATGAAAGTACCTTGTATGTTCCTGCGGGAGGAACGTTCACTTTTGAACCGGGTCAGCAGGCTGCGTTAGGTGGAACCAATTGCGGAGATGCTAATTATGGAAACTTCGCACAAGAAAGTAATTCAGGTCAACGAGATATCTTCTGGACAAGTCCTTTTGACATTAACCGTTTGCCTTTTGATTATTTTGAAAAAGACCCAGGCTTAACTTGCGATTTATTGACTTATGAACCGTGTATCGGAACTGAAATTGTATTTAATGATTGCTTAGACACCTTAGAGGGGTGCGCACCAGTTACCGCTCAATTAAATGACCATTTTATCGGGAATGCGCATCCAAATTACCAAGTAAGTTGGAGCAGTGGTGGAGCAGGTACAAGCACGACTTTTGGTTCTGAAGGATATTACACCGCAACAACAACTACTTTAGATCAATGTTATTCATGGGTCGATTCTATTTACATATCTCTGTTCCCAATTCCAGATCCACCACTTATTTCAGACAGTTGGGATTTTAATGACAATAATGCTGTTACCAATCCTATTGATACTTGTGATGCCGATTCAGTGCTTGTTTGGGCTTCACCAAATGGAAATTCTACGGATACAATTGTTTGGGTCGGCAATCAAAATGAATTAAATGACTCAACTATCATAGTAGGTGTTTCTGGTTCATATGACGTATATGCTGTAAACGAATTCGGTTGTATTTCTTCAATGAATTCATTAGATGTTGTCATCAATAATTTTGCTTTGCACGATACTTTAGATCCAGTTATTATTTTCAACGAGAACAACATTCAGCAGACGGATTCCACGTTGGCTTGTACACTTCCCTTTTGCGTTCAAACCAATTTAATTGATAGTGCATTTACAAATCAATGGGGAACACTTCCAAATCTTTATTCTGTCTGGTACATTGATGGCGTTTATTATGATACGCTTTTCCATAATTCAGATGATAGTTTGTTGGTGCAATCGCCTTCAATGATAGATATTTGTGTGGGTGATATCGGCTGGCATAACATCACAGGTGAATTAATTAATGAATGTGGAGATACTGTTTTTTATAGTTTGGTTGATAGCTTTTACGTAGATACTATTCCTGCACCTCAACTTGAGGTTACTGGTCCTCCATCTGCATGCCCAGGAGATACGGTAACAATTGTTGCTACCTATAATACCAATACAATTAGTTGGTCTGGAGCAGGAATCATTGCAAATTTTCAAGACTCGGTTCATGCTGTCGTGAGCAGCCAAAGTGGATTAAACGTGAGCGCATCAGTAGACACAACTGTAATGGGGATCACCTGCGGTAACAATGACAGTTATTATATTCCGCCAATTCCTGTTCCACAGGTTACAGTAGACCCAATAGATGGAGTCGTCTGCCCTAATGATTCGGTGCAATTTACGGTGAGTGGAGGAGTTGCATGGCAGTGGATAGGACCAACTGGAGATTCTTTAGGCACAGATCAAGTTCAATATGGAACTGATATCGGTGAGTTTTTCTGTTATGTAACAACGATAGATGGCTGTGTTGTCGTTTCAGAATTTGAATCAACCGTTGCGTATAGTTCACCTTCCCTATATTTATGGGATCCAGTAATTTGTGTTGATGACAGCGCATTGATTCAGGTTTTGGGTCCTTCTAACACGGTGATTAATTGGTTGCCACCCCTGTCAGGTAGTAGTTTTCAGCAGTATGCAACAGAAGCCGGTTGGTATTATTGTGAAACTTCTTTTTGTGGAATTACAAAAACAGACTCCGTTTTCGTAAACATCAGTCTACCTTTATCTGGTTTCTCAATGCCTAACGACACCACCATTTGTCCTTATGATGCCGTGACATTAAATGCTCCACCTGACTTTGCCGAGTACTTATGGAACGGTATTCCAGGAACTGATACCTATGTTACGCCAGATTCTGGGATGTATTATCTGAACGTGACAGATACAAACGGTTGCACTGATTTTTCAGATACGATTTTAGTAAGTTATCATACATTGCCTGAGCCTCCGGTAGCCACAGATACTACCGTTTGTCCTAATGGAGACGCAACACTTTTTGGAGTCGCAGCAGGTACTATAAATTGGTATACCAACATTGGAGATTTTATTCAAACCGGAAATCCATTACTCGTTGCAAATAATGCGACAGTTTCTACTTATTTAGTCACACAAACAGATGCATTTTGTACCAGCTTACCAGATACATCCACCATAACGATCTATCAAGACAATGTGGTAGCCGATTTTATAATTTCGGATAATTGCGGTTCGCTTGATGTTACCGTTCAAAATAACGGAACTCCTGGAATGATTTACCAGTGGGATATGGGTGACATGACGACACTTTTTGGTTCACCAGCCAACCATACTTATCCAGGAACAGGAACGTATACAGTCACATTAACTTCAACTGATCCTATTTGTGGATTCTCAGATATGGCAACGGATGATGTAACCGTTTATGGTCAAACAGTTGATGTGTCTTTCAATGTCCCAACATGTAATCAGTTCTCTGATGGATCTCTAACCTTGAACTTGAATAACGGAGAAGGAACTGAAACTTATTTAATTGAAGATAGTCAAGGAAACCCTTTGAATATTGGAGGTACGAATACCGCGAATAACCTGAATGAAGGATGGTATTATTGGGAGGTAAATCTTGGTCCAGGATGTACATTGGTTGATTCTATTTTCATTGATGATCCGGATGCCTTGGATGCCGGGATGACACTATATCATCCACCATGCTTTGGTTTCACAGGTCAAGCAACTGTAGATACCGTCTATAATTGGCAAGGAAATTATGCTGACATCAGCTTTTTATGGAACCCTAATCCAGGAAATGTTGGAGGAATTGGGGCAGACAGTTCCTTTAATATGTTAGCCGGGACTTATGTCCTCACCATCAATGATGGAAATGGCTGTTCTAATCAAATTGACTTTACAATTATCCAGCCAGATCCGCTAGTATTTAATGAATTAGGAACAGATCCTGCATACTGCAGATTATTTGGCTACCAATCAGGAAACGGAGTGGTGTATGCAGCTGCAACTGGGGGCACACCAGATTATGATTATCTATGGATTAATCTGGGAACAGGTGATTCTACAACCAACACTACTTGGGGCGGATTAAACCCTGGCGATTATGCGATTCAAGTAACAGATAACAATGGTTGCTTGTTGACAGACACTGTGATGTTAGATTCTTTAAATCCAATTGCAGATTACGATATGAGTTCACTCGGTTTTGTTGTAGAATGGGAGGGTGATGCCCCGTTAGAAGTTCATTTTGAAAACCAATCTGCTTATTTTGCTAACCCTAATAATCCAAACGCGGACACAACTTTCTTCTGGAACTTTAATTATGACACAGCTCCATGGGTGATTTCGCATGATGTGAATGAGACTTTTGATACCGTGTATACGGCAGGAACTTATACCATTTGCTTAACCGCATTAAATAAAAATGGATGCTCTGATACTTTGTGTCAAGAAATAATCGTGTATGATCCGGTTGCTTTAGAGCCACCAAATATTTTCACGCCTAACGGAGATGGGAACAATGACGAATTCACTTTTATTTACAAAACGGTGGGTATAGAAACGTTTAAATGTATTGTCGTGAATAGATGGGGAGTTACTGTGAGAGAATTTAATTCCGTGCATGATTCATGGGATGGTTATGATAAGAATGGTGATGAATGTCGAGACGGTGTTTACTATTACGTCTATGAAGGGGCCGGATATAATGGGGATGAATTCTCGGGTCAAGGAACAGTTACTTTGGTTAGAGGTAACCCTTAATTACGGAACAATAACTTCTCTGCTGTCTGTAGATGAAACCAAGAAAACGCCTAATCCATTATTAGAGACATTAGAAGGTATATTGGCTGGAGGCGAATCAAAGATTCCTCCACGCCATTCAGTTTCAGATAAAATAGCAATAAATGCATCATAAGTCTGCCTTGAAATGTTATGTTGCTCAAGCTTTAAGGTGTCTCCCGAATTCACGTCAGATGCTCGTACTGATTCAATAGGAAACGATTCAAATTCTAAACCATCTCCCAAATATTCATCTGACTCAATTGAAATTTCTGATAAGGTATCCTTGATGTAAACACTGTTATTTAAAGTTCTCCAAACATAATAATGACCATAGCCTGAAAGTTCTTTGGTCCAAATCAAAAATTCGTAGCGAGTTAATTCGTTTTGATTATTATAAATCGGATACAGTGCTAATGAGTCCAGTGATGGAACCGTGTCACAATAATCGGTGGCTTGATACAATTCACCCTCATAAGTCACATTCAAAGTGTAGGATGTTCCCATAGTTGCATGAGCTGTGGGTGCAGAATGATAAATACCCGGTGCAGTTTCTGTGAAACTAAACAGCTCTCCGCCTCCGTCAATTTGAACAGACGCTCCACTTACTAGTGGTGTGGCCTCGTTTGAAAAGTAATCAGCTGTTTGGCTCAATCTTATTTCATGCACTTTTTCTTCTGTGGTAAACCAGGCATCAATTACCAATCTTCGATCTCCTTCGTCTAAGTCAATATCTATTTCTTTAGTGCAGCTAAACAATGCCGTACTGAAAATAAAAAATGCGATATAAGAGTTAAATTTCATCAAAACGTAAAATTATAGGTGATAGAAGGAACAATTCCAAACAAGTAAAGCATTTCGGCTTTGGTTTGAGTGGGGTCTACTTCGTCTGTCACGAAATTAATACTGTATGGGTTTGCTCTATTGTAGGTGTTGTAAACTGAAAGTACCCATTCGCTTTTCCACTTTTTTTCCTGTTGTTTTTTCGGGCGCCAAGTCACCGCAAAATCTAATCGGTGATAATCTGGCATTCGCTTACCGTTTCGCTCAGAATAAATTGGAACCGTCATCCCCATATATTCCATTTTACCCACCGGCATAGTGACCGCAGCACCAGTGCTATAAACAAAATTTGTAGAGAAGGTCCATGCTTTTCCTAAGTCGTATGATAAAATAATAGACAAGTCATGTGTTTTATCGTACTTGGCGAAATAGAGTTCGTTGTTGTTAATACCGTCTATTTTCTTTTGAGTTCTAGAGAGGGTATAACCTATCCATCCTGTAAAATTCCCTTTGGTTTTCTTGAGCAAAAATTCTGAACCATAAGCAAATGCCCTACCATATCTCAATTCACCTTCAAGCAAAGGGTTTAAAACCAATACAGCATGATCTTTAAAATCTATGGCATTGTTCATTTGCTTGTAGTACAGTTCGACTGAGAATTGATATTGATCTTTTTTAAAGTTTTGAAAGTAACCGGCAGCAACTTGGTTGGCACTTTGCGGCTTTACATTCGGACTTGACGGAAACCAAATATCTAAAGGTGAACTTGCCGTGCTGTTTGATGCTAAATGAATATACTGCAATGTTCTGTTGTAACTTGCTTTTAAAGATGCACTTTCATTTAATATATAGGTCATCCCAATTCTTGGTTCTAATCCAAAAGTTGAGTTGTAAATTTCACCTTTACTCACATTGACGGTGTCCATTACTTTATAATTGTCGTCAAAAGTGTAGTAAGTTGTTGCTCCTATATTTTGAAAGCCTGAAAGTCTTAATCCATAAAGCGTTGTAAATCTTTTTCCGATTTTTAATTTGTGCGATACATAAATGGCATGTTCTAAACCATTTGTAATGGGCACCCTAAACTCATCTAAAACGGATTCGTTTATACCGGTTGCCTGCCCCGGATCTATTTTATGAAAAGCTGTTTGACCTCCAAACTTTAAAGTGTTATTTGGATTGATGTAATAAGAGAAGTCAGTTTTTAAATAATAGTCTTGAATATTAGATGTCCATTCATAAGCATCTAAGCCATCTGGTTCACCTAAAAAATAATCGTAATTACTGAAAGTTGCTGTGGTGTTCATAAAAAGTTTATCGCTAAACACATGATTCCATCTGGCTGTCGCGGCTGCATTTCCCCAGTCGATTCTAAATTGGTTTTGCACACCAAAAACATCCCTACCTAAATATCCTGAAAGAAATATTCGGTTCTTTTCATTCAGTCTATAATTCGATTTAAGATTTAAATCGTAAAAATGAAGCTTAGCCTTTCTGAGGTCTTCATCCTTGGCAAAATTTAAGAAAACATCCGCATAAGTTCGTCTGGCCGAAATTAAAATGGATCCCTTGTCTTTGACTATTGGTAAGCCTAAAGAAAGTCTGCTGGATATTGTTCCAATACCGCCGGTCATAGCAAATCGCTTCATATTACCCTCCTTCATTTTAATATCCAACACTGAAGACAAGCGCCCGCCATATTGTGCCGGTATTCCGCCTTTATACAATTCAACCTCTTTAATAACATCTGGGTTAAAAACAGAAAAGAAACCCATCAAATGTGAGGCGTTGTAAACGTTTGCTTCGTCTAGTAAAATCAAATTTTGATCTACAGAACCTCCTCTCACATAAAATCCTGATCCGCCTTCTCCAACTGTGGCTACGCCTGGCAATAATTGTATGGCTTTTATAATGTCTACTTCACCCATTAGGGCGGGCATTTTTTTAATTTGAGTGATGCTCAATTTTTCAACACTCATTGAAGTGTTAGTGATGTTAGAATTGGCATCCTCTGACGTTACGGTAACTTCTTTTAAAGTTTTTGATTCAGATAATTCAATGTCAAGTTGCATGCTTTCTGAAAGATCCACAGTTTTATTGATGGCAGACATTCCAACAAATGAAAATTGAATTTGATAAGTTCCACTTGGAAGTGTCAGTGAATAAAATCCGTAGCTATTGGCAACGCATCCTACAACTTCTTCTCCAACCATTGTTCTCACTGATGCACCTATCAATTCTTCTCCTGAACTTTCTGCTTTGATGTAGCCAGAAAGCGTGTGCTTTTCTTGTCCAATGGTGACAATACTTGAGAATAAAAAGAATATGATGAGTAGCTGTTTCATTTCCGTGTCGTAAAATTAGACAATTGTTGAAGGAAAGCTCAAATTTTAACTTGTTTATATTCAGATTTTTATTTTTTTTAGTGTATGAAAGAGTCAACGCTTCATTATCTTTTTAATTCTAAAAAACTAGGTGCAGATTTTATTACATCTGAAAATTTGAATTTAGAGGTAATTGATTTTGGTGAACTCAACAAAAATGCTGGTCCAGATTTTCTTAATGCAAAGCTTAAACTAGAAGATAAAATTTGGGCTGGGCATATTGAATTTCATCTTAAGTCTTCTGACTGGTATAAACACAATCATCAATTTGATCCAGCTTATGAAAACGTAATTGCGCATTTTGTGCTTGAGCACGACCAAGAAGTGGAATCTGGTCAATATGTTTTGCCAGTGGTTGAATTAAAAAAAATGGTAGATCTTGAAGAGGTAAGAAACTATGAAAATTTTATAAATGCTAAAAGCTGGATTCCATGTGAAGCGCAAATAAAAAGTGTGTCTGAAGATATAGGTCAAAGGCAAATCGAAATTTGTGCGGACGAGAGATTAGAGCGTAAAGCCGCTGAAATCCTCCAACTACTTCGTGATTTTAAGGGTGACCAACTCAAAACTATATTATTTCTAGTTGCCAAAACCTTAGGGGGCAAAGTAAATTCAGATGCATTTCAATCCCTTATTAGTAAGATTGATATAGAAATGTTGGCAAGACTGAATTTTGAATCAAATAAAATTCAAGCCTTGTTTCATGGTTTGTCTGGTTTACTTCCAAAAAATTCTGAAGATGAATATGTCAATCAACTAATTCAAGAGTTTAACTTTCAAACAAACATGTTTAACTTACAGGCCCTGAGTCCGAAAGAATGGAAATTTTCATCCATGCATCCAGCTGGTAATCCTACTTTTAGAATTATGCAATTGGGTGAAATGGCGGCTTTAATGACCAGTTCATCAAGTTATAATGCAAGTTTTTTAGGCCAATTGAAACATGTTCAACCCAACAATTATTGGACAACTCATTTTAACTTTAACAAGGAGACAAAACCGAAAAAAGTTCAGTTTACTGAAGATTTGCTAGATCGAATTAGGATAAACGTATTCGCTCCATTCTTGTGGGCAAAAGCTATCAAAGAGCGGAATGAAGACGTAAAAAAAGAAGCCCTTTTATTAATCTCGAATTCCAAAGCTGAAAAGAACAATATTATTTCTAAATGGAAAAATTTAGGACTTCATCCTAGCTCAGCAAAAGATTCTCAAGGTTTAATTGAGTTAAAAAATGAGTATTGCTCCCGAAAAAAATGCTTATTTTGCGGTATCGGAAAATCCTTATTAAATAAATGAATTTAATCCAGAAAATATCCCTTTTTTTTGAGTTCAGATCTTTTGGAGTAAGCACTTGGTTTGCTAAAAAAATGAGAGTAGAGGTCTCAAGAGTAAGACTTTTCTTTATTTACTTTTCATTTATCGGATTAGGTTCTCCTGTACTCATATACTTAGTTATGGCTTGGGTTTTAGAACACAAGCATATTTTCAAATTTCAGCGAAAGCGCAAGACAATCTGGGAGCTATAAATGTTACTGAATTATAAATATTTTGCGAAGATCTATTATGCCATCTTCTTGCTCCTTGGTATTATACTCATGGGCTCAGTTGGTTTTATGGTGGTTGAAGGATGGAGCTTCTTTGAGTCATTTTACATGACAATAATTACAGTTTCAACTGTTGGATTCAATGAGGTGCAGCAATTATCGGATGCTGGTAAATTGTTCACTTCTTTCTTAATCATCACTTCTTTCGGAACATTTGCATATGCTTTAACATCAATAACATCTTACCTAGTAGGTGGTGAATACAAAAAATATTTTGCGGAATTTAAGTCGCTTAAAACAGCAGAGAATATGGATAATCACACAATAGTTTGCGGATTTGGTAGAGTAGGTAAACAGGCTGCTCACGATTTAAGGTTCTATAAAAAGAACTTTATTGTAATTGAGAGAAACAGCGAAATCACCGAAGATCCTGCCAATGAGGAAGTACCTTTTGTAAAAGGTGATTCAACTGATGACCAAGTTTTGATGAGAGCCAATATAACAAAGGCTACATCTCTTATAACAGCTCTGCCTAAAGATGCAGATAACTTATTTGTCGTTCTTTCAGCACGAGAATTGAATCCTAAATTGAAGATTATCTCAAGAGCTTCTTCTTATTCTAGCATGAGAAAATTAAGAATTGCAGGGGCGCACAATGTGATTATGCCAGATACAGTGGGCGGAGCTCATATGGCATCTTTAGTGATGAATCCAGACATTATGGAGTTTATGGATTTAATTAAAGTCTCTGGAAAAGCCGCCGTAAATCTTGAAGAAATTACGTTTAACGAATTGCCAGATGAAGTAAAATTCACCACAATCGCTGAGCTTGAAGAAAGATCCATGTCAGGTTGTAATGTAATTGGATATCGATCAGAAGATGGAGAATACATCATTAATCCTCCATCTGACACTGAAATTCTTCCTAATTCTAAACTTTTTGTTTTAGGTAATCCAGAACAAATAAAAAAATTGAACACCATATTTGGTCTTAAATAATGAGCATTCTTATAACCGGTTCTAATGGTTTGTTAGGACAAAAAATAGTCGCACAATTACTAAAAGCAGGGAAATCTTTCATAGCTACCTCAAAGGGAGAAAACCGAAACCCTGACTGTCCTTCTGAATTTTATCAGTCGCTTGATATTACAAATAAAGATCAAGTAGATTCAATTTGCAAGCAACATAGTTTCTCTTCAATAATCAACACGGCAGCAATGACGAATGTTGATGCCTGCGAAGAAGATGAATTGAATTGCCGAAAAATTAATGTAGAAGCTGTTAATCAACTTGCAGAAGCGGCAAGAGAATATAACCTTTTTTTAACCCACGTATCCACAGACTTTGTTTTTGATGGTGAAGCTGGGCCTTATAAAGAAGAAGACAAAAGAAATCCACTGAGCATTTACGCAACTTCAAAACGTGATTCAGAAGATTTGCTCATGACATCTGACTTCAAAAATTGGGCGATTCTGAGAACAATCATTGTTTTTGGACAAGGCAACAATTTAAGTCGCTCAAATATCGTGCTTTGGGCCAAAGGCGCTCTAGCAAACGAGCAAGAATTAACGATTGTTGATGATCAATTCCGTGCTCCTACTTGGGCAGATGATTTAGCTTGGGCTTGTATACAGGCTGCTGAACTTGAAGCGAAAGGGGTGTTTCATATTTCAGGACCGGAAACTTTTTCAATTCATGAATTAGTTACCCGCATTGCAAAATATTATGGAAATGATCCTAGTTTAGTAAAAGCTATTTCATCTTCCAAACTCAACCAAAAAGCAAAGAGACCACCAAAAACGGGTTTTGATATATCCAAAGCAAGAAAGGTTTTAGGATATAAACCGCTCACATTTGAAGAAAGCCTCTCGCAATTAGAAGGTTAATCCCCTCCGATTAATTTTTTTATATTTGTTACTTATCTAACCGAATCAAAATCGTACTATAAAATGAAGAAGTTACTAGCCTTGTTATTAATGTTTGTTCCATTTATAAATTTCGCAGCCGAAAAAGGTATGGATCAGAAAATTGATGAAGCCTTTGGGGCTGCAACAGGTTGGTTTGTTGAAGGGGTTTTTTACGCTATACCCTTTACAGATTCAGTTTCTGTTCCTTGGGTGTTGATTGTCTTGATCGGTGGAGCACTTTTCTTTTCACTTTATTTTAAATTAATCAATGTTACAGGCTTCTGGACAGCGATTAATATTGTCAGAGGAAAATATGATGAAATTGAAAGTGAAGGAGCAGATAATGTGAACGCTTCAGATTCAGTCCACACCGTAGATGGAGATATTATTGATACTATTCGTGTCGAACATGATGAAGACCATCATGGGGAAGTTTCGCATTTCCAAGCTTTAACAGCTGCTTTGTCAGCAACAGTTGGGTTGGGGAATATCGCCGGTGTAGCAGTGGCCATTTCTATTGGTGGACCAGGAGCTACTTTTTGGATGATTATTGCCGGATTAATAGGTATGGCCTCAAAGTTTACAGAATGTACTTTAGGTGTAAAATATAGAGAAATTGATGAAGATGGAAAAGTTTACGGTGGTCCAATGTATTACCTTAAAAAAGGCTTGGCTTCAAAAGGAGCAGCTGGATTAGGAAAAGTATTGGCAGTAATATTTGCAATTATGTGTATCGGTGGATCTTTTGGTGGAGGAAACATGTTTCAGTCAAATCAAGCTTTTGCCATGTTAGAGTCTTATACTGGAGGAACAGGAAGTCCATTACATGGTTATGGATGGGCGTTCGGTTTAGTCATGGCAATACTTGTTGGGATTGTTATCATAGGTGGGATTAAAAAGATTGCCAAAGTAACAGATAAAATTGTCCCTTTCATGGTAGGAATTTATGTGTTAGCTGCGTTAGTGATATTAGGAATGAATGCTAGCGCTATCCCAGGTGCATTTGGTCAAATTTTCTCTGGAGCGTTTACTGGATTAGGTATTGCGGGTGGTGCATTTGGTGTATTGATTCAAGGGTTTAGAAGAGCGGCTTTCTCAAATGAAGCTGGAATTGGGTCTGCTTCAATAGCGCACTCAGCTGTAAAAACAAAATATGCAGCATCTGAAGGTTTAGTTGCATTATTAGAGCCGTTCATTGATACCGTTGTTGTGTGTACCATGACTGCTTTAGTTTTAATAATCATGAATGGTGATGGAAGTATTATGACTTACGGACAAGAAGTTACGCAAGGGGTAGAGGTTACCTCTGCAGCATTTGGAAATGCAATTAGCTTTTTCCCTTTGATTTTAACAGTAGCCGTTGTCTTATTTGCCTTTTCAACTATGATTTCTTGGTCATATTATGGTTACCAGGCTTGGACCTTTTTATTTGGAAGAGCGAAAAGCACAGAATATATTTATAAAGGCCTTTTTTGTTTGTTTGTAATTGTTGGTGCGGCTTCTCAGCTAGGTTCAGTAATTAATTTCTCAGATGCAATGATTTTCGCAATGTTGGTTCCAAATATGATCGGCTTGTTTATACTTGCTCCTATAGCGAAGAAAGAACTATCTAAGTTTATGACTCGAATCAAAGAGTCAAAAGCCAACTAATGTGAACCGCAAGATATCGGTTTCAAGGATTCAAAAAATAGGAATTGCCAGCTTTGCAGTTGTCATAGTTGCACTTGTAATCATATTGAATGTTAACAGCAGTAGTCGTTTACCTGATGTATCAGAAACAACTTTAGCCGGATTTGAATTTTCCAGTCAACCGCAACAACATTCAGAGAATACATCAGAAACTGAAATAGAAAAGAACGCACTTTCTTACTTTAATCCAAATAACTTGGATGAACAAGGTTGGGAAAACATTGGTTTTTCTCAAAAGCAAGCTCAAGCAATAGTTAAATACAGGTCTTCTTATGGTCCATTTAAAACGGCAGAAGATGTGTCCAAGATCTATGTGATATCAGATGATAAATACAAAGAAATCGCTCCTTTCATGATTTTTGAAAAACAAGACGAGGACGTACTTCCGGATACAAGTATTAATGATGCTGTGGTTTTGGTAGATGTCAATACTGCGACAGCTGAATTGCTTCAAGAGATTAACGGAATAGGACCAACTTATTCAGAGCGAATTGTAAAGTTTAGAAACAGTCTTGGTGGATTTTATTCAAAAGATCAATTTGATGAGGTGTACGGAATCTCAGAAGAATCATTGGCGGCTCTTAAAAAACGAACGACTATTTCAGAGGATCACATTGATAAAATTAAAATCAATTCAATCAGCAAGTCTGATTTGAAAAGGCATCCATATTTTAAAAAATGGGAAGTTGTTTCTGCTATCCTTTCAAAAAGAGATAAAGAAAGAATCACCTCCTTGTCTTTTTTAGTAGACGACAATGTTGTCGGTAAAGCAGAATTAGAAAAAATGGAGGCGTATGTTTCCTACGAATGATATGAGTTTAGAGCAAAAAGTTAAGGGAATAGTAAGAGATGTTCCTGATTTTCCAAAAGAGGGAATAGTTTTTAAAGACATCACCACCTTATTCAAAGATGCAGCGTTGATTAAAGAGATTCATGACGATTTAGTGGAGAAAATTAAAGGACTTGACGTTGATGCAATCGCCGGAATTGAAAGTAGAGGTTTTTTACTAGGTCCAGCTGTGGCTATGACATTGGGTTTACCGTTTATTTTAATCCGTAAAAAAGGAAAACTGCCTTATCATACTGTTTCGCATAAATACGATTTAGAATACGGAACTGCTGAAATCGAAATGCATACTGATGCTGTTTCACCAGGTCAGAAAATTTTAATTCATGATGATTTATTGGCGACAGGCGGTTCGGCTTCAGCTGCGGCAGAATTAATAACGAAACAAGGTGGTAAAATTGCAGGATTCAATTTTTTAATTGAGCTTGGCTTCCTTAGT
Organism: Crocinitomicaceae bacterium; assembly: GCA_039939375.1. GTDB lineage: Bacteria > Bacteroidota > Bacteroidia > Flavobacteriales_D > Crocinitomicaceae > Paracrocinitomix. Next base: position 125,085 of record JBDVJO010000005.1, on the reverse strand, counting down.
GGGAGAGACATCTTAGCAAATTACTCAGAAAATATTACTACTTTAGTAGATTATTAAAAGTGGCATGACCGCTTAACTTTAAGGATAGCCTAGTCGATTAGTAGATTAGCATAGTCTGGGATAGAAAATAACAGTATTATATTACATAGAAATGGAAATTGTAGAAAACGAAAACCAAACAATGATTAAGCAAATGGTGCGTGATTTCGCTGAAAAAGAAATCAGACCAAAAATGATGGAGTGGGATGAATCTCAAGAGTTCCCAGTGCCTTTGTTTAAAAGACTAGGAGAGTTGGGATTAATGGGCGTTTTAGTTCCTGAAGAGTACGGAGGAAGTGGTTTCGGTTACAATGAGTACATCACAGTAATTACAGAAATAGCACAAGTTTGTGGTTCAATTGGTTTATCAGTTGCTGCTCACAATTCACTTTGTACAGGGCACATCTTATATCATGGTTCTGAAGAGCAAAAAAGAAAATATTTGCCGAAACTAGCTTCTGCTGAGTTTATCGGGGCATGGGGGTTGACTGAAACTGGAACAGGTTCGGATGCAGGTGGAATGGCAACTACAGCTGTTAAGGATGGTGATCATTATGTGATCAATGGCTCTAAAAACTTTATAACGCACGCAATTTCAGGTGATGTTGCAGTAGTAATTGTTAGAACAGGTGAAAAAGGAGATTCTCACGGAATGTCAGCTTTCATTATCGAAAAAGGAACTCCCGGGTTCAGTTCTGGAAAGAAAGAAAATAAACTTGGAATGCGTGCCTCAGAAACAGCTGAGTTAATATTTGATAACTGCAGAGTGCACAAAGATCAATTAATAGGCGAAGAAGGAAAAGGATTTGTTCAAGCCATGAAAGTATTAGATGGTGGTAGAATTTCTATTGGAGCTCTAGCCTTAGGAATTGCAACTGGCGCTTATAAAGCAGCATTAAAGTACTCTAAAGAAAGAGAGCAGTTTGGACAATCAATTTCAAAATTTCAAGGAATTGCCTTCAAATTAGCAGATATGGCAACTAAAGTAAAAGCAGCTGAATTGCTATTACTACAAGCAGCTGATTTGAAAAACAGAGGTGAGAAAATGACGAAAGAATCTGCAATGGCTAAGTACTACGCTTCTGAAATTTCAGTTGAAGTATCAACAGATTGTGTACAAATATTTGGTGGTTACGGATATACAAAAGACTTCCCAGCAGAGAAGTTTTACCGAGATTCAAAGCTTTGTACAATTGGTGAAGGAACTTCAGAAATCCAGAAATTGGTAATTTCTAGAGAATTATTCAGATAATTATTGTGTTAATAATAAAAATGGTATATCTTTGCCATCCAATTTTGATTAAGAAATAAAAAGAATATGTTAATAATTCCATTAAAAGAAGGCGAAAACATTGAGAGAGCGCTTAAAAGATATAAGAAGAAATTCGAAAGAACTGGTATCTTAAGAGATTTGAGAGATAGACAACAGTTTACTAAACCTTCTGTCACTAATAGACAAATGAAGCTTAAAGCTGCTTACAAGCAAAGAATGCAGCAAATGGAAATGTAATTAGTAACATTTTCTTACAAAATACGTTGAAAGAGTATAGGTTTCCTATACTCTTTTTTTATGTCTTATAAAGATGATTTTAATAGCTATTTACTGACAGAGAAGCGATTCTCTGAACACACGGTAGTGGCCTATATGAAAGATATAGAGCAGCTTTTTGAAATATTAGCGATCACAGAAGACAAAGAGCTTCAAGAAGTCAATCATAGACAATTAAGAGGGTATTTAGTACAGTTGGTAGAGTTAGGCTTAGAAAACTCCTCAATTAACAGGAAATTATCGTCTGCGAAGTCCTTTTTCAAGTTTTTAAGACAACAAGGACATTTGAGTTCAAATCCCGCACAAAAACTCACAAGTTTAAAACAAAAAAAAGTATTGCCTCAATTTGTGCCTGAACAACAATTGTGGGATGAAAAAATTTTTCAAGAAGTAAAAGATGACTTCACCCGTTCTCAAGACGAATTAATTCTAGAGCTTTTTTATCAAACCGGAATCAGGTTGTCTGAATTGATTAATCTAAAGGAAAACAATATTACATCTGCTCAAATTAAAGTATTAGGAAAAAGAAACAAAGAAAGAATAATTCCAATCACAAATAAATTATTTCAGTTAATAGTAAAATTCCAGCAATTTAAAATCGATTTAGGTCTGAATTCAGATTTGTTAATGATTACTAAAGGCGGTAAAAAACTATATCCAAAGCTTGTTTATGATAAGGTAAATTATTACCTTGGAAAGGCAACGAACCTGAGTAAAAAGAGTCCACATGTCTTGCGTCATACATTTGCAACACACATGTTAAACAACGGAGCTTCTTTAGAGTCGATAAAGAAGCTTCTTGGGCACGCAGACTTGTCAGCAACTCAAATTTACACTCACAATTCGTTCAAGCAAATTAAAACAATTTATGAACAAGCGCACCCTCGGGGCGTATCTCTCTAGAAGAGACTTAAAACTGAAAGTATTATGGATTTAAATGTTCACGCAATTCACTTTGATGCAGACCGCAAACTGGTAGATTTTGTAAATGGGAAAGTGACAAAACTAGAGTTGTTCTTTGATAACATCATTTCAGGTGAAGTTTACTTAAGATTAGACCAATCGAATAAAATTGCGAATAAAGTCGCAGAGATAAAATTATTAATCCCCGGTAAAGAGCTGTTCGCTAAAAAGCAATGTTCAAGTTTTGAAGAAGCCGCAGATCTAGCTTGTGAAGCCCTGCGAAAACAGGTAAAAAAACAAAAAGCCAAGAAACTAAACTAAAATATATGTAAATTAGTCCTCTAGTAAATCACTAGAGGATTTTTTTTGGAATAGAAATTGTAAATCAAGTAGAAAAAGAAATTATGAAATTTAAATTATTAGCAATGTTAACAGTGGCTTTATTTTTATCAAATGCTGCAGTTGCCCAGGTTGAAATTGGTGGTATCGCTATGCCTAAATTAATGAAGGTAGATGGTGAGTACTTGAAAATGAATGGTGGAGGTATTCGTGAGAAATTATGGATGGATCTTTATGTTGGTGTATTATACGTGACAAACAAGTCTTCTGATGCCAATACAATCATCAACGCAGATGAAGCTATGGCTGTTAAATTAAGAATCATCTCAGGGATGGTTTCAAATTCAAAATTAGAAGGTGCAGTTAGAGAAGGTATGGAGAAATCGACTGGAGGAAAAATGGCACCTATTCAAGAGCGACTTGAAACGTTAATCAAAAAAGGATTCGCTGCTGATGTAGTAGATGGAGATGTTTTTGACTTAATTTATCAACCTGGTAAAGGAACAACTCTTCAAAAGAATGGTAAAGCACTGGTAACAGTTGAAGGATTAGACTTTAAAAAGGCTTTATTTGGCGTTTGGTTATGTGATGACCCGGCAGATGAAAACCTGAAAAAGAAGATGTTAGGTAAATAACTAAATTTTTTCAAAAAAAATTACAATTATTTTTTTTGTCAACAGAAATTAGTTTCATATATTTGCACTCCCGTTTTGAAAAAGGCGGGAGTTTTTTAGTTCTTTTAATAGGAGATTTTGCCTCTGTAGCTCAGCTGGCTAGAGCAGCTGATTTGTAATCAGCAGGTCGTGGGTTCGAGTCCCTCCAGAGGCTCCATTTTATAGTATTATTGGGGAGATACCAAAGCGGCCAACTGGGGCAGACTGTAACTCTGCTGACTTATGTCTTCGTAGGTTCGAATCCTGCTCTCCCCACAATACTAAATTTTTAAGCGGGAGTAGCTCAGTTGGTAGAGCGTCAGCCTTCCAAGCTGAGGGTCGCGAGTTCGAGTCTCGTCTCCCGCTCAAAAAAGAATTGGAGATGTGAACGCATTTTCGAAGGTTGTCAAACGAGACAATTAAAATAAAAAGAACTAGTGCCGGTGTAGCTCAGGGGTAGAGCGTTTCCTTGGTAAGGAAGAGGTCACGAGTTCAATTCTCGTCATTGGCTCGATAAGAGAGAGTGATTTGATTGGGCTTGATTCCCTGACGCAGAAAGATAGCGTCACTAGTGAACTTTGGTGAATGAAGAGGATTGTAGAAGAAGAAAACACTAAAAGTAGAGTAATTGCGAGAAACTTTTAATAACGATTAAAAGTCGTCAATCGCTCAACAGGATAAGTACACACTTTTTTAAGGTGTGTTTTGATGTTTATATAATTTGATAAATAAATAATAAATAAGTAAACAATTGTAGATTATGGCTAAGGAAACATTTGACCGTTCCAAACCACACGTGAACATTGGGACTATTGGACACGTTGATCATGGAAAAACTACTTTGACTGCTGCTATTACTGTTGTATTAGGTAAAGCTGGTGGTGCAGAGGTAAGAGATTTCGATACTATCGATAACGCTCCAGAAGAAAAAGAAAGAGGTATTACTATTAATACTTCACATGTTGAGTATGAAACTGATTCAAGACACTACGCTCACGTAGATTGTCCAGGTCACGCCGATTACGTAAAGAACATGGTAACAGGTGCTGCTCAAATGGACGGTGCTATCTTAGTAGTTGCGGCTACTGATGGTCCTATGCCACAAACTAGAGAGCACATCCTTTTGGGAAGACAAGTTGGGGTTCCTAGAATGGTTGTATTCATGAACAAAGTAGACATGGTTGATGACGAAGAGTTATTAGAGCTTGTTGAAATGGAAATCAGAGATTTATTATCGTTCTACGAATATGATGGTGACAACACACCAGTTATCGCTGGATCTGCTTTAGGTGGATTAAACGGTGAAGCTAAGTGGGAAGCTACTATTACTGAATTAATGTCTAACGTTGATTCTTGGATCGAATTACCTACTAGAGAAGTTGATAAAGATTTCTTAATGCCAGTTGAGGATGTATTCTCTATTACTGGACGTGGTACTGTTGCTACAGGGAAAATCGAAACTGGTGTAATTAACTCTGGTGAAGAAGTTGACATTATCGGAATGGGTGATGAGAAATTAAAATCAACTGTTACAGGTGTTGAGATGTTCAGAAAGATCCTAGATAGAGGTGAAGCTGGAGATAACGTTGGTCTTTTATTAAGAGGAATTGAGAAGTCTGAAATCAGAAGAGGTATGGTTATCGCTAAGCCTGGTTCTATTAAGCCTCACTCTAAATTTAAAGCTGAGGTTTATATCTTGAAAAAAGAAGAAGGTGGACGTCACACTCCATTCCATAACAAATATAGACCACAGTTCTACTTAAGAACTACAGACGTTACTGGTGAAATCATCTTAGAAGATGGTAGAGAAATGGTAATGCCTGGTGACAACGTAACTATTACTGTTAACCTAATCGTTCCAGTTGCAATCAACCAATCGTTGAGATTTGCAATTAGAGAAGGTGGTAGAACAGTTGGTGCTGGTCAGGTTACTGAAATTATCGAGTAATAAACTCATAATATACCAAGAGAGAAGCTTCGGCTTCTCTCTTTTTACGGGTGTAGTTCAATGGTAGAATGCCGGTCTCCAACACCGTTGATGAGGGTTCGAATCCTTCCACCCGTGCAAAAAAGAAATAAAAGGTTGAGCTATTCTCAACCTTAAGTCATTTACTTGACAATTTAAAATTGAAATAAAGTGGCAAACATTATACAATATATTGAAGATTCTTACAACGAGCTTGTACACAAAGTAACATGGCCAACGTGGGAACAACTTCAAAGTAGCTCTATCGTAGTACTCGTTGCTTCGGTAATTTTTGCTTTAATGATATTCGCAATGGACTACGTTTTCGGAATCAATGTAAAGTATGACCAAGCAACAGGGGCAGCAGACTTCGGTTTCTGGCCTGGGGTATTAGGTTTTTACTATGATTTAATGGGTGTATATAAACAAGGATAATGGCTGAAGTAAAAAAACGTTGGTACGTTGTAAGAGCAATTGGTGGTAAAGAAAAGAAAGTTCGTGATTATATCGAGCTTGAAATTAAACGTCACAAATTGGAGCACCTGGTTGGACAAGTGCTAATCCCTACTGAGAAAGTTTACCAAATAAGAAACGGTAAAAAAATCAGCAAGGAAAGAAATTATTTACCTGGATACGTGTTAATCGAAGCTGCATTAGAAGGTGAAGTACAACACGTAATTAAAAGTGTACCTAATGTAATTGGGTTCATGGCGGCAGTTAAAGGAGGAGATCCTATGCCAATGCGTCAAAGCGAAGTTCATAGAATACTTGGTAAAGTAGATGAGTTAGCTGAGCAAGAAGAAGAATTAAACATCCCTTATGTTGTTGGAGAAACTGTTAAAGTAATTGACGGTCCATTCAACGGATTTAACGGGGTGATTGAAAATATTAATGAAGAGAAGAAGAAGTTAGAGGTGATGGTAAAAATATTCGGCCGTAAAACTCCACTGGAGTTAAATTACATGCAAGTCGATAAAAACAGTTAAGGTTTTATTAACAGGTAGAAGTGCTACGTAGACGTTCTGAATGCTTCCCGTCCGCGATTAACGCACGCTAGTACTACCACAAACAATGCAAAATGGCAAAACAAGTTGATGGATTAATCAAGCTTCAAATTAAAGGTGGAGCAGCTAATCCAGCACCACCAGTAGGACCTGCATTAGGTGCGAAAGGTGTAAACATCATGGAGTTCTGTAAGCAGTTTAATGCGAGAACCCAAGAGAAAGCTGGAAAAGTATTGCCGGTAGTGATCACAGTTTATGGCGACAAGTCTTTTGACTTTATCGTTAAAACTCCTCCGGTAGCTGTACAATTATTAGAAGCTGCGAAATTGAAGTCTGGTTCTGCGGAACCAAATAGAGTAAAAGTAGCAAAAGTTTCTTGGGATCAAGTAAGAGCAATCGCTGAAGATAAAATTCAGGATATGAATGCTTTTAAAGTTGAATCAGCAATGAAAATGGTAGCAGGTACTGCAAGAAGTATGGGTATCGTTGTTCAAGGCGCATTTCCTGAATCTAAATAATTAAGCTATGGCAAGAGTAAGTAAGAAAAGAAAAGAGATCTTGGCTAAGATTGACCAAGACAAAGCTTATTCCTTGACTGAAGCGAGTAGTTTAGTTAAGGAGATCACAACCGCAAAATTTGACGCGTCTATTGATATCGCAGTTAGATTAGGTGTTGATCCAAGAAAAGCAAACCAAATGGTACGTGGAACAGTTGCGCTTCCTCATGGTACAGGTAAAGACGTCAAAGTATTGGTGTTATGTACTCCTGACAAAGAAGAAGAAGCTAAAGCTGCAGGTGCGGATCACGTTGGTTTAGATGATTATATCGCTAAAATCAAAGGTGGTTGGACCGATATTGATGTGATCGTAACTATGCCTTCTGTAATGGGTAAAGTTGGTGCTTTAGGTAGAGTATTAGGGCCAAGAGGTCTTATGCCGAATCCTAAAACCGGAACTGTTACTATGGACATAGGTAAAGCGGTTACTGAAGTAAAGGCAGGTAAAATTGACTTTAGAGTTGACAAATTCGGTATTATTCATTCGGCGGTAGCTAAGGTATCTTTTGATCCTGCTAAAATCGAAGAAAATGCGAATGAGTTACTTCAATCAATTGTTAAATTAAAACCAACAGCTGCAAAAGGAGTTTACATTAAGAGTATCTGTATGAGCTCTACAATGTCTCCTGGTATCCAAATCGATACCAAAAGTTTTGCTGGCTAAATAACACTCTATTATGACGAAAGAGGAAAAATCAAAGTACATTGATGATTTGGCAACCAAATTGTCTGAGTCGGGTGTCTTTTACCTTACAGATACTGCAGGTTTAAATGTAGAAACTGTAAATACTTTAAGAGAAAAATGCTTCAAAGGAAATATTGAGCTAAGAGTTGTAAAAAACACGTTGCTTAAGAAAGCCATGGAGAAAATTGAAGATAAGAACTATGAAGAACTTTACGGAGTGCTTGCTGGTCCTACTGCAATTATGTTCTCTGAAGTTGGTAATGCACCAGCAAAGTTGATCAAAGATTTCAGAAAGAAAAACGATAAACCACTTATCAAAGGTGCTTTTATCGAAGAAGCTATCTACACTGGAGATGATAACTTAGAATTCCTAAGTGCTATCAAATCTAAAGAAGAGCTTATCGGAGAAATCATTGGTCTTCTACAATCGCCTGCTAAAAACGTTATTTCTGGACTTAAGTCTGGTGGCGGAACAATTGCAGGTATTTTAAAAACGCTTTCCGAAAGAACGGAAGCATAAACAATTAACTTAAATTAAAATTAAATAAAATGGCAGATTTAAAAAAATTCGCTGAAGAGCTAGTAAATTTAACAGTAAAAGACGTTAACGAATTAGCTGATATCTTAAAAGAAGAGTATGGAATCGAGCCAGCTGCTGCTGCTGCAGTTGCTGTTGCTGGACCTGCTGCTGGTGGTGACGCTGGTGCAGAAGCTCAAACTGAGTTTGACGTAATCTTAAAAGCCGCTGGTGGTTCTAAACTAGCTGTAGTAAAACTAGTTAAAGAATTAACTGGTAAAGGGCTTAAAGAAGCAAAAGAATTAGTTGATAGCGCACCAGCTACAGTTAAAGAAGCTGTTTCTAAAGACGAAGCTGAAGGTCTTAAATCTTCTTTAGAAGAGGCAGGAGCTGAAGTAGAGCTTAAGTAAGACATACTTAATTTACACAGGATAGGCACTGCTTTCGGGCATGTGCCTACTCCTGTTTTATATTGCTTATGATTAAATAAGCGTTTTGATAACTTAAATTTTTTAGCCTTGGGATCAACAAATAATATTACCGAAAGAATTAGCTTCAGAAGTCAATCTAAGGTATTTGAATACCCTGACTTTTTAGACATACAGTTAGAGTCTTTTAGACAGTTCTTTCAGTTGGAAACAACACCTGAAAACAGAAACGAAGAAGGTCTCTTCAAAGTGTTTAGTGAGAATTTCCCTATTACGGATACGAGAAATCAGTTCGTTTTAGAATTCTTAGATTATTTCATTGACCCTCCTAGATATACAATCGTTGAGTGTATCGATAGAGGATTGACTTACAGTGTTCCACTGAAAGCAAAGTTGAAATTATATTGTACTGATCCTGAGCATGAGGATTTTGAAACGATCGTACAAGATGTGTATTTGGGAACTATCCCTTATATGACACCAAAAGGATCTTTCGTTATCAATGGTGCTGAAAGAGTTATTGTTTCTCAGCTACACAGATCGCCTGGAGTTTTCTTCGGTCAGTCTCGTCACGCTAACGGAACCAAACTTTATTCAGCTAGAATTATCCCTTTTAAAGGATCATGGATCGAATTTGCAACTGATATCAATTCAGTAATGTATGCATATATCGACCGTAAGAAAAAATTACCTGTTACTACATTGTTCCGTGCTATCGGATACGAAAGTGATAAGGACATTCTAGAAATCTTTGACCTTGCAGATGAAGTTAAAGTAACTAAGGCCGCATTGAAAAATGCACTGGGTCGTAAATTAGCTGCAAGAGTTTTAAAAACTTGGGTAGAAGATTTCGTAGATGAGGATACAGGAGAAGTGGTGTCGATTGAAAGAAATGAAGTACTTCTAGATCGTGAAACTATCCTTGAAAAAGAACACCAAGAATTAATCTTGGATTCTGGTTCAAAAACAATTATCCTTCACAAAGAAAACGTAAACTCTGCTGATTTTGCAATCATCTATAACACATTGCAAAAAGATACTTCGAACTCGGAGAAAGAAGCAGTTGAACATATTTATCGTCAATTAAGAAACGCTGAGCCGCCTGATTTCGAAACAGCAAGAAGTGTATTTGAAAAATTATTCTTCTCTGATACTCGTTATGATTTAGGTGAAGTTGGACGTTTCAGAATCAATACCAAATTAGGTATCGATACTGATATCGATCAAAAAGTATTGACAAAACAAGACATCATTTTAATTGTTAAGTACCTAATTGAGTTAATCAATGCAAAAGCAGAGATTGATGATATTGATCACTTATCAAACAGACGTGTTAGAACGGTTGGTGAGCAATTACATAACCAGTTCGGTGTTGGTTTAGCTAGAATGGCTAGAACAATCCGTGAAAGAATGAATGTTAGAGATAATGAAGTATTTACGCCAATCGATTTGATTAACGCGAAGACTTTATCATCTGTAATTAACTCATTCTTCGGAACCAACCAGCTTTCTCAGTTCATGGATCAAACGAATCCACTATCTGAGGTAACTCACAAAAGAAGACTTTCAGCACTAGGGCCTGGAGGTTTATCTAGAGAAAGAGCAGGGTTTGAGGTGCGTGATGTTCACTACACACACTACGGGCGTCTTTGTACTATTGAAACACCAGAGGGACCGAATATTGGTCTAATCTCTTCACTTTGTGTATTTGCCAAAGTAAACAAACTTGGATTTATTGAGACTCCTTATTGGGAAGTAAATAAAGGAAAAGTTAACTTCAAAGATGAGCCGATTTATAAATCAGCTGAAGAAGAAGAAGGCAAAATTATCGCACAAGCAAGTGTTGAGCTAGATGATAAAGGAAACTTTGTTAAAGATAAAATTAAAGCAAGGTTAGAAGGTGACTTCCCTGTTGTTGATCCAAAAGAAATCGCAATGGTGGATGTTGGAACTAACCAAATTGCATCTATCGCCGCATCTTCAATTCCATTCTTGGAGCATGATGATGCCAACAGAGCCCTGATGGGATCTAACATGCAGCGTCAAGCAGTACCATTATTGAAACCTAATTCTCCAATTGTAGGAACAGGAATCGAGAAATTGGTAGCACGTGATTCACGTGTATTGATTAATGCTGAAGGTGATGGTGTAGTTGAGTATGTTGACGCAAACGAAATCAAAATCAAATACAACTTATCTAAAGATGATAAGATGGTGAACTTTGATGGAGATGTGAAAACTTACCAATTAACGAAATTCCAAAAAACGAACCAGTCTACTACAATTAACCTTCGTCCTATCGTGACAAAAGGTGACAAAGTAGAAAGAGGTCAGGTTTTATGTGAAGGTTATGCAACACAAGCTGGTGAATTAGCACTAGGTCAGAACTTAAAAGTAGCATTCATGCCTTGGCAAGGATATAACTTTGAGGATGCGATCGTAATCTCTGAAAAAATCGTTCGTAACGATATCTTTACTTCTGTGCACATTGATGAGTACGCTCTAGAGGTAAGAGATACGAAACGTGGTTTAGAAGAGTTAACTGCTGATATTCCTAACGTTTCTGAAGAGGCTACTAAAGACTTAGATGAAAACGGAATCATTAGAGTTGGTGCTGATATTAAAGAAGGAGATATCTTAATCGGGAAAATTACTCCAAAAGGTGAAACAGATCCTTCTCCAGAAGAAAAACTATTGAGAGCTATCTTCGGTGATAAAGCCGGTGATGTAAAAGATGCTTCATTAAAAGCTGGACCTTCTTTAAGAGGTGTTGTAGTTGATAAGAAGTTGTTCTCAAGAGCAATTAAAGACAGAAAAACAAAAGCGAAAGATAAGCCAATCTTAGCGCAGTTAGATGAAGAATACGATAAGGAAGCAGATGTTTTAAAAGGTGTTCTAATTGAAAAGTTATTAGTGATTCTTGCAGATTTAAAATCAGCAGGTGTTTACAACAACTATAAAGAAGAGATCTTAAAGAAAGGAATCAAATTCTCAGCGAAGAATTTATCGACAGTTGATTTTGCAATTGTGAATCCTTACAACTGGACTTCTGATGAAAAAGTGAACAAACTTATTCAAAGAGTACTTCACAACTATAACATCAAAGCAAACGATTTATTAGGAGTATTCAAAAGAAAGAAATTCCAAATCTCTGTAGGTGATGAGTTACCAACAGGAATCGTGAAAATGGCAAAAGTTTATGTTGCTAAGAAACGTAAATTGAAAGTTGGTGATAAGATGGCAGGACGTCACGGTAACAAAGGTATCGTTGCTAATATCGTTCGTCAAGAAGATATGCCGTTCTTAGAAGACGGAACTCCAGTAGATATCGTGTTGAACCCACTAGGGGTACCTTCACGTATGAACCTTGGACAGATTTACGAAACTGTTTTAGGTTGGGCAGGAGATGAACTAGGAGTGAAGTTTGCTACACCAATTTTTGATGGAGCTTCTATCGAACAAATTAACGAATACACTGATAAAGCAGGTGTGCCTAAATTTGGTAAAACTTACCTAATTGATGGTAACACTGGTGAGCACTTTGATCAACCAGCAACAGTTGGAATCATCTATATGTTGAAACTAGGACACATGGTTGATGATAAGATGCACGCTCGTTCAATCGGACCTTACTCATTAATTACACAACAACCATTAGGTGGTAAAGCACAGTTTGGTGGTCAGCGTTTTGGTGAGATGGAAGTTTGGGCACTGGAAGCTTACGGTGCAGCTAATATTTTAAGAGAGATTCTTACAATTAAGTCGGATGACGTGATGGGTAGAGCGAAAGCCTACGAATCTATTGTTAAGGGTGAAAATTTCCAAGAACCTGGAATACCAGAATCATTCAACGTATTGTTGAACGAGTTGGCAGGACTTGGATTGAACATCACATTAGACTAATTAAAAGAATTTTTAACCGTCTCGGTTTACTGAGGCAACAAAAAAAAATATAAAATGGCTTATAGAAAAGAACAAAAACCAAGAAGTAGTTTTAATAAAATTACGATCAGTTTGGCTTCGCCAGAGATGATTCTTGAAAAGTCTCATGGTGAGGTTTTAAAGCCTGAAACTATAAACTACAGAACTTACAAACCAGAAAGAGATGGTTTATTCTGTGAAAGAATTTTCGGACCTGTTAAGGATTACGAATGTCATTGTGGTAAATACAAAAGAATCCGATATAAAGGAATCGTTTGTGACCGTTGTGGTGTTGAAGTAACTGAGAAGAAAGTTCGTAGAGAAAGAATGGGACATATCTCATTAGTTGTGCCAGTTGCGCACATCTGGTATTTCCGTTCTTTACCTAACAAAATCGGTTACCTTTTAGGTTTACCTACTAAGAAATTGGATCAAATTATCTATTATGAAAGATATGTTGTGATTCAAAAAGGTATTGCTGAAAGAGCTGATGGTGAATCATTAGAATACATGGACTTCTTAACTGAAGAAGAATACCTTGATATTTTAGATGAATTGCCAAAAGAGAATCAATATTTGGACGATAACGATCCAAATAAGTTCATTGCTAAAATGGGTGCTGAGGCATTACATGATTTATTGGCAAGATTAGAACTTGATTCTTTATCATTTGATTTAAGACACAAAGCAAATACTGAAACTTCTCAACAAAGAAAGAAAGAAGCATTAAAGCGTCTTCAAGTTGTTGAATCTTTAAGAGATTCGCATACAAGAGTTGAGAATCGTCCTGAGTGGATGATTGTAAAAGTAGTTCCAGTTATTCCACCTGAATTAAGACCATTGGTTCCTCTAGATGGTGGACGTTTTGCAACTTCTGATTTAAATGACCTTTATAGAAGAGTTATTATCAGAAACAACCGTCTTAAGAGATTATTAGAAATTAAAGCTCCTGAAGTTATTTTGAGAAACGAGAAGCGTATGCTTCAAGAATCTGTCGATTCTTTATTCGATAACTCAAGAAAATCTTCAGCGGTTAAAACTGAATCAAACAGACCTTTAAAATCATTATCTGATTCATTAAAAGGTAAGCAAGGACGTTTCCGTCAAAACTTACTAGGAAAAAGGGTTGATTATTCTGCACGTTCTGTAATCGTTGTTGGACCTAACTTGAAATTACACGAGTGCGGTTTACCAAAGAACATGGCTGCTGAGTTATTCAAGCCGTTCGTAATCAGAAAATTGATTGAAAGAGGAATTGTTAAAACTGTAAAATCAGCGAAGAAAATCGTTGATAAGAAAGAACCAATAGTTTGGGATATTCTTGAAAACGTATTGAGAGGCCATCCAGTGTTACTGAATAGAGCACCAACGCTTCACAGATTAGGTATTCAAGCTTTCCAACCTAAATTAATTGAAGGAAAAGCAATTAGACTTCACCCATTAGTTTGTACGGCCTTCAACGCCGATTTTGATGGGGATCAAATGGCAGTTCACTTACCATTAGGTAATGCTGCAATTTTGGAAGCGCAAATGCTAATGCTTTCTTCTCACAATATCCGTAACTCTGCTAACGGTGCGCCTATTGCTGTACCTTCTCAGGATATGGTATTGGGTCTGTACTACATCACGAAGTTGAAAAGATCTACAAAAGAAGAAGTTGTTGCAGGTGAAGACATGACATTCTATTCTCCAGAAGAGGTAATTATTGCCAAAAACGAAGGAGCTTTAGATATTCATGCTGCTATCAAAGTAAGAACGAAAGATGTAAACGAAGAAGGTGAAGTAATCACAAGAATCGTTGAAACTACATGTGGACGTGTTATTTTCAATGAGTTGGTTCCTGAAGCGGTTGGATACGTTGATGAAGTATTAACTAAGAAGGCATTGAGAGGTATTATCTCAAAAGTATTAGCGGTTTGTGGAACGGCTCGTACTGCTCAGTTCTTAGATGATATCAAAGGTTTAGGATATCACATGGCCTTTAAAGGTGGTCTATCTTTCAACTTGGATGATGTAATTATCCCGAAAGAAAAAGACGAAATGGTTGACAAAGCAAATGCTGACGTTGATGAAGTAATGATGAACTATAACATGGGTCTAATTACAAACAACGAGCGTTACAACCAAATCATTGATATCTGGACACATACAAATACAAGATTAACTTCTAAATTGATGGAGAGAATCTCAACGGATAACCAAGGTTTCAACTCTATCTTTATGATGATGGATTCTGGAGCAAGGGGATCTAAAGAGCAAATTCGTCAGTTATCAGGAATGAGGGGATTGATGGCAAAACCGCAAAAGTCGGGGGCGTCTTCTCAAGATATTATTGAGAATCCAATTCTTTCAAACTTTAAAGAAGGATTAACGGTACTAGAGTACTTTATTTCAACTCACGGTGCGCGTAAAGGTCTAGCGGATACTGCCCTTAAAACGGCGGATGCTGGTTACTTAACAAGAAGACTTGTTGACGTTGCTCAGGATGTTGTTATTAATGAAGATGATTGTGGAACCCTTAGAGGAATCACAGTAACTCCATTAAAGAAAAATGATGATATCGTTGAATCATTATATGACAGAATTCTAGGTAGAACGGCAGTTTCTGACGTTTACATGCCTGGAACTGAAGATTTAATTATTGCAGCTGGTGAAGAAATCACTGAACCTTATGCAAGAAAAATCGAAGCTTCTGACATTGATGAAGTAGAAGTAAGATCTGTATTGACTTGCGAAATGAAGCGTGGAGTTTGTGCTAAATGTTACGGTAGAAACCTTTCAAGTTCAGAAATGGCTGTGCAAGGTGATGCTGTAGGTGTTATTGCTGCACAATCAATTGGTGAGCCGGGTACACAGTTAACATTGAGAACGTTCCACGTTGGTGGTACAGCATCAAACATTGCTGATGAAACGGACATCAAAGCGAAGTTTGGAGGACATCTAGAAATAGATGAATTAAAAACGATTTCGACAAAAGATAAAGACGGAAATAAAGTTGAAGTTGTTATCGGTCGATCTGGTGAAGCGAAAATTACTAATCCTAAAACAGGGATTGTAATGATGACTGCAAATATTCCTTACGGATCTCACTTAATTGCAACCAACGGTAAAGCAATTGAAAAAGGTGACGTTATCTGTAAATGGGATCCATATAACGCCGTTATCTTATCTGAAACTAAAGGTAAAATTGAGTACGAAAACATTGTAGAGAACGAAACTTACCGTGAAGAGATTGATGAGCAAACAGGATTTACTGAAAAAGTAATTACTGAAAACAGAAATAAAAAGAACATCCCTACAGTAAAAGTAATTGCAGGAAAAGGTGAAGAAAAAGCCTATAACTTACCTGTAAATGCACACATTATTGTGAATGATGGAGACAAGATTGAAGCTGGTCAGATTTTGGTGAAAATTCCAAGAGTTGCTGGTAAATCTGGGGATATTACAGGGGGTCTACCAAGAGTAACTGAGTTATTTGAGGCACGTAACCCTTCTAACCCTTCTGTTGTTTCTGAAATTGATGGTATCGTTTCTTACGGTAAAATCAAAAGAGGTAACCGTGAAATCATTATCGAATCAAGAACTGGAGAAGTACGTAAATATTTATGTCCACTTTCTAAGCACATCTTGGTTCAAGAGAATGACTTCGTAAGAGCAGGTCAATCACTTTCTGATGGAGCGATCACTCCTAAAGATATCTTGAACATTAAAGGGCCAACTGCCGTTCAAGAATACTTAGTAAATGAGGTACAAGAAGTATATCGTCTACAAGGGGTGAAAATTAATGACAAACACTTTGAGGTAATCGTTCGTCAAATGATGCTTAAAGTAGAGATTAAAGAAGCTGGGGATACTAAATTCCTAGAAGGACAATCTGTACACAAAGCAGACTTCTTTGAAGAAAATGATGCACTATTCGGAAAAGTTGTTGTTGTTGATCCAGGAGAATCTGATTCAATTAAAGCAGGGCAAATCATTTCAGCACGTAAGTTAAGAGATGAAAACTCTACTTTGAAAAGAAAAGATAAAGCCTTGATTGAAGCTAGAGATGCTGAACCAGCAACTTCTGAGCCAATGCTACAAGGTATTACCAAATCATCATTGCATACACGTTCATTTATTTCGGCTGCTTCTTTCCAAGAAACAACGAAAGTATTAAACGAAGCTGCATTGAATGGTAAAGTTGACCACTTAATGGGACTTAAAGAAAATGTAATTGTTGGACACAAAATTCCAGCAGGAACAGGATTTAGAAGATTCCAAAACGTAGTTGTTGGTTCTCAAGAAGAATACGAAGAGTTAACAGCTAAGTAAGATATATTTTATATTTTTAAAGCGTCCCTCGGCATTGCCGAGAGGCGCTTTTTTTGTTTCTGGTGACTTCGAGGGCCTCAGCCACCAGAATAATATGAATAGGGCCTTGAGGTTCTCGAAGGACCAAAATCTAAACTATGAGCGATCAAAATAACAACCAAGGGAATCAACCCAATCAAATTAATATTGAATTACCAGAAGAAGTGGCTGGAGGAGATTATTCAAATCTCACTATTATTACACATTCTCCGTCTGAATTTATCTTAGATCATATTCAGTTAATGCCTGGTGTACCGAAAGGTAAAGTGAAATCTAGAATCATCATGACGCCAGATAACGCTAAAAAATTAATGAAAGCTATGATAGAAAACGTACAAAAGTATGAAGCTCAACATGGCGTAATCAAAGAACACGGACCGCAAGGAACACCAATTCCAATGAATTTTGGTGGACCAAATACCGAAGCTTAGTTCCAACCTATTCATTTAAAAACTATCTATTAAGAAAGAGAAATTATGAAAAAAGTAGGATTAGTTTTAGTAGCGATAGTTTTAAGCATTGGGTTTCAGTCTTGTAAAAAATGTAAAGGAGAAGATCCAATTTCTAGAATAGTAAATAACGGAACCGAATCGGTATCAGTTCAAATACAAACCACTGGCGGTAATACAGTGAATATTAATAATATTTTGCCCGGTGAAACTTCAGAAAACAAGAGTTTTGCGGTTGGTCAAGTTGACTATACGATAAGTATAGGTAATATGTCTGACGTGGAATTGTCAGTTGTAATGGAGGAATGTTGGGAGTATGAGATCGTAGTAGATGGAAATAATAATGTTGCGTCTGTACCAACAGATAGAAATGAATAAGAATTATGAAAAAATGGATTTTTAGACTATTAAAATTAGTCGGAGTTTTAGCCGCGATATATTTAATAGTTGCAATTTTTGCCCCAAGCAGTTACCGAGTAGAAAGATCGAGAGATATTGCTGCTTCACCAGAGGTGATTTTTGAACAAATTTCCATTTTTGAAAATTGGGATGCTTGGTCTCCTTGGGGAGAAAAAGATTCAACCATGACAAGTGTGAGAACCGGTGAGCCCGGAACTGTAGGGTCTAAAACTGAATGGACAGGTGATCCTGAATTGTCTGGAACAGGAAGTATGACCATGACAGAGCTAGTAGAGTTTGTAAAAATCACATATGATCTTCACTTTGACGATATGGATATGACCTCTCAAGGTGGGATTGATTTAAAAGCAGGAGAGGAATCGACTACAGTAACGTGGTATGATGGAGCAGATATTCCGTTTTTATTCCGACCAATGGTAATGTTTTTTGATATTGAAGCGAAAGTAGGGCCAGACTTTGAGAGAGGCTTAGAGTTGCTTGATTCTGTTGCTGTTGCAAAACAAGCAGAACTTGATGCTGCTATTTACGAAATCAGAACAATTGACTTCCCAGAGACTAAATATTACAGCATTCACAATGAAGTTCCTTTTTCAGGAGTTGACTCGGCGTTTTTTGCAAGCAATTACGGTCAATTAGGAATGTTCTGTGGTGAAAATCAAATTGAAATGTCAGGAATGCCAGTGAGTATTTGTTTTGAATGGAATGAAGAAACAGAAATGGCTGTTTTAATGCCTGCTTTTCCAGTAGCAGATAATTCAACACCTGGAAAAGGAATGGTTCTTCCTTATACGATTCCAGCATGTCAAGCCTTGGTAGTAGATTATTATGGCGAATATGATGAGAACTATGACGCACACATGCAGATAGATGCCTATGCCAAAGAAAATGGATTAGAATATTCTATCGTGATGGAAGAGTTTGTTACTGATCCAACAACTGTTGAAAGCATGGATGAAGTGTTGACAAGAATCTATTACTTCCTGAAATAAAAAAGGTCAACTTATTTTTAAAGGCGTTCATTTAGTGGACGCCATTTTTGTGCTTTAACAAGTCGTTTCACCAGGTTTTTCAGGCGTAAACGGAGCATCAATTGGCTCCCATAATTCAATTTTATTTCCTTCAGGATCTAATATGTGCAAGAACTTTCCGTATTCGAACTCTTCTATTTTATCACAAATCGTCACGCCATCTTTACGCAATTCTTTTTCTAATCCCACTAAATCTTCAACACGATAATTGATCATGAATTTAGCATCTGAAGGCTCAAAATAATTAGAGTCATTTTTCATGGTGCTCCACTGCAAGTAATTAATCTCTTCAGGTTTATGTGTATTCCTAAACTCGAACAGTGAACCGTAATCATTCGTCACTAAACCTAAGTTTTTAGCATACCAATCATTCATTTTCTTCGGATCCTCACACTTAAAGAAGATGCCCCCAATTCCAGTTACTTTTTTCATACCACTACTTTTTTTAAAGATAAAGGTTTTCTTTTTAGAGACAAGAGACAAGAGACAAGAGACAATCTGCTTATATTCGATAAACAAAAAACGCCATTTGTCATCTTGACGAGTTTCGAGTCTCCAGTTTCAACCCCGGATAACACTTACACCTCCACCTCGACTACGCTCGGTCAGCGGCTTGAAATATAACATTCCCCCTTTGGAGGGGGATTAAGGGGGAGGATAGTTACGATTCAACATCATTACACTCGCCAACAGAAACGCAGTGAAGGATGGAAAAACAAAAAACCCTCATTTGTCTTCTCGCAACGAAAAACCTACCTTTAAACTATGAAAAAACTCTGGGCCATACTGGCAGGACTCTCGGCAGCATTCTGCGTTGTAATCGTAATTGAAATCATCTCACATAAGTTATACCCATTGCCAGAAAATGTTGACCCAAATAACTATGAGCAAATGGCAGCCTTATTAAAAAAAGCGCCTACCGGTTCATTGTTAATTGTTGCCCTTGGGCATTTGTTAGGAATGTTTGTTGGTGTATCCATCAGTCTAAGAATTCTAAAAGAACTTTCAGCTGCTTATATAGTAGGCGGGTTATTTATGCTTTTAACACTTGGAAACTTATTCATGTTACCGCATCAAACCTGGTTTATGGTGGCAGATATCGCAGCCGTTTTATTGGGTGGATTAATTCCCTACATGGCGTTTAAGAAAAGGTTAGGTTAAACCTTTCTTTCCCTATCTTTGTTCTCACTACATGAAAAAACATTTGCTCATATTACTGGTCGGATTGTCGTCTATGGCCTTTTCTCAAGATTCATTGAGAGTAATGTATCACAACATCTTGAATTTCCCTTCTGCAGGTTCAAACAGGATAGATACTTTAAGAACTATTTTAACTTATGCTAAGCCTGACGTATACGTGGTATGCGAATTAGAAACGGAAGCCGGGGGAGACATGATCTTGAATGAGGCTTTGAACGTGAACGGGCAAACCAACTACCAACGGGTTGCTTTTGTAGATGGCGGAACCTTCACCAATAATCTTCTGTTTTATAATGCCGATAAGTTAGGATTTATCTCTCAAGAAGAGATTGGTACTGTGCTTAGGGACATCAATACTTATGTGTTGTACTATAAGGCTCCAAATTTAACAGCACAATCGGATACGATTTATTTAAATTTTTTTGCCTGTCATCTTAAAGCTGGATCGTCAGATTATCAGCAAAGAAATACCGAAATCCAACAAGCTAAGTTCTATATGAATTCAATTGCAAATCAGATTGAAAATGTATTTATTGGTGGTGACATGAACGTTTATTCTGGATTTGAATCAGCGATATTAACCATGAAAAACACGGGTTCGGTTCCGCTTTTTGATCCTATTGATGTGGCGGCAAATTGGTCAGGTGATTGGAACTATGCCGATATCCATACGCAAAGCACACGAACAGGAGGCTTACAAGGTGGAGCAGGCGGAGGAATGGATGATCGATTTGATTTGATTTTTGTTTCTGAAGATGTTTTGGACAGTGATAACGGCGTTAAATACATCAATAATTCGTACCAAGCCTTGGGTCAAGACGGTAATCATTTTAATGATAATATTAATGATGGATTTAATTCAGCTGCTCCTGACTCTGTGATTAATGCGTTGTATTATGCTTCTGATCATCTTCCTGTAATTATGGATGTGGTATTAGATGAAACAGCAAATATTAAAAAAGAAAAAGTTGATTTCCCTGGTGTTTACTACAATGTGCTGGAGCATGCAATAAACTTTTCTAAGTTGGGTGGAGAGCCGTATAAATTAAAATTGTTTGACCTTTCTGGACAATTGGTGTTGGAATATGAAGGATCTTCTGGAAGTATAAATCTTCCTGCTATTCCCGCTGGGATTTACCTAGTGAAGATGCGCTATAAAGGAGAATTCACCACAAGTAAGTTGTCTGTTTTTTAGTTTAAGCCGAACTAATCTATTACCTTTGTAAACGCAATCAAGTAAGTGCAAATCTCTGATTTTGAGGCGGATTATTATGAAACAACTGACTTTTCAAAAGAAGGTATTGATTATGCTAGTGGCGGTATTGTTTATCGCTATTCTTAGTGCTGTTTTTGTAAATAATTCGCTTCAGTCAATTGTAGAAGAGATTTCAGAAGAGTCAGAGATTGATGAAAACTTGGTGTTGCTAAAAGGCATGATGGCGGATATTTCTGATGCCGAAAGTAGTGTAAAGTCATACGGGTTAACTAAAAACGAAGACTATTTAGACGATTATAACATCCAATTAAACGCGGTTAATCAAAAAATCCTAGAATTAAGAGAGACGGTCGAACCTGGTTCTGAATTAGAGAAAGGTCTACCGAAAATTGATTCATTAGTTGTTACAAAATTTGAAATTTTAGATGAGCTATTGGTCGTTCAAAGTCAACGTTCAGCAGATTTAATTCTAGATAAAGTTTTGGCAAAAGTAGAAGATGCCAATATCAACGAATCAAATACAGTTGAGAATAATACGACAAATGAAGGAGAAGACAATACGCCTGTAGTTACAGAGAATGTAGACGAATCTGGAGGAAAGAAGAAATTCTTTGATCGTTTATTCGGGAATCGTAAAAAGAAAAAAGAAGAAGAAAAAAATCAAGTAAATGAGGTGTCTGAAGTCTCAGATACACTTTCACAAGAAGACGTAGAAGAAGTAGTTGAATCTTCAATCAACAGAATAGATAAAGAGCTTGAGTCACTTAGAAAAAAGGAAACTGAATATGAAGTAGCCTTAAAAATGAAAGAGTTAGAACTCATCCAAGCTGATAAACACATAATGGATGAGATCTCAGAAGTTGTAGAGACCTTAGAGGCGGCTGAAAAAGTAAATCTTGAAGAAAAAATTGCATTTGCAGAAGAGCAAAGGGGCGCTACACATACCCATATTTTATTGTTTTGTTTGTTGACCTGTGCACTTTTAGCTTTAGCTGGATACGCGGTTTACGTTTACGTGAGAAAGAATGATGCCTTCAAGAAAGCCTTACGTCAAGCGAAATTTGAGACGGATACTAAAAATAAAGAGATCACCGATAGCATCAATTATGCTAAGCGAATTCAATCGGCTATTATGCCTGATGATAAGAAGATTCTCAAGGCCTTTCCAAATTCATTTGTGTTTTATAGACCGAAAGACATTGTTGCAGGTGATTTTTATTGGATGGTACAAACAGAGCAATACAACTTTGTTGCAGTAGCAGATTGTACTGGGCATGGTGTTCCTGGAGCAATGGTTTCGGTTGCTTGTTCATCTGCTTTAAATCGGTCGTTAAAAGAGTTTGGATTAATAGATCCTGGTAAAATTTTAGGAAAAAGTAGAGAAATAGTCATTGAAACTTTTGAAGAAGGAAATAAGGTGTTGTATGATGGGATGGATATTTGTTTATGCAGGATAGACAGAAAAACAGGTGAGTTGCAATATGCCGGCGCGAACAACTCGTTGTATTTCTTCAAAAACGGAACACTGCAAGAAATCAAAGCGGATAAACAACCCGTTGCCAGATTCTATAAAACAGAAGATTTCACAACGCATGCGGTGGATGTTTCTAAAGGAGATAATATATACTTGTTCACAGACGGAATGCCTGATCAATTTGGCGGACCTAAACAGAAGAAGTTCATGTATAAGCGATTTAAAGAGCTTTTAGAAAAGCATGCTGAACGTTCACCTCAAGATCAAGAGATAGCGTTAGATCACGCCCTCAAATCATGGAAAGGCGACCTAGAGCAAATTGATGATATTTGCGTAATTGGAATTCGCTTATAAAAAGCGAATATCCAATTTAAGCAGTTTACACTGAGCGGGTGTCGAAGTGTAATTGGAATTCGCTTATAAAAAGCGAATATCCAATTTAAGCAGTTACACTGAGCGGGAGTCACATAACCTCCACCTCGGCTCCGCTCGGTCAGCGGTAATATACCTCTAGGACAAGACCTATGAGAACCTCCACCTCGGCTTACTTCGGCTGCGCTGTGCCACCGCTAAAGCTCAGGCAACACGCGGTCAGCACAAGCCGCTCGGTCAGCGGTAATATACCACCAGGATAAGAACCAAGAACCAAGCTTGTCATCCGTAACTTAGTGAAGGATGGAACCAAGAACCAAGAATCAACCCTATCCTTCGCCTATAGCGTCTAAAAATGAATCTGGAATATCTAATGAAGCATCTTCGCAATACTCTTCGAACTCTGTAAAAGATTCGGCAATTACATTGACTTCATAATTGTTGTCATGACGATCGTCATAATAAAAATAGAATTTGCCATCAGCAAAGAAAAATCCTTCCTCATACCATTGGTTAGGAGACTTAGCGTGGAAACGAGGATATTTCGTATAATCGATATAAGAATCGAAAGGCATGCGCCTAAATTATATTATAATGATTTAAAAGTCAAGTCTAAGTTTGAAAATTTAAAAGAAAAATCATTTTCTGTTAACCTTTCAGGAATGACGTTTCTACTTTTCATAACCATCTCTGTTTCAGTTCCTATGATTTTAGCTCCAAATTCAAGTAAAGATCTAGATTGAGATAATCCAAAAGGTCGCTTGTGACGTTTTCTTAAAAGGCGCATAAACTCTGAATTTCGAACAGGGGTGGGGCTCGTAACATTTACTGGTCCTACAATTGCAGGATTATCAATGATGAAATCCATGGCCCTGCAAAAATCTTCAACATGAATCCAACTGATAAATTGTTGGCCGTTGCCTTGGCGTCCTCCTAAAAAGCATTTGACTAACCGCGTCATAATGGGATACGCTCCTCCAGATTTACCTAGAACGATTGAAGTTCTTGTGGCCACTCGGCGTGTATGATTTAGGTTGCATTTGAAAAATTCAGCTTCCCAGGCTTTGCAAACATTCATGCTAAAATCGTCACCAATTATTCCTTCATCTTCAGTCATTTGTTGGCTTTCAGAATGAATATAGGTAGATGCACTGCTGGAGTTAATCCAGATATGGGGTGGGTTAGTGGCTTGAGAAAGTGCTTTGCAAAGCACTTGTGTGCTTTCTATTCTTGAAGATAAAATCTCTTGCTTCGCTTGCTCCGTATATCTGCAGTTGACAGATTTCCCAGTTAAATTAATCAGCACATCTGCCCATTCAATTTCAGCTACCCAATCACCCAAATTCTGGGCATCCCATTTCACAAATGTTCCAACTTTATCCTTTTCTATGCGGCGAGACAAGATCTTTACTTCTTTGCCTTGTTGAATGAAATAGGTCGCCAGTTCTTGACCTAGAAAGCCCGATCCACCAGCTATTAGTATATGTTCAGTACTTGCATCCATTTGTCTTCGTTTTCAGCAAAATCCTTGATTTTAATGTTGCGTTGTAAAATAAATCGTTCAAGGTATTTGCTCAGGTAAAGTTTGTCAATTAATCTTCCAATACATCCCATTGGAGATTGAAATTCAAACACATCTTTCATCACGGTCTTGCCATTTTTCAACCAAAAGTAATGTTTATGTAAGATTTTCTTAAAGGGTCCTTTTAGCATTTGGTCTTCAAAAAAGTAAGGCCCTTCCATTTTGGTTATAACCGAAGTTAAGTGTTGAACAATACCTAAATGTTTGGCTCTCCAAGTGACTGTTTCATATTCATTAATCAGCCCGTGAGTTCTGCCTGCTACGGCTTTTTCATTTGTATGGCTTGCTGTAATTTGATGCAGGTCAATACTTCTAGCCAAGTCAAACACCCTATGAATTGGTGCGTTTACGGTCGTTTCTAAAACTATTGTTTTCATAACATTAGCGTTTAAGTTTATACTTAATCATTGTTAGGATTAGCGGTCAATCTTCCTTGGTTACGCCATTTGATATAGTCTTCTTTTTGGCTCATTTCTTTCGCTTTTCGTTTACCTCTGAAAAAGAAGAATAGATTTAAAAGGAGCATAAATCCGAGATAAATTGAGAATCCTCCTAGTTTTAAACTCAATATTTCAATAACCTCTTGAGGTCCGGTTAAAAATCCACTGATTCTTAAAATTAGAAGGGCAAATCCAACATTCAATAGATAGAAACCAACTTCAAATAATTTATTGGTAGCAAAAGCTATTTCTGTTCTTCCTCTGAAGATATCCAACATAAACACTTTACCATTTTTAAATAAGATTCTGGCAACGAATAGCGTAAGTGTAATAGCAATGGGTAAGTAGATAAGATAGGCGGTGATAATCATTTGATTTTCCATAATTCTAGATTTTAGTTTTACTTATTTTAAGTGACTTTTTAATTTTAGGTATGAGGTTTAACCACAATAGGTTGAAAAAGTGCATGAGGCCAAGACCAATAATTATAATACCAGATTTTTCAGAAAGCACTCTAATCATTTGTTCTATCGTAGTGATGGTTTCCCACATGGATAAAATAACTGCGGCATAGCCAATGTTGAGTAAATAATATCCAACCAACATTAACTTATTGATAGATTGCACTAAATGCGGATCTTCTGGCATTAGATTATGGATGAAATGTTCGCCGTTTTTGTAGAACACCCATCCTACTTTAATCGTAATAAAACTAATTACGCTAAAGAAAATCGCATATGTCAGAATGTTCAGATTCATAGTTGATCTATTGTTGTCGTTTTAGCAGAATTAAACATGCGGTTTCTTCTTTTTAGGTAAATCCATCTGAACATTTGAGGTAGAATAATGCTTAAGCCTAATGCAAAAGGCAGCTCCATATCTAGCCTAAAGCTAAACCCAAATAGCCCCCAAATACTGACGAATGCAATGACTCCTTCAATGAATAAAACAATGCATACGCCGGTTTCATTTGTAGATTTTCTAATAAAGACAAACTCTAAAAGCAAAATGACAATAATGGTTGGTAGCCAAAATATGACCCCGTATAAAAGTGATAAGAAAAAGACCCCGACCATTTCGCCAAAAAAAATATGGTCCGTTCCAGCGTCTCTGAATAGCGTTAAGAAAATTAGAAAAATAGGTGCTGCTAGTGGAACAAATAACGTACTTAGCATGACTTTGCTTTTGTTGATCTCGATATATTCTATATTTTTTAACATAACTAAAGTTTTAGAAATAATTGAAAGTTTTGGTTAAATTTTTTTAGCTCACTGTTTTAATCATCTTTTTAAAGAAGAAATTGTCTTTAAGTTTTAACCAGATTTCAGATAGTTGATCTAGCTGTTTAATAAAATCTTCTAACTCTGTCATTAATTTTTGAAAGTGCTCAACTTCCGCTTCGCTTCCCTCAATTTTATCTGATTTTAGTCGGTCTAACAACTCTAATACCGGCTGTAATTCTCTTTTTTTACGTTCCTGAACAATGTTTTGAGCCATGGTCATGATATCATGATTGGCCGTGAAAAACTCTTTTCGTTCTCCCAATTTGTTTTGCTTTGCTACCAGATTCCAGTTTATCAATTCACGCATGTTAATGTTAACATTTCCTCTAGAAATCTTTATCATTTCCATAACTTCTTCGGTGCTCATGGCTTCTTTACTTGATAAAAGCAATGCATGAATTTGCGCCATTGAACGCGGAATCCCCCAAGCACTCCCTATTGAGCCCCATGTTTGTATAAATTCCATTTTCGCTTCTTGCAATTTCATATTTCAAATGTATAACTATTTTTAGAACTTTCAAAAATAATTGAAAGTTTATTTTATTTCAACTTCATTTCGTTTGATTATCTTAGGGGAAAACAAAAAAACAGCTATGAAGAAAATTTTTACTTTTTTAAGTGTTTGCTTTTTAGGAATGTCCTTTGCGCAAACCACAGAATACACAACTGGTCAAACATACGGAGATCCATGGACAGGATGGTCCACACCAATAGAAACAGGTGTTAATGCCAGTAGCGTGAATGGTGCCGATATTTATACGTTTAGCGGAACCAACGGTCAAGCTTATTCTGTTGAGACTTATAGACAATTTACAATTAACTCAAATGATATTGATATTTATTTGAGCGCAACTTGTGCGAATTCAACCGTTTCTGTTGAGTATAGCACGGATAACGTTTCTTATACTCAAATTGGTTCACAGACTCATGGTACTGGATTCGTAAATCAAACTTTAATTATTCCAACACATGATCCAGTAACATCTACATTTTACCTTAAAATAAAGGTAGTAGGAACATGGGGGTCTCCATCTTCTTTGCAACTGAATAACTTTAAAATTGATGCCGTATTGAATTCTGGATCTTCAGTTTCGATAGCACCAACAACTACGCAAAATATATTAGAAGGTGCAAACGGAACAACTTTAACTGCTTCTGAATCTCCTTCAGCAGCAGATTCTAGAGAATGGATGTATTCAACAACTTCAGGTTCAGGATATATGCCTTTTTCTCCGGCAGAAACGGGTACTTCTTACACTCCTAATTTTGCATCAGCTGGAACGTATTACGTGATTTGCGAAAGTACATTTAGCGGAACACCA
Source organism: Crocinitomicaceae bacterium (assembly GCA_039939375.1). Taxonomy (GTDB): domain Bacteria; phylum Bacteroidota; class Bacteroidia; order Flavobacteriales_D; family Crocinitomicaceae; genus Paracrocinitomix. The sequence continues at coordinate 97,385 of JBDVJO010000005.1, read as the reverse complement.
ATGAACTCTAATGAAGTTCAAGTGGTAGTAACTGCTCCTTCAGGAATTGATGAAGCAGATGCTTTTCAGTTTGTAATGACCAATTCAAACATTGAAATTATTTCAACTGGATTAAACTACAATTTAACAATCTATAACTTATCTGGTCAGCAAATAACAGCAGAGAAAAACGGAACAAGTTTTGATTTTTCTGGATTGCAAAAAGGAATTTATTTTGTTTCTGTTCAAACAGAAACTGGTTTTACAAAGACAGTGAAGTTTGTAAACCACTAATTAAGATTTTAATAAATGAAAAGGGCTTGGATAATTCCAAGCCCTTTTTTTATTGCTTAATGATTTTATCTATTGAATAAGGAGTTTTCAGGTAATATACACCTGCTTCATAATGACTCAGATCAATAGTGGCTTTCTGGCCACTTACAATAATACTTGAATTGACTTTTTGTCCAAGTGCATTGTAAATTTCAATCGTTTCTAGTTTATTCGCATCTCCTAAAATATAAACGATATCGTTTGTTGGGTTAGGGTAAATGCTTAAATCATCTGAAGTTCCTAATTCATAGTTTACTGATTGGAGTGGAGAGTACTCATACTCACCATTGAAGTCTACTTGCTTAAGTCGATAATAATTGATGCCTAAATATGGGTATTTATCAGGGTAAGCATAATTCGTTAACGTTGTTGACGTTCCGGCCCCATCAATTTTCGCAATAGTTTCCCAGGTGATACCGTCAGCGCTTTTTTCTAGGTTAAAGTAATCATTATCAGTTTCAGAAGAAGTTGACCAATCTAAGTTTACAACGTCTTTGTTTAAGGTTGCGGTAAAGTCTAGTAATTCAACCGGTAATGGATTGTTGCCAGTTGTTGAGGCAAGAGTGAACGGACTAAAGTTCGTTACTGCTGCTAAAGAAGTTACTGTACCTGATGCAGTTGTTCCTGTTGTTGAAGATTGTCCGTGATCTTTCCAAGTAGTACCATCCCATCTTGCGACCAGCAATTCACTTAAATCATCCACTCCACAACTGATTACATTGTCAAAACTTAGTGTTACAAATACATTATTAGTGGATGCAATGCGGTCTAAAAACCAATGCTCACAACTTGAGATGTGATGAATACTAGGGTCTTTTGATAAATGGTCATAAGTTGGATGCGGGTCGTCATTTACATATTCAGCTCTGAATCTTGCTGACCCACTTGATGGATTTGAGATGGAAATTGGACGATATAAACTACTATCTCCAACCGGGAAAACAAAAGCATCATTACCTATCTTTTCTATTGGTCCATCAATGTGAGACGCATTAGAAACTGAAGATACAGTAGAATTATCTCTCATGGTAATCAAATTAGTACTTGTAGTATTTACGATTCCTTGATCTAAATCCAATTCAACTGTGATTTCTAAAGGCATGTTCATTGTCACATGTTCTGAAGCTTTATTTACTTGGAAATCTCTTGTTAGGGTTAGGGGAGATGCGCCTAAATCATTCCATGACTGAGCAGTTGTTCCATCCATTAAAACCCTACCATTCCCTCCTAAACCAAAGTACAACGCATCTACTGTGTTGACATTGATATCACCAGCGTATGTGTCGGTATTATTTCTTGAAGGTTGTAACGCACCTGTCCCTGTCTGAATCCAAGTTGCGTCTCCATTAAAATCATCTGGAGTTCCATTTGTTTGTGACATTCTCAAGCGCCCTGAGCCCGAGTTTGTAATTGAAACGTCACTATTAAAAGTGTTTCCCCCTGGGCTATCATCATTTGAAGCTCCATTTTTCTCAATTGTTGTTAAACCTTCATAGGTTGAACCATTGGTATAATATCTTGGTGCTTCAAAATTGGCATCAGCATTCCAAATAGCATCATGTTGGTAGATTCTTGCTGTACCCGTACAAACAACATTTTGTGCAGATGCACCAAGTTGTGTCCAGTTTCTAAATCTTAAATCTCCAGCAATGAACCCTCCACCACCAACAGCAACGGTTTGACCTGCAGCCAAAGTTCCAGTTCCACCGTTTTGACCAAATCTAACACCATCACAGTTTGCATCTTCAGAAGTAACCGTAATATTCCCATTGTAAGCACTAATTGCTGATCCTGAATAGTTCATACGAACATCTGAATTCGTAGATGAGCTGCTATTGGTAATGGCCAAATCACCGTTCCAAGTTACATTCGCGTTATTTCCTGCATATATTCTTGTCGTTGTAATTCCGCCAGATTGATCTAAAGTTGCGTTTCCAGCAACGTTGATAACAGCGTTAGCACTATTTCCAATATAGACCTGACTTGTTGTACCAGAGCCAGCGTTTGTTACATCTAAAGTTGAATTAAAATCGGCATCTCCATTGTTACCAACAACAATTTGAGATGTTGTAGCTGAACCAATATTATTTAGAATTGTCGCTCCATCAATTATAACTTGCGAACTTGTTGCTTCGGCTATTCTAATTTGAGATGTTCCTGCCGTACTAGGATTATTAACAGCCGTGACACTAGCGTTAAAAGTGGCATCTCCTGAGTTTCCAATATAAACCGAGCCTACCCCTGATGAAGTATTGGTGAAACTCGCCGTGCCGCTAACCGTCAAATCTGCATTAGCAGAATTTGAAATGTACGAATTTGTGCTATTGCCGGTATGTACCCAGGTTAAATTCCCTGCTATTGTATTACCTAAAGCGTTATTAGCAATGTACATGTTATCTGTACTATTGTTTGTGGCATCTAGGTCGCCATTCCATACATCTGGAAAACTATTTCCCATTAAGAGATAATCGGTGCCGTTATTTACAAGCTGACAATCTCCTTCAAATGTATTTCCGCCTACGGAAACATCATCCGTTGCTCCAGTTTTTTCGATATAGGAAGTTCCTTGATATGTAGTTCCTCTTGTGATTTGTCTTGGAGCCACAAAAGTAATGTCTCCTCCCCAGTTTGAATCGTAATTGTAAATTCTTGCTGTTCCTGTGCAGGTTAAAGCTTGAGCAGTAGGACCTACTTGTGTAAAGTTTCTGAATTGCAAATCTCCGGCAACAAAGCCACCAACGCCAACCGTGATCGTTTTTGTAGCAGCTAAAGTTCCACTGCCTGTTGCTTCTCCAAATCTGATACCATCAGAATTAGCATCTGTACATTGAACTGTAATGTTTTCATTATAAGTTCCAACACTATTTGTATTGTAATTGCAGTATATGCCTGAATTTGTTGCGCCAGAATTGTTAATCAAATGATATAAACCATTCGTAGTTATAGCGCCTTGGTTTCCAATGTAAATTTGTGTATTTCCTGTTGCTGTTGAATTATTCGTAACAGTAGCTGTATTTCCAAAGACTATGGATGACCCAGTGGCATTTGAGACGTATATTCTATTGGTAGTTCCTGAACCGCTACTCGTAATATCTGCAGTTCCAGATATTGTTACTGTACCGGAATTGGCGATATAGCAATCAGAAGTGGTGTTGCTGCCAGAATTGACTAATGTAAGGTTTCCTGCAACTGAAATAACAGAGTTGGCTCCATCCGCAAAACGCGTACTTGATGTTGCTGTTACAGATGTATTATGCGTAATGTCAACATCTCCCCCAAAAGTTATGCTCCCTCCATTACCAATGTAAAGATTTGCACCACCAGTTCCACTGTTTACAAAAGTGCCGTTCCCGTTGACAGCTAAAGTTGTTCCGTTGGCATTTGAAAGAATATCGTTTTGACTTGAATTACCTGTTCTGTTCCAGTCTAACGTTCCTTCTATTAAATGCCCGACACCTGAGTTGGCTATTAACACTCTTCCTGATCCAAAATTGTTCACGAGTAAATTTGCTTGCCAGTGGTCTAAAACACCATTACCAAACAATAGTTGATCAGATCCTGTATGTCTCAATTCACAATCTCCAACAAAAGTATTTCCGCCTAAAGATTGATCATTACTTGCACCTGTTTTTTCTATATAACTTGTGAGGTTAAAGGTAGTTCCTCTTAGTAATTGTCTTGGAGCTATGAAGGTGATGTCGCCTCCCCAATTTGAGTCATAATTGTAAATTCTAGCTGTACCCGTACAGGTTAAATTTTGTGCAGTAGGTCCGATCTGTGTAAAGTTTCTAAACTCAAGATCTCCTGCCACGAAGCCTCCGCCTCCAATAGTTACAGTTTTCGTTGCTGCTAGTGTTCCTGATCCCCCATTTTCTCCAAAGCTCACCCCATCACTGTTGGCATCTGTTGCCGTTACTACAATATTTTCATTAAAGATACCCACACTATTTGCAGAGTAGTGGACATAAATATGATTGTTGTTCGCCCCTGAGTTGTTGTTCGCGGTAAATGTCCCGTTGAAGGTCACGTCTCCTTGATTTCCTATGTAAGCTCTTGTTTCAGTTGCGCCTGTTGGATTTTTTTCAATTAAAAAGTCGCCATTTATAATTGCACTAGCGTCAGTTGCGTTTGCCAAATAGGTGTATGAAACGGCTCCTGTTGAATTATCTGTCATTGATAAATCGCCATTGAATGTCACGTCTCCTGAATTCCCAACAATCATAGTAGAACTAGCGGCTGCAGAAGTTGAGGTTAAAGTTGCTGTTCCATCAACTTCTATTGTTGAGTTTACATTTGCACAAATCTCAAGTCGCGTACTGGTATTGGACATAGTTCCAACTAAATCTCCATTAACAATATTGCCATTAGAGTTGTTTGCCCAATACATTTGAGCTGAACTAGCATTGTCTAGTGTAAGATTGGCTAAACAAGTATCTGCCGTTCCATTACCAAACATAATGTATTCTGACCCGGTGTTTCGTAAAGTGAAATCACCAACAAATTTGTTTCCACCTGAAGAAACGTCATCAGCTATTCCGCCTGTTTTTTCTAATAAACCAGTTCCATTATAAAGGGTTCCTGTTGAAACCATCCTAGGTGCATGAAAATCGATATCTCCACCCCAGTCAGAATCTACTACAATAATTCTTGTGGTACCAGTTGCTGTTAATGTTTGAGCTGTTGGTCCGACTTGGGTAAATCCATCTAATCTTAAATCACCAGAGACAAATCCACCGCCTCCAATGGTTATAGTTTTTGTTGCAGCTAAAGTACCTGTTCCATTTGCCTGTCCAAATCTGATTCCATCTGAACTGGCCCCAGTACAATTCAGAATAATATTTTCGTTGAACTGCGCTACACTATTGGTGTTGTAATGCACGAAAACTTCACTGTTTGTAGCATTAGATGAATTGTTAATAGTCAAATCTCCATTTGTTATGATGTCTCCTTGATTACCAAAAAATATTCTTTGTGTAGTAGCTCCTGCACCATCATTATTTAAAGTTGTAATTCCGCCAATTGTAACCTCTGAATCAGCTCCATTAGCAATATATGAATTATGAGTTGCACCTGTTGGCGTCATGTTATATGAGAAGTCTCCGTTTAATACAACGTCACCTGCATTTCCAATATAAATAGAAGAATTAGCTGCTGAAGTAGTGTTATTAATTATGGTATTTCCTGTAACATCAAGTGTTGATGCAGCATTATTACAGATTACAACAACCGTAGAGGTTCCTGAATTACTTAAAGTGAAATCTCCTCCAATTGTATTACCAGCACTATTCATTGCCATTTCAAAACGGTAAGACCCTGAGTTATTTACGATTAAATCAGATTGAAAATCATCAGGATTTCCATTTCCCATTCCTAACTGACCGTCACTTGAATTCACTAAAGTAGTATTACCTACGAAGGTGTTTCCACCTGCTGAATTGTCATTCGTAGAACCGGTTTTTTCTATATAAACTGTTCCTGAATAAACCGTTTCTCTAGTGTTGATTCTTGGACTGGTAAAACTAACATCTCCTCCCCAGTTTGAATCTCTAATGTGCATAATTGTAGTTCCGGTAGGACTTAAAGATTGTGCGGTAGCACCAACTTGTGTAAAGTTTCTGAGATATAAGTCACCACTAACAAATCCTCCAACTCCGATAGTAATAGTTTTACCGGCAGCAAGTGTACCAGTACCTGCACTTTCTCCAAATGACACACCATCAGAATTAGCTACTGTAGATTCGATAATTATGTTTTCATTAAAGTTGACAATTCCTGTTGCGGTGCGGTGAAAAAAGATTTCAGAATTAGTAGCACTTGAATTGTTTTGTGCTGTAACATCTCCATTAAAGGTTGCGGTTCCTTGGTCTCCTATCCAATAGCGCTGACTGGTTGCTCCGGTTCCGTTATTGATGAAGTCAGATGTTCCATTTACAGTTATTTGGGCAGTAGTTCCGTTAGAAACATAATGGTTTGTAGATGTAGCAGAACAATTATTGGTCACTATCAAATTTCCGGTTATAGTAAGTGTTCCGTTATTCGCTAAGTAGTTGGCATGATCTGCGGTTCCGTCATCTGTTAAAGTGAGATTTCCACCAACCGTAACAGTTGATCCGACTAAGCGTGCTACTCTAATTCCGGTTGCAGCTCCGGTATTAGAAATATCTACATTCCCAGCCACTGATATACCTGCCGCATTATCGGCAAAATAAACCAAATCTGTTCCAGAGTTTGTTATGGAGACATTGCCTGAATAAGTATCAGGGTTGCCATTACAGGTCATAAAGTACCCTGAGCCAGAGTTGTTAATAGTCAAGTCTTGCGTGAATGTATTACCCCCTGGGGATGCATCATCAGAAGCGCCAGTTTTGGATAAAACAGCCGTGCCGTTATAAATGCAATCTTGGGTGTAAATTCTGGCAGATGAAAAATTAACGTTTCCGTTCCAAGTCGTGCTTACCATATACAAACGAGCCGTTCCTGTTAATGTTAAATTTTGCCCAGTGGCGCTGGCTTGCGTGGTGTTGTAAATTCTTAGGTCTCCGGAGGTATATCCACCACCATAAGTGTTAAAGGTTTGTCCTGTTGCTAATGTGGCAGTAGCTCCTGCAGATTGAGCTATTCTGATTCCATTGCTGGTTCCAGTTGATTCAAAATTAACGTTGGCATTAAATTGATTTCCAGCCGAGTTGTGCGCTAAATATATTAAGTCTGAGCCTGTGTTTGAGATGTTTAAAGTTCCATTAAATACATCAGGATTTGTGTTTCCTGTCATTAAATAATCAGTACTTGAATTGCCCAGCGTCACGGTTGAATTAAAGGTGTTCCCACCAGCTCCTCCATCATTTCCTGCACCAGTTTTTGTGATGTTGACTGTATTGTTAAATACTGAACCGTCCAGCCTAACCCTTCCAGAGCTACCGTTGATGGCGGCACCAATAGTTGCACCATTGAAGCGAGTAGTACCGGTTGTATTGAGTGAAAATACCCCCAAATTTGGACCATCATTGATTGTTCCTGTTGTTAGAGTTACGTTTCCGCTTGTCACAGAAATAGTATTTCCGTTTAAGTCTATAATTGCCGTATACCCGTTCACTGTCATCCCACCCAGTGTCGCGGTTGGAATATCAAGGTTGCAGTTTCCATTGCCATTTGCATTAAAAATGGCAACGTCTGCAGCTCCGGGAACAGATGCACCTCCTGCACCGCCTGAAGTGGTTGACCAGTTCGCAGTATTGTTCCAGTTGCTAGCCCCCGCAGCGATCCAATATCGATCAGCAGAATGGCTAATTATCGTAAATGTTAGGGCAAATACGAAAAGTAAATTTCTCATATTTATTTTCAAAAATAGTAGTAGCTAATTTCAAGTATTCCTCCTAAAGATATACAGAGTATTGGATTTTTAAAAATCTTCAAGCGCGTAATTCGATAAAATAACTAATCTTCTCGTTGAGTGCAGAGGTTGACAGTTTGAATTCCTTTGTTTATGGGAGATTTAGAAGGGATTACATTTTTAACAAGATTTAATTAAAATGATATTTTACATTTTAAACACCTGATTTATAAGTGCATTATGAAATCCTGCAGCTTCAATAACTTCATTTTTCCCTGATGAATTATCTAAAATTGGGTTAGAATGATTGAAGTGAATAAAGTAAATTTTGTCTTTGTTTTCATCAGACAATTGAGCAAATAATTCCATGCTTTCTGAAACCAGTGGGTGTGGAATTTCGGAAATTTCTCGGTCAGGAATCTCGTTGGCATCATAAAAAGTGGCATCTAAAAAAGCGTAGTCTACTTCATTGATTTCTTCCAAAATATTTTTGCGCCATTTTTCCCATTTATCAATGTCTGGAATAAAGATGGCGGATTTGTTGGGTCCAATTATTTTATAGCCTACCGTTTCAGAATATTCATCTCTATGAGGCACAGTGAATGGTATAACGGTAAGATTCGAATTTACGATAGTTGGTGATTCATTTTCAAGGGGGCTTAACAGGATGTTTTCTTCTGAGATCAATTGATTCCAGGGTCCGTTATTGGATAAAAATTCACGCATTTTTGGCATAGCAAAAACCGGAACATTTTGGGTGTTGGTCGCTTCTTTTCCAAAAAACATGAGTCCAGCATAATGACCGATATGGGCATGAGTTAGAAAGACACCATCCGGAATATCAGTTTCGCTAAAGTCTTCGAAATTAGAAAGAAGTGCAATTTGACTAGAGATATCTGGTGTGGCTTCAAACAGATATTTTTTCTTGTTTTCGGGATCAATAAACCCTAACGAAACAACTTTTTTGTCAGGGTCAGGATGAGTATGTAAGGCTTCACAACAAGCTTTATGGCAGTTGATATGAGGTGATCCTGCATCTTGAATAGTTCCTAAAATAACGAGAGAAGGCGAGTCAACAATTTCTTGCGGTTGTTCAGATTCGGTTTCTGTGTCAGGGACAAGTTTTTCTGATGTTCCCGCATCTTCTTTTTCAGGTGTGCAAGCAATTAAAATTAGGCAAAATAAGCTACAATAAAATTTGCTCATGCTTAAAGATAAAAAAAAGGCTCGAGTATTTTACTCAAGCCTTTTTCTTTGTTTTATATTGAACTTATTCAGTTGGTTCTGTTGTGTCATCTGTATCAATAACATCAGCAGATCCTTCTTCTACCTTTTTCTTTTTCAAGTAGTCTGGCAATTCTAATCCAGCCATATCAAACATTTCGTTTAATGGTGGAACAGAACCATAAAGTCCACTTAAGAATCCGGCAGTAGATGTTTTACCATCAGCTCCGCCTTTTCCGCTATCCCAAACAGTAACTTTATCAATTTTGATATTCTTAATTGCTTCAGATTGCATTCTTACCAATTCTTCAATTTTGTCCGCAATGATTAACATAGCAGCATCTTTACTGTTGTTACCAGCAGCTTTAACGATTTCATCAAAACCTTGTGCTTGTTTCGTTAAGATTTCAAAGATACCTTTCGCTTCTGCCTCTCTTTTTGCAAAGATCGCATCCGCCTCACCACGAGCAATTCTTCTGATAGTTTCTGCTTTCGCTTCGGCATCAATTTCAATTTTTGATTTTTGAATTTGAGCAGGAACGACAACGTTTGCGTATTCAGTGGCTTGATCTCTTTCGGCTCTGGCTTGCTCTGCTAATTGCTCTGCATGGTAAGATTCCTCCAGGGCTTTCGCCGACTGTACTTTCTCTGAAGCGATCGCTGTTTTTTCAGCCTCCGCCTCTCGTTGTCTTCTTAATGAATCTGATTCGGCAATTGAAATTTGAGAAGTATTCTCCCCTTCAATGGCACGTGCATTTGCTTCGGCAGTAGCGATACGTTCTGATTTTGTGGCTTCAGCTTCACCAATTTTAGCTTTGGCCTGTGCGTTTGCAACCTGTACTCTTTCATCTTGAACAGCATTTGCTTCACCAATTGAACCATCTCTGTTTTTTTCAGCTACTGATTTACGCGCATCATTGATGGCGTGTGCAGCAGCTTCTTTACCTAGAGCTTCAATATATCCAGACTCATCCATGATATCGGTAACGTTTACGTTGATTAATTTCAACCCGATTTTTTTCAACTCGGCCTCAACGTTGTGTGATACATTCGACAAGAATTTATCTCTGTTGTTGTTGATTTCCTCAATATCCATTGTTGCTATTACTAAACGCAATTGACCGAATAAGATATCTGTAGCAACTCCTTTAATTTGGTCTTTAGAAAGACCTAACAAACGTTCTGCCGCATTTGCCATTACTGAAGGTTCAGTTGAAATAGCTACTGTAAATCTAGAGGGAACATCCACACGAATGTTTTGCTTAGATAAGGCATTTTTCAACTCAACTTCAATTGAAATTGGTGATAAATCCATGAATTCATAATCCTGGATAATCGGCCAGATAAAAGAGGCACCACCGTGCACACATTTTGCTGTTCTTCCGCCTTCTCCGCCTCCTGACACTTTTCCGTATACCACTAAGATTCTATCAGAGGGACAACGTTTGTATCTTCTGAACATAGCGTAAACAAACAGCACCAGAATTAAGGTCGCCGCAGTTACTCCGATTAAGTAGAAAGACACTCCGCCTATTCCACCTTGTTGTAATAAAACTGTATTCATATTTTTACTTTTTTAATTTTTCTACTAATAATAATTCTCCACTAACAATTTCCGTCACTTTTATGACATTACCTTGGACCAGGTCATCATCATGATCTGTGAGCGCCTCTAGCTCTCTCAAAGATCCCTGAACTTTAATCTGGATTTTACCTATAGTACTTCTGTTTTTTCCAACCGTAATATAGACTTCACCAATTTGTCCAATGGCATTCTTAATTAATAAGGTTCCGCTTTCTGCCTGTTTTGCCATGAATGCAAATAGCCAGGCCATTGCAATCATCATAATGAGTCCAGAGGTCAATGAAATTATAAATGTAACTGTTGTTGAGTTTCCGTTGTTGATTGAGCCTATTCCTGCCCAAGCAAACACAGTAAAGAATCCAGTGACGTTTTTAACAGTTAAGAATTGAAAACCAATTCCACCATCTGCTTCAATATCGGCATCTACACTATCCATATCCGCATCAACCCCTCCGATAATTGTTCCTAAGAACAATACAACAAAAATGATACTTGCAATAAGAGCTATTATCCAATAGACATGCTCCAGTTGGGTCATTGCCCCCCACCAATCTTCCATAAATTTTAGGTTTTAAGTTATAAATTAATAAACTCAGCTTAAAAATAGTCTTTTTATTCAATCAAGGTACCATAATTGTTAATCTAATTATTTCAGCTAATTACTAATAATATTAGCAATAAAAACAATATGAAACAAGAAAAATCGTAAAAATCGTGCGTAAATAATGCTGAACTGCCTATTCTTGGTAGTTTTGGATGGATGGATTTGATCTGGTTCTATATATTTTTACCTCTTGTTGCAATGACGTACGGAGCTGTTGGGTATGGCGGAGCGTCTGGCTATTTGGCTTTAATGGGACTCTTTTCATTTGTTCCAGATGAGATGCGTCCAACGGCATTGGTGTTAAATTTATTCGTAGCGGGCATTGCTTTTATTCATTTTGCTCGATTAGGATATTTCAAATTCAAGACCTTCGCGATATTCGCCGCAGCTTCAATTCCTATGGCTTTTTTAGGTGGGACTTTTAATATTGAAACTGGACTTTACAAGGTTATTCTGGGTATATTTTTGTTGTTAAGTGTTGCGAAAATGGTCGGCCTGTTAGATGAATTTCTGAATAAAGGGGATTATGATTCTAGTTCAAAACGGGTGAATTTACCTTTAGGATTGGGAGTAGGGGCAGGTATTGGTTTTTTTTCCGGTTTAATCGGAATAGGAGGGGGGATCATTTTGAGTCCTATTTTATTACTTTCTCGTTGGGCGAATGCAAAAGAGACTGCGGCCATTTCAGCTTTATTTATTTGGGTGAATTCTGTTGCGGGGCTGTCTGGTCAGTATTATCATGATGAATTGTTTTTAAACGAGCAGCTCATTTTGATGATTATCCTTGTGGTTGCTGGCGGATTTATAGGCGGATATATCGGCGCAAAGAAATTGAATAATAAAAAATTGAGGTATTTATTAAGCCTGATGTTATTTGTGGCTGCTTTAAAACTTATCTTAGGCCAATGAAAGTGAAAATTCTCTATTTTGCCCAAATAGCTGAAAAGTTAGGATGTACTACTGAAATGTTTGAGATTCCAGATAATATGGGGTCTGAAGCCTTAGTTGATAAATTGAAAGTAAAGTATCCTGAATTAAACAATTTGACTTTTGCCATTTCTGTGAATCAAACATTGGTTCAAAATGACACGAAATTAGAGGACGGATTTGAAGTGGCACTTTTACCTCCTTTTGCAGGAGGATAATTAGTGCTTCGCTCCTTTTAAAATTCCGAATACATGCATTACAAAAGGAAAAACTGCATCCATACTTTCTTTGGCGCCATTTGTTGATCCTGGTAAACACATCACTAAAGAATCACCTTTTACACCTACCAAACTTCTCGACAACATAGCATAAGGCATGCGCTCTTGTCCGTAAGATCTGATGGCTTCTTCAATTCCCGGAATTCTTCTGTCTATTAAGCTCTCAATTGAATCTGGTGTCACATCTCTTGATGATAATCCTGTTCCGCCGGTGTAGATGATCAACTTAACATTATTTGAAACGGCAGTGTTAAACGCTGCTTGAATGCGCTCTTTTTCGTCTGGAATTACTTTATAGTCTGCGATTGAAACTTTATATTTCTCCAATTTTTCAATGATGGCTTTGCCTGCTTTGTCTTCTTTTTGACCTGCAGAAATGGTATCAGAACATACGATAATAGCAGCTGTAATATCTGCTCGATCTAAAAATTTGTCTTTGTAATCAGACTTCCCACCTTTTTTCGATATTAATCTGATGTTATTGATTTCAATGCCCTTATCTATTGGTTTCAACATGTCGTACATGTTTAAGGCAACTATGCTCGCGCCGTGCATGGCTTCAACCTCTACACCGGTTTTATAAATGGTTTTGACCTCTATGTTTATCTTGATTTCAAATCCTGATATGGTGTAAGTTATTTTGGTGGATTCAATAGGTAATGGATGGCAATCAGGTAATAAATCTGGCGTTTTTTTTACCCCTAACAGTCCAGCTGCTTTTGACATTTCAAAAACATCTCCTTTTGGAACTGTTTTGTTATTGATAGCATCAATGGTTTCTTGTTTACTGACGGATACTGTTGCCTCAGCAGTTGCGATTCGTAAAGTGTTTGTTTTTGCTGTGATGTCTACCATGGTGTAAATATATCTATTATCAACATCTTACTTTTTTTCATTGCCAAAAAAAGTAAGCAAAAAAGTCTAGGACCCGCGAAAACTTGTTCGAATTGTGACAAAACTAATTTCAACCGCTAAATATTTTTCGAAAACGCCCTTAATCCTGGGATCGAAAAATCGGACGCTCTTTTGAAATTCTTATTTGACAATTCTACACCTCCTTTTCAATGGTCCGATTTAATTCTCTTAAAAGAGGGCTGAGGTTGTTTAGCATAAACAATTCTCTCATTCAACTTTCGGCTTAAGGATTGAGCGGTCTGTTGGAACTCTTTTGGTTTGTTCAAGTTTTCGCGCTTAGCGAAAGTATCGAGAACACATCAAAAAGTGACTAGCGAAAGCCTGACCCGCTCGTCTCAGCCGAGAGCGGAAAGCCCCTACTTATTTACTTTCCACTGATGGCTGTCATCTTCAAAAAGTTCTTTTCCAAATACAGGTGCTTTTGCTTTGATTTCTTCAACCAAATAACGGCAGGCATCCATGGCTTCTTTGCGGTGAGCTGAACTGGTGAATACAAACAAACAAATTTCACCTGCCTTGACAATTCCGTTGCTGTGGTAGATGTGCATGCACGTAAGGTCATATTTGTCAAATGCTGATTCTCTGATATCGTGAAAGGTTTTCAAGGCCATTTCGTTGTAGGCAGAATATTCTATGGCTTGAACCGTTTTTCCGTCAATTTCATCTGCCCGGACTTGCCCTAAAAAGATATCGTGAGCACCAATGTTAGTTTTCACTTGGTGATGAGCGATTGAAGTGGCGATTTTTTCTGGTGTAATAGGTCCTTCTACGAAGACGTTTTTGTAAGTCATGGATGTTTTTAGCGAATTTATAAAAAAATTCCCCCTTTGGAGGGGGATTAAGGGGGAGGATTTTGCTGTTAGAAAAAACTTGACAACTGAGATGAAAGTGAGTGATAGGAGATGTTGACCCTCTAAAGAGTTAATTTTTTTAAGTTTTATTGAGAGTCTTACTTTTTTTCATTGCCAAAAAAAGTAAGCAAAAAAGTCTAGGACCCGCGAAAACTTGTTTGAATTGCGACAAAACTAATTTCAACCGCTCAATATTTTTCGAAAGCGTCTTGTATCCTGGGTTCGAAAAATCGGACGCTCCTTTGAAATTCTTATTTGACAATTCTACACCTCCTTTTCAATGGTCCGATTCTAGTTTAACATGAGCGAAAGAATTATGCATACGTATTTGAGTAAAAGATACTGATCCTCCCCCTCAGTCCCCCTACATGCTCCTTCGCTGTAGCTACAGCGCAAGCGAAAGGGGGAAGAATTTGGTGATTTCTTTTTTATCACGCATGAGTGAAAGAATTATTTATACGTACTTAATTAGAGGAGAGTGATCCTGCTTTACAAGGCCCGATTTAACTCTATTAAAAGAAGGCTGAGGTTGTTTCACAGAAACAAGTCTCGAAGTCTACTTTTAATCACAAGATTAAGCACTCAACTAAATCACCTTCATGATATGATGTGATAGATTCTGGAACGTAAATCAGACAGTCTGCTTCAGAGAAGGAGCTGAGCATGGCAGAACTTTGTGCATTCAAAACGTTAATTTTTCCGTCAATGATTTTTCCTTTTAAAAATTCTGAACGTTGCGCTTTTCTGCTGTAATTTTCGGCTAATGGTAACTTCAAATGTTGGCATCCTTTAAAACTTCCACCTTGAAATTGTTGAAGGGAAGGGTAGATATAGACGTAGAAAGAGGTCAATGCGGCAGCAGGATTTCCTGGTAATGCAAAAATTATGGTGTTCCCTTTTTTCCCAAAATAAAGCGGTTTGCCTGGCTTTTGTTTTACTTTGTAAAAGACTTGTTCAACTTCTAATTCTTGCAAGGCTTTGCCTACGAAATCATAATCTCCAACAGATATTCCGCCTGATAGAATTATAAAATCATTACTTTCAATGACGCTTTTAATCGCAACTACTGTTGCTGAATAGTCATCTTGAATTTTGAGGTGTGTGATATTGGATATTCCTTTGGATTTGAAGGCTGCATCAAGCATGGCTGAATTACTTTCATACACTTGTCCGTATTGCAATTCTTGACCGGGTTTTACCAATTCATCTCCCGTAGTTAAGATGGCTACTTTTGGTTGTTGGTAAACTTCAATTTGTGTAATTCCAAGTGTAGCAAGATATCCGAGTGTTGCCGGGTCTATATACGTACCTTCGGATAAAGCTTTTTCACCTGTTTTGATTTGCTCGGCCTGTGGACGGATGTTTGCGTTCAATTTTATTTCAGTTGTAAAGCTAATATTACGTTCTTTATTCATGACATCTTCTTGTCTCACAACTGTATTTGCAGAATCAGGAACGGCTGCTCCGGTAAAAATTCTGACCGCTTCGCCTTTTCCTAGTTCAAATTGTTGATCGGACCCAGCCGCAACTTCTCCGATAAGGGCATATTCTTCAATGCTTTCATCAAAATTCACAGCATAGCCATCCATAGCTGACTGTGGGAATGGAGGCATATCAATAGGCGAAATAATATCCTGAGCTAAGGTATATCCTAGCGCCTTAGAAACTAAGACAGACGTGGTTGTCCCTTTTGGAATGTTGGCTTGAACCAATTTGAGTGCTTCTTCAACAGATATCATAATGTGAATTTACAAATCATCCTTTGTAATCCCCTAAGAGGTTGAATATTTAATTCGAAAATTTGTTTTACAAAAATGGAATTAATTAGATTTACTTAATGAGCAACAAATTTTACATAGACCCAGATATTAAAAAGGCGGAGACCTTGCCAGCAGATTTTTATCGAGATCAGACGGTATTTGAAAAAGTTAAAGCCACTGTTTTCATGAATTCTTGGCAGTTTGTTGGGGATGATTCTTTGCTTCCATTTGAAAAGTACGCGCATCCGTTTTCGTATTTAGAACACTTTATAAATGAACCTTTAGCTTTGGTGAAACAAGCAGATGGATCGATCAGGTGCCTATCAAATGTTTGCACGCATAGAGGGAATATTGTTGTTCAACAAGCTGGTAAGCAAAGAGGTTTGAGTTGCATGTATCATGGTCGCCGATTTTCATTGGAGGGAGATTTTGAACACATGCCAGAGTTTTCTGAGGCTGAAAATTTTCCAAGGGCTTGCGAAGGTTTGAAAAATTTTCCTGTCGAAAGATGGGGTCAATTCATCTTTACAGGATTAAATCCCAGTTTTGAATTTTCAGAAGTCATTGCAAAGATGAAAGAACGGGTTGGACATTTGCCTTTAGAGCACTTTAAATTAGATTCTGCCTTATCTCGCGATTATTTGGTGAACGCCAACTGGGCCTTATACTGTGATAATTATCTAGAAGGATTCCACATTCCGTTTGTTCATCCTGATTTGAATGCCACTTTAGATTATGGAACGTACAAGACTGAATTATATGATCACATGTCACTTCAAATTGGATATGCTGATGACGGCGTTGAGTGTTTTGATTTTCCGGCTGGACATCCAGATGAAGGAAAAAAAGTGGCGGCCTATTATTACTGGGTTTATCCGAATATGATGTTCAATTTTTACCCCTGGGGCTTGTCCATTAATGTAGTTCAACCTATTGCCATGAATAAAACCAAGGTGAAGTTCATCTCTTATGTTTATGATCATGAAAAATTAGAAGTGGGAGCAGGAGCTTTGCTCGATAAAGTTGAGCGTGAAGATGAATTTGTGGTAGAAGGAGTTCAAAAAGGAATTTCATCACATTTTTATCAACGAGGTCGGTTTTCACCAACACGGGAACAAGGTGTACATCATTTTCAACGGATGCTTTCAGTAGCAATAAATTCATAACTTTATCAGAATGAAGTATTTATTGATTTCTCTATTAATAGTTTCATTTGGCTTAGGATCATGTAAAACAAAAGGCTGTACAGATGAGACAGCTAGCAATTATAATCCAGATGCCAAAAAAGATGATGGAACCTGCGAGTTTTTAATTGATTCTGGAGGAATAGTCGTTGATCCACCAATTGGACCTGGAACAGAAGTGATGGGTTACGGAATTATGGATCAGCTTCCCGGGATTTGGAACGGACCAGTAAGCAGTTCTACAGCATTGGGTGGGTATCCTGAATGGATAGTTGACTTTAGACCCATCTCTGCTGCACAAATATCGGCTAAAAATGAATTGGATTCTGTCAACGACATTTTCATGAGTTTCTTTGTAGCGAAAATTGGTGTTAGTTATAAAACTGTGATGAGGAATGGTGGAGGGTTTGCAGGTTCAGTTAGAACATCTTACATGGTTATTGATAGCGTTGTTGAAAATTCTTCGTTTAATTATTACAGATTTTCGGATCCAGCAGGAGGTGAAACGAGAGTACACACTGAAGTGACATTTAAAGATGATAGTTTGATCATGCATACCTTCACGAATGATTACAATACCTTGTCAGACCCAGTTTCTCATATGAAATGGACCGCTGATCTAAGAGACTTAACTTCAGTTCAAGGGGCAATTGCTAATTTCAATTATCCGCAAAAACAAGAAGTCAAAGATTTTTCAAGCACTTTTGACGGGCAAACTGAAGCCGTTTATTATGGAAACGTTGGAGACCCTTATCCTGAGGCAGATCAACCTTATTTAGGAAGTTGTGATTTAACCGTGAACATTACGAATCCCTCAACAGTAAATAATGCTAAAAAAGTATTGGTAATTATTACCACTGAAGCACTCTTTCCAGGAATGATTTTTCAACCGGGAAATCTGGATTATCGTTCACGATACGTCTTAGTTAATGCTGAAACTTTATGCGGATACAATTTTAATTATATGCATCCTGGTTCGTATTTTGTCAATTGTATTTATGACGAAAATGGAGACAACAATTTTTCATCTGGAGACTATATGAACAGTTCTTTTGATTCGCCATTAACCGTCTCTGCTGAACAAGCTGGTTCTAAAACAGTGACGATAGATTATTTAATCCCTTAATCTGCTTTTTGGAGTACAATCGTAGTCATTGATCGCAGTTCTTCAACTTTTACTGTTTTAACTGGTTCAATTAGCTGAAGCCCATGATAGCTGCACAAATCATCTATTTGTTTTCTTGTAATAACGTAGCGTTCGGATAAGTCAGGCAATTGGCATCTTCCATTTTCTTCCAATTCAATTTTGTTTTCTAGGCCAATATTTGAAGTCATCCTGATAAATAAGATTCCGTGATGAGCTAAAGAATTACATAGTGCCTCAAACATTTGATGAAAATGGGTGTGGTCATTGGCAAAATGCAACACGGCATTACAAATGATGAAGTCGAATTTTTGATCATTAAAAGGTTGGTCTTCAAGGCGCCCCGTCTGAAATTTTAATTCAGGAAACCTGCTTTTTAGAGGGATAATTGGATCTGGATTTATATCAAAGGCAGAAACATCATAGCTGTTTAAAAGCAACCAATAAATGTTGCGACCACTGCCACATCCGGCATCTAAAATTTTACTGTTTTTGGCAATTTTATCCTTCAAGAATTGATCTAAAAGATAAATATCCAAGCCTTTTATTTCATCTAGTGTTTTCATGTAGCAAATTCCCAAGCGGTTCTATAACTTCCTTTTTGTTCAACAAAATCTAAGAAATCGTTGTAAAATTTATCTTGACCTAAGGTAGCCGAATCACCAATGACGATTAATTTCTTTTTAGCTCTTGTCATGGCCACGTTCATCCTCCTGTAATCAGATAAAAATCCAATTTCACCATTTTCATTAGAACGCACTAATGAGATGATGATGATATCTCGTTCCTGACCTTGAAAACTGTCGACAGTATTGCAATCTATGTTTTCTATATTATGATGAATTTCGTTTAGCTGACTTCTGTAGGGAGTGATAATTCCGACTGATTGATTGACAGTTTGAATTTGCAGTTCTTGTAGCACCTTCTCTATTACGCCTACTTCACCGGGATTTGATATCCCACCTCCATTTGGCTCTTTAATCTCTTCGTATCCGCAGCCAGCTGTATCAATGAATTCAACTGCTTCAAAATCGTTGTTTTCAATTTTCTGATGGGCGACTGACTCATGAGCAATTAGCTGATTTTGATAAAATTGCGAATTAGAAAAAGCCATGATTGTGTCATTCATCCGGTACTGCACATTTAATAGCGTTCTTGGTTTATCAATTTCAGCTGCTCTTTCTAAAACAGATTTTGCGAGACCCATTTTTTCGGCAGTTCTGGATTTCACTGTTGGCGGAAGTTGTAAATCATCACCTGCCAAAACCATTTTATCTCCTAAATGAGCGACACTCCAAATTGCTGGTTCAATGGCTTGTCCTGCTTCATCAATTATTAAATAATCGTAACTGTCTTGAGGCAAATTGAACTGTTGAATTGAAAAAAAGGTGCCGCAAATTACTTCTGCTTTTTCTAAAATGTTTTTAGAGATATCTTTTTGAATGGTGCGGATATCGGAGCGTAATGATTTTAGCTCTTGCTTTAATGCTTTTCGCTCTTGGTATTCTTCTTTGCCAAAATTCCGCTTGTATTTAAACGCCTTTTTTCGGAGGTCGTCAGATTGATTTTTGAGTTGCTGTAGAAATTTGAAAGAGCTGTCATTTTTAATTTTAGTTTCGAGATAAGCAGGTTTTACTTTCACGTCAATTTTATTCTCGTTCCCAATTCTTACCACATTCACTTTATCGTTCAACAATTGAATGGATATGTTGTCAACGGCGGCATTTGAAGGTGCACAAACGAGCACACTTTTTCCATTTTGAGTCAGCTTTTTAATACCGGCGACTAAAGTTGTTGTTTTACCTGTACCTGGAGGGCCGTGAATTATACTCACTTCATTGTCGGATAATAGTTCATTAACCGCCTTGTTTTGAGCATCATTTAAACTTTCTGATTGATAGCTTGGGTCGGCTTGAAACGATTTGCTTGACTCATAAAACCGAACAGGGAGATTGTCTTTTTCAGAATCTAGAATTGTTCTAATGGCCTGTTCAAATGCGTCATAAGTTTTGGTGTCAACAAGAGCGTTGAGCCCAACTTTACCTTTTTTTATCCAATCTTCAATCTCTTCATCACCACATTTAATAATGATGACATTGTCTCTGTAAAAGGTGATTTGACCTTGCACTGAGGCTCCATCCGAGTTGAAAACCTCAACGATTTTTCCGCTTTTAAAACTACTACCTTCTTGATTCGGGTTGGTTTTGACTTCAATTAATTGATCGCCAAAATCATTAAATTTTAATTCGGTAAACTCAATTGGATATAAGGTAATGCCCTCCTCAATTCGTTTTGAAAAATCATTGGTATCTGTCAACAATTTGTAATCATCCAGTTCCTCTTGCTTCTCAATTTGTAAAGCTTTTAGCAAATTTTGAAAATGTTCTTTTGTGGATGTTTGCATTTTCTGCTAAGTTAAAAAGAAATTAACCTCTTAAAATGTAGCGCTATTGTTTTAAATTAATTCTTTTTCTAAAGTATTTAAATACGTTATGTAAACTAAATTTACTTCATTATCTTGCGAAAAAAAATATGAATTCGATTTATGAAAGCTTTATAGCTGGCTTAGTATTAGCGGTATTAGTGTTGCAGAGTTGTTCAGAAGCAACTCCTAGTTTTGAAGAGCAAATTGAAACTTGTGTTGCTGATTATTTTAAAGTTGACTCTTTAGAAAGTATTGAAGTAATAGATACCATATTTGTACATGAATTAGATTCTTTACAACTGGTTTATGAAAGTTTAAGTGAAGATATGAGTGAATCAAAAGAAGGAACTTTGGTGAGACTTGATTCAGCTAAAGCTAAGTTAGAAAGAGCGGAAAGTGAAATTAAAGAAATTACTTTCGATATGCTAATTCCCTTCGCGGAGCAAAATATTGAAGACTGGAAAAATATAATTATTCAAGAAGAATCTAATTTAGCGTTCGCGGATTCCGTAAAACAAGTTGCTGAAGATGAATTAGCCTTTTATGAGGATGTTCGTAAATCAATAAAAGGAGAAAAAGCATACTACCATATAGTGACAGAGTTAAATAATGAAGAGAAAGTTTTAGCCGTGAGTCCAGAATTCAAAGTTATCAGAGAACAGTGATAGACGTAGAAGAGACGTGAAGGGTCTTCTACTAGAGTCTGGCAGAAATTTTGCATAAGATTTATTGATTGTTATTAAACTAAGCGAAAGATATTGAGAATATGAATAAGTTTTTTTTACTTCTATCCATAACATTTGCTGGTGCAGCTTCTATTGCACAAAATGTAACGGGAAACTGGCAAGGAGTGCTCACTCACCCAAATGATACTTCAGGTTTTTCTGACAATTTTGCATTTTGGTTGAACATAGAACAGGAAGGAGATACCATTACAGGGCTATCCAGAATTGAAATGGGGAATACTAAAAACTTCTCGGTCATGCATTTCAAAGGCACTTTTAAAAACAAACATTTAGACATTGTCGAAAACGCATGGGAAGAGTCTAACATGGGTAAAGGTATTTTCATTAACTGGTGTCTGAAAAGAATGAGTTTTATCTATCACTGGGAAGATTCTACCGAAACCTTAAGAGGCGTTTGGTCTTCATCAAAAGATTGCGGACCGGGAGAAATATATTTACACAGATCAGCAAAGGAATTCAGTAAAAGAACACCTCAAAGCTTAGACTATATTACTTTTAAAGAGTTCCGTCAAAAATTGAGACAAGAAGAGTCGGTTTTGGGGCTGAAGGTTATTTTACCAAAAGTTACCTTTGATGCTGATAAAACTCATTTGTTACCTGAAGCGCGACCCTTATTAAAAGAACTTAGGGATGTGCTGAATGAATACCCCAATATAAAAATCAACATTCTTGGACATACCGGTAACATAGGCTTAGATCAGTATAATTTGATTCTTTCATTAGAGCGGGCTTTAACGGTGAAAGACTATTTAGAAAAATTAGGAATACAAGAATCTCGTCTTCATCATCATGGCTTCGGAGAATCAAGGCCAATCGCTACAAATTCAACAGAAGCAGGAAGAAAAAAGAACCGCAGAATTGAATTTGAAATTTTTGCCGAGTAACCTTCTGATATTCTTGTTGTTCACATCAGAACGTGAAAAATTACCGGTTTATATTTGGGAATAAAAAATTCAAATGACTATATTCAAACTGTTGTTCAGAGTGGATGACGTATTTATAAACCTAAATTTTTCAACATGAAAAAGTTATTATTCATGATGTTCCTTGTAGGAGGAATTTCTTTCGGATTTGCTAGCTGTGGTGGAGGAGAAGAGGAAGCAGAAGGTGACACTACCGAGTCTGCAGAAGGAGAAGAAGATCACGCAGAAGAAGGTGGACACTAGGCCATTTTTTTAAGCAAAAAGTATAAAACCATCCCAATAGGATGGTTTTTTCTTTTAATCTAATTTAGCTTCGCATTTTTCTTCGTTCAACCATTTGGCCCATTTCTTATTGTATCCATGAACTTTCTTAGTTGGTTGTCCGTTTTTGTTCTCAACTGGAAATCCTGAATTTGCCCAATTAAAAATGCCTCCGTAAAGATTATACACATTAGTGAAGCCATCTTTTTGCAGTTTCTCGCCTATTTTTTCAGATCGATAACCAATTGAACAATACACGTAAACTTTTGCGTCTTTCGGAATGTCTTTGACTACCTCTATTTTGAACTTGTCATAACCAATAAATCGGGCTCCTTTAATATGGCTGATTTCATACTCTGATTGCTCTCTTGCATCTAAAATGTAAAGAGATGAATTTTTAGACATTTCAAATTTTAACTGTGTCGGCTTTGCCAACGGAACAGTTCCTTTGATATAATTTTTACACATCTTGTCAAAACCTTGTGGGTTCTGAGAAAAAGTGAGGTTTGCGACAAGCAAGAAAATTAAGAAAGTCCAGTTTTTCATATCATCTAAGTTACCAAAACAGTGCCAATAAATCCAAGAGTAAAAGAATTATGTGACCCATGCTACATCAATTAGTCGTTTTGGATTCTATTTTTGTACAAAGTTGAAAAAATTTCTACCCATATTAAATTGGTTGCCTACCTACTCAAAGGCGCAATTAAAAGGTGATATACCAGCCGGATTAACTGTTGGCATTCTGCTAATTCCGCAAGGTATGGCTTATGCTATGATAGCCGGGTTACCGCCAGAGTTTGGTTTATATGCTGCACTTGTTCCTCAAATTATATATGCCATTTTAGGAACTTCACGTCAGTTGTCAGTAGGACCCGTAGCAATGGATTCATTGTTGGTGGCTTCTGGTTTGGGAGCATTAAAGTTTTCAGGTATTGATGATTACATATCGGCTGCGATTTTCCTTGCCTTGCTAATGGGGGGGATTCAATTATTGCTGGGTTTATTTAGGGGAGGTTTTTTAGTTAATTTCTTGTCTAAACCTGTAATCAGCGGGTTTACTTCAGCTGCGGCTTTGATCATTGGTTTAAGTCAGTTGAAACATTTGTTAGGTGTAGATATTGAGCGATCTAGTAGATTTCATGAAATCTTGCAAAACGTTTGGCCTAAAATTCCACTTTTAAATACCTATTCTGTGCTAATTGGACTAGCAGGAATAGCAGTAATTATGCTGTTTAAAAAATGGCGCAAATCATTTCCAGCTTCCCTTGTAGTAGTGGTAGGATCTATCTTATTGATGTATTTCTCAGGACTTCATTCAGAAGGTGTGCAGATTGTCGGAGAGATTCCGAAAGGGCTACCTGAAGTACATTTACCTTCTGTGAGTTATGACCAAATATTAGACTTGCTTCCCATTGCCGTTGCACTTTCTTTAGTGGCTTTTATGGAGGCAATATCTATAGGGAAATCAATAGAGCATCAACATGAAGATTACCAAATCAATCCAAATCAAGAGTTAAGAGCACTGGGGCTTGCTAATATTATCGGATCTATTTTTTCTGCTTATCCAACAACTGGTGGATTTTCTAGATCAGCAGTCAATAATCAGGCTGGAGCGAAAACTGGAATGGCATCCATTTTTGCTGCCATTGTTATCGCATTAACCTTACTCTTCTTAACACCACTTTTCTATTATTTACCCAAGCCTATCCTTGCATCAGTGATTATGGTTGCTGTTTTTGGTTTGATTGATATTAAATACCCACTTCAATTATTGGCGAAGAGAAAAGATGAATTTTTGCTTTTAGCACTTACTTTTTTGGTGACACTATTTGTTGGTATAATTGCCGGTATTATCGTTGGAATATTATTCTCCTTATTGTTGTTGGTTTACCGCACAGCTAAACCTCATGTCGCCGAATTGGCAAGGATTAAAGGAACTGAGTATTTCAAAAATGTTGATCGATTTTCAGAAGATGTTGAGGTAAGAAATGACATTTTAATCATCCGATTTGATTCACAACTTTACTTTGGGAACACAGAATTCTTTAAGAGCATCCTAGCAGAAAAAGTAACGGCAAAAGGAGATGCTTTAAAAGCAGTAATATTGAATGCAGAATCCATGAATTATATAGATTCTACAGGAGCAATTGTATTGATTAATGTGATCAAAGAATTAAAAAGAAAAGACATTCAGTTTTACATTTCAGGAGCAATTGGTCCAACTAGAGATATCATCTATAAAAGTGAAATTATCAAAACATTGGGTGAAGATTACCTTTTTGTAAAAACGCATGAAGCTGTAAGATTTATAGACACTGGCGAAAAGGATGTTGAAATGCAAGGAAGAGTGGCACGTCAAAATAAACCTGAAAAGTGATAAAAGTCACAAGTATTTGTGAAGATTCGCCTTAACTTTGTATAAGAATTAAAGAAAATGAAAGTAGAGCAATTATATACAGGATGTTTAGCACAAGGTGCTTACTATATTGAAAGTAACGGTGAAGCAGCGATTATTGATCCATTAAGAACAGTTGATGGGTATATTAGAATGGCAGATGAGAGGGGAGCAAAAATCAAGTATATTTTTGAAACTCACTTTCATGCAGATTTTGTAAGCGGTCACGTAACATTAGCAAAAGAAACTGGCGCACCTATCATTTACGGTCCTACTGCAAATACTGATTTTGAAGCAACAATTGCTGAGGACGGTCAAGAATTCAAATTGGGTAATGTTACCATTAAATTGTTGCATACGCCAGGCCATACCATGGAGAGTTCATGTTATTTATTAATAGATGAGAACGGTAAAGATCATGCCTTGTTTTCAGGGGATACACTTTTTCTAGGAGATGTGGGTCGACCAGATTTGGCGCAAAAAGCAGCCTCAATGACGCAAGAAGACTTGGCGGGAATTTTATTCGATAGCTTAAGAAATAAAGTAATGACTCTGGCTGATGAGGTAATTGTATATCCAGGACACGGCGCGGGATCAGCTTGTGGAAAAAATATGAGTTCAGAAACTGTCGGGTCAATTGGTCATGAAAAGGCAACAAATTATGCCTTAAGAGCTGATATGACAAAAGAAGAATTCGTAAAAGAATTAACAGATGGTTTGATGGCGCCTCCGGCTTATTTTCCTTTGAATGTGAAGATGAACAAAGAAGGGTATGATGATTTTGATCAAGTATTAAATAGAGCGGAAAAAGCCTTAAGTGTAGAAGCTTTTGAAGCAGCAGCAAATGAAACTGGAGCGGTACTTTTAGATACTAGACATCAATCGGTTTTTTCAAAAGGATTTATTCCTAAATCAACATTTATAGGAATTGACGGAGGATTTGCTCCTTGGGTAGGTGCCTTGATAAAAGATGTAAAACAACCCATTTTGTTAATCGCTGAAGAAGATAGAAGAGAAGAAGTAATTACAAGATTATCTAGAGTTGGATTTGACAATGTAATCGGATATCTTGAAGGAGGGTTTGAAGCCTGGAAAGCGGCAGGTAAAGAAGTAGATTCTTTTGACAGTATTTCTGCCGAAGACCTTGCTAAAATTCAAACTGAAGATCAGGTAAAGATTTGTGACGTAAGAAAACCTGGAGAGTATGCTGCAGAGCATATTGACGGAGCATGTACAGCCCCTTTAGATGATTTGAATAACTACCTTGAAAAGTTTGATGCGGATAAAACGAACTACGTTCATTGCTTGGGTGGATATCGCTCTGTAATTGCGATTTCTATTTTAAAAGCAAGAGGAATTCATAATGTCGTTGATGTGCTTGGTGGATTTAAAGCCATAGAAAAAGCTGATTTCAAATTGACAGATTTCGTTTGTCCAACAACTTCATAAATTAAAGAAAATAAGACTATGAAAATGCTAAGATTATTGATGTTGGCAGCAACGTTTGCTGCCTTAAATGTAGGGTTTACAGCTATGATTAAACCTGCAATGCAGTTGCAAGGTTCAAATGGCCAAATTGCTAAAAGGGTTTCTCAAACTGAATTCAAACAAAAATTGCAAACGTTAAAAAACGTTCAGCTAATTGATGTAAGAACGGCCGGTGAATTTAATAGAGGAACCATTGAAGGAGCGGTGAATATTGATTATAATTCTTCTTCATTCAAAACACAAATAGGAAAATTAGATCGCAGTATGCCAACCTTGATTTTCTGTCATTCAGGAGGCCGAAGCGCACAAGCTTTAAGACAGTTTAAGGCTTTGAATTTTGAGTATGTGCTCGAATTAGAGGGTGGTTTCAGTCATTGGAAATAATTAAATCAAATGTTAAAAGCAATTGAAAAAAACATAGCACTTTGGGCCATGGCTTCCTTAACTTTAGGGTTGGCGCCATTTAATCCGCCCCACATTTGGGGCAAAATTCAATGGATAATGGGTGGAGCTGTTGGAATGGAGGCTAAAGATTGGTTTGATTTTGTAATGCATGGAACCCCATGGGTCTTGTTGATGTTATCAATAGTACTGCGTTTAATTAAAAAATAGTCTGGTTTAAAACGTAAAATAAGCTGGAGTACCCAAATAATAAAGAAGGGTTAAATACTGAAGAAATGTGCTCATTTAGCAAGCTATAATACGTTTCTTTAAAAGAAAAAGATGAAATATCTTATACTCTTTAGTCTTAGTCTCAACTTCTTTAATTCGTTTGCTCAAGTCAAAGAGGAATTGGAAGTTTATAATTATTATATTCTTCACGAAGAAAACGAACCTAAGTGTGGGTTTGTAGTACTGTCAGATGCCTTTCCTTATGCCGATTATCAAACAGAGAACATTATCGCTCCAGAAAATTTAGGAGAGTTTGAATATACAAATGACAATTATCATGAAGTAAAAGGTGTATACAGGGAGCGTTTTCTGAATGAGCTCAGCATTAAAGATTCAGATATCTTATTCGTTAACAATTTAAATCAAAACAAGGTAAGTTCGTTCAAGGTAATTGACTTAAAATTAACAGCTCATCTTACTCCTTATGGTCCCAATTCACCAATAGAAAATTGGGATTACTTAATCGGTTTTGAGTTAGATTCTACTCAACTTCCTTTCAAAACACCCGAAACTTATAATCAAACCATTTTCTCATGTGTGGCAGCTGAAAATCCATTTAATGCAGGCAAGGCCGTTGAAATGATCTGGGAAAAAGTGGATACTTCTGAGTTCATCTGGCAATTGACACCAGAAGAAAAACCAAAGTATATGCTGCCAGAAACCCGTAAAGACGTGTATCGTTTCAACTGGGATGGAAAAAATTTTTATGTTCAAGAAGTTCAAACAAGAGAAAACATGTTTGGCTATCACTTGGTTGTTGCAGATGAGAATTCTAATAAAAAGATATCTTCTGCTTTCTTTTTTGAGAGTGAATCAACCTATCTTCAGCCGCTAAACGGGCAAAAAAATAGCTGGGCCACGCTGCAGTTTACAGGATTCGTATTTAAAAATAAATCCCCCATCATTTATGGATTTCAAAGTCATTCATTTGGTTGTCCATATGTTTCCTTTGCAGATAAAAATGAAAAATCCATTTGGTTAAAATGTGACAATAGACATTAATTTAAAAATATTTCCAGAGGGTTAATAACACCTTTCAGTGCGCTTCTTGTTTTGTCATCCAAAAGGATGATTTTCTAAAAATCATCCTAAAAACGGTACTTGGTTTAAGTACAATGCTTTATGTTAGCACAAAAATTAAATCAAATGGCAAGACACAAGGTTACTAAAACTTCTACACAAGGATATGGATCGAGAATCGCAGGATCTTTTAAAGGAATACTGGCTGGGTTGGGAATATTCATTGCTTCATTCGTTTTGCTGTGGTGGAACGAAGGACGTGCGGTTACTAGAACTAAAGCATTAGACGAAGGCGCGGCTGTAGTTATAGAAGTGTCTGCTGACAAGGTTGATCCTGATAATGAAGGAAAATTAATACACGTTTCAGGATTAATTACGTCTGAAGATACTGTTAAAGAT
Source organism: Crocinitomicaceae bacterium (assembly GCA_039939375.1). Classification (GTDB taxonomy): domain Bacteria; phylum Bacteroidota; class Bacteroidia; order Flavobacteriales_D; family Crocinitomicaceae; genus Paracrocinitomix. Next base: position 68,942 of record JBDVJO010000005.1, on the reverse strand, counting down.
CTTGATTTTGGTATAGTTTCTAACCAATTAAAATTGAATAGAAAAGTTGAAATGTATCAGTGGGTGGAGGAATCAACTTCCAAAACAGATAAGAACCTAGGAGGTAGTGAAACTACTACCACCGAATATACTTATACAAAACAATGGTCGTCTTCGTTGAAAAATTCGGCAGATTTTGAAGAGCCCAATGGTCATCAAAACCCCGGTGGGTTCCCTGTGGAGCCTTCTAGAATGCAAGTGTCTTCAGGTAAATTAGGAGATTTTGATGTTAAATACGAATTGATTGAAGGATTAGGTGGCGGTACACCTATCAGTTTAGACCCAGCATCAGTGATTTGTCCGTCAAATGGCAAAGTAACTTCTAATCACATTTATATAGGTAGAGGAACAAGTTCATCACCACAAATTGGGGACGTTAAGGTCTCATTTGAAGAACTGAAAGAAGGAGTTTACAGTATAATTGGAAAGCAGGTCGGAAACTCGTTTGACGATTATCAAACCGAAAATAACTCTGATTTGTTTTTAATTGAAAGTGGCAGTAAAAGTGCTGATAGCATGATTGAAACAGCACATAGCAACAACTCAAAAATGACTTGGGCATTGCGTTTAGCAGGTTTTTTAATGATGATGTTCGGTATAAGAAAAGTGTTTAAACCAATAGAAGTAATCGCTGATGTAATTCCTCTTTTAGGCACTATACTTGGCGCTGGAATAGGTTTGTTTGCTGGAGTGATGGCCTTCCTGTTGTCTTTCTTAACAATTGGAATCGCCTGGATCAGGTTCAGACCAATTCTAGCTTTTTCATTAATTGGTATAGGTGTTGCAGCCTTCATTCTCGTCTATATTCGAGCAAGAAAAAAGAAACAAGCAGCTAGTTTTTAGTGGATTAAAATACATTTAAATAAAAAGCCGTTCACGAAAGTGAGCGGCTTTTTTTGTGCGTTTTAAAGCCGTAAAATGTCATTCAGAACAAAAAAGTGTCATTCAGAACAAAGTTCATTGAATACTCAAAGTGGTTTCGTTTGTTTACATCAAATAACCTTTTTTAAGTAAGTGTGAGGCTTAAATAAAAACAAAAAACAACTTGACTTCACCAGCTTGAATTTAATTTATTATTATGAAAAAAGTACTAACATTTTTTGGGCTTAGTTTATTAGCCTTCTCAGGTATGGCGCAAACAGCCGTCAGCTTACCTGGAACATCTGACAAAGTTGAAACAACCTACGACTTTGACTTAACCAACGGATTTACCATTGAGTACAGAATGTACATGCACACCTTGCAAGACTGGAATTCAGGAATTTCAAAAGGTTCTGGGGCAATTGCAGGACCAATTGATACTTACGTTAATGCGGGTGGAACATTTACGGTTTTTGTCGGGAATGGAACCGCTTCAAATGCTGTTACAGTAAATGGAATGACAGCAGGTCAATGGCACCATTATGCAGTGACAGTTGCTCCTACAGGGGCTTATGTCGTTTACATAGATGGAGTAGAGGCCGATAACTCAATACATCCGGGAATTGCTAATTCAGCAAACCCAATGATAATTGGAGACCGTGATGACTTGGCAACAAATTCCAATGCGGATTATGACAATATAAGAGTTTGGTCAGGAGTAAGAACACCTGAGGAGATTTTCGCATATAAAGACATCTGTTTAGTAGGAACAGAAGCAGATCTTGAAATACTTTATCAATGTGAAACTGGATCTGGAACTACAGTGGCTGATTTAGCTACAAATGACGGAGCTCAAGATGGAACGATTCTTAACGGGGGAACCTGGTCTGTTGGGCAAACATGCGGAACATATAATTGTGTTATCTCAGATCAAACGATAACTCAGGCAGATTACAATGTGATTTGTAAAGCCGATACGATAGTAGAATTGGCATCTTCTGAAGTTGGATTAACTTATTTTTTAACGGACGCAACAAATGGAGATGTAGTGGGTAGTCCATTAACAGGTACAGGGTCAGCATTAAATTGGAATACAGGAGAAGTAATGTCAACCACCACTTACGAAATCGTAGCTAAAGGATTTCAACCTGATTACGGAGTAGACTTACCTCAAAGTAACGATTTTGTGCAGTTTGCCAATCCAAACACATCTTATTCTGATGCCATTACGGTTGAAGCTTGGGTGAATGGAGCAGCAGGTGTTCAAGCATGGGCAGGACAATCTACATCTTTAGTTGATAATATGACTGAGAACGTGTGGTTATGGCACTCTTTAGGAACAGAAAAAGAATGGAGAGTCAATGATAATGGCGTTTGGGATGAATTAAACTTTCCAGCAATGCCAGCAGGGTGGACACATGTTGCCACCGTTGCAGATGCTTCTGGAATGTACATTTATTATGATGGCGTTTTAGTAGCTTCCAATGCAAATGGAATCACAGGAGGAATGATTAATAATGTTAATTCAGTTATAGAAATTGGTCAAGACCCAAGATATAGTCCCGGAACATCATTAAGAAATACAAATGTGGCATTTGATGACTTCAGAGTATGGAATGTTGCTAGAACCCAAGATCAAATTGCTAATAATATGACCTGTATTTCAGGTGCAGAAGCAGGTTTAGTGCAACACACTTCATTTGATGAGGCGTCTGGTACGGCAATCACTTCAAACGTAGGGTCAGACGGAATAATAATGAACCCTTCAACAAATTGGGTGTCTGGTTCTGGAGCTTGTACCTCTTGTTCAATCACAATTTCTGATGACTTTACAATTACAATAGACCCTATCGCAGAGCAAACAATTACTCAAGCTGATTATGATGCTTGTGGTACAGATGATCCTTTAGTTAGTTTAGCTTCTACACAGGCTGGCGTTAATTATTATCTAAGAGATAATGCAGATAATTCAGTAGTAGACGGTCCAGTATTAGGAACAGGTGGTGCAATTGATTTAAATGGATCTACTATCACGAATACAACTACCTATAATGTATATGCAACTGCTGCTCCCAAAACTGCCTTAGATTTTGATGGGAATGATGATCTAGTTGATTTAGGGAACCAAATTTCTACTGATTTAACGGGTAGTACTACGATTACAGTTGAAGCGAATGTAAAAGCAGCAAACACTCTTGGTTTAGGAGTTGTAGTGGGTAATTATGCTTACCCTACGAATGCTAATGAATTGCAATTCATGATTAGAAGGTCTGGAGATCATTACCAATTTTACATTGATCCAGGAACCGGATACCAACATTTAGATACACCTCCAGGTTCTGTTGCAGTCGGAGAATGGCAACATGTTGCTGGAACTTGGGATGGTACAACAACAAAAGTATACCTTGATGGTGTTGAAGTTGCTTCAACTACGGCAATCACAGGGGCCGGGTTAATAACTACAAGTAACTCATGCGTAATGGGTAATAACGCAATCAATGAAGAATTTACTGGAGTAATTGATGAAGTTAGAATTTGGAATACAACTAGAACTGCCGGAGAAATCAGTTCAAATATGACAACTTGTCTTTCAGGTAACGAAACAGGATTAGTCGCTCTTTACGGCATGACTGATGCATCCGGTACAACAGTAACAGACTTGTCAGGGAATGCAAATGACGGTATAATGATGAATATGGATCCGGCAACGGATTGGGTAACAGAAGAAATCTGTACCGATTGTGAATTAGAATTAGCAGACCAATTAACAGTTACAATTAATCCTTTACCAACTGTTGACGCAGGTACAGATCAAACTGAATGTGAAAACACCATGGTAACATTGAATGGTGCTGGTGCCGTAACTTACGCTTGGGATAATGCAGTAACGGATGGAGTTGCATTTACAGCTCCAAACGGAACTACGACTTATACAGTTACCGGAACAGATGCCAATGGATGTCAAAATACCGATATGGTTGATGTAACAATCAACGCACTTCCTACAGTTGATGCAGGAACAAATGTTGAACAGTGTGATGGTGCTGGTGATGTTACTTTATCTGGAACTGGTAATGCGGATACTTACACTTGGGATAATGGAATCACTGATGGGGTTGCATTTACACCGTCAGTAGGTACAACTACTTACATGGTAACAGGCGAGATTACAGCGACAGGTTGTCAAACAACAGATGTTGTTGATGTTATTGTGAATGCACTTCCAACAGTAGATGCGGGTGTAGACACAACTTTATGTGAAAACGCAACTTACACGTTATCAGGAGCAGGAGCAGATACTTATGTTTGGGACAATGGTGTAACTGACGGAGTTGCCTTTAATGTGGGAGCTGCGGCTACAACAATATATACGGTTACTGGAACAGACGCAAACGGATGTGAGGACACTGATATGGTAGAAATCATAACTGTTGCAGGTCCAACAATCACAGCGGTTATTACAGATGAACTTGTCGGTTCAGACGGAGCAATTGATGTAACAGTTACAGGTGGTTCAGGAACTTTTGATTTCACTTGGAGCAACGCAGAAACAACTGAAGATATTTCTGGATTAGTTGGAGGGACTTATACTTTAACGGTTGATGATGGAAATTGTGCTTTAGATTCTACGTTCACTGTATTAAGTTCAGTGGGTGTTGAAGAAAACACATTGACATTCAATCTTTATCCAAATCCAACAAATGCTGAGGTAACAGTTGAGTTTTCTCAGGGGTTTGATGCAGCATTATTGAACTTAACAGATGCTTCAGGAAAGTTAGTTTTATCTACAACAATTGCTGGAAATAAAACTCAACTGAACTTGTCTGAGTTTGAAAATGGTATTTACTTTATGACCGTAACTGCTGGTGATCAGCAAATGGTTAAAAGAATCATAAAACAATAATTATAGGTGTAAAACCTAGTTCGTTTAGATGGAGCCGTTCACGAAAGTGGACGGCTTTTTTGTGCTCTCTTATTCCGAACCAACATCCATTTGTGAATATTAACCCAAGGTCAAATTTGCTCTGTATGAATTTTGGTTCTATGTTTGATTGAACTTTTTTTAATTGGAAATGTTCTAATGTTGAAGACAAACATGAATGTTATGGCTTATCACAAAGATTTAAAACAACGTATTCAAAATAACGAATTGATAGGATTTGAGATTTTTCAAGATTATCAAGGTAAAGCAGAGAAGATGCTGCTGTATTTTCAGTCTGAACCTAAAATTAGACCGATCTTGAAAAACAAAATTGAAGAATACAAAGAAATGCTGAAAGACATCAACACCCGTTTTGAGCAAATTACGACAGGTTTTTCGCCGATAGCTTATTAAGTTTGGAATACTATTATCACAAGTTAAAATTCCAATTATAGGTTTAACTTTGTAGTATGTCTTTCAAAAAAATAGATCCAGAACTGATTTCAAGGTTAGGTGAAAAAGGTATTGAATCTCCCAATCCTTTTCAAGCTGCCATTATCCCTAAAATTAAATCAGGCGTGCATGTTTATGGGATAGGAGAGAAAGGTTGTGGAAAAACAACAACAATTCTATTGTCGGTATTGAATAAACTGAAAATGGCACCCAAAGGAGATAATCCGAGAGCTGTAATTTTTGTTCAAGATAGAAAAGCAGCGCTAGAATTAGAAGAACAATTTGTAGCGCTGACTCGGTACACTGATCTAAGAATTTTGCCAATTTATGAAGAGGGTGATTGGCAAATTCAAAAAAACCTTATTTATCCTGGAATTGACATCTTAATAGCCACGCCAAAACGTTTCGCAAAGTTATATTTTTTGAATGGCATCAACCTAAATGAGTTAGAAATGTTAATTATTGAAGATGCTGATTTCTTAATCAGCTCATCAGCTCATACAGACATCAATAGAATTACCGAAAGCTTGAAAAAAGGACAGTTTTTAGTCTTTGCATCTAAGTTTGAAGGAAAAGTCAAAGCATTGAAAGAGCTGTTTATGGCACGTTCAGTAATCGTGAAAGGCTAATGATTATTTCTTCTTTTTACGGTTGAAATTCAAGCCGTCAACATCCCATTTTCTATCAGTGACAAGTGTAAATCTGAGGCGAATAAAAAAGCTATTCGTGTTTGTATAGGTTTCAGAGGGCGTTAAAATATGGACCCCTGCCTGAAGGTGAAATCCAAAAAGACGATAACCCATCATTGGCGAAAAACCGATTCTATTTTCATCAAAATTTGTTCTAAAAACTAAGCTTCCTCCAAAACTCATGTTCAGCCTTCCTTGCTTATACCAATATCCTGTCTCAAACCCTAATCCTGGTTCCTCCCAAGCAAAATTCATCCCCAAGTGAATGCCATGAACACTCGCTTTTCTCAATGAGATTTTCTTGAACATCATTTCAGAACCCAATTCAATAGTAGGTGTCCTCCCCATTTCAAAACCAAAGTAAGGACCCACTTTTCTCACTGAGATGTCAATGGGTTTTGGTAAAAATCGTTCGTCAGCATGAGCAGCTGACCAAGTGCCGAATACAAGAAATATGAGTAAAAGTTGTTTCATTGTCTAGAATAACTCAAAGGTAGCCATTGGTTTCAAATAGCGATCTGATAACTATAGTTTTCATTTTTTAAAGATTATCGCAAATTCTAAATTATTTTAAAATTTATTAATGGCTTATAGTATTTCAAATCCTTGAATTATCTACCTTTGCGCAAAAATTAAACTATGAATAATTCGCACCCTTGGCATTCGGTTTCAGTTGGAGATAATCCACCACAAATAGTAAATGGAATTATTGAGATTCCTAAAAATACAAGAGCGAAATATGAAATCGATAAGGATTCAGGCTTATTAAAATTAGATAGAGTGTTGTTCTCTGCTATGCACTATCCTTTTAACTATGGTTTTATCCCTCAAACCTATTGTGATGACAACGATCCGCTGGATATTTTGATTTTATCTCAAATTACAGTGGTACCATTGTGTATAGTCTCTGCTAAACCAATTGGTGTAATGCGCATGTCAGATGGAGGTGAAGCAGATGACAAAATTATTGCAGTCGCTGAGCACGATATGAGTGTAAATCATATCAATGATATCTCTGAATTGCCCGAGCATTTTTTTAAAGAAATCAGAAACTTTTTTGAAGATTACAAAAAGCTAGAAAACAAGTCGGTGGATGTTGAGAATTTTCATGGAGCTGAAGTAGCGAGAAAAGTTATTGAACAAAGTAGGATAGACTACGAAAAGTTGATGGCAGAAAAAGTTTAAACTTTAGATGTCTATTACGCTTCTTTCTTCTCCATTACAAGGTTTTACTGATTTCAGATTCAGAAATGCTCAACATAAGTTTTTTGGAGGAATAGATACTTATTTTGCTCCTTACATACGTTTAAACGGAAAATTAGAAATTAAACCTGGCTATCAGAGAGATCTAGATCCTAAAAACAATACGGTTCCAGTTCTTTATCCTCAAGTGATGACCAACGACCCAGATGAGTTTATGTTTGTCGTTAAATATGTCCAATCATTAGGGTATAATGAATTGAACTGGAATTTAGGATGCCCTTATCCAATGGTGACGAAGAGAGGGATGGGTTCTGGCTTGATTTGCGAGCCGTCAAAAATTGATGACGTTTTAAAAAAAGTTCATGACGAATCAGATATAGTGGTTTCTCTGAAGATGCGAATGGGCTATGAACATGCAGAAGAAATTTTGGATGTCTTTCCGATTTTAGATAAATATCCTATCAAGAACGTTGCTATTCATGCCCGAATAGGGAAGCAGTTGTACAAAGGCGGAGTTGATTTAGAAGGATTTCAAAAATGTTTAGACGTATCCAATCAAAAAATCTACTACAACGGTGACATCACTACAGTTGAAGGATTTAACGAAATGAAATCTAAGTTTCCGTCAATTGATCATTGGATGATTGGAAGAGGATTAATCGCAGACCCCTTTTTACCAACAATGATAAAACAAGGTTCTGCAGAATATCCAGAAAATAGAGTAGAACTGTTTAGTTACTTTATCCAAGAGTTGTTTGAAGGATATGCATCTGCGCTATCCGGAAAAAGTCATGTGTTGACAAAAATGACATCTTATTGGGAGTATTTTGCTCAGTCATTTCCAGATCCACACAAAACCTATAAGCGGATTAAAAAAGCCAAATCTATTGAGGCTTACGAAGAAGCGGTGCGCATTAATTTAGATTTGTTGCACGAAAAATAATTTCATTCTCAACAAAAATTAACCCTTTCTCAACACAGCCTTTTAGATTTTTCTTCAGGGCTAACTTTTTTTTCATTTTCGCTTCAAACTTAAACGAATTGTTATGAAAAAAAGATTACTATCCCTTGCCCTAATTGGATTGTCTTTTGCAAGTTTTGCTCAAACTGCAATTGATTTTGTTGGTTCAGGCTTTATAAATGTACCAAATGCTAACACGGCATTAAATGGCGATCCTTCTTGGACAATAGAATTTTGGTTGCAAGATCCAGACAACAATTGCTTTCCGTTTTCTAGTGGTGGAAATTATGTTAGAATTTTTCCTAATGGTGTTATTCAGTTTAACGGTTTTATGCAAAGTAATGCTGGAGCTTGGCCAACAGATGGCCAACCACATCACATTGCTTTTAGAAGTTCTCCTTCAGCCGGTGCTCAAATTTTTGTGGATGGATTACCTGTGTCAATGGCATTTGGTGGACCAATAGGTTTTGGAACAGGTACAGTTACTTTGGGTTCTCAATTTAGCTCAACAACAGAAGTAATTGATGATTTTCGAGTTTGGGATTTATCACGTTCGAATGCTGAAATTTTAGCAAATTACAATCAGTGTTTAACTGGTTCTGAAACAGGTTTGCAAATTTTCTATGATTTTGAAACTGGATCTGGAACAACAATTGTTACAAATCAAGGAAACGCGGGAGGCATAAATAATGGGAGTTTAAATGGTATGAATCCGTTTACATCATGGATCACTGGTATTGATGGGTGTTTTACAAATCCGCATGCCCTTGATTTCGAAAAATCTTCACCTGACCAATATGTTGATTGCGGAACTTCAATAAATTCAATTTTTCAAGGTGGTGAAGAAGTGACGGTAGAGGCTTGGATTAAAGCTGAATCAACTGCAGGTCTTCCAACAATTTTAGGGAATTATGATTCTGGTTCAATGCAATACCTCTTAAGAATAGACGGTGGTTTACCTACTTTTTGGGTAGGAACTCCTGGTTTTACCAGCTGTAGCGCAACTACATCTATTTCAACTGGTGTCTGGACCCATATTTCAGGAACTTATGATGGGTCAAATATTCGTATATATGTGAACGGAGTTTTAGAAAACACGGTCGCAAAGACGGGAGTTTTTGCAGCGAATTCGAATTCATTTAAAATTGGAAATAGCGCTATTGCTGGTTCCGAAGAGTTTGATGGTGTTATAGATGATGTGCGGATTTGGAATTGTGTGAAGTCTGATGCTGCAATTCTAGCAGATATGAATGCTTTATATACCGGAAGTGAATCATTAGTTGCTTATTATGATTTTTCAGATGGTTCTGGAACTACTTTGACTGATCTTTCAGGGAACGGATATCACGGGACATTGCAAACTGGAGGGAATCTCCCGACTTGGATTGCTGGTCAAACACTATCAGGAGCTCCAAGTTTTACTGGATGCCCTTGTGTCATATTAGAACAAACTATAACTGAAGTTGATTTTTCTTCGTGCACTAGTACTTCTGCTACAGTTAATTTAGATAACTCCGAAAATGGACTTCAATATTTTCTTAGAAATAATTTAGATAACTCCTTAATTGATGGTCCTATTACGGGGACTGGTTCAGGTATTTCGTTTGCTGCAGGAACTGTTTCTGCAACTACGACATTTAATGTATTAGCTCAAGTGTCGTCTGCACCAACAACTGGGTTAGAATTTGATGGAACCAACGAACATGCTGTAGGTCCTGATGCTGGCTTACCTTTAGGTAATGATTCTAGAACGATACAAGGTTGGATTAAGACAATAGGTGCAATAGATGGACCAGAATATATAATTGAATACGGAAATAATGTTGCTGCAGGGAATGAGTGTGCTCTGGGTTTACATGGTACAGGAGTAGCAACATTATGGAGACATTCTGGAGACATTCTTGGAACAACTTTAATAGATGATGGAAATTGGCATCATTTAGCCTATACTCATGATGGGACAACCGGGAAATTATATGTGGATGGTGCTTTGGAAGGTTCTATTAGTGTGCCTTTAAATACTGCTGCAACTGGAAATTTTCAATTAGGAAGTGGGTCTTCAGATTATTTAGGCGGAGCTATTGATAACGTAAGTATTTGGGATTATGCAAAAACAGAAAGCGAGATTCAAGATGAAATGTTAACTTGTTTTGATGGGAATGAAGTAGGTCTGGTAGCTTATTGGGATTTGAATGATGGAACCGGTAGTGGTGTTGCAACTGATAAAACAGGGAATGGTTATGATGCAACTCTTACCAATATGGAGCCTTCTTCTGACTGGATTACAGCAATGGCATGTGTTGAGTGTGAACTCGAAATGGCTGATCAATTAACAATTACTATCGGGGACACGGAATCACCCGTACCTGATGCGGCAACATTGTCAAATGTAACAGCAGAGTGTTCGGTAACAACTTTAACAGCTCCAACAGCAACAGACAACTGTGCAGGAGCTCTAACAGGAACACATAATGCAACCTTACCAATCACAACCCAGGGAACAACAACTGTTACTTGGACCTATGATGATGGAAATGGAAACACAGCTACTCAAACACAAGATGTGGTAATTGATGATGTGACTATGCCAGTTGCGGATGTCACAACTTTGTCAGATGTAACCGCAGAATGTTCGGTAACAACTTTAATAGCTCCAACAGCAACAGATAACTGTGCAGGAGCTCTAACAGGAACGCATAATGCAACTTTACCAATCACTGCACAAGGTACAACAACTGTGACTTGGACTTATGATGACGGTAACGGAAACACATCCACTCAAATGCAAGATGTAGTAATTGATGATGTCACAGCTCCAGTAGGTGATGTGGCGACTTTATCTGATATCACCGCAGAATGTTCAGTGACTTCTTTGACTGCTCCAACAGCAACAGATAACTGCGCTGGTGCAATTACAGGAACACACAATGCAACTTTGCCAATTACTACTCAAGGAACAACAACCGTGACTTGGACTTATAATGACGGTAACGGAAACACATCCACTCAAACACAAGATGTAGTAATTGATGATGTCACAGCTCCAGTAGCTGATGTGGCGACTTTATCTGATGTTACTGCAGAATGTTCAGTGACTTCTTTGACTGCTCCAACGGCAACAGATAACTGTGCTGGTGCAATTACAGGAACACACAATGCAACTTTGCCAATTACTACCCAAGGAACAACAACCGTGACTTGGACTTATGATGACGGCAACGGGAATACATCTACTCAAACACAAGATGTAGTGATTGATGATGCCTCAGCTCCAGTAGCTGATGTGGCGACTTTATCAGATATCACCGCAGAATGTTCAGTGACTTCTTTGACTGCTCCAACAGCAACAGATAACTGCGCTGGTGCAATAACAGGAACACACAATGCAACTTTGCCAATTACTGCTCAAGGAACTACAACCGTGACTTGGACTTATAATGACGGTAACGGAAACACATCCACTCAAACACAAGATGTAGTGATTGATGATGTCACAGCTCCAGTAGCTGATGTGGCGACTTTATCTGATATTACTGCAGAATGTTCGGTGACTTCTTTGACTGCTCCTACGGCAACAGACAACTGTGCTGGAGCAATTACGGGAACGCATAATGCAACTTTACCAATTACTACCCAAGGAACAACCACCGTGACTTGGACTTATGATGACGGCAACGGAAACACATCCACTCAAACGCAAGATGTCGTGATTGATGATGTTTCGGCTCCAGTGCTAGTGGCTTGCCCTTCAAACATAACACAATCAGCAGATGCTTCAGGATGTTCTTCTGTTGTTACTTGGACTGCTCCTACCGCAACAGATAACTGTTCATCTTCACCAGCAGTTACGACTTCGCATGCACCTGGATCTACATTTGCCATTGGTACAACTACCGTAACTTATACCGCAACAGATGATGAAGGAAATATGTCAACTTGCAGTTTTGATGTAACCATCACTTCAGATTTAACTGTCTCACCAACTATTCCGACAAATGCATCTTGCGCGGGATCTACAGATGGTATAGCAACAATTGATGTGTCAGGAGGAACAACAGCTTATACATTTGACTGGGATAATGATGGAACAGGAGATAATGATGATGCTGAAGATTTGACAGGCATAGGTGCAGGAACTTATACAGTGATTGTCACAGATGCAAACGGATGTACAGTCACCACTTCTTCAACTATAAACGAACCAACTCCAGTGGTAATTGATGCTCTTGTAGGAACAGACCCGAGCGCATGTGGATTGATAGATGGCTCAATTGACATAACGGTTTCAGGTGGTGCAGGATTGTACGTTTACGATTGGGATAATGATGGAACAGGAGATTTTGATGATGTTGAAGACTTGTCAGGAATAGGTTCAGGAACTTACAATGTAGAAGTTCAAGACGGGAATGGCTGCTCAACCTCTTCATCAATAAACCTTTCTGATCCATCTGGTCCTTCAGTAGCAATCACATCTACTACAGATAACGTTTGTTTTGGAGATGCGAATGGATCAATTGATGCAACAATTACTGGCGGTTTAGCTCCACTTACGATTGATTGGGACAATGATGGAACAGGAGACAATGATGATACTGAAGATCTTTCTGGATTAACAGCAAATACTTATAATTTAGTAGTAACAGATGCTAACGGATGTGTAGGTTCAACGTCTGCTACCATTACAGATCCTGCAGAAATTTATATGACGGAGGTGGCTACAATTTGTTCAAATGATAGCTTGTTCTTAGAAGGAGCGTATCAATCGACTGCAGGAATTTACATGGATACTTTATCTACTGTAGTAAATGGATGTGATTCAATTATTGAGACTACTTTATCCATCAATCTAGCGCATGAAATCACAATGACACCAGTTACAATTTGTGATGGTGATTCAGTAATGGTTTTCGGAACGTACTACTCAATTGCAGGAATCTATTATGATTCTTTAATGACTACTAATTCATGTGATAGCGTATTGATTCAAGAGGTAATTATCAATTCAGTTGATGCGACAGTTTCTGCTAGTGGAACAGAATTGACAGCCAATGCAGCTGGTACCGGTGTTACTTATCAATGGATAGATTGTTCAGATAACAGTGTGATTACCGGCGAAACGAATCAAGTATTCAATGCAACGGCAAACGGCGATTATGCAGTAATTGTTGAAGACAACGGTTGTATAGATACTTCGGGTTGTGAAACTATATCAGGAATTGGTTTTGATGAACTGGAATTGACATTCAATGTTTATCCAAATCCGAACCAAGGAGAGTTTGTGGTACAATTTGATCAAGAATTAAACGAAGCAAACCTTGAGATTTACAGCTTGTCAGGTCAATTAATTACCAGTCAAACTGTAAGCGGAAATAAGGTAGAAGTTAATATGATTGAAGCGGAGAGAGGAACCTATGTAATCAAAGTTCAATCAGAAAGAGTCGTGGTAGTGAAGCGCTTTGTAAAGCACTAAACTATTTCGTTTAAGTAGATGGCCGGTTCTCCTTTGGGGAATCGGCTTTTTTTAATTATTTGAACTCGAAAAGCCTTTGATAAAAAGGTTTAATTAATTTCATTCTCAACAAAAAATAACCTTTTCTCAACACAGGCTTTTGGATATTTCTTTAGCGCGTACTTTTTTTTCATTTTCGCTTCAAACTTAAACGAATTGTTATGAAAAAAAGATTATTATCCCTTGCCCTCGTGGGATTATCCTTTACAAATTTTGCCCAAACAGCCCTGAATTTTGATGCTACAGACGATAAAGTAGCATGTGGGACAGGAATTTCTCTCGCCGGGGGATCTTTCACTATTGAATGCTGGGCACAATCAACACCGAGTGCTTCTTCTCAGCATTTTTTTTCAATGGGATCAACGGTTACTGGTCAAGGGCTTCACGCAAGAATTGAACCCTCTGGCGCTGTGAAACTAGGCTTTTGGTCTGCTGACGTCACTTCTGCGCCGCAAGCAACGAGTACAGATGGTTTGTGGCATCATTATTCTTTTACCTATAACCACCTGACCAATTCTCAAAAAATATATGTTGATGGAAGTATGATAACTTCAAATACAACTGGAACAGACTATAATGGAAGTGGGAATTTTTACATTGGAGTTATCCAGTTGAGTGGTTTTGGACCTCAAGAATACTGGAACGGAAATTTAGATGATTTCAGGGTTTGGAATTACGAAAGATCTGCTGCCGAAATTTCTGCAGAAATGAATAATTGTTTAGACGGAACAGAAACCGGACTTCTTGCTCTTTATGATATGGAAGATGGTACAGGAAGTTCATCTTTAACTGACCTTACTGGAAACGGTAATGATGGTACATTAACGAATATGGATGCATCAACAGATTGGGTTACCGGTTTTGGTTGTACTTCAACATGTTCTGTTGATGAACAGACAATTACAGAAGCCGATTTTTCAATTTGTTCTGCAGGAACAGCTACGGTTAACTTAGATGGATCTGAATTAGGTAATTCTTATTACTTAAGAGATAATAGTGATGATGCAGTTGTTGATGGACCGATTACTGGGACCGGATCTGGTATTAGTTTTTCAACAGGAACCGTATCTTCAACTACTACATATAATGTTTTTGCGCATACAGCAGGTGTGTTAGGAGAAGGCTTAAACTTTGATGGAACAGATGATCGCGTAATTGGCTCAGATGCTGGTTTGCCTTTAGGAAGCTCAGCAAGAACAATAGAGGGATGGATCAAAACGGATGGAACGGCGAATTCAAATGAATTTATCATTGAATGGGGAAGTCCAGCAGTTGGAGGAAACGAATGTGGTCTTGGGCTTCACCCTTCGGGACGAACATTTTTCTGGGGTCATTCAGCTGATATCCTAGGTCCAACGAATTTAGATGATGGAAACTGGCATCATATTGCATTTTCCTATGACGGAACTACTGGAACTTTATATGCTGACGGGAATATAGAAGGTTCGGCTAATCTAAGTTTAAATACGTCAACTACAGGATCATTTCAATTGGGAGAAGGTAATGGTGAGTATTTAGATGGTTCTATTGATAATGTAAGCGTTTGGAATTATGCTAAAACACAAACGGAGATTCAAACAGATATGAATTCTTGTTATGATGGAACAGAAACTGGTTTAGTAGCATTTTGGGATTTAGAAGATGGTACTGGAAGTGGTGTTGCTACAGATTTAACGGGAAATGGTAATAATGGTACTTTAACAAGTATGGACCCTTCTACGGATTGGGTTTCAGGAGTAACCTGTTATGAGTGTGATTTAGAAATGGCAGATATGATTACAATTACTGTTGGTGATACAGAAAATCCAACTGCATCTAATCCTGTTGCTGTGAATGTTGAATGTATTGGCAATGTTCCTGCTCCTGATGTTACAGTAGTAACTGATGAAGCAGATAATTGTGATGCTAATCCCACTGTCGCATTTGTATCAGATGTTTCAGATGGAAATACATGTCCTGAAGTCATCACAAGAACCTATTCAGTAACAGATGCTTCTGCAAATAGTATCAACGTAACGCAAACAATTACAGTAAATGACGTTACCAATCCTACGGCATCAAACCCAGTTGCGGTGAATGTTGAATGTATTGGAGATGTTCCTGCTGCTGATGTGTCGGTAGTGACAGATGAGGCAGATAACTGCACAACGGCACCAGTGGTAGCATTTGTATCAGATGTTTCAGACGGCAATACATGTCCTGAAGTCATCACAAGAACTTATTCAGTAACTGATGATTGCGGAAACTCAATTAATGTCACGCAAACCATTACGGTAAATGATGTTACGAATCCTACGGCTTCAAATCCAGTTGCAGTAAATGTAGAATGCATTGGAGATGTTCCTGCTGCTGATGTATCAGTAGTGACAGATGAGGCAGATAACTGCACAACAGCACCAGTGGTTGCATTTGTGTCAGATGTCTCAGACGGAAACACTTGCCCAGAAGTTATCACAAGAACGTATTCAGTAACTGATGATTGTGGAAACTCAACGAACGTGACACAAACTATTACGGTAAATGACATTACGAATCCTACAGCTTCAAATCCAGCAGCAATAAATGTTGAATGTGCTGCAGATGTGCCTTCAGCTGATATTTCAGTTGTGACGGATGAAGCTGATAATTGTACAGTTGCGCCAACAGTTGCATTTGTTTCAGACGTAACAGATGGCTTATCAAATCCAGAAACAATTACCAGAACTTATTCAGTTACTGATGATTGCGGAAATTCAATAAATGTATCGCAAGCAATCGTTATAAATGATATAACTGCTCCAGTAATTTCTGGTTGCCCAAGTAATATTTCACAAGTTGCAGACGCAAGCGGTTGTACTTCTAATGTGACTTGGACAGCTCCAACAGCCACTGACAACTGTTCAGCATCACCAACTATTTCGGCTTCACATGCTCCAGGATCGTCATTCGGCTTGGGAACAACAACAGTGACTTATACATTTACTGATGATGCAGGAAATATGTCAACCTGCAGTTTTGATGTAACAATCACTTCAGATTTAACTGTCTCACCAACTATTCCGACAAACGCATCTTGTAATGGAGCAACAGATGGTCAAGCCTCTGTAAACGTGAGTGGTGGAACAACAGCTTATACTTTTGATTGGGATAATGATGGAACTGGTGACAATGATGACGTAGAAGACTTATCAGGAATTGGTGCAGGAACATATAATTTAATTGTCACAGATGCAAACGGATGTACAGCCACCACTTCTTCAACTATATCAGAGCCAACGGCTGTTACAGTTGACGCAATTGTTGGAACAGATCCTTCAGCTTGTGGAGTGACAGATGGTTCTATTGCTTTAACAGTTTCAGGAGGTTCAGGTTTATATGCTTTTGACTGGGATAATGACGGAACAGGAGATTTTGATGATGTTGAAGACTTGTCAGGAATAGGTTCAGGAATTTACAATGTTGAAGTTCAAGACGGGAATGGTTGTTCAGCAACAGCTTCTGTTAATTTATCTGATCCTTTAGGTCCGGTTGTAACAATTACTTCAACTACAAACAATGTATGTTTTGAGGATGCAAATGGATCAATTGACGCAACTATTGTTGGCGGTTTAGCTCCTCTTACGATTGATTGGGATAATGATGGAACAGGAGACAATGATGATACTGAAGATCTTTCTGGATTAACAGCAAATACTTATAATTTAGTTGTAACAGATGCTAACGGGTGTGTAGGTTCAACGTCTGCTAACATTACAGATCCTGCTGAAATTTATATGACAGAGTTGGCTACAATTTGTTCAAATGATAGCTTGTTCTTAGAAGGAGCGTATCAAACGACTGCAGGAATTTACATGGATACTTTATCTACTGTAGTAAATGGATGTGATTCAATCATTGAGACCACTTTATCCATCAATCTAGCGCATGAAATCACAATGACACCAGTTACAATTTGTGATGGTGACTCAGTAATGGTTTTCGGAACGTATTACTCAATTGCAGGAATCTATTATGATTCCTTAATGACTACTAATTCATGTGATAGTGTATTGATTCAAGAAGTAATTATCAATTCAGTAGATGCGACAGTTTCTGCTAGTGGAACAGAATTAACAGCCAATGCAGCAGGTGCCGGTATTACTTATCAATGGATAGATTGTTCAGATAACAGTGTGATTACAGGTGAAACGAATCAAGTATTCAATGCAACGGCAAACGGCGATTATGCAGTAATTGTTGAAGACAACGGTTGTATAGATACTTCAACTTGTGAAACTGTATCAGGCATTGGTTTTGATGAACTAGAATTGACATTCAATGTTTATCCAAATCCGAACCAAGGAGAGTTTGTGGTACAATTTGATCAAGAATTAAACGAAGCAAACCTTGAGGTTTACAGCTTGTCAGGTCAGTTAATTACCAGTCAAACTGTAAGCGGAAATAAGGTAGAAGTTAATATGATTGAAGCAGAGAGAGGAACTTATGTAATCAAAGTTCAATCAGAAAGAGTCGTGGTAGTGAAGCGCTTTGTAAAGCACTAAACTATTTCGTTTAAGTAGACGGCCGGTTCTCGAAAGGGGATCGGCTTTTTACTTTTATAAGGTTTTCTGTTGGAAGAATTGATTCACCGAATCTTCATACTTTTTTGAAACTGGAATATCAACTGTGTTAACAGTAAGGCAGTTTTTCTTGCGTTGAGTTACACGCTCTAAATCCAATGCAAAAGACCGGTGCACCCTGATAAAGTTTTTTAATCCTATACGATTTACAATTTCGCCCAGTTTTTCTCTGATCACGTATTTTTTATCCAAAGTATAAATCTCAACATATACATTTTCAGACCGCATATATATGACGTCACTACACTTTATGAAAACATCAGCACCATTTACTTTGATGTCAATTTCCCTATCAACAAATGAGATTAATTTGCCTATGGCATCTTGAATTTCCTCAACTTCAAAAGGTTTTAAAATATACCCTTTAGGTAAAGTCTCTACTGCTTCTTGAACAGTTTTTTTGTCAGAGAATGAAGTGATAAAATAGAAAGGAATATTGAGTTTTGTAAGTTCTGATGCAATGATTACGCCTGAGTCATTACCTTGCAATCGAATATCTACAAACGCCAGGTCCGGCTGTTGATTTTTCAGTGAATTCAGAGCGGAAGCTTCGTTTGAGCAGATGTCAGTGACTAAATGCCCTTCTTCTTGAATTAAATATTTGAGATGTTCTGAAATTAAAACATCATCTTCAATTATCAGAAAATTCATTTTCCGAAGATAATCTTAATCGAATAATTTCCAAGTGTATTCAGTTCGTATTCTCCGTTAAGTTGTCGTTTGATAAATGAATCAACTAATGTATTTCCTAGAGAGCCTTTGGTTACTTTGGTTGGGTCATATCCTGGTCCATTGTCTTGATAATCAACCATAACTTCGTTGTCTTGATTGCTTAGTTTCACATTTATATTTAACTGACCTTCTAATTTTGCATGTTTGATGGAGTTACTCACCAATTCGTTAATGATTAAACCTAATGCTTGTCCTTTTTCAATAGGTAACATAAGTTCTTTGTCTAAATTTAATTCCGTTGAAATATCAAGGTTAGCAGTCAGTTTAGTAATTAATAATGTTAGATAATCACATACATTTATTGTTTCGTATTGTGATTGAAGGTATAAGTGTTGATGCGCTATAGATAATGCCTTCACACGTTGGCTTATTTTAGTCAGACTCTCTTTATTAGTTGGGCTATCTTCTTTCGATTTTTGAAGTTCTACCAAGCTGTTCACCATTTGCATGTTGTTTTTAACACGGTGATTAATCTCTTTTAACAACAATTCTTTTTCGTTCAATTGTTGTTCTACCTCTAGTTTTTCCTGCCTTAATTCTTCGGTTTTTTCAATAACAGCTTGCTCCAGTCGTTCGTTTAAGGCCTCCGTTTTTCTTACTCTTCTTTTGAAATAAAAGAAAGACAATATTAAAATAATACACACCACTAAGCCATAAAACATCTTGCTTTCATACCAATACGGCTTTACATAGAAGGACAAGCTTGCAATCTCTGATTTCCCTGCAGAATTGGCCGTCATAATCTCCAATTGATAGTCTCCAGAAGCGAGGTTGGAAAAAGTAAGAAACTTGGATTGGAAGGCTTGAAAATTAGCACTCTTGTCGTCAGAGAATAGGCGAAAATAATCTTTTCGATTCTTGCCCCAATTTACAATTTGAGCTTTTATCTTTAATTCATCATCCCTATCAATTTTTAACTGATTACTAAGGTCAATTTTTTCATTATTAATGAAGATTTCTGTTATTTCAGCCGTGCCCGTTTTATAATTTTTTAGATTCCAGTTTTCATCAAATTGATAATTAGATAAATTACTCGAATATATAATTTGATCTTTCCATTGGTGAAAATTACCTGGAGATAACAAATGTTGTCCATATTCTTCAGTAATCCAGTTTATATTAATTTTTTGCTTTTCTCGAGATAAAACAACAATTCCTGCATCAACTGCGAAGTACATTTTACCCTTGATTTCTTTTGCTGAAATCACTTGATTGCTAAATGACGGGTTAATAGGGTATTGCTCAATTATTTCATCTTGGTATATTCTATTCAAATAATATTTGCTTACTAACCATATGCCTTTATTTTCAGCCTCAAAGGCTGTGTTGATTAATTCGTCTTCTTGCTCAAACTGTACTTTATTCAAGTTGTTTTCTTGAATCCAATAGTAATGCTTGTCGCCAATTAAGTAAGCATTCTCTTCATTGTCTTTAATGGTTCTTTGGATAGATTCATTACTTAGCGGATGATTTTTATTAAATGTGTAGACCGTATCGTTTAACAAAAAGCTTGCGTTCGATCTAAAGTTAAGGCTCCAAACTTTTCCAAACTGATCTTTCATGGGTTGATGTTGAGCAATATCTTGCGGAACGTTTGAGTAATTATGGAACGTTAATTTTTTGTCTTTGAATAAAAGGATTCCGCGTGTGTAAGATTCTAGCCAAATTTCATTGCTACTTTGAAAATCAACCGCTGAATGATAGTAAGGTGAGTCATAATTTTCTTTCGCTTTTAATTCAAAAATTTTGTTGTTAGCAATTAGTTTAGGTCTTCCTGTAGAGCAGAATATATAGGTAGAGTCTTGCTGAGTAATGATTTTTGTGATGGTACCAAAATCGGATAACTCCGGCGAAATTTTAAAGTTACTTTCTTTAAACACAGAAAATCCAGAAAAAATGTCGCCAATCCAAATATTGCCAAAACCATCTGCGGCTATTTTGTGCCCGCCATTTCCTATAATGCCATGATCAACTGTGAACAGGTTATATTCCCAATCTTCGTTTAAGTTGACAAGCCCACCACCATATGAACCTATCCATAAACCAGTAGTAGTAGTGTCAAAACTGTAAATCGAAAAACGTTCAATTCCCATTTCTAATCGCTGAAAACCTTCTTCTTTGAGTAAATATAGACCACCACCAAATCGACCCATTAATAAGTGGTGATTCCAGTAAAAGAGTTTTTCAGTTTGTCCTTCGGTATTTTTGAACGGATAAAATAGGGTGTCATTTTTACTGAATTGATAAACTCCTGGAGCTGCGCTCAAATATATATTTCCCTCTTCGTCTTCCGCAAACGATTTTGCTTCTTTAAATTGCGTGTCGCATGTTAAATTGTAACATTTATTGTCGTTGAAATAGAATACACCTTGATTGAAAGTAGTTAGCCAAATATTACCTTTTTTATCTTCGTAACATCTCCAAAGACCACATTTACCTATTGTTGTGAATTGAAAAAGTTCGTTGTTTTTAAAATAGAAACACCCCTCAGTAGTTGCAATCCACATTTTACCGGTGCTTCCTAAAAAAAAGTCTCGTACCTCCCCAAAACCAGTTTCTATATGATAAGTCCGAAACTCAATTCCATCATAAATAGAAAAATTCTTAGTGCCACTAATAATCATTCTACCATCCTCAAGTTTAGCCAAAGTGTACACTTGTCCTATGGGCAGTCCATGCTTTTTATCCAAGTAATCGATATCTAGAATCGCCTTATCTTTTCTATACATTTCTGGTAACTCTTTAACAGAAACTTGGGTAAATTCAATTTTTTTAAAATTAACGTCACCAACTAAATTCAAATCAAATCCGCCGGTTTTTTGTGGCCTGACAACTTCCGAATTCAATTTGGCAATGTTAGGAGATTTGACTTTTCCGATTTCTACCCAATCAGCCTTGAATTCTATTTTATTAGTCGTATGCGAAATAACCCCTTTAAGACTTATCTGTTCAGTTGAAATGCTTTGTCCAAAGATTTGTGCTTGACAAAATAGAAGGAGACAATATGTGAGTAAAAGCTTCTTGATAGTTATTATTTAGGGCAAATTTCGGTTTATTTTAGCTTAAAGTCATTTTTTTGTTGAGAATTGTGGCTTTATAGTGGAGTTTAGCCTTAAAAATGGTATCCTTTTGGAGGATGTAACATTAAACATAAGCAAATTCAAGGATTACATCTGATATTTATTAGTCGTCAATCTGAGGTTTGTCATCCAATACACAGCACGTTCTTTCGAAATTTGAAATATGTTAGAATATAAAATTTCAGCTGAATCAACAGCTCATAAAAAAGCACACTTTTCAAGTAGTTCAGCGAACTATCCTTTTGCGATTAAGACAGATACTGGTGGAGTGCAAACGAATCCTGCCGAGCTTTTATTAGGTGCATTTACGGCCTGTGTATTAAAAAATGTCGAGCGATTTTCGGGAATATTGAGGTTTGAGTATGCTTCGGCAAAAATTGTTGTGAATGGCATCAGAAATGACAAGCCGCCACAGATATCTGTGATTAATTACGAATTATATATACGTAGTAATGATAAAAAGTTGAATCCAGAATTATTGCTTAAGAACATTAAAAAGCACGGGACTATTTACAACACACTTGCTGGTTCGGTGGAGATCAATGGGGTAATAATTATAAATGAATAAGGTCGTTAAATACTATTAGCGTAAACTTTTACGATATCCATTGAACTGATCATTCCTATTACTTTCCCTTCTTCCATCACGACCATATGATGAACGTTGTGTTTAGCCATGGTATTTGCCGCATCTTTAACACGATTATTGGGTAAACAGATGTGAACTTTTGGAGTAAGAATTTGTCTAGCTTCTAAAGTTTCGTTGTGCACTGCAATTAAATCGCTAGAAGTGATGATTCCAGCTATAGTTCCGTCAGTTTCAGTAATTGGAGCAGCATGCAGTTCTTTGTTTTTAAAAAGACTTTTGAGTTCGCTAAGCTTTGTTGAAGGTGATTTACAAATTACTGGACTGCTCATTATTTCTTTTACTCTCATCATATCTGAAAATTAGGTTTGAATAAAGTTAAGCTCTATGAAATCATTCAATTATGATGAAAGTCATTTAAAAAGCTAATCTTAACCCCTTAAAAACAAAAAGCCCCAGTTCTAAGGCTGAGGCTTTTCTACTTAAGAGACTTGGAAGCTCTCTCAAGGTATTTTAAATGTTTTATTTCTGCGTGCAAAGGTAACAAACGAAATCAATTTCGTAGCGATTTGAAGAAAGTCTTTGATTATCTTTATGTACTTTGTTTTCAAGTGTTTCTGGTGTTACATCTCGCCTCAAAACAAAAAAAATCAATAAATTTGTTTCTTTAACGTTGTAAGAATATGCAATTAAACAAGTTGAGATTAGCGATTCGGGTTTCAAGCCTAGTATTATTTACACTGGTCTTATTGTTTACAGTGGCATCTTGTAATAAAAGGAATATTGTGCCAATTCCTCAAACTGTTCAATTCGAACAAAACCTATCTGCTTATAATTTATTTGACGGGGATATGAGCAACTTGACTCCTTCGTCTGATGTACATTTGTTGGAGCTCAGCTCAATATTATATTCAAACTACGCCAAAAAACAAAGGCTTGTTAAGCTGCCTGTTGGGACATTGATTACTCCAAATGACAGTGATATGCCTGAGTTTCCAGAAGGAACTATTTTGGTAAAAACATTCTATTATTATCTAGATGAAACAGACACGGCAGCCGGGAATCAAATTATTGAAACCAGACTGCTTATTAAAGGAAGTAATGAGTGGAATGTAGCGGCTTATGAATGGAATGATAGTCAAACAGATGCTACTTTAAAAAAAGAAGGTTTAGATACACAGGTTAGTTGGATTGATGCTAATGGAGACAATAGAACAATCGATTATCGCATCCCTTCTCAAAAAGAATGTGTTAAATGTCATCAAAATTCTTCTGAATTAGTGCCTTTGGGTCCTTCTTTAAGGAACCTCAATAGAAATGTGGAAAGAGATGGTATGACTGTCAATCAATTGAACCATTTGCAGTCTCTTAGTGTCTTAAACACTGTTGATGTCTCAACTGTTGCGACCATTCCTGATTATAATGATCAGAATGTTTCTTTATCAGAAAGAGGAAGAGCTTACCTTGATTTGAATTGTGCATCTTGTCATCATCCAAATGGTTTAAGAGAAGCTGAAAAGAAAGGCTATGATTTCAGATATGAAACAAACCTGAGTGAAACAAAAATTTTGAAAAAGAAAGATCTTATTATTGAAGTAATGGAAAGTGGCAGAATGCCAGATGCCGGTACAACTGTGGTTGATGCAGAAGGGTTGGCTTTAATGAAAGAATATATAAACGGTCTGTGATATTTCAGTAAATATCCTTTGACCTATATAGAATTAAAAAGCCCCGAATCATATAGATTCGGGGCTTTTTGTACA
Organism: Crocinitomicaceae bacterium; assembly: GCA_039939375.1. GTDB lineage: Bacteria > Bacteroidota > Bacteroidia > Flavobacteriales_D > Crocinitomicaceae > Paracrocinitomix. The sequence goes on along the minus strand of JBDVJO010000005.1, from coordinate 44,546 downwards.
GGAGATGATTGCATTGTCCAACCAAATAGATGGTTAGTTCAACTTTAATTTCATGAGTATGTCTGTCTGGTGGTCCTCACCAAGAATGAAAACGTGTTTATCGAATTCTACAAAACCATTTTTAAGGTAGAAATTGATTGCTCGTTCATTCTTTTCCCATACTCCTAACCAGATGTATTGGGAATTCTTTTGGTTCGCGATATTTAAAGTAAGATTGAACAGTTGTTTTCCAACTCCTTTGCCAATGAATTTATTAAACACATAAATTCTCTCTATCTCAAGTCCTTTGTCATCCTTTAGTTCGGTCTGAGCTTGACCAATATTTAATTTAAGATAGCCAACCACTTCTTCATTAAGTTTAGCTAAGTAGAATTCTGATTCGGGATGGTCAAGTTCGGACAAAAGCTGTTCCTCACTAAACTTCTCACGTAGGTACCTTTCCATATCCTCTGGAGTATTCTGGTCTCCGAATGAATCCTTAAAAGTTATCTTGCTGACACATTGAAGGTCCTTTAAATCTTTTCGTTTAGCTTTATGTATAGCAACTGTTTCCATAAATTTACTAAAGGCAAATATACTGAAAGAAATATGTCGAACCGCTCAAACACAGTTATATCAGCAGATACAGAAGAATTAGTGCCGTCACCCTATTTTAATTAAAACCAACAAAAAAGCCCTGCAACTCTACGTTACAGGGCTTTTGTACTCGAGGCGGGACTTGAACCCGCACGTCCCAAAGGACACAAGATTTTAAGTCTTGCGTGTCTACCAATTCCACCACTCGAGCATCTCACTTAGCCCTAAGACTAAGTGAATAATCACGCTACTGAAGCCCAGTAGCTGTGGTTTGGCATTTTTAGCAGAGATCTAGTAAACTAGATAGGCTCTTGCCTTTAGCGGGCAAATCTCGGTTGAACCGAGACGACCTCCACCTTGAGCGGGAGACGGGGCTCAAACCCGCGACCTCCACCTTGGCAAGGTGGCGCTCTATCAGCTGAGCTACTCTCGCTTATGTCTTATAATTAAAACTATCTGCGAAGCTGCCTGTACCGACTTAGTTGAGTCAAGCCATGCTTGAAACGAAACTTGTTCGGTAAGCTACTCTCGCTTATGTCTTATCGCAAATGCGTTTTTCAAAATTTTATCCTAGTAACAACGATTTGTTACATTTTCGGGAGGGCAAATATAATACTTCTAAATAAATTCCAAAGCGGTTTTCACCAACTTTATTTCTTTTTTCTCAAATGTTTTTGATGAAGGTTGTAAATCATTCCGTCAGAAAGACCAATTTTCGGAACATAAACTTCTTGTGAATCAAGTCGTTCAAAGATAAATTCGTAAATATCACATGCCGGAACAATAACATCAGCACGATCTGGTTTTAAGCTGAAATCTGAAATTCTTTCCTCAACAGTTAGCTTTCTCAATTTATGAGACAGCTCAAACATTTCTGAAAATTGAATTGGTTCGCTAGATTTTTTACCAAGTAACTTGTGAATTTTATTAATGTTTCCACCAGTCGCAAAAGTGGTGTAGGTGTTTTCTTTTTTTAAATACTTGATGATCCAATTGTCAAGATCTTTCCAATTTTTATTTTTCACCTTACCCTTTAACATTCTAATCGTTCCGATTGGAAAAGAGCGAGAAGCAACTTTTTCACCTTTCTTAAAAATAGATATTTCAGTAGAGCCACCGCCTACGTCAATCACCAGAAATGGGTTTTTTTGATCAAACTCAAGTAAGAAAAAGGTAGATAAAATCAGCTTTGCTTCTTCTGAGCCTTTTATAATTTCAATATTAACACCTGTTTTTTCTTTGATGCGCTCTTGAATTTCAATGCCATTTTCAGCTTCTCTCATGGCAGAAGTTGCACAAGCTCTTAATTCAGTTACCTCAAATACTTCAGAAATAAGTCTAAACGCTTCAATCGATTTGATAAACTCTTCTTCTTTTTTTTCAGATATCTCTCCGTTTTCAAATACTTCTAATCCAAGTCTCAAAGGAATTCGAGTATAAGATATCTTTTTAACGAAATGGTGTTTTCCTTCTTCTTCAACTTCACCGATTAATAGTCTGGCGGCATTGGTTCCTATGTCAATCGCTCCAAACTTCATTTATCTAATTGTTGTAAAAAGTAGTTGTATGTTTCAATTTGAGAATTGTAAGGAACAATATCTCCACCATCATAGCGGTGGTTCTTTTGCAGTTTGTCAATGATTCTTGATTTTGAGTTGTCGTTTAAACAGGCCTGAATCATAAATTTGATATCTTTTTGAATATCCTTGTCATAAATAGGGGTAGCCACTTCAATTCTTCTATCTAAATTTCTGCCCATCCAATCTCCTGAAGTGATAAAGTATTTTTCATCTCCGCCATGCGCAAAAATCATAAATCTTGAATGCTCCAGAAATCTTCCTACAATACTTCGTACCTCAATATTTTCTGACAATCCTTTAACGCCTGGAACCAATGCGCAAATCCCTCTGATTACTGCTTTAATTTTAACGCCAGCTTTGGATGCTTCATACAATTTTTTGATCAGGCTTGAATCTACTAAATTATTCATTTTTAAATAGATGTAGGCCTCTTCACCCTTATTGGCATTTTTAATTTCCTGATCAATTAAGGTGATGATTTTTCTTCTTGTATTAAATGGAGAGACGATTAATTCTCTAAATACTGATCTGTCAAAGTTATTTTTGAATATTTTAAATACTTTTTCAACTTCTTTCGTGATTCCAGGATCTGCCGTTAGAAGTGACATATCAGTATAGATTTTGGCAGTTTTTTCATGGAAATTCCCAGTGCCAATATGTGCTATGGTTTGAATTTTATCACCCGCTTTTCGCTTAATTAAAAAGAGCTTAGAATGCACTTTTAAATTTTGCACACCGAATTGAACAGAAACGCCGTTGTCTTCTAGTACGTTAGACCAGTTGATATTATTCTGTTCGTCAAACCTGGCCAATAGCTCAATCACAACAGTTACCTTCTTTCCGTTTTTTGCTGCAGAAATAAGGGCGTTAATAATTTGAGAGTTAGAGGCTACTCTATAAAGGTTAATCTTAATTGATTGAACTTTCGGATCGATTGCTGCTTCACGAAGCAGGTTAACAACATGCTGAAACGTCTGAAAAGGGTATGTGATCATCACATCTTTACTCAAAATCGACTTAATCAAAGACTTATTTTTTTCTTTAAAGGCTGGATGTTGAAGTGGTGGAAGTTCGTTGTAAACAAAAGTTGAATTTCCAAAATCTGGGAAATTCATAAAATCTTTGAAGTTGTGATAACGACCTCCTGGAATTATATTTTCACCAGCTTCTAAACCTTGGGCAGCCATGAGGTAATTCAACACATCTAAAGGCATAGCCTTGTCGTATACGAACCGAACCGTTTTACCTTCTTTTCGCATTTCTACGCTATCTTTCATTTTTTCAAGAAAGCTTTTCGAAATGTCATCATCCAAATCAAGCTCTGCATCTCTGGTAATTTTGAAGGTATAGGCTTCAATTTTATCAAAGGTGAATATTGAGAAGATATCTGCTAAATGATAGCGGATTATATCATCTAATAAAAGCACTTTCTGCAGTTCATTCTTTTTCTTTGGAGGAATGATGAAAAATCTAGATACCGAATCAGGTATCTGAATCAATGCGTATTTAATTTTAGACTTGTTGAAATTGGTAATCTTCACTGCTAAATAAATCCCTTTGTCTTGCAGGGTTGGAAACTTTCGGTTAGTTGAAAGCATGATTGGTACAATCTCCGATCTTACCTTACTTTCAAAAAAATCGGTAATAATATCCGTTTCTTCTGGCCTTAAATGAGATTCATCAGTTTGGAGGATATGTTTTTCTCGTAGTTGCTTTAATAATTTTTCATAGGACAACTGAAACAGTTGCTGCTGATCAAGAACTACTTTTTTGATTTCTGCTAATAGTTCTTGCGGAGAACCTGAAAATCCTTCAACTTTTTTTGTTCCAAAAGCAACAAGTCTTCTTGTAGTGGCAACTCTTACTTTAAAAAATTCATCTAAATTATTTGAGTAGATGCCTAAGAATCGGATTCTTTCTATGAGCGGATTTGTCACATCCAGAGATTCTTGTAATACCCTTTGGTTAAAGGATAGCCAGCTGAGTTCTCTATTGTATAAGTCCATATTAAAGTAGAGTGGATTTGGTATAAAATAAAAATACCAGCTAAAATTAGAATCTTAGCTGGTATTTTCACCTCAAAAAACTATGTTTCCATGAAAAAACAGTTCAAAGATAATAAACAAAAGTTCTTTGCCAAACTTTTAACTTATAAATTTCGTTTATTACTGAATGAGTAAATTACATCCTCTGATATCAGATTGATCAAAACGGCCAAGAATTTCAAAATCTATTCCGTTTACCCGCCCTAAATCTTCAGTAGCTATGAAAGAGCATGAGTGAATATTGGCTAGGTCGATTACATTGATTCCGCCACTTTTAGTTGTTGTAAAACTTAAAGGATCAGTTTGTTCTCGAATCAATATTTTCATCCAAGGTGGCGTTCGGTATTTTTCTTTTCCAAGTGAATAAGCTTGAGACAATAATTCAGTCATCCCATATTCAGAAAGCACCATACTGATCTGCAACCCCGTTTTCAGCTCAGCGTGCAATTCAGATTTAGTTAACTCTTTACGCCTGCCTTTCATTCCGCCTGTTTCTAATACCAGACAATTGCTTAAGTCAGGGTTGAATTTTTCAGCCAAATCGAGCAGTGCGTAAGACACTCCAAAAATGATAATTTTTTTATGCGATTGATGCTCGTTTACAATAGAAATGAGGCGTTCATAATCATTCAATAAAAATCCAGATTCAGTGTTTTTAGATAACTCTATGAGGTGATCAATCATGTAAATGAGAGACGAATGTTCATTGTCGTGATAAGACGGTAAAAGTCCTAAAATGATATAATCTTCTGGATGTCCAAAAAACAATTCAAAACACTTTAAGAAACTCATTTGATAAATTGTTTCATCATAAATAAAGTGCCTGCTGTGCTGTTGCCCTGTTGTTCCAGAACTATGGAATTCTAATTGAGCTTCACCTTCAAATGCCTTTATTTTATGACTTTTAAAAAACGAAATCGGTAAAAATGGAATTTGCGTTACAGATTTAAGTTGATTTATGTCTCTCCCTATTAAATCTACATAGTCTTTGTATATGGCATTGTTGTAATATTGATACTGTGCTATGGCAATGGCTTTTGACTCAAAATCTTGGTCAGTTTGAATAGAGAAAATTGAATTTATTTCAAATGGTAATGAATGCATTGATTGTTCGTTCAATGTTTATTGGTAACTTAGCTATACTCCTTTTGAAAGGAAGTTTATTATTGGTGATGAAGTTAAAAAGAATTGTAGGTATAACGCTTGTGGTTTCCTTTTTTTTAGGAAGCTTGAGTTCTTGTTTTAAAAGCGAGGAGTATCCTTTAGAACCGATTATTTCAAATCCTCAAGTTACTGTCTTAGGAGATAGCGCAAGGGTTTCGTTCGATTTTACTGACGGAGATGCTGATCTTGGATTGCCGGCTGCAGATACCTTCGGAGTTTTTGCGCCAGATTCTTTTTATTACAATAATATCTACCTGAATTACTATGAGAAAGATGATGCTTTAGGTTGGGTTCCTGGAGAAGATTTAGATGGAAACCCTGTGAAGTTTTCTTACCGAATTAAGCCAATTGAAGTTTCTGAAAACACAAAAGGAATAAAAGGTAGAATAGATGTAATGGTAGAACCAACCTTTAAAAACAACCTTTCTCCTAACTCTGATACGGTCAGATATGAAATTCTATTAATTGACAGAGCTTTGAACCATAGTAATGTCATTGAAACAGATCCTGTAATTAGCAATTAGATATGTTAATTTACGTTTTGTCTAGAGGCCCCAAGCTTTATTCTACTAAAAGAATTGTTCAAGCAGGCATTCGTAGTCGTCATAATATGCGGGTGATTGATCATTTAGAATGTGATCTGATAATAGAAAATGGTGAGTTCAAAATTATTTACGAACATGAAGAGTTGTTAAGACCTGATTTCGTTATTCCTAGAATCGGATCTTCAGTAACAGCTTATGGATGCACGGTGCTTAGGCACTTTGAACAAATGGGAGTTCCGGTGTTGAATAGTTCTACAGGAATCATGAATTCTAGAGATAAGTTCAGGTCTATTCAAGCATTGGCTCAACACAAAATTAGAATTCCTAAAACTTATTTTTCTTTTGATTTGTACTATGCTGAGCGCGTTGTTCGCGAGCATTTGGGTTATCCTTTTATTTTAAAAGTATTAGAAGGCACTCAAGGAAAAGGTGTTTACTTGGTGAGCGATCAAGACAATGCTTTCAATTTGTTTAGCGAACACTTAAAGAAAAATCAAAAAGTTATTTTGCAAGAGTTTATTTCTGAATTCCAAGGCAGAGATATTCGAATTATTGTAGTAGGAAATGAGGTGGTTGCCTCTTTTATGCGAATTGCAAAAGAGGGAGATTTTAGATCTAATATTCATGCCGGAGGAAGGGGGGAAGTAGTTCCGCTTTCTGAGCAAGAAAAAGAAATGGCAGTAAAAGCCACCAAGGTTTTAGGGCTGCAAATGGCGGGGGTAGATATTCTAAGGTCGAGCAACGGTCCAATGATTATTGAAGTGAACTCTTCACCAGGAATAGAGGGCATAGAAGGAGTGACAAAAGAAAAAATTGCCGAAAAATTAATTCAACATATTGAAAATTCATTCTCATGAAAATTAATGATGTAACCATTAGAAAAAATAGCAAAACGGTTGTTGAAATACCAATTGCTCGATTACCATCAAACACACCAATTGATTTGGTAGCAAATGTTTATCGCTCAAGTAAACCTGGACCTACTTTTTTGGTTTTAGGTGGCGTTCACGGGGATGAGGTGAATGGAATTGAAATTGTAAAAAGAGCTCAGCGACAAGGCATGTTTAATGAACTTAAAAAAGGAACGGTCATTTCAATTCCATTGTTAAATGTTTATGGATTTATAAATTTCTCAAGAGGATTACCAGATGGAAAAGACGTGAATAGAAGTTTCCCTGGAAGTAAAGGAGGCTCATTAGCATCAAGAGTAGCGCATACCTTAACGCATTTTATTTTACCTCAGGTAGATTTTGCAGTAGACTTTCATACAGGGGGCGCCGCGGTTTACAATTATCCACAATCAAGAGTAGATGCTGATGATCCTGAAGCTATGCGTTTAGCAGAAGAATTTGGAATGCCTATGATGATTAAGGGTGGTTTGATTAGTAAATCCTTGCGAAAAACTGCATCTAATATGAATATTCCAATGGTGGTATTTGAAGGTGGTGAATCTTTGCGTATGGATGAATTTTCTATCGCCGAAGGAATTAAAGGAATTGAAAGGGTGTTGATTGCGAGAGGAATGAAAGATGGGAAGGTTGAAGAAAACCGTCAAGTTATTTTAGAAAGTAATAATTGGATGAGGGCTTCAAGATCCGGGATGTTGAAGTGTTTGAAAGTTTCTGGTGATTACGTGATGAAAGGAGAATTGTTAGGAACAATTAGTGGTCCTTACGGTAGGTTTGAAGTGAATTTAAAAGCGAGACAAACCGGTATGATCTTCGGCCATAACAATAAACCGGTAATTAGCCAAGGAGATGCTGTATTCCATATAGGTTACGAATAGTAGTTAGAAAACAATAAAGAAAGTCAGCGATAGCAGCAAAGCGGCTGAACAAACGACTAGCATTTTTTCTTTCAAAGAGACCTTATGATTACTTTGAAACATATTGTCAAACAAATAAGATACGACTTTCGTCATTTTAGAGTTTTTTCGAAAGCATATTGCCTTCTGGAGTTAAGTAGTTGTACTAAATTAGACGAAATATTTGGCTTATGGTTTGCCCTGCCTTAAAATTTATTCCACATTAATTTTTGACAATCTACCTTTTGCTTTAATAATCAGTCTTTTAGTTTGATTTTTTTTATTCTGTTTGCGTAAAATAAAAAGTAGGTTCCTGGCTGAACATGCTTTAATTCAATTTGATTTGATAAACCTCTCAAAACAATTTCTTCCTTATCGTTATAAAGCACGTAATCAACTTTTTGGTTCAGTACAATTTTTTGATCATTCTTCTTAAGTTTTGCCTTTGCTTTTTTCTTTGCTTTTACTTGAAAAATCAATTCACTGCTTGGGAAATGGTCATATTCAATATTACTCACTGCCACTCTGAACTTGTTTTCTCCAGCGTGAGCAAAATTTGAAATATCTGCTTGATAAAGTGTGTCAGAAAGGATATTAAAATTAGTTCCAACTTTTACCCAATCGCCCCATTTATATTGTTCAATTTGAACCCATAACCTAAGGTCTTTAAAATTCTGATGGGTTTCCCAAATCAAGAATGGGTAGTTTACATATACAGTATCAACCGTCTTTAATTTTTGTGGGTAAAAGTGATAAGGATTTAATAGTCTTAGCTGAGCTGTTTTTGAATAGTAAATTTTCACATCTACTTTATCCCAAATCTCAAGGTTTTTTGATTTGTCTAGCGCAACTTGAACACCATTATTTATTGGGTTCACTAATTTTTTTCCATTCACAGAAACAGAATCAATGCAATCACATTTTTGCCACGGAGTGATAGGAGAAGATTTACATTCAATTTGCAAATTTGACCCGTTATAAAACCCTTCAAAAGTTTTAACTGCGCTTTCTTGACCTAACCCCAGATTGGATAAACTGCCTACAATTATAAGAAATAAGATTCTCATTAATTTTTTAAAAAGTTAATCACCGTATTGTAGAATTCTTCAGGTGCCTCTGCATGAACCCAATGACCTGATTCTTCTATAGAATGAATACTCGCATTCGGGAATTTTAAATTTAATGCAGGAATGTCGCTTTCTAAAATATAATTACTTCTTCCACCTCTTATAAATAACGTGTCAGAGCCAATCGAATCAAATTTAATTTCAGCAATGATATCGTAAATCTTTTCTGACAAAACGGGGATGTTAATGCGCCATCCAAGTTGACCTTTTTCAACCCAGTATAAATTTTTGAGTAAGAATTGACGTACCCCAATTTCTGAAATGTGCTGTGCTAGTTCTCGATCGGCTTGACCTCTGCTTTTGATGACAGATAAATCTAAAGATTGTAAACCCTCAATAATTTGCTCATGATGCATAGGGTAGGCCTTATGGCTGATATCTGCCACAATCATTTGATCAATTAATTCAGGATACTTCGCAGCAAATCCTATCACTGTTTTGCCGCCCATAGAATGTCCCAAAACATTGATTTTTGAAAAACCCAAATCGTCTACCAATTCTTTAAAATCAGTAACCATTAAATCATAATTAAATTCATCAGACCAGGGAGATCTTCCGTGGTTTCGTTGATCAACGAAAATAACCTGATACTTTTCTGCAAACTGTTTTCCTAATGTCTGCCAGTTGTCTGATGAACCGAATAAGCCGTGTAAAATGAACAAGGGTTCGCCCTCGCCAATAATTCTGTGATGCAATTTCATAATTAAGACAATAGTTTTTTGTACATGTTAACTGTGTTCTCAAGTCCAAAATATATGGCGTCCGAGATTAAGGCATGTCCTATTGAAACTTCTAGTAATTCTGGAATTTCATCTGAAAAATATTTCAAATTATCTAGACTTAAATCATGTCCTGCATTAATTCCTAAACCATTCTTAATCGCCACTTCGGCTGAAGCTATAAAAGGGGCGATTGCCTTTGCGCGATCTGCAGTATATCCATCAGCATAAGGACCGGTGTAAAATTCTATTCGGTCAGCTCCTAAGCTTGCTGCATTTTCAATCATTTTAGCATCCGTTTCTATAAACAATGATGTTCTTACACCATAGGATTTTATTTCTGCCACAATATCAGTAAGCATAGCTTTATTAGCTATCGTATCCCAACCGGCGTTTGAGGTTAAAACATTTGCCCCGTCTGGCACCAATGTCGCTTGAGCAGGTTTGTGTGTTTTTATCATCTGCATAAACCGCTCATTAGGATATCCTTCTATGTTAAATTCAGTGGTAACAATTGGTGCTAAATCTTGCACATCTTTTAAAGTGATATGGCGCTCATCTGGTCGCGGATGAACAGTGATTCCGTCTGCTCCAAATTTTTCGCAATTGATTGCTGCGTCTACTACACTTGGATAATTTCCTCCTCTTGCATTTCTTAAAGTTGCAATCTTATTGATATTAACACTTAACTTTGTCGGCATTGTAATAATTTGTTGAATTTTGATTCAAATTTATCATTGTTAGAACAATTATTGGTTACATTAGTTGTTAATATTATAAAGCTTAGAATTCATTTATGCGCGCAGTCGATTTAATATCGGAAATAATTCCACCATTAAAGTTTACCGAAACAGGTGAACGTGCAATGGATTGGATGAACGAATTACGTGTCAGTCATCTGCCGGTGGTGAACAATGGTGAGTATGTTGGTTTGATATCTGAAAATGATATTTATGATATGCCGGATCCGTCTGAACGCATTTGTGATTGCTTTCCAAATCTGCCAAAACCTTTCATCTATTCTGAACGACATGTTTATGAATTGATGAAGATAATCGCGGACTTAAAAATCACGGTTGTTCCAATTCTTGATGCAGAAAATAATTATTTGGGATGTACAGATTTACTTTATCTCATGTCTCAAATAACGGCAGTTAATTCAATAAAAGAACCAGGAAGTATCGTGGTTTTACAGATGAATACGCATGATTATACTTTGACCGAAATTGCCCGAATTGTTGAAGAGAATAATGCGAAAGTGTTGAGTTCATTTATAACTTCTAGCGAAGACACTACAGAAATAGAAGTAACAATAAAAATTAATGCAGATAACATTGACCGTATTTTGCAAACTTTTAATCGATATGATTATATCGTAAAAGCCACCTTTCAAAAAGGACGTTTTGAAGACGACCTTAAAAAGCGTTATGACGAGTTGATGAATTTTCTGAATATGTAATTATGCGAGTTGGAGTTTACGGGCGGTCTTTTGATGATTCATTCATCCCTAATATTCAAGTTTTATTCAATACACTTAAGCTTTTTGGGTGGGAAGTAAAAATATATGAGCCCTTCATGGCTTTTTTACAGCCTAGAATTAGCATGGATAATGAGCCAGTTCTCTTCCAAAAGCATGAAGATGTAAAGGATGAGATTGATATTTTGTTGAGTATTGGAGGTGACGGAACTTTTCTGGAAACCATACATATTGTTAGAGATTCAGGAATTCCGATTTTAGGAATTAATACAGGTAGGTTAGGTTTCTTAGCTTCTACTTCAAAAGATCATATTAAAGACGCGCTTCAAGATATTAGAGACAATAAGTATCGATTACAAACGAGGTCGCTGTTACGTTTAGAAACAGAACAAAATCTATTTGGAGAAAACAATTTTGCATTGAACGAATTAACTGTTCACAAAAAAGAGACTTCTTCAATGATTACAATTCACACCTATATCGGAGATTTATATTTGAACTCATATTGGGCAGATGGATTGATTATTTCAACACCTACTGGTTCTACAGCTTATTCGTTGAGTTGTGGCGGACCTATCATTGTTCCGGGTGCTTTAGATTATGTAATTACACCAATTGCACCACATAACCTGAACGTTAGGCCGGTTGTGGTGCCTGATTCTAGAACCATTCGATTGAAAATTGAGGGTAGAGGGCGTGATTTCTTATGTTCATTAGATTCAAGATCTGTAACGATTGATTCTGCTATTGAATTGATAGTCCATAAAGCAGATTACGAAATCAATGTAATCCAAACAGAAGGTCAGAACTTTTTGAGCACCATCAGAAATAAAATGATGTGGGGCTTAGACCGAAGAAATTAATTTGAATTAATTTTCCTATTCAATTTTCTGATTTACAGTTTTTAAGCTGTTCTTTTAAATTGTTTGTTAATAACTCCAGAATTCTTTATTCAAATGAGGGCAGAAGCTTGCTAACTTAATTGGACAAACGCTCTTATACTTATTTTATGGCAAAAAAAGCTGTTAAGAAAAAAATCTTCGTGCTCGATACATCTGTTCTGTTATTTGATCACGACTCTATTAATAACTTCAAAGACAATGACGTAGCTATACCAATTACGGTTTTAGAAGAATTAGACAATTTTAAAGTAGGTAACGATACCAAAAACTTTCAATCAAGAGAAGTAATTCGACTATTAGATAAACTTTCTAAAGACGGAAAGATGGACGACTGGGTGAGTCTCGGAAAAAATAAAGGCAAGATTAAGATTGTCATGTCCAACTTGGTGAATGGTAGAGATGCAGAAGCTGTTTACGGCAGAGGCAAAAATGACCATAAGATTCTCAACGCGGCAATTACACTGGCAGATACCATGGAAGATCACCAAGTGATCATGGTGACAAAAGATATCAATTTAAGATTAAAGGCAAAAGCTCTTGGGCTAATCTCTGAAGATTATCTGACAGGGAAAGTTAAGGATATCCAAAAGATGGATGATGGCTTTCCGGTGATTGATATTACAGATGGCGCAACAATTACTGAGTTGTATAAGAAGGGAAGAATAGATGAAGATGGGATTTTAGGTGAAAAGAAAGTAGCCAATGGTTACTACATTTTGAACAATGGGAAAGATTCTGTTCTGGCCCGGTATGATCAAAAAGACGACTACATAGAACGAGTTGAAAAAGATTATATCTACAGCATAAAACCGAAAAATGCTGAACAAGCTTTCGCTGTGAACGCTTTGTTAAATGATGACATTAAATTGGTGGCTTTACAAGGAGTAGCCGGAACAGGTAAAACATTGCTGGCGCTAGCGTCTGCATTAGAGCAAAAACATAAATACGCCCAAATCATATTGGCGCGACCAATTATTCCGTTGAGTAATCGAGATATAGGATTTTTACCTGGAGATGCAAATGAAAAAATCAACCCGTACATGCAGCCACTTTGGGATAATTTGAAGTTCATTAAAAGTCAATTCAAAGCGACTGAGAAGAAGGTAAAAGTTTTGGAAGAGATGGAAGAGTCTGGAGAATTGTCTATTACGGCATTGGCCTTTATTAGAGGTCGATCATTGTCAAATGTCATGTTCATTATAGATGAGGCACAAAACCTTTCTCCGCATGAAGTGAAAACGATAATTACCCGTGCTGGTGAAGGAACAAAAGTTGTTTTTACAGGAGATATCAATCAAATTGACACGCCATATATGGATGAGCAATCTAATGGATTGACGTATTTGATAGATCGACTCAAAGGGCATTCACTTTTTGCATCTGTTCGATTAGAAAAAGGAGAGCGATCAGAATTAGCCAATTTGGCGAATGAGATGCTTTAATTAAAGATCGCTACGCTCAAAGATTTTAGATCCATTCTTTTCGGTTTAACCGAGTCAATACTGTTAGATTAAAGATTTTAATTTTCATATCCTTGAGCAATTTGTGAATATGGGGCCTCTAAAATCTTTTGTCTATGAGCGAAGCGGTCTAAAGTCTAATATCTATCTTTACCGCAAAAATTACAATCATGCCAAAGAATTTTGTTGAAGAACTTAGATGGAGAGGGATGTTACAAGACATCATGCCAGGAACTGAAGAATTACTTGAAAAAGAAGTGGTGACAGGGTATGTTGGGTTTGATCCTACGGCAGATTCTTTACACGTAGGAAGCATGATTCCTATTTTATTATTGATGCATTTACAACGAGCAGGTCACAGACCAATCGCATTAGTTGGAGGAGCAACAGGTATGGTAGGTGATCCTTCAGGGAAGTCAGATGAACGTAATTTACTGGACGAAGAGACACTGAATAAAAACGTTGCCGGAGTGCGCGCACAATTAGAGCGTTTTTTAGATTTTGATTGCGGTGAAAATTCTGCGGTGATGACTAATAATTACGATTGGATGAAAGATTTTTCTTTTATCGAATTTATCAGAGATGTTGGAAAGCATTTAACGGTTAACTACATGTCAGCAAAAGATTCTGTGAAAAAGAGAATTGAAACGGGCATCTCGTTTACGGAGTTTTCTTACCAATTGCTTCAAGGAAATGACTTTTTGCACCTGTACAATGAAATGGGATGTAAACTCCAAATGGGAGGTTCTGATCAGTGGGGAAATATCACAACAGGAACAGAATTAATCAGACGTAAAGCAGGAGGCGAAGGTTTCGCTTTTACCTGTCCATTAATGACGAAAGCAGATGGAGGTAAATTTGGTAAAACAGAATCAGGAACTATATGGTTGGATCCGAAAAGAACATCACCTTTTGAGTTTTACCAGTTCTGGTTTAATGCATCTGATAGTGATGCAGGAAAATACATTAGAACCTTTACATTCTTAGATAAAGACACCATTGAAAGTTTAGAAGCAGAGCATGGAGAAGCTCCGCATTTAAGAGTTTTGCAAAAAAGATTGGCAGCTGAAATTACGGTTATGGTCCACAGCCAAGAAGCCTTAGATTCAGCCTTGAGAACAACAGAAATTTTGTTCAATAAAAAATCAACTATTGATGACCTGAAGAAGCTGTCACATCAAGAAATTATGGACGGTTTTGCAGGGGTGCAGCAAGCTACAGTTTCAAAGTCAGATGTTGAAGCTGGGTTAGGAATCATTGATGCCTTATCTGCTAAAACAGGGTTCTTATCTTCAAATGGAGAAGCAAGAAGAGAGTTGAAAGGAAATGCAATTTCTGTAAACAAAGCCAAGGTAAAAGAGGATTATGTGATTACTCCTGAAGATTTGATTAATGATTCTTTGGTAATTCTAGGAAAAGGAAAGAAGAACAATTACATTTTGATTGTTGAGTAGATTGTTACACTGAGTCTCTGTGAAAAAGCAAAGGGTTTTTATATTATAGATTGGTTAACCATTACGTCACAACTATAAATCTAGACTGAATAGAAACCCCTAAGAATTATTTCTAGCACGCATTTTGTATTTATATTCGTAAAAAGAAACATTATGAGATATTTATTGATTTGTTTAGTAGCGCTTACCTTGTTTTCATGTAAAGAAGCTGAGGTAACAGAATTTCAGTACACCACAGTAACTATGATGGGTAAAACCATAATGAAAGTATCTCAAGAAAAGGTCACCGTAGATTTTTCGGGTCGAGGGGAACCAACCCATTTTGAAAGAGAAACAAAAGATACCGAGTGGATTGCGTTAATGTCTAGTTTGAAGGATGTTGACTTAGATAAAGTAAATGGTTTAGAAGCACCCTCTAACAAGCGAGCGACAGATGCTGCACCCTTTGCTAGTTTTTCTTTCGTAACGCCAGATTCAACATACAAATCAGCGAGTTTTGATCACAAAAACCCGAACGAAATGTTGATGCCATTGATGCAAGAATTCTTAAAAGTTCAAGAAGAGAATAAGAATTAAAAAAAAACGACCCCTATGAATAGGAGTCGTTCATGGTATTTATTTGGTTAACTAGCGCTGTGAGGTATACCAATATCCACAACTTGAGACTTGTTCAGGAAGAATTTCATAACCGTGTTCCATCTTCTTAACTCCAGTAATTTTTGTTCCTTGTTCATCCATAGGATATAGCCCAGGGAATGTTCCTACTGACCACCATTGCCAAGATGTTTCAGTTGGTCTTTTTCTAAACTCTAATGGCATTATTTCAACCTTACCATTTGTTTTTTCTACTGCTGCATATCCATCAGCCGTATTGAAATCAACTTCATGGTCATTCGGCCATGGCTTCATGATATCTCCTGATTGACTAAGTGTAATTCTTAAAACTTTTCCATATTTGGCTAAGTCAGAATAGTTTTTAATACTAGATTTTGCATCAGAACATCCAGCCAAGTCAGGGAATGTTACTGCAGCAAGTTGCTTTGTTTTTAGCGCCTCAAAATAGGTTTTCAGTTTGGTTTTGTTCTCACCTGATAAATCAATATTTAATTTACCAAATGCCATTTTTTCATCTCTACCAAACCTGACATGAATCGAATGTTTTTCAGAAGGTAAGTACATTAACCATTTCAAAATGTTCAAGTGCGGGAAGTATTGAATGTGTGACTCATAGTTGACTTTGTCCAACTCAGGAAATAGGTTAAAGGTAAAATAAGCCTTGTCTCTAAATTCGGCTTTAACGTTTTCTCCATTAAACATTGAGGCTATCACTTCTGCTCCGTGTCCCCATGGGTAGGCATCCTTAGCGTATTTGTTTTCTGGATTAATGAAAAGCATTGAAGGTATTCCACCCGCGTCTTTATTTGTCATTGCGAAGTAACCAGTTATATAAGCTGGTTCTCCCGGAATTATCATGTCTATTTCGTCTGATTCAGTCTCTGTAGCAAACGAAGGTTTAGTTTTAAAAACAGATATTTGTTTCAAATGATTTCGGTGATATTCTCCACAAATCATGTTTCCAAACCCATCTATAACCGTGTTTAATAACTTGTCGGCATCATCTTTTAAATCTGAAATCCGCATGTCGTCAGGAAGCAATTTTACCGCTTGTTCACAAGCTTTCTGGGCAAACACTGCGTCATTGTAGCGTTGTCTGATGTGGGCGCTTTCTGCCTTTTGAATTGCTTTCTGCAAATTCATTGTCAATTGCGATTTTCCTTTATAAAGCTCATGTTTGAAGTATGCATACTCTACATAAAATTGTAGAATTAACTTACCGTCAGCACTTTCAGGAGGAAGAGCATTGGCATCAGCTATTCTCGCAAACTCATATTCATTCAAAGTGGCTTGAGTAATGGTTCCCATTCCAGAAGTTGGGATCTTCTTAGGGTAAAGCATCAAAAAGTCTCCAGCGGTAGCAATATCAGCATTAATGCGTTCCTCTAATCTGGGTAAATCAAGGATTTCAAGTTCTGCGATAAAATCAGAAGACCATTGACGTGTCGCTACGTTGTCCATGTTACGATCCATGAACTTGTACATCCGATTGTAAAATCCAGCAGTTTTTGCTAAACCGTTATTTTCTTTTGGAGGATTAGTTTGAGTATTATTGGTTGTAGAATTTGTCGTTGTACTTCCGTTGTTTTGATTCGTTGTATTTTGATTAGAATTGGATTCAGTTTTCTTCTTATCATCTTTTTTTGTGGATTTTTCCACCTTGTTTTTCAATTTATTTAAATTGAGTTGGGCTTGGGAAAAGGGTGCTCCGACCAGTAGGCAAATACCTAAAATTAATTTAGTTCTCATAGTTAACATTTTACAAATTAGTAATGACAACAAAGAGAAGCGAATAGGACTGTACTTCCTAATTACACTGGGCTACAAATGGTCTACAAGAGTAAAATAGTTAAAGAGATTGTATAAATCCATTTAGATCATCATCTGCACTCAGGTTTAGTTTTTTCTTAAGACGATAGCGATTCATTTTTGCACTTTTCGGCGAAATATTTAACAAAGAAGCTACTTCTTTAATGCTTAAT
The DNA here is from genome assembly GCA_039939375.1 of Crocinitomicaceae bacterium. Lineage (GTDB taxonomy): Bacteria > Bacteroidota > Bacteroidia > Flavobacteriales_D > Crocinitomicaceae > Paracrocinitomix. The sequence goes on along the minus strand of JBDVJO010000005.1, from coordinate 27,096 downwards.
TTCATTTTTATATAAGCGCAGTTTCTTAAGTCGTTTAAGGTTAAAGTTTGGTTAATCAATTGTAGTTTTTCAAAAAATGAAGGATGGACATTTTCAAAATGAAGTTTGAATTTATCCCAATCATCAACCCCATCTATCTTACTTTTAATTTTCTTTTTAAGGTCCTCAACTTTCAAAAGTGTTTGATTTGACTTGAACTCTAGTTCATCTAATACATCATGAATACTCTGTAAAAATTCCCCTTTCTGGAGAGAATTTGTAGCATAAGAGGTCAGTTCCCTATTCTTTAATTCAAGTTCTTTTTCTTTAATTTTAACGGATAGTGTTATTCTATCGTTCTGGGCTTCAAGAATTTTTCGTTTCAGCTTAAATCGGTTGATCAAGAAAAATAGTAAAGTCAGAATTAGTAATGAAGAAATAGATAGAATCCATATAAAAGACTCACGTTGTTGAATCTTTTGTGCTGTAATCAATTGATTTTTTTCTAATTGATTGATTTGTCTTGCCTTTTTTTCACTTTCATATTTTTCACTCAATTCGGCAATTTTTTCTGCGGTTGTTTGACTGAATAGCGTGTCATTCACTGCCACATATTTTTCGTTGTAATCTAATGCCAAGCTATAGTTACTTAACTTCTTGTTAGCGTTAAATAAACCTTGGTATGCCTTGCTGAGTAATGGGAGTGAGTTTAATTTTAAAGCGTGTTTTTCTGCTTTTTGATAAGCTAAGTTGGAAGCGGGGTAATTGTTTTGTAAATAATAAACGGCTCCTAAGTTGTTGTAAACAGTTGCTAGCCCTTCTATATCATTAAGTTGATCAAAGTTTTCTATTGCATTTAAATAGGCCGAAGTGGCTTTAGAATACTGTAATTTCTCTTTGTAAATAATACCTAAATTACTTTCTAAGCCTGCCAACATTCGCTTGTCGCCATATTGAATAAAGGTTTCTTTTGCTTTTAAATAATTTTGTTCGGCATTTTCATAATCATCCATGTGTTGATATACAGCTGCAATATTGTTGATTGTGCCAGCGATACTGCGATCATCAGCAAACTGTTTTTTTATGGATAAGGCTTTACTCAAATATTCAAGACTCTTTTCATTTTCATTTAGAGACAAGTAGAGTAGGCCTATGTTGTTATAAGAGTCACCTTGCTTTTCTTTATTATTCAAGTCTTCATACAGTTTTAATGCAGAAAAGTAATGGCTAAGTGCTATTTCAAATTCACCTCTACCTTTTTGTAGAGCCCCAAGGTTTAACAAGGAGCTAGCAACTCCTATCGTGTCTTTTAAATAGGCTCTTAAATCAAGGGATTTGTTATGGAAAAATAAGCTTGAATCAGTGTCGCCTAATCGTAAATAAATGACACCTAAGTTATTGTATGAATCGGCCAAATTGTTGTCTTTTGTTGCGGAAAGCAGTTGGCTAGATTTTAGCCAATAAAACTTTGTACTGTCTGTTCTTCCTAAATAAAAATAGCCCGTCCCCAACAATTTAAATGATAAAGCCAAACGATTTTGATCATTGTTTTCCAATGAAATGGTAGCAGCCTTTCTTGCGATTTTTATCGCGTTTGCTGGATTTTTTTTCAATTCAGTTTCACATTCTTGAATCAGATAGTTCACCGTAGAACTGTCCAGTGAAGATTCGTTCTGACCGAAAACACTGGCAAAAAAGAAGAAATTTAAAAAGACTATGACCTGGGGCAAATTCATAGTGTTTATGATTTGGACAAATTCTTAATTCGTTCTTTAAGCTCTGAGCCACCATTGTATTCAAAGAAATACTTGATCGTCCAAGTGGCTCCAACACTATTATGGCCACCATTTGAATTGTTGTGGAATGAGATGGGTTTTGTAAATGCGATAACGGCTTTTAACTCTTCATCTGTAAGCGCGTCTGCAGCTTGAAGAACTGCTTCCCAAGTATAGGTGTTAAATATTTCAGCAACATGATCGCCTTCTCCTCTTTGAGGAGTGGGGTAGACTTTTTCAAAAAAGTCCAGTTTCATTACCGCTGCTAATTCTTGAGTTGACGAAATCATTTTACACCAATAAATTTCTTGATTTCATTCAACTTCATTAAGGCTTCTACTGGGGTAAGTGTGTTGATATCAATGTTCTCAATTTCTTCTTTGATTTGCATCAATACCGGATCATCTAATTGAAAAAATGACAATTGCATATCTGCATCTGCTGCAAGCGCTTTAGCTTCCGCCTTTAAATCACCTGAATGACTTTGTTCTAGCTTGAGCAAGATTTGGTCTGCCTTTTGAAGCACTTGTTTGGGCATCCCTGCCATTTTAGCTACGTGAATTCCAAAGCTGTGGTTAGATCCACCCGGAACCAATTTACGCATGAAAATTACCTTGTTGCCCACTTCTTTTACAGAAACATTATAGTTCTTAATGCGATCAAAAGTTTGACTCATTTCATTTAACTCGTGATAATGTGTTGCGAAAAGTGTCTTTGGATTCGCAATGTTGTTTTGGTGCAAGAATTCCGTTATCGACCAAGCTATAGAGATACCATCATAAGTTGAGGTTCCTCTTCCAATTTCATCTAATATGATTAATGAGCGCTCAGACAAGTTGTTCAAAATACTTGCTGTTTCATTCATTTCTACCATAAAGGTTGATTCTCCTGACGAGATGTTGTCAGAAGCGCCAACTCTGGTAAATATTTTATCCACCAAACCTAAAGTGGCTGATTCAGCAGGAACAAAAGATCCCATTTGTGCCATTAAAGAAATGATGGCGGTTTGTCTGAGCAAAGCAGATTTACCTGACATGTTAGGTCCGGTAATCATAATAATTTGCTGACGATTATTATCTAAAAACACATCATTTGCAATGTACTCTTCTCCAATAGGCAGTTGGTGTTCTATTACAGGATGTCTTCCTTGTTTAATGTCTAATCCTAACGAATCATTCATCACAGGTTTGCAATACATATTTTGAATAGCAATCTGGGCAAAAGCATGTAAGCAGTCCAGTTTAGCTAATTGCACGGCATTGTGTTGAATAGGTGTGATGTATTCAGACATGGCTGAAACAATCTCGGCCAATAATTTACTTTCTAGTACATGGATTTTCTCTTCAGCACCAAGTATCTTAGTTTCATATTCTTTCAGCTCTTCAGTGATGTATCGTTCAGCATTCACCAAAGTTTGCTTTCTAATCCATTCTTCTGGAACCTTGTCTTTGTGTGTGTTTCTGACTTCAATGTAGTATCCAAAAACGTTGTTGAAGGCAATCTTTATTGGAATACCTGTCTTTTCCATTTCACGTTCCTTGATGCCTTCTAGATAATCTTTTCCAGAGTTTAAAATAGAACGTAATTCATCTAATTCAGCATTAACACCTGAAGCAATAACTTCACCTTTCGCAATAGCAATTGCAGGATCTTCTTTTATCTCTTTTTCAATGCGCAATCTGAGTTCAGAACAAGGATTTAAGTTGTCAGCAATAATCTTTAACGACTTACTTTTAGACTTTACACAAAGTTCTTTTATTGGGTCGATAGCAGTTAGTGCTCTCTTTAAAGAGATAATCTCTTTTGGGTTGATTCTTCCCGTGGCTACTTTTGAAATGATACGTTCTAAATCGCCAATTTCTTTAAGTTGTTCTTCAATAGCATTTTTAAAATCTTGATGCTGAATGAAATGCTCTACAATTTCATGACGTTCTTGAATGGGTGCTAATTCTTTAAGCGGAAGAACCATCCATCTTCTCATCATCCTACTTCCAGGAGGAGTTACAGTTTGATCCAAAATATCGATTAGCGTGGTAGCGTCTTCATTGTAAGAGTATAATAACTCTAAATTTCTCACGGTGAATCGATCTAACCAGACATATTTGTCTTCTTCTAAACGAGAGATGTTTCTGATGTGCTCTGTTTTGTCATGAGCAGTTTCAGATAGGTAATGAAGCACAGCAGATCCCGCAATAATTGCCAAAGGCATGCGGTCAACACCAAATCCTTTTAATGATTTAACCTCAAAGTGCTTGGCTAAGTTTTCATTAGCAAAGTCGGTTGAGAATACCCAATCATCTAGCCGATAAGTATAAATTTTGGCATTAAAATGCTCTTCGTAAAGCTTCTGTTTGCCTTTTTGATATAATATTTCTTTGGGCTGAAACCCTTGAATTAACTTGTCTACGTACTCGAATCCGCCTTCTGCAACTAAAAATTCACCTGTTGAAACGTCAATAAATGCAACGCCTGCTTGTTGTCCTTCAAAATGGATCGCGCATAAAAAGTTGTTGCTTTTCCCTTCTAATACTTTGTCGTTGTACGAAACTCCAGGAGTTACTAACTCCGTCACTCCTCTTTTGACAATTGTTTTTGTCATTTTAGGATCCTCCAATTGGTCACAAATCGCCACCCGCATTCCAGCACGCACCAACTTTGGCAAGTAAGTGTCTAATGAATGATGCGGAAAACCAGCAAGAGCAACTTCTGTTGGACCGTTTCTTCGAGCGGTTAAAACTATGTTTAAAACATTTGCAGCTTTTACAGCATCATCTCCAAAGGTTTCGTAAAAATCTCCAACTCTGAACAATAACAAGGCATCAGGGTATTTCGCCTTGATTTGATTGTATTGTTTCATCAAAGGAGTCTCAGTAGATTTTTTTGCTGCTTTTTTCGCCACGATTTTCTTAGGTTTAGGGCTAACGAAGATATTGATTTCAACAGGGGATTCCATTTTTTAAACTTCCTCGTTTATAACAAGTTTTGAACATATTCAGCATCCATGTCATTTTCTGATAATCATTTTTGGATATGTATATTTGTTCCTTAAAATCGAAATTGAAAAGCAAGCGTGGGAAGAAAACTGAAATTGCAAGAACTGAACAGAATCAGCGTTGATGAATATAAATCGGCTGAAAAAACTCCAATTATTGTGGTGTTAGATAACATTAGAAGTTTCAATAACGTGGGGTCCGTGTTTCGTTCGGCTGATTGTTTTCGAATTGAAAAGATTTATCTCTGCGGCATCACTGCTCAACCTCCCCACAGAGAGATTCATAAAACGGCTATTGGCGCAACTGAATCAGTAAATTGGGAGCATGTTGAAAATACCTCAGTTGTCATTGAGAAATTAAAAAATGACGGATGGAAAACTTATGCTATTGAGCAAACAGAAAAATCTGTCATGTTAGAGGCTTTTCAGCCTACAAACCAAAAGGTGGTTGTTGTTATGGGTAATGAAGTAGAAGGCGTGCAACAAGAGGTTATAGATGCATGTGATGGTGTACTGGAGATTCCGCAAATTGGAACAAAACATTCACTTAATATTTCAGTATGTACTGGTGTTGTGCTTTGGGATTTGTTCTCTAAAATGAAGTCTTGAATATTTTAAATAAAGTCAAAATGGCCTGAGATGAATGTTAAATGGGGGGTCGAGTGACGCTGAAGTTTCAAAAAAGTATAGAGAACATTTTATGAACCAAAAACCAAAAGGGAGCAACGACATCTCTAACAACCAAGGCGTAGTCGTTAGTTTTTTACAAAAGTAGTGTATTGCTTAATTTGCTTGTAGATTAACGAAACTCGATAAGTTCCAGGTTTTAGTCTTGTGATGTCTACCACATCAGAATCAGTTGAATGGCCTGTAATCACGGTGTGTCCACTTTCATCTTCAATTTTATATTCAAATGCTCCTGGGTAAGATACCGTTACAAACGCCTCATCTTGACTAATGTCTGCCTTAATTTTTGGTGGAGGAGGGGTGTCTTCAATGATTACAGGCAGGTCTTCAATTTCAAAAGTAGCCGATTCTGTACAGCCAATATTGTCGGTAACTTCAATCATATAAGTTCCACCTTTTAATTTGTCGATATTTTTCTCAATACTAATTTCTGTATTTCCTTCCGTCCAACGATATTTATAGGGAGCAGTTCCGCCTGATTCAGTGATATTGATTGATGCTGGTTGTCCGTTTTGGATTTGCGTCACCGCCCCATCAATTTTAATTTTATTCACTTGAATTAAGATTTCATCTTCACCTGGACAATCTCCTGTTTTGGTTACGTGATAAGTGTTTTTTCCGACCGGTGGAGCAAATGGAACGCCTTCTTGAACACCATTGTCAAATACGACACCTTTCATATCTTCAACTGTTAAAGTAACTTGTTCGCCTTCGCAAATTATTTCTTTGCTCGCAAGAATTACAGGTGCGCCTGGTCTTGCCTCAATTTCAATTTTATATTCACATTCAGTGGTGTTGTCGGTTCTTAAAACATAGGTGTTTTTTCCTAAATGAGGTTTAAAAGCTTGACCATTAACAACATTATTGTTCCAAATTAATTTTGATCCAAAATCAGAACTTGCTGTTAAGGTAATCTCTTCTCCATGGCAGATCGATTTTTCTCCCAGAAGTTCAACTTTAGGCATGGCGCAACTTGGAGTTATGGCAACAATACCGTTACCCATATGGATGCCCTGTTCATTCTCAATCATTCTGCCATTTGGACCAACGAAAGAGCTGCCGCCACCGCCGCCAGACCATGAACCACCACCTCCTCCGTAGTAGCCGCCACCGCCACCACCGCCAGAAGTACTGTCTGCAGCCGTTCCACCTTTTCCTAATCTTCCTGCTTCTCCTTTTAAATAACTCGGCCATTGCCCACCTTCACCACCTGCTGTTTGCGTAGCGCCGATTCCAACAGAAACATCATCTAATTTTCCCTCAGCCTGACCATTACCGCCGGTTAATCCGCCTCCATTTCCTCCATGGTCACCACCATCAGGGAAATTTGAGCCTGATCCTCCACCAGCTCCGACTACTAAAACTCTATTTGCTAATCCTGATCCACCAATTCTAATATCTGATGCGCCACCACCGCCACCGCCACAATACGGACCGTAATTTCCGGTGTTTCTTCCATCAGCTCCGCCGTTATAGCCTCCTTTCCCTTGAAGGTAATCTGTGGCATTCTCTCCTTGACCTCCAACAAAAACATATATTTTTTCGCCAGGAGTTACTTTGTAAACGGCCTTTAATTTTCCGCCTTTACCAGGTGCATATTTGTCCTCAATTCTTTGTTTTTCCCAGCTCCCATAACCTCCACTTGCTCCATAAAGCTCCACAGTGATAGAGTCAACTCCAACAGGAATAACATATTCTTGAACTGCACCTGTGTACTCGAAAACAGTACGTTTCTGGGCATAGCTTGAGCCGAATATCAAAAAGATACCTAGTAGTAAGGATATGTTAAAGAATGATTTCATTGTTGAATTCTAGACGAATTTAGTAAATATCTTGATTTTCAATCAACGAGAATTATACAAAAACAGTGCCTGACTGATTTAATGTCGTATTTGAAGGATAAATGGTTTTCTAAAATTGATTTAACAATTCATCATCTACCAAGTTTGGCAAAGTGACTGTTAAATTAGGAGTACGTTCCATTTCACGTTTTATTGCAAAAATGGCTCCTTCATTTCTTGCCCAAGATCTTCGGGCGATTCCATTATTAACATCCCAGTGCAGCATCATTTTTAATCTTCTGTCTGAATCTTCTGAGCCGTCTAGCAACATTCCAAATCCTCCATTTATAACTTCTCCCCAACCTACACCGCCGCCGTTGTGGATAGATATCCAAGTAGCTCCTCTAAAACCATCTCCAATCACATTATGAATAGCCATATCAGCCGTGTATTTTGAACCATCATAAATGTTTGAAGTTTCTCTGAATGGAGAATCTGTTCCAGAAACATCATGATGATCTCTCCCCAAAACAACAGGTCCAATTTCACCTCTTTTTATTGCTTCATTGAAAGCCGCGGCTATTTTAATTCTTCCTTCAGCATCTGCATATAAAATTCTTGCTTGCGACCCAACTACCAATTTATTTTCTTGCGCACCTTTTATCCAGGTAATATTATCCGCCATTTGTTGCTGAATTTCAGCTGGTGAATTTTGTCTTATTTCTTCTAAAACTTGGCAAGCGATATCATCTGTCTTCTGCAAATCCTCTGGCTTTCCTGATGCGCAAACCCATCTGAACGGACCAAATCCGTAATCAAAGCACATAGGTCCCATGATGTCTTGTACATAAGAAGGGTATTTAAAATCAATGCCGTTTTCCGCCATGATATCGGCTCCGGCTCTTGAAGCTTCTAGTAAAAATGCATTTCCATAATCAAAGAAATAGGTTCCTTTTGACGTATGTTTGTTAACTGCATCTGCATGTCTTCGCAAGGTTTCTTGAACTTTTTCTTTGAACAATTCTGGTTGCTTTGCCATCATTTCGTTCGACTCTTCAACCGAGTATCCTGCGGGATAGTAACCACCAGCCCATGGATTGTGCAGTGAAGTTTGATCAGAACCTAAGTCAACATAAATATTTTCTTCATCAAATTTTTCCCAAACATCTACTACGTTACCTTGATAAGCAATTGAAACCGTTTCTTCATTTGCTTTTGCGGTTTTAACTCTGGTGCAAAGTTCATCCAAATCAGCTATCACTTCGTCTACCCAGCCTTGTGAATGTCTTGTATGCGTTGCTTTTTCATTAATCTCAGCCGTTACAGAAATTACTCCTGCAATATTTCCGGCCTTCGGCTGAGCACCTGACATACCGCCTAAACCGGCAGTCAAGAAAAGTTTACCCTTTGTACTTCCACTTCCAGGAAGCTTTCTGCAAGCATTTAACACAGTAATTGTGGTTCCGTGAACAATCCCTTGCGGACCAATGTACATGTATGAACCAGCTGTCATTTGGCCGTATTGAGAAACGCCTAAAGCGTTCATTTTTTCCCAGTCATCAGGTTGTGAGTAATTGGGGATCACCATTCCGTTGGTTACTACAACTCTAGGCGCATCTTTATGAGAAGGAAATAATCCCATTGGATGACCAGAGTACATCACTAAAGTTTGCTCATCTGTCATTTCAGATAAGTATTTCATGCACAATCTATATTGCGCCCAATTTTGGAATACTGCACCGTTTCCTCCATAAGTAATTAATTCATGAGGGTGTTGCGCAACCGCATAATCTAAATTGTTTTGAATCATGACCATGATCGATTTTGCTTGCTCGCATTTTCCGGGATATTCTTCTATTGGTCGAGCATACATCCTGTAGTCAGGGCGATATCTATACATGTAAATTCTACCATATTCCTTCAGCTCTTCAGCAAACTCTTTCGCTAAAACAGTATGCTGTTCTTTAGGAAAATACCTTAATGCGTTTCTAAGCGCCAACTTTTTTTCCTCCGCTGAGAGGATGTCTTTTCGCTTAGGTGCGTGATTGATAGTTGAATCGTAAGGCTTAGCTGCAGGTATTTCAGCAGGAATTCCTTGGCAAATGTCTTGTTTGATATCTTCTACTGTCATGGTTCTGATTTGAATGACAAAGATAATTGAATGTAAAAAAGTGTCTCGATAAAAGGTCTTAGAATTTATACGAGAATGAAAAACCAGCGGCAGGTTGGGTTTTATTGATTTTCAATCCATTCATTATTGGGAGTGCACCCGTCTGAAGTTGAAAATTAAATCCTTTTTGACTACTCAAATTGAACTCTAACGTAGGGGAGTACGAAATACCATTAATCAGTTCAGCTTTTGTTTCTAAGAGCCAGTCTGTTTGTATAGTAAAAGATTTAAAAGGCGCAGATTTTTCTACTGGTAGGTTCATTTTTATCGCAGAACTATCCGGTTCAAATGCAGAAGTAAAAAAAGTTTGACTAAAAAAAAGAATGGCTAAAACCGTTTTCATAATGTTTGTTTTACATTACAAATTTGGTGAATAACAGGTGTAAATTAGAATTGAAATGCGCCGGTTATGGTTCTTTTCTGCGATTATCGCAAAACGATTATTCTGATTTCAATTCTTATCTTCACCAAATAGTATTATTCGTATGAAATTTATTTTTGCCCTTCTATTCTTTTGTGCTCTGAATTCTTTTGGGCAAAAGTTTGCAGATAAGAATTACTACCTAATTGACAGCCTAGCTCTTTCAACTTTGAGTCCTGTGGATAGTGTCATGATTATAAATAGTTTGAAAACGTATCATGCAACAAATAACGACACTTCCAAGTTGAAGATTATTGACGGAATAGTGGAGTCTTGTTGGGACGTTGAGGTATGGCCCAAATATAATAATTGGATGTATAGCCAGGCTCAACAGAAATTAGAAAACGAAGCTGCATTATCCAAGCAAGAATTAAGGTTTTATCGATCGGCTTTATCAAGTGCTTTGAATAATAAAGGATATTTGGCCGATTCTCAAAACAAAAGTGATGTGGCTATTTCATTTTATAATGAGGCGCTACAAATTGATATTCAAATAGGAGATAAAAAGGGGGTAGGGCAAATCTTAAATAATATAGCCGGTCTAAAATCGAAACAAGGAAAGGTGAGAGAGTCTTTGAATTATGGATTAACAGCTTTGCAGTTGAGGGAGCAAATTAAGGATTCTGCTGGCATGGCACAATCTTATAATAACATTGGTAGTACTTATGATGATATAGGAGCAAAAGACAGTTTAAGTAAAGCTTATGTTTATAAAAGTTATCAGATTAGAAAAGCGATAGGAGATGAAATGGGTGTGGGTATTTGCTTATCAAATATAGCTGGTCATGAAATAGGTATGGGGCAAATTGATTCGGCATTTACACATTACAGGCAAGCTTTGAAGATTTTTCTTGATAATTCGAATTTATATGGAGCAGCATATGTGTACAACAACTTAGGTGATTATTATAGAAGGGTAAGTGAATATGATTCGTCCAAGTTTTACCTCTATAAATCTCTTGAAATAAGGAGGGCAATTGGTGATAAATATGGGACTGGGACTGCATTGAAAGATTTAAGTTTTCTTCATTTGAAAGAGTATAAATCAAAAGGAGGAGTGAATCCGGCTGAGTTAGCGAAAATTCAGTCAGAGGCCGAAGAAGGCTTGCGATTAGGAAATCAGATTGGCTATCCAATGCTCATAAAGAATTCTTCAGAAATATTAGTTTGGATTTATACCGAACAGAATAACGCCAAGTTGGCTGTTGAGATGTATGAATTGGCCGTAAAAATGAAGGATAGCCTAAACGGTATTGAAAGTCAAAAAGCGGTAATTGAAGAGCAAACTAAGTTCGAATATGAAAAGCAAAAAGCCATTGATGATGTTGTTAGGGACAAAGAAGTAGCACTTGAAAAAGAGCAAAAAGCGCGTCAACGGGTAGTGATTATTATTGTGTCAATTGGATCAGTTTTACTCGCAATTCTGTTAGGTTTTATCGTAAATAGGCTAAGGCTAACTAAAAAGCAGAATAGAGAAATTGAGCGTCAAAAAGAACAGATTGACAATCAACACAAAGCTTTAGAAGAGACGCATCAAGAAATCACGGATAGTATAAACTATGCGAAAAGAATTCAGACTGCTTTATTACCTACTAATGATTTAATTTCAGCGAGTTTTTCGAGTGCATTCGTGCTATACTTGCCTAAAGATGTTGTGGCTGGTGATTTTTATTGGATGCATTCTATTGGTGAAAAAAGTCTTATAGCTGCTGCCGATTGCACTGGTCACGGAGTACCGGGTGCGCTTGTTTCTGTTGTTTGCAATAATTGTTTGAATCGTTCTGTAAAAGAATTCGGTTTAAATACGCCAGCTGAGATTTTAGATAAAACGAGAGCACTGGTGATCGAAGAGTTTGAAAAATCTGATGAAGAAGTGAAAGATGGGATGGATATCGCTATGATTTCAATCCATGCTCATAAGCTTCAATTCGCAGGTGCAAACAATCCGCTTTGGATTTTAAGGAATGGTGAATTAATCGAGATAAAAGGAGATAAACAACCCATAGGAAAACATGTTGAAATGAAGCCATTCACAAATCACGAATTTGACCTTCAAAGCAATGATATTCTGTATATTTTTTCAGATGGTTTTTCAGATCAATTCGGCGGAGACAAAGGTAAAAAGCTCAAATCTTCTAACCTGAAAAAACTCTTAATTGAACACTCGGATAAAAGTTTGGATCAACAAAAAGAAGTACTGAAGGCAGAGTTCTATGATTGGATTGGTGACTTCGCTCAGTTAGATGATGTATGCTTGATTGGAATTTGCGTGCAGTAACTGCTAAGAAAACTACCCAATCGTTCTTTTCGAAGAAATTCATTTCAATGTCAAAACACTTCGGGCTTTGTCAAATTGAGATGAATGTGAATTAATCCCTTCCTATTAACATCATTATCCAGTAAAGTAAATTGGCAATCGCACCTAAAGCAGCAACTACATAAGTCATAGCAGCCCACTTCAAGGCATCTTTGGCACCGGCATATTCAGATGCTGTCACAATGCCATTACCTTCTATCCAAGCCAATGCTCTTTTACTTGCGTCAAATTCAACAGGTAAAGTGACAATCGTAAAAAGCGTAATCATAGATTGAGCTGCAATGATAATCCATATAACAATGTCCATGGGAAAAACGGAATATAAAGCATATCCTCCAAACATGGCAGCCATAACAATGACATTCATGATCATTCCTGAAGCATTTTGAATAGGAACTAATTTAGACCTGAACTGCAGTGGTTTGTATGCTTTGGCATGTTGAACAGCATGTCCAACTTCATGAGCTGCCACGGCAGCTGCAGCAGCATTACGTTGGTTATAAACTGCTTCTGAAAGATTAACTGTCTTTTTCATTGGGTTATAGTGGTCTGTCAATTGACCCGGAACACTGATTACTTCAACATCCGTGATGCCATGATCAGCCAACATTCTTTCAGCAATTTCACGACCAGAAAGGTTATTCATTAATTGCAATTTAGAGTACTTCGCAAATTTTCTTTTGAGTACTCCGCTCACCATTAAACTGATTAGCATAAATACGATACCAATTATCATTGGTCCCCAATACAGACTTATTATTGAATCACTTTGCATAATGTTTTTATTTATCCTTCGTTAGACATACAAATTTAAGGAATTGTCTAATTAATTATTGGTAATTTCGTTAAACAATTTTATTCTGTAGACGAATGAAATAAAAGTAAATTTTAAAATTCAAAAATGATAATTGTAACAGGCGCAGCCGGATTTATATCTTCTTGTTTAGTAGGTGCTTTAAATGAAAAAGGGTTTAATAATATTGTAGTTGTTGATGATTTTTCTAAAACAGAAAAATCTGAAAACCTTGTTGGAAAAACCTTGGTGGCAAAAGTTCCAAGAGCTGATTTCTTTCAATGGGCAGAAAATTTTAAATCTGAAATAGACTTTGTTTTTCACTTAGGAGCAAGAACGGATACTACAGAGTTTGATAAAGCAATTTTTGATGAACTAAACATGGAGTATTCACAGAATATGTGGAATCTCTGCGCTCAGAATGGGATTCCGTTAGTGTATGCGTCTTCAGCAGCCACCTATGGTCTGGGAGAATTTGGTTATGATGATAACCATGAAATTATTGATCAACTAAAACCATTAAACCCTTACGGAGATTCAAAGAATGATTTTGATAAATGGGCACTTCAGCAAGATAAAGCTCCTCCATTCTGGGCAGGTTTGAAATTTTTTAATGTATACGGTCCCAACGAATATCATAAAGGAAGAATGGCATCTGTCATCATGCATGCATTCAGGCAAATCAATGAAACGAAGGCAATGAAATTATTTGCTTCGCATAATCCAGATTATAAAGACGGAGAGCAGCTCAGAGATTTCGTATATGTAAAAGATGTGGTAAGTGTTTGTCTGTATTTGCAAGAAAATAGACCGGAAAATGGATTGTACAATTTAGGAACTGGAACAGCTAGAACTTTCAATGATTTGGTTAAGGCAACGTTTAAAGCGTTAGAAATTGAACCACAGATATCATACATTCCAACACCTGAAGATATAAGAGATAAATACCAGTATTTTACTGAAGCGAATATGGATAAACTGGTGAATTCTGGCTATTCTAAAAAATTCTATACTTTAGAAGAAGGCGTTCAAGATTATGTAAAGAATTACTTGATGCCAAATAAATACCTTTAAGATGGAAGTAGAAAAAGACATTCAACAACGGATTTTTAACGCAATTAAACTGCAACTAAAAGATGGTGAAAAACTATCTAACGTATTGCAAGAAACTTTGTTTGTTTCGCAAGATGCATCATACAGAAGGTTGAGGGGAGAGGTTCCTTTAACGATTTATGAGACCAAAACGTTATGCGAAAAATTCGGACTGTCTTTTGATGACTATGGCGATTTAGCGAAGGGTAGGGTGCAGTTCACTTATAATCCGTTGGATAGAATAGGTTTAAACTTTGAGTCTTATTTAACAGGCTTGAGAGATGGACTGCGTCAGGCTAAAGGTTTGAAAGATGTGCAACTTGTTATGAGTGTTAATGATACGCCTATTTTTCAACTCTTTAATTTACCGCATTTAACCCGATTCAAGTTTTTCTTTTGGGCGAAAACTTATCTCAAGATTCCTGCTTATGCAGATCAAAAATTTAAGCGAGAAAAAATCGATAAGAAAGTACTTCAAGTTGGCATAGAAGCGCATAATTTATACAACTCAATACCTACTCACGAAGTCTATTCACCTGAAACGTTAAGAGGAACTTTGAGGCAAATTGAATATTATTTTGATGCACACTTGTTTGAAGACCCAAGTTATGCTTTAGAATTAATCGATAACTTAATTGAGTTGTTGCATCATATGAAAGCGCAGGCTGAACATGGGAAAAAGTTTGCCAAAGGAAATGAGCCTACGGCAGGTGAAAACAACTTTTTCATGTATTCAAATGATACTTATATTGCTGATAATACTTACCTCATTAAATGGGAAGATGGCGCAGCAGTGTATCTGTCGCACAACATCATGAATTACCTAAATACAATGGATCCGTTTTACGTGAAAGAATCCGATTTAATTCTAGAAGAATTAATTAATAATTCAAGTTTAATTTCAGGAGGTAACATCAAAGAACGCAACAAGTTTTTTGGAAACATAGAACGTACTATCATGAACTTCAGAAGAAAAGTTGAGTCTGAATTAGAGTTCTAGAATGAAGGACAATAAACCGTTCTGAACTTTCTTACTTGAATTTTTCTATCCTTAGGATATTTGATCGTAAACCCTAATTTATAAGACTTGGTTTCACCAGGTTGAAGTTTAACTTTCCAAACCAATTTTCCAGTTGTTTCGTTGAAGTCGGCAAATGATGTTTCGTCAACTGAGATAGAGATGTCACTGTCTTGAGAAATAGGAATTTGGTCAAACAAATCAATAGATACTGCAATATCTCGATTGTTTTTACATACTATTTCGTAAACGTAAGTATCTTTTCTGTTGTTCCCAACCACCTTTTTATCTGAAAACTCTTCTAACTGCTTACGCTTGATAAGTATGCGGTTATCTCTTCCGAATGAAAGGCGTAGCGTATCTCCAACATTTCTTGTGTTCACGTATGACTGACCCACATAAGTGTCGGCAAAATAGACGTTAGTAGGACCAGGTACAAGGTCTAGTTTTTCCCATCCAACAATGTTTGCTAGTAAAAATGCGTCTTTGTCAATTTTAGGAACAGCTTTGTGCGAAAAAGTTGCATTGAGTTCGTGATCAGCCACTTCTACTAAGTAAGGTTTAGAATCAGAAGGGATACTATATTTTTTATCAATAGTAAACTCGGTACTTAACTCAGAAACTTCAATTGTAGTGAACTTCATAGCTGGATTTAAATTTGCTCCGTTCCAATGATCTTCGGTTTGCATTTGAGCATTTCCGTCCAAGAAAAGTCCGTTAATATTGTTGTTGAGTTGAGGTGTACTCGCGTTTTGGTAATACTTTTTGTACTCATTTCTTTGTGGAACAACATATTCATTTCCTTTTGAAAAATCATTTTGAGTTTCCATAGAACTGTAGTTGAGATACCATGGTGTTAATATTGGAGCAGATGCTGTTAGGTTTGGGTCAGAAGTTGATAATGTAACGTTAATGTTTTTCCAGTCATTACCTGTGTTGTTGTAGACTTTTGCCTTGTACTTTAAGTTGATTTTTCCAGCGACATCAGCAGCTGAAAGATCATAGTTGGCTTGCCATCCGCAATTTGAAACCACATATTTTAAATCAACATTTAATGCCTGATTGATTTCTGAATCCACGATTACAATTATCTGATTACTTTTTATGGTTTCTCTGTAATTTAATTCGGTTAATTGGTTGTTGTATCGGTATTTAAGATTGTTTAAGTTTCTAATGTCTTTGTCGTATTTGGTCAAAGTTTTATTCAGTTCCATCATTCTTGTTCTGTAAAATGTGGCCATTGCCTTGAGTTCATCAACCGTTAAGTTAGCCTGAGTTCCTTTGATGTCGTTATTCTTTAATAAAAGTGATTTTTCATCATTGTAGGCTGACTTTTCGTTGTTTAAATCAACAATTTTATCATTGATAACTTGAAGGGTATCCTGTATAACTTTTATTCTTGGGTTGTTATCTATGAAACTTAAGTAATCAACTTCTGAACTGACTGAAACCAAGTTGAAGTTTTTGTCTGCATTAAACTGAACACTTTTATGATCGGCAACTGTACTAATTCTAGTGAAAACTAACCGATTCCTTCCTTTTTTAACATCTACTTTCGCTTCTCGGTGAACTTCACCTCCTGTTACAAATACTGTGACATCAGTGATTGTACTTTCGATTTTTTGCTCATTTAAAATTTGTGCAAAACTTAGATTTGAAATTAAGAGTATCGACAGTGTTAAGAAAGAGAATTTCATAATTGTTCAGATTTTGAATAGTTGAATATAGCCAAGCAAGTTTACATTAAAAGCAATCTTGGTTTCTTTTAACAAGAATTTAAGATTTGACTGTTGTACAAGTAAGTTAATAAAAGGTTCAGAGCTTAAACAATTTAAAGTGCTTTAAGTTACACTAAATCCAAATTTTAGATCCTTCAGAACAGTTTTTGCAAATGGCTATTTGTTCCCTGTTTTTCAAAATTTGTTTTCTAAAATCTCGATAAATGTCTTGTTTCCAAATTGATTTAAAAGAGTCGGTTTTTATATCTCCCATATTGTGTTTGGCATCTTTGTCAAAACAACACGGAACAACTGCGCCATCCCATGTAAATACGCAAGAACTCCAGCTTCTCCAGCATGAGTTTTTGTATTTGTTTTTTAAGATGTATGTCCCTGAATTCGTTTTCTTGTATCGAGAATATTTATCATTTTCAGGAATCAATTCGTTCCCTGTTTCATAGTCATAAACCTGTACAGTTTTTAAGGTGACATTGTCCACTTCTATCTTTTTTGCCAGGGTATGCAATTCTTCTATTTGATGCTCGTTTTTTTTGGTTACCAGAAACTGAAAAGTTAGAATAGGAAAATTACTGCCTGCTTCTTTTTTGGCTGTAACCATATTTTTAGTGCCTTCAATCACCTTAGCAAGTTCTCCTTCAATTCTGTAATCCTGATAAGTTTCTTGAGTCGTTCCGTCTATCGAAATAATGAGCTCAGAAAGCCCTGATTCTACTACTTTTTTAGCCGAATCTTTTGAGATAAAATGGGCATTGGTAGAAGTTAAAACATAAATATCTCGCCTTCGCGCCTCTTTAACTACCGATAAAAAGTCTGGGTTTATAAATGGTTCTCCCTGAAAATAGTAGTTGATATATTGCAGGTTTTTCCCTAATTCATCTAGAATTCTGGTATTCGTTCCGGTCTTTAAATTACCTGTAGGTCTGGTGAATTGACGTAAGCCACTTGGACATTGAGGACACCTCAAGTTACAAGCTGTCGTAGGTTCAATCGAGACGGCTATTGGTGTTCCCCAATGAACAGGTTTTTTAAGCAAGGTAGATAGATGATAAGAACTTTTTAATTTGAAAAAATTCCAAGCCCTACCTAAGGTTGCAAGTCGTATAAGTTCTCTATTTCTACTCTTCAAAAGTGATGATGCTTTAACTTTTTATAAAGATAACTTTATAATCTGATTTCTTTAGAGTTGATTTATTATTAACAAGGCTGGTTTATTGGATGTAATTTTTGTAAATTGCATTGAATTTTTAAAATTTAACAAACATGAAAAAGTTTTTACTATTTGTAGGTCTAGCGCTATGGACAACTTTGAGTTCTGCTCAAGTTATCTTTTACGTAGACCCTCCCTCGTCTAACACAGGGAATTATGATTTTACTTGGGCTGATCCAGGTGGAGGTGACTGGGCCACTCCAGATTTAAATAACTCTGCTAACTCTGTTGCCGGAGAGCTATGTATGGCTGATGACGGAACTGCTGGAGACTCTTTAGCTTGTAACGCACTTGTGAACACAATGACAGGAAAAGTTGCTGTACTTTACAGAGGTTCTTGTGAGTTCGGATTAAAAGCGTTGAACTGCGAAAACGCGGGAGCAATTGCTGTGATTATTATTAACAACCTTGCTGGCGCACCTGTTGAAATGGGAGGTGGTGCTGAAGGATTAAATGTTACTATTCCGGTGATTATGATTTCAGATGCTGATGGTGCTTTGTTAAAAGCTGAAGCTGAAGCTTGTACTGGAACTACCGTTTTTATTGGATCAAAGTCTGGTTTTTACGGAGACGATTTAGGTTTTTATCCTAACGATATCCTTATGGCTGAGCACTTCGGAAACGTTCAGGCGCTTTCACAAGATGCTTCTGAATTTGAAGTACAATTAGGTGGATGGGTAAGAAATTACGGATCTAATGACCAAACAAACGTTACATTAACTTGTGACATTGATATGGGTGGAAACATCTATAGTGAAACTTCTACACCAGAAGCGCTTTTGGCTGCTGGGGATTCAGTATTCGTGAATTTACCTGTATTCACTCAAGCTTCATATGCTAATGGATATTATGATGTAACGTATACAATCAACTCTGATGCAACGGATGAGTTTCCAGATGATAACTCGTTAGAAGCTGACTTCATGATGGGAGATTCTTTATTCGCTTATTCTAGAATTAATGAAACTTCTTTAAATCCTGAAAATGTTGCGTATTACAGAGGTGGAAATTCAACGGCTTCTAACTCAGGCTGTTTAGCTTTCAATGATCCAAATGGTTCAAGAGTGGCTATTGATGGAATGACAGTTTCTGCGTCATCTTCACAAAACCCAACGCCAACTTCAATTGATGGTGAATTTATTCAAGTTTTTGCTTATGCTTGGTATGACGCGTTTACAGATTTAAATGATGCTGGAGCCGCCGTTACAAACATTGTAGAAATTGCTGATGGTGAATACATTTATGAAGCGGACTTACAACAAGAGAATCTCTATATTCCTTTTGATGAGCCAGTTTTATTAGAAGATAACCAAAGATATTTATTCTGTGTAACTCATTACGGAGCTAACCTTTTTACTGGTTATGATACTGAAATTGATTACAACACAAACGTAAATACTTACCTACAACCTCAATTCCCAGGTGAATCTGATGGTACTTGGTTTTTAGCTGGTTTCGGTACAGACGTTGTCCCTGCGATAACAGTAAACATGTTCCCTGCAGCAATTGGAATTGAAAATTATTCAACGGTTTCTTTACCTGCTTATCCAAACCCTGCTAACGCAGAGGTAAACATTCCATTAAAAGAGAATTTTGGACCGGTTACATTGACAATTACTGATATGAACGGAAAGGTTGTGAATACACAAAACGTTAATATGGAATCTAACATATTAACTGTAGATGTGACAACATTAGCAACTGGAACTTATGTGTTCAATGTATTGAACGCTGATAACAAAAGTGAAGTGTTTACAGTTTCTGTAAATAGATAATATAGTACTCCGTGTACAAAAGAAAAGGGGCTTGGTTTAACCAAGCCCCTTTTTTTATTGTTAAAAGATTAAATTAAGTTCATTTCTTCTATGAAATGTTTCTTTTTTCTCTGAGAAATAGGAACTTCTTCTGTGTTGTTCATTTGAACCACTGAATCTGCTCTGTTGAATGATAATACATGATTTAAATTAATCAAGTGACCATGGTGTACCCTGAAAAAATTTCTATCTGCTAAAATTGATTCAAACTCTTTTAGGTTTTTGGATGACAATATTTTACGGCCAGTTGATAAAATACAAAGCGTATACTTGCCATCAGCCTGACAACGAACAAGGTTAGAAATGTTAATCGATTCAAACCCTGATCTCGTTGAAACTGAAATCAACTCATTATTTCTTGATTTAATCTCGCTACGCACCTTTGATATTCCTTCAAAATCAGCGATATTTTTTGATTTAACCTTTTCAATTGCTTTAACAAACTCTTCTATTTTAACAGGTTTAAGAAGGTAGTCTGCCGCATTCACCTTAAAAGCTTCTAAAGCATAATGGTTGTACGCGGTAACAAAAATGATATGAAAATTAGTAGTGTCAACCTTGTCTAAAACATCAAAAGCAGTGCCGTCTCCCAATTCAATATCTAACAATACTAAGCTGGGTTTAAGATCTTTTATACTATCAACTGCACTTTCCATTGAGTTGGCTTGGCCAACAACTTCTAATTCAGGTGTGTAGTTCTGAATAAAATTCAAAATCACCTCTCTATTTAACCTAGTGTCATCAACGATTAGCGTTCTCATTTAAATCAATTATTGGAAAAGTTAAAGTTACTCTTGTTCCCGCAGCGGTTCCACTTGAATCGTATAAATTTACAGTTTCAACTGAAATATTCAAATCCTTCAATAAATTAAGAAGGTTAATTCTTTTATTAGTGTTTTCTAGCCCTCGTGACTTATGAGAGGAGTTCATTTTCGATTTAATTCGTTGGGAATTTTCATAACCAATGCCATTATCCTCAATTAAAATAATGATCATGTCTCCAGATTTCCGGACTTTTATGGTTAAGTTTCCAACTCTATTTTTTAAAGGCTTTAAGCCATGTTTAATCGCGTTTTCAACAAAGGTGTGACTTACCATTGAAGGTATGAAAGTGCTATCCAAATCAATTAAGGGGTCAACATCTACCACAAGTTCAAAAGGTTCGTCAAATTGCAAAGCCTCTAAGGGTACATAGATATTAAACATTTTCACCTCTTCACGAAGTGAAATCATGTTTTTTTGAGCATGTTCAAGTATAATTCTGAGTAAAGTAGAGAAATTACTCATGTATTCATTCGCAGCTTTTTGGTCATTTGATAAATAAAGGGCTGATATTGAACTTAAACAATTGAAAACAAAATGCGGATTCATCTGTGATTGTAGAGCTCTTAGCTCTAAGTTTTTCAACTCACTATCAATTTTTTTTATCTGGGCAATACGCTTTCTTCGTTTACGCCAAATTCGGAATCCAATAAAGAAGATTAATGACATTGTTACAACGATCAAACTGTGCTTAAACGTATCGGTATTCCAGAAGTGTGCTTTCACTCTAAAAGGTATCTTAATCACATTTGATTGGCCAGCTTGCTTTATCGTTAATACATATTCTTTGGGTGGAAGTTCTGAAAAGGTAATATATCTTGAGTTGCCTACTGAACTCCATTTTTCTTCTTGTTGCTCAAGACGGTATAGATAAGAAATATGATCGCTTGAACCAAAACAGGCATGGCTAAATTTGAATGTAATCTGACTATCATCTGCTTTCATTAGAATGTTTCTTGTCCTAACATTTCTCCCATCTATAAGGACTTCATCAAGGATGATTGGATGCGCATTTTTTACATCAAGATTCTCAGGGTTAACATAAGCTGGTCCTGAAATCATAGAAAACCAAATATTGCCTTCGTGATCTTTAAACCCTTTATTCTGAGTTCTTGAATTTCCCTCAGCACTATGTAATCCATCTTTTTCACTAAAACGTTGACTGTTAAAATCATCAATTCCAGTTACAGAAAATGAAACAAGGTCCTCCCGCTTAATGCGGTAAATACCTTGATTACTGTTTAGCCATAAAAATCCATGGTCATCTTCTATAATAGTCCAAATGTTTTTGTTAATGCGCCCATCTCTGGTTGGAAAATGGAATAAACTTAACCCGTCTGAGGTAGCTAAACCAAACTTACTGTAGCCTATCCAATATCGATCTTCAACGTCTTGATAGATGGTTCGAACATCTGAACTTTTAAGACCATTACCTTTATTTAATAGAACTTTGGCTCGCTGTCCTTTAACGACACCAATGCCGCTTGACGAACAGAATAAAAGTTCTTGTTCATTGTTTTCATAGAACATGTAAACTTTCTTGATACTATCTGTACTTTCAACTTTTTTTATTTGTTCTTCATCAAAAAAGTAAATACCATTTATTGCTCCTAAATAAATAGTGCCTTTATGCTCAAACATAGAGTATACCAAATCATTTCCAATGATACTTTGCGGATCGTATTCTGCTAAATGCTTATTGAGTGATATGTTAGATCCATTTACCCATGTTTCACCCTTTGACGAAATAAGCATGGTCCAAGGGCAAGTGGACACTGTTATTTCACTAGTGTCTTTTTTATTGGGATCGATTTTAACGATCTTCCCACAACCTGCTTCAAAATAAATACTAGTATCGGGAGCCTGATAAACCATGTGGCCGTTGATTTCCCAACTTGAATTTTTCTGTGAAACTGAAGTAAACGTTTTGGGTTCAAAAAGATGAACACCATTATATGAAGAGCCTAGCCAAATTCTTTCTTCGGAGTCAACATAAACTGTAGTCATAGAGTGGAATCCCAAGCTAACTTTAGATTCCTGTAAATAACTTGTGTCATTTTTAAAAATAAAAAAGGAATCTAATGACTCTATAAGCGTATACTTTTTGTCTTCACTATACAGTAATTTGCTAATTTCAAAAGGCTTAAGGTGTTTGAGTTTATCCGGAAGTCCATTAAAATCAAAAGCCCCCTTTGTTGTAAGTTCGACCAAATTATAATTGGGGCCTATTTTGGCTTTGTAAATGTTTTCGTCCAAACGATAAAAACGTTCAGCCTGAAAGATAGGTGAAGTACTAGTATCAGTTAAGGTGTAAAACGTGGAGTTTAACTGACAAATCCATGGCGAATCAGAAATTATGTTTTCCAACGATTTATCTCCAAAATCAAGACTTATTCTTACGCATTTAGTACCTTCTAATTTGTAAATGGCAGCTTGACTGTAAAAATAAATAGATTCATTAATTTTCTTTATTTTAAATGGAGTCGCTTTTGTTGGGATTTTGAATGACGTTGAGCTTTTTAGACAGATTATCTCTTCATTGGTTGTGAGCCACAGCGAACCACTTGTGTCTAGAGCCATGGATGTAACAAAAGCCGAACTCAAATTTGCTGAAGTACTTTCATCATAAACTAGAAAAGAATTCCCATCAAACTTTGCTAACCCGTCAAAAGTTGAAAACCATAATTGGCCATTTTCGTCTTCAAGAATCTGTTGTACGTTATTCTGAGGCAACCCATTTTCTGAAGTCCAATGAAATACGCTATAATGTTCTGAGTTAATTTCTACTTGAGAAGGTAAGCTTTGTCCGTTAACCTGAAATGTAAAAAAACATTGTAATACGATTGAAATCAGCAAGAAATATATAGAACCAGGTCTGGACATTCATCAAATTTAAATAGAATTTATTATTGTTATATTTCTCATAGTACTAGTTTTAGTCACTTATTCTAGATATCTATCACTTATTCTGTAAAATGGTCAGATATGAAGTTTTAAATTTTTCTAAAGTCAGTTGACGTAAATTTGCATTCTAAATTGCTACTAACCTATAATAAACTCTATAATTAGCTGGATTACAGCTGAAAATATAATCAGAATAATAAACTTTTAATTTAAGATTGGCGCATAATTCATTTATCGGATGATTATAGCGGTTTATCGATTTTAAAACAAAGCTGTTCGGTACAATTATATTTTTGGCAGCATTAATCACATGCTACTTTAAAAATATCATATGAACATTTTTAATCTTACCTCATTAAAATCTATTGGTCTAAGCTTTGGATTGTTAGTTGGAACTGTTGTTTCGGCGCAGCAAAATCCAGATGTTGAAAATAATTTGAACCGAATTGAAGATCCTGTTCATCATTCACATAGCGGGAATCTTGCAGAAGGAGAAAAAGAATTTTTCAATTTTGTTAATTCGAAACCAAATTTCAACGACAGTTATGAAGCTGCTAGATTTATTGAAAACAAGGGTCAATGGAATTCAAATGTTTTGTTCAGAACCGAATTAGTAGATGGAGCTATCTTTTTCGAGAAAAACAAATTAAAGTATCAGTTCGTTGATGGTAATGGTTTCTATGATGCATTGCATGGTGGTGAATCTGAATACACGATTAAAACGCATGCATTAGAAGTTGATTTTGTCAATGCTTCTGATGAAGTAAAAATTTCAAGAGCAGTTTCATTTGCGCAACACAATCAATCTTATTTTTATGGTAATGGAAAGCAGGCTTCAAATGTGAAGTTTTATCAAGAAGTAACTTATGAGAATTTATATGAAGGTATTACAGTTGTTTATCATTCATTCAATGATCATCTTAAATATGATGTAAGAGTTGCGCAAGGTGCCGATCCTAATCAGTTCGTTATGAATTATGATGGGGCTGAGCATATTTTTATTGATGAAAATGGCAACTTAATTATAGAAACAACCTTGAGTGGTATTGCAGAGTTTGCACCTTATACGTACCAAATAATTAATGGCGTAGAAACTAAAGTAGAATCGAGATATGTCCTTAACGGAACAGAAGTTTCTTTTGAGTTTCCAAACGGATATGATACAAACGAAGAATTAATTATTGATCCTTCTTTGGTTGCCTCAACTTATACTGGATCTACTTCTGACAACTGGGGATTTACTGCCGGACATACGGCTGGTGGTGAAATGGTGGTCGCAGGTGCTGCATCTGGCGCAGGCTACCCAACAACAATTGGAGCTTTTCAGACAACTTGGAATGGAGCTACAACTTTTCCTACCGGAGGATTGGCTGCAGATATTACAGTTTCAATTTTTTCAGCAGACGGAACAACATTGATTTCAAGTTCTTATTTAGGAGGAACAAATTTCGAAACTGCCCATTCACTGCAAGTTGATCAACTTACTGGAGATGTTTATATTTTAGGAAAAACTAGATCAACAGATTTCCCAACTACAATCACGGCTTTTGACCAAACCCATAACGGAGGTACATCCGATATATTTATTACTAGATTGAACTCAACATTGTCGGTCTTAACTGCTTCAACTTTTGTTGGAGGCTCTGGTGTTGATGGGGCCAATGTGGATGAAAATTTTGCAGGAACCGCCAATACTAAATTCTCATATGGAGATGCCCACAGAGGTCAAATTGTTTTTGATTCTGCAGGTGATCTTTATGTAGTGTCTTCAACTCAATCAACTGATTTTCCAACTTCCGTTGGTGCTTTGGACGCGACTCTGGGTGGAACTCAAGATGTTGTCGTTTTCAAAATGGATAATTTGTTAACAGGGCTAATCTATTCTACTTATCTAGGTGGAACCGCAATTGATGCTGGGATGGGAATCGCAGTAGACCCTTCTGGAAATGCTTATGTAACTGGAGCAACTGAGGGTGGAGGGTTTCCGGCTACAGCAGGTACAATTGATAATACTTATAACGGAAACGTTGATGGATTCTTAACATTGCTAAATGCGACTGGAACAGCAAATACTGCTACAACATTTTTAGGAACTACAGCTAAAGATGGTGGATTCTATGTAGACCTGGATGAAGCAAATGATCCTGTGGTATTCGGACTTTCACTTGGTGGGACTTATCCTACAACGGTCGGAGTATATACAGATGCTAATAGTAGACAATTTGTTCACGGATTAAGTGCTGACTTAACAACGACTAACTTTAGTACTATTTATGGTACATCTTCAGGAACACCAAGTATAAACCCTACAGGTTTTCAAGTTGATTCATGTGGTAAAATTATTTGTGGAGGTTGGGGACGATCATTTGACGGCTCAACTTCAACTGGTTTAGTTACAACAGGTGGTGCATATCAAACAACTACTGATGGTTCTGATTTCCATTTTGCGGTTTTAGGTGTGAATGCAACAAGTTTGGTATATGCGACTTTTGTTGGTGAAAATGGAGGAGTTGGAGATCACGTAGATGGTGGGTCTTCGACATTTGATGATAAAGGAATTATTTATCAGGCAGTGTGTGCTTCATGTGGAGGAACTAATGGGTTTCCAACAACTGCTGGGGCTTCGTCTTCAACGAATAATGCAGCGAACTGTAACAATGCAGTATTCAAATTTGACTTAGATACTTATGCTCCGAACGCTGCTGGTATTGCAGCTGTTGGTGTTGGTTGTCTAGGAATACCAGTAACATTTACAAATACTTCTGGCGGAGCTGTATCATATGAATGGAATTTTGGTGATGGTTCTCCAGTGAGTACTGCAACAAATCCTTCTCATACTTATACTGCTACAGGTACATATACAGTTCAATTGGTTGCTTTTAACCCAACGGCATGTATTACTTCTGATACAACTTCAATTACTATTGACATTGACCAACCAAACGTAACTGTTTCTACGAATCCAGCTTCAGGAACAATTTGTAATGGTGATAATGTAACTATGACAGCAGCTGGTGCCAATACTTATACATGGACACCTGGTCCATTTACGGGAAACCCTTATGTGCAGTCACCTACAACTACTACAACTTATGAAGTGATAGGAGCAGATGCTAATGGTTGTGAAGATACAGTGCAAGTTACAATTACAGTAGATCCAGTTCCAACAGGTGCAAATGCCGGAACAGATCAAACGGTTTGTGAAACACCTGGTACTGCTACGCTTGCAGGGAATACTCCTGTTACTGGAACAGGGATTTGGACATTAACTTCAGGAACAGGAACAATCACAACGCCTTCTTCACCAACTTCAGGTGTTACAGGATTAGGGGTAGGAGCAAACGTGTTCAGTTGGACAATTACGAATGGAGTTTGTGCTGCATCTTCAGATGATGTAACGATTAATGTAGATGCAGATGCAACAATAGCAGATGCTGGATTAGATCAAACGCAATGTGAAACAATTACAACTGCAACATTGTCTGGTAACACACCAACATCAGGAACTGGGGTTTGGACAGTAATCGCAGGTGGAGCAACAGTGACTACACCAGCATCACCAACTTCAGGTGTAACAGGTTTAAC
>JBDVJO010000004.1:0-350947 GCA_039939375.1 Crocinitomicaceae bacterium | reverse complement strand
AGTTCCAGTGATTTGGGCTGTTAAATCATACGGAGCGGCAGAAGCGCACAACGATAACACGGTCCAAGAAGGATCTGGTGTTACTCCGACTGTAATTTGTTGAGCAGAAGTTTCTACGCAAGCACCAGTCCCAACAGTGTAAGTCACCGTTTGAGTTCCAGCAGCAGGATCAAAGTTGTTTCCTGTTACACCTGTTCCAGACCAAGTTCCTCCTGCAGTTCCAGAAAGTGTTGTATTTAAATCAACGATAGGAGAGGAGTCACATAGGTTAGCAGGAGGTGTCCAAGATGGATCAACATCAGGATTTACTGTTATGTCATCTGTATAAGTTCCTGTACATGGCGCCATGCCTACTGTATAAGTAATGGAGATGGGACCGTTTAATCCTGTTGGATCAAAAGTGTTACCTGTCACACCGGTTCCTGACCAAGTTCCGCCAGCTGTTCCTGTAATTAATGTACTCAGATCAATAGTTCCAGCAGCTTCACAGACTTCACCAGGTGTAATCCAGTTCGGGTCGTCAGATGGAGTGACGTTAAATGTTTGGGTGACAGCATCATCACAAGGAGCCGTTCCCACTGAATAAGTTAAACTTTGAGAGCCCACAGAAGGGTCAAACATATTACCAGTGACACCAGTTCCTGACCAAGTTCCACCAGCTGTTCCGGTAACTAGCGCAGATAAATCTACGTCAGCAGCATTCGCACAAGGAGCAGTAGGAACTGTCCAACTAGCATCTGCTGTAGGAACAACTTCTACTTGAAATTGAGCGACATCTGAACCTGCACATCCACCCGTTACTTCATATTCAAATGTGAAAATTCCAGGACCTGAAGCATCTGCGTCAAAAACTCCGGTTCCAATGTTAAAAGCACCTGAAGCAGGCACTGTGGTTTCTGTCCAAGTTCCGCCTGCATCACCTGTTACTAATCCATCTAAATCAACTGTTCCGTTACACATTACAGTTGAAAGGTCATCCGCGCCAGCGTTTCCTCCACCACCGCCACCGCAGCCAGTTTGAGTAGCACAATTAATTACCCAACCAGAAGTACATCCCGTGTTTGTTAGGGTTACTTGCGTAAATGGTTGTGTTGAACAAATGGTTACGGCTACATCACCATATGATCCACCGCAGTTAAATGGCCCAACAACATTTCCGGCAACACCTGCATTGACAGCTGTAACCGTTATGGTTCCACCTCCATCAACAGACATGGTTCCATAATCATTGGTGTTCACGGCTGTATAAGCCAATGTCAAACAAGTAACAGGAGGTCCAACAACTGTTGAAACTAGTGTTCCAGTACATCCAGTTCCTGTCCATGGTGCTGCACCTGGAACTTGACCACCAACATTTGCATTACATCCGGTGTTAGAACCTGCGTTATAGTTAGATCCTGAAGTTCCGACTGTTGTATATTCGTTACAAGCAGAAGGTGTCTGTGCCCAAGTGGCGTTAAAGACACAACAAGTAAATACTAAAATTCCTAGTTTTAATAATTTCATAACTATCGTATTAAACTAATGTTTCCTTTTTGAGAGACCCGCTCTCCATTTATTAAATATCCTTCTAGGACATAGACAAACACAGCCGAGTTTAAGGGTTTGTTTTTCCATGTTCCATCCCAACAGATGTTTTTATTTGAAGTTTCAAATACCTTTTGGCCCCAACGGTTGTAGATTGATAAGGTGAAATCTTGAAGACAATCACTGTAAATACATTCTAAGTCATTTTCCCCGTCATCATTAGGCGAGAAAGCAGATGGAACGAATACTTCTCCACAAACAATTTCAACATTTATTATCATACATGCCGTATCTGTACATCCATAAGCATTATTTCCACTAACACAATATTTAGTCGTTTCCTCAGGACATGCAACTGGAGATTGACAATTGTCACAATCTAGCTCATAGTTTGGCGTCCATAAATAATTTGAACCTCCTATTGCTCCTAAAGGAACACATTCACCGTACAAAATAGAAGATGATGGAAAAGTACTAATGGTTGGATTTGGCCAAATATTTATGAAGACAGAATCATCTTTTGTACATCCGTTGGCATCTGTAACGGAAACATATGCCATTGCCGAATCAGAAAATGCTATTGAGTTGGTAGTAGCACCTGAAGGTGACCATAAATAGCTAAAACCTCCTACGCCACCGCTCGCTTCCACAGTTGCAAGTCCTGAAGATGGAGAGCAAGCGTCAACTCCTGAAGTTGCAGTTGTTAATTCGGCTGGCTCTATAATATCTACTGTAGCTGTGCTTGTGCATCCAGCCGTAATGTCTGTAACGGTTACCGTATAAGTGCCAGATGGCAGGTTTGAAGCATTTGCTGTTGTTTGTGCTGGAGTAGAATTCCAGCTGTAAGAATAATTCCCAGATCCACCTGATACGGTGACATTTGCGGTTCCGTTTGTTTCACCAAAACACGCGATATTTGTTGAACTGGCCGATAATTGCGGATCTACCACTAAAATAGTTTGAGTTGATGTTTGCATACAAGTTCCGAATCCAATAGTATAAGTAATATCTTGTGTGCCTGAATTAGGGTCAAATACAGAACCTGTCATTCCGGTTCCTGACCAAGTTCCGCCGGCGTCACCAGTAATTTGAGCGGTTAAATCAGTTGGGCCGTCAGAAGAGCAAAGTGCAAGAGTCGTCCATGATGGATCACCTGAAGCACTCACAGTAATATCTTGAGTTGATGTTTGCTGGCAGCTACCGCTTCCAACCGTATAAGTTATAGATTGAGTTCCAGCAGAAGGGTCAAAGTTGGAACCCGTCACACCTGTTCCTGACCAAGTTCCGCCTGATGTTCCTGAAATCAGCGTGTTCAAATCAATTATTGGGTCAGTTGAACATAATGGACCTGAAGGTGTCCAAGATGGATCAGGATTTGTAACTACAGTTATGTCTTGAGAGGAAGTTGCATCACATGGAGCAGTGCCTACAGTATAAGTTATATTAATAGCACCTGTCAAACCAGTTGGATCAAAATTACTGCCAGTTACTCCTGTGCCAGACCAGGTTCCTCCTGCTGTTCCTGTGATAAATGTATTAAGGTCAATAATTCCATCCGCTTCACAAATTGCTCCAGGAGAAGCCCAAGAAGCATCTGCAGTTGTTGTTACTGTAATTGATTGCGTTGAGAAATCAGTGCAAGGTGCAGCATTGGTGTAAGTTATACTTTGTGTTCCGACAGCGGGATCAAACATGTTTCCTGTAACTCCAGTTCCAGACCAAGTTCCACCAGCATCTCCCGTGATTAAAGCATCTAAATTAATAGGAGGATCAGTTGAGCAAGTGGTTGTAGTAGTCCAAGAAGGATCACAAGATGGAGCCGAACAAAGGTCTGCGTTAAAATTATCAAACCAGATCGAATACTGAGCTGCACCGCCTGAAATTACTCCAAAAGTGTGATTTCCAGGAGTCATAATTACTGTGAAAGTATGTTCTGTCCAACCGGTGTTTGTAGGAACTAAAACATCAGGACCGATTTGAGTACCATCTAATTTAAAGGCAAAATGAGAATTGGCTGTGTTTTGACCTGAAGCACCTGCTCCTTGTGGTCCACAGTACCAAATTGAAAGACAAACTTCTTCTCCGCCAGCAAAGTTGACAGCGGGTGCATCAAAATTATCTGCACCTGCATAAAAATAAACGGAAGATGTTCCGCCGAAAGCACCTAGAGAAGGGGCATAATTAGTAGGACCTGTGACACAGCCATTATTTCCTACTGCCCAAACGGGATGTGTACCATCAACAACTCTTCCTGCATCATTTCCACAGGTAAATCCAGTTGGGCATTGACATCCGCCACCCGGACCAGCTTCAAAATCTCCGTTAGGAAACAGCTGAGCATGCGCTTGAATCCCACTCATTGCAAAGAGAGCGGCAAGTATCCAAAAAGACACTTTTAATTTTTTCATTCGTAGGTTTAGGTTCTTTCAAAGTCAGCCAAAAAAGGGTCTTTTGGATAACAATGGTTAATCAACATTTAAAGTACGAAAAAATATAGCATTGCGTTGCTAAAACGTTGAGATTTAAATAAACAACGTTAAATAATAAACAAAAGCGTATTGATTTTGATTAAAAAAGCTAAAAATCGCTTGTTTTAGGAATGCTATATTGGTTCAAATTATTGCATTCCAATCATGATGAAAAAACACAAAATGAATGTGATTATTATAAAAAAAACAGTCCGTTGATTTGAACGTCTTTTCTTTAATTTTTCTTGAATTTTCCTCTTCACTTTTTCAAGCTGATAGTCGTCAATTTTTTTAATTCTTAATGCCTTTCGCTCAGGGAATTCAGCAACATTATTCTTGGTTTTATTTCTTCTGCTTCGAAGTGCATTTCGATTGGCCTTTAATCGCTGTTGCATTGCCCATATGTGTCCTGCTGCTCCCATTATTTATTACTTTAGATGATCAATGAATCTAGTCCGTCTATCATTAATAGTAATTTACTAAATTAATTAGAATGATGCAAGTGAATTACAACTTATTAAAACGAAGTCTGCTCTTTTCTTGAGATTCGTTTTCTACTTCTAAAATGTATTGACCTGGTTCAACCGTATTTAAGTCGATATGAAGGTTGTTTAGATAAATTTCATCCGTCAAGATAATTTTACCAGAAAGGTCATAAATCATGTATTCAGTCAAAAGTTCTGAGGAATTTATGTTCAAATATCTACTTGTTGGATTTGGAAAAGCGGTTAGTACAAAACTGTTTTCTGATAGGCTTGCAGAACAATCTGGTGCTACACCTGTATCTTCCATTAAAACGCCATCTTCAACCCACCAGCGTTGCCATTCACCACCATTACCAGTTTTCCAGTCGTTTAAGTCGAAGGAATTGTTTGCTGTGAGTGTTCCAGGCACTTTATAAACAATTAACGCTGATTCTTGTCGGTTCCATTCTAAGTTGGTAGCTGCTTGCATAGTTTCAGGTTCAAGACCAGTATCTGCATTATCACAGTTTACCTGAATGAAGTAACAATATTCTTCATATGCAGGGTATTCTCCGTAGACCTTAGCAATTCCATTTTCATCAATACAAACTGCGACATATTCATTGCAGGCAATACCTTTTGCGAAAAAAGGGCTACTTTCTATCATTCTTGCCATGAATGTTACGTGTCTGCCTTTTCTGTCTGGATTGTCGTAATGAGTGTCCGTGATTACATCCGCTAGAATTGGATTATTCAAAAAAGGTGTATTGTCAACCGTAATATTGTTTTGGTAGGGATTAGATAAGGCTTGTGCCGAAGTTACCGTTCCGTTTTCTGCCGAAAAATAGTAACCACCTTGAATGGCCATGCCTGCAGAAGTTCCGCCAATTACTAATCCACCGTTCGCTAGGTTTTCGTTAATCAAGGTGTCGATCGCAGTTTCTCTCCAATAAGAGATATAGTCCCATTGGTCACCACCTGCAAACCAAATGGCTTCAGCTTCTTGAACAGCTTGTTGAACATAAGCTTCATCAGAGGCGGCTGCTGAATTACAAACTATGGTTTCAACAGAGTTTAGCGTAACGCCAAGATCTGTGAACATATAATCATTGTAACCGTCAGATCCACTTGCTCTCAGTACTAATACGTCTCCGCCATTAGCTCGTTCTAAGAACCAAATCATTGCGTCATCTTGTTCGGATGCTCCACCCATCATGCAAATACCCCCTTGACCGTTGGTGTCAAGATCAGTTGTATTTCCTGTAAAATAAGAGGTATAAGTTTGTCCATAACAGCTAACGGTAGTTAAAAGGACAAGGCTTGCTAAAATTTTCATGTATTAAAACTACGAAAAAAGCCTTATATCCGAGTTCCTTTAGAGTTTCCGTTTTGACCTTCAGGGAATAGAAATTGTTCTTGTTCAGGAAATTCAAAACCTGGGCTGAACTGAAATTGTTGAAATAGCGAATCTGACTGCATGTTTTCCATCATGATATTCATTTGATCCATAAATTGAGACATGTTCAACTGCATTTGACTAAAAATGCTATCCATATCCGCCAGGTTGACATGAGGGTTGGCAAATAAATCTTGGTTTTCTAGCGGCCAGTCTTTGTAGTTATTGTCGAATTGCTGCGGAGCAACATTTTCGGTATAAGTGGAATCATAATCAATCAGATTGCCTTGGGCATCAAATTGTTTTGTGATTGTCCATGATTTTGTAACACCATTTTCAGTGATGGTTTTTTTCTCTGTTCTGGTACCTTGTGAAAATGAAATAAGGCCAGAAAGCAGAAGAGTTGACGCTAAAATGATCTTTTTCATATTTGTAAGTATTTAATTTCACATTAAAATTAACAAATATCAAACCAAAAATCAACGCTTCTTTTTAAGTTTTACATAGAAATAAAAAGCAGCCACTGCACCAACTGCATAGAAGATGAGTGCCGTATAGTCGTCTCCAGTTTCCTGAGGCAGGTCTCCACCACTATTCGCAGGGGCTGATTGTATTAAAAGTATTGATTTAAAATCCACCATTTAATTCTTCTTGTGATCTCTTAATGACTTCTTTTTGTTCGTCTGATAAATTATCAGCTGTAAAGATAGCGATTCCGGTTGCACCATTTTCGGTAGCTTGAATGATTGCTTTATCCAAGGAATCGGGATGGTTTAACCCAGGCATATAAAGACCTGCGTTTATGGGGAAGTCTACTTTGTTTACATCTGTTTCAGTTGCAAATCCAATCCAATTAATAGATTCTCTATAAAAGTTTTGGTAAAGCATAGGATAGGCCGCATCCAAATTCCAATCATCCCATGCCTGCCTTACCATGTGTCTGGACATTTCTGGAAAAGGAAATACAGCTGCTGTCATTTTGTGGTCAGCGCTATGAGCTATTTCAATACATTCATTAACTAAAGTGGTGACGGAATTTAATCTGAACTGTCTCCATTCTGCACTTAATTCTGGATGCTCTAAATCTAATGGACTGTAGCCAAAAATTGATTTAAACTCTTTGATCGCAATAGGATGGTAACCGTAATCAAATTCTGGCATTTCAGTGTCCTGAACTAAATTATACTTGGGTTGTAAATCTGCACCGAGAATGACATCCACGTATCTCACATAGTCCAAATGGATAGAGGCTAACCCTTTTACCTCAGTTAATTTCTTGACATTATTTTTGACGTATTCTCTTGCTTCTGGATGAAAAGGAGAAAGCCACTGATAGTAATCCACATAAGCTCTGTAGTCCAAAGAATTGTCACCGTTTCTGTTTACCGAATACCATTCTGGATGTTGCATACAAGTTGAATCATTGGGGCGATTTAGGGTCCACATCCATGCATGAATTTTCATATCCTTCGTTGCTGCCAAGTCAACTAATTCTTGTAAGAATTCAGGACTTCCGTTGCAAAGCACTTCCGAAATTCCTATGGCTTTATAATTCTCTAGTTTTTCTTCCCATACAGATTCTTCAAAGGGCTCTATGGCATGTGTCCACGTTGAAAAGATAACTTCATTTTCAGAATTTATTTCTTGTGTGATTTCATTCTGGTTCTTTTCCGATTTATCAGTGGGTGAACAAGCACATATTACGAGTAACAGAATAAAATATAAGGATTTAATCTTCATCTGAAAAAGTTTGATTTTTAAAGAAATTACCTTCTTCATTTATGCAATACCAGTTATTTTCTTGGGAACATTCCAGTCCAATTTCAAAACCTTTATTCGTTTTCACAAAAAATCCGTTAGCTCTTTCACTTGCTGCGTAAGTAACGGTTAGTTGAATATTTGTTCCAGCTTTTTCTGTTAAGAGATAGGTGAAGTCTCCCCATTTTATTTCTCTAAAAACGGCATAAACTGCTTGTTCTAATTTGATATTATAATCCACTTGAAATTCAGTTTCAGTTGAATTAGGTGCATTAAAAAAGATAAATCCCCATTTTTCAGGTTCGTGCATATTCACCACTTTCTGGTTTGACCATACCCAGTTGTTTTCTCCGGTCAAATTACCATGCTTGGTCATTTTCCTATTGTACTTACCGGCAATTAAATCATGCTGCCATTGTACGCGAGAGAAATTAAGTCGCCAAAATTCTCCTTGTTGGGGGAGGTACCTAGGTTTATTCTTAAGTTCAATTAATGCTGTCATTGGAATCGCCATTTCAATCGTCCACATACTATCAATATCTGCAGAATTATTACAGGTTCCGAAATGATGAACGGCCGTTTTAAGCCCCTGCATATCGTAGTTGTTTTTGGCTTTGCCACCAACTCTGTAAGGTTTGTCAAGATTGAGATCCCAAACCGTATTAAGTGCATTTACTTCTATTTCAGCATAGTTACGCGTGTCATTTGATGGGTCAATGAAAACTTCAAAATCATTGTTGTAAAAAATGACGGTATCCTTTTGTTTCAGATCACCCCAAATATGCTCTTCTTGTAATTCAGCATAAACATAAAAATAGGAACTGTCCCACAACATTTTGGCTCTGGTATCAAAGTATGGAGTTGTTTCTCCGGTGATATCGATAAACGAATTGGTAAATGCTGTTTGATTCCAAGCACTATCAGAAAGACCGTCAATTTTTAATGGTTTATTCGCATAGTTGACGACATATTGATTTGGTGCAACAATTTGGTCTGTTACATCAATCTCAATAGGGTTTGATTCTTTCTGAGAACAACCAATCATAAGGAGACAAGAACAGATTATGGGCAAAAACCTATGCATCTTATTAATTTGGTGTAAAGATACTAAACCGATTAAATATTAGGGTTGTCTATTGCCAGTACGTCAAAAGTCTCACCCATGAACAACTCTTGTCTTCTATAGGTCATGCCTAGTTTTTGTAAGATTTTTATTGAAGCTTGATTTTCTTTCATTGCGGATCCGTAAAGAATAGGCAGTTTCATTTCTTCAAAGGCAACATCTATAAACGGAGCGGCAGCTTCATAACCATAACCATTTCCCCAATAGTTGCGGTTTAAACGGTATCCTAAATCAACTCCATCTATATCCTGTTCTAATTTAAGTCCCGTAAATCCAATTAATTTTCCAGAAGATTTTAACTCAATAGCGTGTCTTCCATATCCATGGATTTCATAATCTTTTAGTGTAGTTCTTTCAATCAATTCTCTTGTTTCTTCAATGCTTTTGCATGGTTCAGAAGGTATGTATTTCAATACTTCAGGATCTGAATTTATCTCAAAGGCAGCTGCAGCATCAGCAAGTGTGAATTTTCTTAAAATCAGTCTTTCAGTTTCTATAATCCGCATCATTGGTCTGCTTTATTTGGTAATTGAATAAGTGTAGATTGGGCCGCAGCACAAAGCTTTTCACTTCCGTTTTTAATGATGTAAACTTTTGCTTCGCAAATCGTTAAAGTTCTTCCGGCTTTGAGCACGGTTGATTTAGCAATCAGTTTTTCGCCATCTCCAGGTGATAACAAGTTTAATTTGAATTCTACCGTTAATATGGATGAGGACATATCCATGGTTGAGAAAGCTGCATACCCAGCAGCATTATCCGCTAAGGTAGCTATCACCCCCGCATGAAAGAAGCCATGTTGTTGTGTCAAGTTTTCATTATAATCAAGGTGAATTTCACAAAGGCCATTATCTACTGCTACAACAGTTGCACCCAGATAATTCATGAATTTTTGCCGTTCAAAACTATCCGTGATTTTTGTACTCAATTCTGGATTAATCATGAAGCAATATAAATAAAAAAGCCCTCTCAGCAAGGCTAAGAGGACTTTAAATCAATTGTTAATTAATGGCTATTCTACTGGAATAGCAAAGGAAATTTTAACGCTTCCTTTTTCTCCTTTATTTTTAGAAAATTTACCAACATTGTAATTCTCTAAAAAGATTGTGCATTCACCTACAAACATTTTGTCTTTGTACGAGAACGTAATTTTTTCTTCATGTTCGTCACCTTTAATTTTCATGATTCCGGTCATCACGTAAGTGTCGCCTTCTGCTTTGATAGATTTAGAAGAGAAGGTCATTTTTGGATAGGTTTCCATTTCAAAAAAATCTTTAGATTTTAAATGGTCATCTCTTTTTTCGTTTTCAGTGCTCAAGGTGCTCACATCTACACTACCTGAAATAGTTGAAGCTGCTAAATCATCTGGATTAAAATTAATAGTCGCTTCTAATCCGCCAATTGTTCCTTCAGTTTTTTGCATAGCTGCTAGAAAACTTATTTTAACTTTCTTAGCCTTTACAGTAAGTGATTGAGATATACCCACAATTGGTAACATCATCAAGGCCATTATCATTATTTTTTTCATATCTAATTTTTTATTTGCGTTTCAATTATTGTACCAAAGATATAAATAAATGTTTAAACATCTAATTTTAATTTATCAACGTCCTAAAAGCACAAATCCTTGAAGAGTGACTTTGTCACCTCGATCTGTAATAAAAGAAAATATGTAGGGATAAATTCCGTTCGCCATGTGTTCTCCAGTAGCTTGATTGCGCCCATCCCAGACTACATGATAATCCGTTTCATCAAATACAATGAGTTGTTCGCGACTATAAATGGTGAGGCGTTCAGCAAAATGTTCACAATTCACGACAGGGTCAAATTTGTCGTTGAAATCGTCTCCATCAGGCGAGAAAAAGTTAGGTAAAAAATAATTGCAATAGCAACTGGCTTGGCCATCAAAAAACTCAATGAGTAAAGTATCATTATCGGTATATAGGTAATAAGTAGGAGTTTGAGTTGGCGCATCAATTAAATGGCTGTTGGTTGAAATTATTGAGTCGGGGTCGTTAGCGTTCGCCCAAGCATAGGCTGTATCGCCGTAGGCCCTTAATTCTATTGGTTCTCCTTGGCAAAATTGTCTTTCACCCTGCACGTGTGGAATCTGATTAAAACCAATGAAAAGGGTGTTCAAAAAGATGAGTAGAAGTATAAGTTGTTTCATAAGAGTGGGTTTGAAAGTAGAACAAAAGAAGATCGTCAAATGTTACATATGAGTTAATAATCTGCCTAAATGACAGATAAAATATTTTGGCTCGATATTCGACAACAAGACATCATGAGTGATAAAAAAGTATCTTTTGGATGGGCTGTAAAAGAGTTCATTCTTCCCCGTAAAGGGATCGTTGCAATAGGTTTGGTATTGATTATTATAAAAAGTGTGGCAGGATTAGCCTTGCCTTTTGTGACACAATCTTTACTGGATGATGTTTTTCCAAACCAAGACTTTCCATTGTTAATGACTTTGGTGACAATTTTGGCCGGAGCTTTGTTGATTCAAGCCTTAACTTCATTTGCTTTAACGCGACTCTTAAGTGTAGAGGCACAGCGTTTAATTTCAATTTTAAGAGCAAACGTCCAAAAGAAGTTGATGAAATTACCAATTAACTTTTTTGATAATCAAAAGTCAGGTGCATTGGTTTCAAGAGTGATGACAGATGTTGAAGGCGTAAGAAATATTGTTGGAACAGGTTTAGTACAATTAATAGGGGGGTCTTTAACTGCAATCATATCGTTGGTACTTTTATTACAATTAAATGCCTTTTTGACTTTAGTTGTGCTAGTGCCAGTTGCTGTATTTGCAGTGATAATGATGAAAGCATTTGGTTATATCCGCCCGATATTCAGGAAAAGAGGTAAAATAAACGCAGAGGTAACCGGAAGATTAACAGAGACCTTAAACGGTGTTAGGGTAATTAAAGGCTTCAATGCAGAAGAGCAGGAAAACAAAATTTTTCAAGAAGGGGTAGATCGCTTATTTACAAATGTCAAAAAAAGTTTAACAGCAACTGCTGTGATCACAAGTTCATCTACTTTTCTAATCGGATTGGCTTCGGCTGGAATTATGGGAGTGGGTGGACATTATGTCTTAGAAGGAGACATGACGCCGGGTGAATTGATGTATTTCACATTTATGTTAGGACTTATGGTAGCGCCGATTATTCAAATGAGTAATATTGGTTCACAGCTTTCAGAGGCCATGGCAGGATTGGATAGAACCCAAGAGCTGATGAACATGAAAGAAGAAGATGATCCAGAAACGCGAACTGAAATCATTGAGAAGGTTCACGGTGACATTGAGTTTCATGATGTAAGCTTCGCTTATGAAGAAGATAAAGAGGTTTTACACAATATATCTTTTACGGCTCCAAGAGGAAGTGTTACGGCATTGGTGGGTTCTTCAGGTTCTGGTAAGTCTACTATTGCAGGATTGGCCGCTACTTTCTTGAATCCAGTAACAGGTAAAGTGACCTTGGATAATAAAGATCTGTCTGAAGTCAATTTATCTTCATTTAGAAAGAATTTAGGTGTGGTTTTACAGGATGACTTTTTGTATGAGGGAACAATTAGAGAAAACATTTTATTTCCAAGACCAAATGCCACTGAAGAAGAATTGATGGCAGCTGTCAAAGGAGCATATGTGAATGAGTTTACAGATAGGTTTGATGAGGGATTAGAAACAGTTATTGGAGAAAGAGGAGTTAAGCTTTCTGGTGGACAACGTCAGCGAATTTCCATTGCCAGAGCCTTATTGGCGAATCCTAGAATTATAATTTTAGATGAAGCTACTTCAAACTTGGATACAGAAAGTGAATCTTTTATTCAAAAAAGTTTAGAAGAGCTGATGCAGGACAGAACAACATTTGTCATTGCACATAGGTTGAGTACTATTCAGAAAGCTGATCAAATATTAGTGATAGAAGATGGGAAAATCGCAGAGCAAGGAAAACATGATGAATTGCTTGCTAAAAAAGGAAGGTATCACGATTTGTATACCTACCAAAGTAGAATATAAAGTGTAAAGCCTGTTTAGTACAGGCTTTTTTTTGCGATTATCGCAAAAGCAATTCTTTACTTGCGAAATGCAATAAGGAAATCAGGGGACTTCAAAGTAGTTTTGAACTGTAAAACAAAAACAATTCAAGATGAAAAAAGTATGCTTATCCGCTCTCGTAATTTGTGCCTCATTAATGTCTTGTCATAAAGACCGATTTAAAGAGTATGTCGCAGAGATGTCTATTCAACAAGTTGGAAATGACTCTGCAGCCGTTCAGGTGTCAGGTTATTTAACGAATTCAATTGACAATCCAAGATTGGGGTTTACCTATACCACTTCAGATCAAGTTTATTCGTGGACAGGACAAAACCTTTTTATTGACCCGCTTGATGTTGCTGATGGTAGTTATTCTGCTGAAATAGGCGATTTAGATGATGGAGTTGTTTATACGTTTAAGCCATTTGCGCTGGTGGATAATAACTATTATTATACTGAAAAAGAATTCCAATTTGAGATTCCGAAAGCTCCAAATAACATTGGTGATACAGGTCCTGCTGGAGGTATAGTTTTTTACTCAGACGGTGAAGGAGGAGGAATGGAAGTCATGAATTTGAATTGGTATGCAGCTTGGGGCGGATATGGAGTTACAGTGCCAAGTACCTATTCAGACTATGGATATGGTCAAACGAATACGAATATTATTTTAAATTATGTTTCGGATGCAGATGCTGCAGAAATGTGTGATACCTATTCTTATAATGGCTATGATGATTGGTTTTTACCTTCTTCAGAAGAGGCAGAGTTAATATATTCAGGATTAGTGACTCAAGGAATTGGGAATATTCCGTCAGGACTTGCGTGGACTTCAACCGCCAATTTTGGTTCAAGTAATCAGTATTCTAAGGTCGTGAATATGTCAAACGGAACGGTGACAGGGTCATCAAGATTGACTTCTCTTTTAGTGCTTCCGGTTAGAGTTATTGAATAAATGGTTATTTTTATTCAAACCTAAAATTGATAAATGAAAAAGTATATTCTTGGATGTGCCATAATTCTAGCCGCTTCTGCTGGTATTGCTCAAACGACTTTTAAGTCAGAAAAATATAAATTGAGTATCTCATATGATGATGCCTGGGAGGTGAATGAAAAAGCCACAGACGAGCGAGATGTCATCAGTTTGATGTACTCAGCAGCAATAACGAATAAACCAAAATTGGCTGTTGCTTTTTCAATTGTAGTTGAAGACGCAAAGTTTGACGGTAACTTGGATAAAATGTCTTTTGCGTATGGAAGAAAGTTGATGAAAAGACGTGAAATGACAAACACTGAAATTTTGTCTGAAGAAATTATTGAAATAGGCGGAGTGAAGGTGATAAAGATTATTGGTGCTGCCCGAATTCCTTTCGTGAAGCAAAATTCAAACTGGAAGATTTACTTATTTGAACATGCCGGTTATTACTTTGAAGTAGGATTGACTGCATCCAAGAAAAACTTTAAAAACAAAAAGATTAAGGCTGATTATAATAAGCTTTTTGACTCTTTAAAGTTGAACTGATAAATAAATAGTTGTATTTTTCGGTCAGATGCGAATTTTGTTTTTCTTCATATTTTTGACTGGATGTCTTGTGAGCAATTCAGCTCAGGCTCAGGTTTCTACTGATACAGTAGATGTGCAAAACTTTCATTCAGAATTCTTAGATACACTGGTATTCAATTCGGTAATTGAAAAGCGATTTCAAAATAATTTGGCGAAGTTGTTTTGGTCTGATGATATGATGAGCACTGCGAAAGAGCATGCGGTCGGTATGTCTACTAAGCAAGAGATGTATTACTTGAGTATGCGAAAAGGACAGTGCATAGTATCTCTTGAATTTGACAACGTATCAATAACTTATCAAGACCTAGCTGACTTAATGATTCAGAAATGGCTAGCTTCTCCTGGACATAAAAAATTGCTGTTAGGCGAATTCTTTATTTACGGAGCCACAGCTAGTTCTTTTACACTCGTTGAAAAGAATAAGGTTTATTTCAAAGGCGTATTTTACGTGTCTTATGAGCCTTGAGAAAATACTATTTAGGCCATTTAAATACCCAAGCACCATCACCTGCTGAAGACGCACCAGAGTTCGCAGCTGATTGAGAGCTATGTTGTTGGATAGATACCATGTATAATCCGTCAAACCTCCCTAATACTTTAGCTGATCCATAGCCTTTACTTTTCATTGCAGCCACATAAGCATCTGCATTTCCTGATTCTGAAAAAGCATTTCCAATCACGTGAAAATTACCTCCAGAAGAAGTATTGTTTACAACAGGTGTTTCTTCAATTGGTTCTTCAACGACTTCATCAGCAACTTCTAAGTCGGTATTTGTTTCGTCAATTGTTTCGTCTGACCCTTCATCAAAACCACTGTCCGCCATTTCAGAGCCTTCTCCTTCGCCACTGTGCCCTTCATCTTCTGAATCTCCATGACCACCTTCTGTTCCATCTCCGTGCTCATCTCCATTTCCTTCTCCGTGACCTTCACCATTATCATCTCCATGCTCATTATCGGCAACTTCGGTTCCGTCACCATTAATAAAATGCATGATTTGATCTTTAAAAAAGTATCCTGCCGTTCCTCCACCTATTAACAATAAAAGTAGGATTAACAATGGCCACTTTTTACGTTTTTTCTTTTCACCTTTCTCTTTTGTAGCTTTGGATTTCTTAGCAGGCTTTTCTTTTGCCGCCGGTTTATTCGATTTCTTGTATTTATCTTTCAACGAAGCCATGCTTTTATCTCCGGCCTCTTTCGCTTTATCTGTTGTTTCTTTCGCCGCAGTGGCAGCTCCAGTAGTTACCGTAGTAGCTTTACTTTCTTCTTTTTTCGGAGCTTCTTTTTTGGTTTGATCTGCTTTTCCAGCGGCTGCTAATGCCGCAGCTGCCGCTTTAGACCCACCAATTTCTTTTTTCTCGTCAGAAGGTTTGAACTCGTTTTTTTCTTGTGGATTTTCTTTCTTCGTTCCTGATACGATTTCAGGTTTCTTTATGTCAGCTGCTTTTTTAGGATCGCCAACGGCGCGTTCAATCGCACTTTTTTTGTCACTGGCAGCTTCTGCTTTTTTATCTGCTGGAGTGAATTTATTTTTTTCTGCTTCAGCTTTGTCTGCAATATCCTTTGCAGCAGTTTCAGCCTTTTTCTTTTCTTCTTCAGCTTTTTTGGCTAGTTGTGCCGCTTTTTTATCTGCTTCAACCTTTGCTGCTGCCGCTTTTTTG
Source organism: Crocinitomicaceae bacterium (assembly GCA_039939375.1). GTDB lineage: Bacteria > Bacteroidota > Bacteroidia > Flavobacteriales_D > Crocinitomicaceae > Paracrocinitomix. The sequence goes on along the minus strand of JBDVJO010000004.1, from coordinate 334,952 downwards.
TCAGCTTCAGCCTTCGCTTTATCCGCTTCTGCTTTTGCTTTAGCTGCAACTTTGTCTGCCTCTACTTTAGCTTTAGCAGCCGCCTTTTCTTCTGCTTTATCTGCTTTAGCTTTGGCTTTTTCAGCTTTTTTATCTAGAACAGTTTCTTCTTTTTTAACTTCTTCTTTTGCTGGCGCAGCCTTTGGAGTTACTTTTTTAGCTTCAGCAGGTTTTTCATCACTTACGGTTACGGCTCCTTTTGGCTCCATTTCAAAAGTGACATCACCGTCTCCAGTTTTTTTGAAGCTCCCAAACTCAAACATGTCGTATGAATTTCCTTTACCTAATTCTGCTTCAATCTCACGTACGAATTTCGCTACTTGGTTCTGCGCTTCTTGTGCATCTATTCCTTCCTTTTCACTTATAAATTTGGCCAAAGCACCATCATTAAATTTTAAATGTGGGTTAAAAACAACCTTTCCAGTTTTAGAATTTGAGACCATCAAAGAGCCAAATGCTGGCAATATAACGGACGACTGAATTTTTAAAATTTCAATGATATACTTGTTCATAGGTCAATAAGTTGGTTCTACAAAATAAGGAATTCTGTCTTTAGATGGTTGATTTTTTATAAAATTTCTTTGAGACTAAACGTTTTATCTAATCGAACGCCTCTGTCCGTTTGTTTTAGGGTGCAACATTCATTAGCATGATCATGTTCTAAAAATAAAATGTATTCTTCCTCAACTGCCTTTCTCAAAAAAGCATCTTTTTCGCCTAAAGTGATTAAAGGACGCGTGTCATAGCCCATCACATAAGCTAAAGGAATGTGTCCTACAGACGGCAATAAATCGGCCATAAACACAATTTTTTTTCCTTTATAATTGATAATTGGAAGTTGCTGAGAATCGGTATGTCCATCTACAAACATGACATCTATATCGGGGAAAACATTTTTGGTTAAACTTCCATCACGGTTAATATACTTCAAACGTCCTGACTCTTGAATTGGCAGGATATTCTCTGATAAGAAAGATGCTTTTTCTCGTTGGTTTGGTTCTGTTGCCCATTTCCAATGTCGTTCATTGCTCCAATACGTTGCATTTTTGAAAACCGGTGCATAAGCATTGTCGCCAATACGTGTAATAGCCCCGCCGCAGTGATCAAAGTGTAAATGTGTTAGAAAAACGTCAGTTACATCATCAATTGAAAATCCCGCTTTTTCTATTCCAGATTTTAAACTTCCCTCTCCAAATAGAAAATAATATGAAAAAAATTTCTCTGATTGTTTGTCTCCAATTCCAGTATCTATTAGCATTAATCGGTCGCCATCTTCAATTAAAAGGCAACGCATACTCCAAGAGCACATGTTGTTTGAATCGGCTGGGTTGGTTCTTTGCCAAATTGATTTCGGAACGACTCCGAACATGGCTCCACCGTCTAATTTGAAGTTCCCAGTTTCAATTGGATATAAGTTCATTTATGAGTTTGTTTTAATTGAGCTTCTAAAATAGTCATTTTTATGATTGAATTATTTCGGTCATAAGTGTTTCAGAATGCGAAAAACACAGCCCTCTGTGAATAATTCTAACATCACATCAATAAATCAGCTCTTAAAAATTCTCAACTTTATAGTATGAACGTACATTTTATCGCAATTGGGGGAAGTGCCATGCACAATTTGGCAATGGCTTTGAGCAGAAAAGGTTATCAAGTAACTGGGTCTGATGATGAGATATTTGAACCCTCCAAAAGTAGATTAGAAAAAGAAGGAATTTTGCCTAAAAAGATAGGTTGGGATCCAAGTTTAATTACTGCTGATTTAGATGCGATAATTTTAGGAATGCATGCGAGAAAGGATAATCCCGAATTGCTGAAGGCTCAGGAAATGGGATTAAAAATTTATTCGTATCCAGAATTTATTTATGCTCAAACAAAAGACAAAAAGCGAATTGTAGTAGGCGGGAGTCATGGTAAAACTACCATAACTTCTATGTTGCTGCATGTGATGGATCATTTAAATATCCAAACAGATTATTTAGTGGGTGCATTGTTGGATGGATTTGATTGTATGGTCCAACTATCAGATGCGCCAATTATTGTAATAGAAGGAGACGAGTATTTATCTTCTCCCATAGATAGACGACCAAAATTTCATTGGTATGCACCACATATTGGATGCATTTCAGGAATTGCTTGGGATCATATCAATGTATTTCCTACTTGGGAGAATTATGTTGAGCAATTTAAGATTTACACGAACAAATTTGAAGAAGGAGGAAGCTTTGTCTATTTTGACAAGGATGAAGCCATCTTGTCTTTACTTCCCTCTTTAAGGTCGGATATCAAGGCAATTCCTTATTCCACGCCTGAATATGTCGTAAGGAATGGAAGTACTTTTGTGATTTCACAAGGAAAAGAATATCCGCTTCAAATTTTTGGAGCACATAATTTACAGAACTTAATGTCTGCTAAATTAATGTTGAACGAAATTGGGGTGTCTGATGAAGATTTTTACCAAGCGATAGCTTCATTTTCAGGTGCGGCAAAACGCTTAGAGCGGATAGCAGAAAATAAGAGTTCGGTAGCGTATAAAGACTTTGCGCATTCGCCGTCAAAATTAAAGGCAACAGTGGCTGCGGTCAAGGAACAGTATCCAGACAGAAAATTAATCGCTTGCATGGAGCTGCATACCTTTTCGTCTTTGAAAAAAGAGTTTTTACCTCATTATGAGAATTGCATGAAAGATGCAGATGAGGCAATCGTTTATTTTAGTCCGGATGTGGTGGCGCATAAAAAACTGGAACCCATAACTCCCCAGCAAGTAGCCCAAGCCTTCGCTACAAAAAATGTTACCGTATTTACTGATTCAGATAAAATAACCGCTTTATTGCGTGCTAAAAATTGGGAAAACAGCAATTTACTCTTAATGAGTTCGGGAAATTTTCACGGAGTTGATTTGGATGCCTTTGCCAAAGAGTTGATACACTAAGTGTGCTCTCTTAATACTACTTTTCTTAGAATCAAAGTCACTGCGAAAGCGAACAATCCTCCCATAAAGGTCAATCCCATTAAATGGCCAACGAATACCGAGAAGCTAGAAAAAACTGATCTGAATTCATCTTCTTTGTTTTCTATGAAATCATCAAAAGATTTATTTTTCCAGGTGATGTCTTGAGCTTGATACTCTTGAAAAGCTTCTTCATTTGGTACTTTTTCATGCAAATCTGCAATACGCGCATCTGCCATTGATGTTTTTATTGAATCATCAATAAATTCGTGATAAGCGTAAGCAAAAGCCGATACAGTTAAGGCATAAATAATAGCACACTGCAAGGCTGTTTTGAAGTCATCAAGGAAGAATCCTTTCTTATAGTTCTTCTCTTTTTTAGTAACGTATAAACCAACGGCAATACAAGCCATTAATAAAAAGAAGTTGACCATTATTCCAGGTCTAAAAAATTCAATTGAAAACCCAGCTAGGTAGACAATCATGTTAATGATTATCCAAATCAGGGAAAAAATAAATCCCGCTTTAACAGAAGTTTTCATGATGCTTGATTTATCCTACGTGGTAACGACCTTCAATTTCCCCTCTACCAATAGCCTTCAACATTTTCATGTGATACTTAATGGCACTGAAGAAAGTAGCATGTGTATTGTAAGGAACGCCATATTCTTCAGCAGTTTCCCTTACAATCTTAGATAATCCCTTATAATGCACGTGACAAATATTAGGGAATAAATGGTGTTCCACTTGGTAATTCAATCCACCTACTAACCAGTATAGAATCCTGCTCTTAGGAGCAAAGTTGGCAGTTGTTTGCATTTGGTGGATAGCGAAATTGTTTGGAATAGATAAATCTGCATCAGCTTCAACAAATTCAACTTCAGGAACAACGTGAGCTGGTTGAAATACATAAGCTAGGATAGATCCTGCGACAAAGTGTAAGGCGAATAAAAATATTGGAAACCAATACCAGGCGATATCTATTAGTAGGATTGGTAAGACCAATACTAGTACATAGTAAAGCACTTTAAAGAAAATTAATTCAGCCAATAAAGCGCCAAATTTTGGGTTCTCTGTTTTCGTTAAGTCCAAGGCTTTGTATCTGTATAATTGTTTAAAATCTTTTGCAGTGATCCATGAAAAGGTCATTAAACCGTAGAAAAACCATGCGTAAAGATGCTGGAATTTGTGAATAGGTTTGAGTTCTGCGTTAGGAGAAAATCGTAAAAATGGAGGAGGAGAGATGTCTTCATCATAGCCTTCAACATTCGTGTATGTGTGATGTAAAATATTGTGTTGGATTTTCCATGTTGGTGCATAGCCTCCAACCATGTTAACGATTTTACCGATCCATCTATTCACGCTTTCTTTTTTAGAATAGGCGCCGTGATTTGCATCATGCATTATCGATAATCCTATTCCTGCTGTTCCAAGTCCCATTGCGACATAAAGAACACCTACTAACCAAACGGCTTGAACCGTTCCTGAAAGTAAAAATCCGAGAGGGATAAAAAATAAGCAAACCATAAATATGGTTTTCAGCTTCATGTTTAGGTTCGCATGCTTGGATATATTATTTTCCTTAAAATAAGCTCGAACCCTTTTGTTTAGAGTGGAGTTGAAATCAGCTCCAATTTTTCGTGAGTATTTTATTGGTTTTAATGCTTCCATTTATTGAAGTTTTATTTGCGATACAAAGATAATCTTTATTTCGTGTTAATCTCGCATGAACTTTCTGTTCAATTAAGACGTGATTATTGAAAACTCAGGGCTAAATTGCCGGAATCTATCAAAAATAAAGACGGAAGGGAACTTCGGATATTGTTTATCCAATGTGGAAATCTCCTTGAATTTCGTTTCTACCGATTGCCTTAAGCATTTTCATGTGGTACTTAATAGCTGAGAAAAAAGTCTTGTGCGAGTTGTAAGGAACACCATATTCTTCAGCAGTTTCTCTTACAATTTTAGACAGTTTTTTGTAGTGAACGTGGCAAATATTAGGAAATAAATGATGTTCAACTTGGTAGTTTAATCCACCTATTAGCCAATATAAAACTCTGCTTTTAGGAGCAAAATTACTGGTTGTTTCCATTTGGTGGATGGCGAAATTGTTTTCAATAGTAAGATCAGCATTTGCATTCACAAAATTAGTTTCTGGAACCACGTGGGCTGGTTGAAATACAAATGAGAGGATAATTCCGGCAGTAAAGTGACAAGCGAATACAAAGATTACGAACCAATACCATGAAATGTCAATCATTAAAACAGGAATCACAACGGTGATGCTGTAATACAAAATCTTACTAAAAATTAGTTCAGTTAGCATCCAACCAAAGCTAGACCCTTCTGTTTTGGTTAGGTCTAATTTTTTATATCTAAATAGAGCTTGAAAGTCTTTGTTAGTTGCCCAAGATATCGTCATCAATCCGTAAAAGAACCAAGCGTAGAGATGCTGGAATCTGTGAATGTTTCTGTGTTCGTCATTAGGAGAAAAACGCAAGAATTTTGGAGGTTGAATGTCTTCGTCATAACCTTCAACATTGGTGTAGGTGTGATGAAGTACGTTGTGTTGAATTTTCCAACAAGCAGCATATCCACTAATTGGAACAATAATTTTTCCTAGCCATTTGTTGACCCAATCACGTTTAGAATAAGCTCCATGATTAGCATCATGCATAACCGATAATCCAATTCCGGCCATTCCAAAACCCATTAGTAGATAAAGTAAACCTACCAACCAAACGCTTTGAATAAATCCGGACATTAAAAATCCAAGTGGAATAAAATATAGGCAAATCATGAAAATTGTTTTAATCTTCATGTTGGTGTTCGCGTATTTGGAAATGTTATTTTCTTTGAAATATGCCCTGACTCTTTTGTTCAAGGTTGACGCAAAGTCAGCCCCAACTTTACGTGAATATTTGATTGGTTTTAGTGCTTCCATGGTTGTTGTTCGTCAGCCTAAGTACTTTTAGGATGACATTTATAAATGTCTTGAAGTAGTGCGTTTTTTGAGATTACACTTCTCAAGACAATAATTTAAACGAATTCAACTATTTTTTTCTATTCTTTGCTTTTTCTTGCTGAATTCTTTGTGCTTCTTCTAGTCGTTGTTGAAACTTAGACTTTCCTTTTTTCTTCGGATTGGCTTTTTTAGCTTCAATTTTGGCTAATAGTTTTTCGTCATCAATTAAGAATTTTTTAATTCCAAACATGATTCCAATTGTCATCAAGGTAGAAATAAAATAGTAAAAACTCAAACCTGAAGAGTAACTATTGAAGAAGAAAATCATCATAATTGGGAAGAAGTACATGATGTATTTCATATTCGGCATCCCAGGTTGACTCGGCTGTTGCATGTTATTACTGTTGTAATGTGTGTACAACAACGTAGTAATAGCCATTAATAAGGTAAAGATAGAAACGTGTGATCCGTAAAATGGAATATCAAAGCCTAATTGGATAGGCGAGTCATAAGAAGATAAATCTTCAGCCCATAAGAACGATTTTTGTCTCAATTCAATAGATGCTGGGAATAATCGGAAAATAGCGAATAAGATCGGCATCTGAATCAGCATTGGAACACATCCTGCTAAAGGACTAACTCCAGTTTCTCGATACAGGGCCATGGTGGCTTGCTGCTTCTTCATAGCATCTTCCTTCTTAGGAAACTTTGCCGTAATTTTTTCAATTTCTGGTTTTAGCACTTTCATCATTGCTGATGACTTGTACATTTTATAGTTTACCGGAGATAATACCAATTTCACGATAATCGTTAACAATAGAATCGCAATACCTACGCCAATTCCTAATCCAATCATTCCGCTGAATAAAGGTCTTAAGGCATATTTGTTAATCCATCTGAAAAGACCAGGACCTAATTCTACAATATCTTCTGTACCGTTATCGTATGAAGCTAAAATATCATAATCAACTGGTCCCATGTACCAGTTTAATTCTACTACATTTTCGGCTTTTGTTGCTCCTAAAGCAACATCAGCAACATAATGCTTGGTGTATCTTGTTTGTTCTTCATCTGCTAAGTCCTCAATTTCAATGGTAGAATTTTCAGCTGAGAAATTGGTTTTATTTGAAAGGATAGTGGCAAAGAAAGATTGTTTAAATGAAATCCATTCAATGTTTTCTTCAAACTCTAAATCATCTGTATTCCAGATATAATCATAAGAGTCTTCTTCATACTGGAAGAAAATAACTGAGTTTCTTTGTTCGTTTGGTAAATGCTTTTCTGTAGCCAATAACTGAAAGTCAGCTTTGAAACGCATGTCTTCAACCTGGTCGTCATTATATCCATCAAAATATACATCATAATCAATGTCATATTTTCCTGGTTTCAATTTGTAAGTAAATCCAATTTTTTTACCCGCTTTAGACATTTCAAGCGTGATTTCATTTTCAGTTTGGTTAACGACTTTGAATTCTTCACCTAAAGTATTGTCCGATCCATCACCTGTTGGGAATTCTATTCCGTAAACAGAAGTGCTATCAAATAATTGAAGCGGTGTTTTTTTCTCAGCTACATAGTCATTGTATGTCACAAAGTTTTTGAAGAATACTTCTCTTATCCTTCCACCTTGTGTTGAGAAATTTGCAATCAACAAGTCATTTTCTAAAGTGATGATTTGTTCTTCAAATGTAGTTTCTGTTCTTTCTTCTTCAAGATAAGTAGAATCATTAGCCGACATAGTTACCTCAGGGTCAGCTTGAGCAACAGGATTATTATTGATAACTAAAAAGGTATCTTTCCCAGTTACAGTATCCGTGTAGGCTGCGCCTAATAAGGAATCAATAATTGGAGTTCCGTTTTCGTCTAATTTAGGAACAAGGTTGTTTGCAATTTCAACTTTATCTTCTTGAGCCTCTTGATCTGACTTGTCTGTCTTTTCATCTGTTTGCTCAGTTTTATCATTCTCTGAAGTGGTCGGTTCTGGTTTTGGAGAGAAAATCGCAAAAACGATTAAAATTCCTGCAATAATTATAAGACCGGTGATTGATTTTTTATCCATCAAAATTTTAATTAAGCTGCAAAATTAGTTAACTTATTGAAATAGGAGTCGATTGTGGTTTGTAAATATTGTGCTTCTCTCAACATTTGGCGCAAAACAATAAACAATTCAACACTAGAATTCTTTAGGCTAATACGTTTTTATTCTTCAATACCGCTTTAACGAATCCAATAAATAAAGGATGCGGAGCTTCAACTGTCGACTTATACTCTGGGTGAAATTGTGCTCCAACAAACCAAGGGTGATCAGGAATCTCAACAACTTCTACCAATCCAGTTTCTGGATTTTTACCAGTGGCAATCATTCCAGCCGACTCAAAATCAGCTAAATAATTTGAATTGAACTCAAATCTGTGTCTGTGACGCTCTTTGATGTTCTTTTCACCATAAGCGTCAAGAACGTGCGAATCTTCTTTTAATTCGCAATCATATTCACCCAATCGCATTGTTCCGCCTAAGTTGGTGATGCTTTTTTGCTCTTCCATTAAATCAATAACGGGTTTTTCGCATCTTTTTTGAATTTCAGAAGAGTGTGCTTCTTCCCATCCTAAAACGTTTCTTGCATATTCTATAACAGCACATTGCATCCCTAAGCAGATACCAAAAAACGGTAGCTTATTTTCTCTAGCAAATTTAACTGCATTAATTTTTCCTTCAATTCCTCTTGAACCAAATCCAGGAGCTACAAGCACTCCGTCAATTCCTGACATGTGCTCGGCAACATTTTCAGGTGTAAGTTTTTCAGAATGAATCCATTTGATTTTGACATCACATTCGTTAGCTGCTCCTGAATGTTCAAAAGATTCTACAATTGATTTGTACGAATCTTTGAGTTCAATATATTTTCCAACTAAACCAACAGTTATTTTAGATTTTGGATTTTGAACTCTTGTTAAGAATTCGTTCCATTTATCCAATTGCGGTTCAACATTGCTTTCTAGACCTAATTTTTCAATTACGACTTCATCCAATTTTTCTTTTTGCATTAAAATAGGCACTTCATAAATAGAAGAAGCATCTAAAGATTCAATAACAGAAGAAGTATCTACATTACAGAACAAAGCAATTTTTCTTTTGATAGATTCATCTAAAGGATGCTCAGTTCTACAAACTAAAATATCTGGTTGAACACCAACTTCTCTCATTGATTTTACGGAGTTTTGAGTTGGTTTCGTTTTTAATTCTCCTGCTGCGTTTAAGTAAGGAACAAGTGTTAAGTGAATGACCAAACATTGTTTCTTTTTCTCCCACATCATTTGACGGATACTTTCTACAAATGGCAATGATTCAATATCACCAACTGTTCCACCAATTTCTGTAATTACAATATCAAACTCACCGGTTTTGCCAAGGATTTGAATTCTGTGTTTGATTTCATCCGTGATATGCGGAATGATTTGAACTGTTTTACCTAAAAACTCTCCGCGTCTTTCTTTATCAATTACAGATTGGTAAATTCTTCCTGTAGTTACGTTATTTGCCTGTGAAGTTGGAACGTTCAAAAAACGCTCATAATGTCCTAAATCTAAATCAGTTTCTGCACCATCATTAGTTACATAGCATTCACCATGTTCGTAAGGATTTAAAGTTCCTGGATCAATGTTAATGTACGGATCTAATTTTTGAATGGTCACTGAGTGCCCTCGAGCTTGCAGTAATTTAGCAAGTGAAGCTGAAATAATTCCTTTACCGAGAGATGAAGTAACCCCGCCGGTTACAAATATGTACTTTGTTGTGTTAGACATAATGTGTTTTTGTAACTACGGGAAGCAAAGGTAAGCTAAAAGTTAGCCATATGCCTAAAGATTTAATAATAATTGTTCAACAAAATTGTAACAGCTTGTTGATAAGTGTATTTTTGCCAAAAAAAAGATGAGCAAAGAATCAAACAATTTAATTCCTCAGATAATTTCAAATACCTTGATTATTATCATCTGTGTAATTATTTATACTGGCTTCAAAAATTCAGATGCTCCTTTGGGGCAGATTTTAGGCGCGTTTAATGTGATGATTCTTTTTCCAATTCTTCATGTTGTGGCAGCCATCATATTTGCGGCACTGAAACAAAAGAAAGCTATGAAAGTTCATTTTATAATTGCCGGAATAGCCGTTTTGATTTTAATTTTACTCATTGGATACTCGTATATAGGATAAACATGCAGCAGATTACTTTTGAATTTACCAGAGAAGATTGGATTGCTTTTAACATCCATCACATTTACAGTTCGCCACAACACCAGCGAATCCGTAAAAAAGCAATCAGATCATTTCCTGTGATGGCCATTTTTGTGGTGTTGTTTTATGGAATTACCAATGACGAGTGGGTGATTCCACCAATAGTTTGTGGAATTGCTGTTGCTTTTTGGTTTTGGTGGTATCCAGGATACAGAGATAGAAAAATCATGAAAGGTGTCGAGCGGTTTATCGACAATGAAAAAAACAAATCTTTTTTAGGGAAACACGAAGTAGAATTAAGTAACAAAGGTGTGAAGTTAACTACAGAAAATTCAGAAGAGATGATTCAATGGTCAGGTATTGACCGAATGGAAATTACAGATGAGTACTACTTCATTTATAATTCGGCATTAACTGCTGTGATTATTCCAAATATCGCAGTTGATAATCAAGATGAATTTGAAAGGTTTGTAGAGAAGTATATTGATTAATGAATTACAGACTTATTGGAATAGTTTTCAGTTTTAATCTAATGGCATGGACATTAGTTTACGCACTGACTTATAATTTTGCAGGATATTTAAATGAGTTAGCAGCAATTGCTTCATTAATTTTTGCCATTCCAGTTTCTACATTTTTATCAGGAGTATTTTTGGTAGCCGCGGAAAGAAAAAAAGAAGGCTGGTTATTTATAAAAACATCCTTTGCAGCAACGATTATAATTGTAGGAATTTGGCTTTATACTCTAACCTAATCGCTCTTGTAAAGCAATCATTTTTAAGCAGGCTACAGCACATTCAACGCCCTTATTGCCGTGTTTACCTCCAGAACGATCGATTGACTGCTGACGCGTATTGTCTGTAAGCACGCAAAACGAAATAGGCGTATTGTACTCCATTTGAGTTGCCATAATTCCTTGAGTAGCTCCTTGACAAACAAAATCAAAATGTTTTGTCTCCCCTTGAATCACACATCCAATCGCGATTACACCATCAATGTCTTCGTCAGCTTCTAATAAAAACTGGCATGCTAAAGGCAATTCAAAAGTTCCGGGAACCATCTTGATGATGATGTTTTCAGGCTTCACGCCGTTTTCTTCAAGCGTTTGTCTTGCTCCTTTTAAAAGATTTAAAGTAATGTCGTCATTCCACTCAGAAACAACAATGCCGATTTTAAAATCGGCACCATTAGGAATACTTTCTTTATTGTATTCAGATAAGTTATTGTCTACAGTAGCCATTATTGGATTCTAGCAATAAACTTGTCAATATCTCCTGCTTCAGTAGATGTTGACCAATCTTCTTTAATTTTAGTGTAAGCAGTTAATGCTTCTGCATTTTTACCTTGCTTTTCGTATACTAATCCTGCTTTTTTCAAGAACATAGGCGAAGTAAATTCATTTGCTTCACGTTGTGCAGCCTCTTCAAACATTTGAGCGGCTTGATCGTAATCACCTTTCTCAACATAACAATCACCTTTCATTCCAATCACTAACGTTCCAATCATTACGTCTTCAAAATTACAATTGTCTAAATAAGAAAGAGCTTCATCCCATTCTCCTTTTTCCATTGCTCTAGTAGCCATTCCGTAATTTGCAATTTCACCAGCTGTAGTTCCGTCATAGTCGTCAGCTATTGACTCAAATCCTTCAAAGTTCTCTGTTCCTTCGTATGCCGTCTCAGTAGAATCATTGTACTGATACTCATAAAAAGCATTCCAATAAGCATCATCAGATTCAGGCGTGTTTTTGTTAGAAAACGCAGCAAAATAAATTATTACTCCGATTATCACGGCAACAATTGCACCTCCACCAATGAAGATTAAATTTTTATTTTTATCAAAGAAACTCTCTGTAGCCGTTAATTCTACTGATTCTTCCTTTCTTGATTCGTTCTTTTTAGCCATGTGTATTGTCAAATAGTGAGTGCAAAAATAATTTTTTTTGTTCAAATTGAGAGAAATTGATGAATTTTATGCCTTCATTAACATTTTGATTTGAAAGTCTTTTCTAAATATTCGATCGCAACAGGCGCTGTAGCCTGCATTTTTCTTCTGATAATTTATTTTATCGGTTACGAAACTACCCGTACAAATTTTAATCAATTCATTTTGCTTTATCTGGCGGGATTCACACTTTTTTATGTGATATGGCTAAACCGACAGCAGTGGAACTTTAAAATGTTCTTGGCAATAGCCATAATTGCACGACTCATTTTACTGATGGCTGTACCAGAATTATCGAATGATTTTTATCGTTTTATTTGGGATGGTGAGTTGATGACAAAAGGAATTAACCCTTATGCGCATGTACCGAACGATCTGATTAGTCAGGGTCCATTTTACAATGATTTTTATATGCGTACTTTGTTCCATGGAATGGGGGAGCTGTCTCAATCTAATTATTCTTGCTATCCAGTTTTGAATCAATTGTTGTTTTTGCTACCAACCTCACTTTTTGATTCTATTCAAGCCAATGTGATCAGCTTAAAAGTCATTATGATTCTGGCGGATGTTGGTGTGATTTTTATTGGGAGAAAAATATTAATTTTACTAAAGAAACCGGCTCATCTTATTTGGTTGTATGCACTGAATCCCTTCGTTATTTTAGAGTTTAGCGGTAATCTTCATTTTGAAGGAGTGATGATTTTCTTCATTTTGCTGAGTATCTACTTAATCATGACTGAACGCTGGATGTTTGCTGCCTTGTTTTTCGGATTTGCTATTCAGATAAAGTTAATTCCAATTTTATTGATTCCGTTTCTTTATAAACGATTAAAATGGAGAAAATCGCTAGGGTTTACGGCAATGACAACATTTGTGGTAGTTGGAATGAGCGCATTATTGATCAACGAAGCTTTTCTCGGCAACTTCATGCAATCCATCAATTTGTACTTTAATAATTTTGAGTTCAATGCCAGCCTTTATAATTTGTTAGAAGAATATACATTCTCAACCAAAGGATATAGCGAAATTGCGGTAGACGGACCCTTCTTATCAAAAATAGGTACGGTTTGCATACTGTGCTTAGCTATTTTTAGAGCAGTGAAGAATGATCAACAGGTTTTCTCTGGAATGATGTTCGCCCTGTTGATTTATTACTTGTTCGCAACTACGGTCCATCCTTGGTACATCAGCTTAATTCTGATTTTCTCCATCTTTACAAATTACAAGTTAGGTTTAGTATGGTCGATAGTGGTAATGCTAAGTTATTTCGCATATTCTAATCCAAACTTTGAGGAAAATATGCTGTTTATAACAATTGAATACCTTTGTGTTTTAATTGTAGCGGTATTTGAAATATGGAAAAATACTTCCAGAGAAAATATCGGATTACAATTCAAATCATTCTTTTCAGAAACAGATGTCGACAGAAGTACTATTTCCGATAAATAAAAGAAAGCTCAGAATTCAAGGAATTATTTATGGCGTTTTGGCTATAGTGATTTTCTTATTGATGTTCGGTTACGCTGATAAACAAGATTATATATCACCTATGATTTTTCAAGGCTTGGGCGTTGTGATTCCACTATTTTGTGTGATTGCTGCTGGAGCAAAGGGTAAAAAGATTTCAGATCCTTCGGCTGGATTAAAAATAGATAAATCAGGCGTTCATGATGAAACAACTCATATTGCTTTAGGGCTTATAAAATGGGGAGATATTGAAGAAATTTTAGAAGAACAATCTTTAAGAACTGGTTTGTTGTTGATTAGTGTGAAAAAAGATGAAAAATATTTAAAAGCTGCAAAGAATTCAGCAATAGAACGACTATTAAGGCAAAACATTAGAATGTATAAAACGCCAGTCGCAATAGATACATCTTATTTGCAGGGCAGTTTAAAAGAGGTGATCGCGAAGATTAAAGAAATGAAACGATAATCATGAAACTAGATATTTTAGCAATAGCAGCACATCCGGATGATGTAGAACTTTCGGCAATGGGAACATTGATTAAAGCAAAAAAAGCAGGAAAGAAGATTGGAATCCTTGATTTAACGCAAGGTGAATTAGGTACCAGAGGTACGGCTGAGACACGAAAAGAAGAAGCAGCAGTATCTTCAAAAATTGCACAATTGGATGCAAGAGTAAATTTGAAAATGGCAGATGGTTTTTTTCAGAATACTAAGGAAAACCAGTTACTCATCATTGAGCAAATCAGAAAATATCAGCCAGATGTAGTATTGATTAATGCCGTGTCAGATCGACATCCAGACCATGGAAAAGGAGCCGTAATTGCCAAAGAAGCTTGTTTTTTAGCCGGACTCTCAAAAATAGAAACACTGGTAGATGGAAAAAACCAAGAAAAATGGCGACCAAAATCAGTATATCATTATATTCAAGATTACTACCACAAACCAGATATAGTAATCGATATATCTGAAGAGGTTGAGCAAAAAATAGAAACGATTAAAGCCTTTAAAACGCAATTTTTTGACCCAAACAATCCAGCTCCTAACACGCCGATTTCAGGAGAAGAGTTTTTTGACTTCTTGAAAGGAAGATGGGCTGATTTTGGTCGATATATCGGTGCGCAATATGGAGAAGGATTTATGGTAACGAGACCTGCAGGAGTGCATCAAATTACAGATTTAGATTAATGAGTATTTTAGAAAAAGACGCCCAACATGTTTGGCATCCCTTTACTCAAGCACAAATAGCACCCCAACCAATTCCAGTTGTTAGTGCAAAAGGAGCTTGGTTATTTACAGAGGACAATAAAAAATATTATGATGCCAATTCATCTTGGTGGACCGTATTGCATGGACATTGCCATCCCTATATCACAGAGAAAATAACAGAACAACTAAGCACTTTAGATCATGTGATTTTTGCAGGAGCAACACATCCAAAAGGGGTAGAAGTGGCAGAAAGAATTTCAAACTATTTGCCCAATCATTTTCAAAAAGTATTCTTTTCAGATAATGGATCAACCTCAGTGGAGGTAGCGATAAAAATGGTTTATCAATACTGGTTTAACAAAGAAGCAAAAAACAGAAAGCGATTTGTGGCTATTTCAGGAGCATATCATGGTGATACCTTTGGGGCAATGAGTGTCGGCGAGAGAGATTATTTTAATCGACCATTTGAGCACTTGTTTTTTGACGTGGATTATTTGCCTTTTCCAACAAATGACAATTGGGATGAGGTATTAGCGAAAGCAACAGAATTGTTTTCTTCTGGAGAGGTAGCAGGATTTATTTTTGAACCCTTGGTTCAAGGAGCGTCAGGAATGCGTATGTATTCACCTGCACAATTAGAGACACTTGTAGCTTTGGCAAAGAAATATGAGACGATAACTATTGCGGATGAAGTGATGACAGGGTTTTATAGAACAGGTAAACCGTTTGCTATAAATCACATTGATTCAGAAGTAGATATTATTTGTTTGTCAAAAGGATTAACCGCCGGAATTCTACCCATGGGGTTAACCGTTACGACTCAAAAAATGTATGATGCTTTTCTGCATGATGAAGTAGCTAAAGGATTTCTTCATGGACATTCATTTACTGGAAATCCGATTATTTGCGCCGCGATTTGTGCTTCTCTAGATCTTTTAGAAAAAAAAGAAACATTAGAGAACATTGATTTGATTGTAAAATCTCATGAAGCATTTGCAAAAGAATTAGAGGGGCATGAGTATTTTAAAAATGTTCGACAACAAGGAACTATTTTGGCTTTAGAGGTAAATGTAGAGGGGATGAGCAGTTATTTTTCGTCTATTCGAAATGAGGCTTATCAATTTTATTTAGATCACGGAATCTTATTAAGACCTCTGGGGAATGTCATCTTTATTAATCCGCCATATTGTGCAACTCATGAAGACTTGAAAATGGTTTATGAAGTGACTATGAAATTTTTAGCATCTTGGTTTAAAGCATAAAAAAAATCCCTCTCAGCAAAGCCAAGAGGGATTCAAGTTATTTTGTGATTCAGGATTAGTTTACCACTTTGTTGTAGTAATCCATGAAGATTTCATCATCTTCTAACCATTGTTTAACTCTTCCAAGTAAGTCTTTTGCTGGTTCAGTTTGTCTTACAATATTGATTTGAGCGTTGCAATATTCAATCACACCTATTCTCAACATTTCTTTATCAATGTCAGACCATCCATCAACAGATTCAACTGCGTCAAGTCTTTCCCAAGCCTCTTTAGATGAAAGTTTAGCTCCTCCTTTATCTTTCTCATTAAATTGTGCTGCTGCTCTTAAAAAATAAGATCCAACGTCATCTTTAGAGAAACGGTGAAGCTTTGCAATGTATCCCATTAAACGAGCGTAAGAACCTTCTTCAACTAAGTTTTTGATGTCCTCAACTAAAGAAGTTTTCAAGTCAATAAAGAACTCTTTGTGCTCTTCAACGATAATTCCTTCTTTGTCTTTTTTAATGGCGTTACCAGCAAATCTGATTGCATCATTAAATGCTTTAGGGTATTTTTCTTGCCAGATTTGATCTTTTGACATTTGAAAGTTACACTTAGCCATATATAAATAGGGAAGTGCATCCTTCTTTGTGTCGTCCTTTTGCGTGTATTTTTCTGCTTTTTTTAACAATCTATCGTAGTTGCCATCTGCATACTCTATCACCAAGTCATCATAAGTTGGTGGTTGCGCATTCAAAGATGTACAAATACTAGTCACAAATAGCATTAATAATAAAAAGTGCTTTTTCATGTTTGATAATTTTGTTTTCATTGTCAAGTTTGCGTTTTTCATTCTAATTGGTTTAGTCTCTTAAACTCAAAATTGATGCCTAAAGTTACATTTTTACTAAATTAAGAAATATTTAACAAATCAATCTTCGTAGTACATTAAGAGAATGTCAAGTATTTCAATTGCTGCGGTTGAAATTTTTGTTCCAGGGCCAAAAATTCCTAAAACACCAGCTGTGTATAAAAATTCATAGTCTTGTGGAGGAATCACCCCACCGGCTACCACCATTATATCTTCTCGGTCTTGAGCTTTTAGTTCAGCAATTACTTGAGGAATTAAAGTTTTATGCCCAGCGGCCAATGAACTGACTCCTAAAATATGAACATCATTTTCTATGGCTTGCTTTACCGCTTCTTTGGGAGTTTGGAATAATGGACCAATATCTACATCAAATCCGATATCGGCAAAGGAAGTTGAAATAACTTTGGCTCCTCTATCATGTCCATCTTGCCCCATTTTTGCGACCATGATTCTAGGACGTCTACCGTCATATTCGGCAAAACGTTCTACCTTTTCTTTGGCTTCTTTAAAATCTTTATCTTCCATTGCTTCTGCTGAATATACGCCAGAAATTGATCTGATTGTTGCCTGATATCTTCCGAATGCTTTTTCTAATGCATCTGAAATTTCACCTAGTGAAGCTCTCAATCGTGCACACTTAACTGCCAGTGCAAGAATGTTTTGATCTGCTCCTCTGTTATCACCTTCTTTTGCCTTAGAGTCCATTGCTGCATGTGTCAACTCTTCTAATGCTTTTTGAACTTCTAGCTCGTTACGATTGGCTTTCATGGCATTCAATCGTTCAATTTGAGAAAGACGTACAGCAGTGTTGTCCACTTCTAAAATATCTAGTTCAGCTTCTTGCTCAAGTTGGAATCTATTAACACCTACAATGATGTCTTTTCCAGCATCAATTTTTGCTTGTTTTCTTGCCGCAGCTTCTTCAATTCTCATTTTTGGAATTCCCGACTCAATTGCTTCGGCCATTCCGCCAAGACTTTCAATTTCTTTGATGTGCTCCCATGCTTTTTGTGTTAGCTCTTCTGTCAATTTCTCAACATAATAAGAACCAGCCCAAGGATCAATAACTTTGGTGATACCTGTTTCTTCTTGCAGATAAATTTGCGTGTTACGTGCTATTCGTGCTGAGAAATCTGTTGGTAATGCAATCGCTTCATCCAAGGCATTGGTATGCAAAGATTGTGTTCCGCCCAAAGCGGCTGCCAAGGCTTCTATGCAAGTTCTGGCTACGTTGTTATATGGGTCTTGTTCTGTTAAACTCCAACCTGAAGTTTGGCAATGTGTTCTTAAGGCCAATGATTTTGGATTGGTTGGATTAAATTCTTTTACCATTTTAGCCCAAATCATTCTTGCCGCCCGCATTTTGGCAATTTCCATGAAGTGATTCATTCCAATGGCCCAAAAGAAGGACAACCTTGGAGCAAAATCATCAATGTTCATACCTGAAGCAATACCTGCTTTGATATATTCTAGACCGTCAGCTAAAGTATAGGCCAACTCTAAATCTGCCGTTGCACCTGCTTCTTGCATGTGGTAACCAGAAATTGAAATGGAATTGAACTTAGGCATGTTTTGCGAAGTGTATTTAAAGATATCCGCAATAATGGTCATTGAATGCTTAGGAGGGTAGATGTAGGTATTTCTCACCATGAACTCTTTCAAGATATCGTTTTGAATGGTTCCGGCTAAATCTTTTTGACTCACTCCTTGTTCTTCTGCCGCTACTATATAAAATGCCATGATCGGAATTACGCCTCCGTTCATGGTCATGGATACAGACATTTTATCCAGGGGAATTTGATCAAAGAGAATTTTCATATCCTCAACTGAATCGATAGCAACACCAGCTTTTCCAACATCTCCAACCACTCTTTCGTGGTCAGAATCATAACCTCTATGGGTGGCTAAATCAAAGGCAACAGACAGTCCTTTTTGACCTGCTGCTAAATTTCTTCTGTAAAATGCATTTGACTCTTCAGCAGTTGAAAATCCAGCATATTGCCTAATGGTCCAAGGGCGCATGGTATACATGGTAGAATAAGGACCACGTAAATTCGGTGCGATACCGGAAACAAATCCCAGATGTTCTGTTTCTTTTACGTCTTCTTGAGAATAACTCCCGTTTAGGGTAATTTTCTCGGCAGTTTCAAATTGCTCAGTGGCTTTAATTTCAGTTTCTTGTTGTACTGAAAGAATATCGATATGTTCAAAATTTACTCTACTCATGCTTCCACTTTATTTTGAAAATACTGTTCTAATTTAAATGGTCTGATGTTTTTGAAGTCAGGGCCATCTTGCGTTTTATCCACCATTGCTTTTGTCCAATTCTCTAATGAAGACTGGAATTTATTTACACCTAAAAAAGTTGCTTTTTGATGGTTCATTTGCTCAATCAAATAAGCTCTTGAATCTGCTATTTTAGATTGAATATGTTCGTTTTTTAAGCTTTCTAAAAATCCGCCGGCTTTTTCAATTTCATTAAATAAGTCCCAACTTTTGGTCAAGATTTGTTGACTCAAATCCGACAAATAATACGAACCATCACTAGGGTCAACTACTTTATCTAAATAGGATTCTTCTTTTAAAATCAGCTGAATGTTTTTCGCCATTCTGTGATTCAAGTCGTTTTGAACCTTGTCACCAGTAATTAGCGGGTTAATTGTTAGGGCGTCACACCCTCCAATAACCGCAGACATGGCTTGTGTTGTTTGTCTTAATAAATTAGAGTTGGCATCATTTAAGGCCTGATATCTCACTGACGTTTTAGCCACTAAATGTATTGGAGCGGTGGTGTAATTTGAGTCGTAAGCCTTGAAAATAGCATTTACCAAAGTTCTAATTACTCGCATTTTCGCTATGTTCACGAAATAGTTATTTGTAATTGAAAGGCAGATGTTTATTTTTTTATTGATGTCTTCTATAGCGACTCCTTCATTTACTAAAGCGTTTACATACTCATTCAAGTGAGCAGCAGTAAAGGCTAATTCTTGAATAGAAGTTGCTCCAGCATCTCCATATAAATTTCCGTTAACCCAAATAGTTGAATTATTTTGGTATTGCTTAAAAAAGCTCGAAAATTCGCTTAGGTCCTTAAGCGAGCGTCCTTGTTTGGCCGCTTTTCCAATTATATCAAAATTTAGTCTAGCGGATGAGGGGAGTTCAGTTTTATCCAGTTCATCAATGGTGATGTCGGTATCAATATGTTCAAAAAGAACATCTTTAGTTAGCGCTTTAAATTGCGCTGCAGTAACAGAAATACCATTAATTCCTTGATTTAAGTCTTCTAATAATTCATCATTAGATTCTGTGCTAAATTCTTTACGGATGACCCAATCATTGTTGCTCTTTTTTACAGCTGAAACGAAGTTGCTCTTCTCTTCATTGTGGTGAAAAGCTTTGATTTCAATATCCATTTCTGGATTTGAATTCAATACTTCGATTGGTTTCCCTTTCAAGTCTTTGATGATTTGGTTTTTCCAATCTTCAAAGTTGACTTTATTGAAATTTTCAAATAATTTTTCCATTACTACAAATTTACAGGATTTCTTTAGATGTAATCACTCACTATTTTTACGATAACTCCTAAAATTCCAGTTCCAGCTAAAAATCCGGTAACAAAAGAACGCAGAGGAGAGTATCCTTGCGGTTTTAGACTGAACACAGCGATTAATCCGATAATCAGTCCTCCTATCAACACAATACTAATTTTTAAGGTGAAACTCATTGATTAAACTGCTTAGATTTTTCCCAATACACGTCCATTTCGGTTAATGACATGTCTTCAATTTTTTTACCATCTGCTTTAGTGGCTTTTTCCATCCATTGAAATCTATTGATAAACTTTCTGTTGGTTCTTGCAAGCGCATCTTCTGGGTTGACATCCACCCAACGCGCATAATTAATCAGTGAAAATAAGACATCCCCAAATTCTTCTTCCATTTTATCCTTGTCTCCCTTGTCCACTTCTTCTTGAAATTCAGAAATTTCTTCTTGCACTTTATCCCAAACTTGATCGCGGTTTTCCCACTCAAATCCAATTCCTTTTACTTTGTCCTGAATTCGAGTTGCTTTTACTAAGGCTGGAAGCGAGTTAGGGACACCTTGCAACACAGAAGTTTTTCCTTCTTTAAGTTTTAATTTCTCCCAATTAGCTTTTACTTCCTCTTCATCTGCTACTTCAACATCACCGTAAATGTGAGGGTGTCTATGAACGAGCTTGTCGCATATAGCATTTAGAACGTCAGCGATATCAAAGGCACCTTTTTCATCAGCAATTTTCGCGTAAAAAACCATATGCAGCATTAAATCGCCTATCTCACCTTTTAATTCATCTAAATCACCAGCAATTATTGCGTCTGCTAACTCATAGGTTTCTTCTATGGTTAAATGCCGTAAAGATTCAAGCGTTTGCTTTTTATCCCAAGGGCATTTCTCCCTTAAATCGTCCATGATATTCAAAAGCCGTTCAAAAGCTTTAAGTTTGTCCTCCATTTTTTTGTTAATTTGGGGTCTAGAAATCTGCTAAAATGTCTGTGAAGTTATCATCTTTTTTTCTTTTTATGATGCTCTGTTTGTCTTCTTTCAGTCAAAGATTTCAACAATTTTACCCTAGCAGTATTACACTTAAATCAAAGGTTGGATTTTTAATTGCGCACAGAGCAAGTATGGCGCATCTTCCTAAAAAGAATAACATAGCTTTTGAATTAGATTTCTCGCAACAAGATCAGAGCAACACAGCTTGGGATAGAAACTATAAACATCCACTTCGCGGAGTCTCGTTAATGTATCAAGATTTTGGAAACAAAGAAGTTTTGGGACAAGGTTATGCGATTTTTGGCCACACTTCTTTTCCGATTCTTCAAAAGTCGAAGTTTGGTTTTTTAGATTTTAGAATTGGAACGGGGCTTTCGTACATCACCAAGAGATATGATTTGGAAACTAATCCTAAAAATAATGCAATCGGTTCTCATATTAACGGATTTGTTAATTTACAGTTCAATTACAATAAACATTTTAACCATTGGCACTTAGGTGCAGGAATAGAGTTTTCACATTACTCAAATGCGGCAACTAAAGTTCCCAATTTAGGATTGAATGTTCCTTCCATCAACTTTAATGTAGGTTATGATATTCAGGGAAGGCAAGTTTATGCGGCGAATAAGCGAAAAACTGAACCATCTAACCATGAAGTAATGATGAAAGATGATTTTCACATTTATGGTGTTTTTACTTCAAAACAAAATGCGGCTAAATTCAATAAACCCAAATCAAGACCAGTTTATGGTATTACAGCTTATTACAGCAAATCTTTAGGTAAGAGATGGAAATTAGATGGCGCGTTGGATTTGTTTTACAATGGAGGCAATAGACATTATTTAGACACATCAGCTTATACCATTCCGGAAACTTTTCAGTTAGGACTTTATTTTGGTGGAAGTATTCATTTTTACAGGGCGGAATTTATTGTAGGAGTTGGAGCCTATGTTGTTAGTCAAGTCAGTCCATTTGGAAGAATTTACAACCGATTAGGCTTTAGGTATCACTTCACAGATAATTTGATGGGAACAGTAGCGATTAAGGCACATTTCGGAATAGCAGATTATTTAGAAGTAGGAGTGGGGTATAAACTTTGGAAAAGGAAATGAAGCAGCTAGTTGTTTATATATCGTTTGTTTGCTTACTATTTTTGATAGCTTGTGAAAAGCCTGAAAACAGAAAGTGTTGGAAATCAGAAGGAGATCAAGCCACTTTAGAAATTGGGTTGGACTCGGTTAACTCTTTTCGATTAGAAAAAAATATCAAGTATCATCTGTATGAATCGTCTGAAAAGAAAATAGTGATTCATGGTGGATCCAATATGGTGAATCAAATAGGGTTATCTTATTTGGATGGAGAGTTAACCGTATCAAATGAAAATAAATGTCATTTCTTAAGAAATGCAGAACGTTACCTTGAAGTGGAGATTTATTATCCAACCTATAATCGCGTTTATTTAGAACCTTCTGATTCTGTAATTTTTCATGGCACTTTTTATTCCGATACGCTTTTATTAGAAATGAGGTATGGTGGTGGAACGTTGATTTTGGATGTTGATAATGATTACACCAGCATTGTGGCTTCTGAAGGAACTGGGAATTATGTGTTAAGCGGACATTCTAATCAATCAGAGATTAAGATTCAACACAATGGTTTTGGAGATGCTTCAGGCTTCACAAGTAACTATATGTTCGCTTACCAAAACTCCACAGCAGATTTAAATATAAATGCTGAAGGCTGTTCAGTAAACGCTCTGATCCAAGGTTCGGGGGATATTTATTACAAAGGAACACCGACAGGTTTATCGTTATCTGGTTCAGGTGGTGGAAAACTTATCCAATATTAAATTGGTTCAGCATTTTGTTTTGTGATTTATAATGCTACTTTTGAAACGTTAAACCAAATTAAAATTTAAATTATGTATAGTCAAAGAGGTCTTATAGACACAAACCCAGCATTAGCTTGGACACTAATTATTGTATTTATTGCAATCATTGTTTTAATGATAGTTTCTACTTGGAAAGTATTTGAAAAAGCAGGAAAGCCAGGATGGGCAGCTATCGTTCCAATTTATTCTACAATTGTAATGGTACAAGTTTCTAAAAAACCAATGTGGTGGGCAGCTATTTTATTATTAGGAGGAATTATTCCAGTAGTAGGACCAATTGCAGCACTAGTAGGTGGAGTAATTATTAACATGGCAATTGCTAAAGCTTTTGGGAAATCAGAAGGTTTTGGAGTTGGAATGGCTTTATTAGGATTAATTTTCTGGCCAATGTTAGCGTTCTCTGATGCAACTTATGAAGGAGAAGCAGCAGCTGAATCAGATGATTTATTAGATGCTTAGTCTAAAGATTTAATTATATTTAAAAACGTCAAGTAATTTACTTGGCGTTTTTTTTATACCTAAAAATGACCAAATGGATGATTTAGATTTATTGGACGAACAAGTAACCGAAAACAAAGAGGTACCTCAAGTTGTAAAAACGCTTTCTATATTAAGTATCGTAGGCAATAGCTTATGGTTGCTTATTTTTCTAATTGCCGCATTTTATGTGTTGGCATTCGCAAGTGCTTTTGGAGGTCTGGCAGGAGGTTTGTTTGCTGGTTTTTTTGCCATAGCGGCAATCATATTTTTCTTGATACTTATGTTGCACGTTTTAGGTTTGATAGCTGCAATTAGAATGATGAACGGAAGTAAAGGTGCGTTTATTTTATATGCAGTAACTAACGGATTGTGGTCCTTATTATGTTTGATGAGCGCAGTGAATGACAGACAAGATAATCAAATGTTTAGCGTGTTTTGTGGTTTAGTTTCCATTGGGTTTATTGTGATGCTGGGAATTCAGATGAAGAATATGCCAATTAAAAAGTAATTTATTATGTCAGACGAAAAGTTAGTAGAGCCCAGTGAGCAAATGGTTCAAGGACCATTGTCTTACCTTATTATCGCCAATTTAATTTGGAACGCTTGCTGGTTGGTAGGCTTGGCCGCACCTTGTTTTATGCTTATCACAGAAGCGGGCTCTGCAAAGGGAGCGTTTAGTGGCTTAATCATGTTTTTTCTATTGATTTTTGCCATATTCGTATTGGCAATTATGGCGGTGCATGTGATGAGTATTATTGCATTATTAAAAATGAGAAAAGGCAATTTTGATATTATCAAATTGTATAATGTTGGTAGCATTGCTTGGGTAGCGATTTGTGTTTTACATGCAGCACAAGAACCTCAATACGCTTTCGGTTCAATACCTGCTGCGGCTGTAAGTGTAGGATTAATTATTGCAATGAATCTTCTCGTGAAAAAAGAAAATCTTAAAAATAAGGTTGAAATCTAGCAAGGAATCTTAACGAACATTGTCTAACTTTGTATAAAATCATTGATTATGAAATTAGCATTAATAGCAATTGCACTTTTGGCCTTAGGTTTTGCAGGAATCGCCATTAAAATTTGGGCTAAAAAAGGAGGGGAGTTTGAAGGGACCTGCGCAAGTAACAATCCAATGATCAACGGAGACGGTGAAAACTGTTCATTTTGTGGCGCTAGACCTGATGAGCAATGTATGAGCGACACGGTCGCTCAGTAATTATAAATTTGTAATTACTAATAGCAATTCTATAAATTTCTTCGGGTAGAAATAATTATGCTTTTTAGCAGGTTTAAAACCATTTGCCCATAGTGAGTATAGTTAGCGTCATCTTGACGAAAAATAAACTACCTCCACCTCGACTTACTTCGGCTGCGCTCAGCATGAGTCGCCCGGTCAGCCGTAGCATAAACCATACTAATTGTCATCCTGTCGAGTCTCGAGTCTCCAGTTTCAAAACTAATTGCGCTGAACTGAACATATTTGAAGTGTCATCTTTACGAAAAATCAACCACCTCCACCTCGACTTCGCTCGGTCAGCGGTAGCATAAGCCACACCAATTGTCATCCTGTCGAGTCTCGAGTCTCCAGTTTCAAAACTAATTGCACTGAACTGAACATATTTGACGTGTCGTCTTGCCCGAAGCGAAGCGTTTATTCACAATTCTAAACCGCTACGTCATTCTCTCTTAACGCATCATTTAACGAAGTCTTTTTATCAGTGCTTTCTTTACGTTTACCAATAATTAAGGCACATGGAACTTGGTACTCTCCAGCGTTGAATTTTTTAGTGTAAGATCCAGGAATAACAACACTTCTTTCAGGAACATATCCTTTAGATTCAACAGGTACATCATCAGTAACGTCAATAATTTTTGTTGACATGGTCAGAACAACATTTGCTCCTAATACAGCTTCTTTTCCAACTCTTACGCCTTCAACAACAATACATCTTGACCCAATGAATGCATTGTCTTCTATAATCACAGGCGCGGCTTGTAATGGTTCTAAAACACCACCAATTCCGACACCTCCTGATAAATGTACGTTCTTGCCAATTTGTGCACACGATCCAACAGTTGCCCAAGTGTCAACCATGGTTCCTTCATCCACATAAGCCCCAATATTCACATAAGAAGGCATCATAATCACTCCTTTAGAAATATAAGCTCCGTATCTAGCAATTGCATGAGGTACAACTCTAATACCTTTTTCTTTATAGCCTGTTTTTAATGCCATTTTATCATGAAACTCAAAAGGACCAACTTCTATGGTTTCCATTTTGCGAATAGGAAAATACATGACAACAGCTTTTTTGACCCATTCGTTCACTTGCCAATCTCCATTCGCTAGAGGTTCAGCAACTCTTAAATCTCCATTATCAATTTGTTCAATAACTGAATTAATCGCATTTTGTACTTTTTCAGTTTCTAATAACTGTCTGTTTTCCCAAGCTTCTTCTATAATTGATTGCATTTGTTGATTTTTTAAGGCAAAGATAATTTTGCTTCAGTTAATCTTGACTATTTTTGAGTTTAATATTTAACCAATCTAAAGAGATGTGACAAAGGTTAAGTTGAAAACAAAAGAAAAATTTAAAGTATGTTCGGAAACGATATGATGCAGAAGTTGCAGCAAATGCAGCAACAAATGGAGGAAAGTAAAAAGAAGTTAGCGGCAATTACTATGGTAGAAACTGTAGGTCCGGTTACAGTGAAGGTTGATGGAAACGGAGAAGTGAAAGACGTTACTTGTGAAGAAGAAATTGATCAAGAAGAATTGTTAGATTATATCATTTTAGCAACAAACAAGGCTCTAGACAAAGCGACCAAAACCAAAGAGTTAGAAATGGCTCAGAGCGCTAAAGGAATTTTACCAGGAATGTAAATGGAGATTTTTGTACTCATTCTTGTGGCTTTTGGGGCAAGTTGGTTGACCTTTTATTCCGGCTTTGGATTAGGGACCTTACTAACGCCTGTTTTTATTTTTCTATTCAGAGATCCCTTGTTAGCGATAGCTTGTACAGCGATTGTTCATTTTTCAAATAATCTATTCAAGTTTCTTCTGATGAAAAAATCAGTCGACTGGAAAATTGCTGGACCGTTTGCATTGGCTGCTATACCTGCAGCATTTTTAGGATCATATCTCATTCAGTACACCAATACGGTGAGCATCCATGAATATGCCATGAACGGAGAACTCTATCAAATAGAATTACTGAATGTGATTTTCGGAGTCGTATTAATTGGATTCGCTTTAATAGAACTAATACCAAAATGGTCCTTGGCCTTTTCAAAACAAAGTTTATTACTCGGGGGAGCAGTAAGTGGTTTTTTTGGAGGACTTTCAGGACACCAAGGTGCTTTGCGTTCTGCGTTTTTAATCAAATATAAATTAGACAAAAATGTGTTCATTGCCACTGGTATTATTGTAGCATTATCGGTAGACATTGTAAGAACTCCTATGTATTTTAGAAATATAGATATCTCTGATATTTCAGGAGGTTGGATTTATATTTTCATTGCTTTAGCGGCAGCTTTAATTGGGGCGATAACTGGAAAGTTTTTTCTTAAAAAAATGAAACTTTCTTTTCTTAATATTTCCGTTTCAATTGCCATGATTGTATTCGGAATAGTTCTTATTTTAGGTATATTATAAAATGAAGAAAAAAGAACTCAGGAAAATTTACAAAGAAAAGAGAACGGCTCTTACAAATAAAGAACGCAATCAATATTCTGAGAAAATCCTGGATTCTTTAAAAGATTTGGTCAACTTAAAAGGTAAAGTTGTTAGTGTTTTTGCGCCCATTGAGCGCTTTGCAGAAATCAATACCTACCCTTTGTTGGTGGCCAAAGAATCAACTTTCGTTTTGCCAGTAATGAAAGGAGATGACCTCATACATGTTCAATTTGAAGAACTGAAGCAATTAGAGGTAAACGATTGGGGAATACCAGAGCCAACTTATGGTGAGGATTTTGATCCTCAAGCAATAGATATCGTCATTGTACCTATGTTGGTATTTGATTTAAAGGGGTATCGAGTAGGGTATGGAAAAGGATTTTACGACCAATTTCTAGCTCAATGCAGAAAAGATGCACAATTTATTGGGCTGAGCATTTTTGATCCTATAGAGTGCATTGAAGATGTTCATGAAAATGATGTACAATTACATCAAATTATCACTCCTTCAAAAGTATACCGGTTCTAATCAATTATTGGTTCGATAATTGTTATATTCGAGTTAAGTTGAACAATTTCTTTTGTAAGCTGTTATTATTAATAACGTCCAAGAGAAAGTAATAATGGAAAAATGAAAAATATACTAGCTTCTTTATTGGTTTTATTCGCATTTTCAAATGCAAACGCTTCGGTTAAGGCTGATCACAGCAAATGGAATGACTTGTTGAAAACTCATGTTTCATCAAGTGGAAATGTAGATTATAAAGGTTTCAAAAAGGACATTGAGAAATTTGATGAATATCTTATTGAATTAAGAGAGCATCCACCAATGAAAGATTGGTCTAAAAGCGAAAAGAAAGCTTTTTATATTAATACATACAACGCTTACATGATCAAGTTTATCTTGACAAAATATCCAGTTAGCTCTCCTAAAGATGTAAAGTTTTCAGGAAAAGATGTGTGGCATTTCAGAATGGTTCAAGTTGGCCCTCAGAAATATGATTTGACTCAAATTGAGAACAATATTCTAAGAAAAATGGGAGACCCGAGAATCCACTTTGCGATTAATTGTGGAGCAAAATCTTGCCCAAAATTATTGAATGAAGCGTACACTGCAGATAAACTAAATGCACAACTTACTTCAGTAACTAAAAAGTTTTTGCAAAATAAAACGCACAATCAAATTGCAGAAAAGAAAGTAAAAATCTCCAAGATATTTGAATGGTATGCTGAAGATTTCACGAAAGGAGATAACACGATCATCAGTTTTATTAATAAATACAGCGCGGTAACAGTTAGAGCAGATGCTAAAATTGAATACCTAGAATATAATTGGAGTCTTAATGAGTAATACGATAACTAAACTTTCGCCCCAAGAACAACTTAATGTGCTTTCTGGTAGGGTAACCGGAGCACCTGGTTTTTCAGAGAAAATGATCAATGCAGATCTTTTCCCTTTAAAACCAACAACTTTAGAAATTTTTCAGATAAATGTTGGATACATGTGTAACCAGCAATGTGTGCACTGTCATGTAGATGCTTCGCCTTATCGTAAAGAAATAATGCCTAAAGAAATCATGGAGCAATGTTTAAAAGCTATTGATTCAGCAAATGTTAAAACAGTTGATTTAACAGGTGGAGCTCCAGAAATGAATCCGCATTTTGAGTGGTTTATTGAAGAGCTGGCTAAACGTGATTTAGAGATTATCGTTCGATCAAACCTGACAATTTTGGTAGAAGGAAAGTTTAAGTCATATCCAGAATTATTTAAAAAACACAAAGTAACAGTAGTGTCCTCACTACCTTGCTATACAGAAGAAAATACAGATGCCCAACGTGGAGATGGTGTATTTAACAAATCTATAAAGGCCTTAAATATATTAAATGAATTAGGATACGGTAAAGAAGAAGGTTTGAATCTTCATTTGGTTTTTAATCCAGGTGGACCTTCGGTTGCACCAAATCAAGCGGCACTTAAAGCTGATTACGATAGAGAATTGAAAGAACGCTTTGGAATCGTGTTCAATAACTTATATACCATTACAAACTTGCCAATTGCGAGATATTTAGAGTATTTGTTATCCATTGAAAAGTATGATGATTACATGATGCTATTGGCGAACAGTTTCAATGCTACCGCGGCAGAAGGGGTGATGTGTAGAAATACTATTTCGGTTGATTGGAATGGAGATCTTTTTGATTGTGATTTCAACCAGATGTTAGAATTGCCAGTTGCGGTCAAAGCCTCTAGAAACATTATGGATTTTGATGCGGAAGAATTAAGCAATAGAAATATTGTCTTAAATAATCATTGCTATGGTTGTACTGCGGGTGAAGGGTCAAGTTGTCAAGGAGCAATTGTCTAAAATGAGGTCTGAAAAATTATTGATCGTTTTTGTGAAAAACATTAAGCTTGGTAAAGTAAAAACCAGGCTGGCTAAAACAATTGGTGATGATGGCGCTTTTGAAGTTTATAAAGAATTAGTGAACATTACTGAAGCTGAAACTAAGCGTTTAACCAATGTAGATGTTCATATTTACTTTTCAGATGTTATCATTGATACAAAGTGGTCAGGCTTTGATAAATATGTTCAAAACGGTGCCGATTTAGGAGAGCGTATGCAAAATGCTTTTCAACATGGGTTTAATCAAGGCTATAAAAAGATTATTGGTGTTGGTTCAGATTTACCTGATTTGAACGCAGATATCATGAATGAAGGTTTAGAGGCTTTGAACGATTCCAACACAGTATTTGGTCCATCAGAAGATGGCGGATATTACTTGATAGGAATGGACCAAATGTATGCATGCATTTTTGAGAACAAGCCTTGGAGCACAGAGCAACTACTTTCTTTAACAATAGAAGAATTAAAAAACGAAAATATAAATGTTAAGCTGCTTGCAGAACTTAACGACATTGATAATATAGAAGATTTAAAAGCATCTTCAGTTTCTAACAAATTTAAACACTTATATGAGTTATCTTGATGCAACTAACGATTTGTATAAAGCAGCTGCTTTAACGCCAGATGTCGGATTATGCTGTACAACAAATCCAATTTGGCAACTACCTGGTTTAGATATTCCGGTTATAATGCAAGAAATGAATTACGGCTGTGGTTCAACTGTTAATCCTTCAGATTTATCCAATGATCCTAAAATTCTTTATGTTGGAGTAGGTGGCGGAATGGAGTTGCTTCAATTCGCATATTTCAATAGAAACAAAGGGGGAGTTATAGGTGTAGATGTGTTAGATGAAATGCTTGAAGCTTCAAGAAAAAATTTCAAAGTAGCAGAAGATTCAAACCCATGGTTTAAATCTGAGTTTGTAGATTTAAGAAAGGGTGATGCCCTGTCTTTGCCAATTGAAGATGAGTCAATAGATGTTGCGGCGCAGAATTGTGTATTCAATATCTTTAAGTTAGATGATTTAAGTAAAGCGCTGAAAGAAACTTATCGTGTGCTAAAGCCAGGCGGAAGATTAGTAATGTCTGATCCAACCTGTGAACAAGAAATGTCTGATGAGCTAAGAAATGACGATAAATTAAGAGCCGCCTGTTTAAGTGGAGCTATTCCTTTGAAAGATTATATAAAAGCAATTACAGATGCTGGTTTCGCCACTATTGAAGTAAGAGCGAAAAGAGCTTATAGAGTGCTTTCTCCTGAACACTATAATACAGACGAGTTAATTTATATAGAGTCAGTAGAAGTAGCAGCGATAAAAGATCCTATGCCTGCTGACGGACCTTGTGTGTTTACGGGTAAAACAGCAATCTATTACGGGAAAGAAGAATATTTTGACGACAAAAAAGGACATACTTTATTGTTGAATCAGCCTATAGCTGTTTGCGATAAAACTGCAGGGCAATTGGCTGATTTAGGAAGAGATGATATATATATATCTGAATCTAACTTCCATTATAATGGAGGTGGTTGTTGTTAGAATTGTTTGGGGCCGCATTCAATAAACCAGCGGTTTACTGAATACCAGGCTTTCCTTACTCATTTTATTTTCGTTTTCAACGCAAATAAGAATTCAGACAAGCCACTCAATCCTTCGTCCGAAAAGAACTAAAAAAGGCATCTCGAATTAACGAGATGCCTTTTTATATTCAGTTCATAGGTTATTTACTTCAATACTGTCACGTGTCCTCGGTGTGTATGTCGCTTGTCAGACATGGTTTCTTTAAACTCAATCTGCCAAATGTAAACACCATCTTCAACTAATCCTCCATCACCGTAATGACCTGGCCATCCTTTTTCAGCATCATATGATTCAAATATAATTTCTCCCCAACGGTTAAATATCGTTAAGTGATAATCATACTTGTCAAATCCTGAAGTGAAAACTGGCTGAAACGTTTCGTTAAAATCATCTCCGTCAGGTGTGAAAATGTTTGGTACATATAGGATGATGACATCTTTAATGATAATCAATTGAGAAATTGAATCATAGCATAATCCATTATCACTGTAAGCCCATAAAGTTGCTAAATATTCACCCGGTTCTTCTGAAGGGAATAAGTGAATTGGATTTTCAACTGTTGAATTAACAGAGTTATCTCCAAACTCCCATAAATATGAAGAAGCATATAAAGAAGAGTTCGTGAATTCAACTACTGGGTCTTCAACCGTTATTTCTTGCGGAGCAAATGCGAACATAGCCTCAGGTACTTGAGTTACACTAACATAGTTTGTGTACGTGTCTTGAGAACTACAACCTTCAGCTGTGGTGACATAAAGTGAAACATCATAGTCTCCTGCCATATAAGTGTTTGAAACAGTTCCGCATCCGTTCACTATATTGCCATTTCCGAAATCCCAAGTACAGTTTTGTCCAACTGGGAAAGTAGTGTTCGTGAAAGTCACTTCTAACGGTTCACATCCAGACAAAGGTCCACCAGTAAAACTAACAACCGGGTTGGGGTTGAGGGTGACAATAAAGCTTTCCATTGGTCCAACACAACCGTCAGCAGAGGTAGGTATAACTTCAATTGTTCCATTGATTGGGGCTCCAGTTCCGTTTACCCCGTTAAATGTGCCGATATCACCCGTTCCGTTCATTCCAAATCCTAAATCAGCTGTTCCTGTGTTCGTCCAAGCAAATGATGCTCCGGCTGGTGTAGAATTGAATGTTTGTATGGTTAATGGATTGTCTTCACAGATGTATTGATTTGCTAAAGGATCAACGACAGGAGTAGGGAAGTTACCTATTACCGCTTGTCCAGCTATTGTATTTGAACAGTTGTTGCCGTCAACGATACTTACCAAATCATATGTTCCAACTGCAGCTCCATTAATTACTAAAGGTGTAACAGCCGTATTTACCGTTACAGGAGAACCATCAACGTTATAAGTTACGTCCCAATTTGGGGTACCTGCTGTAATATTGATATCCAAATTCGGTAAAGGATCATTCGGACAAATCGTGGTTGTACCCGTGATGTTTGCCGTTGGAATTTCATTGATTGTAATATCATCTGAATAAGATGCTAAAGGACAACCAGCAATATTAATATCATTAGTAACTGTATAGGTTCCAGGTGTGCTTGCATCTAAATCAACTTCTCCTGTGTTCGCATTAATGATTAACCCAGCGGTTGAACTAAATGTTCCGCCACTTCCATTATTAATATAAGTTGGCAAAGGATCAGCATTGTTTGCACAATAAACATCTAAGGTAAAGTCTGCTACGGGAGCAGGCGTAATAACTAATTGTAAGGTAGAAGTTTGAGGACATAACGAACCTCCAGCAGTAGATGTATTGTAGGTAATATCATATGCACCTATATCAGAAGTAGCCAATACTATGTCTCCTGTTCCTGCATTTAAACTTAGAGTAGGTCCACCATTCGCTACTACATAAGAGAACGTTCCTCCTGTTAATCCTGTAATATTTACAGTAGGGTCAGCTGCCGTTTGGCAATAAGTTAAGCCAGGTGCATAGTTAAATGATGCATCATCTAAATCATTTACTGTAAATGTGAACGTTTCTGTTGGGCCCACACAATCTTGGGTTGAAGGAGTTACTACAAAATTTGCAACTTCTGCTCCACCAGTTGTTTGTCCTGTGAATGATATTAAGTTTCCTGTTCCATTTGCTCCAGTACCTATGTTCACGTTATCGTTGGTCCAATCATAAGTAGCTGTTCCCATAGAGCCAGTGAAGTTGGCAGAAGTAAAGTTGGTTCCTACACAAACTGTTTGATCTGCAACCGGGTCAACCGTTGGAACTTCATTGATTACAACTGTCAAAGTTGAATCATCAAAACAAACTCCAGGTGTAGTATAAGTTACCGTGTAGGTTCCAGGTGTAGAAGTAGCTGGTGTAATTTGACCACTCGCTGCATTAATACTCAATCCTGCTGGTGCTGAAACATAAGTTCCTCCTGCTATACCAGAAACGATTGGGTTTTGAGGTACATCTGAAGTACACCAAGCACCACCAGCATAAGTAAATCCAGGGTCTTCAAGTGGAGGAAAAGGTCCGCCAGTTACCGTATACGGACAACCGTTATCATCAATAATATCAAAAGACCACATTTCACCACCGTTCAAACCGGTTATGGTAATTGTGGCTCCATCAGTTGCCGTTGTATTTGCAAAACTAGCCGTAGCAGGCATTAAGTTTGAGGCTGTGAAGTTTGAGCCATCAATCGCTGGCAATGCTCCGTTAACTGTAATAGTAGCAGTTCCTGATTGACAGTCTTCTACATCTGTGTAAGAAAAATCAGGTAAATATTGCACAGCATAAGGTGTTCCCATTTCATAACAAGGAATATTTCCATTCACGAAACTATATGTTCCTCCTACTTGATCATACATTGTAATTGGAACCCAATAAATGGTATTATTTGTAAAGGTTCCAGGAGGATATGCATTAATCCAAGCTAAATCATTAATGTCAGATAAGTTGTCATCCATCACTAAACCTAAGAAGCAAGGGTCAGAAGGAACCGTATTGTTAGGGTCTGGAGTCAGAGCCACAGTAGGAGGGCAACTATACATTAACCAAGAAACTCCTGGGTTATATGCTGGTCCGGGTGGATTAAACATTTCTCCTGGACCTGCCCAATCATTATTAGTGTTGACATCTATGCCGTCTCCAAAACATAAAACATAATTATTTTGGCTACTTCCGGTTATGTTTTCATTAAACGTACCTATGTCTGCATTACAAGCACATGAAGTAGGGGCGTTGTAAGCAATGGTTGAAGAACAAGCAACATCATCAGAGAAGTAAACGGTTACAGTACTAGCAGAACCATCAGAAGGAATTCCTGAAATGCTCCAGTTTGATGGAGATACAAAAGGAGGGTTAATAATGGTGTCATAAATTGTTGTACCGTTATCTACTTCAACAATTAAAGATCCTGTAA
The DNA here is from genome assembly GCA_039939375.1 of Crocinitomicaceae bacterium. Taxonomy (GTDB): domain Bacteria; phylum Bacteroidota; class Bacteroidia; order Flavobacteriales_D; family Crocinitomicaceae; genus Paracrocinitomix. Next base: position 300,074 of record JBDVJO010000004.1, on the reverse strand, counting down.
CCGGAGCAGCTGTAAACGAAACATCTCCTGACATGCCATAAGTATCCGTTAATTGATCACACAATCCGATATTTGCTGTGAAATTGTCAATGTTACAAATACAAACAGGTGCTGTATAATTTGAAGTGATTGTACATCCCGGATCATTTGAGAAATAAGCTGTAATGTCACATCCAGCTCCATCTGCAGTTTGTCCTGTTATCGAGTAATTTGTTGGCGAAGTAAAGGGTGCATTAAATACTTGCTGATTCCCATTGCAATCTTCAACGATTAACTGACCAGTATTTGGTGGTGAGTTAAACTCAACTTGACCAGAAGTAGAATAGGTTCCGGCAATACATGGACTTAGATTCGCTGTTAAATTTGTCATTGTACATCCTACATCTACACAGTTAATTACCCATCCAGAAGTACATCCAGTATTGGTCAAAATTAAATCTGTAAATGGAACAGTAGAACATACCGTTACCATAACGTTTCCATAAAATCCAGTACCGCAGTTGTAAGGACCTACAACATTTCCAACAACTCCAGCATTAACAGCAGTTACCGTTAATGTTCCACCAGTATTGGTGCTCATTGTCCCATAGTCATTGGTGTTAACAGCTCCGTAAGAAACAGTCATACAAGTAACGGGTCCGTTCGTTGAGGTAGATATAATCGTTCCTGTACATCCTGAACCAGTCCAAGCTGCTGTTCCACCAGTAATTGTACCGGGAACATTGGCACCACATCCTGCATTTGGATCTGCATAACCACTTGCCGAAGTCGTTCCGGTTGAAGTATAGTTGGTGCAATTATTAGGCGTTTGTTGCCCAAAACTGCCTGTTATCCAAAAGGAAACAGCCAGTAAGCATATAATTTTTTTCATAACTATTGGTTATTGTATGAAAACGTAATCGTTTTTTCAATACTCGCTTTACAACCAGTATTGTCGGTAACTTCAAGAATTACTTGATAATCCCCTTCATCAAAAACCATGAACGGACTTTGATCAGTAGATGTATGACCTTGGCCAAAATCCCAGTGATATGTTAAAGAAGTTGAAGAAATTAAGTCACTGTCGTCTTTAAACTGAATTCCACCTGCCGGAGCAATAGTTTCAGTGTTAAATGCAGGATTAAAACCTGCACAGTTGTCATCAATAATTTCTTGTTGTTGGCTGTAAGAAGAAAGGGAAAATCCAATAACAGCAGCAGAAAGCAAAACTTTTTTCATGATCATAGTGTTTAAATGCATTTAATATTCTATCGAATATCTAGAATATAGACGAATTGATTATGAGGCGGTTGCTTTATTTTTTTAACAGAAGTTAACACTGTTGTTAAAAAGCCTGAACGCAGTAAAAGATTGAGGTGCTTGGACTTACTTAAAAGACGCTAAAATGGTGTTTTTTCCTTGTACAACATCACCAATTTTAACGTTGATTTTTGCGTCCAATGGTAAGAAGATATCAACTCTAGATCCGAACTTAATAAAACCAAATTCTTCACCTTGTTCAACCTTTTCTCCTTCTTTAGCATAGCATTTGATTCTTCGCGCAACGGCTCCTGCTATCTGACGGAATAATATTTCTTGCCCCGAGTTATGTTTTGTAACTACGGTTGATCGTTCATTTTCAGTAGACGACTTTGGATGCCATGCTACTAAATATTTTCCTTTGTGGTATTTGTAATAAGTTGTTTCTCCTGAAACTGGATTCCACTGGCAGTGCACGTTTAAGGGAGACATGAAAACTGAAATTTGTATTCTCTTGTCTTTGAAATACTCTGTTTCTTCTACTTCTTCAATAACCACTACTTTTCCATCAGCAGGACATAAAATTACATTTTCATCTTTTGTAATTACCCTTTTAGGTACTCTGAAAAACTGAACAACCAGGTAAAACATGACAATGCATCCCACCGTTAAAATCCAGTATAACCAAGGAAGTAAATCTTTTAAAAAGTAATGATTGGCAGCATAGATTGATCCTAGAATCAAAGCCGCAATTGCTATTATGCCGAAGCCTTCTTTATGAATTTTCACCCGCCAAAATTAATTGAAATAATAGAATAGTATCAATTGGCAGACAAAAATTACGGGAATAACGACTAAAACACTGTCTAGTCTGTCAAGTAAGCCTCCATGGCCTGGCAATATAGTTCCAGAATCTTTAAGGTTTAAACTTCGTTTAAGCATAGATTCTATAAGATCACCAAGAGTGCCGAATGCAGCTGCAACGACTCCGAAAATTGCATATTCAACAAATGGTTGACCATCTAAAAAATAGGCCATGATAATACCGGCTAACATAGCGAAGGTCATTCCGCCAAAAAAGCCTTCCCAACTTTTTTTAGGAGAGATTCTTTCAAACATCTTATGTTTTCCAATTTTTCGGCCTACTAAATAGGCAAAAGTGTCAGAGCACCATATCATGATAAAGATACCTAGTAAAGGAAAAATTGTACCTGCTTCTTGACCAATTACTGACATGTAATTAATGAGCAATAATGGAAGCACGATATAGATGATTCCGCTAAAGGCAATTGCCAGATTAGCAAAAGGATTTTTCTTGTTTCTGAATAATTCAGTAAGTGCCACCCAGATAAACGCTATGAAAGAAATTAATAAAAGAGGTAGCCATAAAGGTGCTGCGTTTTCACTTGGATTTCCTGTTAAACTATAGATTCCAAAAACGTAAATAAGCAGACCTAAAATGGGGGTTAAAATCGGGTTTGGATTAAACTCAGATTTTTCAAACATTTTAGTGAACTCTTGCAGCATTAAAAGACTCACCACTCCAAAGAGTATGTGTAAATACCATCCACCAAAAAAAACTGAAGAGACGATAGCCGCAACATAAAAGGTGCCTGTTATCGCTCTTTGCAACATCTACTGTTCTTCTTGATTTGCCTCAACTATTTGCTTCGCTTTCTCTGCATCCTCGTTCAGAACATAAAGTTCAATTGTACCAAAAGTTCCGTATGTAGAATCTCTCTGGTTCAAGATTAAGGTGTTGATTCCGGCAGCTTCTAACTGGTCTTTCATCAAACCAGCTACATGTTCCATTGTGGTTGTAAATACCATTTTTCTATTTTCCATCTTCTTCTTTTTTAGTTTCTGAATCATCACTTTCGTTCGATTCTTCTTCTTCAGAAGATACGGAATTTTCGTCAGCTTTGCTATCCTCAGGCTTAGAAAATTCTGCTGGTTTAGCAAACTCTACTTTAGCTGGGTTATCAGCCGGAGCAATTGGCTCGTCTTTCGTGAACACTTCTTCAACTTTTCCTTCCTTGGTTTTGTCTTTGTTCATGTCCCAAATTCGTTCTCCAAAAATCTTAACAAGATCATCTTTGAAAATCACCTCATTTTTCAATAATTCTTCAGCCAGGGCTGTCAATTTATCTTTGTTTTCAAGCAAGATTTTCTTAGCTCTGACATATTGCGCTTCGATAATTTTTGTGACCTCTTCGTCAATGTCTTCTGATCTTTTTTCAGAGTAAGGCTTTTGGAAAGCAGATCCATTTGGATCATAATAAGAGATATTACCGATATTCTCAGACAATCCATAGATAGAAACCATAGCGTAAGCTTGCTTGGTTACTTTCTCTAAATCACTTAAGGCCCCTGTTGAAATTTTTCCGAAGATAATTTCTTCAGCCGCTCTTCCACCTAAGGCAGAACACATTTCGTCAAGTAATTGCTCAGTAGTTGTAATTTGACGCTCTTCAGGTAAATACCAAGCGGCACCTAAAGACCTTCCTCTTGGAACAATTGTCACCTTGATTAGCGGTGAAGCGTGTTCAAGAAGCCAAGAAGTTGTTGCGTGTCCAGCTTCGTGGAATGCAATCGTCTTCTTTTCTTGAGGAGTAATGATTTTGTTTTTCTTTTCTAAACCACCAACAATTCTGTCTACAGCATCTAAGAAATCTTGTTTTTCAACATATTGTTTCTTTTTACGTGCAGCAATAAGTGCAGCTTCATTACAAATGTTGGCAATATCTGCTCCTGAAAATCCAGGAGTTTGTCTTGCCAAGAAGTCCACATCTAATTCTTTTTCTAATTTCAATGGTTTCAAATGAACTTGGAAAATTTCTTTACGCTCATTGATATCTGGCATATCAACATAAATCTGACGGTCAAATCGCCCAGCTCTCATTAATGCAGAATCAAGTACATCTGCTCTGTTCGTTGCTGCCAAGATGATTACCCCTGAGTTTGTTCCAAAACCATCCATCTCTGTTAATAGTTGGTTTAAGGTGTTTTCACGTTCATCATTAGATCCCATGTTTGCGTTCTTACCTCTGGCTCTACCAATGGCATCAATCTCATCAATAAAGATGATTGACGGCGCCTTTTCTTTTGCTTGTTTAAACAAGTCTCTCACCCTTGATGCACCAACACCTACAAACATTTCAACGAAATCGGATCCTGAAAGTGAGAAGAATGGCACCTTAGCTTCACCTGCAACGGCTTTAGCTAATAAGGTTTTACCAGTTCCCGGAGGTCCTACAAGTAAAGCTCCTTTCGGAATTTTAGCCCCTAATTCAGTATATTTTTTTGGTTGTTTCAAGAAATCAACAATCTCTTCAATTTCTTCTTTAGCCCCTTCTAAACCAGCAACATCTTTAAATGTAGTGTTGGTACCTTTACCTTTTTCAAAAACTTTAGCTTTTGATTTTCCTATAGAGAAGATGTTTCCACCTCCAGCTCCGCCACCGGCTCCACCAGACATACGTCTCATGATAATGATCCAGAAAACGATTAAAAGAACAGGGAATAATAACCAGCTAAGCGCGTCTGTCCAGTTTTTACGAGACTCTCTTTTTACGCTAAAATGATAGTCAGGGTCAATAGCGGTTGCCTCAGCATCTAGTTTTTTGATGTCTTCTTCAAAAGTTTCTGGTGGAGGAGTGCTAAATGTTAAATCAGGAGTTTTACCGTCTTTATTAGCCTTGTTAGCCAATTTTTTATAGCGATCGTCCAGTTTAGAAATTTCTTCTAGTTTTTCTTGATCCAAGTAAACTTCAGCAATTTCTTGCTTTTTAACTATGACCAGTTTTTCGACATATCCTTCTAGTACTAACTTTTCAAAGTCTGATTGCTCAACTTCAATCATGCTACCTGAAGAAGGAATTAAGTTAAATCCAATAAGCACAACTGCTAGGATTGCATAAATCCAATACAGGTTAAATCCTTTTTTATTTTTAGGTTTTTCAGCCATAATATATTTAATCTAAGTTTGGTACATCTGTTCGTTCAGCATCTGCCCAAAGATCTTCTAGGTTATAGAATTCTCTGATTTCTTTATAGAACACATGAACGACAACATTTACATAATCCAACAACACCCATTCAGAATTGTTAATTCCTTCTTGATGCCAAGGACGCTCTTGTAAATCTTTTCTTGTTTTTCTTGTAATTGAACTAGAAATACCCTCAACTTGTGTATTTGATTCACCACTACATATGATAAAATATTCAGTAACAGAATTTTGAAGATGTGTAAGATCTAGTATTACTATATCCTTTCCTTTAACATCCTGAATTCCATCCACGATTGTATCCACTAACATTTTTGTTTCAACTTTTTTCTCGTCTGCGGCTTTTATCATATTCTTAATTTGGTGAACAAAATTACTTGTTTTGTTTCACTTTAGTCTCAATTTTTACAACATTTGTTACATGCTCTATAAAAGATTAGAACGAAATCTAATTCATTTAAAGGTGGTTGATTCTACAAACCAGTTTGCATCTGAATTGTTGAAGTCAACAACAGTGCTAAGTGGCACGACTATTTTGGCTGAAAAACAGCAAAAAGGACGTGGTCAACGCACAGCCTTGTGGACGAGTGAAGAAGGAAAAAATTTGACCATGTCAACAATATTTTTTCCTGAGATTGACGTAAAACATTCTTTTTACCTAAATATTGCTGTTTCTCTTGCCGTCAGAAAAACACTATCTGACCTAAAAATTCCTGCAAAAATCAAATGGCCGAATGATATTCTGGTGAATGAAAAGAAGATTTGTGGTATTTTAATTGAAAATGTATTGTCAGGATCTAAAATACAATCGTCTGTTATTGGAGTAGGGTTAAATGTAAACCAAAAGGAATTTGGTGAACTCAGTGGTACTTCTATTGCAAATGAAATAAATTCAGAGCCTGATTTGATGGACGTTTTTGATCAATACTTCGCTTATTTAGATTTTTATGTAAATCTATTACTTGATTCCAATTTCAAATTATTGAAAGACCGGTATTATGAAAATTTACTGGGACTAAACGAAATTCGCCAATTTGAAGATCATTCAGGTGAATTCGCAGGAACGATTGTTGGCGTCCACGAAAATGGCAGATTACAAGTTTCTGTGAGTGGTGAAATTAGATCTTACGACTTGAAAGAAGTGAAATTTCTTTAAGCTTCAAATTTTGTTTGAAGTTTATGCGCCATGTAGTCAAATAAGTTGGTTAATGGTTTAACCACCATCATTTTCAAAAACGCGTTGATGTCTCCTTCAAAATGCAAATAGCCTTGACAAGAATTGCCATCTCCACCATCTAATTCGTTGATGAATACGTTCATTTTAAACGGAAAAGGTGCTTTTGGACCAGAAACGATTTTGATTTTGTTGTTCGGCTCAACTGAGTCCTTTACAAGAGGAATGGTTGCAGCCCCTTGAATTTTAAAAGAACAATCATCAACAGTTGATGTCCAATCAGAGATTTTATCTTGAGGTAGTAATTCTTTGATGTTATTAAAATCACTTAAAAAGGTAAATACCTCTTCAGATTTTGCATTAATAATTACTTTCTGACTATCGATTATTGTTGCTGACATTACTTTTTCCAGTTTTCAGGGTTTGACTTCCATTCTTTTAATGAATCGATATCGCTATCGCTCACATAATTTGATGCTTGCGCTTGCTCAATTAGATGATCATAATCAGAAAGCGTGAAAAATTCACATTTGGCATTATTAAAATTCTCTACGGCCTTATTAAATCCATAAGTAAAGATTGCAGATAAACCAAGAACGTTAAGTTTAGCTTCTCTTAAAGCATCAACTGCTTGCAAACTTGATCCTCCTGTTGAAATTAAATCTTCAATAACGACTACGCGTTGTCCTTCTTCATAAGCCCCTTCAATTTGGTTACCCAAGCCGTGCCCCTTTGCAGAAGAACGCACATAAATAAATGGTAAGCCCATCTCTTCAGCAACTAAGGCTCCAATAGCGATTCCGCCGGTTGCCACACCTGCAATAGCATCAATGTTGGTGTACTTTTCATCTATTTGTTGCGCAAAGGTTTGTCTTATTGCCGTTCTGATTTTAGGAAATGACAGTGTTTTTCTATTGTCGCAATAGATTGGCGAGTTCCAACCAGATGCCCATGTGAAAGGATCATTAGGTTGAAGTTTAACTGCTTTGATTTGTAATAAAAAATCAGCTATTTTTAGGGCTTTGTCTTTGTCTAAAATCATGGCCGCAAATGTATAAAGTTTTTATTGATAATGTTCCGAAAATATATCAACAATCGAGCGAAAGCGAGTTGTTAGATGCGTTTAAATCTTTTAAATTCATACAAGCTGCAGGTGGTTTGGTAGAGAAGAATGGTAAATTCTTATTTATTAAGCGCAATGGTTTATGGGACATTCCAAAAGGTAAAATAGAAAAAGGAGAGTCGGTTGAAGAAGGTGCGATTAGAGAAATAGAGGAAGAGTGTGGTATTGAAGAACCAAAAATAATTACTCATTTACTGGATACTTGGCATACGTACAACTATAAAGGGAAAGATGTATTGAAGAAGACGTATTGGTATTACTTAGCATCTTCAGGAAAGAAGGAAGAGTTGATTCCTCAAGAAGAGGAAGGAATAACAGACGTGGGTTATTTTTCTTTGGATAAATTGTCAGAAATTGAAGCGAATACATACATTTCTATACTTGAGGTAATTGAAAAAATGAGAGCATTAAAAAAATAGTGTTACTTTTCAAAATGTTTGAATTAACTCAATAGAATAAGAACTAACCTTGGATAAAAAGACTTCATCATATCAAGAAGATAAAGCTTTGGTGCTGGCAGCTCAGAAAAATGAGCGTGCTTTTGCTGCTTTGTATGATAAGTATTTTGAGCAGATTTATATTTTTATTTTTAAACGGGTTCAAGATGAGGCCATTGCCGGAGATGTATGTCAGGATGCAATGCTGAAAGCCATGTTCAATATTAAAAAGTATGAAGACAGAGGATTTCCGTTTAGTGCTTGGCTCTATAGAATTGCTTCAAACGAAGTGAATTTATATTTTAGAGCACAGAAAAAGATGGTTACCGTTCAGGTTGAAGAACGTCATATTAAATCGGTGATGTTAGAGATAGAGATTGGAGAAGAAGGAAATGAAACAGATCAAGAAAAATTAATTAAATTATTGAGTAATTTAAAGCCGGAACAAGCCGAGATAGTTGAATTACGATTTTTTATGCAATATTCTTTTAAAGAGATTGCGGATTTTTATGCCATCACAGAAGCAAATGCAAAAATGCGTTTGTATAGAATTTTAGATAAATTAAAAAAGAGTTGGGAAGCTAATTCATGAGAAAGTATAAAGTAAATAGAGAACCAGTTAAACTTCCTTCAAAGGAGGCAATGGCGAAGTATAAAGACTTCTCTCGCTTAACTCATGAATATGATACGGTGGTCAAACGTCCTAAAAAACCGTTGTATAAGGACAAAAAAATGTTCATTCTCATCATTATTCTAGCTTTAATGGCTGTTTTGATTTCTAGAGCGGTTGCAGAGGATGACGCGGCTGCAGAGAAGGAGAAACAACAAAATACTGAAGTTGGGGAGTGATTGGTTGATTATCCGATTATCCGATTTGTTGATGATGCGATTGATTATCTGATGATTTGATTTGTTCTACATCAACTCTAATAACTCTTTTTGCATGCTAACTCCTTTGTCTGCGTTGTAAAGCTTTTGTAATTCGATAGAAATTTCTGAATAAGGAACTCCAGTTTCTCTTAGCTTTAAATATGTTTCTTGGATGTGTTTTGGTCTTGGGCCCCAATTAAAGAGTTCGTTTCCTTCAGCATCAAAAGCAATTAGTTTAGGAATTGATCGACCACCATTAGTGAGGTATTGATCCATTAATTCTAAGTTTTCGTCACGTAGCTTCCAGTCAAAGTTGATATGAGCGTTGCTATCGGCCATTTTTTTAATGAACATGAATGCATGAGCGGCATCTCCACACCAGGCTTCTGTAATTAAAGTCCAGTTTTGTGGGGAGGTTATTTCAGACAACTTCTGCTCAATTTCTGGAAGAAGGACTCCAACTTTGTTCCAGCGTTTCATGCGTTGCAAAGACATCTTAGTATATCCCACCATGTCTTCACTTTGGTTGGGACCTGTTGTTTTACCTTCGGCTACTAATTCTTGCACAAATTCAAAATAATCACTCATTGCTTTAATTTTTCAATCAGTCGTTGAACTGCAAGAAGACTTACATTATTTGGTTTCAAATCCACCTAATTGAATAACCAGCTTATCTAAGGCGTTGATAACGTTTGCGATAGAGTTGCGGACTTTTGATTTTTCTAAATCTGTGGAATACCGCAAATGATGAGCTATTGTTATGTACTTAAGAACTTCTCTCAATTCAGCCATAACCAGAAGGAGGTCTTGTTTTTGCTCGTCTTGATCATGTTTTACGGTTCCGTGTGCTAAAAATGAAGAAACGCTCAACACTTTTTTTCTTAATTGTGATGCTAAGCGTTCAGGGTCGTTTTTCGGAAAATGTTCAGTTGCCTGAAACACATCTCTTATCAGTTCTCTAGAGTAATGTCTGGCATCAATTTTTGCTTGAAGTATTTCTTTGTTTGGCTTCATTTGCTTTGAAGGTATCAAAAAAATGTATCATTTAGACCCGTATACAATTCATTTTTCTCGTCAGAATTATACTTGAAACAAGAATAGATCTTCCGTAAATTAGTGGAAATCAAATTTTACACCTAGATTTTAAACTTGAGGAGGGATACCTTAAGAACATAAACTTGACCGGCTGCCCAAAACAGTCGGTCTTTTTTTATCTAGTAAACTTGAATGGTTTTTGAAAGGCTATCACTCACGTTATCCGAGTTCCAAACAGTCAAAGAAATGGTATAAAATCCAGGCGTGTGATACTGAATTGAATCTTGTTGTTTGTCAGAAGTTAAACTGTTTCCAAAATTCCATTTCCACGCAACGGCATTATATGACTGGTCATAACAATGGACAAAACAAGGCGTGGTACAATTGGCATTATCTACAAAGAAGTTACCCACAGGTAAAGGAGCCGCTGGTTCTTTTTTACAAGCACTCAACGTTACCAATAATCCTATGAGAATAACCATTCGCATTCTCCCAAATCTAATGATTTACTTGATGATATTCATCTCTTTCACCAAATGAGGTGCTTCTCCATACTTATCAATTACCCAAAGCACATATCTAATATCAACTGCGATATTTCTGCATCTTGAGTCGTCAAACATGAAGTCAGACATGGTGCTTTCCCAGCTTCTATCAAAGTTGATTCCAATTAAATTACCATTGGCATCAATTACCGGTGAACCTGAATTTCCGCCAGTGGTGTGGTTAGAAGCTGAAAAACAAACCCATAATTCTCCGTCCTGCGTATAGTTTCCGAAATCTTTCTTTGCATAAAGATCTTCAAATCGCTCAGTTAATTGGAAGTCTGGGTTACTCTCATCATGCTTTTGCATAATCCCATCTATCGTTGTGTAATGGGTGTATTTCATTCCGTCATAAGGAGCTGATCCTTCAATTTTTCCGTAAGTTATTCTTAGTGTTGAATTCGCATCAGCCCAAGTTTTCTTTTCTGGGAACATTACTAAAACACCTTCAAGGTACTTGGTCATCAAAGCTTCTTCTTTCTGAATGTAAAGGCTGTATGCGTTGTAGGCTTTATTGATGAAGGCTGATCTAATCGCAACAGCATGTTTTAAGGCTGGGTCTTTCTTTAATTTTTTCACCGCTTTCTTTGGTGATTTCTCTAACAAGGTTTTCAGTTTTTCTGGATTTAAAATAAGGGATTTAGAAAAAATTGCTTCTCCAGTTGATTCCCAGCTGTCGGCTAATCCTAAAGGTAGCAGGTCGTTTTCAACGTATCCGCAATAAAGTGGCGTTAACGCGTTGTAAATCTTTTCGTCCACTTCTTTGTTATAATTCTTGAAGAAGGCATCTGATTTTCTAATTAATTTATCTACTTCCTCATCTAATTTACCTTCAGCCTCTAGTTTTTCATAATTTGAAACCAAATTGTCAAATTCGTAAGCATGCTTAATGAACTCAGGTCCTACATAGAAGTACTCAATGAACATAGAGTAAGCCATTTCATATTTTTTACCTTCTTCTGAGGCTTTGTTTAGATCATTAATAACATCATAATAGCTTGCTTTCCACTCTGATTGTTCTGCGGCTTTTGCCATGTATTCTTCTTCCCAAGCTTTTTTCTTATCTATTGCACCTAACTCTTTTAATCCAGTGATTTGACCAATCCATTTTTTCCAAGCATTTGCAATTCTTGCTTGTTTTGATGCGTATTGGATTCTAACTAAATCATCTGCATTCATTGCTGGTTTAATAATATCCAAGCTATGTTGTCTCATGTCAATTCTTGCAGGACGTTCTTCATCCATGATGAATTTTAATTTACCAGAAGAGTAGTGCTGGTCAGTAGATCCTGGGAAACCATAAACCATGGTAAAATCTCCTTTTTGTTTTGGAGCTAAACTAACAGGTAAAGAATGTGCTGGTTTGAAAGGTTTATTCGCCTTGTCGTATTTTGAAGATTTGTTTTCGTCGTTTGCATAGATTCTAAAAACAGAAAAATCTCCTGTGTGTCTTGGCCAAACCCAGTTATCTGTATCTCCACCGTATTTTCCGATTGCTGAAGGAGGCGCTCCAACCATTCTGATATCGTTGTAATCTTCTGTGATTAACATGAAATATTCGTTACCTAAATTGAAAGGTTTTATTTTAGCTGTGATTGATCCGCTAACGCCTTCTGCTTTTTCAAGAGCAGAAATGTTTTTTGAAATAATTTTTGCTTTTTCGTTTTCAGCCATTCCGTCTGTGATTCCTTTAAAAACAGCATCAGTGACATCTCTTATTTCTTTTACGAAAGTTACACGTAACCAAGGGCACGGAATTTCTTCAACTTGTGATTTTGCCCAAAAACCATTTTTTAAGTAGTCATTTTCTAAGGTAGAATGTTTTTGTATTGCATCAAATCCGCAATGGTGATTAGTTAAAATTAATCCTTGATCCGAAACAATTTCAGCAGTACAACCACCATTGAATTGCACGATAGCGTCTTTTAAGCTAGAGTTATTGGTTGAATAAATTTGCTCTGCAGATAACTTCAATCCAATTGTTTTCATGTCTGAATGAAACATATCAATTAAAGATGGAATCCACATTCCTTCAACAGAAAGCGCCGAGAAATTGAATGTTAAAAATAAACTTAGAAGTGCTACTAATTTTTTCATGAATTGAATTTTCTTTTTAGAATCACACAAATATAAGATTGTTTTGAGAAAGAATATTTCAAGATTGGATTGATATGCGGTTAAGGTCTGTTATCTTTATCGTATGAATTTTGAAAAATATATTGCCAACGCAAAGGCGTCTAATTTTGGATTGTGGAAACTGAATTTTGGTTTAGGTATGATGATTCCATTCAATAAACCGCACAAGATTAAAATTAAGACCATAGAAGACGATAAGGTGACGACAATTATTCCGTACAAGCGTAAAAATTTTAATCACATTAAAGGAGTTCATGCTTGCGGAATGGCAACTGCTGCTGAGTTTGCATCAGGCTTTTTATTGCTCACTAAGTTAGGTGCAAAAAAGTACCGATTGATTATGCAATCGTTGAGAATGGAATATGTTTATCAAGCTAAAACGGATATTATTGCTGAATTTTCTGTTGACGACCTGTGGATAGAAGAAAAAATTAAAACACCATTAAAAAGTGAGGATGCGGTGTTGATTGAGTGCGAGATAAAGTTATTTGATACTGATAAGAATCATGTAGCTACTGGCTATACGAATTGGCAAATAAAAGACTGGCAAAAGGTTAAGACAAAGTTATAAATCAGCATAAAACTGTCGGATAGTCGTCTTCAAATAAAAATAATTATAATATAGAATGCAAGGAGCTTTAGGTTTCATTTTTGATTTAGGTATCGTTTTCTCAATATTCGGATTTGTTTGGGGAATTTTACAATTTATTTTCAAACGCTTATTAGGTGCAACTTCAAAGTCAAGTGAAGTAACCACGTATGTATTAAGAATAACAAAATACTTCTTTCTTGTTTCGGTTGTTGCGAACAGTATCTGGTTTAAGTACACAAAAGAAGGCGCTTTAATAATGAAAGAGAATAATATGTTCTTTTTAGTATTGGGTGTTATAGTGATGGCGCTATACTTGCTAGGGAAGTTGCAGAAACGTTCTATGATGGCGCAATTAGGGAACAATCCAATGCTGGGAAATTTATTTACTAAAATTGACCCTAAAGTTGAGCACTATTTATTGGTGGGATCATTGTTATATTTTGTGGCGTGTTTGTGGCAGCCAGATATGATAACGAATGGAGTAATCTTGTGGTTTAGAGATGTGATAAGGTCAATTCAAGAGGCGTTTTTAATTGGGTGGATTTTTTATGTTGCTGCATTCGTGTTTTTAGTGACAACAATTATTAGGTTTGTTAGTTTGGTGCAAAATATTTTGGCCGGGAAATCACCATTTGATGGTCCTTCAATGAAAGGGATGAACTTCGGTGCTTTCGGCACGCAATTTGGACAAAGAAAGAATGATGAGGAAGACCTCAATACCGTGGATACGGATGATGAGGGGTTTACTGATTATGAAGATGTGACAGATCAAGAAGATAAATAATGAAGATACAAAACTGTTTATTGGTTGTTTTATTTTTTTTCATGGCAAGTTTTGCCAGAGCAGACCAATGGGATAATTTGACGCACGACCAAGCCAATAAAGTCACGCATTTCTTAAATAAGCACCCGTTTATAATTGATTATTGTGATTGTTGTGGTGAAGGTGAATCGGCATACTTAATCAAAGTTATTTCCTCTGAAATTGTTCCTTGCGAATGGGATAAAAAGAAGTTTTCTGTAATTGTAAAGGGAAAAAGAATTACCAAATTTCAAGTATCGTCAAGAGGTATTGATGATTATCATACAGACCCGATTGATCAGGAAGTAGAGTACACCATTTACATGAATTACACCTTTGTTTATGATCATCATATGAAGTGGGCGGTTCCTTTTCATAAAATAGTTGATTATCCGAATAACGGACCTATTTGTTTTGGAGCTACCATTTATCCTAATCCTGCTCATAAAGGCGTCCATATTTCAGACGAAGATTATAAAACCTGGTATGCTAAGCATATTGCTAAGGACTAAGCCATGAATAAATTCTTGCTCTTTTTTGTGTTCGCAATACCAATTTTAGGATTCAGTCAAGAAGAGGCAGACTGTTCTGGTTTAAATGAAATTGTAAAAGTAGAAAGTGACACTCCAGCTCAGGAAGGATTTCAAAAAATTAATAAACCTGAGTTTCCGAAGTTTAAATTACGCCCCTCAAAACGAACCTGGTTGAAAAGTACATCAACCAATAATATTCGTGGAAAAAGAATAGTTAAAAAATCGAGAGCTTACGTTGATTGGGATTGGCTAGGCTTTACTTTTATTTATTTGGGAGGACTCATTGTTCTCGGTGGATTTGCACTGATCATATTGACCACTATTTTGCCTTGGTGGTGGTTTTTAGTTGGCATTGGAGCAATAGTTGCCGGAGCCTTTGTCTCAGCCGGAGGAGCAGGAATTATAGGCGACAAAGAATCAGGCTTTATGGCGCTAGGAGTAATGTTTGGAGCTGCAGCTATTGGTTTCTGCTCCTTGATAGCTTGGGGATTAGTTGAATTAATTCTTTGGATAGTGGGGTGATCTCTAGATAGACTTTAATGCGCTACACTGAAAAAGTCTCTTAATCCACTTAAAACACTTTGCACGGCATAAGATGCTAATATTAATCCCATAATCTTACTAATTACGGATATTCCATATTCACCCACTTTCTTTTGAACTACAGATGCTCCTAACAGTAATCCCATTGTAATTAAGATAATGAGTGCCGTTAAAAGTGTAGTAATGACTTGTTCTTCGATTGTGTAAATATGATTGTCTGTCATTAAAACGACAGCCATAATTGCTCCTGGTGAAGCTATTGACGGAATAGCAACAGGAAAGATTGTTACGTGTTTATAATCGGTAATTGAATGCTTTTCTCGATCGGGTTTACCTTCTCCAAAAATCATTGTTAACGCGAATAGAAATAAAATTACCCCGCCCGAAATTTGAAATGCATCCAATGACACTTCCATGCCTTCAAGAATCAATTGTCCAACAACAATGAAAAAAAGCAATATAGCAAAGGCTACAATTGACGCCCTGATAGCAACTTTACGTTTATGCTTATTATCAAGCTCTTTAGTCGCTTCAAGATATACCGGAACTGAACCTAAAGGATCGATAACTGCCAATAAGAGCAAAATGGTATTTAACATTTATTTGATACGTTTAGCAGTGGTCACGAATGAAATTCCTTGTTGTCCAGCGGTAGAAATCATGACCGCTTCAAAAATAGGTTCACTACTTTTAGATTGAATCTGCCAGTCAAAAATAAAGTTACCACCTGTACCATTGTGCGTGTTTTCTTCGCTTATAACAAGTTCTAATGTTTCCATTGGTCGAACATAAGAGGTTTTACCAACATAACTTTTAATTTCTAAGCCTTCAGTATCATAACTTTTTACGCTATTTAGAAATAAGGTATCGGTGTCATTGGGATTTCTAATACTTACTGTAACTGTTAAATCTCTAGTGTTATGTTCAGTTTGACTGTATACCTGAGAGTAGATGGATAGATATGATTTACCACTGACTAAATTTGAATCAGTAAGGGTGTAGCTTAATTCTCTAGCTTTCCAATCAATTTTTTCAGGATCACTTTCTTTATCTTCATTACTTGTGCCACATGCAACAAGAATAATAGTAAAAATGAACAGGAAAAAGTAGCTATTTAATTGGGCGATTTTCATACCCAAAATTACGGATTTTAAGTCAGAAATTGATGTAAATCATCAACGAATAGTAACCAAAATTTACTTCACCACCTTACCGTACAAATCATAATGATCTGCTGATTCAACTTTAACATTGGCGAAATCTCCAATTCTAATGTGATTATCTTCAGTGATTTTGACTAAAACTTCGTTATCAACTTCAGGAGAATCAAATTCAGTTCTTCCAATAAAATAATCTCCTTCAGCTTTGTCAAACAGCGTTTTAAAAGTTTTGCCAACTTTTTGTTGATTTAACTCATAAGAGATTCCAGCTTGAAGCTCCATGATAGCATCTGCTCTTTCTTGCTTTAATTCGGCGGGAACATCATCATTCAAGGTGTAAGCTGTAGTGTTTTCTTCGTGAGAATAAGTAAAGATCCCTAATCGTTCAAAACGGCTTTTCTCTACCCAATCATACATTTCTTGAAAATCTTTATCGGTCTCACCTGGGAATCCAGAAATAAGAGTAGTTCTTAGGGCAACTCCTGGAACTTTTGCTCGGATGTCTTCTATTAACTTCTCGGTTTTCTCTCTAGTGATTCCTCTTTTCATGGCTTTCAACATATCAGTCGATCCATGTTGTAATGGCATGTCTAAATAGTTGCAAACGTTATCACGTTCTCGCATCACATCAAGAACATCCATTGGGAATCCTGAAGGGAAAGCATAATGAAGTTTTATCCATTCTATCCCATTTACATCAGCAAGTTTGTCTACCAGTTCAGCAAGATTTCTCTTTTTGTAGATATCTAACCCGTAATAAGTTAAGTCTTGTGCAATTAGCATTAATTCTTTAACGCCTTGATTGGCCAGAGACTTTGCGTTGTCAACTAATTGTTCGATAGGAGTAGAGACGTGCTTTCCTCTCATTAATGGAATCGCACAGAATGAACATGGTCTGTCACATCCTTCAGCAATTTTAAAATAAGCATAGTGAGAAGGCGTTGTCAAAAGACGCTCCCCAATCAATTCTTTTTTGTAGTCAGCTTTTAAGGTTTTTAAAAGTCTTGGTAAATCTCTTGTACCAAAGTATCCATCAATGTTTGGAATCTCTGTTTTCAGATCTTCTTTATAACGTTCAGAAAGGCATCCTGTCACGTAGACTTTGTCCACTAAACCATCAGATTTTGCATCTGAATAACGAAGTATAGTATCAATTGATTCTTGTTTAGCATTGTCAATGAAACCGCAGGTATTGATGATTACAATTTCAGAATCGTCTTGTTGTGCTTCATGCTCTACTTCAAACTTGTTTGCTTTGAGCTGCGCCATCATGACTTCAGAATCAAAAATATTCTTTGAGCATCCTAAAGTAACAACGTTTACTTTATTTTTTTTGAGCGTTTTGGTCTTCATCTAGTTGAATAATGAATCGACAAATTCTGTCTTGTTAAATACTTGTAAATCCTCAATTCCTTCTCCCACACCAATGTATTTAACAGGAATTTTCATTTGATCAGAGATTCCGATCACAACACCACCTTTGGCTGTTCCATCAAGTTTAGTAATTGCTAATGCGTTGATTTCAGTTGCTGCCGAGAATTGTTTGGCTTGTTCAAATGCATTTTGTCCGGTAGAACCATCTAACACCAATAAGATTTCATGCGGTGCGTTTGGTAATACTTTACCCATCACATTTTTAATCTTGCTCAACTCATTCATTAAGTTGATTTTATTGTGAAGTCTTCCTGCAGTATCAATGATTACTACATCAGCATTTTGAGCTTTGGCAGATTGTAAAGTATCAAATGCAACAGAGGCAGGGTCTGCATTCATTCCTTGTTGAACGATAGGAACACCAACGCGTTCAGACCAGATAATTAATTGGTCTACAGCAGCAGCTCTAAATGTATCAGCAGCACCAAGTACCACCTTCTTACCTTGTTTCTTTAATTGATTTGCGAGTTTACCAATTGTTGTTGTTTTTCCAACACCATTCACTCCCACAACCATAATCACATAAGGTCCTTCAGTTTCAGGAATTGTAAATTCAACTAAATCTGTGGTATTATTTTCTGCTAATAAAAGGGCAATTTCTTCTTTCAGAATCACATTTAGTTCAGAAGTACTCATGTATTTATCTTTGGCTACACGTGCTTCAATTCTATCAATGATTTTTAACGTGGTTTCAACACCTACGTCTGAAGTGATCAATACTTCTTCAAGGTTGTCAAGAACTTCGGCATCTACAGTAGATTTACCAACAACAGTTCTCGTTAGTTTTGATAAAAAACTTTCTTTGGTTTTTTCTAAACCAGAATCCAGTTTTTCTTTTTTTTCTTTCGAAAAGAATTTATTGAATAATCCCATCTTCTTTTAGCAAAAAAAGCTCCTTCCAACAATTGGAAGAAGCTCAATATTTTTTAATCAATAAGGATGATTACTTTTTCTCAAAAAAGTTCTTCACCTTATCGTTGTGAACGATCTCTGTTTTAAAAGTGTACGCTCCAGTTTTTTCGTTTTTGATCATCTTGATACATTTAGTGTGTTCTTTACCACCTCCTGTTTGTAATGATGCTACGGTTTTCTTAGCCATGTCTTATTATTTAATTTCTTTATGAATAGTATATCTCTTCAAGATAGGATTGAATTTTTTAATTTCTAATCTATCTGGAGTATTCTTACGATTTTTAGTCGTAACATATCTTGATGTTCCTGGCATACCAGTTTCTTTGTGCTCTGTGCACTCCAAAATAACCTGAACTCTGTTTCCTTTTTTTGCCATTGCTTAATTATTTCAAATATCCTTTTTGTCTTGCTTCTTTAAGACAAGCAGAGATTCCTTTTTTATTAACTGTTCTTAAAGCAGATGTACTAATCTTTAAAGTGATGTACGAATCTTCTTCAGGAATATAAAATTTCTTCGTGATCAAGTTCGGGTAGAACTTTCTTCTCGTTCTGTTTAATGCGTGAGAAACATTGTTCCCGCTCATTACTTTCTTTCCTGTTAATTGACAAACTCTCGCCATTTCTCTCTTATTTTATCTTATTCTACCCAAAATTTGGGAGTGCAAAGTAACTAACTATTTTCTTTTTATACAAATATTGAGTGCAAAAATACTCATTAAATTTCAAAATCAGGCTACTTCTAAATTTTCTATTACAATTCTTAAGTAGTTTAAACCATAAACTACGGCAGATTCTATGTTTCTTTCCCTATTTTGTCTAAACGAGAATTTTTTAGAATATACCTTGTCTTTGGTGGCTATTGCCATCCAAATTGTTCCAACTGGTTTTTCATCTGTTCCACCATCCGGACCGGCAATTCCAGAAGTGGCAATGCAATAATCTACATTTAGTTTCTCAATTCCACCCTTAGCCATTTGTTCAACAACCACTGCGCTAACTGCTCCATGTTCCCATAACTCATCATGGTTTACATCTACCATTTTTTCTTTCAATTCATAAGCGTAGGATATGATAGATCCTTTATAATAAGCTGATGAACCAGGAGTGGAGACAATTCTTTGCGCCAAAGCCCCACCTGTGCAGCTTTCAACGGTTCCCAATGTTTTTTTCTCCGCCATTAATAATTGAGCGATTTTCTGTTGAATAGTAATGTCGCCACGACCGAAAAAGTTTTTTGGAAAGCGTTTTTCTATTTCAGATAAAAAATCATTTATACTTTCTTTTTGATGCTGTTCTCCCGTCAATCTTATCTTAACGATTCCGGTTGAAGGAAGATATGCAATACTGATTTTCTCTTTCAAAATTTCAGATTCTATATCCTCAATGGTATCAGCGAGAATAGATTCAGGTACGCCTTGAAAATGTGAGGTACAGTGATAGAAATCTCCCAATTGGAATTTTTCTTGAAGTTGTGGTAATATTTTATTCACTAAACCTTTCATTTCGTAAGGAACACCGGGCAGTGAAAACACTTGTTTACCCATAGATTCAAACCACATACCGGATGCGGTTCCTAAATCATTGCGAATGATTTTGGCTTTTTTAGGAAGCATAGCTTGTTGTCGGTTCACTTCTAAAAATGGTCTATTGACAGATGTGAAATAAGCCTCTATTTCATCACATATATCTTGATAAAGAACTAACTCATCTCTAAAATAATTGGTCAGAACATTTTTTGTAATATCATCTTTAGTTGGACCCAAGCCACCAGTGATGAAAATAAAATCTGCTTCGTTTAAAGAATTTTCAAGGGTACTAATTATGGCGTGTGAATTGTCAGAAATTGATGTGATTTGTCTTACAGACACACCATATTTATTAAGTTCAGAACCCATCCAGGCAGAGTTCGTGTCTATTGTTTGACCAATTAAAATTTCATCTCCAATTGTAATAATATCTGCTTTCATAGGGTGTTAAATATAGTGCAAAGATAATCTTGGTATTCTATTTGCTAAACAATTATAAACTGATTAAGTTTGACAACGTTAAAAAATAAGAAAATGAAAAAACTAGGAATATTTGCAGTACTATCAATTTTTGCCCTTTTCACTTCATGTGATGTTTTGGAAGATGTTGCAGGAACAACTTTAGGAACAGGTGGCGGAACAGATGATACGAAACCTGCGTTAACTAACAGCGAAGTAATTGCCGGATTAAAAGAGGCATTACAGGTTGGGATTAAAAATGGTGCAGCTAAAGCTTCAGCATTAGACGGATTTAATAAAAACCCTTTGATTTATATTCCTTGGCCAGAAGAGGCAGTAAAAGTGAAAGAATGGGGAGTTAAAAATGGCTTTGATGGAAAAGTAAATGAAATTGAAACAAGTTTTAACAGAGCGGCTGAAGAAGCATCTAAAAAAGCAGTTCCAATTTTTGTTGACGCTATTACTAGCATGACTGTCCAAGACGGATTCGAAATATTGAAAGGGGCTGATACTGCTGCGACAATGTTCTTAATGAAAACAACTTCGGCACCTTTAAAAACAGAGTTTAAACCTGTTGTAAAAGATGCCATTGAAAAAGTTAAATTGACTACTTATTGGGAGCCTGTAGCAAATGGATACAATAAAGTAGCTAAGTTCACAGGTAAAGAACAAGTTAATACTGACTTGGTTGAGTATACAACTGACAAAGGAATGAGTGGATTATTTACTTTAGTTAAGGCTGAAGAAAGAAAAATTAGAAAAAATCCTGCTGCCCAGGTAACAGACTTATTGAAAAAAGTATTTGGAAGTGTAATGGGTAACTAACGCGGGGCTTCGAGACTTGCTCTTGCGAGCAACCACAGCCGCCTAAGCATTTGTAAAATATAAAAGCCATCCTGATTTTTCAGGATGGCTTTTTTGAATTTTGTTTTAAACTACCTTCCGTAGTCGTCATAATAATCTTGAAAGTAACTTTCGTATTCATAGATCAACTCTATGTTTCCCACTTCTATGTCAGTTAATTTGTCTCTTACATCAACTCCGGTTGGCATGTACCAATCTAAAGCTTCAAAGTGATATCTCCATTCTTTGTTTTTAAAACTGTAACCATGACGGGCGTAAATTTCGTTACGCATTTCTGTTAATTCTTCTTCCATTAAATTATTCAAGTCTTCATCAGTTAACTCTCTTTGTGAAGCTTGTGGATATTTGCCGACAGTTGGATCATATGAATACGATCTTTTTTCAAGGTCATAGTTTTTTGAAGATTGGCCTTCATTGAATGGTGTCCAGTTGCCATGAAGAACTATTTCTGCATCCATTTCTGCAGTGAATTTAAAAGTGCCATCATATTTGTCGTCACCCGGTTCTTCCATTAAAAATTCGTAATGCCCATCTGCAGCTTTTTCGTAAGTTCCGGTAATTTTTCTGAAGTTACCTGCACAAACAGAATATCCTTCAGCTTCTCCGTCTTCCATCTTGAAAATGGTGATGTTAATCATGTTTTTTCCAAAGTCACCAACATACGATCCAGCAGCTTCTCCAACTTCACCTTCCATATATTGAAGTCCATCAATAAAAAACTGATTTTCATTTTTCTCTCCACCGAAAGTTCGTGGGTCCATGTTGTTACTTGCTAATAAGTCTTCTGCGGCATCACCGTCTTCAATTAGTTCAACAGATTCAGGTGCTTCACCTGTAGTATCATTCTGGGTTTCTCCTCCACAACTGAATAGTAAAAATGCAATTGCGAACGGAAGTATTTTCTTTTTCATAAGTTTAACGTTCAAATTTGACCTTAAAGTAAGAAATTCTGAAGAAAGCGCTAAATATTATTTTGTTAGGAGTTCTTTTATTTCTCATCATTTTAATGGTGGATTTGACAATTCCGTACTTCAGTTTAGCGAGTGATCAATCTTTTTTGAGGATCAAACAATGGGTGTTCAGGCAATATCCAACGGCTTTTTCAAATTTTTGGATAGCAGCATTTTATATTCATGTGTTTACTGCGATTTTTTCGGTTTTTGCAGGTTTTACGCAGTTTTCAAAATGGTTTTTATGGAAAAAATCGCACCGAATTTTAGGTAAAATTTACATTGCTACTGTGCTGTTTTTTGCAGCTCCTAGTGGGTTGGTTATGGGTTCGGTGGCAAATGGCGGATTAACATCTATTACCGCATTTGTTTTGCTGTCAGTATTGTGGTGGTGGTTTACATTCTTAGCTTATAAAAAGGTCAAACAGCGAGATTACGAAGCTCATTCAAAATACATGTATTTGAGTTATGCATTAACATTGTCTGCACTTACCTTGAGAGCGTGGAAATTTGGAATTGTCAACTACGTTTATCCCATGCATCCTATGGATCTATATAGATTAGTGGCGTGGATTGGATGGGTACCTAATTTATTAGTGGCTTTATATTTAATTTATAAAGGCAAACACAAACAGATGTTAACAGCAGAATAATCAGCTAAATATTTAACTTCGTATTGTGAAAGTACTCTTCTTAACAGATGGCATTTATCCGTTTCAATTGGGTGGGATGCAAAAGCACTCCTTAATCTTAACGCAACTTCTTGCAGAAAAAGGAGTTGAATTGGAGGTTGTTCATTGTGGAGGAGAGAATTATTCGGCTGAAAAATTTGAAGCTGGTTATAACGCAGGAAGTGTTAAGGAAAAAATGATTCCTTTTCCTAAAAGCGGGAAAATACCAGGACATTATATTAGAAGAAATAAAAAGTATTCTCAACTTATTTTTGATGCTTATCAAAAGAGATTAGCTGAGTTTGATTTGATTTATGCGCAGGGTTTTACGGCATGGCATTTCATTCAGCAAAAGAAAAAAGGCAATATATTCATTCCAATAGCGGTGAATTTTCATGGATTTGAAATGTTTCAAAAACCGCCAAGTACGCGAGTAAAATGGGAGTATAAACTATTTAAAAAGGCCGTAAAATTCAATGTGCTCAACGCAGATTTTGTGTATTCATTTGGCGGTCAGATTACTCAGATTTTGAAAGATATTGGAGTTCCTCAAGAAAAAATTGCATTGCAATCTAATGGAATTACAGAAGATTGGATTCCGGCAACGGCGGCAAATTTGGTGAGGAATCAAGTTCGAACGTTGACCTTTATAGGGAGGAATGAACGAAGAAAGGGGGTAGAGGAGCTAAATACTGCTTTGGCAGAGATTATAAAAAGAAAAGATTTTGGGTTTAGATTCAATTTTATTGGACCAATTCCGGCCGATAGTCAGTTAAAAGATGAACGCATCATCTACCATGGAGAAATTAGAGATGCCGAAAAAATAAAAGAAGTTTTACATGCTTCAGACGTATTGGTTTGTCCTTCTCATTCTGAAGGAATGCCAACGGTGATTTTAGAAGGAATGGCAATAGGATTGGCCATAATTGCTACAGATGTAGGAGCGGTGTCGAGACAACTAAATGGAAATGGGATTTTATTAGAATACCCTGATCCTATTAAGTTAAAGGAAGCTATTCTGGAAATGATAAACGCGAAGGAAAAGGCCTTAAATGAAATGAAATCTAAGTCATTAGAAATAGTTAAATCTAAGTTTCTTTGGTCGGTTATCGCTGATCAAAAAATCAACGACTTTGAGAGGTTTGTAGGTTGATGAATTTAACCATTAATGTCTTTTTTAGAATATATTTTATTGGAATAGTATAACAATCCACCACCTATTATTAACATCAATATTGCCGAAATGTAATTAAAGCTTACTGTAGGGTCTTTAGTAATCTCTAAGTAATTAAATGGCGAAAGGTAAGAAATCCAAGACACGGCATCAGCTGATTTACCTATGGCGTTTAGAAAGTAAGTGCCAAAAGTTAATCCAACTACGATACCCATAAAGTTCTTTTTAGGAGTTACAAACATTGAAATAAGAACGCCAATAGTGGTGAAAAATAGTACTAAAACCAATCCTGACACATGCATTTGAGTGAATACTGCCCAGTCTACGTCTGTTACAGCGAATAACTGGATTCCAATAATGGCTGCGGTTGTTTGAATCCCAAAAATTAGAAAACTTAGGGTAAATAGCGAAAGAAGTTTAGAGATGACTATTTCTTTTCTAGAAATAGGTCGAGTTAACAGAAATTCAGAGGTTCTATCTTTTTCTTCTTTAGAAATGATGGTTGCACCCGTGGATGTTGTGAATATACTGATCAAAACTATGATATAAACTCCGTAATAAGTGCTGTAAAAACCAAGAATACTACTCCAGGTTTCAGCGTCCATTCCCATAGCTTTGCCAATTTCTGGTGGAATACTTTCCATTAATGAGCTCATGCCTTCGCCCATTTCAGCCATGTATGGGAAAATGGCAAGTACCATAAAAGTAAAACCTATCACAATACTTGACCAAATCATCAAGTTTTTACGATTTCTCTTGAGTTCTTTTAAATATAAATTTTTGTTCATGTTGCTTGTTTTATCTTTCGTAATAATTCATGAAAATGGAGTCTAAATCAGGTTCTTGCAATACAGTATCATGTAATTCGTTCTGATTTAACCAAGAGATTAAATCTGAAATAGGTCCCACATACTCAAAACTGAGCTTATTGTCGTTCCATTTTTCATTTTGGCTTCCTTTGGGCAGGTTTCTGTTTGTTGGCGTATCCTTAAATACAACTCTAACTTTTTTCATTTGCTTTTGTAGCAAAGATTGAATTTCTTCAATAGCTATGATTTCTCCATCTTTGATTACAGCAGCCCTGCTACACATTCGCTGTATTTCAGATAATATATGTGAAGAGAAAAAAATTGTTGTGCCTTTCTTGTTCTCTGTTTCTAACAAATCAAAAAACCGATTTTGCATTAATGGGTCTAATCCTGAAGTTGGTTCATCTAGAATTAGTAATTCTGGATTATGCAAAAAACATTGAATTATTGCGCACTTCTTTTTATTTCCGAATGATAAATCGTTAATCTTTTTGTTCAGGTCTAATTCAAAATACGCTGCAAGTTCTTCTATTTTGGAAGTGTCAGCATTGTTGTAAAAATTAGCTGAGTATTCTAAAAGTTCTTTTGAGTTCATTTCATCATAATAATGTACTTCTGATGGCAGATAACCGATTTTAGAACGAATCAGTTTTCCTTCTTGATGGATATCATGATTTAAGATATGAGCAGAGCCTGAAGAAGTTTGAATTAAGCCTAAAAGTGATCTAATTGTTGTAGACTTTCCTGCACCATTTGGACCTATGAATCCAAAAACTTCTCCTTGGCTGATTTCAAAACTCACGTCTTTGAGCGCATGAAATTCACCGTAATGTTTGTTCAGTTTATCAACTTTTATCGCTTTCATGATTCTCTTTTTATAAATTGATTAATAATTCTTTCTTCCATTTCTGCAAGAGGAAAATGATCAGGATTCATTATGTATGAAAGTTTAAACCCAGTCATGGTTAAATTAAAATAATGCATTTCTAGCTCAGGGTTTGAACAACCTTTTTCTTCAAAAAATTGAAGAATGTTCTTCATGAAAATGACTCTTTCATCAGAAAACTTTGAATCGACAATTTTAAGCACTTCAGGCTGTGTTGACATTGAAAAGTAGAGCAACCATTGCTTCGGCTTTTTTTTGAGAATTTCTGTGCTTTTTTTTATCACATTTATAAATGTATTTTCATTAAAAGGCTGATTGAATAATTTAGTAATTGAATTCATTTCGGCATCTAACAATTCATTGAGGAGTATATTTAGTAATTCTTCTTTACTCTTAAAGTAGTTATACATGAGACCTTTTGAAATTCCAGCCTCTGAACTGATTTTAGATATAGTTGCTGAATGATAACCTTCTTTAGCGAATACCTTCAAAGCTGTATCTAGTATAAGGCTCATTTTAGTGACTCTTATTTTTTCAAATTGTTCAGTTGTTCTTGGTGACATTTATTTTTTGATTGAACGTTCAGTCAAATATAAATATTTTTAGAGATGGAGCAAAAAAAATAGGCCTTGGTTCAACCAAAGCCTATATATTATCAATGAAATTTGATTAAAACTATCTCAATTCTGCTCCCAATTCCTTTTCAAGTTTCGTTCGGATGTTATTCATTATACCATCCACTTGACTGTCTTTTAGCGTTTTTTCGGCATCTTGAAAAATGAAGTTTACAGCATAAGATTTTTTTCCTTTGGGTAGTGATTTACCTTCGTAAACGTCAAACAATCCGACTTCTTTTAAGATTTTTCTATCGACAGATTTTGCTAATACTTGAATATCAGAAAACTTAACTGATTTGTTGAGTAGTAATGAGAAGTCTCTTCTCACAAACTGAGTTTTTGGGATTGGCTTTGCAGCGATTTTATTGATGATGCTAATGTCTGTAACTACTTTCCAGTCAAAGCTAGCATAGAAAACGTCATTTTTGATTCCAAATTCTTTTAGAACATCCTTTCTTACCCATCCAAGATCTACTACAGACTTTTTTGCTATCGCTATATTGTATCCATCTTCGAAAAGGTCATTTAATAAGGAAGCGACAATAGGGTTCTTATAAATTCCAATTTTTTGCAGAACAGCTTCAACGATTCCTTTCAAATAATAAAAATCTGCCTTTTCGTCTGATCCCCTCCAGCTCTCTTCATCTTGATTTCCGGTGACCCAGATACTTAATTTCTTTCTTTGAGGATAAGCGCCGTCACTCATTCTATAATCATTACCAAACTCAAAGAATTTGATGTTGGGCTGTTGTCTATTTTGATTGTGTTCTATACTTTTTAGTCCACCAAACAACAGTGTTTGTCTCATTACATCTAATTCGTTTGAAAGGGGATTCAAGATTTTTACATCTCTTTCAGCCTTGAAGGAATTTGATTCTACTTTATCCCAAATAGATGAAGTAGTGAGCGAGTTATTCATGATTTCACTGAAACCATTAGCTACTAAAAAGTCGGCTGTAAAATTATATAATTTTTCTTCGTCTGGGTCTTGTCTGAAAGTTATAGATGTGTTCAGTTTTTCAGGGATAGGCACATTGTTGAATCCGTAAATTCTTAAAATTTCTTCAGTGATATCTGCTTCTCTGGTCACATCAATTCTGTAAGCCGGCACCTTTAAAATGATCTCTTCGTCTGAATCAGAAACGACTTTAATGTCTAATTCATTTAGAATGTTGATCATGTCTTCAGTTGAGATATTTACGCCCATATGCAGTCTTGAGCGTTCAGGGCTGAATAGTACTTCTTTATCCTCGATTTTGGTAGGGTAAATATCTTGCAATTCACCAAGCGTTCCTCCGGCTATCTCAAGAATGAGCTGTATTGCTCTGTCTCTAGCCCAGGTTACGGTATTCGGGTCGATACCTCTTTCAAACCTGAAAGAAGAATCTGTGTTTAAACCATGTCTTTTTGCTGTTTTTCTCACCGAAACAGGATTGAAATAGGCTGCTTCTAAAAAAATAGAACTAGTATTTTCTTTTACACCAGAATGCAATCCGCCAAAAGTTCCGGCAATGCACATCACATCACTAGCATTACAAATCATCAAATCTGCTTCATCCAGTTCTCTTTCAACTTCGTCTAGGGTAACTATTTTTTCTCCTTTTTTGGCTCGTCTGACATTGATCTCTGATCCAACATCTGACAAGTCAAATGCATGCAAAGGGTTTCCTGTTTCGTGCATCACGTAATTCGTGATGTCAACGATATTGTTTATGGGGTTTAATCCAATTGCTCTCAATCGATTTTTCAACCAATCTGGCGATTCTTGTACTTTAAGGTTTTCAATAACCGCACCAGCATATCTAGGACATCCTTCTAAATCATCAATTTTAATTTGAACTAATGTTGAACCTGCCGCGGGTAAATTTAATGTTGGCCAATGAATAGTACATTGTTTATTTTCATGATAATTCAAGTAAGCTTTTAAATCTCTTGCTACACCAATATGGCCCATTGCATCAGAGCGGTTAGGCGTTAATCCTATCTCGATTAAGTAATCATCTTCAATGTTAAAGAATGATTTTGCAGATTCGCCCACTTTGGTTTCTGGCTCAAGTACCATGATTCCATCATGTGAAGTTCCTAAACCTAATTCATCTTCAGCGCAAATCATCCCTACTGATTCAACTCCACGAATTTTAGATTTTTTTATTTTAAATGCTTCCTCCGGAGAAGGGTATAGGGTGGTTCCAACAGTTGCAACGACTACTTTTTGACCTACTTCAACGTTAGGTGCTCCACATACTATTTGAAGAGGTTCACCAGTTCCAACGTCAACAGTTGTGATGTTAAGTCGATCTGCATCTGGGTGTTTTTCTTTTGTCAGCACATGTCCGGTCACTACTCCTTCTAATCCACCTTTGATCGTCTCAATTTTTTCAAGACCTTCTACCTCTAAACCAGTATCCGTTAAGATTTCTGCTATTTTCTCAGGTTCTAAGTCAAGTTGAATATAGTCTTTTAGCCAGTTTAGGGATATCTTCATTTGCTCCAAAATTTAACCCACAAATGTAACAAATACGTAGGGATTTGTTATTTAAAAAAGTGCAAAATTGTACTATATTCAATTTATGAAAAAACTTATTTTTATTTTCTCGGTTTTAATCATGTTTGGTTTAGGCTGTAGTTTTCAAATTGCCGTTTATATTCCGGCTCAACCAGGAGCGCCAATAATAGATAAGAAAGCTTTTGTAGATAGGCATAATTATTATAGAAAGAAGGTTGGTGTTCCGCCAGTGGTTTGGGATGACGATTTGGCTGCGTATGCAGATAAGTGGGCGCAACGATTAGCGTTGAAATGTGAGATGAAACACCGTTCAAAAGATAATTACGGTGAGAATATTTATTGGCACTCAGGAGAGTCAAATGAAGTTAAGGTGGTAGATAAGTGGGCGGCAGAAGAGAAGTATTTTAATCACAATGATCTTTTCTACAGAAAAGGGAAGAGTTCAAAGTATGGTCATTACAGCCAAATTATTTGGAGAAAGACGAAGCGCATTGGAGCAGCGGTAAGAACCTGTAAAAATGGAGGACAGATTTGGGTTTGTAATTATGACCCGCCTGGGAACTATGTCAATCAGAAAATCTATTAAAAGAATTGCCCAACACCAAAAGTAAGTCCGTGTTGATCTGGTCTCATTGGATTAACAGAGTAATCAACTCTAAATACAACATTGTAAATTTTTCTTGAGTGTAATCTTAAGCCACCGCCGGTAAATAGCTGCATTTCATTGTACGTAAACATAGATGCCAAATCATCTCCTGGTTGTCTTAGCGTTCCAAAATCTATTAATCCAGCAACTTGCAAATAAAACCATTTGTGTTTCCAGATTGTGTGTCTGTATTCAATGTTGTTGATTAATTCAGCAGTGCCTCTTGAAACCCTGTTTCCAATTCCTCTAACATTTAGAAATCCATCCAAAACAAAGGGTGAAAAAGGGGACATATTATTCGTAGAAATTCCGAATCTATTGTGGATGGCAAAGTTTCCTCTATTCCCAATTTCTTTATACCAATAAATATCATTGGTAAATTTTATAAAACTGATTCCGGGAAAGTCAATTGTCTGAATGGTTTCAAGATAGGTGTAGTTTTTAAATCCAAAGACGCGTTCGTAATTAACATCTAAATTGGCATATTCAAAAAAGCTTCTGATTTGATATTTATGAAAAAAGAATTCTGTTTTGCCCAAGTCAAAAACAGTGGAATCTAATTGTTTATATTTCTCATACATATACATCCCACCTAAGCCAACTCTTAGCTTTGGTTTTATCCAGAAATGTCCACCTAGCGAAAAGTTATAATTATCAAAATTAAACGCAGCAGTCGTGTCTTCAAAATATAAGGGTTCAACTGTAGAATATTTTGATGCCGCTATATCATGACCAGTCAATCCGTTTTTATGTCTTAGTGCATTGTAAAAGGCAGAAAAAGAATGCCGGTCATAGTATTGGTAAAGGAACCCAATACTTTCTGCATGTCCTCTAAAATTGATTTGATTAAAACCAGCCTGCAGTTTAAATTGACCTTTGAATCCGGATATGGATAAAATAGGGTAGAGGTATTTGGCTTCTTCAAGTTCAAAAAGTATATCCCAAGCATCTTCTGACTCATTTTTAGCATACGAACTTTCAACATTAAAGAACAGGTTTAAGGATCTGATGGTTTTTTCATCTTCTCGAAGAATGGCTGGGTCAAATTCTTCTCCAACTTTACATCTAATGATGCGTTCTAGGTATTCTTTTTTGGTTTTTGTTAATCCCTCAAAAGTGATGGAGGATATTGTTTCACTAAAAGCTTGATGGCTGAAGTAACATAGGAAAAGAGCTATAGATACAATCCGAATCACTATTGCATGATGTATTTTATTCCTAAGTTGAAGGTTTCACCTAAACCTGAATTCTTTCCTCTCCAAAAATTTGTGTACAACAACTCAAGGTTTAATCCTTTGGCCAAGTTATATTTAACTCCTAATCCAGAAGCTGTATAGTTCATGGGAATTACCCAATCTGTAACTTGTGGGTCTTGTGGATTGATGTGATTAGTGAACCTTGGCACATGTTGCGTCATGGCGTAGAACGTTAATTTATCTGTCGGAAAATAACTTACAAAGGCAGACATAGGGATGTCTAACATCCCAATTTGTGAGGCGTAACGTTTGAACCTGAATAGGAAATCAACTTCTGTAAACAATTGTACTTTACCCCAAGTTTTGGAGTAAAACAATTGGTTCCACCAAATGTATCTGTCCCATTCAGCCCAGTATAGTGCCGGATTTGAAGAGCCCTCAGGATGTTGCACTGTTGGTATATAAAAAGTGGATTGTATACTAAAGTCTTTAACCGCTTTAAACGGTTGAATTTTAATTCTAGCACCAACAGATGTTAAACCTACACGAGTTGAATCTGTATTGGTATAATTGAACGCCGTTCCTATTCCTGAAAAAGTGGAATCTACAGAGCGTCCTGAGTTTTTTAGGTTCAAATCTAAACCGATATTGATACGTTTTGATTTCGTAAGTCCGTAAGTTATTTGAAATAAATGGGTCACAAAAGTTGCTCTAAATCCTGTAAAGTCTTGACCTTGCCAATTACTTTTGTTTTCAGTGTAAATGGTATTAAATAAGGTGAAGTCAAACTTGTTTTTTCCCAACAAAGATCCAGCTGTGAAGGTTTGTAAGTTTAAAGGCTCATCTCCTTGATTATCTTTGTTTTCAATAATATCTGAAGTATTAGAGTCGTTAGGTAAAGAGTTAATAGTGCTTGCTTGAGCATTTATCTTCCAATCATAAGGATAGTAGTTAATTTTTGCGTCCTGAGGGAAATCTGCTTCTCGATATTGGTTGATGAAAGCTATAATCTCACCATTATTCTTGCCAAAGTCTTCTTTGTACCATTTAAAAATTTCAGAAATATAAAGGGCAGTTTTATCTTTGTTTTGGTAGACAAACTTACCATTGTTAAGAGCTAGTTTAGTTTGGCTATCTAATTGGGTTTCTAGTTTGTCTGGCGTGTAAGCAAAAGAGGCAATTACTGGACAAGAGATTGCTCCACAAACAAGAGCGAAGTGCAATCTAGCATCTTCATAATTCGCCCTTAAATAGTCGTTTTCAATTTGATTTAACGAAACATTTTTACCGTTTAGAACAACATCCTTATTTTCAAAAAAATCGGTAATGTCCATAGGAGATGAAACCGGGTAATTTTCAATAATCTTATTAATGACAAGTAAATTATAAGCGTTAATCAAATAGGCCTTTTCCTCATTCTTTGTCCAGTCTTCAGAGTTTACAGTTGAAATGAGTTCATTTAAAACTGTGGGATCTTTAGCTATAGTAGCATAATCTACCAGCCCGTTTTTAACATGGGTACTGAAAAATGCATCAGCCTTCGTAAAGAATTCGCTTTTTTGAGCGAATAATGAAACATTGCAGGTAAAGACAAGGCTAAAAATTAACAAAGCTCTCATAAGACGTATTGTAATTTAAGATTAAGCCTTAGCCAATTCTGATTAAGGTCAAATAATAGGTCGTTGTAATTAGGAAGTGACAATAGTGGTTTCACGTTATTAGAGAATCCATATCCTTCAGTTGGAATTCCTAAAAAACGGTCAAGATCAGCATTGTTATTTTCATCATCTATTAGGCTGATGGCGTATTTGCCCTTATCCATATTGGGAATATTGACTAACATTCTATTATTTGAAACGTTTTCTTTTTTGATTTCAAAATATTTAAAAGGATTATCAGGAAATTGATTTTCGTAATTGTAAAGAAAGATAAAGAGGCTGCCTTCATTATTTCTAATGTTAGACAATTCTACCGTTAAAGTACATTTTTCAGTTTCTTCTTGCTGCAAAGGAGCTAAGAAGATGCTTCCAAATACTATTAGACTAATAAGCTTGCCCATAACTCACCGTTTTGGATGATCTTTTCCAGTGGAATATAGAGCTAAAAAACACAGTTCCATATCCAACGATTAAAAATAATAATAAGGGCATCATGCCAAAGTCTTGATATTCAATGGCAACTTTAAATGTAAAAATAAAATACAGTAAAAGCAATCCTTCAAAGTAAGTTAAGAGCCCTACTTTTTTTACATTGTATTTATTGTTCTCCCATTTATCAGATTTTCCTTGAATATTAAATTTCGGTGTTCTAATGAATGGACTCTTTTTTCCAACATACCCTTCAATTACGGCCAGAGCATTGTGTAGTCCAAGTCCCATTGAGATGCTTAAAAACAAAGGGAATTTCCAAAAGAAAGCACCTATTAATTTAGTTTTTTTTGGTTTCCCGTATGAAAATGATACCCAATAAAACAATCCTAAAATTGCCCAAGAAAGCATGAAAATTGAAGATAGTTTTAATATCAAATCAAACTCCGTATAAAGTGGTTTTACTAAGATTAGAGGAAGACTGAGCAGACTCAACGTAATGATAAAAAGAAAAATACTACTGTTCATTAAGTGGAAGCTGGCATGAATTTTAGTTTTTAATCCAACGTTTTTAGAGGTAAGAACCTTCCAAAGATTTTTTCGCACACATTCTGCAGCTCCTTTTGTCCATCTGAATTGCTGGGCTTTAAGAGCGTTTATTTCCACAGGGAGTTCAGAGGGAGAACCTAAATCTTCAAGATAAATAAATTTCCATTTATTCAATTGCGCTCTATAGCTTAAGTCTAGGTCTTCTGTTAAGGTGTCTGATTGCCATCCACCGGCATCTTCTATACATGACTTGCGCCAAATACCAGCAGTTCCGTTAAAGTTTATAAAATGGTCACCAAAATTTCTTCCGACTTGTTCAATTGTGAAATGGGCATTTAAACCAAAAGCTTGAACTTTGGTTAAGAAAGAGTAGTCTTCATTGGTATACTCCCATTTAGATTGAACTACTCCAATTTCGTTATTTTCAAAATAGGGAAGTGCTTGAATTAAAAAATCTTTGTTGGGTAAGAAGTCGGCGTCAAATATGGCAATAAATTCACCTTTACAAATTGATGTACCATATTTAAGCGCACCTGCCTTGAAGCCTGTGCGTTTTTTTCTTCTAACGTGTTGAATATCGATTCCTTGTAATTGATGCAACTTCACTTTTGCTGCAATAATTTCAACCGACTCGTCTGTAGAATCATCCAGAACCTGAATTTCTAATTTATCTTTAGGATAATCAAATTGACAGACGCACTCTATTAATCTTTCCACCACATACAGCTCGTTGTAAACAGGAAGTTGGATGGTGACTATAGGTAATTCTTTTTCAGTTAGATTTTTGGTATTATGTCCTTTCTTCTTTTTGGAGCGGATATAGTTAAAGATGAGACTTAGCTGTACAAGGCTATATACAAAGATAAATCCCATGCACAGGGCAAAAATTATAAGAATTGATAAGCTCACAAGTTTCGTTAAAACCATAAGTCGTAAATAGGGGCTTTTCCTTACAAAAGTGCAAAAAAAAAGGTTGACCTCAGGCCAACCTTTTTTTTTGAATATTATTTATTAATGTTTGATAAACTTGCTTGTTTCAATTTTGTCACCAGCAGTTAATCTGATGATATATGCTCCTTTAGGAAGGTCATTTACATCAAACTTAACATTATTGTTACCTGCAGCCATTGAGTTTTGAGAAATTTCTCTAACTACTTGTCCGCTTAAGTTGAAAATTTGAACACTAACATTTGACGCTTCTTCTAATGAGAAAGCAATTGTTCCGTAATCATTTACCGGGTTAGGGTAAACGTTAATGTTAGAGATAAATTTACTGTTTTGTAAGTTATCTTGATCAGAAGGTAAACCTAAGTAGTCAGCTGATGACCAGATTCCTCTACCATGAGTACCAGCATAAACTTCATTTGGTCTTAAACATCCTTCGTTATATGTTCTCCAGTTAATTTTCATATCAAATACAGGAGTGTTTCCAATTTTACCAGAAGCATTTTCCCAAGAAGAACCACCATTTTCAGTAATATAAATTCCTAAATCAGTTCCAACTACCCAAGTAGAAGGATCTACCATAACTACTGAGTAACAAGGTAGTCCTGTAGGTAAGTTACCTGTTGCAGCAGAGAAAGAACTGTTTGAAGAACCTAAGGCATCTGTTGATTCTCTTACTTTACCTGATCCAGCATAATTACCTAAGGTGATTACTACATGCGAAGGATCAGCTTCAACAGCTATTCCTGTAACAGGAGAACCGAAGTTCCCTAAGTTTGTCAATGAAGTTTGAACTGTTCCTAATCCGTTTAAGTCAATTAAAGTATCAGCGATTACACCGTTTGCAGGGTCATCAACTTTAGCAGGAGAGTAAACTCCAGCCAAACCACTTAATCTGTACAATGAACCACCCCAAGTACCAATAAATAAATGCTCTCCATCTTGAGAGAATTCCATAGTAGCAACTTGTCCGATTCCATCAACAACTTTAAACCATTCATCAGCAGATGCAGAAAATCTTAAGGCATTTCTTGTAAGCCATACTCCTTGACCAGCACCTAAACCTATTGCCATCCATGATTGGTAAGTATCTTGAACCTTTAGAGTATCCCAAGATACTCCGTAGATTTCTGGTTCGTTACCCATGTCAACAACTTCTCCTGGCTCGTTAGAATTTGTTCCATAATAATGGTCAATCGTTTGAACAGATAACACTTCAATAGTTGTATCCAGCGTAGTGAAGTAAACTGAATCACCAGGTTGTAATGGATGTGCTCCAAAAGTGATTGTATAAGGGAATACAGCTAAGTTATAATCGTTAGAAGGTACAGCTGAAGTAACTAAAGAATCATCTGTAGTTAATCCAGCATTGAATGCTAACGTATCATCATATGTTAAATCAGTTGGAGTAACGTATTCAATATTGATTTGAGTCGTCATTGAAGGTATCAATACAGTTTCTCCTGCTGAGTAACCTTGCGAAGGAATATAAGCTATTGTATCTGTAGAATTCAAATCGTTTGGATTTTCCCATAGTTTCATGTTTGTGAAGAATTGTCCGCATCCTCCAGTTGTTGCACCAGGTGTACAACCTAAGTTAAAGTTGGCAGTGCTTGCTTGAAATTCAGAAGGAACAAATAAAGATGAATTTTCTCCTCTATCAGCTGATCTAAAAATAGCACCATAATAAATTGAAGAGAATAAAATATTTCTGTTAATAAAAGAAATCTCTGCAGAGAATCCGTCACCACCACTTACCTCTTCAAACTCATGCCAAGTAGTGTTGTCATGGTAATTAGAGAGCGAACCGTTATCTTGAGTACCACCAATTACATCTCCATGTGCTGATGCTCCAATAGCGTAGAATTGAGTTGCATTGTAACCTCTGTTAGCAGGGAAAAATGATTGTCCACCATCATCAGAAATTTGGATTCCACCATCATTTCCAATATATAATCGACCATACTTATCCCACTGCATTTCATGGTTGTCAGCATGTACATATTGAGGGGATTGTGGAGGTAAAAACCATTGTGATAATTGTGTCCAGTTACCCGTAGTAGCCCAAGAATAAGTATCAATTCCACCCAATAGAACTTTCTTTGGGTTTCCTTTGACTGCTGAGATAATCACATTATAATAACCTTGTCCTGAACCACCTCCAGTTGAAAACGGTGAAAAAGAACCAGGTTGTTGATTGTTTTGCGGAGCAATTTGAGACCAATCAACTCCGTTATTCGCAGACATATAAACTCCTCTCAAATAACTTGGAGCTGTAGAACTTGTAGTCGCTACGGCATAAACGTAATAATTACCGTTTTCATCTTTTTCATGAGACACTGTATATTCCACTAAAGCTAGATTTCCTGGAATTGGTGAGTTAGTTTCTGTTGCATCAAAAAAGTTATTTCCACCATCCAGTGAGATATAAGTATCGTTTGATGCCATTGCTGCAACAATAATTTCTCCGTCAGGCGAAGTTGCTACTGCTCTACAAGAAGTCAAAGTTCCTCCGCTCATTCCGTTATGGGTTGTGGTTAGACTTCCGTCATTTGGGTCGTATTTTATTAATCCACCCGAAGTAGCCATCCAAACCAAATTATCAACTGTATCTGCTACAACTTCGTTTATATAAGAAAAGCCTGATGTTCCTGCGATCTGCGAAAATGACCCGTCTGAATTTTTTACATAAACTCCGTTTCCGTTGGCTCCAGAATCAAAGGCTTGCTGTGAACCTCCTGATTGCTCTCTTTCATGTCCAGTAGCAACATAGATTGTACCATCCATTGTTTGGCACATTGATGAAATTGCTAAGTTTTCACTAAACTGCTCAACAGGTTTCCAGAAATTAGCTCTATCTGTTGATTCATATAAACCACCAGATACAGATCCGGCGTAGATATGAGTAAAATCATTTTTGTCAATTAAAATAGCTCTAGTTCTGCCACCTATATTATCAGGTCCGTGAGAATCCCAAGTTAGAATAGATCTATTTTCAGGAATAGCTTTAGCTTCTTCAACTACTCTTAAATAATCTTCTCTGGTATATTCACCTCTTAACAAATCATAGTACTCAAGCATACCTTGAGCTGAGTTTGTCTCGGCTAATTTAGAAGTACTTCTTGTTTGATATGTTCCTTCAGAGTTATCTGAAGAATTTAGAACTAAAGTACCTGCTAATAAAGCAATTGGCAAAGTTCCTAATAGAATTAAATTCTTTTTCATATTGTAATTTTTCGACTGGACGATTTTTTCTAGCGCCTAATATACTAAGAAGTTCTTAAAACGAATTCAAATTTTTAGGTCAATTAAACTCTTTTTTATACACATCTAAAATGTGAATTAACAGATGAATCTGCAATCTTCACCTAAAAAGAATTCAGTTTAAGGCTTAAATACCTTAGAATAGGTGCTTTTCAGCATGGTAAGAAGAACGCACTAAGGGACCACTTTCAACAAATCTAAATCCTTTATTTAACGCATATTCTCTATACTCATCAAATTTTTGAGGCGTGATAAATTCAGCAACTGGTAAATGTTTAGGTGTAGGCTGCAAATACTGCCCTAAAGTCAAGATATCCACATTAATGCCAGCTAAATCATCAATTGTTTCATAAACTTCTTCTTCAGTTTCTCCGAGACCGAGCATAACACCAGATTTGGTTTTCATTCCGCCTTTTTTCAGACGCATTAAAACTTCTAAACTTCTGTCGTATTTAGCTTGGATACGTACTTGCTTTGTCAATCTTCTTACTGTTTCTAAATTATGAGAAACAACTTCTGGAGCAACATCAATGATTTTTTGCAGATTCTGCCATTTCCCTCCAAAATCAGGAATCAAAGTCTCCATTGTTGTTCCTGGACTTTTTCTGCGGATCGATTTAACTGTAGCCACCCAAATATCTGCTCCTCCATCTTCTAAATCATCTCTATCAACAGACGTGATAACCGCATGTTTCACTTCCATCAATTTCACTGATTGCGCTACTTTTGCGGGTTCAAACATGTCAACTTCAAGAGGTTTTCCCGTATTTACAGCACAAAAACCACAAGATCTTGTACAGATATTTCCTAAAATCATGAAAGTTGCTGTTCCTTCTCCCCAACATTCACCCATGTTTGGACAGTTACCACTTTCGCAAATAGTGTGAAGCTTGTGCTCATCAACCAATGAACGCACTTTTTTGTAATTCTCTCCCGTAGGGAGTTTTACTCTAAGCCACTTCGGTTTTTTGATTCTAACGGTGTTAAATTCTGTATCTTTCTCTAAAGTTTCCATTGCTAATAAAGTCGTTGGCCTAAATTAAATTGTAGGTACAAGGCTGCGTAAAAGTTTGAATTGTCATTGTTGTGAAGAATCTCAATCTCTCTTCCTGGGTAATAATCTAACATTATTCCAAATTCTCCTCCACTAATGCTATTTTTAAGTGCTGCAAAATTAAAGTCAAAGCCTAGTTTAGAGAAGGCCCCAATTCTGATGTTAGATTCTCCTAGACCTTTGAACCAAGAAGATCTCGCTGAAATATTACCAGGATTATGGACATCCGGATCATATCGTTGATCTATAGCATTGTTGTTAATTTGATCAATTTTCAAATATACGGGCTTAACCAATCCAAATGAAGGGCCTGCGCTCCATTTAGCAGAGATTTCAATTCCATTTTCTCGTTTGGCCTTGAACAAGATAAGTTTTCCACCGTAATGCGGTCTGAAGGCGACTAAAGATTCAAGTTTTCCAAGATAATATCCTTTTGAATTACTTAGTGCTCCATAAATTTTATGCTCCTTTTCGTGCCTTATATTCGTGCATGTGAATCCGGCAGTTTGCTTGTATTTGTAGGTTTTTTGCCATCCATAGTCAAAACCAAATCCCCATCCGCTGGTATTGAAATTTAATCCAACCGAGTAATCTCTTGTCATCAAGGTTTTGGTTTCACCATTATCCACCTCCTGCGCACTGAGCGTAGAAGCAAAAAAAAGGATGAATATGTAAAACGAACTTTTGTACATTAGCACAAATTTAATGAATAAAGACGATTCACTTGAAACGTACTGACAAACAATTTACAAATCTCATAGCTAGAACTCAAATTTATGGATAAGAATTATGAAGTAATTTATACCGGAGCCCTAAGAACAGTGGCTACCCATCTTAAATCAGGTAGTGAAATTGTTACAGATGCTCCTGTAGATAACAACGGAAAAGGTGAAAAGTTCTCACCTACTGATATGGTTGCAGCATCTTTGGCTTCTTGTATGCTAACCATTATCGGAATTAATTTTTCGAAGAAAGGCAGAGATTTAAGTGATGTGAAATGTGATGTTCAAAAAGTAATGGCGTCCTCACCAAGAAGAATTGCTGAAATTCATATCAATTTTGATTTTTTAGAAAACGATTTGTCAGTAGAAGACTACCGGTTGATAGAAAAGTTAGCCAAAGCATGTCCGGTAGCGAATAGTTTATCACCTGACTTAAAGGTGATCACAAATTTAAGTGGATTCTATTAAACAACAAACTTTCTTTTAGCGCTGGAATTGTATTCATGGCAGTAGCTTTTACCGGATGATAAAGCAGAGAGTTGTCTTTTAAATCTTGCGGGAAGAAATCATTTTTTTCATCTATTGATTCTACGATTGCAAGTAAAGCACTCAAGATAAATAACATCTTTAACAATCCAAAAATTGCCCCTGCAGCTTTGTTGATAGGACCTAAGGCGACCACTTTGATCATTTTTTCTAGCATTTTACCTCCAAAAAACACCATAGCACCCACAGCCAAAAAGGTGATGGTGAAAGCTATGGCCGGAAGATATTTGGTCTTCAATCCTAGATTATCTTTCAAAATATCTGACATGAAATCTGAAAAATGGATTCCGGCGTAAATCCCTACTAAAAGGGCTAATAAAGTGAATAGCTCGATAATAAAGCCTTTTTTAAATCCACGCCAAGCACCAATTACTAGAGGAATAAATAATAAAATGTCTAGATAATTCATCTGGAACAAAAATAATTGTGAATTTTGCACGAATTAATTGCGTTCAAAGCAATTGCAAACAGCAAACTGTTTATTGTGGATCATAAAGTTATCATAGAATACCAAGCCGTAGTGAAGGATATTGAGGCTAAGTTTGGAGAAGGAATGGAGTTGGATGCCATTTTATTGTTAATTGGAATTCAGGAGCTTGGAAAAGGCTATGAAGAATTTTCAAAAGATGAAAAAATGAATTTGATGCATATTGCGATTTGTACAATTCTAGAACCTTTTGGATACTATAAGTTTGAAAAAGAAGATGATGATGGTTGGCCACATTTCACAAAGGTTGAAAACCTGCCTAGCCTGCAACCAAAAGAGCAAGAATATTTGTTAAAAGAAGCAATAACACAATATTTCAGAACAAACGACTACTTATAAACCGTATATTTGAGCGCTAAATTTTTTTGAATGGATTATCTAATACAAGCAGGACAGCTTATTTTAAGTTTATCAATATTAATCGTTCTTCACGAGTTCGGACATTATATTCCTGCCCGTTTATTTAAAACTAGAGTAGAAAAATTTTACCTGTTTTTCGATTGGAAATTTTCATTGTTCAAGAGAAAAATTAAGGACACAGAATGGGGGATAGGTTGGATTCCATTAGGAGGTTATGTGAAAATCTCAGGAATGATTGATGAATCAATGGATACCGAGCAAATGGCAAAAGATCCCGAGCCTTGGGAATTCAGATCAAAACCAGCCTGGCAACGATTAATCATCATGATAGGTGGAATTGTTGTAAACCTGATTGTTGGTTTTATAATTTATGCAATGGTACTTTTTGCATGGGGAGAAGAGATTGTGAAGTTTGATGATATGCCACATGGGTTTGCTGTAGGTGAGGAATTAGAATCTTTAGGTTTTCAAGATGGTGATCGAATTTTAACAGTAGATGGTGAAATACTTGAAGATCAAACAGATATTAACATGCAGATTTTATTGCGTGGAGTAGAAAAGGTAAATGTGCAACACCAAAATGGAGTTGAAGAGGAGATTTCGATTCCTGAAGAATTTGAATATACTATGTTCAAAACTGATGATTTCTTTACGCCAAGGTTTTATGCAGTTTTAGATTCTGTTGTTGAAGGTCGAGCGGCTATTGAAGCTGGATTTGAGAATGGTGATTCTGTGGTTGCGGTTAACGGAAATTCTATTGTTTATTGGGATGAGTTTGCTAAAGAGGTTAAAAGCCACAAGGAAGAAGAGATCACAGTAGATGTTTATAGGTCAGGAGAGCTTCTTTCAATGAATGTGAAAACAGATACCAATGGGACAATTGGTGTTGCTCCAATCAGCGAATACCGATTATCAGCAATTAGAGATATTCAAACGGTAAATTATTCATTTGGTGCTTCTATACCTGCTGGTATATCTAAAGCTTATTGGACTTTACACGATTACGGGGCTCAATTAAAATTCTTGTTCACTTCAAAAGGAGCAAGCAGCATGGGTGGATTTGGTGCATTTGGTAAAATGTTTCAAAAAGAGTGGCACTGGCCATCTTTCTGGGCGAATACAGCATTAATATCTTTGATACTTGCATTTATGAATTTCTTGCCTATTCCTGCCTTGGATGGAGGTCATATCATGTTCTTGTTATATGAAATGGTTACGGGAAGACCGCCGCATCAGAAAGTTTTAGAGTATGCTCAAGTAGCTGGATTCATTTTCATTTTGGCGCTCGTTATCTATGCCAACGGAAATGATATTTATAAGGCGATCTTTGAGTAAAAAAAAAGGCCTCTCAAAACTGAGAAGCCTCTTTACCTTATTTATTTGCTGAAAAAATCTAAAGGTTATTGATCGCAGTTTCTATATCTGCTAATGTGGTTTGTGTCATTGACACGTTTTCAATATGATTATTGGTCAGTGTTGTTGTGATGAACGCTGAATAATAGACATTATCAATTTCTGAAATACATACAAAAGTAGCCGTTTGATTAATTGGAATGTTTGTAATTGAGAATTGACCTGCAGTACTTGTGCTATACATTGGTGCTACTGAATTGATGTTCGGAAATACCAAGTAACAAGCCGTGTTTGTGTGGTTGTAAATGGTATCCATTACAGCAGTAACAGTTGTTTGCGTTTGACCTGTATTCCACCAGTAATCGCAGTTAATCCAACCTAAAGAATCATTGTCAAAGTCAAAGTTATACCACGATCCACCAATTGAATCTTGCGAGATAATTATAGAATCTTGCTGAGCAGTATCGTTTAGTGAAGATGTCCATAAAATATCGCCATTAGACATTTGGTTCCCTGTAAATAATCCCATTTGTGGGTCAGGAGAATCAACAGGAACTGAAACATTTAATGCCATTCCTGGTGCCAATAACAGCATGTTTCCATTTTGAGAGGCTTCTAAGTTCAACTGTCCACCTGAAACTAAAATTTCTCCGTTAGATGTCGTTGTTTTGTTCAGTTTCACCATCTCTGATACGGTTAAAACCTCTGTCAATTCTAAGGTGATATTTCCGGTTACTGCTGTTCCATTGCTGTAAACAAAAGCATTTGCTGGCATATAAACTTGAACTCCGCTAGTTCCTGTAAAGAATTGCGTCGTTCCGGCATCAAAAGTGAAAGATTGAATTGCATCCGCTTCATTATCTGAAAAGTAAGAACTCAAATTTGAAGTAGGGGTAGGAGGTGGAATAACTTCTTCTTTTTTACAAGATGCAGTTACTAAGAGCGATAGTGCTAAAGCACCGTAGACTAATTTTTTCATATTTGAT
Source organism: Crocinitomicaceae bacterium (assembly GCA_039939375.1). GTDB lineage: Bacteria > Bacteroidota > Bacteroidia > Flavobacteriales_D > Crocinitomicaceae > Paracrocinitomix. The sequence continues at coordinate 256,875 of JBDVJO010000004.1, read as the reverse complement.
TTTTTTAATTCGTTTGGGTTAATTACAAATCAAAAAAACAAAAGGTTGTCTAGACTTATATTTTTATTCCAATAATAGAAATATCATCAATTTGCTCATAGTCGCCCATCCAAGATTCCATGGTACTCCAGAGGTTGTTTTTTTGCTCTTCGGGGGTTAGGTGATAAATCTCAAAAAATTTGATAAAAAGGTTTTTGCGCATGAATTTTTTATAATTCGGTCCTCCAAATTGATCAACATAACCATCTGACAACAAATAGATTTGATCATCTTTTTGAAGCGTGAATTCTATTTTGGTAAAAGGAGACATTTGGTAATAATAACCGATTGGTTGTTTATCAGCCGGAACCGTATAAATTACTAATTCTTCATTTTCAAATGAGACGGTTAACCCGTCAATCCCTGGATCGTTCTTTTTTTCTCTAACAATAAAAATAGGATTCATTGCTCCTGAGAATTGGATTTGATTGGTTTTAGTATTTAAACGCATGAGGCAAATATCCATTCCATCAGATAGTTGGGAGTCAGCATCTTGGTCAAATCCTTCAATTACTCTACTTCTTAAACTTTCAAGAAGTTCATTGGTGTCATTTAAATAGTGGATAGAATCATTTAAGAATGATGCCCCCAGCATGCTAATCATAGCACCAGGAACACCGTGACCAGTGCAGTCTGCAACGGCTACATATGCATAGTCATCTTTTTTATATCCCCAATAAAAATCTCCGCTAACTAAATCTTTTGGTTTAAATACTAAAAAGAAACTTTCGAAAGATGAAATCCATTCAGCGTAATCTTTTCTTCTCAATAAAACTTTTTGAATGTATCTGGCATAAGTGATACTTTCTTCAATTTGAGCGGTTTTATATTCTGCATTGTTTTTAGCGTCAAGATATTGATCGGATAAAAGCGCTACCTCTTCATTCTTTTTAACCAAATCAGCCGTTCTTTTCTTAACTTCTGATTTTAATTGAATTTTTATTTTTTTATTTCTTCTATTGGTTAAAATAATTGAGGTAATAATTGAGAAAATTACCAAGAGTACAATCAAAATATAAAACCAAGTAGTTTTCCAATATGGTTTTTCAATTACAATTTTTAAGTTCAACGATTTCTCTGTCTCTTTGCCGTTTAACAAAAGCTTCACTTTGAAATTATACTCACCATCTGTTAACGATTGATAACGAATATTACTTTCATCAAAATTAATAGTCGTCCAATCTTGATCAAAGCCTTCTAATTTACATTCAAACTGCACCGATTTTGCGTTTAAGAGGTAGTTTGCTGAAAAGTCAATTTCAATAAAATACCTTCCGTAGGGTAGGAAATACTCATTTTGAAGAGGTCTAGATTGCTCATTGATTTTGATTCCTTCAAAAACTAAATCTGGAATATATTTGGATTTGGTTTTGTTAATTTCCGGAATCCTTACGGCTCCTTTATATGTCCCAATCCATTGATAATTACTAGCCGAAATATAATTAGACTTTGGTAAGATGTATTCTAACTCTCGCGTGTAACCTATGTCGTTAAACTTGAGCTCGTTTGTTGATGTTTCGATTATTGTCAAGGACGATTTATGTCCACAAATAATTTTGCCATCCTTAGTTTCATTTAAGAAATAAATGTAATCTGAAAAAAGACCTGAGTTACTAGAAGTATAGCTGTGAAAGTCACCGTTTTTATAGACGAATAGTCCATCTCCTGACGTTCCGAACCAAATTTCACCATTCTTTTTTTCAATTATTTCAGTAAGGTTAAAGCTGTTAAATCCTTCGATATTTTTATGGTAGGTAAACTCCCCTCCGTTATAGGAGTAGATAGGACTGTTAGGTGAATCAAACCAAAAGGTACGATTTCTATCAATGATAAAATGTTCTATTACATTGTGAGCCAAACCATCAGCGTTCGTTATTAATAGTGCACTTTGGGTTTCAAAATCATATGAAAAAAGCCCATTATTGGTTCCGACAAAAATGCTATTACCATCAAATTGTATTGAGTTAATATGTCTTGGTTGCTGTCTAAGTAATGGGAAATGTAGCTTTTCTACTTTGTTGTTGTGGAGATAATAAAGGCCGTTGTTGGTACCTACCCATAGGGTGTCTCCTTTTGTTGTTAATGAGTGAATTGACTTGTCTTCGAAGCCTTTGATAAAAGGGTTTTCTGAATCCTTTAAGTAACGTAACCCTTTTCCGGTTCCTATGATTAATTCACCTTTGAAGTATTCTATTTTATTGATTTGATTTTCATTTCTATCGGCAGATAAGGCATGTCTAGAAATTCTTTTATTCGGAATCATTGAGATTCCGTCACCATAAGATCCTATCCATAAGTTTTTTTCACGATCAAGAAAAAGGCAATTGATTTTTTCAACTCCAATACCATTTTCTAAAGTAAAATTCTGGATTGAGAATGACTGATATCCGGGGTTAAGATAAACTTCAAATAAACCGTTTTTCTCTGTCCCAATTATTGCTTTTCGTTTGGACATGGTTATTGAAGTAATGTCAGATTCTATTGCTAATTCTTTTAACGAAAATGATTCTTCGTAATGAGGAAGTCCATCATCTCCTTTGGAGTATATGCTTATTCGGTCTGACTTATAATAGAAAAAAGGATACCCATCTGGAGAAACTGAAAAATCTACAACGGCAGAATCTAAAAAGACTGATTTTTTACCATTCTCCAAAAAATAAAGGTTATTCTCTTCAGAAAGTAAAAGTTGGACATTTGCAGAAACAGCATCAATTTTTACCGCATTTTTATAGGTCTTATTTTTTTCTAATTTCTTGTCTACAACTTTGAAAGCGCCACGTTCAGCCGAAATGAAAATCTCATTTTTATCATTTTCAAAAATATCGTAAACAAATAGATTGCTATCAATATGCTCTATACTTTTGTTTTTAGGCCAAAAAGATAGGCCGCCTTTGTAGTAAGAAAGCCAAATATTGTCTTTAGAATCAACAAAGATTTTATTGACGAATTCATCAATTAATGAATCTTGCTCATTGTAAATTTTAAAATCAAAACCATTATAGTTGATTAACCCTTTAGAGGATGCAATGTAAAGTTCGCCATTAGAACTTTGGTCAAAATCATAAAAGAAATTGGCGTTCAGCTGGTCTTCTTGGAAGTTTTCGAAATTATAAAGTTGTCCAAAACAAAGGCTGGTTGTAAAAAAGAAAAGGGCAAGAATAAATTTCATTAAAAGTTAGTTTTAACTTTTAAATTGTGCTTGTATTTGGGTTTACCTCCAATAGGAACTGAAAAGAGCGGCATAGCAACATTATATTGATTCAAAATATAAATCACCATGTCATTTTCTGCATTTGATTTTTTGACCATTTGAACGTCAATCGTTGTATTCACCTCTTTTGCTTTGATTTCGTATTTATTTGAAGACCATTTTCCGTCAGCACTAGTTGTTGCTGGAACCAATTTTCGAGCAACTGATGTGACTCTCATAAATAGATCATTGTCTGCGTCAAAATTCTTTTGAGTTATCGCTAGAATATTATCCTTAATGAATGGGTATACATGAGCTGTTTCTGTAGCTTTCTTTTTAAGTTTAAAACACATTTCATAGGTGAAAATATTGCCATCTTCAACAAATATGTTTTCGTTTTTACTATAACTTAAAGCATAGCGGTAAGCATTTCCGTCATCACCTTTTTCGCCTTTGCAAATCATTTTGAAAATGTATCCTCCAAACTCGTCAGAATATTCTCCTTCACTAGGATTTAAAGGACCAAAAGTGAACCATTTATCGTCATACTCTGCGCTTTGTCCAAAAGTTTCAGAAGCGATTAATTTACCGCTATCATAACCTGGAGCAGGATTTGTAAGTCGAGCTGCTTTAGTAGAGTGGACGCCTCTACCTGCGTAAAGTGAAAACTTACAAGATGTATTAAAGCTGCCGTTTTTAGTGTCAAATTTCCCTCCGGTATCAGGATCGTAAACACGTATGTATACAGGGGATTTCTCTTGCTTTGGTACTACAAAAAAATGAATTTGTAAGTTGTCATCATCACCCCATATTGCATCCGCCTCTTTTCCAAATGTCATTAGGAAATCTATGTTTTCATAGTTGGATGGTGTTATTTGAGTCCAGCTGAATACTGGTGAGATAACTAATAATGTAATTATTAAGGTTTTCATAAGCATTTACTTTACAATCGTGAATTCTACTCTTCGGTTCATTTTACGACCGTTAAAATTATCAGACCCATCCGCTAAAGTGTTTGGAGCGGCAGGATCAGATTCTCCTTTGCTAACTGTTTTTATAATTCTATTTTGATCAATATTTTTAGATTTTAAATAAGCCAAAGCACTTTCGATCCTCTTTTTTGCCAAATCTAAATTGTACTGATTGCTACCCATAGCATCAGTGTGGCCCTCTAAAATAACCTTTGCACTTGGGTTGGCATTTAAATATTCGATAAGTTGATCTAATTCTCGGATAGACTTATTCGTGAGGTTTGATTTATCAAATCCAAAATAAATAGGTTTGATATCTAAGTCAGTTATTATATTGTTAGAATTTAAAATCGTATCAACTGAGTCAGTATTTATGAAATTGTTGTTATTGTCGTCTACATTATTTGAAGTATCTGAATTGTTTTGATTGTTGTCGTTATTGTCATTGCTGGCAAAATCATTGTTTGTTGTGTCTGACTTTTCTTTAATAAAGATCGAGTCAGTTTGACACCAAGAAATCATTTCTGAACCATTTGTGCCAAAAACTTGCAATTCAACTTGATATGGTCGATTTTCTGTTAATTCAAGGTTTAATATCGCAGTATCTAAATCGAGAACAACGTTGTCCACTTTCCAGAAAAAGTTGGTCATTTTATAACCTTCTATGTAAGAAACAGAGGCGTCTAATTGAGCCGTTTCACCCAGTTCGTAGTAGCGATTAGACTTAAATCCAATAAAGTTTACACTGTCAATAATGACCTCTTCGTAAATTTCTTCTTTTTCAACCTGCTTACCTTCAAGATCGGCAATGTCAACTCGAATTATGTGATGCCCTGGTGATCTAAAAACTTTTGAAGTTTTTACACCTTGATGTCTTTCCCCGTCTTCAAAAATCCAAGTATAAGATAATGGGACCGAGTTGGTATCTATGCTTTCAGATAAGTCCATTTCTACTAATAACTCAATATTTTCATAATCTGGACAATCAAATGTAGGCACTGGTGTTAATTGAACTTTGTAAATATCCATTCTTCCAAATCCACCCATTCTGTTTGAAGACAAGTATCCATATTTTTCGTTTTCACTTAGTACAAAATAAATGTCGTCACCTGCTGAATTATAAGGAACAGGTAATGCTTCAGGTGTTGACCATTCGCCATCTTTGAATTCACTTTTGAAAATGTCGTATCCGCCAGAACTGTTATGACCTTTTGAAGAAAAATATAGGGTTTTACCGTCTTTAGATAAAAAGGGACTATCTTCTGCTTTATCTGTATTGATACCGCCTTTAATTTTTACTGGGTCAGACCAAGTTCCGTCTGATTTCAAATTAGACTCGTAGATATCTAAATTGTCAGATTCTGTTTTCATGGCAGAGAAATAGAAGGTTTTATTATCTCTTGTAAATATTCCGTGTGGTTGAAAATAAAAATCGTTTAAATTTTCAGGTAATGGTTTCTGATCTGCAAGTCTTTCTTGAAAACTAGATCCTACCCATAAAATATTTTGGTAAAACAAGAGAATGGTGTCAGAGCCTAAGTTTTTACTTACTACCGCATGGTGACTTCCTTGACCTAAATTCTCGTCAAAAGTTGATGCAACAGACTCTTTTAAGTCGAAATAGTAAACGTTTTCCATGTATTGATAATCTGCGAATTGCTTTTCGCTTTTTAAATCTTTGTACCTGGCGTTGTACATTAAAGTTGAGTCTTCTTCAACCATTACAGGTGTGTATTCACTTTCTTTTGAGTTAATAAAGAAGTCCATATTGTAAACCGATATAATGTTGTTCGGATTTTGAGCCAATTTAATCGCGTTCTCACAAAATTTTAAGTTGTCAGAAATGAATCCTTCTAGCTCAGGAGAGTCTAATTTTTTACCCTTTACAAATCCGTTATAAAAAAGTTGATAATATGGAATAGCCTTTGCAGGTTGATTTGAAAGTCTCAAGGCATTTGCGTAATCAAAGTAGTCGTAATAATTGGAGTCTTTTTTTTCTAAAGCAATCATTTTATCTAAATAGAAAAATGCTGAATCAAACACTTGATAGGTATACAAGTACATTCTTCCAATTTCTTTGTTGGCTTTATAGTTGAGTGGATCTTTCTTTAAGCTTTGTCTGTAAAAGTAGAGACCTCTGTCAAAGTCTCCTTTTTTGACCATGTTGTTTCCGCGAAAATTATTCCAAGAAATGTTTTGCGCATGACAATTGTAGTCGTTACAAAAAAAAGTAAGGAAGGTAATTATTGAGAGTAAAGTAGTAGAGAGTTTCATTTATTTTTGGGAAGGTCTAAGTTTTCCTTTTTTTCTTTTTAGCAGCAGGAAATAAGACATTATTTAATATTAATCGGTATCCAGGTGAGTTTGGATGTAAATTTAAATCTGTTGGAGGGTCGCCAACAAAGTGTTTATAGTCTTCAGGATCATGTCCTCCATAGAAAGTCCAAGTTCCTTCGCCAAATTCTCCGTGAATATATCTAGCGGTTCCCATGGCTTTGTTTTCACCCATTATTAAAACTTCTGGTTTTATAAACTCAGTTCTGAAATCAGTTGTTTGTCCCATAAACCCATCTATTTCTTTCGTGTGGTTTTGACAGAGCATGGTTGGCACAACGTCCCATTTGGCAGAAAATTCAAATAAGAAAAATTTATCTTGATTTTCAGGAACTCTGTGATCCTTGGTTCCATCAATATCAGAATATTCATATTCCATTGGATCTTTTACGATTGTAAAATCTTTAAAGGCCAAAGATTGAGTATAATCTATTTTAGATTGAAAGTTAGGTTCAGCCGGGTCGTGATCATACATGTGTTCACAGATGTCAGTATTTTGTGCACTCAGGGCAATGTCATAACTATCAGTTCCGCTACACATGGTGAAAAGAAAGCCGCCACCTGCAACAAATTGTTTTATTTTAACAGCTACATCTCTTTTTAATTCAGATACTTTTTCAAAACCTAGCATTGCTGCCATTTTTTCATTGTCTTTTACCTGTTTTTGGTACCAAGATTGAGTATGATAGTTTTTATAGAACTTTCCATATTGACCTGTAAAATCTTCATGATGCAAGTGCAACCAATCATATTCTGGAAGTTGACCAACAACAACAGAAGAGTCATAGATTTCGTCATAAGGAATTTCGGCATACGTTAATACCATGGTAACTGCATCATCCCAAGGTTGTTTGCCGCTTGGTGTGTAAACGGCAATTTTAGGAGCTGTTTCTAATTGGACAACCTCCATGTTTACTTCAGGGCTTGCAATCTGTGATTTGATTTGTTGAATCTTTTGATCTGGAACAATAGCGTATGACACCCCTTTAATCACTAACTCTTCTTCAATAAGTTGGCTGTGAGGGAATAAAAAACTTCCACCTCTATAGTTGAGCAGCCATTCCATTACGACATCATTTTCTAGTACCCAAAAAGCTACACCATAGGCTTTAAGATGATTCTTTTGAGTTTCATCCATAGGAACCAAGATGGTAGACGCATCTGCTTTAGAAGGCAACAAAAGTGTTGCAAAAAATATGATATTAAAAAGGAACTTCGTCATCTATATTTGTTAGCAGGTCATCATCATCATTCATTTTACTCCCAAGCGTAATCGTATCTGCGTTAGACTCAAATTCTTTATTAGGAGAGAATCCACTTCCATAGTCCATTGAATCAAAAGCATCCAAGTTATCAAAACGTGTTAACTCTTTGACGAACTTCAAACGAACAGTATCTAATGAACCATTTCTGTGTTTAGCTACAATAATCTCGCCAACTCCATCAGTAGGCATTCCGTTTTCATCTTCTATTAAACCGTAATATTCTGGTCGATAAATGAAGCAAACCATATCGGCATCTTGCTCAATTGCACCAGATTCACGTAAATCTGAAAGCATTGGACGTTTATCACCACCTCTTGTTTCAACTGATCTTGACAGCTGAGACAGTGCAATCATTGGCACGTTCAATTCTTTTGCAATTTCTTTAATCGACCTTGAGATAGTAGATATTTCTTGCTCCCTGTTTCCACCTTTAATTCCGGCAGTCATTAGTTGCAAATAATCAATGATTACGAGTTGAATATCATGTTGCATTTTCATTCTACGACATTTCGCACGTAATTCGAAAATGGATAGGGCAGGAGTGTCATCTATGTAAATAGGAGCATCTGCTAATCCTGAAATTTTATTGTGCAAGGTTTCCCAATCTGCTTCATCAGAAAATCCTTTTCTGAATTTCTCAGATGAAATACCAGTTTCCATGGCCATCATCCTTTTCACCAGTTGCACATTTGACATCTCAAGTGAGAAAATTGCTACACCTTGACCAAACTGAACAGCCGTATTTCTAGCCATTGAAAGTACAAAGGCAGTTTTTCCCATTCCGGGTCTTGCGGCCAAAACAATCATGTCAGATTTTTGCCAACCAGAAGTTAATCTATCTAGGTCTGTGAATCCAGTTGGAACCCCAGAAACCCCGTCTTTATTTTTTGAAGCCGCTTCAATTTCTTCGGTTGCTTCTTTTACTAAATCTTTAACATTAGAATATCCTTTTTTTAGGTTTCCCTCTGCAATTTTGAATAAACCATCTTCAGCTTCATTCAATACGTTGAATACATCTTTAGTTTCGTCATAAGAGTTTTTAATTACCTCAGAAGAGACTTCGATTAAAGATCTTAAAATGAATTTTTCTGATATGATTCTTGCGTGATATTCAACGTGCGCAGCAGAAGCTATTCGGTTGGTTAGAGAGGCAATATAGCCTGGTCCACCAACTAATTGAAGGTCTCCATTTTTTCTCAGTTTTTCAGTAACAGAAAGGATGTCAATGTTCTCTGAATTACCGAACAGTTCTAGAATGACACCAAATATTTTTTGATGTTCAACTTTATAGAAACTTTCTGCATGAAGGATATCAATAGCATCATTGACTGCATTTTTCTCTAAAAGCATGGCTCCTAGAACAGCTTCTTCTACCTCAATTGCTTGTGGCGGAAGTTTACCCATTTCTCCTGCAATTGGATTCGCATTTGGAATTAAGCTCCTTTTTTTAGTGCTATTGAATTTTTTGTCATCCATCTTAACAAAGATAGCTTATTTTAAGGGGTTTAAGTGGACTCCTGTTTTATTTTTATTAACAGTAAAAAATTGAATAATGCCTAGTAATTGTTGACTAAGGGACTAAAATTTTCTTTCTGAAATTAATTTCCGGAATTTCAACTATGTAAAACCCAGATTTTGACCATTTCACATTTGAGTCGGTATTCACAACTTGATTATGGACAAGTTGTCCGGAGAGGTTGTAAATATTGAGGTTATAAGTTCTATTTTGTTTTTGATCAAACGATATTTGAAGGTTAGTTCCGTCATGATAAATATCTGCTTCTCTGTAAAGTACAGTTTTTACCTCTGAGTATTTTTTCTTCCCGTTTAAATCTACTTGTTCTAAGCGATAATAAACGACAGATCTATTTAGAGGATTTTTATCAATAAATTGATATTCAATTTGATGCATTGCGTTAATGCTTCCTTTGGTAGAACCAATTTTTTCGAATATTTTTCCATCCGTAGATCGTTGAATATTGAATTTTTTATTGTTGGTTTCACTTAAGGTCTTCCAATTTAAATCAACAATGTTATCTATTCTTTCTGCTTCAAATAAACCAATCTCTACTGGCAAGGCACAGTTAGTACAGGTTAAAGAAACATTATCTATTTGTAAGTATTCAGATCCGGCCCAAACCATAGTAGTGGTTCTGATTTGCAATGTGTTTGAAATACCCACACTTACGCAATCGTTAAAGGTGTTAGATGTGAAATCATCAGTTGCAATGGTTGGACCGAATAATGTGTCACCACACCAAACGACAGGGTAGGTAGTAGTAGGTGCTCCACATCCACCACAATTACACGCGATTGCAGCTGTTGATGTAGTGCCGTTTATAGCGTCAGAAAAAGGAACCCAGCTTACGCCAGAATCGTATGATACTTCTAGTTTAATAATATCTGTGGCAGAGCATCCTCCGGCACAAGTTACTCCAAGTCCTTCTAAAGTCCCTACTTCAGAAATGTCCAATGATATGGTGATTCCTTCTGTACATGTCGAGATGTCTATGTCACTTGTAGTCCAGTATGCCGGACCATTTGAATCTCTATTTTCTAATAAGTTTCCTTCAACCTGGTTGTAGTCAGTCGCAGTGGCAGGTGCGCAATAAAAACAATCTGCAACCCATGCAACTCCTCCTATGTCATCAAAACCTGTGACAGTTCCATCTGCATTAGTGAAGGTTTCAAGAAATATAACTTGTCCAAAGCCAGAATAGCTAAGACACAATAATCCTATGAGCAAGAGTTTTTTCATTTTTTCAATTCACCTTGTAAAAGGTAACCTTTCAAAATTACGACTTATATTACTGAAAACGTAAGTTTTATATGAAGATTTTGTTAACATTTCGATAAATCCAGAAATCTAAGCTATTAAAGGATTTCAAGAATAACCACATATTCTCCGGTTCTGCTTTGAACATTAGGCGAGTCTGTGTCCCAAAGTCCTTCTTTGAAAGCAACTTTAAACCTTTTTTTGAGCCCAAGAATAGCCATTAATTCATCTTTCTTAACCGAGCTGTCAGCCAGTTTGATAAAGTAATCATGCTTGCCAGATCTTAGATAGAGTTCACCAAAATCTAAGGCTTCGCCTACCTTATTAATAAACTTTTTTTCAATTATTACTCCGTTCACAAATTCTTTCTTCTTTTCATGTACAGTTTCATAGTCAATAGTATTTGCCTGACTAAATGCAAAGGCAACCAGCAATGAAGATAAAAGTAGTGCTATTGTTTTCATGAGGATAAGATAAAAAAAAGCCTTGCTGAATGCAAGGCTTTTTAATTATTTAAAGTCTCCGTCAAATGCGGTAGATTTTGGTTTCTTTTTTATGACTACTTCCTGCACTACGAATTCCATTTGTTGACCCATTTGATCAATAACGGTCTTCTTAGGCATCATGATTCCTTTTTTGACATCATAATATTCCTTGTACATTACTTTGGCAGAAACGGCATTTCCATCATCATCTTTAGAAAATGATTCTTCTATAACAAGCCAGCCTGTCTCAACCGAGTAATACTCGTAAGCAAAGTCTTCGCTATCTTTTTTAGAAACTTTCATTTTGTAATACTCTTTGCCGTCAATTTCATCTATTCCCATTAAATCAATTGTGTAATTGTCATCTGAGAAATAGTTCTTTTGGCTAAATAAGAAGGAATTACTTTTCTTTTTCTTTTCCAATTCTTCTCCTTCAAATTTCGTTTTTCCTTGCCCCATTACAAAAGAGCCTCCAGATTCACCATTGAAATATTCTTTTTGAACAGTCATTAAACCTGTTCCCATATTAGCCTTCACTTGTGTAGCTGTTTTATTAGGCGTTCCTGCATATGTTGTCATGATTAAGTCAGCATTCATTGCTTCAACAAAGGCTTTCTGAACTTTCATTACAAATCCAATTTTCTTCATTTTTTTATCGAAATCGGCTTTGTTGTTCACAGATAAAGATTGATACATGTATTTCTGAACGATAGACTCTGCTGTAACTCCTGCAGGAACCGCTTTTAATTTGATCTGTTCTTTACCTTCAGCATTTTTGAATTCAGTTCCGCCATTGTTATCAAAAACAGACAGCTTTTCTGCTACTTCTTCGTTTCCAACCACGATAATATTCAAATTGTCTGGGCGTAAATATTTTTTAGCCACCGCCAATAAATCGTCTTTAGTTACGCTTTCAATTGCTTTTAAGTAAGTAGCGTAGTAATCTTTAGGCAAGTTATAACGAACCGTATTCAAAGCAAACTGTGCCATGGTTTCAGGACGCTCTAAAGATCTTGCGAATGCTCCAGTCATACTGTTTTTAACTAGCTCTAGTTCTTTATCTGTAACTGGGTTTTGCGCGATTTTTTCAATTTCAGCAATGATTTGTACGATTGCACTGTCTGTCACTTCGTTTCTGAAGTTTCCACCTGCAGAAAATGATCCTTTGATTACGTCTGGAGAAAATGAAGAGTAACAACCATAAGTATAAGCTTTATCTTCTCTTAAGTTGGACATTAATCTCGCAGAGAAACTTCCACCTCCCAAAATCTGGTTCAATACTTTTAATTTGATAACATCTTCATGACCTGGCTTTAAGTCCAAGTTGTGTGTGATCGTTATTCTAGATTGAACTGCTCCTGGCTTATCAACGAAGTATACATTGTTTCCTTCAGAAGTAGGAGAGGTGAAGGCTGCAGTTTTAGACTCTTTTCCTTGTTTCCAAGAACCGAAATATTTATCGACATAAGTTTTTGCCTCTTCTTGGGTCACATCTCCAACAATAACTAAATAAGCCATGTTGGGAACAAAATAATTTTTGTAGTGACTTTTGATATCATCTAAGGTGATATTTCCAAGTGTTGCTTCAGTAGTAACTTCACCGTAGGGATGATCTGCTCCATAATTGACAACGCCTGCAACATTACCTGCCATTGCGTCTGGGTTAGATTTTTCTGAGGCCAAAGCTGAAACGTTTTGTTTTACGATTCTGTCAAACTCATCCTGAGGAAAAGCAGGAGCCGTAATCATTTCGCTTAATAAAGCTAACATTTTAGGTGTATGCTTTTTTAATGACGAAGCAAAAAATCCTCTAGAATTGGTAGCAACTGTTGCTCCCATGTAATCAATTTTTGCATCAAAATCATCTTTGCTTGTGGTGGTGGTTCCAGAGCTTAAAAGTTGACCGAAAACATCACTCATTCCTGACTTGTCTCCTTCTGTCATTATGGGATAATCCACATAAAGATTGAACGAAACTTTAGGAAGTTTGTGGTTTTCTACCACGATTACTTTTAATCCGTTTTCCGTTGTGATTACATCCGGAATGTTGATTTTAATTTCAGGGTTCGGTTGTGGTTTTGGTGTAACCGATCTGTCTATCTGTGCTAATGACCCAAAAGCGAATAAGAGGGTAAAAGCGGCTATTAAAATATTCTTTTTCATATAATTTTTTTTAATCTCTTAGTCTCAAATTAGTTTTGTGGTTCTTTTGGTAAGTAGTAAAGAATTACTCTGTTTGATTCAACAAAGTATGTTTTCGCAACTCTCATGATGTCTTCTTTTGTTACTGACATAAATTTCTCAATTTCAGTATTGATTAAATCAGTAGAACCATTATAAACGTGGTAATTTGCTAATGTCTCGGCGATTCCGGCCATTGTTGAATTAGATGAAATGAAATCGCTTTCAACCATGTTTCTCAATTTCTCAAACTCTTCATCTGAGATCAATTCATTTTGAGTGTTCTCAACTTCTGCGTCTAAGGCATCTTCAAGATCTTTAAGATCTACACCAACATTGGCTAAGGCAAGAGATAACATAATTCCTGGATCTTCTAATCCAAAAGGAAATGCAAATGCAGCCATTGCTTTTTGTTGTTTTTCAACCACGTTTTTATTGAATCTAGAGCTGTTTCCTTGAGACAATAACATACTCAACATTTCTACTGCGTAGTGATCTTTATGTTTTAACTCAGGAATTCTGTACGCCATAATTACAGCAGGAAGCTGAATGTTGTCGTAAACCGTATCTCTAATTTCTTCCTGTAACATTCCTTCTTTAATCGTAGGTCTCGGAACTGGGTGTTGCTCTTCAGAGGCTTTAGGAAAATACTTGGCAATGAACTCTTCAGTAGGCATGTTGTTGTGCCAATCGCCCATAAAGTCTTTTGATGTAGCTCTACCTCTTAAGGCTGCGTCATATTTTTCTTGGAATTTCTCTAATGTTAAAAATTCTTTATCTCTATAGATATCAAGTTTGTCGCCATTTGGAATGGTACCAAAATAAGCATCAATCCATTTTTTCGTTTGCTCGATATCAATGTCACCTGCAATAGATAATGTTGCGTTATGTGGCACATAGAAAGTACGGTAAAAGTTAACGTAATCTTCTTCTTGAGCCGCATCTAAATCTTCCATTGATCCAATTGGAACCCATTTGTAAGGATGCTCTTTGTAAGCTCTTCTAAAAACCTCATACATTAATGAACCGTAAGGTTGATTATCCATACGTTGTCTTTTCTCTTCTTTTACAACTTCTCTTTGAGTTTCAATTCCTATGTCTTCTACCTTTGCATGAAGCAATCTTTCAGATTCTAACCATAAACCAAGTTCTAACTGATTTGAAGGCAACAATTCGTAGTAGAATGTTCTGTCTTGTGACGTGTTTGCGTTTAAAGTTCCACCAGCACTTTCAACAAACTTGTCATAAGTATGTCTATCAATATTTGTAGTTCCTTCAAACATTAAGTGCTCAAAGAAGTGAGCAAACCCTGTTCTTCCAACATTTTCATTTTTTGAACCAACGTGATACAAAATAGTAACAGCAGCAATAGGAGTAGAGTGATCTTCATGCAAGATTACATGCATCCCATTATCTAAATCATATTCAACAAAATCTATTTTTCTTGAATCTTGCGCATTTACTGATAATGAGGAAATTATCCCTGCGGCAACCAACCAATTTTTCATTTTCATAATTAATTATATTATCGAATTGCAAAAATAACAGATGTTTCTTAATATTTTTAGCTCCAATGATAATTGGTAGATAGTTATGTTAAAAGGTTTGAAAGTATTAGGAGTTGCAGTTTTATTGATGTTTACGCATCAAAGTATAGCTCAGCAATATTTAATAGACAATACAAAGCAATTATATGGATACTTAAATGCAGGTGATTCGGCAAAAGTGAGCTCATTTTTTCATGATGATGCTTACGTGATGCATGTGGGGAAAGACACCACTTTTGGTTTTGAATTGGGCGATTTTTTAGGTGTTTGCCCACAGTTTAAGTCGGGGATGTATCAAGAGAAAATACATTCAATGATAGCCCTAGAGGTAGCGCCACAGATTTATACAGTTAAGGTTGAGTTCATGTTTTATTACAATGGAAAATATTCGCATTGTGGAATCGATCATTACACATGGATAGAAAAGGAAGGTAAAATGTTGGTGCAAACCATTTTATCTACTGATAATGTTGTGTGTGGTGAAGATGTTGTAGATCAAGCGCCTTCAAACAAAGACAACATTAAAGAGTTGAATCGGCTTATGAATAAATGGCACAAAGATATTGCAGCTGTTGAGTTAGAGGCGGTATTTGATTTTATGAATGATGACTTCTTCTATTTGGGTACAGATCCTTCTGAGAGATGGTCTAAAACAGCGTTTAGAAAGTTTTGC
This sequence comes from Crocinitomicaceae bacterium, assembly GCA_039939375.1. Taxonomy (GTDB): domain Bacteria; phylum Bacteroidota; class Bacteroidia; order Flavobacteriales_D; family Crocinitomicaceae; genus Paracrocinitomix. The sequence continues at coordinate 241,414 of JBDVJO010000004.1, read as the reverse complement.
GAACCATTTTTCCTTGAAAAAAAGCAAGCTTGGGATTTTAAACCTTCAAACAGGAATTGGGGACATTCTCCTGATGGAAAAACATACTGGTTTGATGAGTCGCTTGAAACTTGGATGGAAGGTTGCAGGGGTTCTGGTGTAGTTCAATTAATTGATGGAGAATGGAAGTTGTCGCAGTATAATCTCACGGTTTTAATTGAGAATGATAAAATCAAAAAGTTTATTAAACTGAGAAAGAAGTAAAAATCGTTAATTTCAAAAAAATTAAAAAAAGACAAGAAATGCTGAAAATAGACATGCACACACATATTTTGCCGCCAGAAATGCCTAATTGGACGGCTAAATTTGGTTACGGTGATTTTATTTGGTTAAAACCCTCATCTGCACAAGCCGGAAAAGCGGATATGATGAAAGGGAATCAGTATTTCAGAACAATAGAAGAGAACTGTTGGGATGCAGATATCCGAATCAAAGAGTATGAAGAGTTCAATACTCAAGTACAAGTAGTTTGTACCGTTCCTGTTATGTTTTCATACTGGTCAGAAGGGAAAGATTGTTTGGAGTTAAGTCGTTTTTTAAATGATCATGTGGCTGATTTACAAGCCAAGTATCCAAAAAATTATGTGGCATTAGGAACGATTCCAATGCAAGATAGCCAATTGGCAATTCAAGAATTACACCGCTTGAAAAATGAACTGAACATTGATGGTATTCAAATAGGATCAAATATTAATGATAAGAACTTAAGTGAAGCCGAGTTTTTTCCAATTTTTCAAGAATGTGAGAAGTTAGGAATAGCTATTATGATTCATCCTTGGGAGATGATGGGGTTTCATAGTATGGAAAAATATTGGTTGCCATGGTTAGTAGGGATGCCTGCAGAGACTTCTAGAGCTATGTGCTCTTTAATTTTTGGAGGTGTGATGGAGCGATTGCCTAACTTGCGTGTTTTGCTATCGCATGCGGGGGGATCTTTTATTCCAACAATGGGTAGAATAGAGCATGGCTTTAATTGTCGACCAGATTTGGTGGCGATTGATAATCCTGTAAACCCAAGAGAATACTTAGGAAAATTCTGGACAGATTGTATTACGCATGACATTGATTTATTGAAATACATTTTAAAAGTACAGGGTTCTGAAAAGGTTTGTCTAGGTACAGATTATCCGTTCCCGCTAGGTGATCTTGAAGTCGGAAAATTTATTGAAGAAAGTGACATACCAAGTCAAGATGTAGAGAACATGTTTTGTAACTCTATCTTAAGTTGGTTAGATATTGATAAGAGCAGATTTTTATAAGCATATATAATTCGAGGAATAAAAAAAGCCTTCTCATTTGAGAAGGCTTTTTTAGTTTTATATACATACTGAGGTTTAGTAGACCCCATGCATAAACTTCTTAATGACAGGTGTTAATAGTATTGCTAGTACTCCCATCCCAATAGGTATGATGGTAAATATCATAAAGAAGGTAGAAAGAGAGTAGTCTTTCGTTATCTCTTCAACCATTCCTCCAACTAGGCTGGCTAATTTATTTCCAATTGCTACTGCTAAGTACCAAACTCCAAACATGAACGCAATCATTCTGCCAGGAACTAATTTGGAAACGTATGATAATCCAACCGGAGATAAACATAACTCACCCAGGGTATGGAACAAATAGGCAATAGTTAGCCACCAGACACTCACCAGAACTACATTTCCATTGGCGTCTAGTTGACCTAAGCCTTGTGCACCCAGAGCTAATGCACCAAATCCTGCCCCTAATAAAATGAGACCAAGACCATATTTAACTGGTCCTCTTGGGTTGAATCTTCCTTCCCACAATTTACTAAATAAGGGAGCAAACATAATAATGAATAACGAATTTAAAATTCCGAACCAAGTAGGTTCAATCTCGACTTCATTTTCTTTAACTTCCATTACAGTTGCATTCAGAATTTTTGGACTCTGACTATCAAATATCATTCGGTCTCTGTAGGATTCTAATCCTTCTTCGTCTAGGTATTTAAATCCGCCTCTTTTCTTTTCTACAATAGAGAATGACTGTCCTATTGACATTTCAACAGGCTCAATAATTTTAGTCGTTTTGGTTGAAACAACGTCATCTGGTTTGAATTCGCCTGACCCAACATAAACTGCATGTTCTACTTCAATCAATTCATTAGTGTCAGGATCAATTTCTGTTGTTGCTACGGATTGGTATGATACAACATAAGCTTTAGAAGATAAGTTTCTGTCGATTTTCCAGATTACAATTCCCCAAATGAAAATGAATGATGCTGCCAAGATTATATTTGAGAGCGCATATTTTTTAAATGTCTTAGCAAATAATTTAATTAGTACCCATGAAATAATCGCTATAGGAACTACGGTAATAATTAAATCGATTATAATGAATAAAGTTGCATAACCGCCTGCCATTATTCTATCTGTAAAATCAGCAGCAAATAGCGTCATTGTTCCACCAGCTTGCTCAAAGGCAGCCCAGAAGAATACTGTGAAAAACGCAAATATTGCAACTACAATCATTTTATCCCTAACAACCGTTCCGTATCTAAGGATCCTTGAAATGATTAGGAATAGGAAAAGCCCCAGCGCAATTAAAATCATGAAAGATGCTCCGTCTAAAGTTCCAACGTAAAAATTAAATAGGTTGTATCCTCCAATTTTAGATACCGGATCATTGATAATCCATACAACTGCAATTATTGCACTTACCCACATTAAAACTCTGTCAACTAAAGTGAATGGATTGTATTTATCACCTTTACCTAATGGTGTATCCTTTTGCACAGTTTCACCTAAATCATCAATAGTTTCTTCGTTTGTTGGTTTAGTAGAAACTTCGTCAGCTTCTAATGCGCCTACTGCCCCTTTGATCGGTTTTAATCCTACTGATCCTAAAATCTTTTGAGCGAACATGAATTGTAACATTCCTAAGAACATAAAGATTCCAGCTAAACCGAAACCGTAGCTCCAAGAAACATTAGTTCCAATGTACCCGCAAAGCATGATTCCTAAGAAGGCACCAGCGTTCACTCCCATGTAAAAGATAGTGTAAGCTCCATCTTTTTTCTCTGGTACATCTTTGTACATATGAGAAATGATAGAAGTCATGTTTGGTTTAAAGAATCCGTTACCAAGAATTAGTAAAGCGATTCCAAGGTACATGGTCATTTCGCTTTCCAAAGCCATGGCACCATGCCCAAGTGTCATTAATAAAGCTCCAATTACAACGGCTTTTCTGTATCCTATAATTTGATCGGCAATGAAACCTCCTAAAATAGGAGTTAGGTAAACCATTGCGGTATACGTACCATAAAGAGACATGGCTTGCATAACTGACCAATCCCATCCACCTAAACCAATTGAACTGGTTAAGAATAGAATTAGTAAGGCTCTCATTCCATAATAAGAGAAACGTTCCCACATTTCAGTAAAGAACAATACAAAAAGTCCTGCCGGGTGGCCTAGTACTTTAGATTCAAAAAAGTTGTCTTGTGAATTTCCTTGCATGGTGATTCGTATGTTTTCTTTTTTCTTGTTTTAATTTTCTTCGTCAGCTAGCTCAAATCCCTCAGCCTCTTCATTGACTGTGCCTTCATTGTCTTCAGCGCCGTGAGTAAGTCTTTTAAGTGGTTTTAAAAGTGCTATTACGAGGAGTCCAAAAGCTACGGTAAATATTGTAATTCCTGTAAAGATGGTGTATTCACCAAATTCTGAAGATTTTTCTCCAAGTATACCTGCAACTTTACCTCCTAAACCAGTTGCAGCAAAATAAACTCCCATCATGAGTGAAGCATATTTGACTGGTGCTAATTTTGTTATGAAAGATAGCGATACTGGAGAAGAACTCAATTCTCCAATAGTGTGGAACAAGTAGGCCAAAATCAACCAAATCATTGATGATTTACCATAGGTTTCATAATCTCTTACTGCGAAAACCATAAATACAAATCCGAGTCCCATGATAATTGTTCCAACAGCCATTTTGAAAAGAGCAGATGCTTCTTTGTTTTTAAGTTTTCGTTTTGCCCAAATGTTAGCAATCCAAACCGCTAGTAATAAAATGAATCCTGCATTTAAACCTTGAAACATTGGAGTGGGAACTTCCCAGCCGAATAACATTCTGTCTGTCTTTGTTTCAGTGTAAACGCTCATAAGGCCTCCAGCTTGCTCAAAAGCGCCCCAGAAAACGATAACTATTAAAAACGATAGAAGTAATACCAAGAAACGGTCTTTCATTACTTTGTTTTCAAGACTTTTATAAATCATCATCATCATTCCTGTAACTAGAGAAATGAATATAAATAGTGCTCCGTACCCCCAATGGTCGATACCTTCAAAAGTGAAACCGGCATATATAGATAAGGCTAATAAAATCGTAACAATTACTAAATGCAAAGGTGACTTTGTTAAGTTGATGAAAAGTTGCAGTATTGAAACATCATCTCCATTTTCTTCTTTTACTGGTTTGTTACCAACATGAGAGATGTATTTTTGTCCGAATATATAGACTAACAATCCTAAAAGCATTGCTATTCCTGCCATTCCAAATCCAGCATGCCAACCCCATTTTGCCACCACTAAACCGATAAATGATGTCGCTAAGAGTGAACCTAGGTTGATTCCTATGTAGAAAATACTAAACCCTTTATCTCTTCTAATGTCTCCTTTTTTATAAAGCCCACCTACCATTGTAGATATGTTTGGTTTTAAACAGCCAACTCCTAAAACAATTAGACCAAGTCCTGTAAAAAACGCCCAACTTTCCTCAATAGCCAGAGTACCATGGCCTAAAACTAAGATGGCTGCACCAAGCATTACCGTTTTTTTCTGTCCTAAAACTTTGTCGGCTAATATTCCGCCGGGAATAGAGATAACATATACAAGCATTACATACCATCCGTATAGCATGTATGCTTCTTTCTCTGTCCAACCTAATCCTGGTCCATGCTCATGTCCAACAGTTGCTAACATGTATATCACCAAAATAGCACGCATCCCATAGTATGAAAATCGTTCCCACATTTCTGTGAAGAACAAAACGTAAAGACCTATCGGATGCCCGAAAAGCTCTTTTTGATTAGGCATTGCGTGATTACTCATAAGAATCCTAAATTGTTTAAGCCCGTGAAATTAACCAAAATAAAATTAAACACACTACCGTTTGTCAAAAATATACGCCTTATTTGAGCATTATTTTTGAGTTAATTATCCGTTAATCTTATAAATCAGATTCTTTGACGATTCTAATAGGCGTTTCGGATAATTTTTTCAAGGTGCACAACTTTTATAAATTATCTTTGTGCGCCTAAACGACATTTAAACAATGACAAAACAAAGATTAAACCTACTAACATTCAGCATAGCTGCCATTCTTGCAAGTTGCGGTGGATCAAATGTTGAAAATGATCAAGATATTGAAGCTTCAACTGATTCCATAGTTCAACCTATTGATGAACATTCTTATGCAAACGTGTTTGAAGTGCGCACTAATCATCTTCATTTAGATTTAAATGTTGATTTTGAAACGAAGACCTTAAAAGGATCGGTTCGTCATGATATTGAAAACTTGACAGGCGCTTCGCAAATGATTTTTGATGTTTATAATTTGAATATCGATCACGTTACTTTGAATGGAAGCGAAGAAACGACTTTTCAATTAGGCGAAATGGATGAGCTTTTAGGAGCTTCTATGACTGTTGATATTACAGAAAACACAAAGACTGTTGAGATCTTTTACGAAACTTCACCAGAAGCGAATGCCTTGCAATGGTTAAGCCCACAGCAAACGGCTGGTAAAAAAGAACCTTATTTATTTACGCAGGGTCAAGCAATTTTAACAAGAACTTGGATTCCTTGTCAAGATACTCCTGGGAATAGAATTACGTACTCTGCAGATATCACAGTTCCTAGTCAATTAATGGCTGTAATGAGTGCTGATAATCCTAAAGAAAAGAATGCTGAAGGAAAGTATTCTTTTGAAATGAACAATCCAATTCCTTCGTATTTAATTGCTTTAGCAGTAGGAGATTTGGAGTTCGCGTCATTGGGAGAAAGAACGGGTGTTTACTGCGAGCCTTCAATGGTTGAAGCTTGTGTTTATGAGTTTGTTGATGTAGAGAAAATGGTAATCGCTGCCGAAGAGTTGTATGGAGAATATAAATGGGGGAGATATGATTTAATTGTGTTGCCACCATCTTTCCCTTTTGGTGGAATGGAGAATCCGAAATTAACCTTTGCTACTCCTACTATTTTGGCTGGAGACAGATCATTAGTTTCACTCGTGGCGCATGAGTTAGCGCACAGTTGGTCGGGTAATTTAGTTACAAATGCTACCTGGGATGATTTTTGGTTGAATGAAGGATTTACTGTTTATTTTGAGAATAGAATCATGGAGCAAGTTTATGGTAAAGAATATGCTGATATGTTAATGCAGATTGAATACCAAGGCTTAGAATATGAGAATGATGATATCTTGTCAGGAGAATATCCAGAAGATACACATTTAAAGCTAGACTTAGATGGTAGAAACCCAGATGACGGAATGACTGCTATTGCTTATGTAAAAGGTGCGTTCTTCTTGAAGACACTAGAAGAATTGGCTGGTCGAGAAAAATTTGATGCGTTTTTAAATGAATATTTCCATGATCACGAATTCCAAACCTTGACAACTGAGCAATTTGTTGCTTATTTGGAGGATAATTTGTTAGTGCCAAATGAATTAGAATTCAATACTAATGAATGGATTTACGAAAAAGGTATCCCTGATAATTGCGTAAAAATTAACTCAGATAAGTTTGAGAAGGTTGATCAAAAAGTTGAGTTGATAACAGGAGTTGAAAGAGGAGAAGAATTAAATATCCCAGAAGATTGGTCAACACATGAGTGGTTGCATTTTATTCGTCATATTCCTGCAGATGCGAATGCGGATGATTTAGCAATGTTAGATAAAACCTATGGTTTTAGTGATTGTGGAAATTCAGAAATAATGGCTGAATGGTACGTGTTATCTATTAAATTAGGATATGAAGGAATCAATGCCGACATGGAAAAATTCTTGATAAAAGTTGGACGAAGAAAATTCCTTCAGCCAATTTATACAGAGCTGGCTAAATCAGAAAAAGGACTTGCTTTTGCTAAAGAAATATATAAAGAAGCGCGACCAAATTATCACTCAATTTCGTACATCACGATTGATGAAATTTTGGGTTGGGAGGCATAGAAAATAAAAATTGGAAGAAGAACCGTTTGAGCTAGTCTTAAACGGTTCTTTTTTTGCTGTAACTTTTAGTACTTTTGAGCGTCCGATAAATATTATGAAACTATTATTTTCCATTTGTTTGTTATTCTTGGCTTTTAGCCTGCAGGCGCAGTATGTGGTTAAGGGTGTTGTAGTGGATGAAAACGGACACGGAGTTCCTGGTGCTAGAGTGGCAGTTGAAAATACGACTTACGGAGTTCCAACAAATGCCAAAGGAAACTTCTTTCTAGAAGTGGAGAATAAAGGTCCAATAGTTATTTCTTTTTCAATGCTGGGCTTTGCAGATAGAGTAGATACGATAGATGTAGATAAAACGATAAATGAAGTTGAGATAACTCTTTTTGAAGAAGCGACCTCTTTGAATATGGTTGAAATTTATGCCGATAAAAGAGATATTGCCAAAGAGGTAATGAAGGCTGTGATAGACAATAAAAAGAACATGCAGCGGCAATATGAAACTTATCAGTGTAATACCTATATTAAAACTACCCTAGAAAAAGAAAACAGAATTCCGTTTTTAAAAGGTGATGAAGAACCTGAGGGCAAGCAAAAGATGAATTTCATAGAATCTTATTCTATCACCCGTTTTAAAGCAAATTCTACCTTTAAAGAGCAAGTGCTTGCGCATCATGATTATTCTGAGAAGTCTTCAAGTGAAGTTGTTGTAAGCGCTGATTTTTCTGACCCTAATAGTATTCTGCCCTCACAAACTATTGAATACAATCCATATATCTTTTTTGAAAAAGTTCAAGATGGAGAGTTTGATTTATATCAGAATTTGATTGAGTTGCCTAAAGTGAGTTCAAAACCTTTGGTTTCTCCAGTTGCTATCAATGCTTTTGTCAATTATAAATTCTTTTTAAAGTCAGTGTTTATAGAAGATGGACAAAAGATTTATGACATCATATTAGAACCACGCTTTAATGAAGCACCTTTGTTTTCTGGTGACTTATTTATTATTGATTCTTTGTGGGTGATTAAATCCATGGATTTGAAAATTAATCCTGCAGCTATGGAGTATTTCAAAGACTTTAGAATCATTCAAGATTTTGAGAATGTTGATGGGAACTGGGTTCCAGTTAGACGTGAATTTATTTATACACTTAATGACGGACCTGATTTAGTGATGGCGAACACACGGTCAAATCATACGGATTATCAATTTGATTTAGAATTTGATAAAAATGAATTTAAAAACATCATTATGACCTATGATGATGACGCATTTGATAAAGATTCAGCCTATTGGGCTCAAACACGACCAATTCAGTTAAAGCCAGAGGAGTTGAAATTTATAGCGCAGCAAGATAGCGTCATGAAAGAGTTGCAGTCAGACGAGTATATAGATAGTGTCAATGCAGAATACAACAAAATAACGGTTTGGGATTTTCTTTTGAATGGAGTCGGTTTTAGAAGCAGAGAAAAGAAACAAGAAGTCTATTTTAATTCATTGATTAATTCTGTTCATTTCATGCGATTGGGTGGATACCGGCAAAGTTTAGGTGGATATTATTCGAAAGAATTTAACAATGCCCAAAAAATTAAAATTGATGGTAATATTGATTATGGTTTCAGGCTGAATAACTTAAAAGGATTTCTAAGTGCAGAGTATACCTTTTTACCTAAAAAGTTTGGTAGCTTAAAAATTGGTGGAGGTAATGTTTATGATTTTGTCACCTTCAATGAGTCAATCGTTAATTTTATAGGACCTGGAAACCAGGTAGAAAAAACATATGTTGAGGTCAGTCAGCGATTAGAACTTTTTAATGGGTTGTACGGAAGAGCAACCTTTGATTATTCAAAAAGAGAGAGCATAGCTGATACCCCTTTAGCGCCTTGGCAACAATGGTTGAGTGACACGCTTGATTGGCTGCCGCCAATTGATTATACAACCTATACTGTCTCAATTTTGGAACTAGAATTTTTGTATCGTTTCAAACAGAAATACATCATCAAAAAAGGTAAAAAGATTGTAGTGGGAACACAGTTTCCTGAATTACGATTGACCTACAAAGCAGGGATTCCAAATCTTTTTGGGTCAGATGTTAATTTCAATTTTATAGAGGTTGGTGCTTCTGATGAAGTGACATTAGGGACTTTCGGAAAAATGAAATGGGATGTTGAAGCAGGAACCTTTTTAGGAGATCAGAACAATATCAATAGTATTCAATTTATTGAGAGAAAGTTCTTTAGAGGTTCAGATCTCTTTTTCTTCTCAAACCCGCTGCAAACTATGCAGTTATTAGATTCAACATTCAACACAGCTAGACCCTATATGCAAGCTTATGTTATTCATCATTTTAACGGTGCAATTATGAGTAAGATTCCGCTTATAAATAAGTTGAAAATAGAACTTGTTGGAGGAGGGGGAATCATGCTGATAAAAGAGATCAATTACAGGCATCTAGAATTTTATGCAGGAATTGAACGTAAATTCAAAATCAGAAAACAGTTGTTTAAGGCAGCCGTTTTTTATGTGGTGAGAGAAAATAATCAGGCATCAGTCAATCTCAATTTCAAAGTTGGTTTAGATTTTTTCAACTCTTGGACGAATAAGTGGTCTTGGTAAGATTGGCTAAATTCATTTTGATTATCAGCCGTTTATCCAAAAGTTATTGCGGCAATGGCTAGCAAAGAAATGAAAATCCCCAACCAGTTTATTTTGGATAATCGCTCTTTGAAAAGCAAATATCCACTAAGTGCAGATAAGACTATTACTCCCATGTTTAGTATCGGGTAGACCTGTGAACTTTCCATAATTCCGCTTTCTAAAGCTTGAAAAAAATAGTAAACGGTCAGAAAATTAGGGATGCCCAGCCCAATTCCCCATAGTACATTTTTAAATTTTAATGTCGACTTTTTCTGAATGAGTTGCGGAATTAATAAAACTAGGCCTGTAATGCAGGCTCCTGCAAACATGGTGGATATAAAAATCTTCGATTCTTCGCTTTCAACGTAGTGGTGTTGGGCATAGTTAAATAAGCAATCGGCAATTCCTTGACCAAAAAATATAATTAATATTAACGGAAGGTATTTCTTGTCAAAATTTAGTTTAGACCCATTAGTAGTAGTGAAGTAAACGCCAATTAAAGCGAGCGTAATTCCTACTATTTTTAATAGTGTTACGTGATTTCCTAAAAAGGCAAAAGCAAATATGACCGGAATTATAACGGACATTTTATTTGCAACGGTTGAAACTGCCATGCCTACTTTTTGAGCTCCTTTAGCCAATAAATTGAACACAACAACAAAGAAAAACCCAATGGTTAATGCTATCCAAATCCAGCTAGAGTCGGCAATGTGTAGAATAGGAGAAGGGATTCCACAAGTTAAAATGCCAAGGGTTGAGGCTACAACATAGTTTACAATGATAGCTTGAAGATTGTCTACACCATACTTTTCAAACAATTTGAAAATGATCAAAATCACATTGAAAAAGAGTATTCCTAATAACAGATTAATCATTGATGTAAGTGTAAAGTTTGTCTTTTCCTAAAACTGTAATTTCGGCTGGTATATTTTCTATTTTAGGCGCATTAAGTCCTGATTTAAAGAAAGGTGTACCGTGTAAAACTCTTGCCTCATCCCAAATCCCTGCGTCCAAAAATTTATTAATTGTAAAGGCGCCACCTTCAATAATTACCGATTGAAGGTTTGCTTCATGCAAAACTTTAAGAATATCGCCGATTTCTAATTGATTGCCAGTTAATTTGATTGTTGGCGCTTCTGTAGAGCCAATATTGAAATTATCCAAGTTCAATTCGTTTTTAGCGTCAATAACTAATCTTGTTGGATTCTTTCCTGGATAGTCTCTACAAGTGAGATTAGGGTTGTCATTCACAACCGTATTTTTTCCAACTAAAATAGCTGCCTCTTCATGGCGCCATTTGTGCACGAGTTGTTTTGTTGCAGGTTGAGTGATCCAGTTAATTCCATTTTCGCCAGGTGCTCTTACCTTGTCAAGAAAACCATCAGCAGATTGCGCCCATTTTAAAATGATGTAAGGCCTTTTTTTATTGTGAAATGTAAAAAAACGCCTGTTCAAGTTTAGCGATTCTTTTTCTAGAACTCCTACAGTGACTTCAATTCCGGCTTTTTCTAATTTTTCTATTCCTTTTCCTGCAACTTCAGAATAACTGTCAATGCATCCAATTACGACTCGTTTAATCTGATGTTCAACTATTAAATCTGCACAAGGTGGTGTTTTTCCAAAATGCGCACAGGGTTCAAGGTTAATATAAATGGTGGATGCTTTAAGAGTTGATTTGTCTTGAACCGAATGAACAGCATTAACTTCTGCATGTGCTTGTCCATATTCTTTGTGAAAGCCTTCTCCAATGATCTTATTATCCAAAACAATCACCGATCCAACCATTGGGTTTGGTGCAACGAATCCCGCTCCTCTCTTGGCTAAATCCAAACATCTGCGCATGAATAATTCGTCTTGCATACTCCAAATTTACGCTTTATTCCGTGGATGAAATGAAATAATGGCTTCTTTCAAATATTCGTTGCTCAAGTGGGTATAGATCTCTGTTGTGCTGATCGATTCATGGCCCAGCATTTCTTGAATAGCTCTTAAGTTGGCACCTCCTTCTACTAAATGAGTGGCAAAAGAGTGTCTAAACGTATGCGGACTTATGGTTTTCTTTAATCCAATTTCTTCAGCCAGATTCTTGATGATCGTAAAAATCATTACTCGCGTCAATTGGGCTCCTCTTCTGTTCAAAAAAAGGAAATCCTCATGGCCCGTTTTGATGTCTTGATGTACCCGAACTAAATCTCTGTAGATTTCAATTTCTTTTTGAACGGAAGGACTGACGGGGACTAATCTTTCTTTATTTCCCTTACCAATAACTCTTATGAAGCCTTCGTCAAAATAGATGTTCGTGATTTTTAAATTGATCAACTCAGATACTCGTAAACCACAACTGTACAATGTTTCAATAATAGCTCTGTTTCTGTGTCCTTCCTGTTTAGACATGTCAATTGCCGATTTTAAATCATCAATTTCTTCTATTGAAAGAACTTCAGGTAGTTTTTTGCCGATTTTGGGCTGCTCTAATAATTCGCTGGGGTCATCCGTTATTTCATCCTCTAGGATTAAGTAAAAAAAGAAGTTTCTTAATCCTGAAATGATGCGGGCTTGCGATCTAGCACTAATCCCTAAATCATTGATCCAGGTGAGCATTTTTTGTAAATCTGGTAAGGTAATTTCTAAAGGTGACTTTTCTGACGATATGTTCTCTAGGTATTGCGTTAATTTGTCAAAATCTCGTAAATATGCTTCTACGCTATTTGCTGATAAGGATTTCTCAATTTTGAGATAACTTTGATAATCCTTTCTATATTTGAGCCAAGATGAGTGCAAAACGAATTTTAATAATTAACGGTCCTAATTTAAATTTACTAGGAAAAAGGGAGCCAGGTACATATGGTTCTGAAAGTTTTGAAGACTTTTTTGTGAAACTGAAAACTGATTTTTCTGAATTTGAATTATCGTATTTTCAGTCCAATGTTGAAGGTGAATTGATTACAAAAATTCAAGAAGAGAATAGGGAGGGAATGGTTTTAAATGCGGGAGGATACACCCATACTTCAGTCGCAATAAGAGATGCGATTTCAGCTGTTCAAACACAAGTAGTTGAAGTGCACATTTCAAATATTGCGGGGAGAGAAAGTTTTAGACATGACTCCTTAATTTCTCCTGTTTGTACAGGTTGTATAACTGGATTTGGCTTAGATTCTTATCGTTTGGCCCTTGAATTTTTCAAGTTCTAATTATCTCTAAACAATTTCTTGTCTGCTACAAAGGTGCCAAATGGTAAAAGTGAGGCGATTCCTGCTAAAAATGCTTTAGAAAATGGCCATTTGAATTTATACCAGTTCAAAAGTACAAGCAAAACATATGCAACAAATAAAACCCCGTGAGCCATTCCAACTGGGTAAATAAATTGCGGCATATCTGCTCCGTATTTTAATGGCATTGCAATTCCGAGCAGTAAGAGGTAAGAAATACCTTCTAAAAAACCGACTATTCTTAATGCTTTGAGACTATCCATTTTTAGATCTAGTTTTGTCAAGTAGGTTATTTAAATCTGTCACTTCTTTTTTACTTAAATGACCAAGAATGTCCATGACGTTGTCATCTTTAACATCTATCAAAGCAAGAATATCTAGACCTTTTTGAGAAATAACAACATCCTTTTGTCGTCTGTCTGCGCTATTTTCTTTTCTGACTATTAACTCCTTTTTTACCAATCTGTCAATGATTCTCGAAACATCTGAGTTGCGTTCAATCATTCGCTCTTTTATGAGTCCGATACTTGCAGGTTTTTGATTTTGACCTCTTAAAATCCGAAGGACATTATATTGAGTGCCCGTTAAGTCGTGTTTTTTCATCTCCATCTGCATGTACTCACCAATTCTACTGGACGTTAAGTGAAGATTCACAATTAATTTGTGGTATTCAGATTTAAAGCTAGATTTTATTTCGTCTTCAATTTTCATATCGAATTCTTATAAAGATTCAATACAAATATAAGTAACAACATTTAATGTTGTAACAGATAACTGAGGTAATTTTTAAGAGCTATAGGTCTTTTGCAGATTCTAATACCTTCTTTTTCAAATTCTCTTTGTATGCCTCAATTCTTGAATATGTTGCGTCATTAGATGCACCAACGATACTTGCTGCTAGAATTCCTGCGTTCTTTGCTCCGTTTAATGCAACAGTCGCAACTGGAATACCTCCTGGCATTTGCAAGATAGATAATACAGAGTCCCATCCATCAATTGAGTTAGAAGATTTAATTGGAACACCAATAACGGGTAGAGCTGTTAAAGATGCTGTCATGCCAGGTAAATGAGCTGCTCCTCCTGCTCCCGCAATAATAACTTTCAATCCTCTTGATTTGGCAGATTTCGCATATTCAAACATTAATTCGGGTGTTCTATGAGCAGAAACTACGTTTATTTCAAAACTTACTCCTAATTCAGTTAAAACTTCAGCCGCCTCTTTCATGATTGGAAGGTCTGACTTTGAGCCCATTATAATTCCTATATCTGCCATTGCTTTTTTTTTACAAATTTAATTATTCTGCTACCACTTCAACAGTGGTCAATAAATTTCGCGCGATTTTTTTAGCCGCTGAAATGTCTGGGTTAGTAACAGTAATATGTCCCATTTTTCTAAATGGTTTTGTGTCTTTTTTACCATATAAATGTGGGTAAACTCCGGGCTGAGAAAGTGCTTCAGGTAATCCGTTGTAGGTTGCTTTTCCCGTATGGTTTTTTGCGCCTAATAAGTTGATCATTACAGCTGGCTGAACTGTAGAAGTGTCTCCTAGTGGTAGATTGATAATTGATCTTAAATGTTGTCCAAACTGGCTGGTGATGTTACCCTCAATGGTTTGATGACCGGAATTATGTGGCCTTGGTGCAATTTCATTAACCAATAGTTTGCCTTCTTTAGTTAGAAATAGTTCTACTGCCAAAAGTCCAACCATTCCTAGTTTGTCAATAATCTGAATCGCTATTTTTTCCGCTTCTTTAGCCACTTCATTTGTAATATCAGCCGGACTAAAAAGAAACTCAACCAAATTCGCTTCAGCATTAAATTCTTGCTCTACAACTGGAAAACATTTTGTTTCACCACTTTCTGTTCTTGCTACAATTACTGAAAGTTCTTTTTCAAAATCAATAAGTTCCTCTAGTAAGGACGGCGCTGTGAAAGCATCCTCCAAATTGGAAATGGTATTTAATTTTTGAACGCCCTTTCCGTCATAGCCACCTTTGCGTAACTTTTGGATGCATGGAAAACCAAAGTTTGAATTGGCTAGTTCTTCTTTATTTTCAATGAGTAAAAATGGAGAGGTAGGTATGCCGTTTTTTTGGTAAAACTGTTTTTGTAATCCTTTGTCTTGAATAAGTTCAATTATATGGGGTTGGGGGAATACTTTTACTCCTTCTTTTTCTAATTGATAAAGCGCTTCGACATTAACATTTTCAATTTCAATGGTTATGAAATCTAATGATTTTCCGAAATTGTAAACGTCTTCATAACTCACAATACTTCCAATGTTGAAGTTTTTGCTGTTAGCTTCGCAGGGAGCATTTTTCGCATCTAAAAAATGGAGGTCTAAATTTAGGTTTATTCCTTCTTGAAGTAGCATTCTGCCTAATTGTCCGCCACCTAGAATTCCTATTTTCTTATTCAAATTACTTTGCGCATTCATGGTTGCAAATATAGAGGTTTACCGTTAGCTATAGAGTTAGATTTTATGTTAGCTTTTCAACATTTTACTCAATTAGTCGTTTTTTTAAAAACCAATGTCCGATTTGAGTTTTTTGTATTGCGTTTTGTGAGCTCAGTAATAGCAAGGGGTTGTAAGTGTTCTATGAATCAGGTAGATTAAATTAAATTGGTATAACAGCTGATTGCTAAATAACCTTTTGGATTTCGTGTTTTAAAAAGTTATCTTTGGTCGAATTATCTAGCTGTCTCATTATGATTCGAAAAATAATATTTTTACTTGTTGTAGGACTTTCTACTTCAGGTGTTTATGGTCAAGCGGACTTGGCGATTAATCCAACCTTAAGTGCTCCGGCAGATGGTTGTGAGTTGACCTCAAGCCAAGTTATAACAATGCTTTTAGTGAATACCAGCGGTTTCCCTTATTCGGGAACCCTAGAAATGGGATACAGTCTAAATAACGGTCCAGCCGTAACATTGAATGTGACAACTACATTGCCTCCTTCTGGTGTATTTACCTATTCTTTTCCAGTCGCAGATGATTTTTCTGCTTGTCAGGCACATGATTTACAAGGTTGGGTATATGATGCAGCTGACCCCAACAATTTAAATGATACGGTGAATTTTACGGTAATATCTGATTGCCCTCCTGTGGTTGGAACACTTTCAGGTAGTGAAGGGGATACTGTTTGTACAGGAATGAACGGCGGAACAATTGATCTTACAGGCTATAACGGTATTCCCGAAGAGTGGTTGGTTTCAACAGATGGTGGAACAAACTGGACGTCATTTCCTGTAGCTGGAGATGATTTTTTCAATTATACAAATGTCAACACTGAAACTATTTACAAAGTAGTTGTTGGTTCGCCTTTTGGAATCTGTGCGGATGATACCACAGCTTGGTTTACATTATTCATGGATGGTCCTTCTGAAGCAGGAGTTTTACCTGCCGATTTTGATATTTGTGATAATGCGAATGGAGGTGCTATTCCGGTTACAGGATATACAGGAGCTCCAATTGATTGGTTAGAATCCAGCGATAATGGCGCAACTTGGAATTCCACCGGAAATAGTAATGACTCTTTATGGTTTACTAACTTAACGGATACAACCATGTATCAGTTTATTGCCAAAACTACTTTTTGCCCTGCTGATACATCAGCAGCAATTACATTAACTTTAATTCCTGGTTCTGATGGTGGGACGATTGTCGGTGAAACTGTAGTTTGCAATGAAGTTAATGATTCTTCTCTTTACGTAACTGGTTTTAACGGAGATACATTTGCATGGTGGTACTCTTTGGATTCTGGCGCTACTTGGTTACCAACTATAGATACAGATTCAATCTACGAATATACAAATCTAAACTCCGGAACTATTTACTTTGCAGTTGAGGTGACTCTTGGTGCATGCCCTTCTGATTGGTCGATTCCTCATGTTATGGATGTTTTACCTTTAAACCTGGATGCAGGACCAGATACAACAATTATAATTGGTGATGCTGTGCAATTGTATGCTACAGGTGGAGATAGCTATTCTTGGTATCCTTCTGATTTCATGGATGACCCAAATTCTCAGTACCCTACAGTAAACCCAGATGTGAATTTTACTTATTATTGTCAAATTACCGATATCAATGATTGTATTGATACAGCAATTGCGATCATTACAGTTGTTCCTGACGTAAGCACCTTAGTAGTTCCTAATTTGTTTACGCCAAACGGTGACGGATTTAATGATAATTGGGTAATCGCGAACCTTGATGGGTTTTTAGATAATCAAGTTTCTATTTTCAATTTATACGGTCAGTTGATTTATCAGGCGGGTCCTTACAACAATGATTGGGACGGAACTTACGCTGGAGCGAACCTTCCTGACGGAACATATTATTACATATTAGAATTGAATGATCCTTTATATCCAGATCCAATTCAAGGAAACGTAACAATTACAGGTAATGAATAAAAAGAGTTTAGTTTTTATAATAGCGTTGTTGCTGGGGTCCTTTGCGTACGGGCAGCAAATTGCTATGTACAATCAATACCATCTAACTCCAAGAATTTACAACCCTTCTTATGTTGGATTTGAAAAAGGAATTGATATTTCTTTGATTCGAAATCAAAAATGGGGAAACTACGGGGAGGGATTTACCGCCAATAATTTGGCCGTTGGATTTCTATTGAAGGACAAACATGGCTTAGGAATAAATCTGTACAACGATTATGTTGGTATTACTTCTAAATTAAATGCAAATCTTCAGTACTCTTATAAAATTACATTAGCTGAAGATATGTTTTTAGCCGCTGGTGTTGGAATAGGTGTGGTCGATAATCGATTAGATTTTGCCAATGCAATTGTAGGTGACATAAACGATCCAGTATTATCTAACACAGGAAAATCCAGAAGAACTTTTTTAGACTTGAATGCTGGAATTAATTATTACTGGAAAGGATTAAAAATTGGAGTAGCGGTTCCGCAAATATTAGGTTCAAAATTAACCTATGGAGATATGAACTCTTCATATTTCACTTTAGAAAGACAATTCTTGTCAAACATTGGGTATGAATGGAGATTAAATGATGAAAAGGGAATTGTATTGCGTCCTGAAGCATTGGTTAATTATTCAATAGGAGCACCATTTCAATACAATGGAGGACTTTATTTTGAAATGGAAAAGTATTTCTGGATAGGAGGTATGTATAAAAGCGATTATGCAGTTGGTATTAATGTAGGTGTAAATGCAATTAAAAATTTGAAAATAGGTGTTGCGTATGATTTCCAAATTAACTCACTTGCTTCATTTAATGCGGCTCCAAATGCAGAGCTTATGTTAAGGTATACAATTCCACCGAGAGTTGAACAAGTACAAGATAATGGGTTAGTAGATAGTTTAATGGCTGCTAATCAACGTGAAGTGGATAGCTTAAAGCAAGTTATACTCAAACGTGAAGATGTGATAGTTGTTAAACAAAAGACGATTGATTCATTAATTGCTAATTGGCCAAAAGATCAAGTTGTTGAAACCAATGATACAACAGAACCTAAAGATGATTTCAAATCGAATAGTGGAGACCATTTTATTGAATTGAATAACAATGATACACCTAATGGATATTATGTCATAGGTGGAGCATTCGCTGAAAAGAAAAATGCAGACCAATTGGTAAGGAAAATAAAATCAAAATTCCCGAGTGCTAGAATAATTAAAAACAAACGTAATGATCTTTATTACGTAATGCTTTATTATTCTACTAAAAAAGGAGAAGGATTGGCATACGCCTCTTATAAAGCGAATCAATTGCCAGACGAGGAAACTTGGATATTGTATTACAATAGACAATAAATTTTAATTAATCGATTTAAATAATCAATTGAGGGCTAATAAATTGATGAACTAAAAAAATAATTGATTAAAATGACAACCCTTAGGCATGCATTTCGTCTAATTTAAAAATCCACTTTTATGAAAAGAATAATTTTTCTTTGTGTTTCAGTTCTAATTTCGGCCACCATGTGGGCACAGTCTGAGTCTTGGCAACTTTATAAAGCCATAGATGGAGTAGAGATTTATACCCAAGAGGTAGAATGCCTTGAAAATAAATTGCCAGATCAAGTAGCATATCTTGTTAAAGTCGTTAACACAACTAATAAGAATATTCAAGTTGAATGGGATTTAGCGATTTGGTATAACGGTAAAAAAGTTACCGGTGATGCACCAAATCCAGAAAATCATCACGTAACGGTTGTAGAAAAGGAGTCTGAAGTTGAAGGAGATTGTACTTTGCCACGTGGTGCCTTATATATAATCAAAGAATTTAAAGCGGCTTCAAGTACAACAAAACTTACGAAGTTCGAATTTCAAAATATCCAAATATCCAAGTCATAGTAAACCCTCATATGATGAAAAAATTTAGTCTAATATTATTAAGTGTTTTTGCATTATCTGCCGGTCAGGTGAATGCTCAAACTGTAGTAGCAGGTATTAACCCAACCAGTCTTTCTTGTGGTGGTGGTACTGTAAATCTAACTGCCCTAGGAAATTCAACAACACCAGTTTTTGGTGATGATTTTAATAATGGTCAAGTAGCTCCTGGGTGGGCAGCCTCAGCGGCGGCTCAATTTAATAACCCGTGTGGAGCGCCAGTTGATGGTACCACCTATCTATGGATGGGGAATGGTACAGCTGCACCAAGAGAAATGACAACTGCTCCGGTAGATGTATCTTGTGGAGGTACAGTTTGTTTTGATTTCAAAATGTCTATTCAAGGTCAAGGATCTCCGTGTGAGGGACCAGATTTATTGAGTGAGGGTGTTGCCTTACAGTGTTCAACTAATGGCGGAGCCACTTGGACTGATTTTGCATACTTCGAGCCTGGCGGGAACTTACAAGTTACCCAAACTACAGGTGGTGGTAGTACAAACGGAACAAGTGCCTTTACTTCCTGGGCAAATTATTGCTTTACTATTCCTCCTGGATGTGAAACGGGAAATACTATGTTCCAATTGCACCAATATGGTTCTTCTGGTTCTATTTATGACCACTGGGGGATAGATAATTTTTATGTTTATGCGAATCCTTGTGCTCCTTACTATTATGATTGGGATCATATTCCAGGAGCGCCAGATGCTCAAGATGTTACTGCTAACGTAACTGAAACTACAACTTTTGAAGTTTGTTACACAAATGGAACCAATTCAGTTTGTGATCAGGTAACAGTTACAGTTGAATCAATTGATATTACTTCTTTGGTAATCGGTACTGAACCTTGTTTAGGAGATAATACTGGAACAATGAGTGTAACTGTAGCCGGTGGAACAGGTCCTTATACATATGCTTTAACAGGACCAACACCTAGTACCAACGGTACCGGAAACTTTACGAATCTGGCCCCTGGGAACTATACAATAACCATAAATGACAATACAACCTGTGTTGTCGATTCTTCATTTACCATAGCACCAGGCCCAGCCTGTTGTACGGTCTCTGCAACTTCTGTTGATGCATTATGTTTTGGAGATAATACAGGTTCAGCAACGGCGAACCCTGCAAATGGTGTAGCACCTTATTCTTATCAATGGGATGCAGGAACAGGAAATCAAACTACTCAAACCGCAAATAACCTTCCGGCAGGAAACTATAATGTGATCATTACAGATTTCAACGGATGTCAATCTAATGTAGATATAGTTGTTGGTGAGCCAGCAGTTTTAAATACAAACGCAACCCCTACAGATGTTTCTTGTAATGGTGTGTGTGATGGTGAAATTGCAATTGCTGCTCCAACAGGAGGAACTGCGCCTTATCAATATAATATTGGCGGTGGAGCATTTGGTGGTGTTTCTACATTTACAGGATTATGTGCAGGAAATCATAATGTGATTGCTCAAGATGCGAACGGTTGTCAAGTTGTTATGAATAATATAACAATCAATGAGCCTACTGACGTGACTTTATTTGAAGTTTCAACTGTACCAGCTACATGTGGAGCCAATAACGGTGAATTAACTGTAGTTGCAGGAGGTGGAACTCCAGTATATTCTTATGAAACTGGAGGAACTGTTCAAGGTTCACCAAACTTTATAGGTTTAGCTGCAGATAATCATGTAGTTACTGTAACAGATGCTAATGGATGTACTGAAACAGTGAATATTACTGTCGCTTCAGCTGCAGGACCTGCTCCTTTTGTAGATTCTCAAGCACCAGTAACTTGTTTTGGTGGTTTGAATGGATCTGTAACGATTGGTGTGAATGGTGGTCAAGGACCATATATGTTTGACTTAGATAATACAGGTGATCAAGCATCTAATACTTTTCAAGTAAGTGCTGGTGCACATACGGTAACTGTAACAGATGCCAATGGATGTACTGGAGACGTTAACTTTAATATTGCACAACCTACTGCATTAACATATAACACGGTTATTACAGATGCAACTTGTAATGGGGTGTGTGACGGAACAGTAACAATTAATGCAAATAACGCAACACCGCCTTACTCATACTCTGATGATAATGGTGCCACGTATCAAGCAAGTAACATCTTAACTGCACTTTGTGCTGGAAACGTTAATGTAGTTGTTCAGGATGCGAATGGTTGTTTAGCGAATTCAGTTGAGGTGGTTGGTGAACCTACTGCTGTTGCTTCTGGTTCAGCATTCATTGAGCCTTCTTGTCACGGACTTTCTGATGGTGAAATTTCTTTCACTCCATCTGGTGGAACACCTGGTTACACTTTTAGTGTAGATGGCGGAACTAGCTTTACTGGAGCAAATCCTCAATTAGGAATAGCTGCAGGAGATTACGATTTAGTAGTGGAAGATGCGAACGGTTGTCAATTTACAGATCAAATTACAGTGACTGAACCACCTGCATTTAACTTCTTATTTATTGCAAATAACCCTTCAAACTGTGGGGCGAATGACGGATCTTTTGAGATTATTGCAACGAACGGTTTAGCTCCTTATGATTATTCAATTGATGGAGGTACAACTACACAAGGAAGTGGTTTCTTCGGATCACTCTTCTCAGGACTATACGAGCTTTATGTGACAGATGCTAATGGATGTGCTGATTCAGTATTCTCTGCATTGTCAGATAACGTAATGACAACTTCTACTGATTTTGAAATTGCTACAACTTGTAAAAGTGCATGTGATGGGTTTGCTCAAGTTTCTCAAGTGAATGGTGCAGCGCCATTTACGTATACAATTAATACAGGTGACCCAGGTGGTCAAGGTTCTGGTGATTTTGCAGGATTATGTGCTGGTCAGCATTTCATTACTATTGAAGATAACGGATTATGTATTGGAATTGAGGAAGTAAATATTCCTGAGCCGGATACGATTACTTATACTCCTATATTAACAAACATTACATGTCCAGCAGGATCTGATGGAATCATTGACTTCGGAGCTCCAACAGGAGGTACCGGTGGACCATATACTTATAGTATTGATGGTGGTGCGAATTTCCAAGGTGCTGCAGTATTTAATGGTTTACCTTCTGGTGATTATGATTTAGTAGCTATGGATGGAAATAACTGTTTAGGAACTGTAACAGTTACCTTGACAGAGCCACCAGCTTGGGATGTAACAGTTAACTTTTCTGATTTAACTTGTTTCCAAAATAATACAGGATTTATTCAAGTAGTAGGTGATGGAGCAACTGGACCTTATACTTATGATGTGAATGCAACAACAAATGGTTCAGGGATCTTTGCTTCTTTAGCTGCAGCTGATTATCCAATTTTAGTTACAGATGTGAACGGTTGTACGTTTAATACAAATCAAATTGTTGACGAGCCAGCACAATTAACTGGACTATATGCATTGTCTGATGCTTTATGTAACGGATCTGCAGATGGAGAAATTGACGTAACTGCTGGTGGCGGAACACCTCCTTACTTATATAGTAGTAATAATGGTGTGTTCCAACAGTCAGGAAATGTATTAGGCGGATTAATTGCTGGATGTTATGATGTTGAAATTGAAGATGCTAATGGATGTACCTTAGTTTCTAACGAATGTATTGGAGAGCCAACGCAATTAACAATGACAATCGCTACAACTCCTGCCACGTGTGGAAACGATAATGCGACAATAGATATTACTGCCGCAGGTGGAACCTTGAACTACAGTTATAGTGATGATGCAGGTGTCAATTTCCAAGCAGGAAATGTTTTTGACCCGTTAGCAGCAGGTAACTACTCTTTAGTACTTGAAGATGGTAATGGATGTCAAATTGATTCTATCGTAACATTAGTAGCCGATAACTTGCCAGTAATTGATAATGTAGTAACAACTGACCCGCTTTGTTTCGGAGATGCGAATGGAGAATTCACAGTAACTTCAAGTGGTGGAGTAGGAGCTCATGGATATAGCTTGAACCCTGCTGGTCCGTTCAATGCAGCAACAACTTTCACTGGTTTAACTGATGGAGTTTATGATGTATATGTAGAAGACGCTAATGGGTGTGTTGCAACGCAACAAGTAACCTTAACTGAGCCGCCAGTATTGGCTTATGCCGCAGTAATCACAGATTTATTATGTAACGGTGATTTCACCGGTGTATTGGATTTATCAGGAAGTGGCGGAACAACACCTTACCAATTCAGTATTGATAACGGAGGAAACTTCCAAGGTGGTGGATTGTTCAGCTTTATTGCGGCTGCAAATTATGATGTAGTAGTTCAAGATGCAAACGGTTGTCAAGCAACCGGAGTTGAAATTGTGAACGAACCAGATGTACTTGCTTTTGATGTGTTTGATGTAGTTGATCCAACTTGTTTTGGTGATTGTGATGGAACAGTTACGACTACAATGATTGGTGGAACGCCAGGATTCACATATAACTGGTCTAATAACTTAGCTGGAAATGCTGATGCGAATGCAGTAGGTATTTGTGATGGTAACTATTCACTAACAGTAACTGATGATAATGGATGTCAAGTTTCAAATAACTTTGTATTGACGGAGCCTGCACCTGTTCAATTCCCAGGTGTTACGACAACAGATGTATTGTGTAATGGAGATTTGACAGGTACAATTACGGTTGGAGTTCCAACTGTAGGTGTAGCGCCATACCAATACTCAATCGATAACGGAGTTACCTTCCAAGCTGGAAATGCTTTTGGAGATGTTGATCCACTATTAGGAACCGTGGGTATCGGAAGTTATGATATTGTAATTGAAGATGCAGATGGATGTAAAGCTGGAACGAATACAACGATATACGAGCCAGACCCATTAGTAGCAACTTTACCTGGAGATGGAATCGTTTGTTTTGGTGCTGATGTAAATATTCAAACATTTGTAACAGGAGGAACACAACCGTATAACTTTGATTGGTCAAACAATGTGAATGCAAACACAGCTAACACACAAGTTTTTGTTGAGTCTATTACTGAGCCTATTAGTTATAGTGTGATAATTACAGATGACAACGGATGTGTATTGAATGTTATAGATACTTATGATCTTGAGCCATTACCACCACTTTCAGTAGATGCTGGTCCTGATCAATTAATTTGTCCTGGTGGAACGGCTGACTTACTTGCTGTTGGTGCAGGAGGGGAGCTAATCGATTACCAAGCGTATTTAGATTATTCATATTCTTGGGATACTGGTGTTGCAGGTGACACTGTTGCAGCAATCTCAGTTAGTCCTTTAGTTGAAACAACTTATACAATTACTTTAGCAGATAACTGCGGTGATGTTGTGACGGATGAAGTAGTAGTAGGGTTCCACCCAGATCCAATTACGGATATAATCGGAGGAGGAAATGGATGTGCACCAGATACTATGTCTTTTGACAATCCATCATTTGCTGCAGGTTCAACTGTACTATGGGATTTCGGAAACGGAGTAACTTCTACAAGTCCAACTCCTACCGGAATTGTATTCCCTAATCCTGGATGTTTTGATGTGACATTAACTTCAACTTCAGATCAAGGGTGTGTCGTTTCACAAACATATTCTGACCTGGTTTGTATTTATGAAGATCCTATTCCTGGGTTCTATGTAAATCCAAATAGCCCTTCAATTTTAGATCCATCAATTGAAGTAGTTGATTTCTCTGAAAATGCAGTTGCTTATAACTATACTTTCGGAGGCTATGGCGGATCATCTGATCCAGAGCCGTCAATTACTTTCCCTATTGATGAAGAAGAAACTGTGATTGTTTGTCAATATATTGTGTCTGCAGAAGGTTGTACAGCTGAGTATTGTGTTCCAGTAGATATTCATGAAGAAATTTTATTCTACGTACCTAATATCTTTACACCAGACGGAGATGATTATAATGAAAGCTTCTTCCCTGTGTTTACTTCAGGAGTGGATCCTTATGATTATCACTTAACGATCTTTAATAGATATGGTGAAATCATTTTCGAATCATACAATTATGATTTCGGATGGAATGGTCACTACGGTAATGGCGGACTTGTTAAAGACGGAGTTTATATCTGGCAAATTGAATTTGGAGAAAAACTTACAGATAAAAAACAAACGCATAGAGGCCACGTAACAGTATTAAAATAATCTAAAAAAAAGCCGAATTAAACATTCGGCTTTTTTTTGTCTATATTAGAAAACTGATTTTTTTCTAACCTTTTACTAACTACTTACGTATTAGATTATGATGAATTATAAATGCACTACTTTATTAGTTTCATGTCTTTGCTTATTTTCTTTAAAAAGCAATGCGCAAGAATTGAATGTTTTGGCCGCTGCAGGTAATTATACTGAAGGCACAGATTATTCAATTGCATGGACTTTAGGTGAAGTTGTTACGGCAACTTTAACTTTCCCAGACAATCATGTTACTCAAGGGTTTCACCAATCTGATGTTCATGTGGTAGGTATAGAAACATATCAATCACTTAATATTTCAGTTTATCCAAATCCTACAAATGATATTATTAATGTTCGATCTGATCAAGATGCCCAAATGTCACTTTATGATATCCAAGGTAAGTTAGTTCAAACTTATAATGTAAATTCTAATGTATCGGCAATTGATGTTTCCTATTTAGAAAGAGGGACATACTTATTGCTGTTTAACGCAAATGGTGCGTTAGCAGAAAAAATGAAAATCGTAATACTCTAAAATAACCCCATGAAAAAATTATTATCAATAATTGCCTTATTGGCTTTAAATGCTATTGCTTTTGGTCAAGCACCAGAAAAATTTAGCTATCAAGCAGTTGTAAGAGATGCTACCGGAGCATCAGTTGTAAGTACATTTGTTGGAGTTAAAGTAAGTATACTTCAAACTTCATCTCTAGGAACCGAAGTGTTTTCAGAAACACATACGCCAACAACAAACTCTTACGGTTTAATCAATCTTCAGATAGGAACAGGAACCAATACAGGTCCTGCTTTATCTACTATAGATTGGGGAGCAGACAATTATTTTATTAAAATAGAAATCGATCCTGCAGGCGGAACTTCATATGTAGTATCATCTGTTTCACAATTATTATCTGTGCCTTACGCTTTATACGCTAAGAATGTAGAAAATGCAGATGATGATGATGCCGATTCATTGAATGAGGTGAATACAGCTTTATTCGCTGACGCTGATTCATTAAAAATTACAGATGCTGGAGGAACTTTAAATGTGGATATGACACCATTCATGCAAGATCCAGATATGGACCCTTCTAATGAGTTTCAAACACTTTCGAAAGTAGGTCAGGTTGTTACACTTTCTGATGGTGGTGGTGCATTTACTGATGATGTAGATGATGCGGATAATGATCCTTCAAATGAGTTCCAAACAATTACACAAGCTGGTTCTACCGTGACTTTGTCTGATGGTGGAGGTTCAATAAATATTGATGATGCTGATGCTAACTCAACAAATGAGATCCAAACTTTTTCGCAAGCTGGTAATATTTATACCTTATCAAACGGTGGAGGTTCTGTAAACGTAGATGACGGTGATGCCAATTCAACTAATGAGTTACAAACTATTTCACAAGCTGGTTCAGTTTATACCTTGTCAAATGGTGGTGGAAACATTAATATTGATGACGCGGATGCTGATGCTTCAAATGAGATTCAAACGTTTTCTCAAGCGGGGTCAGTTTATACCTTATCAAATGGAGGTGGATCAGTAAATATTGATGATGCTGATGCAGATGCTACAAATGAGTCTTTGACAAATGCTGTGTTAAACGGAACAGATTTAGAAATTACGGAATCAGGAAACTTAACTGTTGTTGATCTTTCTACTTTAGGTGGAGGAGGAGATCCTTCTACTACAAATGAGTTGATTACGACTGCAGTATTGAACGGAACAGATTTAGAGATTACTGAAGCTGGTACTTTACATACAGTAGATTTATCTTCTTTAGGCGGGGGAGTCGATCCGTCAGCTACTAACGAGTTAATTACTGGTGCTACATTGAACGGAACAGATTTAGAGATTACGGATGCAGGTGGAACAACTACGGTAGATTTATCAACTTTAGGAGGGGCACAGTTCCATGTAGGAATGCATTATCAAGGAGGAATCATTGTGTATGTAGATACTACTGGAGAACATGGTTTAATTGCAGGAACAGTAGATTTAGGTACAACATCTGAATTGTTTGAATCTCCAAATACAGCTCCTTTAGTTGCTACAGATTCAACTGATGGTGCGGCAAATACTGCTTTATTAGTTGCGGCGGCAGGAACTTATCCTCCGGCTGATTTATGTGATGCTTATACTGGAGGAGGATTTACTGATTGGTATTTACCGGCTGTTTATGAGCTGCAATTAATTGCAAACAGTAATTATATCATGGGTGGTTCAAGATTGGCTTTAGGAGTTCTTTACTGGAGTTCTACTGAAACGAACAGTGCCGGAAACGGATTATCTGCATATACTGTAAATAACAACCCTAACTTCATTGAAGCAAAGTCACAATCAACTACAAATATTAGAGTGCGACCAATGAGAGCATTTTAATCTGAATATACTTTTAAGTGAAAAGCCTCTGATATTAATCAGGGGCTTTTTTTATGCCAAACATATACTGTTAGGTCGGAGAATCTATTATGTCTTTTAACTGAACATACATTCAACATTTAGTTGTTATAGTGGTATGTTTAAGTCTCAGAGTTTAGAAAGTATTACTTTATTTAAAAGTAGCAAGATTTAATATTTTGAATCAATAAAATAAGTGTGCTTAGAATTATTCTTTTTCACGCTATTCTATCTAAACGAGTCTATTAGACACAAAAAAAACGCTCCAGCAAAGCTGAAGCGTTTCAAATTTATTCCTGAGTTAAGACTATCTCTTAGCCATTCTTTCAGAAGAAACAGATAATTTCTTTCTACCTTTTTTTCTTCTTCTTGCTAATACCGCTCTTCCGTTCTTAGTCTCCATTCTAGATCTAAAACCGTGCTTGTTTCTTCTTTTTCTTAATGATGGTTGAAACGTTCTCTTCTGCTTACTCATTTCTAATATTATTTATAGTATTCTATCTTTCTCGTTTGCCCTAAAGGGAGTGCAAAGATACAATAATTAAACTTTATACAAAGATTTATAAATGTTTTTTCAAAAATATGAAATTATTGTGACAATCTTCAGCCAACAGTGGGTACATTTGCCCACTAATGGCAATGTTCGGTAAAAGAGAAAAAAAAGAAAAAGTAGAGCTTTCTAAAGATGCTTACAAGAAGGCAAAAAGGATTTTCGCATACATGCGTCCTTATAGAGGAATCTACATTATTGGATGGTTCTTTTTGCTGGGGTCTAGTCTTATCTCCATGATGTTTCCGGCTTTAATGGGGCAATTACTCGGAGCTGAGAAAGGTGCTGATCCAATGATTGACATTCCAAATGTAGATATGACCAATATCAATGTAATTATCTTGGTCATGTTGGTTGTTTTTGCGCTCCAGGCCATCTTCTCTTTTTTTAGAATTGTCATTTTCAATCGTGTGACGGAGAAAACATTACGAGATATTAAGAAAAATGCCTTCACCAGAATGGTGAACTACCCTTTAGATTTTTATAATCGTAATAAAGTAGGAGAACTTTCTTCAAGAATAGCGACTGACATCACACTAATTCAAGAAACGTTGAATACAACTATTGCTGAGTTCTTTAGGCAATTTGTAACCATAGCAGTGGCTCTGGTAGTTATCCTCTCCATCTCTTGGCAATTGGCTTTGTGGATGTTAGCAGTAGTGCCAGTTTTGGCAATTGTAGCCATTACTTTTGGAAGATATATTAAAAAGTTATCCAAAAATGCCCAAGATGCTTCTGCCAAATCAAATTCAATCTTAGTTGAAGTTTTATCTGGAATAGTAAACGTGAAGGCTTTTACGAATGAAGATTACGAAACCAATCGTTATGATGAAAATATTAAAACGGTAATGGGAATTAATTTGAAGAGAGGGGTAATGAGAGGACTTTTCGTTTCTTTTATCATCTTCTGTATGTTTGGTGGAATCTCATTCGTAATATGGAAAGCCAAAGGTATGCAGGTAGCTGGTGAAATTAATCTAGCAGAATTTACTTCGTTCATCATTTTCACCATTTTCTTAGGAATGTCATTCGGTGCAATTCCGGATTTATATGCTAAAATTCAAAAGGCAATTGGTTCAACCGAGCATTTGATGGACTTATTAGAAGAAGAAGTAGAGTCAACCGAAGGTGAAGTGGTTTCAGAATTATCTGGAGACGTAGTTTTTGAAGGGGTTTCTTTTTCATATCCTCAACGAAAAGAAGTTGAAGTTCTTAAAAACGTATCATTTAAGTGCGGAGCAGGACAAACCATTGCACTTGTTGGAAGTTCTGGTGCAGGAAAGTCAACTATTTCTTCGCTTTTATTGAATTTTTATACCATTGATGCCGGACACATTTTGTTTGATGGAAAAAGTATTTCAACCATTACGAAACAATCGTTGAGAGATCATATTGCTGTTGTACCTCAAGAGGTTATGCTGTTTGGTGGAACTGTAAGAGAGAATATTCTTTACGGAAATGTGAATGCGAGCGAAGAAGATGTGATAGCTGCAGCCAAAAAAGCTAACGCATTTGACTTTATTTCGTCTTTCCCTGAAGGCATGGACACATTGGTAGGAGACAGAGGAATTCAATTGTCAGGTGGTCAAAAGCAAAGAATAGCTATTGCTAGAGCAATTTTAAAAGATCCTAAAATCTTGATTCTAGATGAAGCTACATCTGCATTAGATTCAGAGTCTGAACAATTGGTTCAAGATGCCTTAGAAAAGTTAATGGAGGGCAGGACATCTTTCGTAATTGCCCATAGGTTATCTACCATTAAAAATGCCGATAACATTTTAGTTCTTGAAAATGGTCAAATAGTTGAGCAAGGAAATCACAATGATTTAATTGCTAATGAAGCCGGAGTTTACTTTAAATTGAATAATATTCAATTAACCTAAATAGGCTCTTAACATTTTACTTCTAGATGTATTCTTTAATTTTCGAATGCCTTTTTCTTTGATTTGTCTCACACGTTCTCTCGTTAAATCAAATCGAAGCCCTATTTCGGCCAAAGTCATAGGTGGTTGTCCAGCTAATCCAAAGTAAAGTCGAATAACATCAGCTTCTCTCTTTTTAAGCGTACTTAATGAGCGTTCAATTTCAGAACGTAAAGATTCAGCAATCAAATCTTTTTCTGGATTATTGCTCTCAGGATTTTGAAGTACATCATACATAGATGACGATCCCTCATCTCCTTCTTTTAGCGGAGCGTCCATTGAAACGTGTCTACCAGTATTGGCAATAGATTGTTTAATATCCGAATTAGAGATCTCTAACAAATCTGCAAGTTCGTCTATGGTTGGTGTTCTACCTAGATCTTGCTCTAATTTTGCAAAAGCCTTATTCACCTTATTGATGATACCAATTTTATTAAGAGGAAGTCTCACGATTCTAGCCTGTTCAGCTAAAGCTTGCAAGATGGATTGTCTAATCCACCAAACAGCATAAGAAATAAATTTGAATCCACGGGTTTCGTCAAAGCGCTTTGCAGCTTTAATCAATCCTAAATTACCTTCATTTATCAAATCTGGTAAGGATAAACCTTGGTTTTGATATTGTTTTGAAACCGAAACAACAAATCTAAGATTCGCTTTAGTTAATCTGTCTAAGGCCTTCATATCACCCTCTCTAATCCTTTTCGCTAATTCTACCTCTTCTTCTGCTGATATTAAATCAACTTTTCCTATTTCTTGTAAATATTTGTCTAATGATGCAGTTTCTCTGTTGGTAACCTGTTTGGTGATTTTTAGTTGTCTCATGTGATATTTCGTTTTAAAGGTGTGGTGCTCTACTTATTTAGACGGTGAAATTTACATACTAGTTGGATTTACTTTTAAATATAAAATTTTTCGCTTGCAGTATAAGATATGAATTTTTAAGCAGATTTACAAATTTGATTTTATTTGTACTAGTTTTAAGTTCCACTTTCTCAAACAAATAATGAACCAATTTTCTTTTCAATTCATTCCTAAAGAAAAAATTCTCACCATTTTGCCTTTGTTGCAAATAATCAATACCGTAACTCCGCCGGATATTCTGAAAAAGAGGGTGTTAGAAATGGCTGATCAAAATTATAAGTGTTTAGGAATTTATGACCAATCTAAACTTATAGGGATATGTGGTCTTTGGTATATGACAAGACATTATTGTGGTAAGAGTATCGAGCCGGATCATGTCATAATTCAAGATAAGTACAAAAATCAAGGTTTAGGAAACCAATTGTTTGAATGGTTGTTTGATTATGCAAAGCGCGAAGGAATTGAGGCTTCAGAGCTAAATAGCTATGTTGAGAATGCCCGTTCGCACAAATTTTATTACAATTTAGGCTACGAAATTAAAGGATTTCATTTTGTCAAAATATTAGTTTAATTACCTTTGAACCACAAATGTTATCTAAGAAAACCAAATACGCCTTTCACGCTTTAACTTACCTTGGTAAAAAGGAAGAAAAAACGCCTGTACTTATCTCAGAAGTGGCGGAAAAAACGAAAGTGCCTAAAAAGTTCTTAGAGTCTATTTTGCTGGATCTTAAAAAAGCCGGTATCTTAACCAGTAAAATGGGAAAAGGTGGTGGATATTATTTGCTTAAACACCCTGCAGACGTTCAATTGGCAGATGTGATTAGAATGTTCAACGGACCAATTGCGTTGCTTCCTTGTGTTTCTTTGAACTATTATGAGCCTTGTGATGAATGCGTAGATGAAGAAACTTGCGGATTAAACAAAATCATGATTGAAGTAAGAGATGAAACATTGAAAATTGTAGCGAATAAAACACTTCAAGATATCCTCAAAGCAGAGGAATAAAAAAATTTTCTATAAAAATCTACTAAATTGGTAGATTAAGTATACATTTGTCAAAAAAATGTCCAATGATAATTGATCAATTACTTGTAAAAAGGGGGGTGAGAAGAGGAGACTCTAATGCTAAAACCCTCTTAAAGACTATAAGTTGGCGTGTAGTAGGAACAATTGACACTATGTTAATTGCCTATTTCCTGACTGGTGAACTCACTGTTGCCTTTTCTATAGGATCGGTAGAAGTCTTCACCAAAATGGTTCTTTATTATTTTCATGAAAGAGTCTGGAATAAATTTATTTAATCATGAAAGCTTCCGAATTTACAATGGATAACAATGGTATTGAAAAAGCGAATCAATACCTGAAAAATCTAAGTCCAAGTGCAATTGCCGAATGGGCAATTGCCTTAAATAAAAAAAGCATTGTTACCACAAACTTCAGACCGTACGAAGGGGCAATACTTCATGTCTGCGTTAGCGTTCAACCAGCTATCAATGTGATTTGGTGTGATACAGGATATAACACTCCTCAAACTTACCGTTGTGCTGAAAAGTTAATAGACCACTTAAAGCTGAATGTAGATTTATTTGTTCCTCAACAAACCGCTGCGCACAGAGATGTTGTGATGGGAATTCCTGCAGTTGATGATGAGAGACACCAAGAGTTTACAAGGCAGGTTAAATTAGAGCCTTTTCAAAGAGCTATGCAAAAACATCAACCTGAATTGTGGTTTACAAACCTTAGAAAAGGACAAACCAACCTAAGAGACAGCCTTGATATTTTGAGTTTAAGCAAGGATGGAATACTAAAAGTTAGTCCGTTTTATTATTGGACAGATACTGAATTAGATGGCTACATGGCCGAGCATGATTTAGAAAACGAACATAAATATTATGATCCAACCAAAGCACTTGAAAATAGAGAGTGTGGATTACATGTATAAAAAAGAGAAGATGGATTATTTAGATGAATTAGAAAATGAGGCAATCTACATTTTAAGAGAAGTTGCCGCCCAATTTGACAAACCAGTATTGTTGTTTTCAGGAGGAAAAGATTCAATCACCTTAGTGCATTTGGCGATAAAAGCATTTTATCCCGCACCGGTTCCTTTTCCTTTGATGCATGTTGATACCGGTCATAATTTCCCTGAAACTATAGATTTTAGAGATGCTTTGGTTGAAAAACATGGGCTCAATCTGTATGTTGAATATGTGCAAGATGCCATTGATGCAAAATTGGTGACTGAAGAAACAGGAAAATATGCTAGTAGAAATGCGCTTCAAACGGTTTCATTATTAAACGGAATAGAAAAGCATGGGTTTAATGCATGTATTGGTGGAGCGAGAAGAGATGAAGAGAAAGCGAGGGCTAAAGAACGTATTTTCTCAGTAAGAGATGATTTCGGTCAATGGAACGCAAAGAATCAGCGCCCTGAATTATTCGATATTTTAAATGGTAGAATAGAGCCAGGAGAAAACGTTAGGGCATTTCCTATTTCAAATTGGACTGAGCTAGATGTTTGGAACTACCTGAAAAGAGAAAATATTGAAATTCCTTCGGTATACTACGCACATAAAAGAAATGTCTTTTTACGTGACGGAATGATTTGGTCTGATTCTGAATTTATCAATAAAGATGCGGATGAAGTAGTGTTTGAAGAAACGGTAAGATTCAGAACAGTGGGAGACATGAGTTGTACAGCTGCCGTGAAATCTGACGCCGCAGATATTGATACAGTAATAGGTGAAATTATAGCTGCAGAAATTTCTGAAAGAGGGGCGAGAATTGATGACAAGCGTTCAGAAGCGGCAATGGAAAAACGAAAAGAAGTAGGTTACTTTTAAACGAGATTATTATGAATATTTTAAGAATTTCAACAGCAGGAAGTGTAGATGATGGTAAAAGTACGCTTATTGGAAGGCTGCTTTACGATACAAATTCTTTATCTAAAGATAAGATTGAAAACATCCAACAAGTTTCTAAACAAAGAGGTTTGGCAGAAATGGATTTGTCTTTAATTACAGATGGTTTAGTAGCAGAAAGGGAGCAAGGCATCACTATTGATGTAGCGCATATTTATTTCAATACGCCATCAAGAAAGTATATCGTAGCTGATAGTCCTGGGCATGTTGAATACACAAGGAATATGATCACCGGCGCGTCAAACGCATCTGTTTTTATGATTCTAATTGACGCGAGAAAAGGGATTATAGAACAAACGAAAAGACACTTATTCGTTGCTGCTCTAATGGAAATTAAGAACATTGTTTTCGTAATCAATAAAATGGATTTGGTTGATTATGAAGAGTCAGTTTACCTAAAAATAAGATCTGAAATCAAACAATTAGAAGAAAAGTTTGACTTGGGAGAAAGAAATTTGACCTTCATTCCAGTTTCGGCTAAAGTTGGAGACAATGTTGTAAAATCATCTAGCAACATGAATTGGTATCAGGGGACCAACCTTTTGGATTATTTAGAAGCTGTTGAAGTTATCGAGAATACCGAAGACTTCAGATTTAACGTGCAGTATGTGATCAGACCCCAATCAGATGAGTTTCATGATTTCAGGGCCTATGCAGGAAAAGTGAAGTCCGGAATCCTCAAGGTGGGAGATAGAATTTCTGTGGCATCTTCTGGTCAGAGTTCTACCGTAAAAGCAATTAATCGCTACAAAGAACCGCTTTTACAGGCTAAGTCTGGGGATTCTGTTACGATAGAACTAGCAGACGATATTGATATTTCGAGAGGTGATATTTTGAGGTTGGCACAAGATAAGCTTGAAGGAACGAAGCAACTCAACTCAAAAGTTTGTTGGTTAGGAAAAGAAGATTTAGTGCAACAAAAAAGATATTTATTACAATACGGTTCTTCTACAGTGCCCGTAAAAATTGCAAATGTTGAAACACAATTAGATTTTGATACTTTGAATTTTGAAGCAAACCCTGAAAAGGTAAATGTGAACTCAATTAATCAAATGCAAATAAAATCAGCATCTCCAATTTATTTAGATGAATATAAATCGAACAAAAACAACGGTTATTTTGTTCTAGTAGATGAACAGACCAATGCCACAGTAG
The DNA here is from genome assembly GCA_039939375.1 of Crocinitomicaceae bacterium. GTDB lineage: Bacteria > Bacteroidota > Bacteroidia > Flavobacteriales_D > Crocinitomicaceae > Paracrocinitomix. The sequence goes on along the minus strand of JBDVJO010000004.1, from coordinate 206,004 downwards.
GTGTGGGGTTCAAAGTTCATTAGTTTTATAAATTAGGTTTAACGGCTCCTTTTTCTTCTTGAAAAAGGAGCCTTTTTTTTTTGTTCACGATTTGTTAATGTTTGGTTCTTGTATGGTCCTGCTTTAATCCATAACTTTGCGGCACATTAATTAAAGAAAAATGAAAAAACTTATACTTTGTGCTGCCCTCTTAGTTGGTAGTATTTCAATTTCTCAATCTGTAAATTTAAATCCAAGTCAGGATAACGCTATCTTTTCAGAAAGTACGAATTCTTCAGGAGCTGGAAAATTATTTTCAGGAACCACGAATGGAAGTGACTTCAGAAGAGCTCTATTGCAGTTTGATATAGCAGGTTCAATTCCGTCAGGAGCTGTAATTACATCAGTTTCTTTGGATTTAAATGTTGATAATGCAGGTGGTGGATCAGGAAATGATGATTATGATTTGCATCCAGTTTCTACTCCATGGGGAGAAGCAACTTCTGTTGGATCAGGAGGAGGAGGACAAGGAGGAGCTCCCGTAGCACCTGATGCTACTTGGGTAGATGCCATGTTTGGAACTTCAACTTGGACTTCAGCAGGAGGAGATTTTGGAGCATCATCTGCAACCACTACAATTCCAGCTACAACAGGAACTTATACTTGGACTTCTGCTCAAATGGTGGTAGACGTGCAAAATTGGTTAGATAACCCTGGAAATAATAACGGATGGATTCTTATTGGAGATGAAGTAGGAACAGGAAACGCTAGAAGGTTTGGATCTAAAGAACAAGGAACAGCACCTGTATTGACCATCAATTATACTTGTACTGACCCTCCTGTGGCTGTTTGTCAAAATGTAAACGCTTATTTGGATGGAACAGGAAACGCCACTATCAATGATGCTGATTTAGACGGTGGATCGGTTCCTGTATGTGCAACTTCTTTAACATTTTCAGCTTCACAAACAGCTTTTACTTGTGCAGATATTTCAACAGGTGCTAACCCTTCTTTAATTATATCTGGTGCATATGATGGTCCAAATACGGGCGGAACTCCTAAAGGTGTTGAGCTTTATGTGATTAATGATATTTCAGATTTAAGTATCTATGGTTTGGGTTCTGCCAATAATGGCGGCGGAACTGACGGAGAAGAATTTACATTTCCAGCTGTTTCTGTAAGTGCGGGAACGCATATTTATGTTTCTTCTGAGTCTACTCAATTTACGGCCTTTTTCGGATTTGCTCCAGACTATACTGCTGGTGCAATGGGGATCAATGGTGATGATGCAATAGAGCTCTTTGAATCAGGAACAGTGATTGACCTATTTGGCGATATCAATGTTGATGGTACAGGTCAAGCATGGGATCATCTTGACGGTTGGGCTTATAGAAATACAGGAGAATCTCCAAATGGGGGGGTATTTAATGATGCTAACTGGACTTTCAGTGGAACGAATCAATTAGAAGGTGGTTCTACGAACGGCGCTTGTTCATCTCCTTTTCCTGTAGGAACATTTACTACTCCTGCAACACCACCTGGTGTACCAGTAACCTTAACTGTAACAGATGACAATTCGAATACAAATACCTGTCAAGCGGTAGTCACTGTTTTAGATACTTTGCCACCAGTTGTTGATTGCGTAGGTTCTATGACAATTGTATTAAATTCAACGGGAGACACTACATTATTAGCAACAGATTTAGATAATGCAACTGCTGATAACTGTGGAGTTGATACGCTTTACTTATCAAAATATGATTTTGATTGTACTGATGATGGTTTAAATCAAGTGACCTTATATGCTGAAGATCTTTACGGAAACATTGATTCTTGTACAGTAGATATCACAATATCTCAATTTGGAGTGGTGAGCGCAGTGCTTGATAGTGTTGTTGATGCTTCTTGTCAAGGACAAACAGATGGAGGAGTTTATATTTCTCATTCTGGAGGAGCAGGGCCTTACACCTATGATTGGGATAATGATGGAACGGGAGACAATGACGATACTGAGGATTTGGTTGGTGTTGGAGCTGGTGCTTATTTGTTAGTGATTGAAGATGCTAATGGATGCTCTGCACAAGTTAATGGAGTTGTTGATGAGCCAGCAAGCTTAACTTTCACTTCGGTAACTGTTGATCCAACTTGTAATGGAAGTTGTGATGGAAGTATTACCATTACTGCTTCTTCTGGACCAGCAACTTATTCAATTGACAATGGTGCGACTTTTCAAGCATCAAACGTATTTAATGGTTTGTGTGCAGGAACATATGATGTAGTTGTAGATAATGGTTCGCCTTGTCAAGCAACGGGTCAGGTTACTTTAGTAGAACCAGCGCCTGTAGTATTGACAATTGCCAATGATACTATTTGTTCTGGTGATTCAGATGGAGAATTAGAGTTGATTGTTTCTGGAGGAACAGCACCTTACACATATGATTTAGAAGGCGATAATGCAGGACCAATTTATTCAGGATTGGCAATAGGAAGTTATGATGGAATGGTTATAGACGCTAATGGTTGTACAAGTTCAGTTGTTACTGGAGAAGTTGTAGCTGCCGCAGCGATTGATGTAACGGTTTCTGGTTTGGATACTAGTGTATACACTGCTAACGAAGCAGGAGCCACTTATCAATGGATTAGATGTGATGACTCAACGGCTATTGCAGGAGCAACTGATCAATATTACGATTTAGGCGTTCATGGCGGACAAGGTGAAATTGCGGTAGTAATAACGAATGCTTTTGGATGTTCGGATACTTCTGATTGCTTACCAACTGAGTTTGTTGGTTTGGCTCAGGTAAATGGAATGAACGTAGCTATGTTCCCTAATCCAGCTCAAGATGTATTGAACGTTGTTATTGAAGGAAATTCAGAATTAGTTAATTTGAATGTATTAGATATGAACGGAAGACTTGTTTATCAAACTGCCACTTCAAATTCAACTACTACAATTAACCTGAGTGCATTTGAAAACGGTGTTTATTTAGTGGAAATGATTGCCAATGGTTCAAGAACTACACAGAGAATAGTGGTTCAACATTAGTCGATATAAAAATCAAAAAGCCCCATTCCTTTTTCAAGGTTTGGGGCTTTTTTTATGATCGCATTTTTAAAACTTTTAACGCTTGTTTCATTAAGCTTGTAGAATTACTGCTAGGGATAGTAGCGGCATCACTTTGTAGGTGGCTGAGGTAATCGAAGTCACGAACAAAGTATACAGCGAAAAGCCCGTTAAAGCAGCCAAAACATCTTAATGTAAAACGATATCTACATCTTTTTGAACTTCACCACGCATTAATCGTATTTTGACCTTATCGCCTGGGTTGTACATGGCTAATTTAGCTTGCAACTCAGAAGTTGAATTCACCTCTTGGTTTCCAACAGCAAGGATAATATCTTTTACTTTCATACCGTTATTGCTTGCGTTTCCGTCTGCAACTACACCGGTTACTACCACACCTTTATTGGTAGATAGGTTATTTAAACCTTGCACCTCTGAATTGTTATCCATGATATTGATTCCTAATTGTACGCGTTTTACCTCTCCATATTTGATCAGATCATAAGTTACTTTCTTTACTATGTTAGATGGCACGGCGAACGAATATCCCGTATAATATCCGGTTCCAGATGAAATGGCCGTGTTAATTCCAACAAGTTCACCTCTTTTGTTCACTAAAGCACCTCCAGAGTTTCCAGAATTGACGGCTGCATCTGTTTGAATAAAAGATTCTATTGGGAACACTTTTTCATCAGGATTGTAACTTGAGGTCAATAAATCTATGTTTCTGTTTTTTGCAGATACGATTCCTGCAGTGACTGTAGATTGTAAATTAAGCGGATTCCCCACGGCTAATACCCATTCTCCAAGTCTCAGTTCATCTGAGTTACCAAATTCTGAATAATTTAAACCATGGCCTTCAATTTTTATTACCGCTAAATCTGTTGACGGGTCTGTTCCGATTATAGTGGCAGGATATATTTTTTGATTTAAATTCACTGTCACTTCTTGCGCATCTTGCACCACATGGTTGTTGGTCACAATATATCCTTCAGGAGAAATTACAACCCCTGAACCAGATGCCTGACCATGACGCTGGCGTTTTCTGTAGCCATCTTCTCCGTAAAACAACTTCAAAAAAGGATCAAAAGTAATTTCTTCTGTCACAAACTTGGTTTGAATATGCACGACAGATTCTACTGTTTGCTCAGCTGCTAAAGTTAAATCTGGGTAAGCTGTACTATTGGCTGTCAGCTGCTTGTCATCATCATATGATACATCAAATACGGACGACTGAAGTACCGGTGTATGCTCCGTTTTTTGAACCTGCTGATCTGGTTGATTAGATAATAAGGAGAAGGTTATGGCTACTCCCGTAATGGCTCCAACAAAGCCTGTTGCAAATGTGGTTAATGTTGCTTTTGTCATATCTTGAGTTTGTCTGTTTACTATTTAGAACGCACGAAGGCTCAAAATGTGTCACTTGAAATTTTTAAAAAATGTTAAAACTGTTAGATTATTTGAAGAAGATGAGAGCAACTAATGGATTTAAAAAGCGTCATTTGTAAGACTAAGCAATTAGTTTTATATTTATACCACCCAAAACGTATGAAAAATTTTGCCTTCTTAATTGCCGCTCTTTTGTGGGGCTTCTCAGTAAATGCCCAGATAACATTGAATACCTCAGGTTTTGATCCCTGCGGAGGATGTGGAGGATATATTGAATTTGATTATTCAGATGTAAATAATAACTCAGATTATACCGTCTATTGGTTATCTGATGATTCCAACTCAGCTTCGGTTTTTGGGAGTATTACTTTTACTGCGAATACTGGAAGTGGTATATTTGGCACGGCTTGCAGTGGAACCTATTATATAGCTGCAGTGGATGTAAATGATGATACCACAGGGACTTGGGTAACTGTTTTATCACCACCACCAATGACAGGTTTTGTTGAAAACAATACTTATATAAATGGAACTTTAGATGTTAATGTTTCAAACGGAACTGCTCCCTACATTTATTCTTTGAACTTTGGTCCAGGCCAAGCCTCTCCAAATTTTACCGGTTTAGCACCAGGAAATTACAACTGCACGGTCACAGATGCAAATGGATGTATGATTTCAATCCAAAATGTGATTATGAATTATCCACCGCCACCACCTCCGTGCTATTTAGATTTATTTACGAACCCAATTTATGCTACAGATGATACAACTGCTGACGGTCAAATTGGATGGTATTTTGAAAATGCAGAATTAGACCAAGCCCATGTTATTTATATTGAACAAGGCGGAGCGATAGACTCAATTGTCTTAGCGCCTGGTGATACAACAGGAACCTTCAGTAATTTGCTGACAGATGATTATTTAATTTGGGCAGTAAACGATAGCGCCTGCGGTGATTCGTCTTATGTCAATTTAGGTTTTGAATCTTATATGTGGACTCAAGTGTTAAATGGATGTGGCTTATGTGATGCTACTGTGCATTTTGGGATAGAAGAATTTGTGTCAAATCCTCCTTATAACTTCAAGTTTTATGACGTTTCGTCAACCCCGGTCTTACTTGGAGACTATAACAATGTACTGCCTGATTGGATTGTGGTTGATTATTGCCTTGGAGAATACCTTTTTCTGATTATTGATGGCTCAGGGGACACGGTATCTCAGCAGCTAACCTTAGATTATGAGCAAGTTTCTTGTACCCATGAGAATACAACTATGATTGACGGTAAAATAACCTGTTATCCTACTGGAGGAAATAATTCGAACTATACGTTTTCTTTGAACGGATCAAATTGGCAATCTAATAATGTTTTTTCCGGATTGCCAGGCTCTTTGGATTATGAAGTTTATGTGAAAGATGGTGCTGGGTGTGAAGATACTTCAGTGGCTTTGGCAATAGACCCGAGTACGACAGATTGCATTCTTGAAATTGAGACAACTGCTTATTTTGAAACCTGTTACGATTCTTGTGACGGTGCCATTGAGTGGGTGATTGTTAATGCCCATGCTGATTCAACTTATTTACTTGAAATTACAGGGCCAGGGGGCTATTCAATGACTACAACGTTATCACCAGGAGATACGACAGGGATAATTGAAAATTTATGCAATGGATCTTACAGTTTTACTGTGAGTTTAAATTCTCAATGCTCTTTGAATCATGTTGAAAAAGTAGAAGGTGCGGCAGCTCCACTAGAACCTTATTTATACTATGTTACACCACCAACTATTGGAAATGCTGATGGCCATTTTGAGGTTGGCGGAATTGGTGGAGTAGGTCCTTATCAATACAGTTATACTGGTGGTGCTACTTGGCAAAACTCTGGTGTGTTTAGCGGTTCGGCCGGAGGTTATTGTTTGATTCATATTAAAGACGCTAATGGATGCATTACCTCAATCGTTGTTTATTTAGGCTGGGCGTCTTCAGAAAACGAGGAGCAGGCTTTATTTGAAATTTATCCTAACCCCGCTACAACTGAATTTACCATAAATACGAATGAAAGTATATCATATCAACTCTTTGATTTGAACGGAAAAATAGTAAAACAAGGTGTGTACAATGGAAATGGCTTTGTTGATGTTTCTCAACTCAGAAAAGGTGTTTATTTGCTAGAGCTGAATGCTGATAACAATTATCAGCGAATGAAATTAGTGGTGCAATAATTTTGGCACGGCAATTGCTTTTAGTTTGAATAACAAAAACTAGAACCAATGAAAAACCTTAAGTCACTTTTAATTGCCGTTTGTTTATTCGCAGGATTTAATTCTATTAGTCAAGAAGTAAAGAACACCACAACAGATATTATTTACAAGGGATCTGTTTATCATCTTGACAAAAGTCTTACCCATGTAACTGAATGGATAGACGAGGATTCACACATGATGGATTTAATGGCCTTAACAACAACGGTTCATTCAGCAGAAGATTCAAAGATTTGGGGACTGCAAAAAGAACAAGTTAAGGACGGTGATTTAATACTTGGAATTCCATTTTTAAGTTGTGGAATAGGTTACGATTACTATAAGTTAATTCAAGAAGATGATAATTTTTTACTTTTTGAGATGATAGGAGCAAGAGGAGATTTTGAAAGAAAAGTAATTGTGTTAAACAAAAGAAAATAAACCCTATTACTTAATGTTTAACTTTGAGGAGCAGTTCTACTGCTCCTTTTTTTGTGCTTTTTTTGCCTCTTTTCGGGCTTTTCTTTTAGCCTTTCGTTCTTCTTTTTTTGTAGGTACAGTAATAAAAAAAGCTATGTGTTCAGGTGCTTTTCTCATTTCTATATCATAAATAGAAGTTTTATGAGGGGCCATGGCAATGTTTTCAATTTCTACTTTTTCGTACCCTACAAAAATACAACTCAATGTGTAGTTTTTTATAGAGTCAGCAGGAACATTTAGTTGATACAGTCCGTCAAAATCTGTTGTGGCGAATGCTTTTTGAATATCATTTTGAGTGATGACAATTTTAACGAAAGGTATAGCTTCACCGGTTTCTTGATCAATTACTTTTCCCTTTATAGTTGCAAGCTGTTCAACTTGAGTATTGATGTTTTTTAGGCTATCAGTGCTTTTATGAATGGTTTGAATTACAGCTGGTTTTTCCTGTGCGGCGGCAGTGTTGGATATTAATTGAGACATTCCCAGCAAGACAGAAGCAGCAGCTGCGTTAAATCCAAATTTTGAATTTGAAGGCGGATCCCAATTATTCAACTGTTTTTTAGAATAAAGACCGCATGTGGTATTGTTGGATGATGCTTGAATAGATCGAATATCTGACCACGACTTTTTTCTAAAATCTACAATTAGATTTTCACATTTTCCGCAAATTCTCCCTCCATCAGCTTCTTGCATTTCAAGCCAATCTTGTCCGCAGTATTTAGGTTTAGGTATGCTCATAATTTATAGATGTTCAATTTAATGAAAATCCATAAATGTTCAAATTAAAACCTCCAAGCCAAAATTCTGCTCTTTTTATTTCCGAAGTTCATATCTACTACTTGATATTCTCTAGGGTTGACGGCTTTCATGACTTTGTGAAACTTTTTTAAATGATCTCCTTGAGAAACTAAACAGCTGAACCAGGTACAGTTCTTTGCATATTTTTCAGACTGTTTGATCATTTTAGAAATAAATTTGACCTCTCCACCATCACAAAACAGTTCACCATCTTGACCGCCAAAGTTCTTGGCTAAGGCTTCTTTTTTAGAAGCGTGAAGGTTTCTGTTTTTACGAGCTGTTGCGGCTTCAGCTTCAGCACGAGACTTGTAAAAAGGAGGGTTGCAAATAACAATATCTATACGTTCATTTTTCTTTATAACCCCAGCAAAGAGATTATCCGGATTGGCTTGCTGTCTAATTTCAACTTTGTTTTTTAAAAGCGCATTAGATGAAGCTATTTTGCTCGCAGATTCTACAGAAACGGGATCAATTTCTGACCCAATACAGTTCCATTTGTATTGACTTGCTGCAATGATCGGATAAATGCAATTTGCTCCAACGCCAATATCTAAACAGGTTACCTTGTCTTTATGCTGGACATCTTCTTTGATTAAATCTGCTATTTGATGAATATATTCTGCGCGTCCTGGAATTGGTGGGCAAAGGTATCCTTCAGGAATATCCCAAAAATCCAGTCCATAATGTGTTTTTAGTAAAGCTGTATTCAATAATTTAACCGCTTTTTCATCAGAAAAATCAATAGTATCATCACCTTTTTTGTTTTTAATCAGGTAATTTTTTAAAGCTTCGGTTGAAGCGCAAAGCTGTTTAAAGTCATACTGACCATGATGTCTGCTGCGGGAATGAAACTGTGCTTCTCTTTTCATTATGTCTCTTTTGTTTTGCGAAGTTAAAGTTTAATTGGCTTACATCTATTTAATCGTAATTTTGTACCAATGAATTTTAAGACAATTGGTATAAATAAAGACTTGGTAAAAGGTCTCACAGAGATGGGGATCACTGAACCAACTGAAGTGCAAGCGCAAGTGATTCCACATTTACTTCAAAATGATTTGGACGTTGTGGTTCAAGCACAAACCGGAACCGGTAAAACGGCGGCATTTGGGTTACCTTTGCTTCAGCGAATAAACCCAAGTAATAAAAATATCCAGGCTTTAATTCTTTGCCCGACAAGAGAATTAGGAAAACAGATTGCTAAGCAATTGTTTAAGTTCACCAAATTCACTGATCCAATTTTTACAGAGGCAGTTTATGGTGGTGAACACATTGAAAAGCAATTAAGCAGATTGGCGAGAACAACACATGTTTTGGTTGCAACCCCTGGCAGATTGGTAGATTTGGTCAACAGAAAAGCCGTAGACCTGAGCGCTGTGAACACGATTGTTTTAGATGAGGCAGATGAAATGCTCACTTTAGGGTTTAAAATTGACTTAGAGCATATCTTGTCATCTTTAATGACGGTAAATAACAAGTGGTTGTTTTCTGCTACTATTCCAAAAGATATCGAACGCATGATTGCGAAATATCTTGCTCCAAATGTTGCTAGAATGGCCGTTAGCGGAAAGAATATTGTAAATAATCAGATCAATCATCAGTATTTGGTTTGTGATGAAGAAGAAAAGCTTTACGTTTTAATGCAGTTCTTGAATTCTGAAAAGAACAAGAGGGGAGTAGTGTTCTGTAAAACAAAGAATACAGCTAAGAAACTGACCAAGCAATTGCAGGCAAAAAACATGAAGGCAGATGAAATTCACGGTGATTTGCTGCAAAAAGAGCGCGATAAGGTTATGCGTGCTTTCAGAAATACGAACGTAAATGTTTTGGTGGCAACTGATGTAGCTGCTAGAGGAATTGATATACCAGATTTGTCGTTTGTGGTGCATTATGAGTTACCACAAAACGAAGAGTACTATACTCACCGTTCTGGTAGAACGGCTAGAGCAGGTAAAGAAGGAACAGCATTGGCAATTATTACGCATAAAGATGCCAAGCAACTGAAGTTTTACGAACGTAATTTAGGAATCAAATTCACGCGAATTCAGAAGATGAAGTATTAGATTATTCCTTCTCATCTGAAAAAAATCAAACGAGAAGGAAGTTACTTGTTTAGTGTTCTTGTAATTTGCCAATGATTTTATTCATGGCGTTGGTCATTTTGTCAATGGCGCTGTTAACAGCTTCTTTTGTTGAATTGCCTTTTGTGTTAACAGCAAGTGGTTTTCTTCCTTCCATTCTCGCTTCTAAAAGACATGAAATGTCATTGAATCCATCTTTTTTTCCATTTTCATCTTTTAAATGAACTTCAACTCTCGTTATATGAGATGAAAATCGGTCCAAGCCTTCTTTAATTTGGCTAGTAAAATATGCTTCTTGTCTTTCTTCACCGCTAATGGTTTTGTCTGTATTGAATTGTATTGTCATAGTTTGTAATAAGAAATTAATGTTTGATTATATTATATGATGTATAATTTACGCATTAATTATGTTTTTCTTTATATCCAGCCAATAGTTTTATCAAAGAATCATGGTAGTCTTTGAGGGCTTTTTTATTCACGTCTTCGTCATCAGAATGAACCACAGGCATTTCGGTCAAATATTTCACGAGTTCTGGATGTTCATTTCTAATTTTTGTAATTGTTTGTAAGATTTTTTGATTCAATTCTTGTTGTGTGTCCATTTTGTTAATCGTTTGAAAGTTTAATGAAATTAATGATTGGTATTGCAGTAAATCGATTGATTTATCAGCTGCTCTCTTATCAAGAATATAGTTAAAATTAGAGTGAAAACCTAATTTTAAAGGGCTTTTTAGATATTTTGATTGAGGTCAATTGGTGCTTTCAGGAAAATAAGTGCTGCAAACAGCTTTATTTTTCAGCGATACAATAGGAAGAAATACTTGTGATTTGATGATCGTCATTAAATTCATAGATGTCACATGCAGCGATTAAATCAACCCGTTCACCGTGCCTTATAAACTCACCGGATCCTTTTATGACAACTTTGTTATGATCTTTAATTAATTGCTCCGTAGTGAAAATTGTCTGCGATAAATCAAGATTAGCAGCAGATATCTTACAATTTGAAACAACTTCTGATTTACCAACAAGCTTTTTGTCTCCCACAATCCGCCATGTAACGCCTTCAGATAAATAAGGAAAGGTGATATCAAAATTTCCTCTTGAAAAAGATTCAGCTATTTCTTTCTTGGTCATTAATTCTGCTTCCATACTGTAGAATTCAAAAACGTTATTCTCAGTCAATTAATAGGGCGGATTATTGACAATTACTTACTCTGTTCAGTCAAATCTAACATTTTCCTTTATTAATATCTAGAATTTATACTGAAAAGTAATCAACAATCTTATTTAGTTTATAATTTAACTAGACGGTTATGGTAGAGAGAGTTATCGTCTAAAATATATTCTAAAATTGCTTGGCATTTATTCTTACAGGCAGGGTAAAATGCCAAATGTTCACGTTCTTCAGATTTTGAAGGAATTCCCCACCAAAATTCTGCAATAGCAACTGGTTTTAACTCATGTTTTAACGCAAAATGTAGCAGTTTAGGAGCTGCGCATTCTCCCGCTGCTGCCGGAGGAACCGCATTATTGAATTCCTTAAAAATAGTTGTGACTGAACTAATTTTGCCATTAATGTTTAAAAATTTATAATTGTCAAACAACCAGTTTTGCAGAGACTTTGATTTTTGTTTTCTTGAATTGATCAAGTCTTCTTTTAGGACAGGGTCTGATGAAGCAGTGATTTGTGCTCCAATTTGAGTCAATTCAGACATGCCTTTATTGATTCTGTAATCTTCTGTACACTCCTCAAAAACAGACGGAACAAATTTGGGAGAGGTAACGATCCCCTTTAATTTTCCGGAGACTGTGGCGATAAAATAGCGTTTATTATGCCTTTCAACTACGAGTACCCCGAACATTTTCCCTTTATCAACTTTAAAATTATGGTCCCATTCATGACATTCATCTGTTAAGTATTGCTGAAACTCTTTACAAGCAATAGTAGCTATTTCAGATCTAGAAACAACAAAAGGATTGTTGAGTTTTTTAGGAGAAGCAACACCAGAGATATCTGTTTTAAACGAAAAAAGAAAGGGGCTGTTCATAGGGCAAAGATACACCCAGAATCTAAATGTTATTTGAAAAGTTTGAAAACTTCAGAGTGAAATGATTCTACCCAAAGTTCATATTGCCTAGCAGATGGATGAAGGCCGTCTTTGGCAACAAGTTCTCCTTTTTTGTCTTTTTGTCGTGAAATGGTTGTAATGTCAAAGAATTTGACTTTTTTCTCTTTCGCCTCAGTTTGACATACTTTGTTGTAGGCATCAATTCTAGGACTAATACTTGCTTTTGTTCGAGCACCAAAGGGTGTATAACCATAATCAGGAATACTCACTACAAAAACACCATCTGCTCCTTGCTTGCAGCATTTAATTGCAAAATCAAGACATTCTCTAAACTTTATTACAAAGTCTTCAGGTGTAAATCCTTGAAATTCGTTATTGACACCAATTAAGAGAGATACCACATCAAATTGTTTTTTACCTACTTCTGATTTAGCTGCGTTTAAAAGATTATCGGTTCTCCAGCCTGTTTTCGCAATGATAGTTGGTGCACTGATGTTTTTTCCGTTTGTATTTAGCTTGTTTACTAATTGTTTTGGCCATTGTTTTGCTGCATTTACAGATTCGCAAACAGTATATGAATCGCCAAGAGCAAGGTAAGTTTGTTGAGTTTTTGTTTGTGCAAATAGGTTGATCACTAAGGATAAAGCCAAACAAGTTAAGTATGGTTTGAGTGTTATTTTCATACAAAACATACGAACAAAATCCAGATTTGGATTTAATAGTTTCTTACTGAATCTTTAATGGGCTTAAGAATGTGTTCTAATCCGTTTAATTTAATCTCGTAAATGGAGGCCAAAAGCATGCCTATTTTGCCTTCCGGAAAACCTTTTCCTCTGTACCAAACTAAATAATACTCGGGTAAATCACACATCAACCGATCTTTAAATTTGCCATAAGGCATTCTTACAGTGACTAATTCAATGAGATGTTTGCGTTGAGCGTCTTGATCTAACATCTACGGGTTTGTTTTCCAGATTTTATCAGAATCCTCAAGATAAGCCGGGAGTGCTGCAGAGCCATACCATTCATACAAATCTGCTGCGAGTAAACCTGAACTGATTGCGGGATCTCCTTTTAATAACTCTAAAGCTTCTTCTTTGGTTTTTACATCTAGAATAAATATTCCGCGGTAGGTGTTATCATTAGGGCCCATTGGTCCAGCAATAATCATTTTACCTTGCTCTACCAGCAAATTAATGTTAGCCATGTGTCCAACAAAGCAGCTATCGTTAAACGCTTTATCATCACTCTTTAAAGGACCAGATTTCAACATGACAAAAATGTAGCTTTTCATTCCATAGTCATCTGCTCCGTATTGAACAGCAAGTGTTGAATCATAATTTTCGTTTTGATTTTCTGTTTGAGCAACAGCCGCATTCAGGCTCAATAGAAAGAACAATAAAATGCTTAAATATTTCATTCTTTAAATTTGGTACAATGTACAGATTTTAACCTTCTTTTGCCGCCTTTTCTGCCTCTAGAATGGTTGCCTCAATTTTATCGGCTTCTCTGTATCCATTAGCAACCAGTACAAATTTTCCGTTTTTCTTTATGACGATTGATGGAAATCCTTTTATGCCCATTTGTTGTGCCAATGCGAAGTCTTGAGAAGTAGCGTACTTAGTACTATCAGATTCAAACAATCTTGTAAATTCATCTTTATCTAATCCTAACTCTGTTGCTAACTCAATAAAAGTTTCAGCTTTTGTGGTGTCTTTATTTTCTGCGTAAAATGCATATTGAACGGCTTTAAAAAAGTCATATTCCTTTGTTGGGTCCATAATTCTTGCAGTAACAACTGCTCTTGATGAAGGCTCAGTATCGTATACAAAATCCGCGTTATCAAGGATTTCATAGCTAAAAGGTTGACCGGTTCTTTCAGCAATTTCTACCCAATGCGAACGTAAAAAATCTGCCATAGTCGCGTTGGTTTCAGTGCCGTTTGGGCGCAATCCTCCATTGATTATTTTAAATTCCAGCTCAGGATGATTGCGAATTAAAATGTCTAGTTCGGGGGCCATTCCATGACACCATGAACACATGGTGTCTCCAATATAAATCAAAGCGTCCTTATCGTTATGAATCCAATGATTTTCCATATTCTTTTTTTAAAGAAGACGCATCTGAAGCTTGAAACTTTCAGATAAATTCGTTATTTCTCTATAATACACTCAGATGAAATAATTTTACCAGATTTTGGGTCCATCCAAATGTCAATGACAAACTTTTTTTCAGGGAGAATTGCGTGCTCATTTCTAACTTTCTTCCAGTCATATAAATAATGAATTGCCACCTGATCTGAATGATCTGGAAAGTCAAATTGGTGATTGATAAACCGAAGGTTTAGCGAATCTATTAAATGGCATGATGAACTTAATATTGAAGTAACTTTCTCTTTGGTAATAAATCCTTGGTTCGCTGAGCTTTCCCTAATTTGTGCTAGTTTTTTCTCTTTTAAAAGATGATGTTGCCATCCCTCAAATTCGCTGCCATCCTCATGAAAATAATGCAGTTCAACTAGTTGTCCATTTTCCACGATCGCTTTTAATTTGACCTGGTTAGAAGGATAAAAATCCATTATGGTGCAAGATATCGGTTTCTGAAAACCGTTGAAATATCCGGCTTCTGGAAAAGAGTCTTGATGAATTGGATTGACAAAAGATGCTGATTGCCGATCATAGAACAGATCTTGTTTGTTTCCATAAAGCACTTGATTAGGGGAAAGCGCATTGAATTTTTCAAAACTATAATCCAAGGGTTCAATGGTAGATGTTATTATTTGGCCCTTCTCATCTTTGATGACATAACGTTTTATCCAATCATTGAATCCAAAAGAGTGGTGCTGAACTGTGTAAAACTCATCACCCTTTTTCATTTTCCATTTGCCAGATTTAATGCCGTTCTCATATTTAGCCCAAACTACATCTGAACCATATTCACAGGCATCATTTCCAATTTCATCTCTACAATCACAGAACAGAATTCCGGTTTCACCTTTCATTTGGCTGTGATAGACGAGTTTTCCTGCCATGTTCCACCTTTTTTGATTACCTGTCTTTTCGCCATTCTGATATTCAATTTCCAGAATTTTAACACCTTTTGGCGACCAGGATTTATACAGGCCATGTACTTCTCCGTTTAGGTAATCGGTTTCAACTCTACGGGTGCCGTCTTTATAATTTTCATATGCCATTCCTGTAAAGGGAATGTTGTCTTTCATATGAATAACTTTGCCATCAATGAGTTGAGTTTGAAGTTTATGAAACTCTGTCTGACCAAACAGACTGATAAAACTCGTAAAGAAAAATAATGTTAGCAATGCCTTCATAAATGTAAATCTAAATTAAAAAGTCATCAATTAAAAGTGGTATTATTATTCGAGATTAACTTTTTATTTTGCGCAAAGGATGTGCTCTATTTTTTATAAAGTTCTATTCCTTCTTTCAGAACTGCATTAATGGTTTCTAGGTCTAAGTCCTGAAGAGGATTGATTCGCAAAATTCTCATTCTAGCCCTGCTTCCTGTTTCAAGTGCTGGATGGTTGAGTTGATTACCATCTACCATCAAGATATAAGGCTCTGTTGTCTTTTTATCGGTCCACAGGTAGCAAAAATGCTTTTTACCATAAACGAAGCAAGGCATTCCATACTTTCTAGTTTCAGACAGTTGATCATGCGTATTGAGGATAATATCCCGCAAGGCTAATAAACATGACCTGTTGGGTTCTGTTTTTGATAAATAGAATTGTTCTAATTTATCGTTCATTTTGAATTTCTAAGTTCTTGAGCAGCCCCTGAATTCAACGTGAATTCTATGTCAGAAATAAAACTATTTACTTCTTCAATTTTGTTTTCAACGGCAACTAAAATCTCGGCCAAAGTTCTGAAATATTCTAAGGCATTATTGTTTGATGGCATTCCTGTTTTTTTGCACCAATCTAAAAAATCTGTGGACTCTTTGTATTCTTCTAAACTTCTGAGAACAACGCATAAAGCAAGGGCAGGAATCTCGAGTTTTAAATCTTCATATTCATCATCTATTTGAAATCTGAAAGATTCATTTTCAATTTGAAGTTCAATTAATTTCCAATGTTTGAGGAAAACTGAATCATCAATTATGCGAATTAAAATAGCATGTTCTTTTACCAGAAATTCTAAGGATGCTATGGCGTTTGATACAATGTCCATTCATTACTTTATGCAGTTAAAATTACGATTAAAATCAAATAGTAAATGTTTTTGGCTTAGTTCTTGAATTATATGATTAGAATCGTAAAAACAAATGTTATGAGAAAATTACTAATTA
Organism: Crocinitomicaceae bacterium; assembly: GCA_039939375.1. Taxonomy (GTDB): domain Bacteria; phylum Bacteroidota; class Bacteroidia; order Flavobacteriales_D; family Crocinitomicaceae; genus Paracrocinitomix. The sequence continues at coordinate 189,601 of JBDVJO010000004.1, read as the reverse complement.
TAGGAATAGCCGGAATGATGGTTAGTTGTGGATTATTAGATGGGGGTGGAATTATCATTGATAAGCCAACAGTACCTTCAGTTAACATTTGTGAAAACGTAGCTACTGATGCAGATGTTGTTAAGATGAAAGATCAGATAGAAAGTCAGTCATATAAGGATGAGCGAATGGATAGAGCAAAAATGGTAACCAAAGGTTACTGCTTCAAGTCTGCTCAAGTAGTACAAATTATGGATTCTTTTCAGTTTGCTGATGCTGAGCTAGAAATTGCGAAACATTTATACAAGCCGACAACTGATCAAGAAAACTATTATTTATGCGTAGATGCCTTGACACATAAGAGTGATAGAGATGAGTTAAAAGCTTATATAGCAGCCAATTGATTATTGGTTTAACCCTGCAATTAATTGCTTAAAATGCGGATAGTAAATGGCTCCCCACATAGGGTTTTTGTCAAACTTATGTAGTTTTTTATTGGTTGTATCAACTGCGACAGGAATAGAAAATCCTGCCCACTTTTTACCAGATTTAAGTTGTTTACAGTAGTCTATAGCTTCTTGATTCACATTGGATGAAATAAGAACGGATATGACACCCAATCCAGATTGCAAACCCCTTGGCCAACCTTTGTAATTAGATTTAGCGAACTCAAAAGACTTATTCAAGTGGTTTTCAATTTCCGATACTGTTATTTCTTGATCACCGTAATCTGTAACGACAATAAAAGTATTAAGTTGAGTGGCCATCCAAGCCCATCTAAACTTCTTTTCATAAGCTATCACAGTTGGGTTTCCTGCTACTTTTCCTTCGGTATGAAAGATTGATTGATCTTCAAAATGTTTTTTAACGTTTTCTATTTTCATAGGGTAAAAATGAGGTGTTTTTTTAGAACTGCTGCTTAAAATTATTCAGTAGTCGCTTTTTGAATAGTAGACTAGCAGGAAAACAAAGTATTCCTATGACCATAAAGACAATCGAAAACACCAATAGATTTATTGGTTCATCCGAAAAGAAAGACAAAGCAAAAAAAACGAACCCTATAATCATTGAAAAAAATCCGAAATAGCTGATGACAGAATTGGATTGAGCAGATATTTTGACCCTTGAGCCCTGTTCTGATTCAGAAATTTCACCTTTTAAGTAAGCAGCCTTTCGCTTTAAATAAGGGACATTCCATCCTATAATTGTCCATTTATCATGGGCTTCAAAATGGTTGTTATCATATAGTTTTCCTGAAAAACTTTTATTCGAAGCATTAAAAATAGTTCTCAATTTAAAAGATAACTGTTCTGGAGTTAAGCTTGAATTAAATGTTGTTGTTTTAAGTTTCAGCATAGCTCTAAGGTAAGAAATATGAGAAGTATATGCAAGAGTTGTAACAGTTGTTTATTCTCCCTCGTTCAAATACCGAGAACTCATCCAACCAGTAAGTAAGGTGGGGTTGTTTTCAATATCATAGAATTCAGATGAAATTGGATCTGCATCTGCATCCATTTCAACATACCACCAAATTCTTCCGGTTGAATCTATAGTTTGACCAAGCGCGGTTCCGGCGGCACCTTTGGTGTATTCAGCAATAATGTTGTCTTGAAATGGAAAACCATCATGCCAAACATCAACTGTGTCTATTTTTGGGTGAAGACGCAAATAGTATTTAGATTGATCAACAGTGAATCGTTTGGAGGTTTTAAACAGATTATCTGGTGCTGTGTTTCCTGCAATTACAGCAACCCTTCTTTTTAACTTGAAATTTAGACTATCCTTTGCGGCTGAAACAGTCCACACTTCATCAAAATTAATGTATGCTGTACAACAGCCTGGATCATTAATGGCTATTTCTGAAAGTCCTTCTTTATTGAATTCAATTTTTGTAATGGACTGATACGCTTCAAAAACTTGTTTGAAATGGCCTTCAATATTGAGGTGAATGCGAATGCATACTGGTTCACCACCGCTCCATCCGTCATAAATAACATCTAGGTCACCATCAACATCCAGATCTAAAAAGTAAAAGTATTTTGAATGCTCTTCCGTCCAATTGTCCGACTCAGAAATGTAATCATAGTCAACTTTAAGCTTGGCCATCATTGCCTGCTTTTCAATTCCTGAATTACCTTCTAAAGTTGTCAAATTAATCGTTTCAACTTTGTAAAAATCATCTTTATCTACGGGTAACAAATTTGGATCAGTTGAATTTTCTATGGCAGTTGATTCTATTTGACTTTCTTCTTGAATGGACTGACATCCTATACAAATAATGAGTGCTAAGAAAAGTGCTATTTGGTTCCGAGAGTTCAATAGATACTTATTTGATAATCATTAGCAGGTATCAATTCTTAATGAGTTTTAATACTCTTTTATCGGTTTCAGAAAAAACTAAAACATAGTAAACACCTTCAACAGCAACGAAGTTCATATCAATTATTTCTTGATTAAAATAACTTTCTGATTTCAGAACTTTTCCGGAAAGGTCCGTGATTGTGATTGTTACTTCATCCAATGTATGACCCAAATTAATTTTGAATTCTCCAGAATTTGGGTTTGGATAAATAGTGAATTGTGATTCAAATGAACTTTCTTGAATACTAACATCTGAAATGGTGAAGCAATCAGAGGTGTCAGCACATCCATTGATATTTGTGATAACAGCATAATCGCCATTTGAAACTGGCTGGAATTCGTTAAAGGTGGCATTTGCTATAGGGCTTAGATCTGAGCAATTAAACCATTGATAACTTGCGCCTGTTTGTTGATTAGCAGTTAAAATTCCGTTTGAATAAGTAATTAATGGAATTTGGTTATTAATGGTAAGGTTGAGGTAGATAACAGAATCGCATCCGTTTACTGCGGCTGAAGGTAAAATATGAAAAGCTGTATCATTATTATCTGTATAGGTCAAACCGTCAATCCATGTAATTGAATCGCAGCTATTGATTGAATCGATACTGGAACTTTGCACAGGACCATTTAAGACGAATATCGTATCTAAATAGCATCCTCCATTATCTTGTATAGAGACTGGATAAGATCCTTGTTGAATATTTGAAAAGGTGTTCGAACCCTGGTATACCATTCCGTTATTAATACTGTATTGTATAGGGCTTGCACCGCCATTTATATGAATTGTTAACTCACCATCAGCTACACCATAACATGTTGGTTCTATAGCATCTATTGAATTAATGCTCATTCCTGGAAGTATATCAATGTTAGCTACTCCATAGTCAGTTCCAGGACAAGAGGCATAATAAAATGAAGTATCACTAGTTATGTTTCCTGTATTAAAAAAAAGACCTGTCCCTATTGGGCTCCAATTCATATCATACCAAACAATTGAAGCACCTGGGCTTGGAAATCCTGTAAGATATATTGTTCCTGAGTTTCCTTCACATACTTCTATTGGGGCTGCATCAATAGTTGATGCAGCATAACCCATGACTTCAACTAAGCCTTCGCTACCGCTAGTTGCTCCGTTTGCTAAAAATTCGGATAGAATAGGGGAGTTCGTAGTTCCGTATTGGCCTCCGTTTACATTAACTGTAGTTCCAGTATTGGGTACGCGCACATAGCCACCGCCACCGCCGCCGCCAGGTCCAGAAGCTTCTGCCGGTGTTGAACCGTACAGTTGGATGTTTTGGTTTCCTCCATTTCCTCCATTTGCGTTGCAAGTAACACCACTGAAATTGCCCGAGCATTGAATAATAATGGTACCGCCGGCTCCGCCACCACCTGCACCATCATTGCCTGTTATTACGTCTGAAGGAGAGGCAGCAATTCCTTCAGCATCTTCGCCATCCATGCCATTTGCATTAATATTTCCCACTCCTGTAACATCTCCGTACGATCGAATAAAAACGAGTCCCCCAGCATTTCCACCGTTTCCACCTTCTCCATTGTCATATTCACCAGAACCACCTCCACCGCCGAAGAAAACTTTCCCGGTTGAATAGTCTGAAGGTCTTCCACCTAATCCGCCTTGACTTCTTCTGTTATCCTCTCCCCATGAAGCATCATTGGGTCCGACTATTAGCGCATTGTTTTCATTTACACATGATGAATAGCCTCCTCTGCCGCCACCACCTGACGAAACTAAAGAACTCATACCGTTATTTAAAATAGATCCCTCTAAATCCCAGGCCAAAGACCAAGAGTTGTTCGTGTCCGGTTCTCCATAACCACTTACCCAAGGTTTTCCTGAAGCATTGGCGCCACCACCTCCTCCTGCGTTGTAATTAGTTCCGCCACCTCCGGCATTTGCTAGAGCTCCTTTCCCATATTTTCCACCATATATATCATAAGCACTCTCGTATCCCGCTATTCCTTCACCTTTAGCAGCTCCTTCAAAAATACTTGTATGAGCGTAGGTTTCTCCACCTGTCTGAGAGATATTTTCTCCAATTCCGCCATGAAAACCAATGCCTGATGCATTAATGTCACCGTGAATTGTTGTAGAATTGGATACTTCAAAAATAACGGCACCTCCAGTTTCGCCATCCCAGGGAGGACAGGACACTGAATATCCAGGGTGCACCGTCATATTTAAAAAACGGGGAACTCTTACAATCATGCATTTTCCTCCATTGAAGTTTGAAGTATAATTGTATTGCAAACCACAACGTAAATTTATTGTTGATGAACCTGAAATACTGAGGACTTCAGCGAATTCATGGTTTCCACAATTATTATAATCTAATACTTCACCAAAAGAATCCCAATCTCCAATAACATCTGGAACTCCATTTAATTGACCACCTCCAGCATCTACTGCATTCGCGTTTAAGTTAACACCTTGCACTTGTATGATAAAAATCAAATCTCCTTCTTCTAATGGTCCTCCAAAAAAATTAGTAGGATTCATTTCATGATCATCAACGTCTATAGAATAACTCCCAGAATTGGCATTTGCAGTTAAATAGGTGTATTCATTAATATAGCTGTCATTCGCTCCAAAAAAATAGGTGTGGTGCTTACCCTGTTGAGCAAACGTTATGTTGAGCGCATAAAAAGCTAGAAAAAGCATTACTTTTTTCATCAGTCAATAAGTTTTGGTATGGCTAAAATACCAAAAAAGCGTTACCGAACAAACGAAACAAATTTAAAAGTGGATATTTACTTATTTTGCCGATTTTCTTCCTGAAATGGTTGTTTTATGCCGTTAGAATTCAAAATTTTTAGAAATAGTTCTGGCTCTTTTAAAACTAAATGGACTTCTTTTTCTTTTCCTTTTTCTGTTTTAAATATTAGAACCATTTCATTTTCTATTAATTCCGCATGAGTTATTTTATCTCTATCAATTCTATGATGCATTCCAAATTGCATAACAAGGGAATTATTCATGAATGAAGCGCTTAGCCATAATTCATTTTCGGTAATGTTGACAATTAAAGCATTTTTAACTGGAACCATTTTCTTCATCAATGAATTCATTGAATACCCTGAAACCTGTTTTTCTTCGAAAAGAAAATTGACGGGAGTTGTAGTTTTAAATTTCTTATAACCGATCCAGTTCCTCAAAAGGAATAAAATGGCTGTTAAAACAGCTCCTGTAGCAAGTATATAAATTGCATAATTGTCTAAAAGTTCCATCTTAGTAATGCGTTAAAATTTTAATTTCACTCGTTCAGAAAACACACAACCTATATGAGTATTGTTTTCATGAGTGCTTGAACTGGTGCCTAGGTCCATTAAATATGACACCGTATAAAAAGCGAGTCATAGTAAGGGAGTTTACTTTTGAGCATAGTTCTATGTAAGGGCTAGTTTTAATACTCTTGAATCAGAACTTCTGTAGGGATATTTAGTGATTTACTAAGCTTTCTAACCATATCAAGTGTAAGTTTTCTTTTGCGATTAAGTATTTCACTTACGCGGCTCTTGAAGCCAATTAAAGCAATCAGATCTTTCTGTTTCATACCCATTTGTTCCATTCTAAATTTAATGGCTTCAACTGGATCTGGCATCCCGATAGGAAAGTGCTCATTTTCATATTTATCAATAAGAATGGAAAGAATGTCAAGCTCATCACCATTTTTGGTTCCAGGCTTTGCATCAAAAATATCTTCAAGTCTTTGAAGAGCTTTGTTGTAGTCTTTGTCAGAGCGTATAGGAGAAATATTCATAATTTAAACTTTTGTTGCGTCTATTTTGTCATATTCCGAATGGGTTCCAACGAACCGAATCCAAATGATTCCATAGTCATAATTAATTTTTACAATGAGTCTATGATGATTGCCTTTGATATTAAATACCATTCGATTTTCTTCAAGAATACTGACACTAAGATATTCTTTTTTTATATCATTAGGTGAATTCCAATCAGCTTTTTCGGCTTCACGAAACCAAGCTTTAAGCTGCTGTTCACAATCCTTGTGTTTTTTCCAGTATTCTCTGAGCGTTCGTTTAGCAATTACTCTCACATTCTCTTATTGATAATACTAAAATAGATAAAAGTTACCAATTCGGGAACATTTGTTCCAGATTTTTCGAAAACTCATATTCCAGGTAGTGGGATTTTTCTTACCTTCTTGTCGGCAAACAGGTTCTCCACAGAATGCTTTCGCTGGAGCTTCAGCTATGCGCTAGGCATTTTTAGATACCACTCCCGTAGCTTCGGGATGATTGCGCCAAGGACACAGGCCAAACTAATGTGAGAGAAGAGTGATGACCAAATAGGTTGGCATAAAAAAAGCCCTTCCGAATAAACGAAAGGGCTTCATAATTATAGTTTAAGAATTAAGCTTCTTTTGCTTCTTCTTTCTTTTCTGGTTTTGGAAGTAATACTTTTCTAGAAAGTTTCCATTTCTTAGTTTTTGGATCTTGTCCAATTACTTTGAATTTTAACACATCTCCTTCTTTACATACTTCTTCAACTTTCTCCACTCTTCTGTGCTCAAGCTCAGAAATGTGAATCAATCCATCAGTTCCAGGTAAAATCTCTACGAAACATCCGTAAGCCTGAACAGACTTTACTTTTCCTTCATAAATTTCACCTTCTTCAACAGTTGGAGGGAATGCGATCAATTTGATTTTATCAACTGCAGCTTTCATGTCGTCAGCGTTTGCAGATAAAATTTGAACTCTTCCTTCACCTGTCTCAATCTCTTCGATTGTGATGGTTGTGTTGGTTTCTTTTTGTAATTCTTGAATGATTTTTCCACCAGGTCCGATAATTGCACCAATGCAATCGTTAGGAACAGTGATTCCTTCAATTCTAGGAGCAGATGGCTTCATGTCAGCAGCTGGCTCAGAGATTGTTTTTAAGATTTCATTCAAGATGTGAGATCTACCAGCTTTCGCTTGATCTAAAGCTTCAGTTAAAACCTCATATGGTAATCCGTCAACTTTGATATCCATCTGACAAGCAGTGATTCCTTCAGTTGTACCGGTTACTTTAAAGTCCATGTCACCTAGGTGATCTTCGTCTCCTAAGATGTCAGACAATACGCAGTATTTACCTTCAGCATCCGTGATCAATCCCATTGCGATTCCTGAAACAGGACGCTTGATTTTGATTCCACCATCCATCAAGGCCATGGTTCCAGCACAAACTGTTGCCATTGAAGATGAACCGTTAGATTCTAAGATCTCAGATACTAATCTGATTGTATAAGGGCTTTCTTCAACTGAAGGAAGCATTCCTTTCAATGCTCTAAGCGCTAAGTTACCGTGACCAATCTCTCTTCTTGAAACGCCTCTAATAGGTCTAGCCTCACCAGTTGAGAATGGAGGGAAGTTGTAATGCAACATGAATCTTTCAAAACGCTTATCTAATGCGCTATCAATCATCTGCTCATCCATTTTACCACCCAATGTTAAGGTAGTTAATGATTGCGTTTCACCTCTTGTAAATACAGCAGAACCATGAGTTCCTGGTAAATAGTCAACTTCTGACCAGATTGGTCTGATTTCGTCCATTTTTCTACCATCTAGTCTGATTTTTTCATCTAACATGACTCTTCTTACAGCTTCTTTCTTCGCTTTGTTGAAGTATTCTTGTATGAATGGAGATTCAGCTTCTAATGTTTCTTCATCTAAAGAATCAACATACTCTTGGTATACATTTCTGAATAACTCAGCTCTTTTTTCTTTATCTGCTAAACCTTGTCTTGCAACGCCTTTACAGTTTTCAAATACGGCATTCCAAATTTTATCTTTGATCGCATCATCATGAGTCTCGTGTGAGTATTCTCTTTTAGTTGCTGCTGCAGGTACACCTGAAGCTAAATCAGTTTGGAAAGCACATTGTTTTTTAATTGCTTCGTGAGCGATTTTGATGATCTCTACTAAGTCAGCCTCAGAGATTTCAGCCATTTCACCTTCTACCATTACGATATTGTCAGCAGTTCCGGCGATCATACAATCAACGTCAGCTGTTTCGAATTCTGGTAAAGTAGGGTTGACAACATATTTACCGTCAACTCTTGCAACTCTTACTTCTGACATTGGTCCTCCGAAAGGGATATCAGAAACTGCGATTGCAGCAGATGCTGCGAATCCTGCCAATGAGTCTGGCATGTTTACACCGTCATGAGACAACAATTGCATCATTAACTGTGTGTCTGCGTGATAATCACTTGGGAAAAGAGGTCTTAATGCTCTATCCACTAAACGCATCACTAATATTTCGTCATCAGAAGGACGAGCTTCACGCTTTAAATATCCTCCAGGGATTTTACCAGCAGCATAGAATTTCTCTCTATAATCTACTGTAAGCGGTAAGAAGTCAACTCCTGGTTTTGCTTCTTTTGCTGATACTACAGTGGCAAGGATAACTGTCCCACCACATTTTACTACAACTGATCCGTCAGCTTGTTTAGCTAACTTTCCTGTTTCAACGGTGATTTCTCTCCCGTTTCCAACATCAATTGATTTTTCTATTACATTCATATATGTGTATTTGTGATTTGGGGGCTTCTTCTCCCGAAAACTTTCGGTTTCCCAAATCGGTTTAATTTATTACTTGTTCAATTCAAGAGGGCAGTTGAGTTGAAAAAAAAATATTTCAATTCTACCATCCCGATACTGCGATCGGGATTACCATAACTTATCGTAAAAATTCGACTACGTCTCTTTTGACTTCAGTTCTGATAATAAAAAAGGCAATTGAAAAACGAATTTCAATTGCCCCCTCTTAATACATTGCTCCCAGTTTAACTGAGATAGGATTATCTTCTTAATCCTAATTCTTTAACGATTGCTCTATAGCGCTCGATATCTTTTGCTTTTAAATAGTCTAATAAACTTCTTCTTTTACCTACTAGTAATTGAAGAGATCTTTGAGTATTAAAGTCTTTTCTGTTTTTCTTTAAGTGCTCAGTTAAGTGAGCAATTCTGTAAGAAAATAAGGCGATTTGCCCTTCCGCAGAACCTGTGTTCTTAGCGTCTTTTCCGTGTTTTTTGAAGATTTCTTCCTTCTTTTTTGAATCTAAATACATTCCAATATTATTTCAATGATTATTATGTATGTCTCTTAATAGACGGTGCAAAGATACACTTTTTAAATAATTAGCAATTATTTCTCTTCTGGTTTTAACATTTTTAAAATGCTGCTCAACTTTTCTTTCAAATCTTTTCTTTCAACGATTAAGTCTAAGAAGCCATGTTCTAGAACGAATTCAGAACGTTGGAACCCTTCAGGTAAGTCTCTACCAATTGTTTCTTTTACTACACGCGGACCGGCAAATGCAATTAAGGCATCTGGTTCGGCAATGTTTAAATCTCCTAACATAGCAAATGATGCCGTAACACCACCAGTAGTAGGGTCAGTTAAAAACGAGATATAGGGTAATTTAGCTTCAGAAAGTTTATTCAATTTGGCAGATGTTTTTGCCATTTGCATTAAGGATAAACCTGCTTCCATCATTCTTGCTCCACCTGATTTTGAAATCATTAAGAAAGGGCACTGAAGTTCAATGGCTTTATCTATTGCTCTGGCGATTTTTTCACCAACCACAGATCCCATAGATCCGCCAATAAAATTAAAGTCCATGGCAGCAATAACGATTGTTTCACCATTCATTTTACCGTGCGCAACTCTAACAGCATCTTTGTTTCCTGTTTTGGCTTGCATAGCCTTAACTCGGTCTGGATACTTTTTAGTGTCTTCAAATTTTAGTGGATCTGCAGATTCAATTCCTCTTGCAAATTCAGAACCTTTTTTACTGTCGAACAAAATTTCAAAGTAATCTTTCGCAGAGATGCGCTCGTGATGGCTACACACTTCACAAACTTGCAGTGTTTTTTTATGATCTTCAGATGAAACTACCGTTTTACACTTTGGACATTTATACCAAAGTCCTTCTGGTGTTTCTTTTTTCTCAGCTGTAGAAGTTGAGATTCCTTGCTTTTCCCTCTTAAACCAACCCATGTGTTTCTAGTATTTTATTTGCTTTTATTAAGCGATTGTAATCGAATCGTCAAGATAAACATCTTGAACGGCATTAATTAATTTTACCCCATCAGCAAATGGCTTTTGGAATGCTTTTCGTCCTAAAATTAATCCATGACCAGCAGCTCTTTTATTGATTACTGCCGTTTTTACACCAACTTCAAAATCAGTAGAAGCATTTCCGGTAGAAGCTCCTCCTGAATTGATTAATCCGTTTCTTCCCATGTAGCAATTGGCTACCATATAACGACATAAATCAATAGGATTGTCAGTCGTTAAATCAGAATAAACTTTATCGTGAGTTTTACCGAAGTTGATAGCTGGATACCCGCCATTTAATTCAGGTAATTTTTGTTTGATAATATCAGCTTGGATCGTTACTCCAATATGCGTTGCTTGTGATGAAATATCTGTAGCTGTGTGGTAATCAACACCATCTTTTTTGAAGGCAGAGTTTCTTAGGTAACACCATAAAATGGTCGCCATTCCTAATTCATGAGCTCTTTCAAATGCTTCAGCAATTTCAACAATTTGTCTTTCAGATCCTTCAGACCCGAAGTAGATCGTTGCGCCAACAGCAGTTGCCCCTAAATTCCAAGCTTCATCAACAGATCCGAAAGGAATTTGATTGAAGGTATTTGGGTAAGACAAAAACTCATTGTGGTTTAACTTCACAATGAATGGAATTTTGTGCGCGTATTTTCTAGAACATGCAGCTAAAACTCCAAAAGTAGAAGCCACACCATTACAACCTGCCTCAACAGCTAGTTTTACAATGTTTTCAGGATCCATATACATTGGGTTAGGTGCAAAAGATGCTCCTGCCGAATGCTCTATTCCTTGGTCAACTGGTAAAATAGAAACGTATCCTGTTCCTGCTAATCTACCATGATTATAAAGTGCTTCTAAACTTTTAAGAACTTGTGGAGAGCGGTTAGATTGTAAAAAGCTTCTATCTACAAAGTCACCACCTGGTAACATTAACATGTCTTTAGAGATGGTTTTACATTCGTGATTCAACAGGGCTTCTCCTTCGGCTCCTAGTAATTCAACAACTTTATTAGCTGACATAATAATAGATTAAATTTAGGTGGGCAAAATTAATAAAACTTTCGGTTGAGAAGCTTAAAAATGTCAATTTAATTGGCAGTTTCTAGGCTCTTAATTTTATTTTGAATCAAGCCAAGGGCCAATTCCATTTGTTCTTCTTCGCTTAAGTAGCTATTGTCAATCTCTATGGCATCATCTGCTTTTTTTAGCGGAGAGATGTCTCGATTCATATCCAAATAATCACGTCTAGCAATACTTTTTTTAACATCCTCAAGATTCACTGATTCACCTTTCGCCTTCAATTCTTTATAGCGTCTTTCTGCTCTGATGTCATTGTCTGCCACCATAAATAGTTTTAATTCAGCATTTGGAAAAACAACTGTTCCAATATCTCGTCCATCCATCACAACGCCACCTTTCACTCCCAAGTCTTGCTGAATCTTTACCAATTTTTCTCTCACTTGACCAATAGCACTGATCGCACTCACCTGCTTAGAGATTTCCATTGTTCTAATGTCTTTCTCAACGTTGACATTGTTTAAATAGGTTTCTGACTTTTTTTGGTCTGGATTTGACTCAAATCGAATATCTACATCCTTTAATTCAGCAATAACTTGATTTTCAATAAAGTGACCGTCTTTCAAAAGGCCTGTATTCATGAGGTGTAAAGTTACAGCTCTATACATAGCGCCACTGTCTACATAAATGTAATTCAGTTCTTTAGCCAATTCTTTAGCCAATGTGCTTTTGCCACATGAAGAAAATCCGTCTATTGCAATGGTAATATTTGACACAAAACAAAGATAGGAAATCAATTTTTTAAAGGAAAGTTAATCGAGGCTCAAATATTCGAAAGTAAAGGTGTACTTCGTTCCGTTTTCAGAAATTCTCTCAAACGTACCGTCTAATTGCTCGCACAAATCGTCAATTAATTCTAGTCCAAAAGAACCAACTTTTTGCTGTGGTAGCCAAGTGCCATTGTCCCAATAGGTGGCTATCACTTGATTTTTTTCTGGATGGGTAATCGCAATTTTTATTTCACCTTTATCTAAATTAACGAAGGCATGTTTTAAGGAATTTGATATCAATTCATTGAACATAAGTGCAAAGGACACAACAGATTTAGGTTGGATGTATTCAATTTCACATTCTATATCTAAATCAATTGGTTTCTGGACGGAATATGAAGCGATTAATTCTTCAGACAATGATCGCAAATAGGCTTTTAAATCAATCCTTGCAAGTTCTTCAGATTGATACATTTTTTCATGGATTAAGGCCATAGCTAACACACGCTGAATGGCTTCATGAAAATACTCTATTGATTTTTTATCCTGAATTTCTCGTGATTGCAATCTCAAGAGACTTGTAATTACTTGAAGGTTATTTTTAACACGGTGATGGATTTCTTTTAACATCACTGTTTTCTCTTCGTTTTGGGCTTGAACGATTTTGTATTGACCTGTCAGTTCTTCTTGTGCACGTTTTGAATTTTGCTCAGCTTGTTTTGATGATTTTAGTATTTGATACATCAAAAAAGAAATGACAAAGGTGATGACGAATAAATTAATGGAAATAGAAATTAAGCCGTATTCACTTCGTTCAACAATTCTGCTTATTTGAATGGGTTTCGGAACCACATATAATGCCGCGGCTACTCCAATTAAGTTGAGCACCAAAGTTATGAACCCAGCTTTTGTCCCTATTAAGTAATAAGCGGATAAGGCAATACATAAAATCCAGAGTGTGGTGACAAATTTTTGAGAACTGACGACCACAAATAAATCAATCTGATTAATGAGCGAGCCTGCAATGATACCAACCAAAGCTGCAATGATATGCGAGCGGGTAAAATACATGATACCCATTGAAATTACAGCCGTTGCTAAAGCAAGAGCAGCTATATAAAAGTTTAAATCATCTCGAAAAAAATGTAAAACTGAAAGGCAAACAAAAACACTTGCTAGCACCATGAACAACCACCAAGTAAAGTTAAACCTTTCTTGTTCAAAATTGTCTTCAAATTTTGAAGCTGGTGCTCTGAGTAATTTCATTGTTTAGTCTAGTAAGAATTGACTATTTTCGTACTAAATTATAAAAAATCGGCTATGTTTAATGATAAAGTTGTTTGGATCACCGGAGCGTCTTCAGGAATTGGAGCAGAGCTGGCAAAACAATTTAATTCTCATGGCGCAATCGTAATTTTATCTGCCAGAAACGAAGAAAAATTAAAGGCGGTTCAAGCTACTCTTCCTCAGTCTGATAAGTCGTTTGTTCTTCTCTTAGATTTGAAAAATCACGACAGTTTTCAAGATCATGTAAATACCGTTATAGAAAAATATCAAAAAATAGATTTTCTGTTAAACAATGGCGGGTTAAGTCAAAGAGGTGAGGCAGCTGATACAGATATATCAGTAGATAGAGAAATCATGGAGGTCAATTATTTTGGAACCGTTGGTTTGACGAAGGCGGTTTTACCGGTGATGCGAAAACAAAAGTCAGGACATATTATAGCCATATCAAGTATTGCCGGAAAATTCGGATTCTTTTTACGCTCAGCTTATTCAGCATCTAAACATGCATTGCAAGGTTTCTTTGAAAGCGTGCTACTTGAAGAAGAGAAAAATGGCATCAAAGTGACCATTGCGTATCCTGGAAAAATAAATACGGACATTTCTAAATCGGCTTTAAATTCAAAAGGTGAAGCGCATGGTGTGATGGACCATAATCAAGAAACAGGAATGCCGGTTGAAGAATGCGTGCGAAAGCTCATCAAGGCCGTTCAGAAAAACAAAAAATCAGTTTTAATAGGGAATAAAGAAATTTACGCGGTATACATTAAACGCTACTTTCCTTCGTTATTTTGGAAAATCATCAAAAAACAAAAAGCCGTTTAATGGATCCTAAATCTTATTACCAAAGTCGAATTACTGAGCTATCTATTCGGTTAAGCATGCTCAAACGCACTTCATTTTTGTTGTCAATGTCAAGACTCTTTGTCTTTTTAATGATGGCCATTTGTAGTTATGCTTTTTACCCTTCAGGGCAAATCATCACCGGAATATTAGTTGTAGGATTTGCATTGTTCTTGTTTTTAGTGGGTCGATATGCAGATGTAAAGGCAAAACGAAACTTTCAGCAAACCCTAGTCAACATCAATAAAAAAGAGTTGCTAGCATTAAACGGAAATCTTGCAGGCTTTAAAACTGGGACCGAATTTGTAACGGACGAACATTATTTTAACCAAGACATAGATTTGTTTGGAGAAGGATCTATTTTTCAAAGTATTAAAAGAACAGGTACTAGAAATGGTGAAGTGTTGCTGGCGGCTTGGCTCAATTCTAACTCTATAAAGCAGGTAAAAGAAAAGCAAATTGCGATTGAGGAGTTGAAAACGAAGACCGATTGGAGACAAGAGTTTCAAGCAACCGGAGAGATTATAGAAAAAGAAGTGGAGTTAAATGCAATTGTTGCATGGGCTAAGAAATACACTTCAAAAATTCCAAGGGTTTACAAATGGGCGCCGGCGGTATTTTCTGTCTTATCAATTGCTGTTTTAGCTGCGTTTTTTATGAGTTTTGTTCCGGGCAAGGCACTGGCCGCTTGGTTTTTTATTGGATTAGGAATAACCGCTGCGCATTTAAAGCACATTACAAAATTAGCCAATGATGGCGGTAGGGTTCAAGAAACCTTTAGGCAGTATTCAAAGTTGATTCTACAAATAGAGCAGCAAGAATTGAAGTCAGATTTGTTGCAGGATTTGCAACAAGATTTGAAAGAAAGTGGGGTAGAGGTGTCCCAAATTTTGGGTCAATTATCAAAAGAGTTCTCAAATTTAGACCAGCGAAATAATGTATTCTTTGCTATGTTGGCCAATGGTTTCTTTTTGTGGGATTTAAGATATGCCAGAAGAATTGAAGCCTGGATTGAACAGCATGAATTGTCTTTAGAAAAATGGTTTAACGTGGTGAGTCAGTTTGATGCTTATAACAGTATGGCTAATTTCAGCTATAACCATCCTAAATACGTAGTTCCAACTCTGTCAGCAGATGATAAGACCACGATTCAAGCAGAAGCTTTAGGGCATCCCTTGTTGAATGAAGACAAACGGGTAGACAATGATTTAAGCATGAATACAGAAGATTTCTTAATCATTACCGGAGCGAATATGGCAGGTAAAAGTACCTTTTTGCGAACTGTTGCTTTGAATATTGTGATGGCGAATTGCGGAATGCCAGTATGCGCTAAGTCTTTTACTTACAAGCCCATTAAATTGATCTCTTCAATGCGGACGTCAGATTCTTTACAAAATGATGAGTCGTATTTCTTCTCCGAATTAAAGCGCTTGAAGTTTATTGTAGATGAAATTAAAACGGACACCTATTTCATTATTCTTGATGAGATTTTAAAAGGAACCAATTCTAAAGATAAGGCAGAAGGATCTAAAAAATTCGTAGAACGCTTGGTGGCCTCAAATTCGACAGGTTTAATAGCCACACATGACTTGAGTCTTTGTGTTTTAGAAAAAGAATTGCCACAAATCACGAATCATTACTTTGATGCCGAGATAGTAGATAACGAATTATTCTTTGATTACACCTTTAAAGACGGGGTCTGCCAAAACATGAACGCCAGTTTCTTGTTGAAGAAGATGGAGATTGTTTAAGGGGGTAGTGTGAATCTATGTTAGCACTAGTTTTTCAATTGGTCTCGTAGCTTGATAAACTCTAACCACCTAAATGACCAGTCATGGGTTGAAGCTTCGAACTGAAAAAGAGGGCCTATGTCATTACCTGCAGTAACCTTAGCGGAGAAAGAGCCGCATGCATTTGAAATTGGGTATTGTGAGAGAAAAGCTAATTTGGTTAATTCATGTAAGTAATTGATTACTGCGGCTTCATCTTTTCGGTCTATAACGTGCAATGAAGAGTCGATTCTGGTGTAACGCGTCTGATAATTGTGATTCTTGCAGTCAGCAGAATCATGCAGAAAAAGACATAAAGTTGTATCTCGAATTTTATATATTTTTAACCATTCTTTGTCGCCTCCCCATTCACCGCATTCGACATATTCCGCCTCCAATATCAACGTGTCATTATATAAACGGCCCAAAGGCCCGTTGTTAGTGTCGATATTTAAAGTGTCAAAAAGGTAACTAGGATTATAATTCGCTACTAATTTTTCGATAGAGTCTTTTAAAATTGAATTTTCTGAGTGTAATTTCTCGTTTTCCGAAATTAATTCCGAATCAGCAGTGCAGGAAATGAAAGAGATTAATATTATGCTAAATAATTGCGGATAAATTCTCATTGCGAATTAGTGCTAAAGTTTGGCTCGTATGTTTACAAAATATAAAACTATACGAGTACTTTTTTCCTATAAATATAGTAAACAATCATCACAATAAAAGAGGGATGTGTGTTTGGGTAGGTGCTACTTTTTTTAGAATAGTACTATTCTAGATGAATTTTTCTAGTTTGATGAATTATGCTCTGATCCGAAATCACCGAGAAATCGTTTTGGACCTGAAACAAACTTGAAGGCATCTGATTGAGAAATTGATTCTTTCAATTCTTCTATAGTTGGTGAAAAGAAGCTTCCTTTCCTGTCTATTAGATAACAGTCCAACTTAAGCGCAATTTTGATAATGAAATCAATGAATTCTTGATCGATTTCTCTCAGGTCAATTCTGACATGAAAATGTTCAATAAAAGTGTCGTTAATGAGAGAAATACTGACGTCATTCTTGTCATCATCTCCTAGACTTCTTAAATCTGTAGTATTTTTTGACCATTCTATTAATGGTAGATAACTTTCGAGTTCCAACATGACTTCAGAATACTCATGTGAGGCTTTCCAAAAGTCATGGTCCCAAAATTCATATTCTTGGTCTTTTGAAAATTCATAAGACAAGACTTCTGGTCCTTTTGGAGCGAGTAGTAAATTGTACTGATAAATTGCCATATGTAATTACCTCTAACGATTGGCTCGTATGTTTATAAAGCATATCACCCTACAGGTCATGTTTTCCTATAAATATAGTAAACAATCATCACAATAAAAGGGGGATGTGTGTTTGGGTAGTTGCTGCTTGTGTTTAAGCATAGTTCAAAGTTAGATACTTTTTTCTACAGTCCTTTCTGAAGTTTATCAGCTAACGCTCTCAATTCTTTAAGAACTTTTTTAGGGCTTTGTCGATTATCAGTAAGCGTGATTACATGGATTTCTTTTTCGGATATCAGGTAATAAAATGAGGTTTGTTTTGTGACAACATTTTTATGAATACCTTTTAAAAGTCTTGATTTTGGAGCAATTTGAGGATTTTTTTCAATTTTCCTGATGTGCTTGGCAAACTCCTTTAAAAATTTTGTCCTGGAGCTTTGGCCAAATTCTTCTAAAATATAATCCAGAAGTTTTTCAAGTTTGTATTCAGCAAATGGTGATAAAAATACTTTGTATTCGCTCATGAAACCCTCTTCAAGAAGTCATCAAAAGAAGTTTTGTGTCCTTGGTTGAGTAATTGAATGGCCATTTCAATTTCTTCTTTTTCATATTCCGTCAAGGTTTCTGCAAAGTCGTTGGATTCACTTTTTAGTAAATCTGTGATTTTTTTAATGATAGTAGGATTCTCAATGCTGAGAATCAACTTTGCGAGTTCTATTTTTGAAGTTTGAAAGTCCATTGAATCAAAGGTAGCGAATTTTGAAGCTTGTGGCAAGTCAATTTCGAGTGTAATGGGATTTTTATTACCTGCCTGTCTGCAGACAGATTCACCAGTTTTGGCTTACGCCTTAGATTCTGATGTTGTCCATTCCGCCGTTCTCAATCAACAAAACTTTAGTGGAGTTGATGATGGCATCCAAAGACTTTGGACACGTAAAAGGGAGAGAAGATTAATGGACAAAGGGGGGGAATGATATTTGCTTACTATGTTGTGCTTAGTTTTCTACTTTCGATTGTCAACTTCTGAAACAATGCTACCATTTTCAAAAATGAGCAGGAGCGTTGTGTCATCAGACTTTCCAGTTGGATGAAAAAGTCTAGTTCCGGTGAACAGATTTTTATTGTAAACGCCTTTTTTAATTTCAGTAGAATTTACGATTTTCCATTCTCCAGTTTTCCTGCCTAGATAATCATAGCAATTCGTTCCGTCTTCATTTTCACAATAAGATCTATAGGGGTAGAACTTTGTTCTAATTGTATCAGAATAGTTTTTTGCTTCCATGAATTCAGTATCAATTATATTCCGAAAGATAATTTCAGCCTGCCAAATACTGTCCTCAGTAAATTTGAGATTGATAGTACCTTCATTCATGTGCTTTTCTACACTATCAGGCATATCACAGAAACAATATCTTTCATAGGAAAAATTCGTTGACCTTAAATCTGCTGTTTTAAAGGATTTGTTATCATTCATATTAACTTCAAAATTGACAATAGTTGTTAAGCCGCAGTCCATACAATTTGACGAAACCTCAGGACTATATTGATAACTGAAAACAATGTTTTCTCCACGTTCTATGAAGATTTCTGAGTTTTGAGAAAGCTTGGCATTAGGATAGAAGTAAATTGCCGAATCAGCTGATATCATTTCTGGTTCATAGTATTGACTTGTGTCTGGCTGTGAAGAAATTTCAGAATCTACACTTTCCTGATTGTCTTGATTGCAACTGGATAACATCAGCAGAATGAAAATTGAAAATTGATACCTCATTTGTCAAATTGTAATGAAACCTAAAGTTAGGGTAAAGCTAGTGATTTTACATGTCGGCGCCAAGTGTGCTGGTAAAAACCCCGGTTCATGGCTGTCCTACTGTGCGTAGATCACCTGGCTATGCAGACACCAAAGGGAACTTTTGCAGATGGACGAGGGAGGGGGGCTGATATGTTAACATCAGTTTTCAATAATTTTCCGATAGGTATATTCTAAAGGTAGTTGTACTAATGTGTCAGAAACATAGATACTATCTTTAAACGGATGTTGAGAGTAGGTATAGTTTACCTCTTTTATTGGACCCGGTCGATAAGGCAAAATGTCAATGTCAATTTTTTCCAGAGTGTCGATAATTCCATTGTGAACTTTATACTTTTCGCCATAACCACCGCCATTTCCCCAATAATGAGATGTTATGATTCCGCGATCGAAATAAAATGATGGGTTCATAAAACTATAGTCTTTCTCAGAGAATTTATTTGTTTTAGGGTCGAATTGGTATACATCAACTCTAAATTTAATTCCCGTTCCTGCTGATGCATAGTATTCAAAGAATAGATCTTCGTAACCGTCATTATTCCAGTCGAGAAGTGCAAAGTCAGGGAATTCTTCGTCATATCTATTTTCCAATAATTCTATGACTGGAACTATAGAGGAATCATTTATTCGACTTAATCGGTCTGACCATTCGAATTCATATTCTGGTTCGATTTTACGAGTATCTAAATAAGTTGAATGAGAAGTTGGTGTGGCTTGAGATTCCGTAATATTCTGTTCTAGATTCTTTGATTCAAATGAACATGCCGATAGTAATAATAGAAATGGAAGGTATTTCATCTTCTTTTTAAATAAACCTAGTCAGATGATGTTAGAACTTAAATTTATTTCCGCGAAAAGAAATGTTGACTTATTATTCGAATGGGTTAATCTGGGAATTGATGTTAACGTTTGAGCAAAGATAGACATTTTTAGATGCCGCCTCCGAAACTTAGGGATGATGGCATCCCAGAATTTGGTACAAGTAATGGGAGAGAAAAGGGCCGGCCAAAGGGTGGACATAAACTTTGGCTATTATGTTAGCATGCGTTATTCACTCTGTAAAGTCACGGTGAAACTGTTCGCCGCCATGGAGCCACCATCTTCATCTCTGATTGAAACCAATAGTTTAAATTTAGATGAATTCCATTTATTTATTGAGAATAGAAGGCCTTCCTTACTAATTGAGCAACCCGAACCAGAAATTGTGTAATAGTCCCTTTCCATGTCTTGAACAAATAGTTTGAGAGGTAAGCCTTCCTTGATTCCAGCATTATAAAACTTTATCTCATTTCCGGTCGATTCCATTTTTTGGTTCGCCTGAAGGTAAAAAGTGATTTTAACGTTTCCATCTATAACCTCATAAGGCGTCATTCCAGATATATCAAGGTCAGCCTGCTTTGGTTCTTCCTCAAGAATTTCGTTGATATAAGTTTCTAGATCCATCTCATAGCAACCGCAGCCACATTCGTCTTCAAATGGTTTCCATTGTTCCGCACATTTATAATCAATTACCTCACATTCTTCGGTGCTTCTGCCAATGTAGTTTTTTCCTTCTTGAGTATAATTGCAGCTGTCTTTTTGGGCAGACAAACAGCTCGTTAAGAGAAATAATGTCGAAAATATAATTGCTTTATTCATATGAATGCTAACGTTTGAGCAAATATAGCCATTTTTAGATGGCGCTCCCGAAACTTCGGGATTGGCAAAGCCCCGGATACAAATCATTCCGCCCGCGTTGGCACCCCAGGATTTTGGACACGCTAATGGGAGGGAAAAGTGATGGACAAAGGGGGGGAATGATATTTACTTAATATGTTGTGTTACGTTTTCTACCTCTGGGTGGCAATGATCATTCAATTTTCAGCTTAAGAAGCTCCGTGTAAACATTGTTGCTTTTGCCCGTCCAGTCATCTTCATAAACGAAGAAAACGAAATCTTTTTTTCCAAAAAACTCTATTAATTTCTTTAAAGGGTATGAAACAGTCTTGTTCAATACATGTAATCTGTTAACGTGAATTTTTATTCTGCTTTCAATGTCTTTTACAGCATGGTAGTATTCGCACCTTACGCAAGGATGGTCGTTACCATAAGTGATATAAATAGTGTCGGAATCAGAAATCGAATCCATTTTTAAAACAATTTCAATGTTTTCAGATGCTGAATTGTATTTACCTAATTCGTTTTCGTTTAAATGTATTGTCCAATAGTCCAGAGTGTCACAGAAACCAATAAATGGAAAGATTATAAGACCAATAAGCAGAAAAAATTTCATAGTGGCGTGAATGGAATACAACATTTGAATAAAAGTATGACTTTTACCCCTTATTTATAAGAAACAAAAACAATCCCTACATAGCATCCAACACCTTGGCTGAAATCTCTAAATAAGTTTCAGAAGGTTGTGTGTTGGCTACAACCGTAATTTTCTTGGTTACGGTTTGTCCTACTTGCCCTGATTTTGGTCTGAAAATAACGTCTAATTCTCCAATTTCACCTGGCATAATTGGTTCTTCTGGTTTGTTAGGAATCGTGCATCCACAAGATGCCGTTGCTTTGTCAATAACTAGTGGCGCTTCGCCTGTGTTTTTGAATTTAAAAGTGAATTTATTGTCTGAAGGATAAAATACGTTTCCGAAATTATGTTTCAGGTCAAAGTACTCAATGGTAGTGTTGGCCATTCCTTCAATCTTTGAAGTTTCTTCAACCGTATTGTTGATTGCACCTGATCCATCATCTTGTGGGTTTTCGTTTCCAATAATAGATCCGCCAGTTGTATTTTCTGTGCTATTTGAACCATCTTCACTTCCGCCACAACTTGTTAATAGTGCAGCTGCAAACAAATAAACTAATCCTTTTTTCATCAATTACTTTTTTTTCAAAATTAATAATCTAATCCTAAATCATTGATTGATTTTCCTTCTATTATTTCAAGTCCTTTCATGAAAATTTCATTTTCACTGGCATTGTAGATTTTGTAAAACTTTTCAAAATCCCACATGTTAGAGGCAATTCTTGACTTAATTAAGGTGTGAATCAAAGTTTTAGAAACTTCATAATCTTCTGCACTGTATTCAATTCCCTCTTTTTTTGCTTCAGCTAAAAACTCATCTAACACTTTTCCTTCTACCTTAAAGTTAGTTTCGTAATCTTCAAATGTTGGATAGGTTTTCTTCAATTCTTCTCTGTTTTGGTCAACATAATTGAACGTAAACGTGTTGAACATACCTTTTCTACTCATTTCTCTGTACATGGTAGAAAGTTCCATAGTGTCTAATGGCACAAATACATCCGGCATAATTCCTCCGCCTCCGTACACAGTTCTTCCTAGCTTCATAGTTTTAAACTGAAGCGAGTCTGGTAATTTGATTGAATCTCTGTGCATGAACTCACCGTTTTCATAACGTGTTAAATAGTCTTCACGATAAGCATCTACACCCTCATCATAAGGCTTTTGAATGAATCTACCAGATGGTGTAAAATAGCGAGCAATGGTCACCCTCATAATCGATCCGTCAGATAAGTTATACGGACGTTGCACCAATCCTTTTCCAAAAGTTCTTCTACCAACTATCATGGCTCTATCCCAGTCTTGCAAAGCACCAGAAACAATTTCAGAAGCCGAAGCTGAATTTTCATCTACCAAAACCACTAGTTTCCCTTTTTCAAACTTTCCTTTTTCTTTGTCATGATAAAAACGACCATAACTGTCACGATCATCCGCCACCATATCTTTTCTTGATTGCGCTCTACCTTCAGAGTAAACAATTAACTTGTCTTTATCTAAAAACTCATCCGCCATATATTTGGCAACATGCAGCAATCCGCCACCGTTTCCTTGTAAATCTAAAATCAAGTTTTTCATTCCTTGAGATTTTAAATCTTCTAAGGCATTTTCTAATTCTTCAGGAGTGGTTCTTGCAAATGAAGTGACTTTGATATATCCTGTTTTATCTGTTGCCATATAAGCTGCCGCCACTGAATGCAATGGAATTTTATCTCTTCTGACATCAAATTTGATGATTTCTTTTTCTCTTTTTCTGCTAATTCCTAGTACAACCAAAGATCCTTTATCTCCAAGTAAACGTTCTCTAACTCCAGAGTTTTGTAAACCAGTTCCGGCAACAACTTCTCCGTCAATTTCAACGATTTTATCACCTGCTCTCACACCAACTTTCTCACAGGGTCCACCTTCAATGGTTTGAACCACCGTCAGGGTGTCATTCATAATCTGAAATCGAATACCGACACCCACAAAACTTCCGTTAATTTTTTCGTTTGAACGTTGAACTTCTTTTTTTGGAATTAAATAAGTGTGAGGATCTAATTCTTTCAGCATGGCAACAATTGCTGCATCTGTAATTTTTGCTCCATCAAACTCATCTACATAATTGGCATCTAAATACCCAAAAACTTCTTCAAATTTTCCTGTGGTTTCGTCTATTTTATTTTGACCATAGGACATAAAAGTTCCTAAGGTTAGTGTTGCTAAAATTATCTTCTTCATTGTGTTACTTTTAATCTTTTGTTGAATTGTAGTCTCAGAATCTGTAATATTTTGAACTATGTCACCTCTCACGAAACTGCTAATAAAGTTAGGACTTTTTTCTTACTTTTTGTTAAATGGCTTCAATAACTATGCCTCTTTTTTAGATGATCAATTGAAGTATTCAAGAGTAAAACAAGCTTATCACGAAAAGAAACCGATTATCAGCGAAAAACTTTCATCTATGGATATTAATCTAGCTGAATTTGAAGTGATGATAAAAGCCTATAAATATGAGCAAGAAGTGCGGGTTTATGTAAAACCAAAGAAAAATGAGGTGTGGCAATTGTATAAATCTTATGCTTTTAATTGCACTTCAGGAGAGTTAGGTCCTAAACGAGCACAAGGGGATTACCAAATTCCCGAAGGGTATTACAACGTGATGCATTTCAATCCGTACAGTAATTTTCATTTGTCTTTAGGCGTTTCTTATCCCAACAAAGCGGACAAAATAAAAAGTGACGCTAAGGACAAGGGAGGTTTGATCTATATGCATGGCGGATGCGCTACCATTGGTTGCATTCCCATAGAAGACGGTCCGATAAAAGAAGTCTACATTTTGGCTGTACTTGGTAAAAACAATGGTCAATTAAAAATTCCCATTCACATATTTCCGTTTCATTATTCAGATGAGAAAA
The DNA here is from genome assembly GCA_039939375.1 of Crocinitomicaceae bacterium. Lineage (GTDB taxonomy): Bacteria > Bacteroidota > Bacteroidia > Flavobacteriales_D > Crocinitomicaceae > Paracrocinitomix. The sequence goes on along the minus strand of JBDVJO010000004.1, from coordinate 165,230 downwards.
TGGAAAATGCTGTTCGGATTTTTCCTGAACACAAAAATTTTTGGAAGAATCTCTATTCAATAGAAAAGAAATTTGATCAGACCAAAATTGCTCCAAGCGTTGGCATTGATAATAATGGGGATTATAAAATAAATCCGTAGCATCTTTTAAAATCAATTCGACCAGATATTATTTTCTATTCTTTAACTTTGATAAAAATCAAAGTAGAATGGAACCAAACTGGAAAACAGCAATAGAATTTGAAGATATCACTTATAAAAAATCGGATGATGGTGTAGCAAGAATCGCTTTTAATCGTCCTGATGTCAGAAACGCGTTTAGACCTCATACCACTTCAGAGTTGTTAGTGGCCTTTGCGGATGCGCATGAAGATACAAGTATTGGTGTAGTTTTACTTTCTGCTGAGGGACCTTCATCTAAAGATGGGGTTTGGTCATTTTGCTCAGGAGGTGATCAAAAGGCGAGAGGAAAAGAAGGATATGTTGGTCAAGATGGATATCACCGATTGAATATTTTAGAAGTTCAACGTCAAATTAGGTTTATGCCTAAAGCAGTGATTTGTGTAGTTCCGGGATGGGCTGTGGGTGGTGGTCATTCATTGCACGTAGTATGCGATATGACTTTAGCATCAAAAGAGCATGCGATTTTTAAGCAAACAGATGCAGATGTGACCAGTTTTGATGGTGGATATGGTTCTGCTTATTTGGCTAAAATGGTTGGACAAAAGAAAGCCAGAGAGATTTTCTTTTTAGGAAGAAATTATTCAGCTCAAGAAGCTTTTGAAATGGGAATGGTGAACGCAGTTGTTCCGCATGACGAATTAGAAGCTACAGCTTATGAGTGGGCGCTTGAAGTACTAGCGAAATCTCCAATTTCAATTAAAATGTTGAAGTTTGCCATGAACTTAACGGATGACGGAATGGTTGGACAGCAAGTGTTTGCAGGAGAAGCTACGCGTTTGGCTTATATGACAGATGAAGCAAAAGAGGGTAGAGATGCTTTCTTAGAAAAGCGTAAGCCAAACTTTGACAAGAAGTGGATTCCATGATGCTGTTCTGCGCTTTGAAATAGCGCGACTCTAATTTTTCTAGCTTGAAAAAAGGCAGACCGAGTGATCCCGAAACTTTGGGATTATATCAAAGGCAAATCAAGATTGTTTTAAAGGCAGACCGAGTGATCCCGAAACTTCGGGATTGTATCGAGGTCAGCCGTTAATTGTAATCACCTCAAGCTGCCTGGTATTTCGCATTAATCGAACCCAAACAACCCTTCCATCTGATAATTGAACGAATTCGTTTCCGTCTCTATTGATTCCGCTATCAGGCATTTTAATATTCTTAGAACGTTCTGAAACGTAATAAGAATTCAAATCTTCTGCTTTTGTTTTACGGATAACTCGTTCGTCCAGGTAAACATACTTTTCGTTAATCTCTCCTACAAGTCCGTTGTTGTTATACTTAATTTCATTGTAGACAACCAACATTCTACCATCTACAATAGTGATTTTTGGATTGGCTTCTTCAATGAACTTGGTTTTCGTTAATTGAGTGACATCAACATTTTCTCCGTTTAGATCACATTTTACAATGAACACATCATTCATTCCTCTGTTGGCAGATCTAGGATTTGGATCGTGATTGGTTTTTGCTTTCTCTTCTGTTTCTAAGGCGATATACAAGTTGTTGTTCCAAACAATTGGGTCTGAAATATGACTGTCTGCGGTATAATTATCTCCCAGAATTCCGTTAAAAGGAACTAACACTTCATGCCAAAAAGATGTTGAATCAGTAGAGTCTTTGTGTATGGTCAAATCGACTTTTGAAAGGCTTAAACCTCTTGGGTCGTTATCACCGATACTGTACAAATAAACATCATTTTTATATTGAACCGATTTTTGAGCAAAGCAATGGCTGACGTGCCATAAATCTTTTTTACCTTTTTTTAAGAATCCCGTTTGAACTGAAAAAGTTTTGTAAGCTCCTTGTTGAACGACATTGGCAAATCCAACACGTTTTTCAGCGGTACAATAAACGATTCCTATCGAATCTGAAATTTCTAAACACACATTATCTCTAGAATAAAAGTCGAAAGTTTGATTTCCTGGTGCCTTGGTATTATCTTTTTTGAAGAAGGATTGTGTGAAGACCAAGCTGCCGTCAGCGTTGTGTTTGGTTAAATACAAACTTGGGTAGATATCATATCTCAACAAGTTGTAATCATCTGAAGATACTGCAAAAAAGCCGTTTTTAGTAGCAACAATATCATGAATTAATCTGGGGTAGTGGAAGTTAGAAATTATCTTCATTTCGTTATTGAGTATCAGCACTTCTGATCCGTCAGAATGGGCATAAGCCACAATGATGTCGTCTTTCGGTGTAACCGCCACAACAGGATTATCAAAATCATTGGATAGCGCAAATGGTAGTCGGACAATATGATGTTTAATATGATCTTTGATTTCACCTATTTGTTCAACTGGTTTATGCGGTTTTATTTTCGGCACCCTTTGAGAAGCCGTTTCTAAAATGCCAACCAAGGTATCTTGCGCAGCTAAAAAATCTTTAGGACTGAATGCCGACTTTACAGAAGCCATAAATTGAGTGGTTTCGTCCAGTTTATAGATTAAGGTTAGTTTTCTGAGTCCGTCTTCATATTCAATTCGAAACTTTTGCAGCTTCATGTCTAATAAATCATTCTCCAGATTTTCAAAAGACTCAATTTTGAAGTTTTTAAATTCTTTTTTACGTGCTGTTTTAGGCTTGTAGCTCGATTCTAGCCACTCCCAGATGTCCGCTTTGCAGGTCTCTCTGAATTCGTAAAGCGCCTTTCCGTATTTAAAAGAGTAGTAGTAAACGTAGGCTGTACTGTCTGCGCGAAGTCTTGTAAAAGAGTAGGTTGAAACACCATCATTTGTAACACTCGTTTTATTGCCTTGAGTCACTTTATTCGGAACCTCTAATGAAACGGTAGAGAGTTTAATTTCTTCTGAAAAACTCAGTATAGAAATGCATGAGAAGAAAAATAAAAGTAGGTGCTTCATTTTAATTTTAAAAGAACCCTAAATATAACGGTAAGATTTCATTCTTTATAAATCAGTCATTTTTTTTGAGCACAACTTATTAACAGTGGTAAGGATTATACGATAACTTGAAAAATGACGTTGAAAGGGTAACCTAAAATGATAATTATGAAAAATGTAGTAATGGCGATTTTCTTTTTACTCTCCATAAATAGTTTCGCGCAAGAGAAGCCTCAATTTAATTTTTTGAAAAAGAACTCGGTTCAATTAGATCTCGGCGGGCCGGGCCTAATATACTCAATAGGGTATGAACGGATTATTTTGAACGGAAGTAGGTTTAAAACTGCAGGAAAAATAGGAGCGGCATACTATCCGCCGGCGCTAGGATTTATTGAGGTTTGGCTGCCTGTTTCTGTTTCAGAAATCATTTCTTTTGGGAATCATCATGCAGAGGTAGGAATGGGCTACACTTTTGTAAATGATAAATATACATCTGCAATTGGCGAAGAGTCTAGAAAATGGGATGGTTTTATCACTCCAAATTTGAGTTACCGTTATCAAAAACCACAGGGCAGATTTATTTTCAAAGCGGGGGTAACGCCATTCTTTGAGCGCTATGCAGGTTCTTATGATATGCACTTTTCTGGAGGAGTGGTTTTTGGATATGCTTTTTAATGGTTGGAATATTTCCTTCTTTCATTTCATTTCATTTCATTTCAGATGACAAGTATTATCCTCGAAGGTTGTGCTTTACAAGCATAAAAGCGAATTCGTTTTGCTCATTTGGGTTTCTTAATTCAATCGTTCCCTTGAGCTGCGCTCAGACCTTTGGGATTATTACAAGATCCTTATTTTTTGTGCTTAACAAGCATAAAACCGAATTCGCTTCGCTCATCTGGGTATTTTAATTCAACCGCTCCCTTGAGCTGCGCTCAGACTTTTGGGATTATTACAAGATCCTAGATTGTTGTGCTTAACAAGCATGAAACCTAATTCGCTTTGCTCATTTACGGGTTTCTTAATTCAATCGCTCCCTTGAGCTGCGCTCAGACTCACGTTTAAATTAAAAAACCCAATTCTGTTATCACAGAATTAGGTTTCTTTTGTGCCCAGAGCGGGATTCGAACCCGCACGCCCATAGGACACCACCCCCTCAAGATGGCCTGTCTACCAGTTTCAGCACCTGGGCAGCATTTATAGCAGTATTAACCGCTAACAAGCGGCAAATATAATATTTCAATAAAGAATGTGAAGAGAAAAATTAGTCTAACTGAATCATTGTGCATTCATTTGCACTGATTTCAATGATGTCTTCATAAAGGGTTATGAACCCATTACCTTTAACACGGTATTTATAATAACGATCAGTATTTCCTGAATAAGTTCTTTTAATGGTCTTAGTTCCAGTTAGTCCGCATTGACCTCCAGCAGCAAAGAATGATTGCGTTGGAATAGAATCTACGATTTCTCCTTCCAGTTCAAAACGCAACATGGCATGCCCTTCAATGGTAAACAATGAATCAGAAACATACGGTAAACACCAAAAATTCACATTTCCTGCATAGGTGCAGCTTCCATCATTTTGATCAGCCTCTGCGTCAAAATTCTCTGCTTCAATATTGTTACAACCTTGCTTTGAACAGCTTGCTCCGGCAAATACTAACACTAAAGGCAATAAAATCAAGTAAATTCTTTTCATTTCTTTTTTATCTGACAACTAAAATAATAAAAATAGTTAGCATGCATCTAACCGCTACTATCAAATACGGTAAAATCTTGATATCGTTGGCTGGATAAAAGAAAAATTAGTCCCTGCGTAAATGCAAGCAGGGACTAACAGCTTTAGATGTTCCACTTAAAGGTGGAATCAAAATTTTCTATAAACTCTTTTTCATTTGCTGTTAAACCAGCAACTTTACTTTTAAAGATTGAAATGGCAACGATTTTACCATTTTTTTCTCCAATATAGAAACGTAAAAGTTTACTGTTCTCTTTTTCTTCAGCTTTTACATACTTAGCTCCAGAATCGTATGACTTCATTTGATCCTTTTCGTACACCTCTAATTCTAGATACTGCATATATACGCCATCCATCACTTTTGTTTCCCAGTTAAAATAATCGCCGCTATTCGCTACCATTTTTTCTATGTCCGCTCTCACTTCATCTTTAGAAGGTCCAGAATTTCCTCCTGAAATCATTCCACCAGTAAGTTTTTTAAGTTTTCCTAATCCACCAGAATTAGATTTTTCTTTTGATTCGTCTTTTTTCGCCCCTCCAATTACAGCAGGAAAAAAATGTTCTTTTCTAAAATTGGAGTTATGATCAAACGGAATATCCGTGCCATTGACAGTGAAGTTCGGGTTAGCTTGACGAATCAAAAGAAATTCCAAGCCTTTCTTGATTTTCTCAACTGAAGATTCTTCTGAGGTAAAGGCTTTAGAAACTAAATAAACAGTTCCTGTTTTTGCTTTTGGAGCTGGTCCGCCCATATCCATAACATCATTACCAGAACCGTCATTCACTTCGGTGTTAAATACAACATATTGATCTTCATCATAGTTATCAACTACTGATTCACCTTTCTTGAATTTATCAATTACGTAATATTGTCTTGGTCCATAAAAATTATTTGTAACAGGTCCAATTTTATGATTAATGCTATAAGTTTTTAATTTGTCGTAGCTGTACTTTTTGACCTGCTCTCCGTCTTTAAATTCCCATCCGTTGTGTTTTCCACCCCAGATACTAATAATATTCTCCAGGTCAGTAAACTCTCTGTTTCCATCAAAGCATGCGTCAGAAAGATTGTAGTATAGGTACCAGCCTTTCCATAAGTCACTTTTTCCTTCAGGATTCAGTAACATCAGTTTGATTTGACTTTTGCCTTCAAAATAAGAAGCATTAAATTCAGTATCATAGATATATTGGTAAAGTAAGCCTCCATCTGGAAGATATTGTCCAATCGTAATTTTAATCTTGTCATATGAACTGAAATTAGTTGGAACTGGCATTGTCATTTTAAGGTCGTTCATTTCACAACTTATTTCCTTAATCTCTTTACCCTCATTAGTAACTTTTAATTGCCCAAATGAAGAGGCAGCAATAAATAAAAAAGGAATCAATTTTAACTTCATAGTATCTGTTTTTGTTTGGTACAAATCTCGATCAAATTAAAATCTATTTTGTCATTCTTTAGGATGATTTTTTAATCAAAACGACCGGTTTTATTGAACTGATGAATTTTAATCGAACATTTCACACACATTTCATTTTAGTGAAAAAATTAAATGGTTTGGTGAAATTTTAGCGGGGGAATTTTCCGCCTTCATTCGAATTTATACGAAACAAAAAAACCTCTAAAGCTTGAAAACTCTAGAGGTTCGTGTCTAACCGAAGTTAGTTTTGTGATCTGGCTGGGGTCCTCCCAGAAATCTCTGAATCCCTTTTGTTTCAAGTGCTGAGGTAGTTCTGATTCTGTCTAGTGAAATTCTAGTGAAAAAATCGTCAAACCTTTAGCGTACAATTTAGCGAATTTTAGTTGAAAATTTGTTAATAATTGGAGAGAAAATTGTCTCTTGGAGACTGAATTCTACCTTTTGAAAAGTTGAAACTTTCCATTTAATTTCTCGATTACATTTTAGACTTTAGTTTTGAGCCGTTTGCTTCAGTTGTAGAGTCAATTTCTGATTTGACCTTTAATAAAAGCATCTCTAATTTATGAAGTTGATCATTCAAATTAGGCTTATTATTCTCTATTTTCATGTTTTCTGTAATGTTATACTCAATGATCAATTTGCAACTTTGAATTAGAGTTTAAACCTGATAATAATGGGATTGTATCCATTATGTTATTCCATGTGCCTTTGGAACTCAAACACAAAAAAAACAGTTTTTGTAGACTTAATTGGCGATACTTTGGTCATAGCGTAATTACGTATTTATACTTACTTAAATACCGTTTTTATACTGATTTTTAGAGAGTTAATATGAGTTATATTAACGGTCCACTTTTTTGTGAAGTTTTTATGCAATCGTTCTAATATTAGTTCGAGATTTTTAATAGTCGATTCTTTATAAGAAGTGCGGGTTTCGAATGAATAAAAAACTCTGCATATTATTAGGTTGTGATCGAAGCGAAAGGCTAGGGTCTTTGATTAGCTTGCTGCGCAATTGCACAAATGCTGACCTCGTCACTGCCAATAGAGTAAGTGATTTGAATACATTGGTTGATTCTATCACACCAAATTTAACTATCTTATTATTTCATGATAATCAAAGAGCTCTAGATTCCTTGAATGCGAACAATAGAAAATTTTGTATTCCTGTTTTATGTTTAAATAAGCGAAACCATCAATCTGAAATTCGCACTTCTGAACACAACATTGTTTTCAACGAAAAAGAATCACTTTTAGAAGATCTTCATAATTTAAAATTGAAGATTAGATCTATTTTATTGCTGGCAATTCAACCTTATAGATCGAAGTCAGGAACAATAGTTAAAGCTTCACCTTCAGATTTGAATTTAAACAATAGTCGTAATTTGAGCCGATATGTCATGGAAATCGAGCAGAATAATCAGACATTATCAAGCATTAAAAAAAGAGTAGGGGAATTGTCCTTAAAAGTTGATCAAACAACCCGGTCAGAATTGGTTTCAATTGTTAATTCAATAAATATTGCAGGGAAAAGGGGGAAACATTGGGATGATTTTAAAATTTATTTTGAAAACATCAACCCTAAGTTTATTGAAACATTATCACTAAGACATCCTTGTCTTACACCTAAAGATTTAAAATACTGTTGTTATTTAAAAATGAATATGTCTAATGAAGATATTCGTGAACTTTTGAGTATAAACTCAGAAAGTGTGAGGACGCACAAATATCGTCTCAAGAAAAAAATGGCGCTCTCAAAATCACAAGATTTAAATTTTTATATACACTCTTTAGCTCAGAATTAATTTTCTAGATTCATTCTTAGTATTTTTCTATTATCCTAAAACATCTTTTTCTATTCAATAGCGTCAATCTTATTCGGAAAAAATCTTTTTAAATTTTGTCTGTATACGTTTTGTCTACGCTAATTTTCTTTTTTCTTAACATTGTCTACGATTAGTATATCTAGTTGTTAGTGAATTGATTAGATGCTTCTGTAACTTTACATCCAGGGTTGTTTACACCACTTTAATTCATTATATTATGATTGATACTACTCTTCATTTTACAGCTAATGCAGTCAATCAATTTGTTCGAAACAAATTTGGTTTAGACGAATCAAAGGTTTTGATAAATAGCATTGTTGAACAAGACGGATCAGTTCCAAAGGCTAACCAAAATAAACTGGTTATTTCTCTAATCAATGTGGTTCAAGAGACGAACAAAAGGTATTATAATACGAATAGAAAACAACGACTTCACAATGGAGATTTTTCTGATGTTAACCCCTCAGAGTGTTATAATATAGATATACTTCTATCATCTAATTTCCAAGATTATAAAGAATCACTCAAATTTCTCAACGCTGGTATACTTTTTTTTCAGACTTATCAGATGATTGATAGTACATCTTTTTCTGACTTACCTGAAGGAATTAGTAAGCTAGAATATGACATAGAGAAAATTAGCTTTTTCGAGATTCATAATTTATGGAGTGCTATGGGAGCAAAATACGTTCCCTCTGTAATTTATAGGATGAGACTGATTACTATAGATTCTGATCAGGCAACTGGCTTCACAGTACCTGTCAACACAACAAATACCAGCTTAACATCTGCATGAATAAGTTCACTAAAATATTTAGTATTCAGTTACATCACAGCTACTTCGAAGAAGGAGTTGAATATCCTGTTCAATTTAGCTGGGCTCAAGAAAGTCAAGAACTCATTAAAAAATATGGCATTCGCATGGTGAGTTTGAAAAATGGAATAGAGGTGTATTGCGACAGAAAAAGACCACTTCGAGAATACTTCGATTTTATCCAAACCGTAAGTGGAGAAACATGTATCTCTGTACTAATAACTGCGACAGATGAAAAATTTAGTCTTTATACGAATTTTGATCTCGGTTTTCTCGGAAGGTACAGTTATTTAAGTACAAACAGAAGAAAATTATATAGCGACTCCTATATTCTTGTCGATAGCTTTAAACAAGCCGGTAACTATCTTGAGTTTGCAAGGGTCGAAATTTCGTTTGAAGATGTATTGTCTCTAGAACGACCTTCCAACTATGTTGTTTCTCTTGATGCGAGAAAAACCAAATGGAACTATTTCATTATTAACCAAAGTCAGCTGGACCTAGAAGCCCCAGCGGTAGTTGGAAAATCTGAAGTGTTTTTTGACGGGCCCTCTAAGGTGAATTTACCTAATGGAAAGGAAGCCTTGCTTTTCTCAAGTGGATCAACCCTTTTGAAGTTAAGTAAGGTTCCAAAGTATCAATTCAGTTTAGTGAATGATCAAAATGGCAAGAGCAAACTTAATGGTAATCGATTACTGCGAAAAAATGTATTCAAAGCATTACCTAACCCTGATCCGGCCAAATTTGAAATCTATGAAGAAGATGGGACTAAAACAGTCACATCTCCTATCTATGTATATGTATAATAATTAATAAAAAATAAATGTAAACCAAATATGAATTTAGCAACTATTAAGAGTCCTGGAGTTTATATAGACGAAGTAAATGCGTTTCCGAATTCTGTTGTCCCCGTGGCAACTGCAGTTCCAGCGTTTATAGGATATACTTCTCAGGCACTGTATGAAGGGAAATCGTATTTAAACGTTCCTCAAAAGATCACTTCTATGGCAGAGTTTCGAGCGATCTATTGTTATCCTAATCCTCCATCTCCGGCACCTCCTGTCAAGCAATACAGCCCAGAGTATTACCTGGTAAAACAAAAAAGTAAGCCAGAAAAAGGCGATTATATGATGGTCGGTGATGCTTTTTATTCAATCGTGCCTGATCCGAATACCATATATTATATGTACAATAGTATTAAACTCTTCTTCGAAAATGGAGGGGGCGATTGTTATATAGTATCAGTCGGTTCATACGGTGCCCCTTCTAAAAATCCAATGACACCAGGTGATCAAATAGTAAATGCCAACGTTCAATTAAATGACTTGATGGGTGGTTTGGCTCTATTGAAGAATGAGCAAGAGCCCACAATGTATATATGTCCAGAAGCGACCCTTTTATCAGTTGAAAATAACGGGACTTTAATGCAAGAAATGTTATTACAATGCGAAGAAATGCAAACGGCAGTTTCAATTTTCGATATTATTGGTGGACGAGATCCTGATCCGATCATGTATCCTAATGATATAGAAACCTTCAGAAATAATACTGGAGCTAATGGATTAAACTATGGAACCGCTTATTATCCTTTTGTTGGAACTACAATAATGCAGGATACCGATATAGATTATACAAATTTATTTGGTGGAGACTTAAAACAGTTGGAGTCATTATTGAACCCGGCTGAAAGTCCTAATGAGGCAGTGGCCAGTATTTTATCCAATATAGAAAGTGGAATGCTTACGGTTAAACAAGGGCAGAACGCTTTGATTAATGCTAGTAAAACCTATTCACAAATGATTAAGCACATTCTTGCTGACGCCAATATTCTTCCTCCAAGTGGTGGTATGGCAGGTGCAATCACTGTAACTGACAATGAAGTTGGTCCTTGGCAGGCACCAGCAAATATTTCAATGGTTGGAGCTGCCAACCTCCCAATCAGATTGTCTGAAAGTCAACAGGCTGACCTTAATGTAGATGCGGTTTCAGGAAAATCCATTAACTGTATCAGGTTTTTTAATGGTCTCGGAATTTTAATTTGGGGTGCCAGAACTTTAGACGGTAACAGTCTGGATTGGAAATATCTGCCAGTGAGGAGAACAATGACATTTCTTGAGCAATCTTGTAAACTAGCTTGTCATGCTTATGTTTTTGAACCTAACGACAAGAATACTTGGGAAGGGGTAAAAGCAATGATCAGTAGCTTCCTCACTTCAATTTGGAAAGAAGGTGGTTTGCAAGGCGCAACAGGAGCTGACGCCTTCTCTGTTGAATGTGGGCTTGGTACGACAATGACTGCAGACGACCTATTGCAAGGATACATGAAGGTTTCAGTTAAGGTAGCGGTTGTTCACCCTGCTGAATATATCATTCTACAATTCGAACAACAAATGGCTAAATCAAGCTAAGTAAAAAACGAAATAAACAATAACTATTAAAAGATAATATTATGGCAGATGATGGAAGCAAAGAAGGTTCAACATGGCCCATGCCCAAATTCCGCTTTGAAGTGGATCTAGGAACTGAAATGAAAGGTGTGGCCTTTCAAGAAGTATCAGGTATGGATGTTGAAAACCAAATAATTGAGTACCGAAAAAGTAATAGTCCTCAGTTTTCTACAGAGAAAATGCCCGGAATAGCAAAGTATGGTAACATTACTATGAAGCGCGGTGTTTTTGTTAACGACAATACTTTTTGGAATTGGCATAAAGAGATTTCAATGAATACGATTAAACGTAGAACCGTTTTAATTAAGTTGCTGGACGAAAAGGGAAAAGTAACCATGCAATGGCAATTAGATAACGCATGGCCAACAAAAATCACTAGTACAGACTTAAAATCAGATGGAAACGAAGTAGCAGTAGATACTATAGAAATTGCTCATGAAATGTTGACAATAAGCAATGGCAAATAACTATCCAATTAGCTTTTACTTTAAACTTTCCTTTAACGGAGAGGATGCAGCTTTTCAGGAAGTATCTGGTCTCTCAAAGGAATTAGCAGTTGAAGAAGTTTCTGGCGGTGGGGAGAATCGGTTTAAATATCGACTTCCCACCGTAGCTTCTGGTCAAAATCTTGTTTTAAAGAGAGCAGTTGTAACTAAAGGTTCAAAGCTACTAGGTTGGTGCTCATCTACGCTTGACCAAGGCTTAGCCAAATCCATTCAACCCCATGATGTTTCTGTATCGCTTCTTAATGCTAAAGGAAAAGCATCTCGTAGTTGGAATTTTCACAATGCGTATCCGATTAAATATTCGCTATCGGATTTTAAATCAATGGAGAACAGCCTTCTCATTGAAACTATTGAACTGGCCTATACTTATTTTGAGGTGGCCCAACAGAAAAAATTTAATGGTTTATTCAAATAAACAATATGCCGGTAGAGATTAAAGAAATTACAATTAGAACTGAAGTTAGAACAACAGCTTCAACAAATAATGTCTCCATGAGCGAAAAGGAGCTCAGTAAATGGAAAAGTCAAGTTTTAAATGAATGCAAAAAGATGATTGCTCTAAACTTGAAAACTAGAAAAATTAAAAGATAAGAAATGGGAGCGAGCTTAGAATTAATGAAGATTACAGGATATACAGATAAAGAGTTTTCATCCGCCTTTAGTGGAGATCCATATACTGTCATGATTAATCCTGACTCTATAAAATGGCAAAGAGCGATTGACTATAACGAACAACAGTCTCCAGATTCAAGTTCAGCCTCTCAAAAATATAAAAGTACACCCAGCGAAAAATTATCATTTGATATTGTTATCGATTGCACTGGGGTCGTAGACTCAAAGAGAACTGTAATGTACAAGGAAATAAATTCGCTTGAAAAAATCATCTTTACTTATAATGGCGAAATTCACCGCCCTAATTTTGTAAAGATTCAATGGGGTAAGAACCTCACTTTTAAAGGTGTATTAACTTCATTTGATACCAGCTATACTTTGTTCAAACCAGATGGGAGTCCATTAAGAGCAAAAGTCTCTTTGGGATTCAGTCAGTATATATCCCCATCTACGGTAAAAAAACTTGATAAACAAGAGTCGCCAGATGTCACTCATATGATAGATGTTGTGGATGGAGATACTCTTCCGCAATTGTGCAAAAGAGTATGGGATGATGATTCTTATTATGTCAAAGTCGCCAAGTACAATCAACTTAACAAGTTCCGGCATTTAAAAGGTGGTAGCCGTCTTGTATTTCCCCCAATTATTCAACCAAATTGATGGCAGCTTCTGATAACATAGCAAGTGGAGGAACCGCCACTTATACTGTAAAAGTGGACGGAAGCACAATTCCTGATGAATCTAGAATTCATTCCATTACTATTGAACGAAATCTAAATCGAATTCCGGTTTGCAAAGTGGTCGTGTTAGATGGTAATGCAAGCACTCAAAAGTTCGAGGGTAGTTCATCTGCCACCTTTGTGCCTGGTGTTGAAATAGTTGTTGAAGCTGGATATGACTCAAAAAACAAGCAGATCTTTAAAGGAATAATTACAGGGCAATCTCTTCGGATAGACCCCATTATTGGTTCAGCTTTAGAAGTAGAGTGTAGAGATGCTAGCGTAAAAATGATTGTAGGTCGTAAGAGCCTGACTTACTCAAAAAAGAAGGACAGTGATATCATTAGTACTTTGATAGGGAATTACTCAGGCCTTACAGCAGATGTAACAGAAACAACCACTGAATGGCCCGAGCAAGTTCAATATTATGTTACAGACTGGGATTTCATGCTCACAAGAGCCGAAGCGAATGGCCTTATAGTTAACGTAATTGATGGAAAAGTGGCAGTCCAAAAACCGGATGCAGATACCTCTTCTGTTCTAACAATCAAGTATGGTGATAATCTTCACGAATTTCGTGGAGATTTAAATGCAGTTGGTCAAATAGGAAACGTTAAGGCTGAATCATGGGATTATAAGAGCCAGGCTGTAATTACGGGAGAAGCGGCAAATTCTTCGACTGGAGCAGGAAACTTGTCATCAAAAAAACTATCTGAGGTAGTAGGCTTATCAAATTATGATCTCCAAACTGCGGCTTATCAGAGTTCAGATGATTTAACAAATTGGTCTAAAGCCTTAGTGGTAAAAAGTGAATACTCTAAAATTATAGGTACGGCCGTAACCCAGGGAACAAGTGCTGTGGAATCAGGAAAGTATGTTACTCTTCAAGGATTGGGCGATAGATTTAATGGAGACCACCTCATTTCTGGTGTTATTCATGAAATTTCAGATGGGAACTGGACAACTGAGACTAATGTTGGATTGCCATTCGGTTGGTTCTCAGAAGCTCCGGATGTTATGGCACCACCTGCATCAGGATTAATTCCCGGAGCAAGGGGATTATTCAATGGAACGGTAAAAAAAATCTATGAAGATCCTGATACCCAGTATAGAATCTTGGTCAATGTGCCATTGTTTGATCAAAATGGAGAAGGAATTTGGGCCCGGTTAACAAATTTTTATTCAACATCTGGTGCAGGAGCATTTTTTCTACCTGAAGTTGGAGACGAAGTAGTTTTGGGCTTTTTAAGTGAAGATCCACGTTACCCGGTTATTCTTGGAAGTCTCTATAGCAGTGACAAAATAAAACCTTTCGAAGGTCTTGAACCAAACGAAAAAAATTCAATCAAAGCAATTGTTTCCAAAAGTGGGATTCAGCTCAAGTTTGATGATGAAAACAAAGTTTTAACAATTGAGACACCATCAAAAAATACAGTAATACTGAGCGATCAGGACAAACAGATTACCCTAAAAGATCAGAACAGTAATATGATTGAGATGTCAGAAAGTGGAATAACTATTAAAAGCCCAAAAGATATCAATATTGAAGCTGATCAAAATGTAACGATCAAGGGAACTCAGGGGGTAAAAGTTCAAGCTCCAGGAGGTGATGTTGAAGTTACTGGTATGAACATAAAAGAAACTGCCGATATGCAATATTCTGCTGAAGGTAGTGAAACAGCCCAGGTTAATGCAGGAATGGAACTGACATTAAAAGGAGCAATGGTAATGATAAACTAAATATAAAATATATGCCAGCAGCAGCAAGATTAACAGATTTTCATGAATGCCCAATGCAAGACCCGGCTCCGGTTCCGATTCCTCATGTAGGAGGACCGGTAATAGGGCCGGGTGAACCGACAGTTTTGATTAGTGGTTTACCCGCGGCTAGGGTTGGAGATATGTTGGTTTGTGTTGGTCCTCCTGATTCAATTGTGAAGGGTTCTTCCACAGTGATGATCGGAGGAATGCCAGCAGCTAGAATGGGAGATTCCACTGCTCATGGTGGAGAAATAGTTTTAGGAGCATTAAACGTAGAAATAGGTGGATAAAAGATTAACTAAACAGGAGAATGAGTTTTTGGGATCTGGCTGGGCATTTCCAATCAGCTTTTCAGCGGGAAATGCTGAGCTTGAGATAACTCAATATGAGGATAACATAAAGAATAATATTGACGTGATTCTTAAAACCAAGAGAGGAGAAAGATGTATGGAACCGGATTTTGGATCTGGTCTTCAACAATTCTTTTTCAGAAATATGGATGAAACCTTAAAGGGCGAAATAAGGGATGTTGTTGAAACCAGCCTGAGAGATCACGAGCCGAGAATAACAGTAAATGAGGTAATTGTTGAATATCCAGACATATTGCAGGGAGTAGTAGAGATCAATATAATTTACCATTACAACAAAACCAATACAAGACACAACTATGTGTTTCCATTCCATTTACAGGAAGGAACCAATCTAGGATAATTGAATGATACAGCTTGATCAAAATAAGGTCCAATTAATGCTTGAAAAAGCACTAGATCCTGCTACAGCTGTGGTAGATGGCAGAACTGAGAAAGATTTTTTGAGGTTCATGTCTGATTTTGCAAGCCTGATTAATTTTTTTGATCAGAACAATCAGAACTTTGGAGATTGGAGGCCATTGATTCTTAAAGACCCGGTTATTTTATTAGCATATATTGCTACTACTAAATATGACAAAAAGCATAATTTACTCATAGAGATTGCTGCCAAGCGAACTCAAATTGTGAATGGCAAGATCAGAGACGCAGAACTCACTGCAATGGCAAATACTCTGTTGGATTTATATGTAGATGTTTATCGCGATATCGAACAATGGACATATTACATGAAAAAGCATGAGCATGAGCACCATTTTCGAAAGTACTTGTTTGAAGAAGTGAAAAAAGAATATGCTCCAATTATATGGGCTTTATTGCAGTTGAGAGCCTTTCTCCATGGTACGGACATAATTAAAAATGTCAAAGAGCCGCGTTATTATCTCTTTGAAGACTTTGATCCAAAGGTATGGAACGACAGTATAAACACACTTGCTTTCTGGCAGACTCTCAAAATTGAATACCCTCTTGCAGATAATAATGTGTCTTCTATTTTTGAAAGTTTACTTTCAATTGGGGACAATATTTTAGGGTTCTACAAGAACTGCGTTGATAGCGCTAATGCTGAATTTTCAAACTTAAATAAAGTTGAGAATCGATATCCTGATACAATACTTGTTAGAGTATTTGCAAAGTTATTCAAAGTATATACTGATGCTATGAATGGATTGAGTAAAAATCATCTTGAGTTTTATTATAAAGATATCCTAAAGCAGAAAGAAAAATTAGCAGGTCCTGATGAAGTCTTTATTTCCATTCCCTTGAATTCTAAAACGGATCCTTTTGAAATTCAAAAGGGCTGTCGGTTCAAAGCAGGATTGAATGAAAATAAAGAAGAGATTCTATTTGAATCTTTAAGAAATGTGACTTTAAATCCAGGAAAGATAGGTGATTCATATGCACTATTTACTGATGATGGTGATACAATAGGAACTAAAAAGCTATATCAAAACATTATTCCTACTCCATCAAAATTGCAAAAGGATGAGAATGGAAAATTGCTGTCATGGCCTACTTTCGGAGAAGTCATTAAAAGCACTACCAAAGAGAACTTAGCTATTTCAATAGCCTCTCCAATGTTCTTAATGGAAGATGGAGAAAGGACCATTACATTAACAATGACCTTTCAAGAAAAGACAAATCCCTGGTCAATTTTAAACGCCAATTTTTACTTGAGTACGGTCAAAGAATGGCTAGATGTAACAGATTTAATAAACTTTTCGTCCTATCCAAACAAAGATGACCGAGAGAATCCAGCCCAATTGAAAAATGTTGGAAAACTTCAAATAACAATTAATCTGGACCCAGCGAAAGGGGCGATTCAGCCATTTAAAAATAATCCAGACGGTTATACCACAAAATGGCCACTTTTAAAGATAGAATTTTCAGATTTTGCCAATCTAAATGATCCACCGAGATTATCAGAATTAGGTATTGAAGTAACCGCCTCAAAAATGAAGTCGCTTGTCTTGGAAAATGATCATGGTAAACTAAGTGCAAAAAAACCATTTGAACCCTTAGGACCAGCTCCAAATATCAATGCTAACTTCTTTATTGGGAGCCCTGAAATATTTAGTAAACCCTTCAAGCAAATTTGTCTGGAGATGCAGTGGGACGCATTACCTGCTGAATTTAAAGATTACTACGAAGCTTATAACAAATATTTAAAGCACTATGATATTATGGATGGAACAGGTTCAAAAAAAAGACCTTGGATTGTCCGTTGGTTGGAGCGTATTTTTGGAAAAATATTTAAGTGGAATATTGGTGCTTTTCAGTACTCAAATAACAGTTTTCTTGTGGAATTTGGAATTTTACAGGACGGAGATTGGGGAGATTTAGAAGTAGAATCTACTGACCATACGACATTAACCGATAAAAAATCTAAACGGGAAAAAAGGATTGAAAAAAGAGCTCTTAAAAGAGCGAAAGATGGTTTGTACCTGTTTAAAGAGAAATTAATCGGCGGACTAGAGACAACCACTTTATTCAATTGTCCAGATCCTCCGGCAGGTTATATTCCAAAGCCAGAATTACAGGAACAAAAATTGAAGTTCTCGGAGAGTACAAGTGATGGCTTTGTAAAAATGACATTGGTAAATCCTGGATTTGGTTTTGGATTGGATCTTTATGGAAAGGTTGTTTCTTATTCGGCACTAGTAAACGCCAAAACTATTGTCAGTCAAATCAAAATCATTAGTTCGCTATTTAGCAGCGCAAAAATTAAACAGGCGGCAAACAAGCCATACAATCCAAAACTAGGGTCTTTCTTGGTTACATATGATGCCAGTCATACCTATGACCTGTCAGTGTCTAGGAAGGATAATCATAGCGCTAAGGATAGCAACTATCCCATTCAATGTTTCCATTATACACCATTTGAAGTGTTCAAGACTTTTGATAATTCTGAAAATTTGGACGATCAGATTTGCACCACGGAATTTGCCATGACCGCTCCATTGAAGAAAGAAGTGAATTCTCATAGTGACAGTACATCCAAAAAAGAGACGACAAATGTGAGCTTACCAATTCATATTCCATTTCAGCGAAAAGGGGCCTTAATAATGGGGTTTGAAAACTTAGTGGGTAATGCTGAATTGAATCTGTTCTTTGAATTAAGAAGAAAAATTGGGATTCCGAGCACAAAAGCATCCATTGAATACAGTGCCTTGACAGAAAAAGGGTGGAGTAAGACCCCTGTAATTCTGAATGAAACGCAAGATTTCATTTGTAGTGGAATCCTGGGTCTGAATGTTCCTGTTGATGTGTCATCTGGGTCGGTATTTATGCCTCAAAAAAAATATTGGCTTTCAATAGGAGTTGATGAATCTATCTCAACTTTTCCAGAAACGACTTATTTAGGTGCAAATGGTCTAAGACTGAAGAGAAGTTCTTCCAACTATTTGCAGAGTAGTGCTGCTCCAAAAATTGCTGCAACCAAAGTAACAGGAACAGCTTCCGCTATTCCGCAACTCGGAACAATCGTTCAACCATTTTCTTCTTTCGGTGGAAAGAAAGCTGAGGATGAGAGAGGAATGTTTAAAAGAGTTAGTAGTTATCTATCCAGTAAGGGAAGAGTACACGGACAAACGGATTACTACAGGATCGTCAAGCAAAACTTTCCTGAAATTTTTTATGCGAAGGCAATTTATGATGAGATAAATGATTCGACCACAGTTTTATTGGTACGTCAAATTTCTGATATCACAGATCCTTCTGCCTTTATGCCGCTGGTGAGCGAATGCACTGAACTTCGTGTTCAAGAATTTTTATCTCCAATAGCCTCAGCTTTTTCAAATATTCGTAGCATCAATTTCACGCCTATTTATGTGAGTATTGAAGGTACTATAGTTATTGAAGAAGGAATTGCGACAAGTGGTTTGCAAAAAACCATTAATGAGAGAATAAACCTCTTTTTATCCCCTTGGATTGAAAGTAATGAATCTCAAATTTGCATAGATAGCTGTATTAGTGAAGCCCAAGTATCAAATATGCTTCAAACTGTTGAAGGGGTAATGGAAGTAAACGATATTTCGTTTGTTCTCAATAAAGAAAACCCGACTACTTCAAAAGTTAAAGGAGAAGTCAAAAATACTTTAATCCAGACATCAAATTCAAACGAATTGTTTGTAACAGGGTTAATGCATCAATTCAAATTTAGAACAGAATGATAGAGGCTTATCACATAATAGATAAAGCCTTGCCTAAAACACAAGACTTCAAGGCAATTAAAGACGAAAGTTTAGCTTATCTTCAAGATTTTAGCGGGAGCTCTTGGACCAATTTTAACCCTAGCGATCCTGGGATTACTATTCTTGATCAAATCTGCTTTGCGCTCACAGAGCTCGGCTACTGCATTGATTTTCCAATAAAAGATATTCTTACAAATAGAGATGGAAACCTAGAGTTTAAAGAACAATTTTATCGACCAGATGAGATTCTAACGACTTCTCCGATTTCAATTAATGACTTTCGAAAGTACATCATTGATGGTATTGAGGTGGTTAATAATGCCTTGATAGTTCCAAGTAAATATGGTTTTTCAAGCATTGGTGGTGTTTATGATACCTATTTGTATGTAGATTCAAATGAAGTTGACACTAGTGATTTTCAAAAGCAAATTAGTTTGGCGGCAAGATACCTCTTCGCGAGGACTAGAAATTTTGGTGAAAGTTTTACCCTGCCACAACTATTAACTAAAAAGAAATATTTGATCATGGGATCAATAGAATTGAAGTCGAAACAGGATCTTGAGAAAACCATTCGTTCTGCTCAAACTTCAATCAATAATTACATTTTTCCTGCTGTCAAACAATTTGGATATGATACCCTTGAACAAGAAGGAACTTCAGCAGATGAGATCTTTAGTGGTCCAAAGTTGCAAAATGGATGGATTGAAACTAAGAGTCTTGGAACTAAAAAAGATGAAGTTAGAATTACACAATTGATCACTATTTTGGGGAGCCTTGAGAATGTTTTATACGTTAATCATTTAAAGTTTCAAGATGAAGATGCTAAAAGAAAAGCACATTCAGAGGATGACGAATTAATTAGGATTGATCTTTTGAGCTCTATTGAAGAAGGGCATATAGAATTGTTATGGAAGAACAAGGCCATTGACAAAAAATCTATTACTTCTGCATTTTCTAAGTTAAGGGCCAAAACTACGACACATGACCCCAAAAAAACTGTTGTAAAAACTGAACCTGAATTACCTCAAGGAAAATATCGTGAAATCAGTGATTATTACTCAATCCAGAACACTTTTCCAGAGATTTTTGGAGTAGGGGAAAATTCTATAGAAAAAGGATCATCCCAGCATAAAATAGCCCGGTCAAGACAGCTTAAAGGATATTTAACTCTCTTTGACCAAGTAATTGCGAATGAACTTGAACAACTGTCAAGCTTAGGGAGTTTATTTTCTTTTAAAAATCCAATGACCCCTGCACCTAATGATCTCCAAAATTACCTTGATCTACTAGATGAATATGAAAGAGAAAATCAAGAATATCCCGTGCCATTTTTACGATTTTCTCCAACCTATTTTTGCAGGTCGTTATATGACGTCCCTAAGATATCATCTATTCTTAAAAACTCAGATGTGTTTGACTATTCACTTGAATTGAAGACCGAAGGTCAACAGAAAATAGATAGTTGGAAATCATATCAAATGGATCCATACAATTCCTACATCCATGGAATGATGAATATGTTGGAAGAAGAGTCCGAATCTTGGAACAGGAGAAATGACATACTGGATCACATACTAGCAAGACATGGCGAATCACCGTATATTATAGATGAAATCATTGCGGAATCAGAGTATACTTTGAATAAGATTCAAAATCAGGTCATTTTTAAAAGTTTATATCTGCAAAATTTAGGATTCCTTTCATACTACAGAAATAAGGCATATAATTTTCTGGGTGCAAAAAAAATTAAAGAAACGATTTCCACCGTATCTGAGGATCACTGGATTGAGTTGAATGAAGAGTTATCAAGAGATTTTATCTTTCAATCGCAGTTTATAAATCAAATAGAAGGGCTGTCTGAAAGAGATTTCGATAATTATTCCGGCATTGAATTGAAGTTAAACCTTCTGTTGGGCATAAGAGCTCAGTATCGCAATTTTATTGTGAGCAATTTTCACGACAAAACCATGAGTCAGAAAGTGTCACAGGCCGGTTGGATGATGAAAGAAAGAAAAGGCACGATCTTAATTGAAAGCACTCTATTGTTAGAGTCTGCAGATTTTCAGGTATTTGTTCGAGATTCTGAAAATCATTCAAAGTGCTGGGAGGTCGGATCCGAATTGTCCTCTTATGATGTTCAAAAAATTAGATGTCAAATTGTCATGAATCAAAAGACTATTCTTGAGGATTTAGTTGAATCAAAAACAAAACAAATTGCTGGCTTCCGCCTGACCTCCAAAAGTACCGAGAGACCAAATGATTGGTTTGAAATGATTCAGAAATCTGGCTTAGAGATACTCGTAGAAGCTAGTTGGGGTGATCAGGTGTCAATGTCTATTAATGACAAAGTTTTTGCCCACAACATGACCTTTTTCGTGCCAGATTTCGTGCAATATTTCTCTACTCCAGCTTTTAAAAACAGTTTCGAATATCTTATATCAGATTCATTGTCACCAAGGATTAGTTGCGAGCTACAACCGTTAAATGCCAATCAACTTGAATCGCTAATTTCAAAGTTTTCAGCATGGCATAACAGCTTGGTGTTTAGTGCTTCTACTCACTTGAAAGAAAACTCAATAATAGATACGTGTGCAGGTTTAATTAAAGAATTGACATCAATTTATAAGTCTAAGGAATGATCAATAATAATCAACATATCATTTCTAAGTTTAATTGGGAAACCAAAATGAATGACCGCTCTTTAGCCTTTGAACTTCAGAAAAGAATTAGTTCTTGGAGTAAGGAGCCGTTGAATAGAGAATTAAAGAGAGTCTTCAATAAACTATGCCCTGAAGATCAAGTTTGGAAGGTTGATCAGCTTGAAATTGATTTAGGAGTCATAAATTTAGAAAACTTAGAAAGAGATCTCAGCTCTCGACTTGACAGCGAACTAACAGAAAAATTGATCCAGTTGACGCTGAGAACGTTCTATTCAGATTCTCGCATTGAAATAATTGATCGGCAAAAATCAGATTTAGAGATTGTAGATTTTTATCTCCAAAGAGGTTATTATTCATGGTCTTACCAAACCGATTTAGGTTCTTTAGATGAAATGATCCTGAGGTTATTGACTGCGGATCGTTCCAATTTTATTAACCATCTAAGAAAGATAGGAAAGCTTGAAAAAGTTCGAAAGCGGTTGGCTTGGCAAACAAATGAAAAGACAATTCAAAATGTTATTCGAGAGCTAGAGCCAAATAGTTCTGATATCATAATAGCATTGCCTGAGGAGTTAGAAAAATTGAGGAGAACTAAATCATTTTTTCATGCAGAAAAGTTTGAATTCAGAAAGAATACATGGTTCTGGATTTTGAATTATTTGCTGACTGAGAGAGGTACTCTATTCAACAAAATATCATTTACAAAAAGTATTTTAAAACAATCAGCCAGTCACTACAATATTGACTATCAAGATCTTTTAAACCTGCTTCAACAAGCATTAATGCATATAGAACAAAGAATTATTATTAGATCTGAATTTATTACGGTGATTCATGCACTGAGTAGTGAAAAAGAAGTTACTCATGAATCTGAAACTGATGTTTCAGAAGAGTATTGGGCTAAATTTTCGGCCTATTTAAGAGGAAAGATTAAAAAGAAAGACATCAAGGTAGATCTGAATGAATTGATCCAGTATTTAAATAATCTCAACAAGAATCGATTAAACAAAATACTACGAAAATGTTTGACTCAGGAAAATTTGAAGAAGAACATTGATGGACTTGATGTTGATTCTTTGAAGTCAATTTTCTCGAATTATGCACTTTCTTCAGTTTCTTGGCGGATAAAGGAATTTCAAAGTTTATTTCTACAGCTAAAAGAGCGAGAACAATCCTTAAATGAAAAAAGATTTTGGACCGCTGCACTTTTCGGAGTTGTAAAACTGTCTAATAATTCTCTAGGGACAAAACAATGGATAATAGACTGGGTAGATGAGTTTAGTCTTGAGACTTCTGTTAAAAGACAAGATCTGGTTTATTCAATGGATCGAATTGCTCGAAAGACAATGAACCTAGAAAGTAGTAAACAGATTAGAACCCTTCAACTCTCTGAACTTGGAAAGAAATTCAATCTGAACAACAATATTAGACTTTCAGAATTGATTGAGTCTATCGCTGAAGCTATCCTTTCAGATGATTTTAAAAAACAAGAACTCGAAAACCTGGGAACTTTCCTGATCCGAAGTTTAGAAATTGACCCAAAACGGAATTTTAGAAAACTAATTGAACATCCCAACAAAGAACTATTACTATTAGTATTAAATCGATTTGTATCGGATGACTTGATAAATAGACTCATAATTTTTGGGGATATAAATAATCAAACCGTATTAGCGATTCAAAAAGAAATTACTGAAGGCCTTTTTGTCCAACACGCCGGATCTTTCAGTTTACACTTTGTAAACACAATAGTAACTGAGCTTAACCGCCGTTATATATTAAATGGGGGCAAAATCAGTTTTGATCTTATAGAGCATCTCATTATTTCAAAAATAAATTTAATAGGTAAACATGACAGAATACAGTTTGTAAAAGAGATTTCTAAGATCTTAAGTAGTTTAGAGTCAGTAATTCCAATTCATATTGAAAAGAAAATTGAATTTGAGAGAATTATTAACTCTTCAGATCTATTATCTTTTTCAGATCGTTGGGAATTCTGCTTGAAAAATAAGTTCATTTCCGATTCCTTCATTGTTGAACTAGTAAAGAATTCAATAAATGATCTTACTCAAAAAGGTTTACTTAATAGGAATGATGAATTTGTTAAAAAAATTGTCACTAGGGTATTTAAAAGCCTCAGCTGGAAGGAATTTAATGAGATTATAAAGACTTGGTCAAGTTTTGAAATTGATCTTGATTTACAAAAGATGTCTCGGAACTATAAAGTGGAAACTTTACTGAGTATATTACTTGATTTAGGTCCCTTGGCAAAGAAGTCTGAAATAGCTTTGCGTCTTTGTCAATTCCTTCATAATACCCATCATCTTGACTCTTTGAAAAAAGAACAAATTCAACTTAAGCTTGAAATTAAGCCCTTTAATGAATGTCAGAAAGATAATGAATTAGTAGAATCACTTGTTGCCTCATTAAAAAGAGGAAAGTGGAAATTGAAATTTGGAGGAGATTCCAAAAGCACCGAAAGTTATTTGGATGAATTACTTAAATCAAAACCAGCAAAGTTTCTAGAGGTTATCTCCTTGATACAGGATTCAAATATCTTGAGAGAGCTCATCAAAAGGATAGGCCTCATTGAAGTTCTATTTTATTTAAGTACGCTAACTAAATTCAGATCTGTTTTTAGATCATGTATTGAATGGTATGAACTTTCAAGTTCTTTAGTTCCGGAGCGAAATAAACCAGAAGAAGAGGTACGATTAATTGAACTAAGCATTCCATGCATATTATCTAAGAGCGTTAAAGATCATTTTCTTGAAGATTTTATTCAACTTGGGTTGAACGCAATTATTACTAATACCAGTATGAATTGTGCTTTGCTTGTTCAAGAGATTAATGATAAAAGATTCAATCTCTCTTCAAAACTTGTGCAAGCTCTCTTGTCAAAAGAAAAGGCTTTCGCTTTGTTAGAAAGTAATTCTCTAGAAGGCAATGAGAGTTTAGAACAAGAAGTTCCTTTTTCGGATGAGAACATAACCTTGATCTGTCAACACATTCTTGAGTATGGAGCGCTGCCTTTATGGTTTGAAAAGAATCAATCGTTTTCTGCTGTGAATGGTATTCAACAATTTCTGGAAAGATTTGGAAGTTCCCTGCTGTTTGAAATCAAACAAATGAAATCTAGTGATTTGATACAATCAAAAATTAGTCAAGCAGTTTCGTTTAGTAATCTACTAGAAATAATTGTTAGAATAAAACCGAGTAGATCACATTTTTTCGATCAATTGAATCGCTTACATGTCATTTTGAAACAGTTGAGTATTAGTAGTTTTTTATTAAGTAAAATCAATAACAAGATGTATCAAGATCTACTAGGGTCGTTAAAAACAGATGATTGGGAGGTGTTTAATCCTGAAAGATTTTGGAAAGATTTGATTTGGAAAATGATCGCAGTAAGTGGCCTTAAGGAGACTGAATTGCTGGAGATTTTTACCGAATCTCGATTGAAAATCTCTCCTGCATTTCGAATTTCTCTTGATCGATTATTACGAGCAAATGTTAAACAACAACTTATTTCTGATAATGTAATAGAAAATGTTTTAGAAGACCTAAATGAAGCTGTTTGGGAGGAACCTGAACTTGAGAAAGAAGGCCTTCATGTGAAGAACGCTGGCCTGGTTTTATTAAATAATTATGTGCAGATGTTATTTGAAAGATCTGGTCTAATTGATGATAATGGCTTTAAAAATATCATCTGTCAGCATTCAGCTGTCTATTATTTGCAGTTTGCCTGTATTATGAATATTGGCTCGGATGAAGGCGTATTGGCCTTGAATAAGGTAATGTCAGGCATACATCCCTCTGAAGTAATTCTTCCTCTTGAAAAGATTAGTGAAGAACACATTGAGTTGATTGAAGGAATGCTTACTGCAATGGCTTCTTATTGGACAGAAATCGGTGAAACTTCGCCAATTGGCTTTAGAGGTAATTGGCTGGTTAGAGATGGTGTTTTGGTTGAACAAGAAGATCGCTGGGAGCTAACTGTCGAGAAAAGACCATATGACATATTGTTGAACCAAGCGCCTTTCTCTTTTTCAATTATTAGATACCCTTGGATGAAGAAACCGCTTCATGTAAACTGGACTTATTAATTAAAGCTAAATATATAAAAATGAATGTAAATCTTATGAAGTTAAAAATGAATCAAAAAGAAATTAAAAATCAAAAATTATGAATACCTATAACGACAACCTTCGTTCCAATGTGGTCGATTCTTTGAACGAACAAGAACTTGAACGAAAAAAAATGGAAGCTCAAATGAACGCTTCCAAATTTACCCTGTATTATGCGCAGGGCGCGACAATCAGTGATGCGGAAAAACTCGCCTTGGCGGAAGACAAAGCCTCAATAAAAGGTAAGGTAAAAAAAGAGGCAGTAGTTTGTAGTAATCTTTCAATCAACGTGTTAGCTTCAGCAAAGCAACAGAAAACTTTGTCTGATTTGTCCGTTACAAACATGTCTGTTTCGGCTTCAAACGTGCAGATTGCAACAAATGCTGTTGTCAAATTGGCATCAGATATGGGAAGCATATCTAGTATCATTAGCGCTGCAGACTATGGAACAGATATCCATGAACTTTGTATAACTACTAAAGGATACATGGATACGACAGCATCCCATGCTGAGATTGTTTCGCAATACTCAATGGAGGCGTCTGCTCTGATGGCTGAAGTTAGTTCAACTCACGTTGAAACACAGGCGACATCAACGAATAGCGCAATTCAGAACTTATTAAAAATAGCTGCTTCAGAATTTCAAGGTGCTTATGATTTGGTAACAACAGATAACTCCAAGCTGGCAGCAGCCAATGTAAAAGAGAAAGTCGCTGAAGGTAAGTTGGAAGATTCCAATGTAACTTATCACGCCGCAAAATCGGCCTATAAATTAATGAGTAGAGAATTAAATCTTCATCTTAGAACATCTCACACAAAATTTCCAATCAATACTAAAGATGAGGATTTAAATATGAAGGTGAAATTTAACGCGCTTCAAAGTCCTTTTTCAGCTCCGAATTTCATTCAATCTGAACAAAAAGATACCTATCCTATTGAAGAATACAGAGTTTACGTTGTAAAGAGTAATAAACAGAACACGTTCAATATTGCCGCTGCGGAAAACCTTTATAATCAGGACGCAACTAAAACAATTCAAAGGTTTGTTGGAGTTCCAGCAGCAAACCAAAAGAAATATGAAGTAGAAATTGATGTATCTAGTGTATCAACTGTAAGAGATACTGATGGAGACAAAATTGAGTTTGGTAAAAACTATGTAGTCTTTGTTTTTGCAAAGTATTCTGAATCTTACAAAAGTGAGATTAACAATTTTGAGAATTTCTTGTCTGCTAGTTCGTACATATTTAGTTTAACCGAAGAGGTTAAGGGACCTCATGCACGAGATATAAAAGTGGACGAAACAATAGAACTCCTTGAAATAGAAGCCGACACCGATTTACTGATTCATATTGAAAATGGTACTATTGGAAAAATAGATAAAGTAGAAGATATTTCATGGCCATTGAAAGTTGAAAAAAAGAGCTTCACTATGCGTTTTAGTCTTCCCACAGATGCAAACGACAACCATAAAGTTGAATACCGCTGTATCTTTCTTCCAGCCGACTCTGAATTGACCAGGTCTTTATTGACAAAGAAACTTTTGAAGACTATCGAATCTAATGATGAGAAAGTTCAAAACATTTTTGAGTTTTTTGCAAAAAAGATCTTGAATGATCAAAACGCAATTGATTCAACAGAGAGTCTTTTACAGAATAGCACTGATGAAAATGAGAAGGAAGAGCTACTTGAAACTTTGGCCGAACAGAGACAAAAATTGAAAAAAGATGAGATGGAACTTCAAGATCAAATCGACTCAATTCAACAATCCAAGAACAGATCTTCATTTGATGGATTTTCACAGATGGTAAAAGATTTAGATGGTTCAGTAGATGCTATTGAAACTAGAGCGAAAATTGATGAGGAAATTACGAAGTACGAAACTTACAATATTGCAGCAAAAAAAGTATCGGAATTCAAAGAAAGTTTAAATGATCCTATCAGCAATTTGACCAATTACTTGAGCAACCAAGCAGAAATAAAGTCAAAGAATTCAGAGATTAAAGACTACAATTCAGAAATCGCTGATTTGCAAGACGAAATTATTGAAGAGGAAAAGACGATCAATAATGATTCTGCCTTACAATCCAAAAAAGATAGAGCTCTAGCTAGGATTGAATCATTGATGAAATCTCAAAAAGAAAAGAAAAGTGAAATCCAAAAAATCCAGAAGGAGATAAAGAAGCTTAACACAGCAGCTAAAAATTTAGAGACGCAAAAAACATCTGATGTAAAAGATCTTAATGCTAAGGCGGAAATAATTGATTCAGAGTTTCAAAAGACAGTTGGATCATTGTCCTTTTATTTTGATCTCGATATAGCTGAACAGGTTTCCAAAGCAAACTACTCCTTGGCAACAAAAGGATCTAAATCTGGCAACAATCAAAATTGGGAGGTAGTTCTTGAATCTAACACGACAGATAATTTTGGTAATCTCCTGGTTAGCGGTGATCAATACATTCCTCTAATATTAACTTATTCGGATGCTCCAGAAGTGGATGCTTCGAAATTTGAAAACAGGTTATCAGATGCTAATAAGACGAAGAAATTCACTTATGAGCAAATAACAGTGAAATCTGATGATAGTGAATAAATAAAATTTTAAAAATTATAAAAATGACGAATTACAAAATTCAGGGTTTCCCTACTAAGAGGTACGGAGTAACCGAAAAGAAAAAAGCTGAGTTAGACTTGTTAACTGAAGAGGTTATTGATGCACAACATGATGTGCAGCAATTCCAAGCAATGGTTACTTCTCTTTCTGAGAAATCAGCAAAGTTTGATGGCTTGTTAGATGCCGCTAAGGCAAAAAGAGATCAAAGTTTGACAAATTGGAATTTGGTAAAAGATATTAAAACAGACATAAAAGATTTGATCAAAGGGTCTGAAATTGCTTTGACAGAAATGTCTCAAACAGACGTGAAAGTTGACAATTTGACTGTTGATCTTACCCAAATGATCAAGGAACTAATTTACTCTGCTGAAATGATTGATAAGCTTTCTAATCTGGTGATAAGAAAGAAAACACAGAATCCTTTAATTTCTGAAGAGCTAATATCTGTTTTATCTGAAGCCGGAAAAGATGCAAATAATGCTGTTTCTTTGACATTAATTGCTCTTAAATCTACTTATACCGCACAATCTTCAAATAAAGAAACAGAGTCGTCTGCGACTCTTGAATTTATGCAAGCTGTTAAGCTGTATGAAACCTTAACGGGTGAAGACTTAGAAGGTAAAGCTCTAACAAATTCAAAAAAATGTTTGTATAGTAGATTAGATTCTGCTTACAAAGATTCAAAAGAAGAATACAAGGAAGCTAGAGCTGCTAATGATTTGACAACTATTCAGTTGGATGAAGCTAAGTTGGGCTTAGAAAAAGCAGAAACCAAATTAAAGTCTGTTCAATCTGGCCTTGCTGCAGCAAACGCGGCCGCTCTGGCATCATAATTAATATTCCCACTACCAATTTTCTTTGGTGGTGGGATTTAAACAAAACTCTTATGGAAAAGGTTTTCGAAGAATACTATCGCACATTTTATTCAAGAACTGGTTTTATTCCAACACAACCGTTCAATAACAATCTCTATCCGGGTGATTTTTTTCAAATACGGAGAGGTGAGATTGTAGTTTTAGGCAATATTTATATGAATAATCTTGTTAGCCCCGAAAATTGTTATTTAGGAGATCCCTGTCCTTTAAATGGTAGTTCATGGTCTTTTCATAGTGGTGTAAGTAAACCTTATTCTGGCAGAGGAACTGGAGACAACGTTTTTGAAGGTCAATTTGAGTACAGTAGGCAAGTTCTGGCTTTCAATAGAAAAGGTAGTTTCTACTTCAAGGCTAGGCAACCCGAGACGATTAGAATTGATAATTGGAACTTTCTAAAGGATGAACTTATCATAAAATTGACTCAGACCAATTTTTCGTTTAGGGAGTTATATGTTGTTACCGAAAGTGCAACGGCAGCAGATTGGTCTCTTGTTATAGCTGGCTCAGAGAATGGAGAGTTAGAGATTGCTACGGACGCTAAGAATTTTGGTCTCGTAGATATATTTGGCGACCATTCTTCCAAAACAATTCAATCCAAAGAAATTGAATATTATCAGAGAGAAGATAAGAGAAAACCAAACTTCTTTAAGGCAAAAAAATTAGTTGTTCAAGAGAATCAATTAGAGGTCTTTGTTAGTGATTTAATCAACAAGAGAATAGGAGTTTATGAATGGGCAGATCAGTTTTATGACTATAATTTTGAATACGATAAATCGGGTAGTAGTCCAACAATTTCTAACAACGCGCGAGAAAGTGTTTTGGACATGTTACAAGGGAATCAGTTGAATGCCAACACAGCACTCATGTATTTTAAGTGGGCCGATACTAACCAAGATGATATAGATAAGTTGTTTCAGTTCAATGGCATTTAATCAATCAACCATAACGCTCCTTCGTGAAATTAATTGGCTGCAACAAGTAATTGATCAGGTAATTAGAACTTATCTCCTACAAGATGAATTTGACAGCCCTTGGTGTGAGATTCCTGTCCCTGTTTTAGATTCAGAGGAGCCATACGCTAAGATGGTCGAAGAATGGGATCTATCTATTTACGAAAGATTAGCAATAGCACTAGCTATGGCTCCCCACTTAAAACCCGAATCTTTAGACATATTTTTTGGGAGAAATCAACTTTATGATAGAGGTTTTACTGAGTTTGGTGGTGTTATAGACAAAAGCTTTAGCGGGTTTATCCCAACAGGACAAACATATTGCTTCATTATAGCATATACGGAGGAGGAATTGCGTTCTAAGGTAATGAAAGTGTTAGGAGAAAACAGCATTCTTATGAAAGAGGGAATCTTGACATTGGGCGATACCAATGAGTTTATTCCAAATTTGAATGGCGTGCTTAGCATTAGTGATTCATGGATGGAATATTTTTTAACAGGCGAGAAGCCCAAAATAGAACAAAGCGCCACTTTTCCTGCCAAACAAATCACTACCAAAATGAATTGGGAAGATGTTGTTTTATCGGATAACGTTCTTGACAAGCTTGAAGAAATATCTGCATGGTTAGACCATGGCCCAACAATTATGGAAGATTGGGGACTGAATAAAATGATTAAACCCGGATATCGAGCGTTATTTTATGGGCCTCCCGGAACTGGAAAAACTTTAACGGCCACACTTCTAGGTAAACATTCTCAAAGAGAAGTTTACAGAGTTGATCTTTCTATGATCGTTTCAAAATATATTGGTGAAACTGAGAAAAACCTGGCAAGAATATTTGATATTGCTCAATACAAGGATTGGATCTTATTCTTTGATGAAGCAGATGCTTTGTTCGGAAAAAGAACGGCAGCAAATAGTTCAAATGATAGACACGCTAACCAACAAACATCATTTCTATTGCAAAGAATAGAAGATTACCCAGGTGTTATTATACTAGCCTCCAATCTTAAAGCCAACATGGACGAAGCCTTTACAAGAAGGTTTCAAGCCATGATTCATTTCTCAATGCCTTCAACGGAGGAAAGGTATAGACTATGGCAAAGTGCATTTTCAATTGGATGTCGATTGGATGAGAGTATCGATTTATATCAAATTGCTGAAAACTATGAAATAGCTGGAGGCTCAATAATTAATGTGCTGAGATATTGTGCCTTGAAAGCAGTTCAAAGAGAGGATAAAACAATTCTGATGAGTGATTTGGAGACTGGCATAAGGGTAGAATTTGCAAAAGAAAATAGGACAGTGAGTCAATCAATTTAGCAACTTATGAGGAAGAACGGCATAAACAATAAAGATACAATCAGCAAAAATGATGATCCTGGGAAAGAATTCAGGGCTATTACTTTGAGACTTTCTGAGTGGAAAGATTATTTCCCTGATTTGCAATGTAAGCTAATGCTTTCTAAAGGTCTAAATCATTGTGTGGATACAGCTGGAATGTTAATCTCAGGATATCTCATGACAAAGAAAAACCTCTTTCTTATACTTCAGTGCTCTGGTGATATTGATAATCAGTTGGATTCCTTGAACACTTATTTAATGTATGAAATTAAGCGGGATTATCTCTGGAAAGAGATTTTATTAGGCAAAAGAACTGAAAATGATCCTGCCATAGATTTTAACTGGAATTTTGATGAAAATGCCTTTCAAGTATTTCCATTGGTCAACAATGAATTGATTAACAGACTTTGTGGGAAAGAGGTTTCAGTAGATTATCATACTGTAGAAGGAGAACTATTAAAAGATGTAACAATAAATAATAATTTCTGTTCTGTCGGAAATTATATGGATGATCGGTTAATTGGTCCTGTTGTGGTAAATACCAAAATGATATGAAGAAAGGGATAGCTGTCATACTAGTAACTCTGGTAGCAGGGGCTCATTACTCAAACAAAATCCAGAGTATTGGTCATAATATTGCTGAAACTCTTGGTTTTGTTTCTGATACTGTCTCTTGTGACAGCAGTTACTATCCGGGGCCAAATCCAACTGATGATCCCAGTGAATTTATTTATGGGATAGACATTTCTCATTGGCAAAATTCACTGATTAGAACTGCTGGTGATGTTCCAGACACGATAAGCTTTGTTATTTGTAAGGCCACAGAAGGAAATACCTATGTTGACCCTGAATTTAAGAAAAATCGAAACTATTTAGATAGTCTTAAGAAATTTAGTGGGTATTATCATTTTTATAGATGTAATGACTCTCCTCGAACGCAAGCCCAATTTTACTTTAAAGAGTTGGGAAAACTTTATTCGTTCAATCTCCCTCCAATCGTGGATGTAGAAACTGTTCCGAAAGGTTATCAGTGCAATTGTGACAATGATATGGATAGTTTGCTCATTTTTCTGCAAGAAATAGAAAATCTAACTGGGCAGGTTCCAATAGTTTATACAAATTCAAGTTTCGGTAATGATCATTTCCCATTGTATCCTGCATTTGCAAAATACCCTTTGTGGGTAGCCTCATGGGGAGTAAAACAACCAACTATAGTTAATCCCTGGAAAGAATGGAAGTTCTGGCAGATGACGGACCATTATGCAATAGGGAATGATAGTATTGATTTAGATGTTTTTCACGGAACAGAAAAATACCTACAAACCTTTATAGATAGCAGTTACATCAATTAAACTTTGATAGAGCATAATTAATGATAGCATCTCAACATAAATATAATCCGAACGAAGAAGTAACACAAATAGCTGTGGCACACGTGGTAAGTCCTAAACCTTCTGATAAAACTCATTCTAGTATTACCCAACTGAATGATAATCGTTCTAGCTCTGTGATTCAACGTGCTGTTATTCAGCGTGCTTATGATGATCCAGGTAATGCAGTGCAACGAGCTGTTCATGCATTAGCACAACGAACGGCAGCAGGACGAGCAGGTTTGGCGACAGGACGCGGAGAACTAACCGTTCAGATAGCCAATGAATGGAAGACCTTGACAAGGGATGGTACGCTTGGAATTGGTATCCCTCGTGAGGCTTTTGAGGCTATGGAAGCATGGGGAGGAGCAGCTGATAGAGAGTTGGAAAATGGTGATCAATATGCCGTTCAAATTGCGCATGAGTTGACACATTTGAGACATTATATTGACGCTCCAGGCACCTATGCGGTGAGAGGGCACCGAGGTAATTGGGAAGGAGGGGGACATGAATGGGATGCCGATCCTGAAGAGAGCTTAACAGTGAGAGGATTCGCTAGAATTCCTGTGGCAACGTGGCAAGCAATGTATCAGGAGGCTTATCAGGCATCTCATATGGATGAGCTTATAAGGAGAAGAGACGGTTTCAATGATGAACTTAGAACTGCTACTGGAGGAGCCAGACGGGCGTTTCAACGGAACCTTCGTGAAGTACAAGGGTTAATTGATGCGATACGATTGGATGAAGAGCCTGCTGGAGCTGAGATGGAGAGGGATTTTTATGTTTTTAGAGACCCTCATCATGAAAATGCGGCAAGAACTCAATTAGGTTTTAATCAGAGAGAGCGTTATGCTGACGATCGGTTTGAACGTGTGCCAAGAATGGCTGCGGAAGGTCCTGCTGCAGCTGTAGCAGTTGAAGAGCAGGCTCCGGTTGTAGCTTTGCGAAGGGCATTTGATTTTGGTGATTTAAGAGAAAGAATTGAACGTTTGGGGAGAGACCTTCACGCACATGGTCAACGAATAAGGGAACAGAGAGAACGGCTTGATAGGATCGGTGAAGGCTTACAAAATATTCGCATTGAATTAGATCGTATTAGACAGAATTTGGAAGGGATTCGCAGAAGACTTGATCGACTTTAGTAGCTGAAAAGCAATTGAAAGGTAACCAAATGCAAGAAGAGCAAAAACATAAAGAGAAACAGACTTCAAGCTCACAGGCTGAAGAAAAAGTTGATGGAGAATCTAAAGCTGTTCAGCTGAAGGATAATCGTCCTTTGTCTGCAGCTCAAAAGGTGATTCAAAAGGTAGGTTCAAAACAAACAAAAAAATCAACCAATAAAACTGGTTTACCTGACAAACTAAAATCTGGAATTGAAAATCTTTCAGGCCATTCATTGGATGATGTTAAAGTTCACTACAATTCTTCTAAACCAAAATCGCTGAACGCACACGCTTATGCTAAAGGGAATGAAATTCACCTTGCACCTGGTCAAGAGAAGCATCTTCCACACGAAGCATGGCACGTTGTGCAGCAAAAACAAGGTAGGGTAAAGGCAACCAAACAGCTCAAAGGAAAAGTAGCTCTTAATGACGATAAAGGTTTAGAGAAAGAAGCCGATACAATGGGGGCTAAGGCAATGCAGATGAAGAGCTATGATGCTCCCTTACAAACGAAACATGTAAATAGTACTATAACTCAGCTAGTGGCAGGGACAGACACAGAGATTAGCTGGACATCCAAACCTTACGAATGGAAAATAGGGACTCAACCTAAACAAAAAACAACGGCGGGTTATAAAATGACAGCCTTTATTAATCCGGGTGAAATACCTCATGGGCAAAAATCTGATTTGAATAGTTCTCAAAACGATATGATGGAAGCCATCAAAAAGCGTCTCAAACCAACAGGTGCTCAATGGAAAACCATTGGGAATAAATTAGTAAAAGGACATTTGTTGAATGACCATTTAGGTGGACCTGCAAGTGATAAAAACCTATTCCCAATATCAAAAGGGGCCAATGGTGATCATTTATACTATGTAGAAAATAAGGCCAAAACACTACTAAGAAATTCTAAGGGTGTCTATTATGATTTGGTTGTTAAGGGAGATCGAGATTGGACAAACAATATAAATAGCTTTGAAACTACTGTTGGAGAATGGGATCATACTAAGTCTGCTGATTCTGGTAATGCTAAGAACATAGAAAAACGTGTTGTACATTCGGATCTAAGTGACTTATTGGCAAAGGACAAAGTAGTAAAAGGTGCAGGAGATACAACCCCAGTTGCTAAACACAAGGATGAGGGACCAAAGAAATTGGTTAAACCTGCTAGTAGTAAATCTTCATTCAAGGGATCTAAATATGAATTAATTCTATTTCCCTCTACAGGTGGTGGGCATCCAGTTTTATATCCATGGAAACCAGGGGCTAATACTGCTGCTGTTACAAATAAAACTGAACTTGAGTTGAGCAGTTCGTTCACTGTTGATGAAATCACTTATACTGCTTCAACAAAGAAGGGAACAATGAAGGGAACGGTCTTTAAAAAAGGAAAGCACCTTAAAAAGGATGTAATAACAGTAGGAATTACTCCAAATGCTAAGGTTGACTATGGTGGTAACTTCGATAAAGCCAAAATTGAATCTTCATACAAAAAACTAAGCCCCGTAGAATTTGATAATGTTGAGATTGAACATGATGGTTTGCATGGTGAGGGTAAATTGACAACAAAGATCCCGCTAATAGCGGGAGAGATTGATGTCAAACTAGACGGAGAAGAGGTATCATTAGAAAAGACCTTTACTAATGATAACATTCATTTGCCAAAACCGTTCTCAATTGAAGAGGCTAAATTGACCCTTGCTGCGAATGAAGAGGCTTTGAGTGCAGAAGGATCCGTTAAGTTTGGAATAGATAAGGTAGGGAAGGGTAAACTCACGGCTAAGAACGTAGCAGGAGATAAAGAACTTTCTTTCACTGGTTTTTTTGATTTTACATCATCCGTTTTTGACAAAGCTCGGGTGACGCTAAACTATACAGCAGGGCAACTTACCGGGGAAGGAGACCTGGAGATTGGTCCTGGTAAATTGCATGGACTTAAGGAGGCTACCGCCAAAATGATTTATTCTGCCCCTAATTTTGATTTTACTGGTAGCGCGACTCCAAGCATACCAGGTTTAAGTGCAGACTTAGAAGCTTCTTACGGACAGGGTGTGTTTAAAATTCAAGGAACTGGAAAGTATAAGAATTCACTTTTGGATGGAAGTTTGACAGTAGGATTTACTAATGCTAAAGTTAATAATGGCAAGGCATCTAAGGATTTATCAGGTGAATTTTCAGCATATGGCGGCGGGAAACTTGAACTAAATCTACCAGGTAACATTAAAGGAGAAATAGATGGTAGCATATCTCCCGAAGGTGAAGTAGAGGGACAGGGAGCTCTAACCGTTTCTTCAGGAATTATTCCAGGGTTGAGCTCAGCAAAATTAGAAGCTACATATAAAAATAAGAACTTGAAGTTGGTCGGTACGGCAAAGCCGAATATACCTGGTATTACAACTACTTTGAGAGTGAGTTATGATAAAGGTGTGATGACATTTGAAGGGGCGGGAGCTTATGACAGTGGGATGTTGAGTGGAGATTTAACACTTGGATTCACCAATAGAGCTGTAAATCAAAAGGGAGAGCCCATAGGGTCGCCTGGTGATCATGTAATACCTTTTGGAAAAGGACTCCTAACAATACATTTGGGCAAGAACCTCAAAGCAACGGCCATGGCTAGGTTACTACAAAATGGCCAGGTGGAAATGGAAGGTAAGATTGGAATATCCGAACCAGTGAATTTTTTCGAAAAGAAAAGACTTGAAAAGCTACTAATTAACAAAGAGTTAAAGCTGCCAATTGCAGGTGTCACTTTTGCTAATAATGAGATTGGTCTTTTTGCTTTTGTTGGTGTTAAATCAAATTTTTTCGCTGAAATAGGCCCTGGTGCGGTAAATCAGTTACACGCAACAGTGAAATACAATCCTTCTGTTCCAGAGCAAACTAAACTGAGTGGTAAAGTAGAAGCTCAAGTACCAGCTTCAGCTGGTTTAAGTTTGACTATTCCAGCTGGTATAAGAGCAGCACTTGAGGTATTAGGTTATAAAATGTTTGGTGTAGAAGGTAGATTAGACCTCAATGGACTCTTAAAAGCTGCAGCTCATGGCAAATTTAGTGCAGACTTAGCCTGGTCTCAGGAAACTGGTCTTGAATTCAACACCAATACAGAGGTCAAGGCCAATGCCGATATGGATTTCAATATTAAAGCTATTCTAAGCTTGTGGGCAGGAGGATATCAAACAGAATGGGCATACACTTTGGGAGAAAAGAAATTAAGTCCGGCATTTGAGTTCAAAGAAAATTTCCCAATTCATTACAAAGAACGGCAACCGTTTAATCTTTCTGCGAGTGATCTTTCTGTTCAGAGTGAAGGGATGTCAGAAGATATTAAAGATGTTGGGAAGAGTGCTGGTAAAGAGGCTTTTGCTCCAGCAAATATAAAAAAGGAAATAAAACCTCCAGGTACTGAACCGGTTGTCCAGACTGAAGATACCGGAGGTGTACAAGAACTTAAAATCTATCTTGGCACAACAGCGACAAAACCACATACGGTTCCATGGTCTAACGGTGCTCCTGAAGGCTCAGAAGTACATCCAGAGATTAGTAAACTATTTAAAGTGTCGAAAATCTCTTTTGATAAAGATAAAGGTGGTATAATAACTGGAGTTGCATTTGATGGTGTCGAGCCACTCAAGACAGTTGAAAATGTTGAGATTAAGATTACTTCTGTTCAAGGAATGGGAATAGCAGGTCTGATTGAAGCTAGAAGTGTAATAAGTGCGTTTTCTGATAAGATAATCTTTCAAAGTGAGGCAGTTAAGAAATTAATGGGACCCATTGATTTGAAAGCTGCCGATTTTGGTGCTGAAGGTCTTAATGTCATTGGTGATTTTGTTACTCAGGTTCCTGTGCTGAAAGATGTTCCTGTCGACTTCGCTATTAAGGATGATGACATGTCTTTGAGTGCCGAATTTTCTCCTGACGAAATCAATGCTCCAAAACAATTAAAGCCAAAGAGATCTACCGTCAAAATTTTAGCGAATAAAGAAAAAGTAGAATTGTCCGGAGAGGTTGTACTTCCAGATACTCTTTTAGGAACAGGATTTTTGCGCGCTTCTCTCGGGTCAGAAGATGGGATTAAGCTGGCTGGAGAGTTCTATCCAAGCAAAGGATTCTTTAAAGGTGGAAAAACTACATTGACCTATCAGAATGGGACATTTCATGCAAATTGGACAGCTGATATGGAATCCTTTGGTCTTAAATCAGGGAAATTGGATATGTTAATATCTAAAAGCAACTATAAAATTGGAGGGGACTTCGAATTTAAAGACGTGCCTGGTCTATCAAAAGGCAAAGTTCATGCAGAATTTGTTTGGAAAGGAGGCTTGAAATATGATATGGTAGCCAGCGGAACGGCCATAGCAACCATATTAGGGCATGCAATTAATCTAGAGGCTAAACGTCAGCATGGAGCTTGGCTAATGAGCGCTGAAAAAAAGTTTGAAGGTGATTGGTATTCGGGAAATTTAAAGGTTGGATATACAACCTTAGTTGTAGATGAAAATGGTGAGCCTGGTACTACTCCTGCTGAAGAAGGAAGTTTTTTCGGTGGAGGAGAGCTTAATCTGGCTCTAACTGATTGGTTGGAGGTTACGGGTGGGGCCAAGATATTACCAAATGGAGAGCCGGAAATAAAGGGTGGTATTAGATTGGCAAGCGCTAAGACATTCTTTGCAGCCAGAGAGTATAAGCATCCACCTTTTAATTATCCAAACTATACTGTACCGCTTCCGTTAATGGGTTGGGGGCTCGAGCTTAAAATTGGCGGTGGTGGAGATTTTAATGCAAAAGTTGGTCCTGGAGAGTTACAAGAGCTTTCTGCCAATACTGTTATTAATTTAGGGGATAAGCGCAAGAGTAAAGTGGATGGAACAGCACGTCTTGCCTTACCAGCGAAACTAAATCTAAGAATATTTGGAAACGCCAAAATTGGAACAAGTGCCTATGTAGCTTCTGTTCATGGAGGAATTGAAGTAGGTGGTGGATTATCAGTGAATCTGCCAAACAGTGTAGAGGTTACACTTGGATATCACGGCACTAAAGGTTTTGAGATGGATGGCTTGGTAGATGCTGCCGCAAAGGCAAAACTGATAGCCGACATTAAGGCAATATTAGAAGTATATGTTGCACTTTATGGAACGACTAAATGGGATAAAGACTTGTTAGCAAAAGAGTTTGGTTCAGGTTTTGAAATGGGATTAAAGTTTCCAATCAAGTACGATTCAGAAAAAGGATTGGATTTATCCACAAATAGCTTGGAGGCTAAAAAACCAGACATTAATCTTGCTGACCTCTTTACAAAAGCAGCTAAAGATAGCTTTAGAGAATCGGATGCAGAGAAGGAAAAAACTGATTAGAAGATTTAAACAGATAACATTATGATGACACAATTTGTTGAAGTAAATGATTTATCTAATTATACCTTTTTGTTGAATGTAAATGACATTCTATTCATTAAACAGGTAATTGGAAGATCTAATCAGTTAGAACTAACATTGAAAGTACCTGATGGATTATTAAAGTTATTGATTCAAGCAAAT
This sequence comes from Crocinitomicaceae bacterium, assembly GCA_039939375.1. GTDB lineage: Bacteria > Bacteroidota > Bacteroidia > Flavobacteriales_D > Crocinitomicaceae > Paracrocinitomix. The sequence continues at coordinate 125,171 of JBDVJO010000004.1, read as the reverse complement.
TATAGTACTTTCATGAAAAGGTATCGTCTGGATGGACTATAATTACTTGCTTCATAGTTTTATTAAGAGATAAAGGAGGCTTCTTTCTCTGTTGTGCTTTTCTGGTTTTTAGCATTCTATTGTGGGTTGTATTTAAGTTATTGAAAATCCCATTGCTCATTTATTCTTGGAATCCCAACTTAACAAAGTTTTATCTTTATAGCAAATCTAGCGTAATCCTTTGCAATGATTAGATATTACTCATTTGTTATTGAAAAATTGCAAATTACTATTAAATAGGGGGAGAAACAAATTGTATTTTTTTTAAAATTTCTCAGATTTGGGCTACAACTGCTTTTAAAAACTCAATTTCCTAGAAAAGGTAAACGTATATAATTTACGACTTGAATTCAGAGCTTGGCAGAAAATTAAGAGTTTTGAATTTAATACAGGTTACAACAGAATTAAACACACATGAAAAATGTGTGAAGTACCTTGAGAAGCAAAGATGGGATAGTATTCCAGTCTGTCGATATTGCTGTAGTAAAAAAAGTAGTCCTAAGGAAACAAAACACACTTGCTTAATTTGTAATAACTTTTATAGTGTCTCGGTAGGAACAGTTTTCGAAGATTCAAATCTTCTTCTTTACAAATATTTTATGGCTATCGCTTTGATTCATTCAGTTAAGAAAGGGATTTCTTCCATGCAACTTTCATGAGACTTATCGGTGAAAAGAATACAGCCTGGTTACTTCAAATGAAAATTCGTAAAGCTATGATACAGGATGATGATCTTATGCTCAAAGGAATTGTTGAAGCAATGAAACATTTGTCGGCGGAAAGATTAATAGTCAGTTCCCTAGGAAGAAAAACTAACCTAAAAAGCCCAGAGGTCATGAACATCTGAAACTAGTTTTTGTAATGGTTCAAATTCAAGTTAATGTTATTGCTAAAGTAATTAAAAAAGTATGTAGAGACGAAATTGTTCCACTATTAATAGACGAGATACATCCTTCAAGCGTTTTAGTTTCTGATGTATCCAATGTTTATTTTCCTTTGAAAACATTTTAAAAGTCATCAAGTAATGAGTAGAGGAGCAAGGATTTTTAAAAGAGGGATTTACTATAAAAATACGATCGAAGGATTCTTCAGCCAATTTAAAAGACCTCTTCTCGCACAATACCACAAAGTTTGTATTGACCATTTGCATCTATACCTAGATGAAGTGAGCTTTAAATACAACCAAAGAAACGGTCCAGATCAAGGCTACCGAAGATTAATGAAAGTGCTAATCAAAGTTGAAATTGCCAAAAGCTAGGAAACTAAGTGTTAAAACGTACGTGTTTACCGAAAAAATACGTTTTAATACTTAAAGTATTTCTTGATACCTACTCTACTTTTGTAGCCTACCTGCTTGCCGAAGTTGTTCTTAAATATTTAATATGATAAAGGTAGGAGTTGTTGATCAAAACAATTTATTCAGAGAAGCGCTTGTTTATTCATTGAATGATAAAACAGGTCTTAATGTTGAAATGTCTTTTGAAACTTTGATAGAATGCAAAGAAAAGTTATATCCGGGTTCATTAAATGTTCTTATTTATGAAATTGGAAGCTTTAAAGATGCTGATGACAAATTAATTCGTCAAATGGTTCATCATTTCCCTGAAGTAAAATTTATTATTCTCAGTGATGAATTAAATAAAAATCTAGTGCTCGATTTTGTTAGAATAGGAATTATAAATTTTTTTCCAAAATCAATTAGTGTGAATGAATTGAAAGAAGGAATTGAAAAAGCTATTCTAGATCAAAACCCATTGCAACTGTTTTTTGATCAAGGAATCCAAAATAGTTTAGAAAAGAATGGTACAATTGAGTTTAATGAATTGACGTCAGGAGAGTTTTCTGATCGCGAATTGGAAATTTTAAGAATGGTATGCAAAGAATATACTAATTCAGAAATAGCTGAAGAGTTAGGTTTAAGTGCCAGAACAATTGAAACCCACAGAAGAAGAATGATTGAAAAAACTAATAGTAAAACTATGATTGGTGTGATACTATTTGCTCTTAATATTTCTAAAGAAGATCACTCTAAAAATAATATACGTTTAAGAATGTAATTTTCAAATACGTAAGTTATTGATTAGTAGATGTTAATGTGTTTTGAGGGTTTGTTATTAACAAGTGTTGCGGAAAACACTGAATGAAAAGTCTTCGGGCAAAATTACTTTAGCCAAAAATTTATCTGTTTTAAGTTTCAAGAGATATTTTAAAAAGAATCGTATTCAATATGACCAATAAATTATTAATTATTTGTTTTTTGCTTTTATTAGGATCAGCAAACGCACAGTCAGACTCGACAGATTTATATCCTGAAAATCAAACTCAGTTTAATTCTGATACGGCAACCTTTCATGATCATTTTTCTATAGAAATTGTGAAGAACTCGATTTTAATAGATTCCTTATCAATAGATACAACTAATACATTATTCTCTAATAAAGGTTTTTCTATAGAAATACCTGTCTCTGAAATTTCAGACTCATTAATCATTCATATTGAAGTCGCTAGTGTAATCAAAGATGTAATCTCTAATCCATGTTTTAATTCTGTTTATCAATTTTTTGACGTGGATCATCCGAATCCTTTAGGAACTGATAAAATTGAATTTTCATGTGATGCTTGTATACAAGAAGGTCAATATAAAATTACTGTCACGTGCGAACATGAAAATGGTAGAATGGGATGCACCGAAACCAAAATATTTGATTTATGAGAATTTTTAAACTTTTTTGTATTTTAAATATATTGTTTGTCAATTTACATTCTTATTCTCAAATAGATACAGATGATTATGGAGTATCTTTTGATACTTATGTAATGAGTGGTACTAACGCGGCTGTAGACTACAGCTCAACTACAGAGACATATTTTTACCTTTCATTAACAAGACCCGCTACAGTTTATAGAACGTTCTTGGAATATGATTTTTCCACAATTCCATCAAATGCAATTATAATTTCTTCAGAGTTGAAGCTATATTCTTCTTGGGTAAATAACGGTGCAAGTCATCCAGCATATTTACAAAGGGCTAATTCTGATTGGACAAGTCAGAGCTCATTTACCTGGAACACCCAACCATCAGTGACAACTTCAGACCAAATTAGTATAAGTCATTCTGAAACTTCCAGCACTGGTTGGCATAGTTTTGATGTAACGAATCATGTCCAAAAGATGGTGAATTATCCAGAAGAAAATTTTGGATGGTGTTTAAGGTTAGAGTCAGAATCTGGTGCATCTAGGGGAGTGAAATATTTAAGTGAGGAGTATTCTGGAACTACTTATGATTCTTATGTAACAATTAGCTATGTTTTGCCCATAGAGATTTCAGGAAATGTTACTCATTGTTCGAACGGGAATTCAGATGGAAGTATATCACCCATGGTTTCTGAAGGAACTGGAAACTATGTGTCTTACGATTGGCTAAAGTTTGTAAATGGAGATACTTATGTAATAGAATCAGGATCTAATATTGCTAATTCAGAAGTAACTGGTTTGGATGCTGGATTATATCTTTTTCAGGTTGAAGATGATTCAGGCTATACCAACTACAAATATTTCGCAGTAGGCGAAGAAGGTGAAGAAACGACTATTGAAATATATGCAAATAATGCAGATACCGCAGCAATGTATGGTGAAGATGCCTTGACAGCATATTTTAATTCCACTGATGACGGTGATAATACTTATCCTACTTACCAATGGTTTAATTCTAATAATTCTTCTTATGACGGATATCCATTTTTTAAAATAAAGGTTGATTTTGATTATTTAATGGAACCAAATTTTGCCGAATTGAGATTATATTCTCCTTATCATAAACATTTAAAAGCTATAGGTTCTTCGAATGCAGCAACGGTTTATTTGGTAATGGAGGATTGGGATGAATATTTAGTGAATTATGATACGAAACCAGATGTTGATGACACCGTTTCTGTATCTTTGACTGAAACAGCCAACAATGTTTTTAGAGATGACACATTAGATCTAATCAACTTTGTAAATTATTGGCAAGATAATCCAAATTCAAATTTTGGTATAAGTATTCAGTTGGATAGTTACACTGATCCTGGAAATAATAGACTTATTTATGGATTTACTGATGAAGTCAATGCAGTTGATCGACCTAAGTTTGTATATAAATTTGAAATCAAACCTACAATTGAAACTGAATTTATAGACACTTTAAACAAAGGCATGATTGAAGTAAATGCACCCAATGGTCAATTACCGTACTCCTTTTTTTTACAACATAAGCCTTTTACTGATTTGAATGATATTTGGTCAAATTTGAATGATTCTATTTCAATTGATAGTTCTGACTTTTGGGAAGGGAATATAAATTCCCAGAATTTCGTTTATGAAAATCTGAATCCAGGTAGTTATTTTATTGGAGTTTTTGATTCTTCTGGTGATCTAATTCTAGAGGAACAAGTCGTTTTGGCGCCAGAATTATCTTTAGCTGATACAAATTTGGTTATTATATCATCTGATACTATTTCTGTGGATACAACAGGTTCAAATTCTCAAGGCCATGCAGTTCTAAACACTATTATTCCATCAGATGAAGCGGCAACTTTACAATTTGAAGTAATTCAACTTGATGATGAGGTTGTAATTGGACTAAATAATTCAAAAGATTCTCGGGTTGTCTACGATTTTGACTTTGAATATGCATTCAAAATAAAATCCAATGATACTCTTGAAATACTTGATAATGGTTATCCTTTGGATACTTTCAATATTAACCTGAGAGATACTCTTTCAATGCAAAAATTGAATGGTATGATGATATTTTACAAAAACGGAATTGAATTAACAAGAGACACTATTCCTGGAAACATTCCTGATTACAAAACAGAGTTATTATTAAAAGGAAGTTTGAGCGCCATTAAATATATCATCATGCATATTTCCGTGGGTGCTAAAGTTAAAAAAGATATATCGCATGTTACTTGTGGTAAGTCAGATGGTGTGCTCACAATTTTAGAAAGCTACTTTCATGGGTACGAGCTGGAGTCTATAACAATTTCTGATCAAAATTCGACTTGGGATTATACTAGTGCCTCAATTCCTCAAAGTATTTTGATTCCTTTTGGAGTGTATAATATGCATTGTGTTTGGTCAAATGGTTCTAATCAATTTAGTTCAGTTGAAATTGTTACGATTGGATATAATGTTGTTTGGAATCAAGGAACAAATATTAATGTTGATAATAATAATTCGCTTACACCAACAGATTTAATAGCGCCATATGATTGGGGTCAAATTCAAAGTGTTAATCAAACATCTTTAACTTCCAATTGGATCGAATTTGAAATTGGCTTAATGGATGGTGTTTTTTCTGCAATAAATCAAGGAGAGGCAATAATAGCTTTACAAAACTCCACTGGTAATTCAGGAATAGAAGTCTTTTTCTCTACAACAGCTCAAGGAAGTATTGTTGCAGTAAAATCGAACGGTATCATTCAAAATCACACTAGCCCATCTGGTTATAATTCGATCTGGGGAGGAAATGTACTGCTAATACCTGGACAGCTTCCTTTAAGGATTGAACAAGATGGTTTTGACTTTAAATTAATTCACAACGGAAATACTCTTTACGAATTTACAAGCACGATAATAGATAATGAGAATATGCGTCTTGATATTCAACTAAGAAAAAATGTAAAAGTAAAAAATGTGATTGGCTCTTTTTGTTTTCCGCAGGTTCCAGTTTACGTGCAACTTCAAACAAATTCAGATGGTGGATTTTATCAAACAATTGATAAAGTTTTAAAGGTTGAATATGACGAAGAATACAATGATCACGAATTAGTTTTTAAAGTATTTAATGATAACTCAGATCTAGAAGACGACCAAAATTCAATTAGTATTAATCCAATTAGTTATGGGGACAATAGAATTGATTTCGATTTTTCAGGATCAAATTGCATAGCGGATGGAACTTACATTTTAGAAGTTACAAACGCTAAAATGGAAAAAAGGTATTTACGTTTTAAAATGATAAACTCAGGATGTTAAAAAACACATATTTTTTATTTGGATTTATTTTGATATGTACTTCTTGTTCAGAAGAGCATGGGAGAAACATTGGTGTAGTAGACTTACCAAGTATGTATGAGTCATTTGATTATCAAATTGAACTTTCAAATGAATATGAAGAGATTTCGGCTAAGTCATATGCAGTGATTGACAGCTTAGAAAAAGATATTAAGAATTATGAGTTTGCTCTAAACGCATCAACAGTTTATAATGATAGTGAAAAGTCTCAACTTTTCGAAATGACTTATGTTTCATTCTTGGATCAACAAAAGCGAGAACAATTTAAACTAGACAGTATCGGGGATGATTTTTCGAATAAAGTTTGGGCTCAACTAAACTCTTATGTGCAAGAATTCGGTAGCGAAAATAACTATGATGTTATAATAGGAATGAAAGGGGATGGTAATGTTATGTACGTTAAAGATGGTGCGAACATAACAAATGAAGTTATTTCATATTCAAATGACAAATATAATGGGCGTTGAGAAGTTAACTAAAATATTGATTTTTTCACTTTTGTTAATATCATGCAAAAAAGAATTTTCTCCAACTGAATACAAAAAATGGATGGAATCTTCTGACAATGGCATGTATAAAACGAAAGAGATTAACAACTGGGTTTTTACTGCTCAGTACGAGACTTCAGAATATCTTTTATTATTGAATAAAGGTCCGGAATTAATTAAGGATTGTGATATTCAAAAAGAGTTAGATCATTATGGAGAAACTCATTCTGTTCTCTTAAATATTACTGATAAAAAAGGAAACTCCCCATTAAAATTCAACGTTAGGAACGAGTTAGAATATAATGCTAGAATTCAATATTTAAATAGTGAAGTAACAAAAGATTGTTTTCTTCTAAGTGGGAATGACACATTGAAATGTCAATTTGCACATTTGGAACGGGATTTTGGTATTAGCCCTAATCTCAAAATTAATTTTGCCTTCGACAAGGCAGAGTCAGATGAAACAATTCAGTTTTGTTTTAGAGATAAATTATTCAATAATGGAATGATCAAGTTTACATTTTTTAAAGAAGATTTCTTGAATTTACCTGAACTAAGAAACAAATAATGATACAAAGATTTAGAAATAGCTATATCACTAAAGGCTTAGCTGTCTTGATGATATTAAACATGATTGGGTCTATAATTCAACCAAACGCATTATTTGCGTTAACCGCGGGACCTTCTCAGCCTGAAATGCATGGTTTCACTCCTATTGGTACCTCTGAAAATGTTAATTTATCAACAGGTAGTTTTAATTATAATATTCCTTTAATGGATGTTGGAGGATATCCAATTAATATGGCCTATAACTCTGGAGTAACAATGGATCAAGAAGCTTCTTGGGTAGGATTAGGCTGGAGTCTTAACCCTGGCGTTATGAATAGAACTATGCGAGGTGTGCCAGATGACTTTAAAGGTGACAAGATAAAAAAAGACTTCAATATGAAAGATAATATTTCAGTTGGAGTGAGCATAGCGGGGGGAGTTGAAATGGCAGGTTTTGAGGTTGACTTCAGTGAATCTCTTTCAGGAGAGTTCAGTTTAACACTTGGCATGGGAGTGAACTATAATAACTACGCAGGATGGGGAACAACTTTTTCTGCCACGCCCAATTTTGATTTCGCCAAGTCTACCTCAGATGATAACACTGCGGAATTGGGACTGGGTGTTTCATTAACAGCTAGTGATGATGGATTAAATATTAACCCAGATGTTTCTTTTAGTAGCCACGAAAATACTTCTAATGAGAATAATACTACATCAACAACTTCTTCTGTTGGAGTAGGCTTGGCATTTAATTCCAGAGAAGGTTTCAAAGGTGCAACTTTGCATGCAAAGGCGTCTAAATATTCCGAAACTGAGCTTGATGCTAATCAAAAAGATGCATTATTAAAATATTTTGGAATAACAAATCCCGGACCAATTACCAAAAAAAGTGCGGGTTCAACTGGGTCAAGTATTTCCATGCCATCAAATACATATGTGCCAATGGTTGAATTCCCTAAAATTAATGCAGGAGTTTCATTTTCTGGAAAATTAGGTACTGGATTTTTTACTGCAGATGGAACTATGGATATTAATGGATACTATATGCATCAAGGACTTAGAACAAAAAATCTTGAATTTCCAGCATTTGGATATCAGAATTCTCAAGATGCTCAAGATTTACAGAAAGTAATTCATGATTTTAATAGAGAGAAAGATGTTTCATACACCAAGGGATCCCCAAATTTACCCGTAACAAATTACACATATGATCTATATTCTGCTGTTGGTCAAGGAATGGCTGGAATGTTCAGGCCATTTAGAAGTGATATTGGACATGTTTATGATAGCCGAGTATCAAGTACAGGTGTTGACGGCGCGTTAGGAATTGACTTTACAACTGGAAATTTAGTTGATGGTGGATTTGATTTGGATTTGAATATATCTACTCAAACAACTAAAAAATGGAAAAATTGGACGAATAAAGCCAAGAATAAATTTGAATTCCAAAAATTAGAAAATGGTAGTTTGTTTGAGCCAGTTTACTTTAAACAAGTTGGAGAGTTAGCTGTAGATGAAGACCCATTATTATCTAACATGGGTGGTTTTGATCCCGTTGCGATAAAATTGAAATATACTTTCGGTAATAATGTAGAAGCAATGCAAACACTTTATTCCAATACAGACATTTCTATTCCAGTTAATTTTGAGACTAAAAGAACAGTTGGTGATAGAGCAAAAAGAAATATGGTATTCTCTCAACTATCAGTTGAGGAATCTGAACTTGTTGGTTTGCCCATTGACGAAGAAATTTATTCAGGTGCGGAAGATTATCATAACGGAGAAATTTCAGTTGTTAGAGCTGATGGTGTGAAATATATTTATGGTTTACCTGCATACAATACGCTGCAAAAAGAAGTTACCTTCAGCGTGGGAGATGCTTCAGATGATGGTTCAGGAAAAGTAACTTATGTGGCAGGTGTGGACAACTCTGTGAATAATCAAAACGGGATTGATCATTTTTACGAAGCTACTACGCTTCCTCCATTCGCACATTCATATTTGTTAACAGCGGTTGTTTCAGCTGACTATGTTGATCGAACAAATGATGGACCATCTGCTGATGACTATGGGACATATACTAAATTCACTTATAATCAGGCTTATGATGAATATGATTGGCGTGTACCATATGAAGAAAATAAAGCAAACCTTAATGAAGGTTTAAGAACGTTAGATGGAGATAACAAGGCAAGTTATATTTATGGTCAAAAAGAAATTTGGTATTTAGAAAAAATTGAAACCAAAACCCATGTTGCGATTTTTACAACCGGAAACAGACATGATGCGCATGAAAGTGATGGTGAAAATGGTGGCGAAGGTTTAGATTCAATGAAAAAACTAGAGAAAATCTCCTTGTTTACCAAACCTGACTATGAAGCGCATATTCTTGATTTAAATGATGCCACTCCTATAAAGGAAGTCCATTTTGTTTATGATTATTATTTGTGCCCAAATGTACCTAATAATGACGGAGATAGTGAAATAGTCGACTCGCAAGACATTAATGAGAATAAAGGAAAATTAACGCTTCGAGAGGTCTATTTCTCTTACGGAAAATCTGATAAAGGAAAGTTAAGTGCCTATAAATTTAAATATGGTGATGTAGATGGCATTGCAGGCGAGGATGCTGAAGGAAATGCTCCTTATGATCTTAAAGATTATAACATGTGGGGGACTTTCAAACCAAACGAGCCAACTACTTATTCTCAAACAAATAATGCTGAAAATCCTTATGTTGAACAAGATAAAGCACAAGAAGACATAAATGTGGCGCAATGGCATTTAACTGATATTATTCTTCCTTCAGGTGGGCAAATGAAGATTAATTATGAAAGTAATGATTACAGTTCTGTTCAGAATAAAGGAGTTATGGAGTTTTTAAATGTTGTAGGGACTGCAGAAAGCAAGGCAGATATAACTTCTGCGACATATATTACAGATTTAGAAAACAGATTATGGGGTGATGGAGACAACTCCGGAGAAGTAGATTATTTATGGACAGTGGTAGAATTGCCTGATGGAGCAGCATCTTATACTGACTCAAAGTTTAAGGATAAAATGCTTAGGCCTCTTGGAGATGACCCAATCAGATTCAATTTTTACATGGATTTAGAAGAGAAATCAGCAGGCTCAGCAGGTTGGAGCATGTCAGAATATGTTTCTGGTTACGCCGAAATTGATGATGCAGGTGACTATGCTGATGCTGGAATAGTAGAAATTAATGGTGAAAAGTATGGTTGTTTCAAGTTCAAGGCAGTTCATGAAGAGAATAAAGATGGTAGTTTAGATTCACACCCTATTGCTAAAACAACTTGGCAATGGGTAAGAATTCACAATCCGCATGTAGCTTACGATCAGGTTGGAGGAACCATTGCTACAGGACCTGGGTCTGATCAAACTGGTATTGTTGAAGCTATTGGTGCTTCAATTAGCTCATTTGCTGAAGTCTTCAATGGACCAAACGGTTTTATTAGAAATAAAGGAATCGGAAAGTATTTTAACCGAAATAAAAGTTGGGTCAGACTTCCAACCCCATCAGACAACAAATTAGGAGGGGGCTCAAGGGTTAAAACGATTTCACTGACAGATGAATGGGACGAAATGACAAATGATGTTAATGAAGGAGATTATTATGGCCAAGAGTATAAATATATAGATGAGGAAGGTGCATCTAGTGGTGTTGCTACTTTTGAACCTATCATAAGTAAAGAAAATCCACTTATAACTCCATTGTCTTTTGACGTCAAGAGATTTATGGTTCCAGACGATAAGTATGTAATTGAAAAACCATACGGACTCTCTTTTTATCCGACTCCAAAAATCACCTATGGTAGAGTCGAGGTAAGCAGCATCAATAAAGTATACGAGCGCGATCTAACAAATTACGTATCTGGTAACAGAACTGGTAAAACAGTCACCGAATTTTACACTACTAAAGATTTTCCAACGATTGTAAGGCAAACTAAAATGGATAGTAAGCCATTTTCACCAGACCTAATCACTAAATTATTAAAATTGAACTCAAGAGAACATGCTAATGTTAGCCAAGGATATGTGATTGAGTTAAATGACATGGACGGTAAATTAAAATCTCAAATGGTGTATGCAGAAGGGAATGATGTGCCTATTACTGGAGTTAGGCATATATATGCTTCAACTACCATTCCTCAAGATTATGACGATCTAGGAATTACCGGACTTCAAAACATCTCTTGGGATGATGTTCGTCTTGATAACAATGCCCTTACAATTGGCGCTGATGGGACTGTTGAAGAGCATACAATTGGAGTAGAATATGATATTATAACAGATTTTAGACAAAACCGCACTGAGAATATTTCCGGTGGAGTGGATTCAAACCTGGGGAACTTTCTAATCTCCATTGGTTTTACAGTTCCAAGTTTCTTTCCCACTTTTAGTAGGCAGGTTACAAGATTCAGATCAGCTGTAACAACCAAGGTCATAAATAGATATGGTTTGTTAAGAGAGGTAGTGACATTTGATAATGGAGCTGCCGTATCTACAGAAAATTTGGCATGGGATAGGGAGACAGGTGAAGTTTTACTCACAAAAACAAAAAATGAATTTTCAGATCCTTTCTATAGTATGAAGTTTCCAGCACATTGGACTTATGATAGAATGGGGCAAGCCTATAAGAATATTGGATTAACAGTTGGAGCAATGACTGCATCTGGAGGAGATTATTACGCAGGAACTGGTTCGTCTAACTTTGTAAAAGGTGATGAAGTTTTAATCGCATACAATAACGGAACTTCTGACCTTGAAGAAAAAGCTTGGGTCTTAGATGTATCTGGTTCTGATGTTTACTTTATTGATATTGATGGTAATCCTTTAAATGTAACTAGTATCTCTAGCGTTAAAGTTATAAGGTCTGGTAGAAGAAACCAACAATCACTACCTGTTGGTCTTCTAACAATGAAGTCCGATCCTACCCGTGATGATCAAGGAGATTTACAAGATATGGCTGATAATTCATTTGATGATACTTATAGTGATACAGAAGTGATTTCAGCATCCGCAACTGAGTTTTCAGAAGATTGGGGACTCAAATGTGGTGGTTTTGAAGAAGGATATACAGTTACTGAGGATTGTGAATTAACCGCTAATATGGGAGACTATGTAATTAACGGATCTGGAACATTCAATAAAAATATTGACCCCTGTCCATTTTATGTGTTTGAGGCATCTAATTACGATCCATTAACCGTAGATCAGGTAATAACTGCCGGACCTGTTCCTGGAGTAAATGGATTCGTAGGTGCATGGCCATCTTGGAATAGTTTACCAAATATTGGTTTTACTAACATATCCTTGGCATCACCATTAAGTGACAATGTTGATTTATACCATTTAGAGTTTAATGCAGATTTTGGAGGATCCACAGGAACGGATTATATTCTTTATAATGGATACATGGGAGAATGGTGCCCGTTGTGGGAATGTTATGATGGTATTCCAGATCCAAACGTTGAATTATGTGGAATACAAGAATCGGACATCATAAATCCTTTTGTTGAAAATGTTCAAGGAGTATGGAGATCCTTAAAGGGATGGACTAAACTTGGTTTGAGGCATCAAATGAATTTTGATTTGGCTGCATTAGAAAACCCTGACCAACTCACTAATATTAGAACACAAGGCAAGTATGAAGACTTTAATTACTTCTGGACAATGGTATCTAATAAGTGGGTTAAAAATGAAATAAATTGGACATGGGTAAAAGCAATTACGGCCTTTAGGGGATATGATCAAGATGGAATGGAACGTGAAAATATGGATGCTCTGTTTCGTTTTTCAGCGGCTATTAATGGTTACGCAAATACTCTTCCAATAGCTGTTGCCGCTAACGCGACTTATCGTCAAATTGGATATGACGGATTTGAAGACTATGACTATTATGATGAAGAAAGCTGTAAAAACAGACATTTTGCTTTTGAAAATGCAACTAGGTCTAGCGCAGAATCGCATACCGGTCGCTATTCTATGGAATTGAGTGGGAATTCTTTTATTGGTTTAGTTCGTACTTTGGAAAAAGATGGAGAAGTAATTTCAGCTAAAACTATTCCTTACGAAGTTCGGGATTGTGAATGTCAAGGAAATTTCGGTCCTGAAACTTATGATGTACGCAATTACGCCCAAAATCAGACAGTTGTAGCAGAAGATAAAAAATATGTCCTGAGTTATTGGGTGAAAAGATCAGATCAAGGACCATTGGTGTCTAATTATACTGGACTGGATCCTATTGTCACTGCAGATGGTACAACTTTAACCTTAAGCGCTGCAAGAAAATCAAATATCATTGACGGATGGCAAAAAGTTGAATACTCGTTTACAATAGACGGGATAAGTCTACCCTCTGCTGGTGTTTCTCTGTTTACGCTTTCTTTCAATAATACACAAGTAACGAAAGTGTATCTAGATGATATTAGGATTCAACCTTTTAACAGTTCAATGGCAACCTATGTTTATGATGCTATAAACTTGAGACTTATGGCGCAGCTGGATGACAATAACTTCGCAACTTTCTATGAATATAATGAAGAAGGTGGGTTAATCAGAATTAAAAAAGAGACAGAACGTGGCATAGTGACAATTCAAGAATCCAGAAGTGGAGTAATTAAAGGGGGATTATAGTGAAAAAAGTATTTCAATTTTTAGCAATCATAGCATTAACTATATTTTTTGTAAGTGCAACCATTCCAGAAGAATATAAAGACCAATTGAAGATGGCGAAAGAATCCCTCAATATGGATGTTTTGTCAATCTCTTTAGATTATAATGTTTATAGTGCAACTGGAACAAAAATCATTGATCACAGTTCGGGAAATTATACTAAAAACAAAGGGGCATATTTTTATCAAATAGAAAATACAAAAATGATTCAAGATGATAAATGGTCGGTCTTTATAGATGAGGCGGATAAATTGATTGTAGTCAACGATAAAAATAAAATGACAACACAAGAATTCCTAAGTTTTGACACGGCTATAGAAATGTGTGAAACTATTGAGCGTTTTGAAAACACAAGTTCATATACCTTCTCTTTAACGTTTAAAGGGTACATGGCAAAGGAATATAAACAGGCTAAAATCACGATATCTAAATCTAATTTTATTCCACAAAAGGTAGTTTTCTACTATTCCAATTTAACGGAGTATTATACGGAGAAGGGTGAGTCTAAAAAAGATTATTTGAGGATGGAAATAAAATATTCTGACATAAAATATACTTCCAGTATTGATTGTAATACTGAAAAGTATTTTTCATATGAAAAAGGATCTTTTCAGCTTAAAGAAGCCTACAGAGATTATAGTATAATTGATCAAAGACTGCATAGATGAAACATATAATAATATTATTTTCGTTCCTTTTAATTAGTCTGGTTACCCAGGCAAAAAAAGAAATTTATACTCAAAGAATTAATGGTGAAGCATACAACAACGGCGCCTCCACTTTTACGATTCAAGACGGAAAATACTTTGAAGTAATAAATGGTAATGGAAACTTTGTTGTATCTAATGTCTCTGCTTTTGTGAAACTTGGAATTGAAGAAGGAATCACAGAATACGCACAAAGTGCATTTGATATCACTATTGGAGTTTCAGTAACTCCGTATAATTCTTATGGAGTTGCAGTTACTCCCGTTACATTTGACTTACAAATTGTTTATGATCCTTCTAGTTCTACAATGAATGATATAATTCTCGCAGTCAAAAGAATTAACAATTATCATAGGTTAGATGTAGAAATTACAGCTGTGAATATAACAGGTGGTGCTGCAACAGATCTTCCTTTAAATTCATTTATGGAAGTTGAATTGGAAGTTGAAAGATATTATGAACTTGATGAGTATGCTGTTTTTGAACCAGGATATTTGTTAAATGATGAATTTTTAGATATCAACGGTGATTCAAAAGAAGATGAATTGAGTTTTTACTGGAATTATATAGAAGGTGCTGAATTTTATGAACTTGAATGGACTTTCGTCAATAATTATAATCAAGATGGTACTTTCAAATCTGCTGGCAATGTACCTTTTTTAGAAAATGAATTTAAGTTTAATTCTACAAGAATAAGGACGACTAAACAGCACTATGAAATACCTCTAATATTTGATCAAGGATTTATTATTTATCGAATGAGGCCTGTAGGTATTTGGGATAATGATGACTTAGATGTAGCATATAACAATGAAGTATTTGGAAAGTGGTCAACTTGGGTTTCCGGTACTGATTCAAGAATAGATGTTGCAGATTTTCCACATTATGCTTTGATTGATTGGGACCATGTTTATAAGAAGAACTGGCAGTATCAAGCTGTCTACGCTGAAGATGGTAAAAAGAAAGAAGTTGTTTCTTATTTGGATGGTTCTTTAAGGAATAGACAGTCTGCAACGAAAATTAGTAGTAATGATGTCGTGGTTGTCGGAGAAACCATATATGACAGTGAAGGTAGAGCCGCAATATCTATATTACCTGTCCCAACAAGTGAAGAAAATGATGTGTTAGAGTATCACTCAGCATTTAATATTAATTCTGCAGGAACAAAGCCATATAGCCTTTTTGATTTTGATCTGGTTCCTGAAACACCTGGCCCATCAGGTTGCTTACCACTTACTCCTAATGGATTAGGCTTTAATGGTGCCGGTGAATATTATGGTGCTGGAGTTGCGACAGAAGGAAATTGGCAAGATCATGTGCCAGATGCAAACGGATATCCTTTCGTTCAGGTTCAATATATGCCAGACAACACTGGAAGGATAGCTGTGCAAAGTGGCGTTGGAGATGATTTTACTATTGATTTTGAAAACGGAGATCATCCAACAAGGTATTTTTACTCACAACCTTATCAGGTTGAGCTGGATAGATTATTTGGAACAAATGTTGGGTATAAAAAAAGATATAAAAAGAACATAGTTATAGACCCAAATGGTCAAGTAAGTGTTTCTTATTTAGACCCCTTTGGAAGAGTAATAGCCACTGCTTTGGTAGGTTCGCCTCCATCAAACTTGGCGGCTATGCACGAATTAGGAGTTGATTTATCTTCAATTTCTACACTTACTGTAGATCTTTTGTCTAAAGTTGACCAGACTCATTCAGATAAAGAATGGGATGATAATATTAGATCATCTACCGGCAGATTTACTTATGCAAAAGATGCTTTGATAAGTTCATCAACTCAATATATGTATCAAGAAAATGAGCAATTTAAGTATAAATATGTACTTAAGGCTGAAGATTATGAGGTAACATGTGGCGCAAGCACTTACAACTACCCATTTGTTTATGACCTCAATGTCACTTTAGTTGACAAATGTGGTCAAGAAATGCTAGTAAGTCCAATCTCGACAACTTTAGGATCTACTAGTTCTAATGTTGGTACAGAAACTTATGACGGAATATCCGGTGCACAAAGCTTGTTTACTTCTGCGAGTCCAACAATTCCTATTGGAGAATACTATATTGAGAAAAAATTAGTGATAAATGAATCAGCAGTAAATGAACTGGCTGATCAATATATTTTAGATTTAATTAGTTCAAACTGTATTCCAACCGAAGCAGAGATGCAATCCGCATTTCAAGAGTTAATTGATTTAAGTGGTTGTGAAATGACTTGTGCAGAATGCTTTACTAATTTAGGTGATTATGCCGATTATCGAGATGAAAGACAAACTGATTATCCAGGGTTTTCAACAATGACAGACCCTGATTCGTCTTCATTGAACGAAATGTTTTATAGTGAGTATGTTGCTATGTATTCTGAGTGTGACGAATTGTGCGCCGGTGATTTGAGTTATTGTGATGCAATGAGAGCCCAAATGCTTATGGATGTTTCTCCTCATGGTCAATATGGAGCAGTATCTGGTGATATGCTGCTATCGGTTTATTATGTAAACAATGAGCTTCCAGGAGCAACTACAATTGATTGGAAAAATCCGGCTAGTGGCATTCCTTATGTGAATGCTGACGGTTCTCCAGCTAGAATATATGTAACTCCTAATGGTGGTAATTATGATCCTCAAGTTACAAATACTTCTTTAGGAACGCATATCTTAACAGAGGTAGGAACAGGGAAATTGTATACGCTACCAACCAACTTGGCCTATCTAGATGATTTTTTAGGTTTTTGGGAAAATTCATGGGCAGAATCTTTATTACCAGCCCATCCTGAATACTGTTACTTAAGTTGGTGTTCTGATGAATTTAATGATAGTTACTCAGTAAATTCAGTTGATTATACAAGCGAAGATGTTGACAATTTATTATTAGGATTTAGCACGTGGGACGAGGCAAGTTCACATGCTGATTTTGGGAATATGAATGACTTGGATAACTTACTTTTAAAAGATCCAATTTTTCATGTAGATCCTTCTACTTCAATTTATTTGCCAGAGCCTAGTGTTAGAAAATCAGCTTTTTCAACAGCTTACACTTTTCAAGCATCTCCTTACCAAACTATAGATTTGTTAGAATTTGCTGCAATGACCGTTAGAGATGTGTCTACCATTGGAGTTGAGCCAGCGTATAATGCTTCTAATTACTCTGTTTCTGGTAGTGATCCTGATAGAGATGAAATTTGGGAATTGTTTAGAGGAATGTATATTTCTTTAAAGCAAGATTTATACGAAATTTGGGGGCAAGAATATGCTGTTAATACAGGTGGCTGCTATAATGGCTGCATTGGGACTAATGCCTACGACCCCGGTCAATATGGGTTTATTGATGATGCAAATTTTACAGATGACGAGAATGTCTGTGCCTATCAAAACGCAAACGAGTTTTACTCAAAAGAAAGAAGGTTTTTTAACAGCTCAAATATGCTTGGTCAAGAGTTCGGATATACTATTGAGCAAAATGTAAACAATATCACTACTGGAATTTATGAAAACTACGGCATTTGCCCAATAGCTTTTGAAGTATTGAATTTTTTGAACGGTTTAACCGCCGCTGACGGCATGCAACCAAGTTCTGCTTTAGACTTGAATGCAACGGATTATTTCGGAATTCTATTATACGAGGCTTTTGGTGGACCCATAAGTTCTGATTATACTTTTAACCCTCCCTCTGCTGAGGTTATGACATATACATACAGTGTTGAAGATTTTGTAACTACAAATGATGACAGAGTTTTAGAAATGGAGATAAACAATCCTACTTCGAGCAATACTTGTAATTATATCAATTTAGTTCTTCCTACTTATGCAAACTCTAGTTCAATGAACTTTACTTGGGATGTATCTGATTACGGTACAAATTGGCAAATAGAATCTTTTGAGAGTTTTTATTTCGTTGGAGAATCTTCTGGTGTTTATTCTTTTCAAATTATCGCGAATGTAGATGACGATATGGATTCCGGAACTGATTCCAAAGAGCTATTAATTGATGGAGAAACTTGCTTAATGGTGGGGAATTGTGTTGCAGATGGTGGAGCAGGAAGTCCATCTAGTACTGATCCTGGAGCAGTATTAATACCATGTCAGCCTTTAGAAGAGGCTGCTAGTTTAGTTGAATTATTTAATTTTATGCTGCAAGATAATGGAGGGACACCTTATTTCTTTTCAGGATCTACAGTTGATTTAAGTACCGGTACTTTAGGAACTCAACTAACCAATAATGTGTTTTTAGACTGGATGACAACTGGAGGGCATGATTGGGATTATTCTTCTACAACTGGTATTACCACCATTTTAATTACTGATCAAAGCAGTGGAGACTATTATCAAATCAAGTTCAATGATCTGCCTACATTTCCAACAGTTACAGGCTTCGTTAATATACAAGCTTTAGTAGCTCCCACTTTTTTGCTAACTGCTCAGCTAAGTGATAATAGCTACATTGAAGTGCCGGCAACAATTGAATTCATGCCTTATTTGGGAACAATTAAAGACCTTGCTCTTGGAGATTGCGGCGATTGTTTGTCAGATCCAGGAGGAACTATAGTTATTGGTACTGGTGTTTTAGTTGACAACTTATTAAAAGATCAAGACGCAGCTGACATTCCGGATATTATTTATGAAATTCTTGGTTTAAAAGGGCAAGAAGCAGGTGTAACAATAGCGGATACAATAATTAATAATCAATTTATCTACCAAATTTTAGATAGATATGATGAAGTAGCGGCAGAATTTGTTATGCAAGTAAATGACCCTTCTTTTGACCCTAGTATTCACGAAATTGATTCTATCGGGGCATTTTACTTAGACCCATTTAGCGGTAATTCTAGTTTTAAAGTGCCGATTATAGTAGATGATTCTTGGATTGAAATTACCGGTCAATCAAATATTCCTATGAATCCTTGTTCTTGTTCAGATCAAATTGACCCTCCTTTATCATGTGAGGCGGCTTATGAAATTTATCATGAAGGAATGGATGACATCAATGTTAGTGCGGATCCTGATTTGACGATAATGACTTTATCAGATTTTTGTGCACTTGACTATGAAGATCATTTAGCTTCATATTTATTACTGATTGAAAATGCCATAGATGACGGTTTTTCGGAAGCAACGATAAACTCAAGTTATACTTTTAGCCAGTATGTTAATTCAGTTCTTCTGAATGATGAACAGATTTATAATTATGCAAGTTACAATGACATAATCACAGGTTCGTTAGGAATTCATCCAAGTTTATTTGAAGATGTTGTTTATTGTGAACCTTGTGAAACATTATTTGATCATCATATTGACAATTCGGGTACAATGACCTTGGACGATTTTTGCGGATTATATCCGGAATCCTGCCAGGATGAACCTTTAGTAGATGGAGATATTTGGGACGACACGACTTTAACAATTACGAACGATTGTGAAGATTGGTTAATAGAACAGGCTATTGCTAATGCAAGCGCTGAATATCAAGTGTTAATTGAAAACAAAAAGAACGAATTTATTCATAATTATATAGAGCTTGCAATGAGTTCAGCAATAGAGACTTTTGTTTGCGAAGTACCAGACAATGAGTTCAACTATACTTTATATTATTATGATCAAGCGGGTAACTTAATCAGAACTGTTCCTCCTAATGGAGTTAATAGAGTTGATTCTCAGATTGCAATAGACGACATTATAGCCAAAAGAAATAATGAAGATGTGAGCACATATGACCCAGAGCATGGATATTTAACTTCATATGGCTATAACGCATTAAATCAACTTGTAATACAAAGAACACCTGATGGTGGAACTTCACGTTTTTGGTATGATGGATTAGGTAGAATCGTGGCATCTCAAAATCAGCAACAAGCTCAAGATGATTTATTTAGTTACACAAAGTTTGACGCCTTAGGCAGAATAATTGAAGTTGGAGAATTAGAAGCTGATCCATCAGAGCTAGATGTTGATGGTGTCCCTACAACCAACTTTGATGATCCAGATTACCCAGATAATTTTGCAGCAAATTCAGGTGCTGAACGTTCTCAAATAACCAGAACTTACTATGATGAACCTTTATCATCACTCATCAATGGAGACGAGCTTAACGGAAGAAATAGAATAGGGTCTGTGACGTATATTGATTATTACACTACGAATGATAATGAGTATCAATCAGCCTATCATTATGGTTATGATATCCATGGCAATGTACTCAAAATGGTACAGGAAATAAGAAGAGAAGAAGAGGTTGAAAATTCAGGATTGACGAGCACCGTTGATTATGAATACGATTTGGTGAGCGGAAATGTGTTAAAAGTCAAATACAACGCTGGTAAAATAGATCAATTTTATCATAAATATGAATATGATGCAGATAATAGAATTACGAGAGCTTACACTTCAGAGGATGACGTTAATTGGATCTCTGAAGAAAAGTATTTCTACTATGATCATGGTCCATTGGCAAGAACAGAAACTGGGCATGAAAAAATTCAAGGTTCTGATTATGCTTATACAACAAATGGCTGGTTAAAATCAGTCAACGGAACTTCTCTTAACGCAGCTGAAGTTGATATGGGAGAAGATGGCGCAATAATAGGTTTAAATTTAAATAAGAATATAGGGCGTGATGCTTATGGTTTTGGACTGACATATTATACAGATGATTATGAGGCAAGAACAACTGGAGGTGATTCATTTTTAGGCGATTTAAGTTCGGTTGCACCAACATATGGCTTATTCAACGGTAATATTTCTCAAATGGCAACTGCCATGATGGATATTAATGAGAATCTCATGGATTTGGTAGCAAATGATTACCAATATGACCAATTAAATAGAATCGTAAATATGGATGCTTTTATACAAGACGTTGGTAGTATAACTGAGCCAAATGCAGGCTATGAATACAATGGTGCAAGTAGCACCAACACCTACCATACAGAATACACCTATGATCATAACGGAAATTTACTTAAATTGCAAAGACAATCAGGGACAACAACGATAGACGATTTTACCTATCATTATTATGATAATTCTGACCCTGTTAACCCTACCGGTAGCTATAATGAATCGAGTATTTTTACAGCCGGTAATAATGTGAACGCTACTAATAAATTGGCTTATGTGGATGATGGAGGAACCTCTGGCTCTACTGATTTATTAGACCAAAATTCGGGTAATTATGCCTATAATCATATTGGACAGCTTGTTTCTGATGATCAAGAAGATATTGAATCTATAGAATGGACTGTAACAGGGAAAGTGAAGAAAATAACACGTTCTACCGGTAGCACTAAAGCCGACTTGGAGTTCATATATGATCCAATGGGTAATAGAATCGCAAAAATAGTGAAAGATAGAACGGGCGGTAATTCTACAAATGAAGATGAATGGACGTATCACTATTATACAAAAGATGCATCAGGAAATACCATGGGAGTTTATCAAAAAACTGTGTCAGAATCTGGGTCTGAATTAACCGAAACATACGCTTTAAATGAACTTAACCTATACGGATCTAGAAGGGTAGGGCTGTTAAGTAAGAATATTACTGTGGGTATTAGAATTTCAGAGCCCGCCAATGATATTGGAACTGGAACTTGGTATACAACTGAAGGATATTATAGTAACATTAAACAACATAGTAGTGTAGATGTTGATTTAACTTACGTGGCAGATCCTTCAACAGAAGATTTAACGGTGGAGTTAGGGAAAAGAAATTATGAATTTTCAAATCATTTAGGTAACGTCTTAGAAGTATTATCAGATAAGAAATTACCAAACAGTGAAGATGCGAACTTTTTAAGTTTTACCGGAACTACAGAAAATGCTACTACTGGCTCGAACGTAAGCTTGGGGGTCAATACAGAAATGACAATAGAAGCTTGGGTTAAATTAAATAGTTCTGCTCTGAAAATAATTGCAGCACAGACAGATGGTTCTAATGATCGCGGAATGATGCTTTATACCGTGTCTGGTGTGTTAAGATTATCCGGATATAACTCGTCATCCTCTAACTATATAGTATATGGAACTACAAATATCAATGATAATGCATGGCATCACGTGGTAGGTACATATGGTGCCAATGGTGAGTGGAATACATACGTTGATGGTGTTCTAGAAGGCAATAACCCTGGGGCAAGTGGTAATATGAATGGTTTAAGTGCGCCTGTCACTATTGGAAGTCAAATTTTGGCTGGAACTGGAGAAGTAAGCATTAAAGAAGTGAGTATTTGGGATACGGAAAAATCTGGTACAGATGTATTGAATGCATATAATGGTTATGTAGGGTATACTGGTACAGAGTCTGGAATTGTAGGTTATTGGAAAGTAGATGAGGGAAGTGGAACAGCATTAGATGACCTAACCGCAAATAGTAATAATTTATCCACAACAGGTTCTCCTACTTGGAGTTCAGAAGATTTAATAACCTATAATTCTCCAGACGTAATTTCATATTCAGATTATTATCCGTTTGGGATGATAATGGATGGGAGAAATGGTAGTAGCGGTGATTATAGATACGGCTTCCAAGGTCAGGAGATGGATGATGAGATTAAAGGTGAAGGAAATTCAGTGAATTATAAGTACAGAATGCATGACCCAAGAATTGGTAGGTTTTTTGCGGTGGATCCTTTGGCAGGTAAGTATCCGCATAATTCTCCATATGCTTTTAGTGAAAATAGGGTAATTGATGGTGTGGAGCTTGAAGGATTGGAAGTCAAATTAATAAATGGTGATGTCCATTCATCCTGGCATGGAAGTCAAAGAGGAGTTAGAGAACCTTTCAAATCTTCGGCTGATGCAAATTCTTGGTATTCGAACAGCAACTATGAAAGTTATTTAAAAACGACTGATGCAGGAGATGTAGTTAAATCAGGAGTTTATGTTTTGATACTCCATCACTGTTATACTGGAGCGCCTAAATATACTTTAGATGCCAACAATAATATTACAGGAGTGGCTTCGGAATCATACGCTCAAAGCTATTCAAGAGATAAAGGAATAATGGTCATTGCACCTGACGCAAGAGTACCACTAGGGTCTTTTAAAGGAGGTGTGCAAATACATGAAGGCACAGATCCTAATGGAATTTATCAATCTGATGCAGCAGCAGAAAATAAAAAAGCTATCGCCTGGGGGAACTGGAGAGTATACAATAAAGGGGTATTGGTTGCCGTTTTTGACGGAGCATGGGCCCCAAATAGTGCGCCAACGACTGCTGAAATACAAAATCATAGAATGAATTTTAGCTATACGGTAAATCAGAACGGTGGACATGGTGGAGTTAATCTGAGAAGTTCTCCAAATAGCGGAGGAGACTATGTTGTGGGGTATGCATTAAAAGGTACGAATTTGGTACCGACAGGATCAGTTGAAGGTGACTTTATGCAAGTTTACATCCAGAGCGCTGATGGAACAACTGATACAGGTCGTAGCTTTTGGGTTACAACTGATTCTAATTATGTACAAGAAAATCATGATTACACAAATAAACAATCTCTTTCAACTGATTAAATATTTAAATTTGATTTTATGAAAATTAGATTGGATAAGTTTTTAACTGTTGGGATAATGATACTGCTATTTTTCGGTTGTGACATGAATGAGTCCTCCTCAAATAATAAGACCAATAGCAATGATTCATACTTTAAAAAGGAAAATTTTAATACCAGCATTAAAAATTTGCAGGTTTCCATTGTGAATGATGGTGATACGAGCTCATACAAGGATTATAGTAGTATGATGTTTGAAAGTGAACATACAGAGAGATTTCTTTACTGGGCGATTATAATGGCGAACAAGTTTGAATATGTCCCTGCACATTTGGATGTTTTTAACTGCATTCTTGAAAGTTATGTTTGTGGTGATATATCTAGATTAAATGAGATAGATCAAAGAACTTTTGAGTTAATGAATTACCATTTATTAAAAGCTTCAGAACTTGAAGAAGCCCAAGTCATTCAAGAAGTGATAGATTCAATTGGATATAATGGTAATAGTGATTATAATGGTTGTTCGAAGTATACAGATGGCTCTGAAATTCAAACCTTAAAAGGTGACACAAATGCATATAAAAAAGTATATATTGAAAGTACTGAATTAGATTTTCCACCAAGTCGTTTTCTTTTTTGGGCGATTTTTATGTCTAACCGTTACCATTATCCATTAGCCTATGGTCACGTTTATGAGTCTCTATTAGACCCCACTTATTTTGAGGGTGATTTGTATTTAGACGAAAAAACTCATGATTTAGCATTGGATTATTTAGAGAAATTTGATTCTTTGTCTCCTAATGTCAAGGATTATTATAGAGGTCTTTCCTGGATGGACTTTGAGAAAAAAAATCTTGGTAATAACTAGTTCACAATGATTTCCTGTTCCGCAGTAGTTGAATCGTTGTGGTCACATAACAACAATTTATAATCTTTATTGATTAAGAGCCTTTTGATAATCAGGCTCTTTTTTGTGAATTGACTTTTAAAGGTGTCTATTACAAAATGATTATGTCTTTAAAAGAATCGTGATCTAAAAGAGGTCCTTCCTTTTCGTTCTCTATAATCATCTTGAATGAGACTAAACTGGAATTATCATTGGTGAACAATACAAGTTCCATTGGCATATTGTTATTTACAGTGGTTACCCAAGAGTCGATATTGTTGGCCCTAAGAAACTCGAAAAACGCATCTCGATTAGGGTTATGTCTACTTTTTACATCCATATAGTATCGTTCCTCCTCGCAGAAATCCATGTAGCAACTCTCTAAGTCTGTTTTGTAATGTACTTTTGGATTCAAATCCTTTACGCTAAAGGTGCTTTCCAAATTTATCTTTGTTTCCCAAAGTTGAAGAGGGGTGCTTTTGTAGTCGGAGCTATAGACACCGCAAGCATCAAAACCAAAAAACATAGAGGGGTAGTAACTGTTGTCCACTGCCTTTCTAAACAGCAATGTTCCTTCTGGTATTTGTACTTTTTTATATTGCCTGCTAAGAGTTTTCATTGGTTGAGAATTCTGATGAATAATGTAAGATTTATCTAATTCAACAACGAGTCAATATTTAAGTATAAAGCCTTAAGATGCCCACTACCCATATCTAAAATGGGCTCATACATGAATGAGTTAACATGGATGTTTTCAGGAGTCATTAGATTAACCTGGTCTAACAAAGTAATTGATTCTACTTCCTCTGGGAATAATTCTACAAATTTCTCATAAAGCTCATAGGTCTGATTTGATGAGATGTTTGCTACAAGTTCTGGATCATTGATTTTGTCAATCATATATTCTTCAGCCTTTAACCTAATAGCGATTGCAAATGTAATTTTGTCTTCTAATTTCAAATTTTCATGATTCAACTGAGAAAGAGAATCTCCAGTTTCCATTATAAGCTCATGGACTGTTTTCTCTGTACCCAAAGCGGTGAAGTCGGCAGCATCATTAAGAATTTGATTGAAACTCGTTTTTAAGGCATCAAGGGATATGGTTTTAGTATTATTCTTGATATGTAAAAGAGAGGTTAGGCCTTCAAAACTGTTAATGTCTCCTGTAAATTCGGCTATATTCCTGACAAAAGGAATAGATGCAATTAACATACTTGGGGTACTTAGGTGTTGTTTCCAATGTGTAAATGGATTGTTTTGATAGTGCTCCTGCTTTAACACAACACTATCTCCATTTTTGAACGCAGTAAGTTTGTGCCTTCTTTCCATATCAAGTCTGCTTGAAACCGTTCTATGAAAATCAAAGTTGTGAGTTAATATTATTTGCTTGAAATTTGGTTTTGATGAAATGTCTTTTAAGTACTCGATAATTGCATATTTGTTTTTGTAATCAAAAGAGTCGGCAATATCATCTACAATGAATAAAGTATCCAATCCTTGATTCTTTCTGGCCTCAACTTCAAAGATTATATTTAAAATATAAAGAGCTCTTTTTTCTCCATTACTGAGCACTGTTAACAGGTCTTGTTCTTTGACCTCACAACTGTCAGAGCTATCTGTAAATTTGAAGTTGATGTTTGGACCATCCTGTTTGAGTATTACATCTTCCTGGTTAATTACGACAAGTTCAAATGGCACAGAGAATCTTCTATTGAATATATCAATTACGTTTCTCCAGTCAGTCTCTTCTTTTTTGGCTTGTTCGACTATTGATTCAATGTCTTTCTTAGCTTCGGAGTATTTATTTTCAAGAGTGAGAAATTCAATCTTAGAATCCATGAAATACGAAAGCCATATTTTTTGTTTAAGCCCATCAAGGTTCTTGAGTTCAGGAAGAAGCTTCATGTTTTTGAGTAGGTAGTCCCTGAAGTTTCTCATGTCTTGATTCGCTTTCAGTTTTTTATCTATTTCTTCAAACGCTTTCGAGAGACTTTCGTCAGATAGTATTGAGTTCTTTTCTTCTTCTATAATGTGGGTGAGTTCATCTAATGATCCCACTGCTGTACTTTCTTTACCATCAGAATTTAAGGACAAGGAATGTTTGGCTTGGAAGAAGCCGTTGTCACTTAAGTTCTTGGCTATTGTGGCTGCGTTGTTATGATTGAATACTCCTCTTTTGAAGTAGGTAGAGCTATCCACCAGTTCTTCATACTTTTCTATATAGTCTTCAAGTCGTGAAGAAAAATCTTTGGTTTCTAAGAACTTAATCACCTTATCATTGAAAATTTCAGAGTATTCTATATCTCCGAAGTTTTCACTTTGAGCATTCATAACTTCAGTTTTTAATCTTCCGAGAACCTTAAAAAACTCATTTGGGTATGAAGTGAATGTTTGTGAGATTTCTTCTTCGATTTCAACTTTGAGCCCACTTCGTTTTTTCATTTCGGCAATGAAAGAATCTTTAAGATTCTCAAGATCAGTATAGATTTTGTCGTACTTTTCTTTAAGTTCTTTGTTTACCAACAGTGTGGACATTTTCTCAGATTTAAAAGCCTCATTATATGGTTCGATTACAAATATCTTCTCTGGAGTTATGTCATAGTTGTTTTCATCTTTAATGTTACGTGTAGTCTCTCTATCAGGAAAAATCAAATCCTTCGATAATTTTCCGTTTTGAAGATCACTAAACGTCTTCGCAAATGATGTTTTCATTGTTCCATTTGGAGCGTAAAGTGAAATCACACTTTTTCCATGAAAATCAAAGGTGTGTTGTAATTGCTTGATACCATAGCAATGCTGTAACTCAATGTTAAGTTTTTCCATAAGTTCTGGTTATTTAATCCACCAGAAAGTTACAGCTTTTAAGAGCAATCTCACTGAGTAAAAACACGCTATTTATCAACGTTATATTAACCTCTAATTTAAGCCTCGTGCTATTAGTAAGTAGACCCCTTAAATTAGCTTCAGATCAAATCCAGCTCCACACCTAGTTAGCGCGGATTTGCAATCCGTGCATTTCAAAACACTATAGTAACTTATCGTTTTCAATTGAGGCGGCAATACAACGACTTCTAGAAATGATTCTTTATCGGCATAATTTCTCGCTGAACTGAACAAATATTCTTCAGGTTACTCAATTATCTGATCAATTACCCCAGCTGTGAATTAATTGCACTTCTGCGCAGCTGGGGTAAAAAAAACTAAAACCGGTTACAATATATTGAAGAGCTACCAGAAGAAGAAAAAGCAACCGCCTATAAATTATTTATTGCCTTTTTAAGAGATTTTAAAGTGAGATCTGCTTATTCGTGAAACCACACGATACAATCGTGCGGCAGCGAGGGCCATTATCAGATAATGAAATACTTGGGAGCTTTATGAATGCCCCAGAGGAAAAAGCAAGATTTAAAATACAGATGACATTAAATGCTGCAAAATGGCCCTAATTCATCTATCCATTCCTTAACTTCTAAGCTTTTAGTGAAGATTTTTCAGTGAAGGAGCGAAATAAAAGGCACGGATTGCAAATCCGCGTTAACTGGTGAACTCGCAGCTCTAATTATATAAATGCACTGATAAGTTTAACCTTTTTCTTTTTTACCCAAAAAAGGTAGATTTTTGTTGATTTTACTGCTAAAACTCTGCCAAATCACTATTAAATCGCCCATGAAAAACCTGACCTTCAAGAAAAGGTCTATTTTCTTTGGGAAAATCGAGGTACATGTTTGGGGTTAAAGCGGTCACGTTTACTAGCCAAATATTTTTTTCGTTCCAAGCAATATCAGCGATTTTACTATGAAACTTAAAACTCTTAGCAACCCTTCCTGATCTTATATTTATCAAAAAAACTAAAGTTTCATTGTTCTGTTTATTATAACACCAAACACAATAAATCCCTCCATCAGCTTTAATATTGAAATCATCCAATTCTTTAACGTTTTCATTCAAAATAGATAAATTGACTTTCTGAAGAGATAACATATTCTCTCTTTGAACATCTAATAAACTAATTTTTAATATAGATTCAGTTTTGGATAAAACTAATATAGTATCCTTATTTAAAAAGTTCGCCGATTGGATGAAATTCTCAAAGTTGTATTTAATTGGTTTTAAATTCAATCCTTTATTCAACCACAATTCTCTATTTTCCTGATAGAATATCCTGGCGATTTCACCCTTGTCTATCGAGCAATATTTTTCATTTCGTTCTTGATCTAAAAGTAAAGGAGAAGTATTCAAAATGGAACCTACTTTGAAATCAACTTCCATTATTTCTTTATTCCATGAAGTATCAATTGTAATAATTATCGAATTACTACCTTTTGCTATAATTGGAGGTCTATCTAAATTTTTAAAAGACATGCTACGCTTCATCTCATTTTTAGTTAAAATTGAAATCGAATGAATCCCTTTTGTATCTAGATAAGATATAAGTGCCTCGTCTTTATTATTGACATGCGGCAATAACTCAATCCCTTTATAAATGGGAACTTTCGTTATGAGTGTCCATGTAGAATCTTTTGATATCGCCGAAAATGCGGATAATAAAATTAAAATTGTCGAGTTTAATTTCATCAGTCTTTATTTAATATTTGTATCAGTACAGTATTGTCATCCTTGCCACCAATTCCCAATGTTATATCAGCGGATGTTCTAAAAACTAAATTTCCATGATACTTACTGTCAGGATTATCATATTTTTCAATTTTGGTTTCATATTTAACTTTCTCCACATTAATTCCTAAAAAGGATTCTACGCCTGATAATGTAATTGATCCTTTAATATATAAATAACTTCCCGAATATCCGTCAAGATTTTTTGTCATAATCGTCAAACCAGATGCGTCAACTGTAGAATTATCTTCCACGTCTATGTCAAACGGACTACCTGGAAAAGATATTGTTGATTCACCTTCCACCAAATGAACGGTAATTTTTCTTTTCGTTATAGTTGCATAATCTAGCTTGGTTAGTGCTTCCCTCGTTTGTTTTAATTTTTTCAACTCTTTAGGTTTTGTTGTATTCGCAATTAATTTGTCAATTTCAGCCACTAAAGTCTCTCCCCTAACAGCTTGCATTTTACCATCAGATGCTTTCAAAATTTTATGCAAATTTCTAAACATTTTAGCTGGTTTTCCACCGAATAGATCTTTAATATCTTTTCCTTCCAATTCATTGTAACCCTTATCCTTAGCATCTTGGTCTGTATCTAAGCCGCTCTCCTTTTCTGGATCACCACCGCCTAGAAAGTCTATAATTCCAATTGGACTATTTCTGTGATACGCATAAGGAGTTTGCCAAGGATATTCACTTTTTCGCGGATCAGTTTGAAACATTCTAGCTGTCAATGGATTATAGCATCTCAACCCAAGATCATAAAACGATCCATTATTATCAAACGCTTCATTATCACCTTCTGCACCATTAAACCCATATCTATAGTCACCGCTATTTCCATTTCTGCCATCCATTATCATCCCAAACGGATAATAATTTATTAGGAATTCATGAGGTTCTGAGTGTTTTCTTAATAAAAAATTAATTAAAAAACGACTTTTTTTGTTAGAGTGATTTGTTTGAAAATAATTCATATCTAAACTTTTGCTAATTTTTCAAACATCAAATCCGTTTCTTGATCAATAAAAGATTGAGAAAGTAAAACGTATCGGAAAAACTCTTTGCTATTTGCAGCATGCCCTGAGATTTTTCTCACTAAATGCTCTGGCATCCCTAAACAAAGCATGGTGGTAATCGCCGTGCGTCTCATAGTATGCGTGCTAATATGATCAGAAAGTTTGTAGTGAATTCGCTTTTTCGGATCTTTGTATACAATTACTTGTTTTCCTTTTTGTTCTCTAATTTTAGGCATGTCAAAGTTGTCAGGAATCAAAAGTGCCATTTCTTTCAATTTGGTGTTAAACCAGGCTTTACTAATTTCAGGTAAAAGGCGAGTACTTCGGCTTTTATATCTATTTAGAATATCAACACAATAAATAGGCAGTTTAATTTGAGTAGATGTAGCTGTTTTTTGAGATTTTACTCGTATGTAATGATTGCCGTTTTTTACAATTAAATTTTTCTTTGATAAACTTAAAAGGTCTGAAACTCTTAATGCCACAGTGCAACCGAAAACAAAAATATCCTTAATTTTTTCAAGCTGATGCTCTTTTATAAATTGATCAAATTCTTCATTGTAAATAATGTAATGTAACTGCTCCTGGTTAAGCGCAATAATAGGAATCTCTTCTACTGGTACATAAAAAGAACGGTGATATGTACCTACAGAGATATTGCGTTCTTGTTCTAAATAATTGAAGAAGCTGCGGAGACATTTTATAATTAATCCAACATAGTTGTCATAATAACCTTTTTTCTTGTAAAGGAAGTTAGTGAATGAAGAGTAGAATTTTTGATAATAACGCTTTGCTGTTTCCTTTTGAGATTGTGTAAGGTTATTTACAATATATAACTTCAGTTCGAATGAACTTTGAGTATCAAATTCTGATATAGATTTTTGCAAGTATTCATAGTTTCGAATTGTACCGTTAGTTATACGAGTGCCGTTTTTTTTGGTGCGTCTTCCAGAATATGAATCCGCTATAAATTCATTGAGGAGCCCTATCAATGCGGTTTGATTTAAAAATTTATCCTTTTTTGTTATTTTGAGTTTCATATTTCTGCACGTCTTCAACTGATTAAAATGATCATTTCATTTCTGATTCATGATAATTTCTTTTTAATAGGAAATACACAAGTTGTCATTCTTGTTTCATAGAAGAACTTTTAGTAGGTTAATTTACGAATAATGAAAATAAAATTCATTGAATAATAATGAACAGCGTATTTGTACGGGGTTATTTTGTGAATTTTCCAAAATTTGAAGCGGCTCAAAATTATTGATATTATTGCCTTTTATGGGCGAAAAACTCTAGTCGTTTTCCAAAATTTAGTATAGTAGTTGAAAAAAATTGACTTAAAATTTTGCGTAATTTCCGCAGCTAATAAAAAATTAATATTTATTACCTTGTAATTTAATCCTTACTCTGAGTCACAACAAATTGTTACGAGTTGAATTTATTGATGCAAGTTTAGATTATTATATCAGCTATTTTGTAAAACTGAGTTTTTGAATATAAGGTATCATTAACTGCGTAAAAACGAAACTTGGTTAACTTTGAGAATACGAATAAATTAAGGAAGTGATAGAAATGATTATGATTAGAATTTCGTTAGTGTTGTATTTTTTTGTCTTTTTCATGAATGATGTATACGGTCAAAATGAAATAAAAGACACACTTTATTATGAAGGAAGTGGAAAAAAATATAAAGTGTTTGTTTTGTCAGATAGCCACAGAGATATTCAGAAAATGAATTTTTGGTTAGGAGGTATAGTTGGAGCAGATCGAACAAGTTTTGGCGGGATTTCATATTACCAACCTGACAAATTTTTAATTAACAGCTATTTTGGACTGGGTGCTGGAATTGACGGAAATTACTTTGTCAAATCTTGGACTAAAGACAAGACAATGTCACAATCAATAGATTTTAGCAACAATGGTCTGCCAACCAAGTATGTCGCAAAATTACCTATAAAGAAAGGTTTTTCAATAGGGCCTCATTTAGGTTTGAGCCATTTTAAACAGCAGGTCTATCAGTCACAGAATTTTGAGCATTGGGCGAGCTCAGCCGCAGCTGGATTTACTTTTTTAAGGGTGAAGCATGGTCATTATGGGATTAGTTCAAAATATGCTTCGAGAAGAGGACATAAGATCGTTGCCCTACATACTGATTTTTTGTGGTTTTTTAATCATTCGTATCCAGGGAGCCATTCTAATTATACGCAAGAAGAGTACCTTGCAATAAATGAAAGTAATACAAATGATTTTGGCTTTAGGATATATATAGACGGTAATACAACAATATGGAATAAAAAGGGAAGTTTTGGGTTTAAATACCATATTGGTTTTACGGTTCCGGCTGACAAGCGAGATATGTTTGGAGATGAAGTGATTGGCATGACAGGAGGAGTCGGATTCAGTTGGAGTTTTAATTAAAGTATTTGGAAAATTGCGTTTGAATTTTGTCAAAACAGGAACTGATTATTTATAGATTTCCCCGTTTTATTCAACAAGAACTCACATTTTTGTCTAAAGAAAAATATATATGTTGTGCTAAAGATATTTACTATCCCATGACCTTATGTTATGGGCTTCTCTAAGCCTGAACTAAGTAAACTTTTAAAGTTAAATTGCGATACACATAGTCAAGTATTTTTTATTGATTCTCAGGTATTATTTCAATTTTTAAAACGTTACGTCTTTTCACTTTTTTAAGTGCTACCACTTAATGACAAGATGTGAATAACTGAAACAGCTCAAATCTCTTTAAAATTAGCTGTTCCGTAAATTTAAGGTCCGCTATTTATAAGGATTTTAGATGAGAATTGTAGTAATTTTTCTTTTGGTATTTACGGTTAAATTTGTTCACTCCCAAGAACTTAAACAACTCCGCCATACAAAAACAGCTGATTACAAATGTGATTTCTATATCTCGTTTGATGAGAAGGGTATTCGTTATCACGATACTTTGCATTACTATTGGTTTAAAGCACAAGCTATTCATGTGACCCAAGGAAATTCAGATGGCAACATTTTGGATGGCAAATTCTCCAAATTTTATTATTCAGGTCAGTTGGCAGAACAAGGTGAATTCAAAAAAGGTCTGAAAGATGGATTATGGAAGACTTGGTATGAATCAGGAAACCTTAAAACCATTTATAATTATTCTAACGGAATGTTGTCAGGAGAATATGTCTTATATAACGAGGACGGAGATATCCGAGAAAAAGGAAAAATCAAAAAAGGAGAGAAGGATATAGAAACTGAAAAGGTTAAAAAGCCGAAGAAAGACAAAACAGGTTTTCATTGGGGAGAGTATAAAGTAGACCCTGAAAAAAGAAAAGAAAAAGAAAAGAAGAGAGAAGAAAATAGAATTAAACGAGAGCAAAAGAAACAAGAAAAGGGTGGAAGTTTATTAGATCGAATCTTTAAAAAGAAAGATAAGACACCAAAAAAGCCTAAAAAAGACAAGAAGAATGAGGCTTAAGTCATCTTCCATATATTATGCGCTTTTCATGAGCTTGATCATTTCTCTGTTTTTAGGAGGAATGATTTTGTTTTCATCAGTGAACAAACAATTTTCAACGCAATTAGAAATTCAAGATCGCTTGATTCAAAATGCAAATTCAGGAGTTGAATATGGATTAGCTAATTATCAAGAATTTGAAGGCGAGATAAGTAAAACGATTGATCTTTTTGGAGAATCAATTGATTCAGTTGATATTTCTAAAAAGCAATGGGGCGCTTATGTGGTAATTAATTCAGAAGCTCATTTTAAAGGGAAGACCTATGCAAAAGTGGCTTTGGCTGGTCAAATGAATCAGTTAAATGAACCGAACTTATTCATTGTAGATCAAGGAAGACCTATTACCATTTCAGGGGAGACGAGACTTGAAGGTAAAATTGCTATTCCTAAGTCAGGTTTAAAACGTGGGTATATAGAAGGCAAGAACTATCAGGGTGATAAAATGATTTACGGTTCTCAAACTGAATCATCAAAGTCCCTTCCTAAAATCCAAGACGGATTTAAAGATGACCTGCTTTCTTTTGGCGGATTAATTACAAAATGGGAAAACTCAGATTCAATAGTAAAATCATTTTCTGAAGAGGGAGTCCATTATATCTCTGACGGTTACATTTCTATCAAAAATGAATACTTAGCCGGTCAAATTGTAATCGAAGCAAAAGATTCAATATTCATTGGCAGAAATGCACAATTGTCAGAAGTTATAGTCAAAAGTAAAGTTGTTCATGTGCAGGCAGGATTTATAGGGACAATTCAAGTTTTTGCTTCAGAAAAAATCACAATTGAAGAAGATGTGACCTTGATGTATCCATCAGTTTTAGGACTATTAGAAGAGACTTTTCCGTTAAAACAACAAAACCGGATATCAATTGGAGAGAATAGTCAAGTGATAGGTTCAGTCTTCGCACTCACAGAAAATCCAAACTTCAGGTTACCAGTTCAAATAGATATTGCTAAAGAGGCAAAAGTAGATGGCCTGGTTTATTGTCAAGGGAAAACCCAACTTAAAGGAACAGTTAACGGAAACCTGTACACTGAAAAATTCTATTTAGAAACACCTTCGTCAAAATATGAAAATCACTTGTTAGACGCCAAAATTTTAAACGATCTTCCAGAAGACTTTGTTTACATTTCATTGTTTGAGAATCAAAACCCTTTAAATCAACTCAAATGGCTGAATTAAAAGGTAGACTCAAGGCATATACCTTATTTGAATCGGTGGTTGCAATCAGCATCATTACCATTCTGCTAGTTATTTCTAGTTTGATTTATGGCAATGTGATAGAATCCGAAAAACCTTTGTCTTATTATCAGGCAAAGCAAGATGTTCAAGAATTATTCCAAGAAACCAAGGCGACCTCTGCATTTTTTACCAAGAATTTTTCTTTTGAAACTTATGATATTCAACAAGATGTCAACTTTTATAATGGGAATAAAAAACTGTACGAAATAACGTATACGGTAACTTCAGGAACTCATCAGTGGTGGGTAGAAAAACACCTAGTATCCAATATTCAAAATGCGAAATAACTTGATGAAACATAGCGCTAGTTTGAAGGCTTATACCATAATGGATGTATTGCTAGGAATGGTGGTTTCAAGTTTGGTCATTTCCATTGTTTTCTTCTTGTTCACTTCTGTGAGTAAGCAAAGCCATGATTTTCAACAAGTAAGAGTTGAGTTGAACGCTTATTTAATTATGAATAATGTGCTGAATAGAGATATAGATCAAGCTGAAGAAATCTATGCAATGCCGAACGGATTTGTACTTGAAAACACAGCAACCTCAATTAATTATCAATTAAAAGAAAATCAATTGATAAGAGCAACAGAACAATCGGAAGAAGTGTTATTCGAGAACTGTACTGAATTGGTGTCAGAAAAATATAAGGAATCAGCGCTTATTGCTCAATTGAACTTAAAAATCAAAATTCAGGAAAGAGAAATAGTTTGTCACTATCATAAAGACTATGATCAAGCAGCCGTAATCAATCAATTGCTAATCAATGGGCATTAAGTTAGAGCAACATATAGCCCCAACTGCTTCCTCAAAAGGCAAAGAGAAAGAAGGAATTTTCTCTAAAGAATTGAGCTTTGGATCAACTTTCAATGACAAAAAGAAAGAACGATTTTACCTTGATTTAAGGGTGCTGCTCGTGGCAGGGGTAGATTTAAAGTCTGCATTAGAAATCATCATTGAAGAGCAGGAGAAAGAAAAGGATAAGACCATTTTCAAAGAAATACATGAAGGAGTAGTCAAAGGGAAATCATTGGCTGCCTGTTTAAAAGCAACGGGTAAATTTTCTGAGTATGAATACTACAGCATTGAAATAGGAGAAGAAGCAAATCGCCTAAAAGAAGTATTGGATCAATTAATGGATTTTTTCGCAGAAAGAACAGCATTAAAACGACAAATAATATCAGTGTTGACCTATCCAGTATTTGTCTTTGTCGCTACACTAGGCATTGTTTACTTTATGATGACAAATGTAGTGCCTATGTTCTCAGATGTTTTTAATCAATTCGGAAGTGAATTGCCGCCATTAACACAGAAAATCCTTTACATCTCTGAGAATTTCCCTTTTTACATGTTGATATTTACGATAATAGTTTTCGCTATTATCGCCTTTGTTTATACACAAAAGAACCAAGAATGGTATCGTAAATTCTTTTCAAGTTTAGTTTTAAAAATACCTAAAGTTGGTGGTATCATTCAATTGGTTTATCTGTCACGATTTACGCAAACATTGCATTTGTTGCTTGCCTCTAAAACGTCGCTTGTAAAGTCGCTCGATCTTACAGAGAAGATGGTCAAGTTTTATCCCATCCAAATGGCTATCCAACAAATTAAAAAAGACATTTTAAAGGGGCGCTCATTGCATTCAGGCATGGCGAATTACAAGATCTTTCCTAAACGAATGCTTTCTCTAATAAAAGTAGGCGAAGAAGTCAATCAACTAGATGACATGTTATTAAAACTGTCCAAACAAAATTCAGAAGATTTAAAGCATCAAACCCAGTTAATAGGGAAGTTGATGGAACCAATTATCATATTAATTATCGGTGGAATAGTAGGAGTAATACTTGTTGCTATGTACATGCCAATGTTCAACCTGAGTAATTTATTATCGCAGTAATGAAGAGAAAAGCTAAAAACTTAAGGCTAAAAGCCTACACCTTATTTGAAATCCTAATCGTTCTAACGATTATAGGAATGCTGATCATGCTGGCAGTTCCCAATCAAGCTTCGGCAGTTGCAGCAGCTAAAGCAATTGAAGCAAAATCCATGTTAAATCAAGTCCATGCATTAGAGAAGAACTATTTCTACATGTATTCAAAGCATTCTATGAGTTTAGAAGATATTGGATTTGAACAAGAACGATTAGCCACCGAAGGAGGAAACGCTAACTATAGAATTACGATAACAGAAGCAACAGCAACTTCTTTTGTTGGTCAAGCTGAAGCCGTACTTGATTTTGATGGAGATGGAACTTATAACGTTTGGACGATTGACCAGGATAAGCAATTAGTAGAGGTAGTAAAAGATTAATGGAAATCTTCCTAGACATAGCATTGATATTAACCTTGTTCTTAGCATTTGTGCAAGATTGGAAGAGTCGTAGCATCCACGTGCTGGTGTTTATGGTTATTGCTGGTATTGCCATTGGAAAATTAACTTTGTCTAGTTTTGATTTAGCTTTAGCCGGATATAATTGTTTGTTTGTATTCGCAGTAATAGGCTTATTGATGGTTTATGTATCCTTGAAGTCTGGCAAAGGCGTTAATATTTTCAAAGAGCATTTTGGACTGGGGGATTTGGTTTTTTATATCGCCATAACGCCATTGTTCGGAAGTCGTAATTTCATTTTATTCTTCATCAGTGGATTGATTTTGTCGGCTGTGGCTCATCTAATTGTAATTCTTGTCAAAAAAGATTCACCCATTCCATTGGCAGGATATTTATCAATCTACCTAATCGGAATTTTACTACTAGACAAGCTCATCAGCACAGATTTATTTTACATGGATATCATTTAATGGAAGAAATGAAAGACATATCGATATCTGTTGAATTGCAACAATTGATTTCCGCCGAAATGGCATGGAATTATGGTGTGATACCGGCTGATAAACAAGATAACCTGTTGTCATTTTATATCAAAGAAAGTGCACAGATTCAATTGGCTAAAGAAGATCTTGAAATCTTAACCGGTTTGAGCGTAGAAATGATTCCGGTTGATGATGAACAAATTCAAAGAACGTTAGGTAAAATTTATAGACGTTCGGGTAATAAAGTAGCTGAGCAAAATGGAAGAGACTTAGGTGATAAAGACGACTTTTTATTGAGGATTGTTCATGAAGCCAGAGCAGCGGGTAGTAGTGATATTCACATTGAAATCTATGACGAAGAAGCTAGGGTAAGAATCAGAATTGACGGACATCTGGTTGAGAAATACAAAATCGACAAAACCGAATATCCTGAAATAGTTAATAAAGTAAAGATTAAATCCAATTTGGATATTACTGAGAAGCGCTTACCGCAAGATGGTAGAATCAACTTCCCAGACTTTGATATTAGAGTTTCGGTGTTACCAACGCTTCATGGAGAAAAAATTGTTTTAAGAATATTAGCAAGAGATGCTTCTCAAGTAGATTTAAATAATCTTGGATTCGCTGAAGAAGAAAAGCTCAATTACTTGGAGGGTGTTCGAAAACCAAATGGTATCGTATTGATATCAGGACCGACTGGGTCTGGTAAAACAACAACACTTTATGCCACACTCAAAATATTGAATGAAGAAAAGCGAAACATAGTTACTGTTGAAGATCCAATTGAATACACATTGAAAGGGATTAACCAAGTCCAGTTAAAAGAGGATATAGGTTTAACCTTTTCATCTGCACTAAGGTCATTTTTACGTCAAGATCCTGATATAATCATGTTAGGTGAGATTAGAGACGGAGAAACAGCTCAAATGGCTATTAGAGCAGCTTTAACCGGGCATCTTGTATTATCCACAATTCACACCAACTCAGCTTGGGGAACCATTTCAAGACTGATTGATATGGGGGTTCCATCTTATTTGTTAGCTGGAACAATCAACACATCTGTTGCACAACGACTTGTGCGTGTGCTTTGCAATGACTGTAAATCAGAAGTTGATTTAGTGCAAACCGAATTGCCAAAAGAATACAGAAATAAAGGCTTGAACAAACATCATATTCCGGTTGGTTGCGACCATTGCCATTTTACTGGATATAAAGGCAGAAAAGCAGTTTATGAGGTGATTAATATCGACCATGAACTTTCAGATAGAATAAAAGACGAACAGCTAAAAGTAGACGAGCTTTTGGCAGAAAAGAAAATAGAAAAATTGAACCAGAAAGCATACAAATTGCTTTCGACAGGTGTAACTTCTTTAGAGGAAGTGTATGCCTTGTTAACCAATATATAAGATGAAGAAGATACTTCAAATCCTAGTTGTGATGTGGATCTCAACAATTGCATATGCGCAACCAGACCCAAGAATTCAAGCTCAATTAGATTCGCTTGCCCTAATTCAGCCAGGTTTAAATGAGCAGGTTCAAGTAAGTGTTTCAGGCGTTACGCTTTCTGATTTTATTTCAGCAATCTCTTTAGAGCACAACTTGAATGTTAGCGTTGACGACAATTTGAATAAGGTGGTGGTCAATAATTTTTATGATGCACTTGTAAAAGATGTTTTCACGTTTTTGGCAACCAAGCACGATCTTGATTTGGAAATTACGGGTACTATCATTGCCTTCAAAAAGAAAGAAGCTTATGTTGCTCCACCAGAAGTTGTTAAACCGAAAGAAATCGTAGTAGAATATAATGATGAAAACGAGTTCTTAACTCTTGATTTGAAAAGAGATTCCTTAGAAAGAGTAGCAGAAGAAATCACTAGAAAATCAGGCAAGAACGTAGTTCTTTCACCAGAAATAAAAGGTAAAATTGTTTCTGTGTATATCGAGAATAGACCTTTTGCGCAAACATTAGAGATGATGGGGAAATCTAACGGTTTAACCATATCTGAAGATGAGAATGGTTTTTTCTTTGTAGAACAGGCCATTAAAGAAACAAAACCAAACAACAATAACGGAAAACCATTTAACGGAAATCAAGGTGGTTCAAACCAAGGTTTTGCAGTAGCCTTGAATGAAGGAAACGTTGATTTAATAGATGTTGTAGCCAAAGACGCTCCAATCCAAAGTATCATTGAAGAAGCTTCAAAAACTTTAGGTCAAAAATACTTCATGTATGATATCCCAACTGGTAATGCAACTTTAGATGTTGAAGGATTAACATTTGCGCAATTACTTTCTCACTTGTTAAATGGATCAACTTTTACGCATTTAGAAGATGACCGTTTATTCTTAATAGGTTCTAGAAATGGAGAAGGGCTGAGAGGAAGCGAATTGATACAATTGCAGAACAGAACTATTGAAACGGTTTTAGAGTTTATCCCAGCTGATTTAACGCAAGATTTAGTGGTCAATAAATTCGTTGAGTTGAATGGATTAATCGTCACAGGTTCTGCTTATGATATAAGAGAATTAAAAGAATTCATTCATTCCATAGATGTGGTAGTGCCAATGGTACAGATAGATGTGATTATTGTTCAAACTCGAAAATCTTCAGGAATCAATACAGGAATTAAGGCAGGTGTAGGAGACGCGCCAGTTGCAACAAATGGAGATGTCTTTCCTGGACTAGACGTGACAATGGGTGCAGAAACGATTAACGGATTATTGAATGCATTGAGTGGATTTGGACTGATCAACTTAGGTGCTGTAACACCAAACTTCTACCTCTCCCTGCAAGCACTTGAGTCCAACAGCAATATTGAGATTGAGTCAACGCCAAAAATAGCCACCTTGAACGGACATGAGGCTTCTTTTACTGTAGGAGAAACGGATTACTATCAAGAAGAAAGAGTAGCTATCAATCCATCAATTAGTGGTGGAAACGTAACCCAAAACCGAGTTTGGAAATCAACAGATGCCAATTTGAGTATTGTTGTTACGCCATTTGTTTCCTCAGATGAGTACGTCACATTAGATATCAAGGTTGATCAGCAAGATTTTGGAGGAAGAGTTGATCCTACAGCACCACCAAACAAAACAACTCAAACTTTTTCATCATTAATCAGGGTGAAAAACGGTGAAATGATTTTAATGGGAGGATTGGAGAAAGAATCAAAAGAAGATTCAGGTTCAGGAACTCCGGTACTCTCAAGAATTCCAATCATTAAATGGTTCTTTAGTAGTCGTAAGAAGGAGAAAGAGAAAGTGAAACTACATGTTTTCATTAAAACCACTGTAACCTATTAATGAAGTTCGATTTAGGACATATCAATAAAGTTTACGCGATTACTGCTGAATTAAAAGAGGAGCAAACCAGCTATTCTTTTCAAGAAGTGAAGCTTAAAAAGGGCGAAATTGTATTTGGAAAATCAGGACATGGTTTCACAGATATGGCAGCCTTGATTAAGAAAACGGGTAAACAAACGCCTTATGTTATGCACTTTGAAGGCAAAGGTATACTTAATCGATCAGTTGAACGGACTGAAGATTATAGACATTCTTTGCTGTTGAATGTGAACCTTAACCAATTTTATTTTTCTGACTACTTAGAAGATACACAAGTGTATTCCTCCATCATTCGTAAAGATGCGGTAGATCCAATAATTGATGAGTTTAAAAAGGGTGGAGTGGAAGTCGTAGCATTTTCTTCAGGTCCATTTTTAGTATCACCATTAAACGTTTTCATTGAAAAGAATACGGTCGATTCGAATGATGTCAGAGTACGATTCAATGAAAAAGGGGATATAGAATCTTTTGAAAAAAATGAAGAATATAAATCAGCAACAAATCTTGGCGGTGATTTAATTACGGCACAACAAATAGGAGCAGTAGCTTCAGCAATTAACTTTTTTAAGAATTTTCCTAGCTTGATTATGCCTGATTCAGATCAGGTATTTCAGTTTAATTACAATGAGGCAAAACAGAAGAACATTTTTTTTCGCTTTGGTGCGGGAATGGTGTTTTTCTTCTTTGCTGCCATACTTGCTAACTATTTGTATTTGGGGTCTTTGAATAACAAGATCGAAATGAACTATGCTGAATTGGCAGAGTTTGAAGATCAGTTAGGACGATTGAGCTTCTTAGAAGAGGAAGTGGATAGAAAACAAAACCTCTTGAATTCCTCAGGGCTGTTGAACAGAAAGTTTCTGTCTTTCTATTTAATGGAGATATCTAATTCAGTTCCTTCTAATGTAAAGTTGAC
Source organism: Crocinitomicaceae bacterium (assembly GCA_039939375.1). GTDB lineage: Bacteria > Bacteroidota > Bacteroidia > Flavobacteriales_D > Crocinitomicaceae > Paracrocinitomix. The sequence goes on along the minus strand of JBDVJO010000004.1, from coordinate 82,795 downwards.
CAATTTAACAGTAAGACCGCTTGAAAAAGAATTAAAGAAAAGGCATAAGATTGAGTTCTTAAATCAAACTATTTGGATCACAGGTGAAGCTAAATCTTCTGATTTATTGAGTAGTTGGATTGATGACCTAAAAGAATATGAATGGTTAAGTAAAGTGGATATCCTAGATTATTCTTATGTCAAAAATGTGGGTGAATTTGAACTAGAACTGCAGATATTATAATGTTTGATCGATTTACATATAAACAAAAAAACTATGCCTTACTTGGCTTATTCATTCTGTTGGCGCTCGTGGCTTATAAGCGATCATTCTCGTTGACCTTGAGTGCATGGAAAGAAATTGATGAGCAAAATGTTCAGCTTGAAGCTACAAGTCATGCGCAAACAGATATTGAAAATTTACAAGTTCAAATCGTTCAATTAAATAAGAACATTGGTAAATCTGATATTGAACCAGATAAAGTCAATCAAGAAATTTTATCAGAGATTTCAGACTTTTCAAAAAGTAATCAAGTCAATTTAATCCAGTTAGAGCAAACCCATACATTTCAAACAGTAGATTTCGATATTTATTCTAACCTTATTTCGGTTGAAGGTACTTTCAATGGTATCCTTTCCTTGACTCATCACATGGAGAACAACTTTGAATATGCGCGGCTTACAAATGTTGAGCTCTATACAGACAATAGATACAATGCAAAATCAAATAAATTATATGGTAAATTATTATTCCAACATTATCGCCAAAACTAGAAATCTTGGTCTTTTGGCTATTGGATTGGTTTCAATTAGCTCTTGTAAGAGCATAATTGAAGAAGACATTTCTGAGGAGGTGGTTATAATGATAATTCCTACCCAAAATGATACTATTGAAACAAACAATGTTCATTTTAAATGGAATGAATTAGAAGGGGCAGACAATTATCGACTTCAAGTCGTTGAGCCATCTTTTACCAATATTAATACGTTTGTATTGGATTCATTAATTACTGGAACAGAATTTTATTATTCCTTAAATCCAGGTCAATATCAATTTCAGCTTAGAGCAGAAAATTCGGCATATCAATCATTGTATTACGGTCCTGTTTCATTTTTGGTAGATAGTGTTTCAGATTTATCTAGTCAGATAATTCCATTGGTTTCTCCTGCAGATGCTTATTACACGAATCTTTCTGATTTGACTTTTAGCTGGCAATCTATTTTTGCAGCCGATTATTACGAGTTTCAGTTAAGATCTGGTGCTGATTTTGATAATTCGGGGACAATTATAGATTCAGAAACATTGATTTACGGTAGTACTTATACTACAACCGGTTCAGCTTTAGCGAGCGAGGCTGAGTATTCTTGGGGGGTTAGAGGAGTTAACCAAACTTCTCAAACGGCATTTACATCCAGATCAGTTTTTGTGGATTTGACCATACCAAATGATGTTTCTTTAGTTTCTCCAGCAGATGCTTCAACGGCTGCAAATGATACCTTATACTTTTCTTGGAGTTATGGTACAGATCAAGGAACCGTTCAATCTCCTATTTCTTATGTCTTAGAAATTGATGATGACTCAAATTTTGGATCTTTTACTGAATATACCACCGCTATAGACTCCGTTGAAGTGCCTTTAACAACAGGAACTTTTTATTGGCGTGTTTACGCAATAGATGAAGCTGGAAATCAAAGTGAATTTTACAGTACAGAAAACTCGGTGATCATTCCTTAATGACGAAAAAAGCTAAAAATATCATAGCATTAGTGCTGTTCGTTGCCGTTTGGGGAATCATCATTTCAAGATTATGGGAGAATTCTCAAATTGAGGAAGCATTGGAAGAAACTCAAAGTACCTACAGTAATCTTTCCTATTCACCTTTGATGTTCAATAAAGATACGTTTGAGCTGGTTTTACCAGACGTTGACCCGTTTTTAAAGAAGTCATCTTCAAAATTCACTAGTTCAAATTATACGCCATCAACAGCTACCAGCAGCCCAAAAGTGACAAAGAAAGTAGAGCCCAAAGTTCAAAAGAATGTTCCTTGGCCATCAATAAACTATTTAGGCTTTGTCAACAATCGATCTGAAAATAATCCACTTTGTTTGATCAAAATAAACGGTCAAGTTTGCAGAATGTCAAAAGGAGATAATCAAAATGACGTGTCTCTGGTTAAAGTCTTTAGAGATTCAGTTTATATGGTTTATCAAGGGGAGGAGAGGACGTTTGGGAAGTGATTTTACTTCTGTTTTTTTTGACAGAGTGGGGGAACATCACAACATTGAAGAATAGCAAAAAAAAACAGTAATTATACGTTAAAAACGTTTTAAATTAATGGTTATATTGCTGTAGCAATTATCTCATTTACCTTTTATATTGATGAAACTAAAAATACTCCACATATCTGACTTCCATTACAAATCAGGAAAAGCACATATTAACAAGCAAAAAAATCTAATAGACAAGTTCAAAAAGCAAGATGACCTCAATGATGAAGTTGATTTAATAATATTTTCGGGTGATCTTGTCCAAAATGGTTCGAAACCGAGCGATTTCGAAGAAGCTAAATCATTAGTCTTAGATTCTTTGAGAGACCAAATTAATTTAGATGACTCAAGAATTGTTCTGTGTCCTGGAAACCATGATGTAGATCGCAAGGAGAAGCTCGATTCCGTAATAGAATTCATGGATAACATTGATACAATAGAGGATTTAGAGAAATTTCTGAAAAAAAAGGATTTTGATTATAGTTGCAAACCGAGTAACAATTATGTAGATTTTGTGAAGAAGTACTATATACATTCTGATGATGAAATCAACACAATGTATTCTACTCATATCAGAAAAATTAAAGATTTAAATCTTGGTATAGTCACAATAAACTCTGCATGGAGAGCTATAGGTAATGACGACAATGACAATTTATTATTTCCACCAAGCCTTTTGTCCGAGGCATTGGGCGCCATTCATAACTGTGAATTTAAAATTCTAGTTGTCCACCATCCTTTATCCGATTTTAGAAGATTTAATTCAAGAGAACTTGAAGATCTTTATCATGCCAATTTTGATTTGATTTTATCAGGACATGTTCATAAAGGCAAAGACAGCATTGGCTTACAATCAAATTCTAGTGTAATCAATATTGCGGCACCGGCAGCCTTAACATTTTCTGGTCATGGAGCGGAGATTGGAATGGGAACCATAAAATTTGATCTTAACCTCAATGAATTTTCTCTTGTAAAACATCTTTATGATCAAGGAAATGACGTTATTTATGAGGTTCAAAAAGGCCCACATGAAATTCCAACTGATGACAAGAAAAAAGAGCTGAACAGATTCCGGAAAAAAATTGTCGGAAAATTAGAAATTGAAAGTGAAATAGCTAAGGATTTGTTAGTTTCTAGAGAGTCAGATCTCAAAGAAAAATCTTTCTTAGAAATTTGCGCTGACCCTGTATTAAAAGCTCAATCAGCTAGTGAAATAAACGAAGACACATCCTCAGCAAATGAAATTGATTGGAATGAATTAAGTAATCCCTTTGATGATTTTCTGATACTCGGTAAAGGTAAATGTGGAAAAACTGTGCTTCTAAGAAAAGTACAAATAGATGTTCTGCATAATTACTCAACTAATAACATCATCCCTTATTTTATTGATTGTAAGGAATGGAATAAGTCAAACAAAAGTTTAGATTTAGTTACAGAACTGCATAGGTATTATGAGTTAAATCGTGGAATTATTCAGGATATTCTAATCAATGGGAAAGTTTTGTTACTTCTTGATAATTTTCAGTCTAGATCTCAACAGTTTTCTGATGAGCTTGAATCACAAATTGAAGGAAGAGATAATATTAAAATTATTGCATGTTCGGATGAAACGATTTTAAATAAAATTGAAGAAGTCAAAATAGAAGGAAGAGCCTTTTCTAAACTTTATTTCCATAGGTTAAGAAAAAAGCATATTAAACAGCTTACTAAGAGGATGCATAACTTACCCACAGGTAAACAAGATGAAATCGTTGACAAAATTAATTCCATATTTAATCGTATGTCCATCCCTTTTAATTTTTGGACAGTTTCTCTTTTCCTTTGGATTTTTAAAAAGGATTTGAATAGCAATTTTCAAAATGATGTTGAACTAATCAACTTATACATTGAGAAGTTACTCGAGAAAGAAAGATTAACTGTCGAAAGGTCAAGTTTTGGTTTTGACAAGTATAAAAGGTATTTAGCCAATTTATCTCATTACCTTTTAACGGTCCATCATGATGACGCTTATTGTTCAAGTTACACTTGTCTCATAGAATTCACTGACCATTATCTTAAATCGAATCCTCGGTACAATGTTACGCCAAAAGAAGTTCTTGATTATATTGAAGATAGGGGTATAATTGGGAAAACCTCGAATGGTCATTACAGCTTCAGGCTAAATGGCGTGTTTGAGTATTTTATTGCACATTATATGACTTTTGATAAAGAGTTTTTAGAAGAAGTGATTTCGGATGACAATTATTATTTATCCTTTGCGAACGAATTCGAGCTTTATGCTGGTTTTAGAAGAGATGATGAAAAATTCTTAGAAAAAGTATTTGGACGTACGAAGAGTATATATCAAAATGTTAATGAATTCTATATGGAAGGTGGTACCACTCCTGATCTTCATTTAAAGTCAAGGCTGACCGAACTATTGAATTTAAAAACCGCAGTGAATAGGATATCTGATAAATTGCAACATGGTCTTTCAGCTGAAGAACAGGATAAGATAGAGGAGGAGCTCTTGGTAGAAACGGGTCTTATAGATCATGAATCTCAAAGTGAGGTTCAAAAAAAACAAATGCTGGTTATAAATGACTCTATAGAATCTTTAGAAATAAGTCTCAATATACTAGGAGGAGTTTATAGAAATATAGATGAAATACGTGATCAAAATACTGTTTACGAAATTTTCGATTATATCATAGATAGCGCATGTAACTGGGGGTTCAAACTAATTGATGAAATTAAAATTAACGATATTAAAAAACTTCTAAAGACTGATCATGGCGAAGAAGCAAAAGAGTTGCTCAGACTAATAACTAATTTTATTCCTACGGTAGTGGAAACCAAACTTAATGAAATAGTTGGACACAGAAACTTAGAAACATTGATTTTGGAAAAAATTGAAATTCTAAAAAAGGACTGGAAAAATAATCAATATAAATTGTTCCTATTATATTTTTTACTCAGTGATATCAATCTTATTAAATATGGGCAAAAACTAGAAGAACTAATCGATATGTTAACGATTCCTGTTTTGAAATATTCAAGCAATCTTAAATTAAATTATTATTTGGGTTTTAAATCGAATGACGACAAAAATCAAAAATTACTTTTTCAAAGATTAACGCAAAAGCAACAATTAAACTTCGATAAGAAAACAGACCTAGGAGCTTTGCATAAAGACTTTAGCGAAAAGAACAAGAAAAAAAATACTTAAATGAAGTTCCTTAGCGAAGACAAATAGTATTGCTAGTCATATGGCCATTAATTCCTTAAATAAAAGCGCACTGCATTGAACAATTTGTATTAAAAAATGGGTTAATAAAGTTTTGATCTTTTTTATTTTTGGCGTTTTATTATGGTTGAGTTGCGTTTAACTCATTTAAAACCAATAAATTAAAATAAAATCAAACGCTTGTTTAGATAAAATCTAGTATATATCTTTCGTACAAATGTAACCGTATGAATGATATATTACTTGCACAAAATAACGTACTCGAATTGCTAGAGAGTCGATTTATAGACTCGAATCAAGAGGCAATAAAAACGATTTTTGAATCTTACGCATTGTTAAATAGAGAGGAACTTTTTTCTAAGTTGCTTTTGATGGAAAACACATCAAAAGATTTCAAGAAGTTAGGAAGGTACGATTTTGAAGAAGTCACGGATGTATATTCAGAGAAGAACTTTTGCAGTGTACATGATTTTCACATTGAAATGTCATTTGAACGGAAGAAACGACAGTCATTTATGACTATTTTCGAGAAAATGTACTTAACCATATACCCCGAAAAAATTGTAGTAAAACGTAATGTTACGGAATCTTCAGATTTTGGAGTCGAAAGCCATATGTTTAGTGACAAAGATTCTTATGAGAATTCGATTCAAGAAGAGGAGATGTATGATTTTAAAGGATGGTTAGATAAAATAAATAGTTTAATTATAGATGAAAAAACTAAAATAGAAATGAATCTGTATACTACTGAAATGAATTAATTAAATTGCAATAAAATATTGTTAGCGTAAGCTATTTTTTCTAGGTTCTAAAAATCGCCAGTTTGAATGCACACAGAAAAGATGGACTTCCGTTCACGTCATGGCGTGGGCTGTTGTTTTTCTTTGTGCAGGGTGTCTGGCGATACCTTAGAGCGGGAAAGGCTTCGGTTCCACGCTTATTTTTTTATAAAAACTCCGATAGGGACCTAGGAATTAAAAATTACAAAATGTCAAAAGGTCTAGTATTAATTGCAACGACAATTCTATTACAAAGTTGCGCAGTATTGATTTCAGGTTCAAAGCAGAAAGTTACGTTTAAAACCAATGTAGAAAAAGCACAGGTTTATGCCAATTTCGATTATGTAGGAGAATCTAATGAAGAGATTAATTTGTATCGCAGAAATATTCCAAAAATGTACACCATTTCTGCAGAAGGTTGTAAAGACACTTCTTTTGTTTTAAACGAACAATTTAATAAATGGTGCTATCTAGATGTCATCATCCCATATTTTTATACGTTTGATTTAGCACTAGAAGTTCACAGAAAAACTGACGATACCGTCAAAATAGATTTAGATTGTACACCTTCAGAAAAGTAAAAAGTTTAACTGGCCAGCTTTAAACTAGAGCTGGTCAGTTACGTTTTGATCCAATAATCTTTGGATGTCACTTAAACTGTAATAAACCCTATTTCCAATGCGAGTAGTTCTAACTCCATACTTTTGTGGAAATTCAGACATTGCCGTGTTTTTGATATCTAAAAATTTTTGAAGTGGCTTTCTTGGTACCCATCCCGCAAAAGATTTCTTTTCCAATGATGTAAGATTGTTTTTTTTCATTTTTTTCTTTCAAAGTTGAGTGAAATCAACTTTTATAATAGGTAGAAAAAAACGTCCATCATTGATTAATCGGTTCTTTTTAACGCGAATTTATAACGTGCTATTTGAATTTATACGAATTTATCTGTCCTGTGTAAAGTCTTTTATTTTCCTCAGCTTAAAACGGTTGATTTGGTACGGTTTTACAATTTCTTTTAGCTGTTCATCTTCTTTTCCGGACCAACTCAAATAACTGTCTGCGTATGATTTTCGAACTAAATGAAAAAGCATGTCAAAATATACCCGTTGAAATTCAGGGCGAGCATCTTTTTCAATCCGATTAATTCTTTTTAAATGTTCGTACAAAGGTCGATAGATTGCAATTTCAGGATAGTTAATAGCTTGTCTAATTTCTTTTGAACTTATCTTTAATGTATCAATAGGCGTTTCATACTTATTCATTAATTCAAATACCTCTGTTTTACTTTCGTATAAGAGTTGGGAGAAACCTTTGTATTTATTAGATGTGGTAAATATGGCTTCCTTTAAATTTCTGTAAGATTTTTGAAAATTACTTAGAAACTTTGATAATGCTTCTAAGTTTAATTGCTGAACATTCCAAGACTGTGTGATATATCCCAAAAAACATAACCAAACGTATTTTTGATAATAACTGAATGTGATTTCCAGGTCTAAATTAAACTCCGATTCTAAATTGAGTTTGGAAATTTCTTGTACAATGTGATCAAATTTTGGCAGTGTATCATATTTGTGTTCTAATTGAAGCTTTTCGAATAAGGTGAATGCCTCTTGGTTTTTTTCTGTAGTACAATAAGAAAGTTCTTTAGACAGCCAGATTACTAGTTCAGGAAGTAGTTGTACGTTTTTTGATTTAATTTCATCTATTTCGCCTAAATAGAAATTGATTGTACGAATACAATCAGCTTGTTTTTTACTCAAATCAACTACTTCCATTCAACCTAAATTAATAAAAGCTTAAAATAAGTTCTTCTTTTTATAGAATTTATTCAATTTATTGGTCGCTTTTAATAATTTAGAATCATTCATGATATTGTACCTGCTTTCAATTGAACTTCTTGTTGAATGACCCATCATGGTCTTTTTAATGGTTCCTTCGCCAATTCCAGCATAGTAAATAAAGTCGCTAAACATTCTTCTTGAATAGTACGTAGTCAATTTCTTTTCTAAGCCAGCAAAAGCACCTATTATTTGAAGGTTTTTATTGATTTCATTTAAACTTTTATTGGGGACTAATTTTTTAGTGATTATTACATTGGGATGATCCGCATATTTTTCAATAATCGCGATCGCCGGTTTACTTAAAAATTGAGCATATGGTACTCCAGTTTTTCCTCTTTGATTAAAAAGTTTCACCTCCTTATTTGAAAAAATCAATTCTTTTCGAGTTAGGGCCATTAAATCGGAGTAAATGATACCTGTATAACACATCAATAGAAATATATCGCGATAGTATTCTAAATTGGGGATAGATGCAATATCTAAATTCTTAAGTTTCTTAAATTCTTTGATGGTTAACGTATGTTGTTGTACAGGTGTATAATGAATGACTACGTTATTGAAAGGATTTCTGTTGATGACTTCGTCTTCAAACTGTCTTCTGAAGAATGGTTTTACATTTTTTAAAAGACTTTGCGCAGTAACTTCTGTAATATTCAATTCGTCCGAAAGGAGATAATCTTTGAATTTACTGGCGTGAGTTCTTTTAAAATCTGAAAGTTCAATAGATGATAGGTTGGCACTTTGTAAAAAGTTGTAAAAATGAGTTTTGGACTTGCGGTAATTTTTTTTCGTACCAGGGGATAGGTGTTTGTTTTTTTCAATGACCTCTGTATAATAAGTTTCGTAGGCTTCTTTTAACAGAGGATTTTGAAGCTGTTCTTTTCGTTTTAAAACTAAGTCTCTGATTTTTCTTGCAGAAAAATATTGGAGACTGTTCCTATTGAAATAACAGAAATCTTCAAAATCAGATCTTATCTCATTTAAGATGGTATTAAATCTTGAGAAATCTGTTTCGCTTTTTCCAAAACATTGCTGTTTCTTATTCCATTGCTTTCTTTCTGATTTTGATAACGGCTTTATAAGATCAATTTTAGCTTCAGCCTTTTTAGCTTTAAATGTGAATCGTACATACACATGATACTTGCCATTTTTGTTAATCTTATCCTCTGGGATGTAAAAATTAATCGAACATTTCATACACATTTCATTTTAGTGAAAAAATTAAATGGTTTGGTGAAATTTTAGCGGATGAATTTTCCGCCTTCATTCGAATTTATACGAAACAAAAAAACCTCTAAAGCTTGAAAACTCTAGAGGTTCGTGTCTAACCGAAGTTAGTTTTGTGATCTGGCTGGGGCTCGAACCCAGGACCCTCTCCTTAAAAGGGAGATGCTCTACCAACTGAGCTACCAAATCTACCTATTTGCGGGTGCAAATATATATGCTTTATTTAAAACAACAAGCAAAATGAAAATAAATTTTTCAGCTTTATTCTTATTGTCCTAATTCTCAATAAATTTGAACATGATTATTTTTTTAATTGGTTTCATGGGAGCGGGAAAATCCTCGGTTGGAAAACGTCTTGCAAACAAATTAAAGGTGCCTTTTCTTGATTCTGACAGAGAAATTGAAGATATCCTGGGATTGGATATTCCGCAAATTTTTGAAACTAAAGGTGAAGAGTTCTTCAGAAATGAAGAAAAAAAGTGGTTGCAAAGTCTCACTGCTAAAAGTGCTGTGATTGCATTAGGGGGCGGAACCCCTTGCCATAAAGGAAATATGGAACTGATTAATCAGCTTGGAACTTCTGTTTATATCAATATGAATGTTGATTTGCTGATGAATCGTTTGCTGAGTTCAAAAGGAAAAAGACCTTTGATAGAGCAATTCAAAGATCAACCTGAAGCATTAAAAAACTTTATCATTCAAAAGTTATTGGAGAGAGAACCTTTTTATAAGCAAGCTAAAATTCAAATAGCCGGAGATAATATCAACTCAGAGAAATTACAACGTTTAATTGATATCATTAAACTACCTTCTTCTTTGTAGCCTTGCTTTTGTAGCAGAAGAAAGTTTTGGACTGAAGATGGCTACTTTTTTATCTAATTTTTCAGCTAGCTCATCTGCTATTTTAGCTGCCTCTTTTGCAGATTTACATACCTTAAGTAAAAACCGTTTTCTGTGGTCTGAAGTAAATAAATACACTTCATTTTTACTAACGTCTATTTCGGTAGAGACAGCTCCTGTCATGTCAGCTCTTGTTTGTGTCTTACCTATTTTTGTGATACAAATATCTGTGTAAGGAGCCGTTGTTCTCCATTTTCCAGTTTTGATAAAAAATACCTTGTTGTATTCTCTCACGTATTTATTGCTCAGGCAAATATCCGTTCCATATTGAGAAGTCAAAACAAAACCTCCGCCCAACACTAATACCGGACCAATTACAAGACCTGCCACATCTCCAGTAAAAATAGCGATAGGTCCCATCAAGATGACAATAAACCCCAAAAGTCTGGTGTTTCCAGTAAAAGATAAGCCGTTCTTATACGTTAAGTCTACGGTGTGTTCAGAAATTGAACCATTGTCTATTAATTCATCACTCATTACAGTCGCATGTTTGGGGACCAACTATTTCAGCTATTCTGCTGCGGTTTTCACCAATCACATATTTTACTTCAAATTCTTTTCCCATTAGCTTACCTTTCATCCAATAAATAGGATTCGGAGTTAGTTGAGGCTGTGAAAGTTCTGCCATATTTGTAGATGCTCTGTGGAATCCTAAAATTAAATCTTCAGATATTCCGTAACATTTTAACTGACATTTGGCCTTGTTCAAGATACGGAATTCATTTTGTTCTAGCAACGAAATGATGGTGAATTCTGGAACCGGAACTATGGTTTTGTTCTCATTTGATTTGGTTGAAACACAGCCTTCACCCGGGTATTCAAAATCGATTACTTCAGCTGTACTATCTTTAAGGGCGTAAGTTATGGTAATATCCTGATCTAACTTTTTTCCTTGAAATAGGTAGATTTTTGGGTTGCCTTCAGTTTTACTTCTGGTAAAATCAATGTCGCCTTCATCATTCAATAATCGGTAGATATCATCATTATTGACATTTAAACATTCCATGGCCTCTGCAAGTGAATCACCAATGTATATGTCCTTTTCAGCAATCATATTTTTAACCCGATTTTCAGGTAACCAGGCGCAAGCTCGGTTCCCAAACATGAAGAACATTAAAACTATCCCTAGTCCAAAGCCTATCAGATAAAATTTGATTCTGTTTTTGAATTTGTGCATTCTACTTAAATTTCATGCAAAACTAAGGATTTTGTTCTTTCAAAACTTTAAATTTGCTCATCACAAAATTTCCGCATGAGCAGTAAACCATCAATCGTAAAAGGAACAAGAGATTTTTTGCCAGAAACAATGGCGAAAAGAAACTTTATTTTCGACAATATTAAATCGGTCTTTCAGAAATATGGATTTCTTCCTATAGAAACACCTTCAATGGAGAAGACAGAGACTTTAATGGGGAAATATGGAGAAGAAGGAGATCGATTGATTTTTAGAATTCTCTCTAACGGAGATCAATTAAAAAAAGCTGATACCCTTGCTTTGCAAGAAGAAAATTTACCAAAATTTGCCAATTCTATTTCGGATAAAGCCCTGAGGTATGACTTAACTGTACCCTTTGCGCGATTTGTGGTGCAGAACCAAAACGATTTATCTTTTCCATTTAAGCGATATCAAATTCAACCGGTTTGGAGAGCTGATCGTCCACAAAAGGGAAGATACAGAGAGTTTTACCAATGTGATGCAGATGTTGTAGGAAGCGATTCCTTGTTATATGAAATTGAATTGGTGCAGATTTTTGATGAGGTCTTAACAAATCTCGGTTTGACAGATTTTTCTGTAAAAATTAATAACCGAAAAATTCTTTCAGGAATTGCTGAGGTATGTGGTGAAACTGAAAAAATTGTTCCAATAACGGTAGCAATAGACAAGCTAGATAAGATCGGGAAAGAAGGAGTAGTCAAAGAATTGATTGAAAGAGGTATCAGCCAATCAGCAATTGAAAAAATAGATCCGCTTTTCACCCTTGGTGGATCGAACCAAGAAAAGTTAGATCAATTAAAAGATTTTTTATCAGCTTCAGAAATTGGATTAAAAGGAATTAAAGAATTAGAATATGTCATCCAACAAGCTGAAGACTTAGGCATTAAAACAGCTAAGCTAGAGTTTGAAGTGACGCTTGCAAGGGGCTTGAATTATTATACTGGAGCCATTTTTGAAGTTACCGCAAACAGCGTGAAGATAGGAAGTATTTGTGGTGGAGGAAGATATGATGATTTGACAGCTTTGTTCGGATTAAAAGGAATGTCAGGCGTAGGAATCTCATTTGGAGCAGATAGAATTTATGATGTAATGACAGAATTGGATTTGTTTCCAAAAGCTGCATTAACCGCAACCAAAGTTTTGTTTGCTAATTTCGGTGAAGAAGAACAAGTGCAGTGTATGAAATATGCGAAGGAATTGAGAAATGCTGGTATTTCAGCTGAGGTTTACCCATCCAATGTGAAAATGGGGAAACAATTCAAGTATGCAGATGACAGAAAAATTCCATTCGTAGTGCTGATTGGTTCAGATGAATTGAAAGCGAACACCTTACAAATAAAAAATATGGAATCAGGTGAGCAAGAATCTGCTAATATCCAACAATTAATGGCAAAACTTAGTTAAGATGAGCAAACACATAATTTCAAATGAGCAATTAACGATTGATAAAGTCAATTCAATAATTACTTCAAAGTCTAGTTTAGAACTAAGTGAAGCTTCTGCAAATGCCATTCAAAAATGCCGTGATTATTTAGACAATAAGCTAGGAGCAAATGAGGTGCATTATGGAATCAATACGGGATTCGGCTCTTTGTGTAACACGGTTATTTCAGATACTGATTTATCTAAGCTGCAATCAAACTTGGTTAAATCTCATGCTTGTGGAGTAGGAGAAGAGGTTCCATCAGAAATTGTAAAGTTGATGATTTTGTTGAAAGTTCAAGGACTTTCTTACGGTCATTCTGGTTGCCAGTTAGAAACAGTTGAGCGCCTAATTCAATTTTACAATGAAGATTTGGTGCCGGTTGTTTATCAGCAAGGCTCACTTGGAGCTTCAGGTGATTTAGCACCACTAGCACACATGTCATTAGCACTTCTAGGTGAAGGTGAAGTAGATTTGAAAGGTAAACGAATGATGGCTAAAGATGCTTTAGCGCAATTAGGACTATCACCAATAACCTTAAAATCAAAAGAAGGATTAGCCTTATTGAATGGTACGCAATTCATGAGTGCTTACGGCGTTTGGAATTTGATTCAAGCGAAACAACTCTCGGCTGCTGCAGATAAAATAGCGGCAATTTCATTAGAAGGTTTTGATGCCCGTTTAAACCCGTTCAATGCCAATGTAAATGAAATTAGAAATCAGCAAGGACAAATTGAAACGGCTAAAGTTTTCAGAGAATTACTAGTGGGCAGTGAGATTATTGCGAGAGAAAAAGTACACGTTCAAGATCCGTATTCGTTTAGATGTATTCCGCAAGTGCATGGAGCTTCTAAAGATGCAATCAATTATTGCATTGAGATTTTTGAGAGAGAAATCAATGCGGTGACAGACAATCCAACCATTTTTCCTGATACTGACGAGATCATCTCTGCTGGAAACTTTCATGGTCAGCCCTTAGCCATTTCTCTAGATTTACTAGGAATTGCTTTGGCAGAATTAGGTAACATTTCAGAACGAAGAACTTATCAATTAATTGGCGGAAATAGGGAACTGCCGGCTTTTTTAGTGGCAAACCCTGGAATCAATTCTGGATTTATGATTCCGCAGTATGCTGCGGCATCTGTAGTGAGCCAAAATAAACAATTAGCAACGCCTGCTTCGGTAGATTCAATCGAGTCTTCAAACGGTCAAGAAGATCACGTGAGTATGGGAGCCAATGCCGCTACTAAATGCTATAGAATTGTTGAGAATTTGAAAAAAATATTGGGCATAGAATTGTTCAACGGAACACAGGCTTTAGAATTTAGAAGACCTTTAAAATCATCTCCAATTTTAGAAGATATTGTTGGAAAGTATCGCGCTATTGTTCCTTTTGTTCAAGAAGATAAATTAATGCAGCCTGAAATTCAAAAGAGTATTGAGTTTATTGGAACGATCTAATCAAGTAAAATGGAAACAGAGTTAGTAGATGAAAGTGTTGAGTTAAAAAAACGAAGAGGTAAAAACTTGCCTTTCTTTTGCACCCTGTCTTTTATTTCGCTTGGTTTTGGAGCGATAAAATTTTTACTAGGGTTACTCGGAAGTAAAAAGACAGAAGAAGAAATGTTTTATGACAAACAAGACTTGTTATCTACCGTGCCTGACAATGCCTCCCAAGAGCGAATAGACATCTTAAAAGATTACTTTAAAAGTGTAGAATTCGCCAACGATAATTATTACTTGCTTCTTTTTCTAAAACTGGCCGTTCTTGCCATTGGTTTTTTTGCGGTGCTGTGGATGTACAAATTAAAACGAGCAGGATATTTCATGTACTTAGCTTATAGTGCTTTGGCGATTGGTATTGCAGTTTGGAAATTATTTGGTTCAGATTCCAACACCGGTGCGGTTGGAGCAGTATTCACAATCTTTATCGCTATATTGTTTTCAATAATTTATGGTGCTCAGCTGAAAAGGATGCGATAAGCAAACTTTAAGCAATAGCTTCACGTTAACCTAATTAATGAGATTAATTATTCTTCTTTGTGGTGTAGTTTTAGCGTTTTCATCTTGCAAAAAAACAGATGAAACGATTATTTACGGAGATCACTATTTTCCTGCAGATAGCGGCAGATATGTCATTTATGACGTGATGGATATTGTTCATGATGATCCTTCTAATGTGCACGATACCTCTCGATTCCAAATCAAAGAAATTATTGGAGAAGAAATCATAGACAATGAAGGAGATCCAACAAGAAAGTTATACCGTTATTTCAGAGAGAACGATACCTTAAATTGGTCATTACAAGATGTTTGGATTGTTAAGAAAACAGGAAGGTCAGTAGAATTAGTTGAAGAAAATCAGCGAAAAATAAAGATGGCCTTTTCTATATCTTATGATCAATATTGGGATGGAAATGCCTTGAATAATTTAGATGCTGAGCAATGCTATTACTCCCATATTTACGAACCAATTTCGGTAGGAAGTATTGATTATGATTCTTCTGTAGTGGTTGAGCATCAAGACTTTTTGACCTATATTGAGTATTTACGATTTTACGAAGTGTATGCACCTAATGTTGGGAAAATTCAGTCTTATTATAAGGATGTTGAAATCAATGAGGGGGATACCTTAAATGTTGAAAAAGGAACTGAATTGTTTTACGAAGCAGTGGCGTTTGGAAAAGAATAAGAAATGAGAAAAATCTATCAAGTTGTTATAGTGTTAAGTTGTGCATTATCTGTTTTTTCATGTAAAAAAGACAGTGATCCTACCGCCCAAGAGTTGCTGGATAAAGGGGAGAACATGGCAACCATTTTAACGCTTAAACCTGTTGATAGTTTAGTAGGTAAAACTTATTTAGGGGGATATATTTTTTATGTTGATTCAACCACAGCAACGGGTAAAATTGTTGGCGCTACAGATGTAGATGATGCCGCTCCTTGGGGATGCTCAGGGCAAAACATGTCTGGAGCAACTGATGCTGGTTTTGGCGCCGGACCAGCAAATACAGACTACTTAATTCAAAACTGTACTGATTTATTTTCAGCAGCAAATCATTGCGCTAATTCAGTTGAAAACGGATTTACTGACTGGTATTTACCTTCAGAAGCTGAGTTAATCTTGATTTACAATGTTCTGGGAGCAAATAAAATTGGAGGTTTTTCTGAAGATTATTATTGGTCATCTACCCAAATTGATTTGAACACCGCTCAACACGTGTCATTCGTTGACGGATCAGTAAATTTCAGTACCAAATCTAACTTGCATAGAGTTAGAGCAGTTAAAGATTTCTGAATCACCTAATTTTATTGAGATTTCCTCTCAAATTAAGCAACTAAAATTGATTGATTATCGTATTCAATAAAAACGCAAAAACTGCGTTAGATATATAATGCGCAAAAGTCTACTTCTCATATTCATTTGTTTGTTCTCATTTGTTAATGACAGCAAGGCCTCTCATATCATGGGAGGAGAGATTACTTGGGTGTGTTTAGGCTCTGGAAATTATCAATTTGACTTGGTGCTTTATCGTGATTGCAATGGTTTAGATATTGTCGATCCTTCTTTAAACTTAGAAGTTTGGGGTCACTCTTCAGTATCTTCTATTCAATGTGATTTGTTTTCTACGGTTGATTTATCTCCCGATTGTACAGAGATTCCGGGAAACCCAATTGAATTGGAATGTGGTGTTGGCTCTCAAAGTGGAAATGGGGCAGGAGCGGTTCAAAAGTATACTTATCGCTCTAATCCTATCGCTTTAACCGGAACACCTCCTGCAGGCGGGTGGGCATTTACGTACGATTCCTTTTCAAGAAACTGGGGTCTGTCCAACATTGATAACCCTCAAGCTTACGGAATAACGTTGTCTGCCATCATGTATGCCGTTCCTGGTGGATCTGCAAATCCTTGCACTGATTCATCTCCTCAATTTGCGCAAGACCCATACATGCTTTTGTGTGCAGGATCTGAATTTCAATATAACTCCAATGCTTATGATCCAGACAACGATTCTTTGGTTTATAGCTGGGGTACACCTTTAGATCATTTCCCTGCCGGAACTTTTGATCCACCTACAAATCCTGCTCCTGTTCCTTTCGTTTTAGGATTTTCAGAAACGAACCCAACGCCAGATGCCTCATTTGATCCAGGGAATATTCCAGCTACAATGGATCCTTCTTCAGGAAACGTAACCTTCCTTTCTAACACAACTGGGAACTTTGGAATGGTTCAAAAAATTGATTCGTACAGAAACGGAACATTGGTGTCTACTATCAATCGAGAAATTCAAATGATAGTCATTCCTTGTCCAGGGTATGTGAATACAGCTCCAACAATTACACCGCCATTTGCAGGTAATACTTCTTTTGAGGCTGAGTTTTTCGCAGGTGATTTAATCAACTTTGATATCATTATTTCAGATTTAGAAGTGCTACAAGACGGTTCTCCACAAACTGTGACGCTGGTGCCTACAGGAAATTACTTTGGAAATGGGTTAATTGACCCGAATGCTGGATGTCAATACACACCCTGTGCAACTTTAGATCAGCCGCCATTAATTCAAGGAGTTCAAGGTTTAACGACAGAGTTTAATTGGCAAACTTCCTGTGACCACTTGTTGAATGCAGATGGCGTTCAACAGGCTGAACAGATTTATGATTTTGTACTCAACGCACAAGATGATTACTGCACTGTTCCTGGAAGAACGTACGAAACCATCAGAATAAAATTGAAAAACAATCCTGTGATTGATGCGGTGGATTTACATTGTGTAGATGTGCTTCCAAATGGTGATGTAGATTTAACCTGGACGCAAACGGTTGATCCGGGAACTTCTTTTGTTCAATATGAAGTTTGGTCGCTTGAAGATGGATTTATTGGTGCAGTTCCAGGAGGCATCACCACAGAAACCTATACTGTTGTGGGAGCAAATGCAGATCTGGCTTCAAAAAATTATTATATCCAAACGAGATTTGGCTGTGGTGGAAACAACTTAGCATCTTCAGATACCTTGGCTTCAATCTTTTTAGATTTAAATGACCTAGCTGACGGACGAATCTTATTAACATGGAACAACACTCATGATCCAATGAATGACGGCGATAATTTGATGCAAGAAATTTATAGAGAATTCCCAGTTGGAACATGGATCTTGAGAGGGACTGTGCCTTATGGAGAAAATCAGTTTTTAGATACCATTGACGTTTGTAATGCTGATTTTAACTATGAAATTGTGGTTCCAAATGCCGCTGGATGTAGTTCTACTTCTAATAATCCAGGAGGAAACTATCAAGATATCATCAATCCATATATTCCTGTAATCACCCAAGTAACCATAGATACTACTAACGATTATGTAGATATCAGTTGGAATCAAAACGGTGCGGCAGATACGTATGGATATGTAGTGTATGGTTTAATTGGAGGGTTTTGGATGCCTATTGATACGGTTTGGGGTATAGGCTCAACTGATTATGAATACACGGCAACGAACTCGGCAAACGTACCGGAATCATTTAGAATTACTGCTTTTGATTCGTGCATGACCAATGCCGTTCCGCCAACTTTCCAAACTTCAGCGTTAAGTAATCCACACACTACCATTTATCTTCAAAATGAACTTGAAATTTGTGACAGAAATGTGGCGCTTTCTTGGACGCCTTATGCAGGTTGGACAGATGATGTAGATCGTTATGATATCATTGTTAAAATTGGAAACTCGTCCTATGATGTAATCGGTTCGGTGGATGGAAATATAACAGAGTACTTGCATGAAGATTTAATTTATGATGTGAATTATTGCTATTACGTACGTGCCGTTTCAAATTCTAATAAAATCTCATATTCCAATAAAAATTGCCGATACGTTGAGCGTCCTAGCCAAGCTGATTTTCATTACTTAGCAACAGCTTCGCATACACTTTCCAATCAAATAGAAGTGGTTACTTATACTGATGCAACTGCCGCAGCCGGAGGGTATGAAGTTGAAGTAAAGGGACCAGATGATAGTTATTTCTCTGTGGTGGGTGAGTTAACACCAAACGGAACTGATTTTTTAACTTATGTTGATTCGGATGTTTTCCCAGAACGAGGAGAATATCAGTATAAAGTGAATATTGTAGATTCTTGTGGCAATATTGGAGAAGCAACAAATATTGCAAGAACCGTTTATTTACAGGTAGATGTTGAGCATGTTGAGATGAAAAGTGTATTAAGTTGGTCATCTTACCAAGGCTTTGATGGAGATGTTGTTTATTACAATATATACAGAGGCGAAGATGGTGTTTTTCCAAGTACGCCAATTGCTACAACAATTCCTGGTGTAAGATCATACGTAGATGATTTAAGCAATGAATTTGATTCAGAAGGTCAGTTTTGCTATCGTGTTGAAGCAGTAGAAGGAACCAATTCATATGGATTTTCAGAATCGGCTTTCTCTAATACGGTTTGCGCTACCTTTGATCCTATCGTTTACATTCCAAATGCCTTTTTCATCAATGGCGCAAATCCAGTTTTCTTACCAGTGGTTTCGCTGTATGATTTTTCATCTTATGACCTCACTATTTTTGATCGTTGGGGTGGTGTGATTTTCAATACTACTGATAGCCACGAAGGTTGGGACGGAAGAGGTCAGTTCAATGACTTGAAGTCAGAAGGCGTTTATGTTTATTTCTTATCCATTAAGGATAGAGATAACAAAGAATATCAGTTTAGAGGATCGGTGACTATGCTGATTGACGAAGAGTAAGTCTAGGCTAAATCAACTATTTTCTGGCGAAGATCAAGAACAAATTCATCTAAATCTGCATGTTGATAAGCCGCATAGGGTATAGGCTTATCAATTATAACTTCAACTTTTCCCCATCTTAAATTGGTGAAAGATTTACTAGGCCAGATTTTACGCGTTCCGGTAATCCTAATAGGTAAAATCAATGATTCAGAAGCTAAGGCCAAATGCATACCTCCTTTTTTAAACGGACCGATTTCACCAGTTTTGCTGGTAGTTCCTTCAGGAAAAATAACGACACTTTTACCTGCTTTAATTAATTCACCAGCTGCGTCAATCGATTCACGAGATTTTGCTTTGTTTTGACGATCTATAAAAATCATTCCAGCCAAATCCATATACCATCCCAAAAAAGGAACTTTTCTCAATTCTTGCTTAGCTATAAAGTGGATATAAAAAGGCATCTTACTAAACAAAACCGGAATATCAGAATAAGAAGTATGATTTGCCATGATGAGGTAGTGCTGCCCTTTTTCAATGTTTTCTAATCCGGTAACTTTTATTCTTGCTCCAAAAACCAACAGAATAGGTTTCGCCCACATATACTTGGCTAAAACCAGCATGATTTTTTTCTGAAATGATAAGAAATACAACAGGGTAGCCGACATGATGGATAGAAATGACCAAATAGCCAAAACCAGAAGCTTTAATATGGAGAAAATAGCAATCATTATTGCGGGTCTACATCAATATCAACTCTTATAGAGCGATAATCATGATCCGCTAAAAATAAGTCAATTTTTTGTTTTATGATGTCTTTCACTTTTTTAGGTGAAGCATCACGTTCAAATTTTAGTGTGATATTCTTTAGGTAAAAATTTCGCACTCGCCCAACTGCTGGACTTTCGGGTCCTAAAACTCTATCTTTAAAAGTCGATTGCAAAGATTTTGCTAAAGTGGCAGCTCCCATTTCTAAAGTGTCTTGTTTTCTGTGCTTTAGCTTTAAGACAATCATCCTAAAAAATGGTGGATAATGAAAGTTTCTGCGTTCTAAAATTTCTTGATTATAAAAACCAATATAATCGTGTTGCATCACCTTTTGAATAATCCAGTGATTCGGTTCAAAAGTTTGAATCACCACTTTTCCTCTTTTTTCTTTCCTTCCAGCTCTTCCTGCTACTTGTGACATCAGATGATATGCACGCTCAAAAGATCTAAAGTCAGGGTAATTTAATAACTGGTCAGCGCTAAGAACACCCACTAAACCAACGTTATCAAAATCCAAGCCTTTGGTAACCATTTGGGTTCCAATCAATATATCTACATCTCTATTCTCAAAGTCTGCGATTATGGATGAGTAAGAGTTTTTTGCTCTAGTTGTTTCTAAATCCATTCGTTGAAGTCTGGCATTCGGAAAATAGATGGCTAAGTCATCCTCAATCTTTTCTGTTCCAAAACCGATCATTTTCAGTTTTCTACTTCCGCAGCCACCGCATGATGAGGGAGGGGAGATGTAATATCCACAGTAATGACATTTCAAAACGTTTGAAAACTTATGATAGGTCAGTGAAACATCACAATTTTTGCAATGTGGAGTCCATCCGCAAAGCTCGCAAGACCAAACTGGTGTATACCCTCTTCTGTTTTGAAAAAGAATAATTTGTTCACCTTTTTTCATAGCTTCTTCCATCTCTGTTAACAGGAATGAAGAAAAATGAGTTTTCATTGTTTTTTGCTTCGTCTCTTTTTCAAGATCTGCGCATTGAATTTCAGGCATTTGAACACCTCCAAATCGTTCGTGTAATTCTACTAATCCGTAACGATCTTCTTTGGCATTGAAGTAAGTTTCTATAGACGGTGTGGCAGAGCCTAAAAGTACTTTGGCTTTATGCAATCTCCCCAAAAGAATAGCGATATCTCTACCGTTATATCTTGGAGCAGGATCATATTGCTTAAAGGAATTTTCATGCTCTTCGTCTACAATGACTAAACCTAAATTTTGAAAAGGTAAAAAAACAGAGGACCTAGCCCCCAAAATAATTCTGAATTGCTCTTGATCATTAGAAAGAACCTTATTCCATATTTCTATACGTTCGTTTTGATTAAATCTTGAATGATAGACCCCAACTAGATCTCCAAAATATTTCTTTAAGCGGTTTATCAGTTGGGCAGTTAATGCAATCTCTGGCAATAAAAATAGTACTTGGCTGCCTTCTTTGAGTGCTTCTTCAATCAGTTTAACATAGATTTCAGTTTTACCAGAAGAGGTTACACCATGCAGCAAAACCACATCTTTTTCTTCAAAGCAAGCTTTCACTTCAGTATAGGCTCTTTTCTGCGAATCTGAGAATTGTTTTAAGGCAGAAATTTCATCTTCTTCATTGCTCGTTAATCTAGAAACTTCAGCAGAGTAGATGTCGACAATCTCTTTTTTCGCCAATGAATTGAGCGAAGATTCAGAGGCTCCATCCAAAATAAGCTCCTTTTTCAAAACAGGATTTTGTCTGCCATTTTTCCATTTTGTTGCGTCAATTACTTTTAAAAGCGTATCAACCTGTTTGGCGTTTCTTTTTTGACCTTCAAGTAAGTTTAATAATTCTGAAAGTTGTTCTTCGTTTTGTATCGTCTTATCTATCTCTACAAAAGTAGCGTAACGCGGACTGTATTTAGCATTTAATTCTTCAGAAACAATTGCTCGCTTACCTTCAATGAGCTTTTTAATGATTGGTTGGATAGTTTTGATTCCAACTATTTCTGCTACCTCTTTTAGTGTGAGTTCTTGTTGAACTTGAAGCGCTTCAAGAATTAAAAATTCCTTATCAGAAAGTCCTTCTTCAGATCGGTCAAATTCAGGGTGTAGAGAAAGCTTGGTTTCACTCGCTAACTTAAAGTTAGAAGGTAATGCAGCATTCATGACATCACCTATGTAAGCCATGTAATACTCTGAAATCCAATCCCACAATTGAAACTGTTTATTATTGACAATGCGGTGATCATCAAGAATAGCTTCAATATATTTTACTTGATAGTTTTTAGGAACTTCTTCGTGTACGTCTCTTACAATAGCCGTGTAATATTTCGCTTTACCAAAGGGTACAATGACCCTTTTCCCTATTCCTATTTCTTCATTGAGCTCAAAAGGTACTCTGTAAGTATAGGAATTGGGGATACTAAGCGGTAGAATTACATCCGCGAAATAAGTAATCCGTTCAGACATAAAACGAAATTAAGGTAATTTTTGAAGCGATTGACAAAAGATGCTTATTCTTCCCAGCTTCCGTAACCGTTTTGAAGATTGTAAACCTCAGCAAACTGCTTAGACATTAGAATATCCCTTGCATTTGAGCTTCTAACACCGCCTTGACAATACACAAAAGTAGGTGTGTTCAGATCTAAAGTATCTACAATACTCTCAAAGTTTTCATTTTTATAATCGATATTAATTGCGTTTGGGATGTGGCCTTGCGCATACTCTTCTGGTGTTCTTACGTCAATTAATAAGCCCTGTTTTTCAGAAAGTAATTGATTAAAAGTGGCATTATCACAATCTTCAGTATAAGTCGTTTTAGATTCTGGTTCCGGAATCTCGACCATTTCGGTCTCCATTCCATTTTCAACTGCATCTTCAATCGTGTTTTCAAGTTCTTGCTCTTCTGTTGTTCCACATGACAACAGTATAAATGGTACTATATAAATTAGTTGCTTCATTATTTTCCTTTTAATCCTTTTAGTTGTTTGCCATAAAATCGGTAAGTGATTCCGGCTGTTATCATCTCTGGTGACCAGACAGATAATTCTATATTCATGCCTAAGTGCTCAGTGAAAAAGAAATTGAAACCACCTAAGGTAACACCTGTAAAAAAGTTAGCCTTTTCAGGGAAAAATCTTCTCGCTGGTTCCGGTATAATATCGGGATTATGAAAATAAAACAATCCGCCTAATTTCAACTTAATGTAATACTCCCAGTTCGCTCTATGAAATAAGGTCGCGCTAGGAGCGATTCCGGTATATAAGAAAGTTCCACCATATTTTTGCCCGCCATATTCCATGTTCATGTATTGAAATCCAACATTCGCAGAAAGTGTAATCACATCACCAAATATAAAGTCATGTGTATAAGATACCGAAGGCGCCCAACTTTTAAAACTCATTTGAACCGCACCAGTATCATTGATACCGTTTTTTAGTATGGTATGATCTAACTGCTCACTAGAATAGCCTAAACTTAATTTAGATGATTGGTTATAAATGGAACCAAAAGACTGAGAATAACAGCAATAATTAAGGCAAAGTATAGATAGTGTGACTATAAATTTCATCACACGAAAATAGGTAAAATTTTAAAATTAAGGATAGTCAATGAATTGGCATAATAATTGTAATTTTGGGCACGTAACCAAATCAAATTCCCTACGTAAAATAGGGGAAGTAAAACTAAAATTATGAAGAAGAAATTATTAATGATCGCTGCAACAGTAGGACTTTTGTTAGCAGCAAACCCAGCTTCTGCGCAAGTTGAAGAAGGAAACATTATTATTGATCCTTATTACGGATATCCTAATATTGGAAAAAGCCTAATGTCTGCGTCAATTAACGAAGATGCAGTGAATACGAAGGCAACAGGTATCGGACCATTAGGGTTAAGAGTTGAATATATGTTAGCCGATAACTTAGGTTTAGGGCTTGATTTTATTTATAACTCAGCAGGAATCACAGGGGATTATAATAGCACTGATTCTTTAGGGAATTCGGTAACTTATACAGATAAAGCTTCAATGCAAAGAATTAGAGTTTTATTAAGATTTAACTATCACTTCGTTCAAACTGATGCCTTAGATGCATACATTGGAGGTGGAGCAGGATACAACACTAGAATCTGGAAATATGAGTCTACTGATCCTGATTTTGATGAGCCATCTGCTACTGGATCTTTATTACCAGTTGCTTTTAGAGCTGCTTTAGGAGCTAGATATTATTTCACTGACAATATCGGATTAAACGCTGAAATTGGATTAGGTGGACCAGTTTTATCTGGTGGTATCTCTTTAAAGTTCTAAATAGAACAATAAGAATTTTGAAACCCTCTCAGGAATGAGAGGGTTTTTTTGTGCTTTTTTTTTAGATTTGGGTTATGGCCAATTACATAACACTTAAGGATTTATCACCAGACGATCAGCCAAGAGAAAAATTAATGGAAAAAGGAAGGGCGGCTTTGTCTGATGCTGAAATTTTAGCCATTTTGATTGGATCTGGTACCAGAGAAAAAACAGCAGTGCAATTGTGTCAAGAAATTTTAAAGGATACGCAAGGAGATTTGAACAAGCTAGCACGACTTTCTTTAGATGATTTAATGAAGTATAAAGGGATTGGAGAAGCCAAAGCAATATCAATAGCGGCCGCTTTAGAGTTAGGTAGAAGAAGGACTCCAGAACAATTTGATAAAACGAAGGCAATAAAAAGCGCTAAAGACGTTTTTAGTATAATGCGTCCAAAGTTTGCAGATATTGATCATGAGGAGTTTTATATGTTGGTGCTAAGCAGGGCAAACAAGGTAAAGTTTGTTGAGCAAATTTCGGCAGGAGGATTTAGCGGAACTGCTGTTGATGGAAAAATGATATTTAAAAAAGCCCTAGAAAAAGCAGCAAGTGCAATTATAATTTGTCACAACCATCCTTCTGGTAATCTGCAACCTAGCCAATCAGATATTGAAATCACCAACAAGCTGAAAGAATTTGGGCGGTTCATAGATTTACCAATTTTAGATCATTTAATTATTACTGACGAGTCTTTTTATAGCTTTGCAGATAACGGGTTAATTTAAATCTTACATGAAGATCGTTACAATTATTGGGGCCAGGCCTCAAATTATCAAAGCAGCAGCTATTAGCAGAGCTATCAGTGAAAATTTTGCCGATAAGCTGCATGAAATAATTGTGCATACCGGTCAACATTATGATGAGAACATGTCAAATGTGTTTTTTGAAGAATTAAATATTCCCAAACCAGATTATAACCTGGCCGTTGGCTCTGGAAATCATGGTGCCCAAACAGCCAAAATGCTAAGCGGAATAGAAGCGATAATCTTAGAAGAGCAACCAGATGCAGTTTTAGTTTATGGTGATACAAACTCTACTGTAGCAGGAGGTTTAGCGGCGTCTAAATTACAAGTTCCACTTGTTCACATTGAAGCGGGGCTGCGGTCTTTTAATAAAACAATGCCTGAAGAAATAAACAGAATTGCTTGTGACCACATGTCTACGCTACTGTTTGCTCCTACCAAAACTGGAATTGAGAATTTGAAAAAAGAAGGATTTGAAATCAATAACAAACCACCTTTTTCTATTGATAATCCTAAAGTGTACCACTGCGGAGATGTGATGTTTGATAATTCTCTTCACTTTTCTGCTTTATCAGAAACTAAATCTAGAATTATTGATAATTTGAAGCTGAACCAAGCGTTCATTTTATCCACCATTCATAGAGATAATAATACGGATGATCCCAAAAGGTTAACCGCCATTTTTGAAGCTCTAATTCAGATCGCGGATAGTGGTAATATACCAATAGTGTTGCCTTTGCATCCTCGAACCAAAAAAATGATGGAAGTGAATTTGTCTTCAGATTTCTACAGCGAAATAAAATCACATCCTCTGATAAAGTTAATTCCGCCGGTTTCGTTTTTGGATGTTATTGCGCTAGAAAAGCATGCAAAAATGATCATTACGGATAGTGGAGGCTTGCAGAAAGAGGCATTTTTCTTTGAAACTCCTTGTTTGATATTAAGGTCAGAAACGGAATGGAAAGAAATTGTTGACAATGGCAACGCCATTATATGTGACGCAGATAAATCAAAAATAATTGAAGGATATCAGACGCTTTCAGCTGCTAGTAATTTAAGTTTTCCTGCATTTTACGGAGATGGTAAAGCAGCTCAATTCATTTGTCAAGAAGTAATAAGCCAACTAGGATGATAGCAATCTACGCAGCAACTAAATCTGACAGATTAATTCATACTTTATCGTTCTTTTTTACAGAAAAAGAAGAAGAATTTGAATTGTATACAGACCTTGATGCATTCAAAAAGACGGAAGGCCTAAAATTAAATTATTCTAATGAAATAATAGAAGGGGTGTTTCAGATTCAACCATCTGCTTTGCTTTTTGAAGACGGAATCAACCAAGAGTTGCGACTGAGCAAAAAAGAAGATCTCTTTTTTATTGGAGACGTATACGACCCTTTGGCTACCGCGTTTTTTTTGATTAGTAGATATGAAGAGTATCAAAAACATGAGAAAGATCAACATGGTCGCTATCGCTCCATCTCTAGTCAACAATTTAAGTTAGGTGTGCTAGGTAAGCCCGTGGCTGATATAATGGTCAAAAAACTGTGGGAAGATTTGGGGCTAAATTATCAGGCAGTGCTGGATAAATTTGAATGTGTTCCTTCTTTTGATATTGATGTTGCGTGGGCCTACAAGGGGCGGCCGCTTTGGCGAACTTTAGGTTCTGTTGCCAAAGGGATGGGAGATGGGAGATTGAAAGTGCTGTTGAACAGAAAGAAAGACCCGTATGACACCTATTCAGAGATTGTGCATATTTCAACAAAATTGAATCGTATTATATGCTTTTCACTTTTAAGCGATTACGGAAAGTATGACAAAAATATAAGCTGGAAAAATCAAGAATATCAATCCTTGATAAGAGGACTTAACTCTTCAGGAGGAATGGGAATTCACCCTGGGTATAATTCATTTTTAAAAGCTGATGTTCAACTCAAAGAAACAAAACGTTTAGAGCAAATAGTAGGGCACGAAATCACAAAAAATAGATTTCATTTCTTACGATACGAGATTCCAAAATCCTATCAGATTTTGTTAGAAAACGGTATTAAAAAGGACTATTCAATGGGGTATGCTGATAACGTTGGATTTAGAGCAGGAACCTCTTTTCCTTATTACCACTTTGACCTGGCAAAAAATGAATCAAGTAATTTGTTAGTGTTCCCATTTGCTTATATGGATAGCGCTTTAAAAGATTATTTAAAATTAGACATCTCAAAAGCACAAGAAAAAGTCAAAAACCTGATTGATGAAGTTGCTAATGTTGGAGGACTTTTCATGTGCGTTTGGCACAATAGTTCTATTACAGATTCAGGAGAATGGGAAGGTTGGAAATCTATTCTAGATTTTACGGTTGATTATACGAACAAGCTGAAGAAATCATGAGATTTACTTTAATTGCCTTACTTTTTCTTTGCTCTTGCATTAATCATCAAGATCAAAATGATAATGACGAGAGTTATAGCGAACAATCTTCATTAGAACTGCAAGTAGAAGATGCCCAAGGTTTTGAGTTGATTTATGAGTCAACTTATACGGCATTAATTACGAAATCCATAGAGGGCAACGCTCCGTTTCTTGACACGCTTTTCATTCCGCATGCAGGATTTGTAAAGAGTCCAAAAAGAAAGACAACTTCAGAACAATTGACTTCAATTTGTTGTCAGTCAAGTACACATCTTGCTTATATAAGTTATTTGAATGAACTAAAGTCCGTTTCAGGACATTGTGGACTTGAGTTTATATCAAATGAAGATATACTAGATCAACTAAAGCAAACCAGAACTGAAGAAATCTGTGCCGGAGAAAGTGTACAATTCGAAAAAATATTATCTACCAATCCTGATTTGTTCTTAGTTTATCCGTTTGCTGCTGAAGAGGTTAAAGAATTATCCGAAAAAGGTATTCCAACTTTCATGATTGCAGAATATTTAGAACAATCTCCCCTCGCAAGGCTTGAATGGATAAAACTTTTCGGGGTTTTATACGGAAAAGAAGAGGCAGCCAATAATTATTATAACGAAGTTAAAGCCAACTACAATGGCTTGAAGATAGCTGAGAAAGACACGAATTTGAGATTTATTTTTAATCTGCCATTTGGTGATACTTGGTATACACCTTCAGCTAATTCTTTGGTCGTTACTTTATTTGAAGATGCCGGAATGAGTTATTTTTACTCAGAAGAAACCGGTACCGAAAATACGCCACACACCAAAGAAGAGATTTGGGCAAATGGAGGAATTGCCAATTACTGGGTCATAATTGCTAGTAGGCCGGCAGGATTCAGTTTATCAGATTTAAAAAATGAAAGTGAAGTGTATCAAAACTTTAAATCGGTTCAAAATGAGCAGGTAATTTTTTGTAATTCAGCTACCTCTGATTATTTCCTTTCAGGTGTTATTGAACCAGATGTTATGTTGAGAGATATCCTTTTTGCGATTCATAAAATTGACGATCACCAACCTAAATATTTTCATTTGCTGAAATAGCTATAAATTAGCAATTGAATTGAAGAAATCATCTGACATAATAGTTGCTGCAGCATTGATCGCTGGGATTGTACTGTTTTTTGTACTCAATCTTTCATTTGGAGATGGAAATGTTCCTTTTAATCAAACCTTAACGATTTTAACTGGAGGTACCGCTGAAAATTCAACTTGGTCTTTTATAGTTGAACATAGATTAAACCGTTCAATTGTAGCGATAATGGGGGGAGGTGCACTCGCAGTATCTGGATTAATTTTGCAAGTATTCTTTAGAAACCCTTTGGCTGGACCAGGGGTGCTAGGTGTGACTTCAGGAGCATCTTTAGGAGTAGCATTGGTCGTTATGGGAGGATTAACGTTGAGTTCATTTTTTCAAAGTTCGGCGATTATAATCGCAGGGGTTGTCGGAGCATTTTCTGTTTTATTACTTTTACTTTTTCTATCCAAATACATTAAAAATCAAATTACTTTGTTGGTGGTTGGATTAATGATTGGCTATTTTGTTTCTGCCTTGGTCAATGTACTGTTCTTGGCAGCA
Organism: Crocinitomicaceae bacterium; assembly: GCA_039939375.1. Taxonomy (GTDB): domain Bacteria; phylum Bacteroidota; class Bacteroidia; order Flavobacteriales_D; family Crocinitomicaceae; genus Paracrocinitomix. Next base: position 53,346 of record JBDVJO010000004.1, on the reverse strand, counting down.
ACTGAGGCCGAAACCAGGGCGTATGTCATTTGGGGGCTTGGTAGTTTTGAAAAATTATCTTCGGCTGAAGTAGCCTTGTTTACTTTGATTATAGTAGTATTTGTCTTTTTCTCTCTTTTACTTTCCAAAAGCTTAAACGCACTAGTGTTAGGAGAGGGATATGCAAAATCATTGGGTGTAAATATGAAGAGCTTACGCTTTCTAATCGTTTTAATTACCAGTGTTTTGGCAGCAGTTGTAACGGTATATTGTGGACCAATAAGTTTTATTGGAATTGCCGTGCCTCAATTGATAATTTTGGTGTTGAAATCAAGAAAATATGCCTGGTTTATTCCTGTTTGTTTTTTAGGTGGCGCCTTTTTAGGTTTAGCTTCAGATTTAATCGTTAGGTGGTCAGATAATTCATTACCCTTAAATACAGTTACTGCTATAATTGGAGCACCAATTATAATTTGGACTATTGTAAAACTCAATCATCAATTTGCTAAGTCTTAAAAACATAACGTTAAAGGTAGGTCAACGCCTATTGTTCAATTCAGATAATATTGAGTTGAAAGAGGGACTAATTGCCTTAATAGGACGAAATGGGGCAGGGAAATCTAGTTTGTTTCAATCCTTGTTACAGTCCTTTCCTTTAAGCAATGGAGAGTTTTTGGTTAACGGACAAGAACTTAATCGCCTTAAAAAAGCAGACTTGGCTAAAACCATTGCTATCGTTTTCACTAAACCTGAAGTTTATGGAGACAATAGAGTAGAGGACATAATGGTTTTAGGTAGAATTCCGCATCAAGGATTTATGGGTAAGACTACTACAGATGATTTGGCTATTGTTCGTAAAATTACACAACAGCTAAACATTAGCCAATTTTTGAATAGAAGTTTTTCAAGTTTGAGTGATGGAGAAAAACAGTTGGTAATGATTGGCAGAGCCTTTGTTCAAGATACACCAATCATCCTGTTAGATGAACCTGCTGCTTTTTTAGATGTGGTCAACAGAATAGAACTCATTAAAATTTTAAAAGAGTTGGCGGAATCTGAAAATAAACTGATCATCTTTTCAACGCATCATTTAGATCAAATTGAAGAAAATTGTGATGGGGTATTGCTCATTGCAGATTCTAAACTGCGATTTTTAGAAAATAAAGCCGATTTTTTGCCTAGTATTCAAACAGCATTTAATTTAGAGCAATGAAACTGATTTTAGAAACAAAAATTCCAGAAAGTGATTTTAAAATAAATCATAAGGATGCCATTGTTTGTATCGGTTCGTGCTTTGCAGATAATATTGGAAAACAACTGAAAGATGACGGATTCAAAACCCTCATCAACCCTTTAGGGATTTTGTTTGATCCTGCTTCAATTAGAAGAGCAATTGCAGTTGAATTCAACAATAATAATTTATCTGGGGTCACGGTGGCCACTTCTGGTGGTGCAGTTAATTCGAATTTTCATTCCTCAATTATTGGAGAATCACCAGAAGAGTTGGCAAAATTGGTCATGAAAAAGAAGATGCTTTTTTGGGATCAATTATCCGAAGCTAAAGTTGTTTTCGTGACGTTCGGCACCGCCTGGGTTCATAAGTATTTAAAGACAGGTGATTTGGTGGCTAATTGTCATAAGTTACCCGCTAAAGAGTTTGAGAAATGTCTTCTAGATGTAGATAAAGAATACATCAAATGGATGTCAGTGATTTCTGGATGGCAACGATTAAATCCAAAACTGAAAGTTGTCTTTACAGTTAGCCCAGTTCGTCATGCTAAAAATGGTTTAAGAGAAAATAACATATCAAAAGGTATACTGCATCTAATAATTCATAAACTACAGGATAAATTTGAAGGGGTACATTATTTCCCGTCTTATGAAATTGTAATGGATGAGCTGCGCGATTACCGCTACTTTAAAGAAGATATGGTTCATCCTAATGAAATGGCCGTAAATTATATTTACGAAAAGTTGGTGGATACTTATTTTTCTAAAAACACAGAAGCGGTTTGTAAGATAAAACGAAATCTAAATAAAGCTAAGGCGCATAGGTTTATGAATGCTTCAGATGAAGAAAAACAAATGCATCAAAAATTAATAGAAAATTTAGAACAACAATTTCAAGATAGAATTAAATAAAAAATGGGCTCAATTAATTGAGCCCATTTTTTTGCAAAGAAAATAAATCAAACCATTTGATCTATCTAATAATTATTACTTGTCCTTCGTACAGTTCTTTTTCACCATTTTTATTGGTTAAAACAACTCTCCAGATATAAGCAGAACCAGCTGGAAGTTGAGCGTTATCGTTCATGTTAACACCATCCCAAGGTTCGTTTACATTTTGTGTAGTATAAACTAATTCTCCTGATTTATCCATAATGTTCATAGTGAACTGAACATCTTCCATGATTTGAAGAGCTTTAGGAATAAATTTATCGTTTTGGAAATCTCCATTTGGTGAGAATGCTGTTGGAGCCAATAGGTTGTAATCTTTTTCAATTAGAATTGTTTTCTGAACTGATTTTTGACATCCGTATTCATTCACCGCAGTTAAATCAACCATGTACTTTCCGGCTTTTCGGAACGTATATTCAAAGTCATTTTGAGTCGATTGCTTTAATCCTTTAATGTTCCAAGCCCATTGAACAGCTTCATCAGTTAAGTTTATAAAGTTAACTGCCGGTAAAATTTCATTTGTTTGTTCCCAAGTGAAATCAGTTTTAGGAAGCGCATTCACTACAATTGTTTCTTTGGTAGATGCAATCGTTTTGTTCGTGTTAGGATGCTTAACTTCTAAACTAATGGTGAATTCTCCAGCTCTTTCATATTTATGATCTACTGTGATTCCTGAGGCTAAAGATCCATCTCCAAAATTCCAAACATATTTTAACTCGCTATTCGCGTTAGTAGGAACTACAACACATTTTTCACCTGCACAAATAACGGTGCTACTTAAAGTGAATTTTCCATCCGATTCATAAACTTTTTCAGTTTCAACAGTTGGTTGATCAGAAAGTCCATTGTCGTTGTTATGATTTGCAGTGTTATCATTTCCGTTGTTATTGTTTACATCATTTCCTTCAATGTGGTTGTTCGTTAAGTCAGGTCCACCATTGTTTAAATTGTTAGGAGTGTTGTTTTGATCAATAGATTGACCATTGTTTTCAACATTATTATTAGCACTGTTATCTACAATTTCATCATTGTTTTCAGCAATAACGTCATTGCTATTCGTATCAAAAGTTTTATTCGTTAATTCTGAATTAGTTTCAACATTATTAGTTGCTAACTCCTCTGAAGTATTATCATTGGTGTCAGAAATAACTGTATTATCATCTGGAGTAGAAGTAAAGTAAACTGTTCCTACAATAGCAGCAACAACTGCAGCAGATCCAGCAACCCATTTCCATACAGAATAAGCAGGACCTAATTGGCTGCTCACTGCTTCCCAAGCTGCTGGGCTGTAAGGAGCTTCAAATCCCTCAGCAGATTCTTTCATCTTGTGATCAAAAGAATCACCGAGATCGCTGCTCACGTTCTCCCAGGCTTGCGGGTTGAAAGGCGCTTCGTAGCCCTCAACTGCTTGCTTGATGATTTTTTCAAATTTATCCATTTCAATATTCTTAATGCCTTTCAAACTTTAAGCTCAATTCGGCTCTTAATTTCTGTTTTGCCTTTGCCAGGTTAGATTTAGAAGTTCCTTCACTTATTCCTAAGTACTCTGCAATTTCTTTGTGTGTAAAACCTTCCATAACATACATGTTAAAAACTGTTCTATACGCTGGAGATAATCCACTTATCGCCTTAATTGCATGTTCAGCTTGAATTTTTGTTTCTTCTTCATCATCTTCTGAAAAAGGAACATCCTCTTCAATATTCTGAACTCTTTGGTCATCTTCAATCGAAAAAGGATCACGTTTGTTTTTCCTTATCTGGTCGATTGCTGTGTTGACCATTATTCTTCTAATCCATCCTTCCAAAGAACCTTCAAAATTGTAAACATCCAGCTTCTTGAAAATTTTAATGAATCCATTTTGAACCATGTCTTGCGCTTCGTCTTGATCTTTGGCGTAACGCATACATACACCCATCATTTTTCCATAAAACATCTCGAACAGCCTCTTCTGATATTTGCGCTTGCCTTTAATGCAGCCATCAACTATTATCTGAAGTTCTTCTTTAGTTTCCACTGGTTTTACATTTGATAAACGAATGAATAATTAGAGGGTTGCCAATGATAATTAAAATTCTTGATAGATTTTCATTATTGACATACCAAAATTGATTAAAGGCAGAGAAAATTTATTAAATTCGTATCCACTTTAATCACTTATTAATCTATAACAATTAACACAATATGAAAGTTACAGTAGTTGGAGCAGGTGCAGTAGGCGCAAGTTGCGCAGAGTACATTGCAATGAAAAATTTTGCAGAAGAAGTAGTTCTTCTTGACATTAAAGAAGGATACGCTGAAGGAAAAGCAATGGACCTTATGCAAACATCTTCGTTAAATGGTTTTGATACCATGATCACTGGTTCAACAAATGATTACAGCAAAACAGCTGGATCAGATGTAGCAGTTATTACTTCAGGAATTCCTAGAAAACCAGGAATGACAAGAGAAGAGTTAATCGGTATCAATGCTGGTATTGTAAAAACTGTTTCATCTGCGTTAGTTGAGGCATCTCCAAATGTAATTATCATTGTGGTTTCTAATCCAATGGATACTATGACTTATTTAGTACATAAGTCAACTAACCTTCCTAAGAATAGAATTATTGGAATGGGTGGAGCTTTAGATTCAGCTCGTTTCAAATACAGATTAGCAGAAGCTTTAGGTTGTCCTACATCTGATGTTGACGGAATGGTAGTTGGTGGACACTCTGATAAAGGAATGGTTCCGTTAATTGAAAAAGCAACAAGAAATTCTGTTGCCGTTTCTGAATTTTTAGATGCAGCTAGAATGGATCAAATCGTTCAAGACACGAAAGTTGGTGGAGCTACACTTACTGGCTTATTAGGAACCTCTGCGTGGTACGCACCAGGTGCAGCTGTTTCTGAATTGGTTAAAGCAATTGCATTAGATTCTCAAAAAATGTTCCCATGTTCAGCTTTATTAGAAGGTGAATATGGTTTAAATGATTTATCGATCGGAGTTCCTTGTATTTTAGGGAAAAACGGAATAGAAAAAATCGTTGAGGTGTCATTGAGTGATGCTGAAAAAGCACATTTAGCAGAGTCTGCTGAAGGTGTTAAGAAAACAAACGGATTGCTTGAAGTTAACGCTTAAGTTTATACTACATTTTTTCAAAAAGCCCGATTTCTTTTGAAGTCGGGCTTTTTTAATATACGGTAAATTACGTAGAAGAAATATGGTTATCTGTTTTTACATTTGAACTAACAGATTGATTTTACGATTATGATACGAATTTTGACGCTCTTTTCGGTGTTATTGATTCATTCTGGCATGTTGGCACAGGGTCTCAGCCTTTCCTTAGAGGAATCAGAATGGATTAAAAACCATGATACCGTTTTTTTTGGTTACGACCCAGGTTGGAGACCTTTAGAATTTATAGATGAGAATGGTGAACACTCAGGTGTTACAGCAGATTACCTCAAGGTTATTGGAGAGAAATCTGGTATTAATTTTCAACCCTATCCAAACATCAAAGATTGGGCTCAAGCCGAAGATTTAGCGAAGAATAAAAAAGTTCATTTTCTGCCTGCACTCGCTCAAAATCCAAGAAGGGAAGAATTTTTAGATTTTACGAAATCTTTTTTTTCCTATTCATTCGTTATAGTTTCAGAAAAAGAAGGCGATTTTATTGGCGGGGTAAATGATTTAACTGGCAAGAACGTGGCGATAGTAGAAGGGTATCAAATTAGTGATTTGTTAAAAGCAGATTCAATTGATATGAATTTCATAAAAAAAGGTTCTATCAACGAATGTTTACTTGCAGTTTCGACAGGAGAAGCTGAAGCGACAGTCACAAATGTGATTGTAGCCAGTCACTATATGAATTACGGAGGCTTTGATAATCTGAAAATCGCTTCTTCCACACCTTATCCCGCAATTGACATAAAAATGGGAGTATGTGAAGGAGATTCTATTTTGATGAGCATACTTGAAAAAGGAATGGATGCTATTTCGCCAAAAGAAAAGAGCGAAATCATGAATAAATGGATTACTGTTCAATACGAACACGGAGTTGATATGAAAAAGGTGTCCAGAATTGCATTAATATCGGCCTCTATAGTTCTTTTTATTTTCGGTTCTTTTTATTACTGGAACAGAAAATTGAAGAAAGAAGTAAGTCTGAGAAAAGAGGCAGAGAAATTACTGCAAACATCTTTCAATGAAATTTCAGAGCAGAAAAAGATAATAGAGCATAAAAATGAAGAGGTTCTTGATAGTATCAAGTACGCTAAAAGATTGCAAGAAGCCATTCTACCTCCAATAAAAGATGTTAACGAAAAATTTGAGAAGAACTTCATTTATTATCAACCCAAAGATATTGTTGCAGGTGATTTTTATTGGATGGAATCAACTGTCTGTGAACACTCTGGTAATGAGGTCAATTTTATTGCGGCAGCAGACTGCACAGGTCATGGTGTTCCGGGAGCTATGGTTTCAGTGGTTTGTTCAAATGCGTTAAATCAATCTGTATTGCAACATAAATTATGTGAACCTGGTCAAATATTAGATAAAACAACAGATCTAGTTATTGAGCGTTTTGACAGAAGTCAAGAAGAGGTGAAGGATGGGATGGATATCGCAATGGTCTCAATAGAAAAGCTACCTAATGGAACATCAAAAGTAAAGTTCGCCGGTGCGCATAACAATTTATGGATCACCTCAAAGAGAGAAGATGTTGGGGTGATGTCTATAGTAATGGAGTCTGAGCAATCAGATAGTCGACTTTTTGAAGTTAAAGCAAGTAAACAGCCTGTAGGAAAATTTGAAGATCGAGTTCCGTTCAAAACCACTGAATTAATTTTAGAAAAAGGAGATCGAATTTATCTCACTTCTGACGGCTATGCCGACCAGTTTGGAGGAGAAAAAGGGAAAAAATTTAAAACAAAGAATTTTAAAGAACTCATACTTCAAACTACCAATCTTGGGCTCCCAGAGCAAAAGGATGTTTTAACAGAATCTTTCAATACTTGGCGTGGAGACTTCGAACAACTAGATGATATCTGCGTTATTGGAATCGAACTTTAGTTCAGTCGATTCCAAAGTTGCAATTTACACTGACCGCGTGTCGCCTAAGCTTTAGCGGTGGCACTGACTGCGTGTTGCCATAGCTTTAGCGGTGGCTCTGCGCAGTTGAAGAGAGTCGAAGTGTTATTGGAATCGAACTTTAACGGAGATTTAATACGGTGAAGTTTTTTTCGAACCTTAAAAATCGTATTTTTGCAGCCCAATTCATTGATATGAAGAGAATAATACCATTTGCGATTCCATTTTTGTTCATAGCTTGTTCTACTGAGCAAGAAATAGAAAATGCCCAAGATTTAGTAGTTGAAACTGAAGACACATTAGAAGTAATTGACACCATTCCGATTTTTGAGCCAATCGCTTCTAATTATAATACAACCGATATCATCCTGCCTGAAGGCTTTTCTTATAAAGTACTTTTTTCTGAGGGTCGGGATATGGTAGTAAAAGATAATGGAGACAAGTTTCCAGCTAAAGGAAAACATGACCTTAGTGTCTTTATTCCAGATGCAGCATCACCTGAAACAAAAGGAATTCTTTATATATCTCATGAAACCAGTGCAGCAAATCCTGACTTAGGGGATGGTGGAGGAGCGACCGTATTTGATATTGAGTTGGGAGAAAATGGTTGGGAAATTACTAGTGATTTTCATCATATTGATTTCAGTGCGGTTGGATTTACCGATAGAAACTGTGGCGGTAGTCTAGCTCCTAACGGAAACGTACTAACATGCGAAGAGACCTGGGGGTATGATAACGAATATTTTACATCTAAAGGTTTAGAAAATCGAGATTTCGGAAACGGAAGAGAGATGTGGGAGAATATGGGCTATGTTGTAGAAGTTGATCCGCGAGAAAGAAAAGTTGTAAAAAGACATATGACCATGGGTAAATTGGTACACGAAGATGTACATGTCATGGCAGATGGCAAAACGGCATACATCACAGATGATTACAGTCCGGGAGTCTTCATGAAATTAGAAATGGAGAAGTCATGTGATTTCGATAATGGTCAATTGTATGCCTACAAGCAATCTATAGATGGTGAGTCAGGGTCATGGTTGAAATTACCAATGGATACCACTTCACTGGTTAACTGCAGAAAAATTGCTGTTCAAAAAGGGGCAACAATGATCATCAGACATGAGTGGATTGAAGAAATTAATGGCAAACTGTACATTTCAGAAACTGGAGAAGATTTCTTCAATTGGGATCAATCATTAGCTTTAGGAGGAACCGTTCCGAACTGGGTGACAGATTGGTTAACAGATGTGGATGGAAAGATGGATGATTGTTATGGACGTATTTTAGAATTCGATCCGTCTACAAATATGATGCGTTCATACCTTGAAGGAGGTATGTTCAGCGATTCTTCAGGTGTTTTCTCCAACCCTGACTGTAATACATCCGTTACCATAAATAACAAGACATATCTCGTTTTAAGTGAAGATATAAATTGGTACGATAGAGGTAGGGTAGGAAAAGAAGCTGAACTGAAAAAGGAGTTTTACAACGAAATCTACTTTCTAGATATGTCAATTGAATATCCAACCGTAGATGATTTAAAAAGGTTTTGCGTTGCGCCTTTAGGGGCAGAAACAACAGGGGTGATATTTTTGCCAAATGGAGACATGATTATCAATGTTCAACATCCAAAAGCATCAAATCCAGCGCCTTTTAATAAGTCTTGTACAATTTTAGTAGAAGGATTTAATAAATGATAAAGTATTTATTTTTAATAGGATTTTTAGCAGCATTATTGCTGACATCATGTGAAACTGAAGGAACTAGTCCATGCACAGAAGAGCGAGAAGCGAGCACAATCATTAGTACGTTTCCGGATAGTGTGAAAGCCGGGTCTAATTATCCGGTGAATGTTCAATACGTGACTGAAAGCAGTTGTGGAGAGTTTGAACGTTTTGAAGTTACTCAAAACAATAAGTCTTTTGAAGTTAAGATGGTTACCAAATATACAGGATGTTCTTGTAAACTAGAATTGGTTGAGCATCAAATAGATTACAACATTGATATTGGTTTTCCGGGAACCTATGAGTTCAGATTCTGGTTAGCAGGCGGTGATTATGATGTCAGAACCGTGACAGTTTTTGAATAATTCTTGTTAAGAACTTAAACCTCCATTTATTTATTGCGCTCATTCTATTCCTAATTTAGTAATAGATATGTCCATTTTACAAGTTAAAGATCTTACGATTGCCTATCAGGATAAGCCTGTTGTGAAAAAGTGCAGTTTTGAAGTTGCAAAAGGAGAGGTTGCTGTAATTTTGGGAAGTTCAGGTGATGGAAAAACTACCGTTTTAAAAGCAATTGCAGGACTTCTTAACTATCAATCGGGTGACATATTATTCTTGAATGAACCTGTAAAAGATCCTTCTGAAAAATTAGTTCCAGGGCATGAACTAATTAAACTGGTCAACCAAGATTTTGATTTAGATACTTTTCACACGGTTGAAGAAAATATCCGTCTCCGTTTATTACAGTTCAATAAAGAATATCAAGATCAAAGAGTACAAACACTGCTGCGTCTAACCCGATTAACCAAGCACAAAGATAAAACCACGAAACAAATTTCAGGTGGCCAGCAACAACGGTTGGCTATTGCAAGGGCCTTAGCAGATGAACCCGAATTACTACTCCTAGATGAGCCTTTTAATCAATTAGATTTTCAAACGAAGAATAAAATAACAAAGCATCTACGTTCTTACATCAAGAAACATAAAATTGCTGTGGTAATGGTGACTCATAACGGAATAGAGGCCATGGAATGGGCGGATAAGATCATCTACCTAGAAAATGGCAGAGTAAAACGAATAGATGAACCACGTTCATTTTTTGAGCATCCCAAAAATAAAAGAGAAGCAAGCTTTTTTGGAGAAATCAATCGTTTGAAGATAGGGGATGAACAAGTATATTTCAGACCAAGTTTTTATTCCTTAAATAAAAGCAAAACATTTAAGCTGAAATTAAAAGCAAAGTTCGTAAACAAAGAGTTTTTAGGCTGGTATTCTATTTATACCTTTAGCCATGGTTCACAAAAATTTAAACTCTTTTCTACAGAAGACCTAAGTACCTTAAAAGAAGTTTTTATTCAACCAATTAAATTTAACGATTAGTTTTTCATCTTTTTTTATTATATTTGACTAGATATTAATCATTTCCCTTTTGGTAGAGGTAGTAAATGAAACGATATGATAGGAGAAAATCTGAAATTATTGCGCAAACGAAAAGGTGTTTCGCAAGAAGAGATAGCAGGAGATTTAGGCTTGACGAGATCTTCGTATAGTGGTTATGAAAACGGTGTGGCAGAGCCTAACCTGAGTACTTTAATCAAATTCAGTGAGTACTATAATTTGTCTTTAGATAAACTCATTAAAAGAGATTTAACAAAAGTCTCAGAAACAGAGTGGGATAAAATTGACAAAGGGATTGATGTGGATGTTGAAGGTAAAAATGTTAGAATTATCGCCATGACTGTAGATGGAGAAAATAACGATAACATTGAATTAGTTTCAGAAAAAGCAAGAGCTGGTTATACTACTGGGTTTTCAGATCCTGAGTTTATTTCAGTTTTACCAACTTTTCAACTACCGTTTTTAAAGAAAGATAGAAAGTACAGGTCTTTTCCGATTAAAGGGGACTCTATGCCGCCTGTTTCTGATGGATCCTATGTAATAGGAGAATATGTTGACAATTGGAGCAATATTAAAGATGGGTATCCGCATATTGTAGTAACCTTGGATGACGGAATCGTTTTTAAAAATGTATACAAACGATTGAATGATAGTCAGTCTTTTCAGTTGTGCAGCACGAATCCGGCTTATGCTCCGTATGAAGTACATGCAAATAGCATTGTTGAGATATGGAAGTTTGTTAATTATATTTCAAGCGACATGCCTACGCAAGAATTCCAAGAAAGCGAGTTGACTGCGGCTATTCTAGATTTGCAAAAAGACGTCAAACATTTGAAAAATGTTTACGTTCCTAGGAAATCTTAGGAGTAACATAATCTTCATGATGTTTTCTGCTTAAGAAACTAAATTCATAGTATATTTATGGCTGATGCGTAAACTGCTAGCCATATTGTGTTTCCTCTTGCATTTGTCCATTTATTCTTTTGGGCAATCACAACAGTACGTTTCGTTTAAAAATTATCAAGCCTCAGATTTTGGAGTTGAAAAAATGGTGCACCAAGTTTGGGATGAATCAGGTGCATTTTGGGCAAACTCAGAACAAGGAATCATTCGTCATAACGGTTATACTAAAAAAGTATTTCCTGTTGATTCATTAGGAATGAATACTGGACCAGTATCTAAAAGTATTATTGGCATTGTAAAAGTAGATAAAGATGAATTTTGGATTTCATATCTGGACACGGCGATTATCACAAGACTTACGCCGAGCGAAGAAAAATTTGAAAACTTTTATGTAAAGGAGTTATTAACAGATAGCGTTTTAACTGCTGTAGTCGTTCGTGTTGAGAAAGATAAAGAAGGTCAATATTGGTTGTGCACTTGGGGTACCGGGCTTGTCAAGTTCGATTTATCTGGCGAAAATTCTAAGATCTATCAGTTTCGAGACTCCACTTCTAGAGATGATGATGGCTTTTATGTAAAGGATATCAGTATAGATGATAACAATCAATTTTTTGTGACATTTTTTAACGGACGAAGTAAAGAAGGGGCGTATCCGGTATTTTTTGATCCTCAAACGGAACAATATGAGCGTTTTGATTTTGAAAAATTCACTTCGCACCATAACGAAGCAATGATTTTAAACATCAACGTTGCTATTAAAATTATTCATTGGGTGCATCAAGATAAATATGGAAACTATTGGTTGGGTTCCTATAGCGGACCGCTTTTTATTGACATGAAAAATGAAAGAATTGATAGAATTTTTGAGAGAGATGCCAATAAAACTATACAAAATCAAGCCAATACAGGAGGTTTTGCCGCGACAGAAGATATGATTTGGATGACCACAATTAATAGTGGTGTAATTGCCGTAGATATAGACACTAAAGAGGTTAATTTTCATTCAAGTGATGCTGTAAACTCTTCTAGTTTACCAAGTAATCGTGTGGTGTCAATTAGCAAGGATCCTTATGATAACATTTGGATCTTAAATGGGACCAATTCAGTAAGCGTTTATTGCGGTTACATCCATAGGTTTAAAACCATGTATTGGAAAGATATGGAATTAGAATATTCCAATCGATCGAATCAAAATATCCCTGTCAATCAATTTTATGTCAGGAGTTCAACAGAAATTTATGTTTCTTCTAAGTTAGGATTGTTGATGTATGATTACCAAACAATGCGCTTATCTAAGTACTATAAATTCCCAAAATTAGCGGATAAAAAAGAGCATGGAAGAAACAGAGGTGTTGAACATTTTAAAGTAATGGGAGACAAAATTTATCTTTCTAATGACACTTATCCCCATTTGTTTTACCCTAAAGAAAATAAGATCATTAAAAATAATGAAGGGTACGGAACAGGAAAAATTGGATTTAGACACGAAGATAAAGTAGACCGACTGATTTATATTTATTCTTCTAAAAATTCCAGAATTTTAGAATATGATGAGCAACTAAAAGAGTCGAAACCATTAATGATTGTAGATGTTGGTATTTCTGAACGTTTTTCTTTTTTAACCAATAAAGGAAGCTGGCTTTTTTCAGAAAAAGATGGCCGATTTTTGTTAGTTCAACCTGAGGATTCTACTTATCAAATGTATAGTCCCTCTAGTAAAGACTATTATTTTCCAGATAGCACTGTGACTTGTGCTTTGGTGCAATCAGGTCCAGAAATATTAATAGGAACTAAAAAAGGACTTTATACTTTTAACGAAGAAACGGGTAAAAGTGAAAATATTTCTCAAAAAGCAGGACTTAAAGAATCTGAAGGAGTTAACTCAATTATAAAGGATAATCAAGGTCGCGTTTGGATGGCGCTTACTTCTGAATTGGTCTGCTGGAACCCGAATACGGATGAATCGTTGAGGTACGGAAAAACATTAGGCGTAAATGGCTCTAATTTTTTACCTGCAATTGGTCAGAAAGATGAATTAGGAAACCTATACTTTGTGACCATGTATGGAATTTTAATTTTCAATCCAGATGATGTAAAATTACCAGATGATCCTATAGTATTGACGTTATCAAGTATTTCGGTTAATGAAAATTTAGCTAATCAAGAATTATTCAATGCGATAAATAAGGGTGGGTATCGATTTGAACATGATCAAAACTTCTTAGCATTTGAATTTCATACAAATCAAGTTTTTCAATTAGCAGATCACCAATTCTCGTACAAATTAGTTGGGTTAAATGATCGTTGGATAGAATGCGGATCTGCAAATACCGTTCGGTTTGATAATCTACAAAGTGGGGATTACGAATTGCAATTCAAGGTGAAAAATGCCTATGATGTTGAGAGTGAAATTTATTCAATTCCATTTGAAATAAAGAAACCATTTTGGGCTCAATGGTGGTTCTATTGCTTAATTGTATTATTGTTTTTAGGTCTTGTTTTCTTGATTGTTAAAGGAAGAATGAAGGCTTTGAAAAAACGTTCTGAACTTCTAGAACAAACGGTAACCGAGCGAACTGCAGAAGTGGTTGAACAAAAAAAGGAAGCCGAAAAACAAAGGGAAGAAGCAGAGCATCAAAAAGAAATAGTTGAGGAAAAGCAAAAAGAAATCACCGATAGTATTACCTATGCTAAGCGAATTCAAGACGCAATTCTTCCGTCAAATGAACTATTCGCGCAAAATCTGCCTAATTCTTTTGTGATGTATCGTCCAAAAGATATTGTAGCCGGTGATTTTTATTGGTTAGAGCCGCTCTCTGAAGATGAGGTTATTTTTGCAGCAGCTGATTGCACAGGTCATGGTGTTCCTGGGGCCATGGTTTCTGTTGTATGTAATAATGCCTTGAACAGAACGGTAAGAGAGTTTAATATTCAAGATCCAGGATTATTGCTTGATAAAACAAAAGAACTTGTTGTTGAACAGTTTGAGCAAAGTACAAGTGAATCTAAAGACGAGTCTGGTGCTACCATCAAAGATGGAATGGATATTTCTCTTTGCTTATTGAATAAAAAATTAAATACCATCAAGTTTGCAGGAGCGAATAACCCAATTTGGGTAATTAGAAATGGAGAATTAATGGAGACCAAGGGAGATAAACAACCCGTAGGAAAGTTTGATCCTTCAACTCCTTTCACTACTCGAGAGATTCAGTTAGAGTCTGGTGATGTTGTCTATATCTTTTCTGATGGCTATGCCGATCAATTTGGTGGGGAAAAAGGTAAAAAGTTTAAGTCTTCTTCTATGAAGAAACTATTCCTAGAAATCCACCAAGAAGAAATTAAAAAGCAACTTCAAATTATTGAAAAGAATTTTGATGATTGGAAAGGATCATTTGAACAATTAGATGACGTCTGTGTTATCGGATTTAAAATTGCCTAATGGCGTTCAAATACAAGAAATATAGCGGCATCCCCAAAATTTCTTCGGCAGTAGTTTTAATTGCCTTTTTTCTACCATTTTTTATTGTGAAATGTAATGATACACCAATAGATGAATTAAGTGGAGTGGAATTGGTTATAGGATCAGAAGTTAAACAGGGCAGTGATATGCTAAGTGATGATCCTGCCAATCATCCAGACGAAGAGTACTCACCACCTAGAGTATTTGCTATTTTGTGTTTGTTTGCCGCATTATTAAGCACCGCTTTAGCGTTTTTCAAGAACGAGAGTAAACTGGTCTTGGCATTGGCAGTATCAGGTATAGGGCTTCTATCTTTGTTAGGCTTGTATTTTGAGGTAAACAGCGATACCGGTCCTAAAAACAGTGGGTTTATAACCATACACGTAGCACTAGGGTATTTCCTTGTAATGTTCGGTTTTCTAGGCCAACTTATCTATTATGGATTAATGGCTAAGGTGTTGCGTGATAGAGAAAATCACAGTAAAACGGTAGACGATTTAAGGAGATAAATCGGTACTATTGAATTCGTTGCTTCTGAGTTTTTAAAACTTCTCCAGTGTTGTCTTTTAAAACAATAATATATAAACCAGGGCTTACATCTTTTGTTGAAATCTCAGTAGAAACTGCTCCGCTCTGAATTAATCGACCACTTAAATCAAGCAATTCATAAGTAGCATTGTTCGCACCAACTATATTAATGAAATCTGTTGACGGATTAGGGTAAATTGAAATCACTTCAGTTTGAGCTTGTGCTAAATCACTTGTTGACAATTCTTCAACTCTAAAATGGTCAACTCCCGCTTTCATTACGTGACCACTAGGGTAATCAGAGGCAATAAACTTCAATTTCATGGTTGAGGTTGGCGTTAAATAGTCAGATATTTTAAATGAAGCTTCAGTCCATTCTGAAAGTGTAGCGTTTCCTAAATCGTAAAGTTCTAATTGTACTTCGTCTGTTCCGTTTGATAGCCTGATTTCGTAATCGTCATTTGGAGTTCCTGATCCGAAACCATTATAAAACCAATAAGACAATGCAATTCCTGGATTAACATAACCTGTTACATCAAAGATGGGGGATTGTAATTCAACTGATCCACCATCAACATCATCTCCTCCAACACTAGAGGCACCATTTCCGGTTAAATAAGCCAAAGCCCCGCAATCTGTTCCTGCGTCAGAAAATGGATTCGGATTCTCTCCTCCACCTGTCGTTCCAACCGGAACTTCTCTCACCCAGTCACCAGCTGATGCCGTTGCTGAATTGGTCCAGCCATAATCAAAACTAAAGTCGTCATAAATTCCAGGAGCAATTTCAATTTGAACATCATTATTCGCAATTGTCAACATTTGCGGTGAAATACAAGCCGTATTATAAAGCCATTTTCCGGCAATGATATCGTAGTTGTCCTCGTAAAACAGTTCAAACGAAACTTCTCCGTTAACGTCAGTTATTCCTTCAAAAGATTGTTGTGTGTGGTCAACTTTTACATTCGCATTTTCTACCGGTAATTGGGTTTCTTGATCGATTACCGTAATCGTTGTTGTGAAAAGTGGAATTTGAACTAATGCTACATCTTTAGTGACTACTTGCCCTGTTATGAAATCTACATTTACCGTATCATCAATAAAACCAGGAGCAG
Organism: Crocinitomicaceae bacterium; assembly: GCA_039939375.1. Classification (GTDB taxonomy): domain Bacteria; phylum Bacteroidota; class Bacteroidia; order Flavobacteriales_D; family Crocinitomicaceae; genus Paracrocinitomix. The sequence goes on along the minus strand of JBDVJO010000004.1, from coordinate 36,990 downwards.
AATAACGTACATTATAATTTCCAGCTGTAGAGTTTCCAATTGAATAATCACCTAACACTGCCGAATTATCACTTATTGCGGTTCCTAAAATTTCTATTAAGGCATTATTGATTGGTTGACCTGTTCCAGCATTTGTTACAGTACCTTGTAAGTAAGCAGAAAGGGTAGAGGCGATCGACAATACATACAGTCCCTTTTCAATATCCGAAGCGATTAAATTATCTGATGCAAAAAATGGATAAACTCCCCAGCATCCGTTAAAAGTATTACCGTTATAATCCGGTGAGGTATCAAAATTTGCTACTTCAACCATGTTTGAAGGATCAGAGACATCATGAACAACGACTCCGTCTGTGTAGTAAGATGTAATGATTAGGTCTCCTTTTACATGCGTATTGTGCGGGATTATGTTGTTGCCTGGCGAAGATTGAATGATATCTAATTGAATTGGGTTGGCAGGATCAGAGATGTCATATGAATCAATAAATCCGTTCTCTTTTTCATCTGTTGTGTACAATACTTGACCGTTAGCAGATGCCCAGCAGTTGTGGGTAAACACCGAAGAAGTAGACAAAGATCCAATTACATCAGTTAATTGAAGGTTTGATTTGTCGTTCAAGTCAACTATGGTGAAAAATCCATCATTGATATGAGAGAAATATCCGGTATCATTCTGAACAAATCCATCATGACAATACCATTCGTCAAATTCTCCAATTTCAATTGGTGTACCTGGTGTTGTATTTACATCTAAAATAATTACGCCTCCGTTACCTCTGTTAGCTCCAAAAATATAGGCATATCCTTCATCAATATAAATGTTGTGAGCTGACTGCCATTCATTTCCACTAGGTCCAAAATATAGACTTGAAGTTAAGGTTGTACTTCCTGGTAGTGGCGTTAAATCAATGATTTCGAGTCCTTGAGTTGCTTCAGTAGTAACATAAGCGTAATCTCCCCAAACTTTCACATCCCTCCAAATTGAGTTGTCCCCAGGGAAATAAGAAATCTCTACAGGGTTTGCAGGATCTGAAATGTCTACCACCGAAGTTCCGTCCATCAAACCAACTATGGCGTATTCGTTACCATTTTCATCTGTATATCCCCAGATGTCATTTAAATCTGAGTTATGCATAGTTCTTAAGTCAAGATAACCGACTTGTGACATATTGATTTGAGCAAAAGAAAATAACCCTAACAATAGGGCAGCGGTGGAAATAATAAATTTTTTCATGTTTTTGAGGCGCTATAGTAAGCAGAGCAAATTTAATCTTTTCAAATCAAACTTACTCAACCATTTGATAAGTGGTTAATACAGTTGACAATTTAAAAACTGGAAGATGGTGCTATAAATCCTTTAAATAAAAATCTTTGGTAAGGTCAATATAGTCCTGTGAATACTGGTTTTTGTCGTTCTTCACCAATATCTCATCAATTTTTGGATCTACATCTTCAAACCCGAATGAGATTAACGAACGTTTCTTACTTCCATCTGGACTTAACGTGTGTGTTATTTCTTGGATAAATAAATCTTGGTCAAAAGCACGCTCTATGTGTTCGGTTTCAATGTCAAATGGAATAATGACATTAAATCTTCCATTTTCTGCAAGTAATTCTGCCGCACATTCATACAATTCATCTATTCGCAAGTTGTCTTGATGCCGTGCCCTATTTCGGTGAATGTCTTGGCTCAAAAAAGTACCGTCAAAATAGGGTGGATTGGATATGATCAAGTCAAATTTATCAAGTGATCCGAATTGCTGTAAACTTGTGTGAATGGCCAATATTCGTTCAGAAAAATTGGAATTTTTGAAATTTAATGTGGCCTCTTGTACGGAGGCTAAATCTGGTTCTATTGCAGTGACGTTTGCACGCTTGTATTTTTGCGCTAGCATTAAGGCTAAAATCCCGGTCCCAGTTCCAATATCTAAGATTTTGGTGAAATCACCTGTTGTCCAAGCACCTAAAAGCATTGAGTCTGTCCCTACTTTTTGTGGATTTGCTTCTTGGATAATTTCAAATTGTTTAAACTTGAATGGCTTACTCTGCTTCATCTTCGCCTAGATACATTTCTATTAATCCTTCTGGAGCAGCGATATGGATAATTTGATTTTCTCTATCAATTTCTTTGATGAATTCATCTTGCTTTGGAATCAATACTTCTTTACCGTCAGCATCTATTTGAATAATAGGGTTACCAGATAAATCAATCACTTTTTGAACGATTCCAATTTCACCTCTATTTTCGTCAATTACAGTGTAATTTTCGATTTCAAAATAATAAAATTCTGTTCCTTCTGTTTCAGGTAAAACTTCTAAAGGAAGGTAAAGCCCACATTTGATCAATGATTCGGCTTTTTTTTCGTTGTCTATTGTTTCAAATTTGACAACAGCAAACCCTTTGTTTCTAACAAAAAGGTGCTCTAAAAAAAAAGGAACCAGTTTTCCGTCTATTTCAACGAAAACTGATTCCAAATTTTTGTAATCATGAGGATTGTCAACATCCAAGAAGATAGAAACTTCTCCTTTGTAACCGTGTAATCGGGCAATACTACCTAATCGAAAACACTCCTCTTTTAAATACATATCTCGAAAAGAGGTTTACTCTTCTTCTGATTTATCTTCAGCAGCAGGAGCTTCTTCCTTTGCTTCTTCAGCAGCAGGAGCTTCTTCAGTCGCAGCTTCAGCAGCAGGAGCCTCTTCAGTCGCAGCCTCTTCAGCAGCAGGAGCCTCTTCAGCCGGAGCCTCTTCAACAGCCGGAGCTTCTTTAGCAGCAATTGCAGCGGCTTTAGCAGCATTTTGCTCTTCTTCTTTCGCTTGTGCAGCAGCTTCTTTATCTGCTTTTTTCTTAGCGATAGCGTCAGCTTTTCCAGCAATTTTCGCTTCTTTTTCTTTCATCCATGCTTCGAACTTTTTAGTTGCAGCAGCTTCTGTTAAAGCTCCTTTAGCAACACCTTTATCTAGGTGGTTCTTTAACATCACACCTGTGTAAGACAAAATAGCTCTTGCAGTGTCAGTTGGTTGAGCACCAACTTGAATCCAATGCAATGCTCTGTCAAACTTCAAGTCGATTGTAGCAGGATCTGTATTTGGATTGTAAGTACCGATTTTCTCGATAAATTTACCATCTCTTTTTGCTCTTTCATCCGCAATTACTACGTGATAGAAAGCAGCTCTTTTTTTTCCGTGTCTTTGTAATCTAATCTTAGTTGCCATTTTAGCATTTATAATTTGGAGTGCGAAACTCCGGTTAATAATAAAACTCTATTCTCTTGATAGAGCGGGCAAAGATAGTGAGTTTAAAGTAATTTACAAGAGAAAAGATTGAAAATCATTTTTCGGAGGTTTCTTCAGGTGTTTTTCTAATAAAACCAAACAACCCGGGTTGATCACCTTCTTCAGGAAAGGCTGCCTTATATTCTTCAAATCGCTGGATAACTTCTATGATATATTCATAGGTCTCTATTCCACGGCAATATCCATTTCTGACCACTTCATCACGGTAATACTTTGGTTTAGACAGGTTCAATAGCATTTCATTTACATGATCTGTCCAGATGTTTTTATCAAATCCATGTTTTTCGCATAATGCACGTGCATCATCAATATGTCCTCTCCCTGAATTAAAAGTTCCTAAGGTGAATTTTAAGCATTCAGTTGAATCCGGTATTTCTTCAAGCCATTGATTAAAATTTTTATTCAACTTTCTAATTCCTGCGCCAATTTGACTTTTTGGGGATGAATCTCTGTTTATTCCATAAGATACTGCGGTAGCCGGCATAAACTGAAACAGCCCGTAAGCACCTGCCCATGAAACTTTCCATGTTTCAAATTTTGATTCTTGGTAAATGATCGCAGCAATTAAGCGCCAATCCCATCCAATTTCAGCACTTTTTTCTTTAATGATGTCGTCATAAGGAGAAAGTGAACCATCTTCTACCAAAGATGAAAATTCTTGATTGGCTTTGTTGCTTAAATTTCTTCTCTGAAAATATTTTCGTTTTACTTCACCAATTGTAGATCTGTTCTTCTTGTCGTTCAACCAATGATTTAAGGTGTCTAATAAGGTTCCAGAACCTTTTCTAAGTCCAAAAGCTATTTCTTGTTGTTCGGTTAGTTTGAGCGAGATATCGATATTGTCATAATAGTTCAAATCAATTTTTGCAACGTTTTCATCCGCAACGGTATAATCAATTTTTCCTTCTGAAACCTGTTTTACCAGTTCTTCGGTAATTAAATCTCCTTCAGTCGGAACTATCGTCATGTTCAGATTTAGATTCTTATTTAAGGTTTGTAAATGCTCGTAAAAGGAAGAGCTTTTCCAAACATGAATTTTCTTACCTTCTAATTGCTCAACATGCTCTATTAACATAGAAACCGTATCGGTGTCTGATGGAATTCTTTGCACCAGAACTTCATGCGTATTTAAATATGATGTAGAATAATCAATTAGGTTTTCTCGCTGCTCTGTTACAGTTAAATGACAGGCAATAATGTCGCCTTCACAATTATCTAAGAGTGTTAGCATTTCATCCAAATCATTCACCATTCTAATTTGCAGTCGAATGTTGATGTCTTTTGAAAACTCATACAGCAGCTCGTATTCAAAGCCCATATTTCTTCCGCGATAAATAAAGTACGAAGCTGGACTATTCTCTGCTAATATAGTAATGACCGAATCTGACTTAATCTCATCCCAATCTCGTTCACATTTTTCTTCCTCCTGAACTACTTCAGGTTCAGCAGCACAAGAATAGATAAATAAAAACGGTATGATCCAAATCAGGTGTTTCATTAAAATCAATCTACGAAAAAAGGGCTAAAGGGCCTCTATAAATTCGACTGAAGCTGCTTCAATTTCGATTAAGAAAGTTTTAAAATGATTTTCAAACGTTTCTGATTCGTTTAAATAGATTTCAAAGCACTGTTGTAGCTCATTTTCAAAGCGAATTCGTTTAGAAAATTGTCGAAATATCTTTCGCATACCCTGTTCGGTTTGATAATCGTTCATCCAACCATATTTTTTTAAACGGATATACAAGAAGTCAAATTCATCATCAATATCGTCTAAATAGGGATCGGTATTATCATAAACAAATTTGAGAAAGTCATCATAAGATTGATCTGAATACTGCTTCCAATTAGTGGCCAAAAAATAATCTACTAAAATATCGGTAGCGATAAATGCAATTTTTGTGATGCCTTTATCTTGCAAAATTCTACCAGCACGTTTAATGTGAATGGACGAATCTGTGAAGTTGTCAATAAAACGGTGCAGTCTAACACCATCCAAAATATGTTTGGGCAAAGCATCAAACTTATTAAGGTTTCCTTTGTAAGAATCACCTGCAAAATTTCCAGCAATTAAATGAGGGTAGTTTCGGCTTAAATATGCGTGACCTAAAAAATTCAACTTAAAATGATTAAAATTAACTTCACACAAGATACAGTTTATCAATCATAATAATTGAAAATCCCATTTAACTCACTTTAAAATCAGACGTAAAGTGGAAGGTTATGTCAGGATAATCTGTTTGCGCCATTTGAAGTAAGAATGGTGTTTCAGCTAAAAAGACATAATTGTCATCTTTATCTTTAGCAATATAAATAGATTTAGCGGTAATGAACTTGTTGAGTTGTTCTTGATTTGAGGTAGTCATCCAACATGCCTTATGGTATCTTCTTGGAACAAATTCACATTTTGCCCCATATTCATGTTCTAATCGATATTTAATAACTTCAAATTGAAGTTGACCTACTGTTCCTACAATTTTTCTGTTTCCAGGTTGTTGAATGAATAACTGAGCAACACCTTCATCCGTTAATTGCTGGATTCCTTTCTCAAGTTGTTTTGATTTCATGGCATCTTTATTCTCTAATTCCATGAAAATTTCAGGTGAGAAACTCGGAATTCCTTTAAAAGAAAAAGTGTTTCCTTCAGTCAGCGAATCTCCAATCTTAAAATTACCAGTATCATACAGACCTATCACATCTCCCGGGAAAGCCTCATCAATGATGCTTTTGTCTTGCGCCATGAAAGAAGTGGGATTAGCAAATTTTAATTTCTTTTCTAATCTGACATGGTTGTAGAACTTATTGCGTTCAAATTTTCCTGAAACGATTCTTAAAAAGGCAATTCTATCTCTGTGCTTCGGATCTAAGTTGGCGTGAATTTTAAAAACGAATCCTGAAAAATTTTTGTCAGCAGGAGCAACAAATCCCTCACTAGTTTCTCTTCCTATTGGAGAAGGGGAGATGTCTAAAAATGTTTCTAACAGTTCTTTTACCCCAAAATTATTAATCGCCGAACCAAAGAAAACGGGAGCAACTTCGCCAGCCAAATATGCTTTTTGATCAAATTTATCATAAACGCCATTAACCAAGTCTAGTTCACCTTTTAACTCTTCAGTTGGATCATCACCAATTATCTCATTCAATTGAGGGTCATCTAAATCAGCAATTTTTACCACATCTTTGGAAATATTGGTTTTGTTGGCTGCAAATAAGTTTAGCTCTTTATTGTACATGTTGTATACACCTTGAAAAGTATGTCCAATTCCAATTGGCCATGATAATGGTCTAACTTTTATCTTCAACATGTCTTCTAATTCGTCTAACAAATCAAAAGGGTCACGTCCTTCACGGTCCATTTTATTAATGAAGATAATTACAGGTGTATTTCGCATTCTACACACCTCCATTAATCTTTCGGTTTGTGCCTCAACACCGCTTGCACAGTCAATGATAAGAATTACACTATCTACAGCTGTTAATGTTCGGTAAGTATCTTCAGCAAAATCTTTGTGACCAGGGGTATCAAGAATATTAATTTGTTTGCCTAAATATTGAAAGGCCATCACTGAGGTTGCAACTGAAATACCTCTTTGCTTCTCAATTTCCATGAAATCAGAAGTGGCGGTTTTTTTAATCTTGTTATTCTTTACGGCTCCCGCAGTTTGAATCGCTCCTCCAAAAAGCAGAAGTTTTTCAGTTAACGTAGTTTTACCTGCATCTGGGTGAGAGATAATGGCAAATGTTCTTCTTTTTTCTATTTCTGCGGCCTCTTTCATTTTGTCTTAACTGCTGTTTTTAGGGATGTTTAACAATCGTAGCGGAACAAAAGTAGCGCTTTTCCGTACATTTGCACATGATGCGTGCAGGTATTGATAAAAAATCGTTGATTTTTTTCATTCTAATGTTGTCGTTTTCAGTATTCAGCTTTGGGTCAAATCGTGGTAGTTTAGACCCTCCGGTTAGTGAATTATTGAAAATTGATTCAATTGCAAATAAAGCGAAGTCAAACTTTTTGAGTTTTGCTGAGTTTGCATATAATGAAATCAACGAAAAGGAAATGTCTTTTGAGGCGTTTGAGCAAGGATTAACTGGGTATTCCAACTTGTTAAAACAAGGTAAATTAAACAGAACTGATACCTTGACGATAATTGATTTCTCTAAACCTTCTTCTGAAGTCAGGTTATTCATTTTGGATTTGTGTAATCTAAAATTGATTCATAAATCATTATGTGCTCATGGGGTAAACTCAGGAAGGCTTTATCCAAAGAAATTCTCAAACGAGCAAAATTCAAGGCAAAGCAGTTTAGGCTTCTATGTTACAACAACAACTTATTCAGGTAAGTTTGATTTGGCGCTTAGGTTAAAAGGAATGGAGTATTCAAATAGTCATGCCAGTAGTAGAGGTGTTGTGATGCATGCTGCGGATTATGCGAATTATGATTTTTTAGAAAAGAACGGTTGTCAATTGGGAAGGTCGTATGGCTGCCCTGCTGTTCCGGCTGATAAATTTAGCGAAGTGGTTGAATGGATAAAGGGAGGTACTTGCATGTTTATTTATTACCCAAGTCGCTCGTACAAAAGACACTCAAGATACCTGAACCAAAAGTATTATTTAGAAGATTTTGTTGAAGTTTAGTCTTGTTTAACAAATCGGCTACTTTCAACAACTTTCCCTTGTTGCAGGATTTTAATAAAATAAGTTCCATTATCCAGACTACTAATATTGACGGTTTCAGAGTTTTCTTCAAATTCACCTGAAAGTACAATTTCACCAAGAATAGTTACAATTTTAAAGACTCTTAGCTCTGTACCTTGTTGTTCGGACTGAACTTGGATTACATCAGTTGCCGGATTTGGGAATATGTTGTATAAATAATCCAACTTTACTGATTTAACGTCTGAATATTTAAATTCTTGTTCTACGCTTTCGTATTTTAATCGGTAATAATTCATACCAGAAGCAGGTGATAAATCGGTATAGTGATAGTCTATTTTTTCGTTACTATTTTCAGCAGCTTCTAATTCAACTAAAGTTCGCCAATTGATTCCGTCTGTAGATTTTTCTATGACGAATAAATCATTGTCAACTTCGCTTAAGGTGCTCCACGATAAAATGGCCGTTCGATCTTTCTTTATAACTGAAAAATTGTCAATCTGAGTTGCTAAAGGGCAGCCAATATCAAAAGTGGCAGTAACAGTGTTACCACAAGCATCTGTGACATCCGCAGTGAATGTAGAAACTGTTCCTGGAACAGTGATAGTAGGAGTTGAAGCTCCAGTACTCCATGAATAAGTATATCCCGGAACTCCATATAAAGGAGTAGGGTCTAAAGTTTGTGTTCCTGCGCAATCTGCGTCAAAAATGTTCTGTGTTCCATTACCAGTTGCAGTGTTTCCTAAAGTTTCAATTGAACGGCCTTGAACGGTTACCGACCAATCATCCAAAGAGACGCAAAAACTATTGGCCCAGTTGCAGTTGTCATAAACGGTATATGCGGCGCAATAGCCTCTTGCAGTATTGATTGTAAAAGTCATGTTCTGGTTCGCACATTGAGTAGGATAGCAGTCTATTAAGTCTTGCGTTCCGTCACTTCCAAATGGCAAAGTGGGGTTCCAGAAACCTGGTGCATTACATCCTGCGGCAATGCATGCCCAAATTGTTGCGGGTGCTGCTGCAGGGCTGAAATTACCACATCCACTAATGTAAACTCGAGCATCTGATAACCAACAAGCATCATTCACTCCGAACAGAAAAAAACTACCGGCACATTGTTGTGTGTAAATATTCCAAGTAAATTGAGTATCCCAGGGTTCAGAGCCACCTGGAAAATTGACCACAATATTATCCGTACATGTCCCCGGAACTTGGACAGATCCATGAATTCCTCCAGCGTTTGCGATTGGTCCAACTGCAATAAAGGTTGGATCCACCGTTATTGGGTAATTGATATTAAAATCATTTAAATGGGCTGAATCAATTGTAGTGTATAGGTCATTATCTATTAAATCAAATTGGCTGATCCAACTATTTCGGTTTCCAGAATTGTCATAAGTTATAGCCGGTTGAGCTACGATCTCTGTCTCACTAGTTTGAACATTATAAATTTCTAAAAAGACTTTTTCAAATGGATTTTCGTCTGAAAGCATTACTGCCAAATTTGAACTTAGCTGGATTTGATCGATAAAAGAAATTTCTTTAACATTCAAGTTTTGTTTGATGATGAAATTAGATTTAATTCTGCCTTTCCCAAACTCTAGACTCATGTCTATCCCGGGGAAAACATTCGTTACGTAGCCTGAGAAATTAGTCATTTCTAGCGAGCTCCAATCTGCATTCAAAAACTCAACTGAGTTATCATTATGGACGATTTTTAATAGGTAATTATTAAACTCTATAAACTCATCCTTAAAGTTCATTTTGGTTGATTGTGCTATCTGAGAAATAGAAGTTTCATAATGTTGCACACCTGACTGATAGATACCGTTAGCAACTTTATGCAAGCTAGGATCAATTGCTCTAATAAAGCCATCTTTCTCCAAATTCAAGGGTTTTGATGCTTTCTCTATATAAAAATAAGCAGGATGTTCAATATCAATGTAATATCGGGAATATTCAGTTCTTTTAGAAATGTCTTCTACAACATTTTTACCGTAAGGTGCGCTAAACGTTAATTTTCCAAAATCAGGATGACTTTGAAATTCTTCTGAATTGTATTTTCTTCCTTCTTCAACACTATAGCCTGGTGATTTAACGAATTCATTTGTTTCCTGAGTATAGACAAGCTCTTCCTGGGAATGAGCTAAGTTGCAAATCCCAAGAACAAAAAAGAATACGTAATTTCTAATTTGGCTAAGCATTGGTTAATAAGGTAGTAGACTACGAATTTACGGCAATTTTTAATCATAGGCAAAAAAAAAAATAATTCTTCTAAAAAATTGATTTTTCGGTTGTTGCGTGAAATTCTTTGAATAAATTTGAAGTCGAAATGAAATACGCAATCGGAATAGGTTTATTTGTTTTGGGAGGCTCAATCGGTTATTTAATCGGTTCATTTGATCCTAAAGAAGAAACGGTGGATGGAGCTCCGGCGGTTGAGTACATTACAGAAACTGTGCAAGACACGATCGTAGAAACAAAATACATTGAAACGTCTAACCTAAATGAGACGATTGATACTACTGAAGAAACGGTTGATTCACTATTCTTGTCAGATTCTTTACAAATCACTCAAGACTTGGATTCTGGAGACGTGGAAGGAGATATTACTATCCGAAGAGAAATTTTGAAAAACTCCATTTGGTTAAACGTTAAAGTTCTTAAAGAAGTAGAAGTTGATACGCTAATTGAAGAAATGATGGGCATTGATAATTCATTTCCTCAAAAAATATTAATTGAGTTTTGGGAGTCCCCACTTCAGTTTTCAGGGTATAAATTTTCGCGTAATAAATTGGTGCTCTACGGATTGCCAACTGAGACTTCTTATAAAATTTACCGAAAACAAAAGAAATATTATTTAACGACTGAAAACATCTACTATTCGTTAGCAGAAACAGAAGAATTCTTGCCATATTTGGAGGTAGAAAAATCAACTGTTTTTAATGATTAAATTTCAAAAGTATCACGGAGCTGGAAATGACTTTATCATGATTGATAATCGGTCAAGTCAATTTGAAGGAGATAAAATTGCTTTCGCAAGAAAATGGTGCGAACGAAGATTCGGAATAGGTTCTGATGGAGTGATTTTTATTGAAAATTGGGCAGATGGGGATTTCGAAATGGATTTTTATAACCCTGACGGAAGTCAAAGTTTTTGCGGAAACGGATCAAGATGTGCGGTTGCTTTTGCCAAGTCATTGGGAATCATTGAAACTAAAGCTTATTTTAAAGCTGTTGATGGAAATCATTTGGCTGAGATAGAAGATGATCAATTCGCAATAAGAATGGGAGATGTGGCAAGCTACGATTTTACTGGGTTTGATTATATCTTTGATACTGGCTCACCGCATTTCATTCGATATGTGGGGAGTGTAAAAGAGCAGGATATTAATGAGATTGGGAGGTCTATTCGTTATTCTGATGAACACAAAGAAAAGGGAATCAATGTAAACCTTGTTGAAGTCACTGATAAAAATGCAATTTCTATCAGAACTTATGAAAGAGGTGTTGAAGCAGAAACCTTGGCTTGTGGAACAGGAGCAACAGCTGCTGCCTTATCTTATGGTGTTAAGAACAATTTAGACTCAGGAAAAATAGCAGTTAAAGCAATAGGAGGGAATCTTTCGGTGACTTTTGAACGTTTTGATGATGGCTTAAAAAATATTTGGCTTATTGGTCCTGCAGTAAAAGTATTTGAAGGAGAGATTAATGAATAAACAGATTTTTCCGAAACCTTTCAAGGGGTTCGAATCTTCTAAAACATATTTGGTCTTAGTATCTGCTGAGAAAATTCCGCATTTAGTGTTGGTTTCTGAAGAGAAATATTATTCACTTACCTACAAAGAAGCTGAATTAGAGAAAGATGCGAAGCACTATTTAGAATTATTAGAAAGATTGAATAAAACGGTTTTGTTTTTTGAGTTAGCAGAATCACTCGGAAATGTTCGCGCAACTTTTAGCAATTATTTATCGGCCAATACAAAGGATACAACTTGTTTTGTTCCTGTAAAGCAGCTTTTAGCCCCATCAACAAAAGCAGAGATGATTTTCCAATTGATTCCTGAACTAATTGAAAATAAAAAGATTGCAGATTGTTTCCATCTAAGATTGAACAATTACTTGTCTGAAACTGGTGAGTTTACGCTCAGAACTTATACAAAAGAGATGATATTTTTGTACATTCAACAACTCAAAGACAAAGATGCTAGAAGGAAATAATATACGACTGAGAGCTTTAGAACCTTGGGATATAGACAAGATTCTAGAGTGGGAAAACAATCATAAAAATTGGAGAGTTAGCAATACGCTTGTACCTTTTTCAAAAGAATTAATTACCCAATATGTCAACTCATCACAAGATATTTATGCCGTAAAGCAAGTTCGATTAATCATTACAACAAAGAATAATTTAGCGCCTATAGGGTCTCTTGATTTGTTTGATTTTGATCCGAAACACCAAAGAGCCGGAGTTGGCATTTTAATCGAGAAAGATTTTCGCGGAAAAGGTTATGCTTTAGAGGCACTTTCATTATTGGATGAATATGCTTTGAATGTCATAGGTATCCGTAATTTATTCTGTAATATTTTGGAGGATAATGAAGGCAGTCAGTCGTTGTTTGAAAAAGCAGGATATGTTCAAGTAGGAAGAAAAATTAATTGGTTCAATGACCATATTGATTGGTTAGATGAGATCATGTATCAAAAAGTGTTGGTTTGAAAAAAGGTATTGTTGCATTAGTCGTTTTAGCCATAATCGGATTAGTTGGATTCATCTTCGGAAAACCTTATTACGATTTACATTTCGGAACAACCGGACTTAATGTAGAAAAGACCATTTATATTCCAACAGGAAGTTCCCTTTCAGATATTGGAGATTTACTTGATGCAGATGTCATGGCAAAGTCTGATTTTCTTTCGTATGCTGAAAAACTAGAATTTACTGAAGAGAAAGTAGAAGCAGGAAAGTATACCTTTCAACCAAATAGCAAAGCAAAAGAAGTTATTTATGCCCTAAAGAATGGAAATCAAGAAGTTAAAGATGTAAGGATTACCTTTAATAATTGCAAAACTATTATGGATATGGCTGGTAAGGTAGCGCCAAATATTGAAGCTGATTCTGCTGAAATAGTGGATTATATCATGAAGCCTGAAACCATTTCAAAATATGGTTTTAAAGAAGAAACGATTATTGCTTTGTTTTTGCCTGACACTTATGAAGTAGGAGAGTGGGATATGACCGCTGAAGAGTTTGTTCAGTTTATGGCCGATCAGTTTAAAGCTTTTTGGAACAATGAAGGAGCAGGGAGAGGGTCAAAATTGGCGAATCTTAATTTATCACAATCTGAAGTTGCAACTTTGGCTTCAATCATTGAGTCGGAGCAAGGTGCCTTTCCTCAAGAATGGGAAACCATTGCTGGATTGTACTTAAATAGAATTAGAAATGGCTGGTTATTGCAATCAGACCCAACCGCGAAATTTTGTTGGGGTGATGAGCTCGCAGATACGCAACGTTTGTTATTTGTTCATATGCAAAGAGATTGTCCGTATAACACATATATTCACCCTGGTTTGCCACCCGGACCTATAAAAATGGTATCTAAAAAAGCAATTGATGCCGTGTTAAATGCAGAAAAACACAATTACTTTTACATGTGTGCAAGACCAGACAATAGTGGATTACATAACTTCGCTAACTCGTTATCTGAGCACAACAGAAATGCCGCCGCTTTCAGCAGATACATGGATAGCTTGGGATTGTAATTAGCTGTTTATTATTCTTTTTATTCCTTGCTTTAAAAGTGCTACATTAAAATTGATTAGCAGGCCCAACTTGTAGTCTCCTAATTTTAAATAAGTTAAAGTTTGAGCTAAATGGACATCTGTCAAATTTTCCACACTTTTTAATTCGATAACAATCTTATTTTCAACCAACAGGTCTATCCGGTATCCGCATTCTAATTGAACTTCTTCAAAAACCAAAGGCATAGCTTTTTCTTTTTCCACCTTTAATCCTAATTGTGCAAGTTTGAAGTAAAGACACTCTTTATATGCACTTTCTAATAGCCCTGGTCCCAGAGCTTTGTGAACATCAATTGAAGCTCCGATTATTTTCGTTGCAAGTTCGTTTTCGTTCATATTTATTGATTTTATAGTTAGGGATTTTAAATGAAACTAAGTAAAATAATTAAAGTAGTTGGCTCTTAAAGGTTTAATTTCTTTTAACCGCAGAGGGCGCTAAGGTTTACGCAGAGGTCACTGAGAAATCTCGTATGAAACTTAAAGCTTGAATCTATTGATAGCTCTCTCAGTGAAACCTGTGCCTTCTCTGTGTACTTTGTGGTTACTAAAATCGTACTTTAACCGCAGAGAACGCTAAGGTTTACGCAGAGGTCACTGAGTAATCTCGTATGAAACTTAATGCTTGAATCTATTGATATTTCTCTCTGCGAACTCTGTGCCTTCTCTGTGCACTCTGTGGTTAATAAACTTATACTTTAACCGCAGAGGTACCAAAGTAAGTTTGTCTGGAGCCCTTCATCTACCTGCTCAGTTAATTCTTGTTGTTCAGGCTCATTCGTGCATTGAAAGAATGTCAGAGCCACGAAAAACAATCCGCAGCTGAACATTAATCTTGTCTTGAAACAAGTCTGATCAAATAAAATCTTCATCATCAATCAATTCGGCATCCAGCTTTTTTAATCCTCCTCTAGAAAACCAGATGCATTGAACAAGAAAAACAATTGAAAAAGCGATCATGATTAACCCTGAAATAACATGAACAGCACCACCTTCATCATAAGAAATACCACCATCTGAAGCAAAAATCATTAAATCAAACAGAAAATTTAATCCAATCAATGAAAGCCCAATAATGCTCATCACTTTTGTGGTGGTAGTTTTCACCTTAACCATGTTTATGATGTTCTGATAAATGAAATATCCAACAAAGAGTAGGCTTACTAAAGTCCCTTCAATGGTCCATTCTTGACGGCTGGGACCATAATAAGTCGATACATCATCATACCAATCCCAGCTCGCGAAATAGGCGTATTCTGTTTCAAGAATATAATATCCACAAACCGGAATTAGCACTACGGCCAGTATTAGTCCTATAATGTTAATTGCACGCATTACTTTTTAGCCAAGAAGCCGTAAGTTTTAGCGTAGTTCAACATTTGCTCAGAAAAACTGTTTGCTTGCGTAATTTCAATATCTGTGATGTTGCCATTCGCATCAACAACTGGTGTCAAAATTGGGTTTGTGAATCCATTATAAGGAGCAATATCCAAGGCAGCAGCTCTGTCTAATACTTGCTGATGCAATTCTTTATCAACTTTTACTCCGTAGTTTTCAACTAAGTTTTTTCCTGCTTCATAATCACCTTCAGATTTAATACGTTGAATTTCTTTTAAAAGATCACCAAATATCACTCTTAATTTCTCGTAATCGTGAATTTCAAAGTAAGTCTTGCCATCTTTTTCAATGCGCTCAATAACGTTATCAGGTTGTCCTTTTTCAAAGGCCCAAGCTGCAACAATTTGTCTATTTCTCATGTGAGCTTCTTCAATATCAGCACCTGCTTCTAAACGTCTCATTTGAACCATCATTCCGTTTCTGATGTAATCGTCATACTCAGCTTTCCCAACCTCTAAAGACTCAATTAACCCTAAGTCTACCAGTTTGTTATCCATTAAATAATAAAGAGCAACTAAGTCTGCTCTAGCTTCTTCTAAAGTGGACGAATAGTTTTTCAAGGTTTCTTTTGGAGTTCCAATTCCTGGATTAATTTTTCCTGAAGCATGACCAATTACTTCATGCATAGCAGTATGCATTTTTCCACCAATTTTACCGTATTTAACAGCTCTGTCAATTTCTTCTTGATCATGAGCAAATTCGTTTAATATTCCTTCTCCTCCTGCGTTATTGTAAGCTTGCACAATATTGCCAAGACTTACAGATTTAGATCCGTGCTCGGCTCTAATCCAATTTGAGTTGGGTAAGTTCACACCAATCGGGGTTGATGGAGATGCATCACCCGCTTCACCAGCAGCATTCACAACTTTATAAGAAACACCAACTACATTGGCTTTTTTGTGCTCATCCATAATTGGAGAGTTGTCTTCAAACCATTGCGCGTTATCGGCCATCACTTTCATTCTTTCAGATGCCTCAAAATCATTGACTTGTACAATTGATTCATAAGAACCTCTCATTCCTTTCGGATCACCATATACTTCAACAAATCCTTGGATGTAATCGATATCTCCCGCTGTGGCTTGTGACCACGCAATATTATATTCTGCCCATTTATTTAAGTCTCCCGTTTCGTAATATTCAATTAATAAACCTAAAGCATCTCCTTGGGCTTTGTTTTCAGCAACTCCTTGAGCCAATTTCAACCATTTCACAACTTCAATAATGGCATCATTGTACATGCCACCAACTTTCCAAACGTTCTCAACAACCTCACCATTCTCGTTTTTTACCAATTGAGAATTTAAACCAAACTCAACAGGATGATCTCCAGCGCTCGCCATTTTTTCTTTGTAAAATTTATCTACATCTTCTTCCGTGATATCTGGTCCGTAAAAATTAGTAGCTGAAGCCAACATTAAATCTTTTGAAGCATCCAAACTTACTCGTTTATTATCTGCCTCTGGGTCAAACATTATGGCCACAATTTCGTCTGAAAGCTCTGCTCCAGTTTCTTCTAACAAAGTCTCAAAATAAGCTTGTGAAAACTGAGGGATAAATTTATCCATTGAATAATGATGATGGATGCCGTTAGAAAACCAAACGCGTTTCGTGTACACGTCAAAGTTGTTCCATTCAACGCTTGACTTGTCTCCTTCATAATTTTCATAGATATGCTCTAAGGCATTTCTAATCGCTAGGTTATGACGATAGTTTTGATCCCAAATCATATCTCTACCAGATAATCCCGCCTCATATAGATAGTAAACTAACTTTTTTTGATCTAAACTTAACTTATCAAAACCTCCAATTTCATATTGTAGAATTTGAAGGTCGGCAAATACATTTCCTTCGTTCTTTTGAGCTTCAAACTCACCTGCAGCTAAGGAGTCTGAATCAGATTCGTGCGAATCACTGTCTCCACCACAAGATGGTAACATAAACATTGAGGCAACAATTGCCGGATAAAAAAGTTGATTGAATTTCATTTGGTCTTATTTTTTAGGAGCTTAAAAATAACAATACTTTCTTTTTATTCAACGATTTGTGTATTCTTTCCGTTTTAAATAATGAAATGTGTAATTTTAAGCTTAGAACAAACACTTATGCGTCAACTTTCATTATTAATATGTTTTCTTTCAATGACTACTGCTTCTTTTAGTCAGTTTGGTTTTAATAGAATAGATACAATTCCTGTGATTAACGGATCACCTTTGCCTTTGGCTTGGACCGGCGGTTTAGATTTCCCCCAGTTTTCTAATATTGATTTAAACTTTGATGGGGTTGAAGATTTATTTGTATTTGAAAAAAGCTGCAACCGTGTACTGACTTTTATTCATGATGGAGGAACCACAGCATCTTATACATACGATCCTTCGTATGAAGATAATTTTCCGGTACTGCAAGATTGGGCTTTGTTAGTGGATTACAATTGTGATGGTAAAAAAGATATTTTCACCTACACTATTGGTGGTGGAAAAGTTTACAAGAATACAGGAGATGCTGGTTCTGGACATTCGTTTGAGTTGGTGAAAGCAAACTTGAAAACCTTTTTATGGGGCTCCGAAGGCTTCATGTACATTTCGGCGGTAGATTTACCTGGAATCACGGATATAGATGGTGATGGCGATATTGATATCTTGGCTTTTGGAGTAGGAGGACAGACCATTGAATATCATAAGAACATGAGTATGGAACTTTATGGGAATTGTGATTCATTAGAATATGAAACAAGAAATTTATGTTGGGGTAGATTTAAAGAAGATGCATCAACTAATTTGGTGACGCTATATGATACTATGTCTTACCCTTGCAACGGTTCTATAGTTGGAGAAGAGAGTGTGTTGAATAATGACGATCGTGAAGATAGACACGCAGGATCAACAATTTTGGCTTTAGATATGGATAACAACGGTGTGATGGAAGTGGTTTTAGGAGATATAGCCTATACGAATTTGACCTTATTAATGAATGAAGGAACTACACCGAATACGAATTCGGCTATGAATGCGCAAGACAATGCTTTTCCTTCAAATTCTGTTTCGGTAGATATCAATGTGCATCCGGCAGCTTTTCATGTGGATGTGGATAATGACGGAATTCGAGATTTATTAGTAGCGCCTTCTTCAAAGGTAGGATCTGAAAATAGGCAAGGAATTTATCATTACGACAACACTGCGGCAGATTTAGCGCCAGTTTTTGAGTATCAAGAGCTGGGGTTTTTGCAAAATGAAATGATTGATGTCGGAGAGGTTTCTTTTCCGGTATTCTTTGATCATAATGCGGATGGTTTGAAGGATTTGTTAGTGTCATCTCAAGGTCAATTTGATTCAGGAACTTTAAATCAGATTTCTAAAATCTCATATTATGAAAATACAGGAACCTTGGCTAATCCTGAATTTACCTTTGTTACAGATGACTATCAAAACATATCTTCTTTAGGATTAGGGAATTCATTGGTTTTCTATCCAACATTTGGAGATTTAGATAATGACGGTGATGAAGACATGATTTTAGGTGAATATACAGGGTATGCTTATTATATGGAAAATACCGGTGGAGCAGGAAATAATGCAATATTCAACACCTTTTCTGTATTGAATGATAATTTGGGTGATCCAATTTTTGAAGGAACTTTCATCTATCCACAATTGGTGGATTTAGATAGAGATGGAGACTTAGATTTGGTGAACGGAAAGCGAAATGGAAAATTGACTTACTTCCAAAATATAGGAAACGCTTCGGTTCCCGTGTTTGAAGAAGTGACACAAAATTTAGGCGGAGTAGATGTATCTGAATATTGGAATATTGAGGGACACTCAATTCCACAATTTATTGATATTGAAAATGACTACCACCTCATTTTAGGTTCCAAAACAGGTTACCTACATTATTACGACAATATTGACGGTAATTTAACGGGTAACTTCAACTTGGTAGATAGCACGCTTGAGGATATTCATATCGGAACAAATTCTGCGCCTGCAATTTATGATTTGAATGCTGATAATCATTTAGAAATGGCTCTTGGAAATAGAAGGGGAGGATTGGCGCTTTACAAATCTGCGGCTTTAACAGATGTTAGTTTAGAAGAACAAAATGACATCAATTTTGCGATCTATCCTAATCCAGCGAAAGGACAATTTACAATTGAATTAGGTGCAGTTTTATATGTGCAAATAGAAGATTTAAAAGTTGAACTGTATGATTTAAGCGGAAGAGAAGTCAAATCGATCAACCCCAATAGCTCAACCCTAACAGTTGATGTTTCTAATTTAGGGGCAGGAACTTATGTGGTTAAAATCTCAGGCAGTAATTGGATTGAGAGTTCTAAAATTGTTTTGAATTAGATAAGTTGATTGTCGTTGATTTAACGCACTTAACCACAGAGTACACAGAGAAGGCACAGAGTTCACAGAGTGAGCAGAACAAGGTATCAAGAACAAAGTTTCACACGAAATCCCTCAGCGCCCTCTGCGTAAACCTTTGCGTTCTCTGCGGTTAAAGTAAACTTTTAGTAACCACAGAGTACACGGAGAAGGTACAGAGTTCACAGAGAAAGTAGAACAAAGTTTCAAGAATCTAGTTTCACACGAAATCCCTCGGTGTCCTTTGCGTAAACCTTTGCGTTCTCTGCGGTTAAAAAAAAGTTTAGGAACCACAGAGTACACGGAGAAGGCACAAAGTTCACAGAGAAAGTAGAACAAAGTTTCAAGAATCTAGTTTCACACGAAATCCCTCGGTGTCCTTTGCGTAAACCTTTGCGTTCTCTGCGGTTAAAAGAAAACTATTTATGAAATGTATGGCGAACCTCTAGTCCAATAGAATATCGAACAACTCTTGCACTTCTGTTTCGTAAGTTTGGAAATCTACTTCTTCTAAAGCAGGATCTCTTTCAAACTCTTCGTCTAAGATTTCTCTCTGTGAGAAGTTATTCGACTCAACATGCATCAATAATCCATAACGCTCAACGTCATAAATAATCGGCATACCAACAACATCTTTATATGCAGAGAACCAAGCACCTTTCTGAACGCTAAAATCTTCTGTAAACCATGCATCACCAGGTTGAATACTGTCAGTAGAAGATACCGTATATTTTTGACAGAAAACACCGTTAACACTGTCTTTTTCTGCTTCTTTATTGATCGTATAAACAGGCGCCGATTCAATTAAGCCGTCTAACTCTGCTTTGGTTAAAACACAAAAGTATTTTTTGTCGCCAAAATCTAAACGCATTTCAATTGAGTTATCTGCCTCATCTGTAACTACCTTTGTTTCAAAAATGCGTCCCCTTGAAATAGTGGTCATCATTTTTGTTCCTTTAAAAATGATCGTCATTTCCTTTGGAAGAATTGCAGACATTAATCCAGTCACATCCATGTGCGGATAAGTGATATCATAGGTTAATTCTCCTTCATTTATTTTGCTTTTTCCGCAAGAAGTTAGTAACAAAAAGGGGATGGCAAGTAGTGGAAGTAGTTTCTTCATTCTTAGTATTAGATAATTATGTAAACAAATATATCATTTTATTCATAGCTTAAAACCCAATTGTTAGATATCCAGCCTAAAAAGTTTAAATTTGCAGGATTAAGAACATTTTATGTCAAAGATTAAGATAGTTGAAAACACCTCTGAAATTGGAGCTGGAACAAGAGGCGCTAGTTTAGGTGTTGGAGCATTAAAAGTGGTTGCTCATAATAAGAGAAGTGGTTTTTTTGGAAAATATGACAAAGTTGTTGTACCTGACCAAAATGATCTATTAAATGACGTGACTGATTATCAGTATGCCAAAAGAATTAACGGATTGGTTCAAGTGTATAGCAATACCACTGATGTCATTTCTACTATTTTGAATGAAGGTGATTTCCCTTTGGTACTTTCGGGTGACCATGCGTGTGCAGGTGGAACCATTGCCGGAATTAAAAAACAGTTTCCAGATAAGCGTTTAGGAGTAATTTGGATTGATGCGCATGCAGATATTCATACTCCATACACCACGCCTTCAGGAAATATTCACGGAATGCCTTTAGCAACAGCTTTAGGAACTGACAATCTTGAATCAAAAGTAAATGAACCCATTCCTGAAACTGTTGATTTTTGGAATAAGCTGAAAAATATGGGAGGTGTTTGTCCAAAGGTGTTACCAGAAGACATTGTTTTCATTTCGGTAAGAGATACAGAAAAACCAGAAGACGAATTTATTGCAAGAAATGGCATCAAAAACTACACAGTAGATGAAGTCAGGACAAAAGGATTAGCGTCTGTTTCGAAAGAAATTCATGATAAATTATCGGAATGTGACATGGTTTATATTTCGTTTGATGTAGATTCTATGGATTGTATTTTGGTTTCGAAAGGAACAGGAACACCTGTAGAACATGGTTTATCTCCAGAAGAGGCGCAATACTTTTTAAATGATTTTGCTAAATGGGATAAAGTTAACTGCATTGAAGTGGTTGAAATCAACCCTTGTTTAGATGAGAAAATCAATAGAATGGCGGAAGTTGCCTATGACATTTTAGAAGAATTCACAACACACATCCAAAACCGAATTTAAATGAGTTTGGAAAACAAATTGGCTCCGGCCATCCAACAAATACTTACATCCTTATATCAGCAAGAGTTTGATTCATCTCAAATTCAGTTGCAAAGTACTAGAAAAGATTTTTCAGGTGACATTACCTTGGTGGTGTTCCCTTTTTTAAAGATCTCTAAAAAAGGTCCAGAACAAACAGGAGAAGAAATCGGTAATGCCGTAGTTGATAAAGTGGATATTGTTACAGGATTTAATACCGTAAAAGGATTCTTGAATTTTGAAATCTCTGATGCTTATTGGCTTTCAGTTTTGAATGAAATAAACGAAACTGAGCATTATGGATTAAATCTGAATGCTGACAAACTGCAAATGGTGGAATATTCTTCACCTAATACAAATAAGCCGCTCCATTTAGGACATTTGAGAAATAATTTCTTGGGTTATTCAGTTGCTAAAATCATGGAAGTGAATGGCTATGAGATGGTGAAAACTCAAATTATCAATGATCGTGGAGTACATATCTGTAAAAGTATGTTGGCCTGGTTGCGTTTTGGTGAAGGAGAAACGCCAGAATCTTCAGGTTTAAAAGGAGATAAGTTAGTAGGGAAATACTATGTGATATTTGACCAAAAACTAAAAGAACAAAGTACCGCCTTAGCAGAAGATTGGGGCAATGGTATTTTTGGTTCGGCAGATGAAGCTGCAATTGCTGAATACAAAAAGTTAGCAACTGCAGCCGCTGAAAAAGAAGACGAAAAAGCACGCAAAGCTATTGATGGTAAGATCAAAGAACTTTTAAACAACCAAACCCAATTAATGATTGACGTCAAAGACATGTTGATTAAATGGGAAGCTAAAGATCCAGAAGTTTACGCCCTTTGGGAGAAAATGAACGGATGGGTGTATAAAGGTTTTGATGCTACTTACAACACAATGGGGGTTAGTTTTGATAAACTATATTACGAATCAGATACCTACATCACCGGAAAAGAATTGGTTGAAAAAGGTCTGACCGAAGGCGTATTCTTTACAAAAGAAGACGGATCAGTTTGGATTGACCTGTCTGACGAAGGTTTAGATGAGAAATTGGTGTTGCGTTCTGACGGAACTGCAGTTTACATGACTCAAGATATTGGAACGGCTTATCAACGATTCAAAGATTATCCTAATCTGGATGGAATTGTTTATACGGTAGGTAACGAGCAAGATTACCACTTTAAAGTGTTGTTTTTGATCCTTAAGAAATTAGGTTTTGCTTGGGCTGAAAACTGCTTCCACCTTTCTTACGGAATGGTAGATTTACCAACAGGTAAAATGAAATCTCGTGAAGGAACAGTTGTAGATGCAGATGATTTAATTCAAGACGTGGTTGATAAAGCCAAAGAAATGACGCAAGAACGCGGTCACATTGAAGGCATGTCAGAAGATGAGAAAGAGGCGCTTTATCATATGATCGGAACCGGAGGACTGAAGTATTACTTGCTCAAAGTTGATCCAAAAAAACGAATGATGTTTAATCCTGAAGAATCAGTTGATTTGAATGGTAATACCGGGCCTTTTATTCAATATGCACATGCAAGAATTGCTTCATTAATGAGAAAAGCTGAAAACTTATCTGGAGTAAATACTGAAGTTGAGGTGCATGAATCAGAACGTGAGTTGATCAAACATATGGCAGATTATCCTGCATTGATTCAGCAAGCGGGAAGTGAATATTCGCCAGCTTTAATCGCTAACTATACCTATGATTTGGTGAAGAATTATAATTCGTTTTATCAATCAGTGTCTATCTTCAAAGAAGACAATGCAGATAAAATGAACATGCGTCTTGTATTGAGTCAAAACGTAGGTCAACTCATTAAGCAATCCATGAATCTTTTAGGAATTCAGGTGCCAGAAAGAATGTAGTGACTAAGGTTTAGTTCCTACGTAAACTGCAGTATCTCCTCCTTTGTAATACGTGAATGACAATTCATTCAAGTTACCTTGGTAAAGAAATGCATGAACGTTGGCATCTGTTGAAACCGGATCAACATTAACTCCTTGTTGTGTCACCAATACTTCAAAGGCAGGGAATAGCGTTCCTTCAACCAATACCTTATTCTTTGTAGTTGCTGTTACAAAAACTGGGTAACTTCCGTTCAAGGTATCAACACCGTCATACTTGGCATCTAATACGCCTGTATAATTACCTTCAACGTTCTCTGCCGGTTGTTCTTTTTCACAAGAGGTAACCGCACTAATTGCAATTACAGCAGAAAATAATATTAAATGTGCCTTTTTCATTTTTGAGATTTTTACCAAATTTATGAAAAAGTAGAAAGTAAAATTCAGAAATTTAATTTCTTACTAATTTTTCTTTGTAAATTCATTAAAAGACAATTTTTATGAAAACAGATATCAGATATATAGATGCCGTACAAAACGATTCGTTAGAAGAGCAGTTATCAGAGAAATTGGCTGGCTTAGAAAGAAAATATGACTGGATAATTGACGCTCAAGTCTTTTTTAAATCTGAAAAACATCCCAACGAAGAAAACTTTGTTTGTGAAATTAAATTGACGGTTCCCGGTACTCAATTGTTTGCTGGTGCGAATGAAGTGAATTTTAATAAAGCCATTAATGTTTCAATTCAGCAGCTTTCTGTGCAATTAGAAAAATTGAAAGCTAAAATGGTTGCTCATTAGTTAGAGTAACTTTTTTATATCGGCCTCCATTTTTTCTGGAGTAGTATTAGGAGCGTATCTGCCAACTACTTTACCTTCTTTATTTACTAAGAATTTTGTGAAGTTCCATTTAATCCGTTTTCCTAAGAATCCGCCTTTTTTACTTTTTAAATAAGTGTAAAGTGGAATTTCATTTTTACCATTTACTTCAGATTTTGAAAACATTTGAAAACTCACACCATAATTGATGACGCAGCCTTCAGCAATGTCACTGTCTGAACCTGGTTCTTGATGTCCAAACTGATCACATGGGAATCCAAGTATTTCTAAGCCATTTTCTTTATGCTTTTTATTCAATTCTTCCAGACCTGTCAGTTGAGGTGTAAAGCCACACTTACTAGCGGTATTCACAATTAACAAGACCTTTCCCCTGTATTGGTTAAAGTTGATTTCCGTTCCTTGTAGGCTTTGTGCTGAAAAGTCGTAAATAGATTGCATCCAAATTGTTTTTGTCAAAATTAAGATTCAAAAAAAGAATCGCTTAATAGAACAGGTTCTGTTTCTAAATTGTTTTCAACAATTCAATTTTGTAGCGAAAAATGAAGCGTTTATTGAATAAGTGACTTTTATCACTTTTTACTTGCTGGTTTTTTAGAACTTTGTAAAACAAACGTAGATTCTATGAAAAAAGGAACGAAGTTATACAGCATTTTCAAAGGTACTTGTCCGCAGTGTCATGAAGAAAAAATGTTTAAGTCAAAAAACCCGTACAATCTAAAAACGATTTTTGACATGCATGAAACTTGTCCAAATTGCGGGCAAAAATTTACGCCAGAACCAGGCTTTTATTACGGAGCAATGTATGTAAGTTATGCTTTTGGTGTGGCGTTTTTTGTGGCTGTTTGGGTGGCCGTTTTAGTATTAGCACCGAACCTTCATCCAGGTATTGTTGTTACTATTATAACATTAGGTTTGGTTTTACTGGCTCCAGCTTCGTTCAGATTATCTCGTAAAGTTTGGATTAATATCTTTGTTAAGTACAAACGACCCGAAGAACGACAATTAAAAAATGGGATTACTAAGTAAGGTATTCAGTAGTGACGAAAAAGAGATTATTGAATTATTGAAGAATAAGGCAACAATCATTGATGTTAGAAATCCGGGTGAGTTTAGCAGAGGCCGTATTGAAAACTCAATGAATATTCCGTTGCAGCAAATTTCTGAAAGGGCAGATGAAATTTTAAGGTTGGAGAATGACGTTGTATTTTGCTGTGCAGCAGGAGTAAGAAGTGGAAAAGCGACTTCAATATTGAAAAAACAAGGTTTGAAATGTGCCAACGGAGGTTCATGGATGAACGTCAAACGTTTACTTGAAGATATCTAAGAAGAATGAACATTGTAGAATACGTAACAGCTGCATTTCCAGATTTTAGTGAAGCGTTTAAAACCCAACTAATCGCAAGCGGAAAAATTGAGAAATTAGCTGCAGGTGAAACGTTGATGTCCATTGGAGATTCCGCAAAAAAGATTCCGCTCATAGTAAAGGGAACAATCAAAGTAATGCGTGAAGATCATGATGGCAATGAACTGTTTTTGTATTATTTGAATGAAGGGCAGACTTGTGCCATGTCTTTGAATTGTGCCATGATCAATACTAAAAGTGAAATTCACGCTATGGCAGAAGATGATGCTGTAGTTATTTCTTTACCAGCAAATATTGCCGGAGAATGGTTTTCAACGAATCCAGAATGGCAACGATTGATTCTAGAAACCTATCAAATGCGTTTTAGAGAAATGCTAGGTACAATAGATGGAATCGCATTTATGCAGTTAGATGAGCGTGTGTTGAAGTATTTGCAACAGAAAAAAGAGGTCAGCGCTGACGAAGAGTTGCACCTTACGCATCAACAAATTGCGGATGACCTTAATTCTTCGAGAGAAGTGATTTCACGCGTACTTAAAATTCTTGAAAAGAAAGAGAAATTAGTGTTAGGGCGGAATAAAATTCAGCTTCTGTGATTCATGTCACGTCAAGATGATTTCATGCTGACGATATTTGCTGAAAAAAATTGAAACATGGGATTATTTGGAAATTTATTAGGAAACAAATCAGAAAAAGTGAAAGAACTATTGGCGAATGGTGCTGTAGTAATTGATGTAAGATCAGCGGGTGAATTCAGTGGAGGACATGTTGCAGGATCTAAAAACTTTCCTTTACCCTTAGACGCTTCTGCCGAGAAAAAAATCTTAGCCTTAAAGAAACCAGTTGTTTTTTGTTGTGCTTCAGGAATGAGAAGTGGACAAGCTACTGCTCAAATGAAAAACAAAGGTTTAGAATGTGAGAACGGCGGTGGCTGGATGAAAGTGAATGGTTTAGTTTAAACATTACTTTTTTGGGAATGTAACATATAAGGATAATTAATTGTTACACTATAACACCCCAAAACAGTAATGCATGAGATTTTGTCTGGGCGTTTTTGCCTTATTTCTTGTCAATTTTACTTTCGGTCAGTTTGATCCAGTATTTTCTGGAAATGTAGGAGACCATTCATGGTTGAATCCTGCCACTACTGGAATCGAAAATAAGTATGCTGCGCATGCTGTTTATAGAATTGATTGGGTAAATGCCGGAACGCCCTCAAAACCTCATAAATATATCTTTTCAGGAGAATCTAATTGGGTGTTCAACCAACAAGTTGAAGGAAAAGATGCTTGGAAATCAACCCTTGGAATAGGGCTAAATATTGCCGGAGATCATTATGTTATGACTGGCAATCAATTCATAAAAATCCCCCTTTCAAAACCCATTAAGATATACTCATCAACCTTATCATTTGGTATCGCTCCCGGCTTTCTTAGAAAAAGTTTTATTTCAGAATATTCAGCACCTAATGATCCGTTTGCACCAACAGAAACGGTAAAAAGTGCCCAAACAAAATTTGATTTAGACTTAGGGGCACATTGGACGAATGATCAAATTTATGCTTCGTTCAGTATGGTGCATGTGACAACCCCAAGATTTACTGAAGGCAATGTTACCGTTCCAATTCATTATTACTTTGCAGCAAGGGCTAAGTTGGACATTAAAAACTGCAAATTGATTCCTTCACTAATGATTAGAAATAACAACGTTTTTAGTGCAGTTGAAACACAAATATTTTTCCAGTTGAGAGATGAAATTCTTACATTAGGACTCGGTCGCAGGTTTGGGCAGGCGATACTTTTCTCAATTGCCACGAAATATGAGCATTTTGCTTTTTCTTATTTTTATGACTTAAATCGTGTTCAAAGTACCAATGCCATTTATGGTGCACATGAATTTAGGTTATCTTATCAAATTGCCAATGATTAAAATGATTAGAATATTCTTTCTTTTGCTGCTTCTGCCATTTGGCGGATATGCCCAACAAGAGTCACATTTTTCAACGGATGGATTTTCTAGTTTTTGGCAGAATCCAGCGACATCCGGAACTTTAGATAAATTATCATTTAACTTTTTAGGCAGGTTGCAATGGGTTGGAGTTGAATCTGCGCCACAAACTTTTATGTTTAACTCTTCGGGCAGATTAGAATTAAATCAGTTAAAAAATAAAAGTTTAGAAGACAGAATAGGAGTAGGGGTAAACTTGATCGGTGAACAAGTTGGCTTTCAAAATAAATGGGTTTTTCAGGTGCCTTTAAATTATCAGTTCAAATTAGGTGAAACTTATTTGTCTGCAGGACTTTCAGTTGGTTTTAGAGCAATAATCATGTCAAATGATTGGGTTCCACCTCAAACCTTATTCGATCCTTTATTACCTGGTGATGTGAGTGGAACAGTTTTTAACATGGATGCAGGCCTTTTCTGGTATGCCGAGAATTTTTATGCTGGAATTTCGTCAACTCAATTAACAGAAGCAAATTCTGGTGGATTGCATATGGTAAGGCACTATCATGTTCAAGGTGCCTATAAGTTTGCTGTTGGACAGCATTACATTTATCCGCAATTACAGATCATTGCCAATAGTGGAGGGGTGGGATTTTGGAATTTAAACTATTTTCAGTTTAAAGATGATATCTTTTCAATTGGAGCAGGAGTTGGAGCAGGGTATGATTTGCTATTAGCCGCAACTTTCAGGTATAAAATTTTCAAAATAGCTTATAATTTCGAGTACCATACAGGGTCTTTGTCTGAGTACACAAAAGGGTCTCACGAACTCCGCCTAACTTTTGCTTGGAAGTAATTTTAGTATTTTGCTTTGTGCACAGTCTTACTTTTATCCTCATAAAGGAAAGATTTGAGTCCTACATACCTGACGTCTCCTTCAAATTGAGAATTGTCTAAATGATCTCCAATCGTTTTACCATTATAACCTGAGTCGTCAGTGTAGATCTTGTTCACCGATACCTTTTTGGTTTTTAATTTATTCTTTTTTGAATAATACTTAAGTCTTACTTTACCAGCTTCTTCAAACCCAATAATTTCAAAGGATTTCAATTTCTTATTGATAACAGAATCTCCAATATTAAAAAGGCTCTGCCCAGTTGCTTTATCATTCAGTTTTTGTAAATATTCTTCTGAATAAACGGCGCGTGTAGAATCATTGTGTAAAACCACGATATCTGCCGAAACAGTCACTTTTGTTTGTGTATAGACGATAATTCGGGTTCTTTTAATATCAACAGTGATATTAGCGTAGGCTTCATTCTGATTTAAAGGCCGATTTAGGATCATGTTTTTTTTAGCCTCTAATACAAGGGCGTCTTGTGATAAGCCTCCAAAAGTAAACACCTGAAATGCATCACTTACACCATAACTGAGGTCTTTATAGGTGAGGTTTGAATCGTATGAATTGCTGCTGATACTTCCTTGATGACTCGCACAAGACATCAATACTGCCAAGCAAGCACTTGCAGTTACTTTGATAAAAATATTCATGATTATTTTAATAAGTTTGGGTAGCATCAAAAATAGCAAAAAAAAACCTTAAGCGTTTAGCTCAAGGTTTTTTACAATTGTTAATTAAAAAAGATTTACTGTTGCTTCGTAAACTGAGCGTCTATAACCAGTTTAACTTTATCAGAAACCACAATATTTCCTGCTTCGGTTACTGCACTCCAGCTCAATCCAAAATCTTTACGGTTAATTTCACCGCTAATTTCAAATCCTGCTTTGTGTTGACCGTAAGGATCAACTGCGGCTCCGTTGAAATCTACATTCAACTCAACTTCTTTAGTAACGTCTTTAATAGACAGCTCACCTTTCATTTTATTGCCGTCAAATGATGTAGACTTAAACGTCATTTTAGGGAACTCTTCAGAAGCAAAGAAATCGGCTGATTGTAAATGCCCATCTCTGTCTGCGTTGTTGGTGTTAATTGAATTTGTGTCAATAACGACTTCTACTTGTGCATCAGAAAAGTCCTCATTTTCGGCGTGTACTGTCGCATCAAAAGAATTGAAATTCCCTTTTACAGTTGAGATCATCATATGTTTCACTTTGAATCCTACTTCAGAGTGCGTTGGGTCTATTGCCCACTTGGTTTTTGTTAATGTTTCCATATCGTTGTTTAAATTATGTTTTAAGCAAAGGTAATAAATATGTTTAAACATACAATGTTTAAACATCTATTTTTTTTGAACATTCTTTTTTCCCAATTTTTTTCTACTGGTTAAAGGCGGTATTTACTTGAAACTACTTAACATTTTATCTTCCGAATCAGGGAAGTCAAAAGCATCAGAATCGGTAAGGTGTCCATCTTGATCACTTACTCTCGTGAGTTGTTTTCCTTGTCTGAAAACTAGTTGTAATCCATGTTCTTTCTCCCATTCGCATTCACAGGCCAACACTACGTAGATATCTTTATCGTTGCTGAGTCTTCTGCTAACAAATACTTGAGAGGGATAAACGAAACTCCAAATACTCAAAGGCTGAGCACCTTTCATTTTTTCTGGAATATCTTCTTCATTGATGTATGAACAATAATCAACAAAATTGGCGAAAACATCTGGTGCAATTTTTAGCTTATAAAAGCTATTGAGGTCCAAAAAGTTTTTCAAAGCAGCATCTGCTTCTGTTGCAAAAGTACTGTCTTCAGCTGGTGCGTAATCCATGAAAGAAATGGGCAACTCTTCTTCAATTAAAGGAATGTTATGAGGTTTACTGATCCACCAGTTTTCAATTTTTTCGTTTTGAACCAAGGTTCCAATTACTGAAGATTCGATTGTATTCATTCGGATTATTTTGCTGGTGAAATTAATGATTTCTAAATGTAAATTAGTGTAAATTCACTGCAAATTGCTTTTATCTTGCACATCTTTAGAATAGATTTGTAACATGGATTTCTCTGCTTTGAAAAATACCTTATTCATGCTTTTAGCTTTTGTACTGTTTCAATTTAATGTGACGGCCCAAGAGCTAAAAGACGAGCAAAGTATGCATACCATCATGCGCACCATTGGACATCAAATATTATTGGATGCTGGTGACGACAGTTCTAAAGTTTTGCCAATTGTTCAGCTCGAAAAAGAATATACCATTGCCTTTGAAAATGAGTTTTCATTTGATCCTGGGAAAGTATCTAACGCAGCAGATAGTATTATTCAGCTAAATAATGTGGCTTTCAATTACCACTTGGCGGTTGAAAGATGTAGTGATAGTGCCGTAGTTTATAGTTATGAAGTGACCGTAAGTCCTGAAACAAATGGTTTTCCTTGTGGTGGAAGAATCGTTGAAAAAGACTGTTATGAAGTCATTATTACCTTAAAAGATGATGCTTATATAGCGGATGCTCAAAATTTCACCGGAGCGCAACTAGAGGAGAAAGACTCCAATGGCGTGTTGTATTTTGCAGTTTTAGTGTTCGCTGGTTCAGGTATATTTTTAATTGTTTACTTGAATAAGAAAAAGCGAAAAGCAGTCAATAATCCAGACATCATTCCTATTGGCAATTATTTGTTTGATAAGCGAAACTTAGAATTGAGTTTTAATGGAGACAAAACAGAACTTTCGAGCAAAGAAGGTGATTTATTGACCTTGCTGCATGCATCAGCCAACAATACCTTAAAGCGTGAAACCATTCTAAAAGTGGTTTGGGAAGATGAAGGTGCCTACGTGGGGCGAACACTAGACGTGTTTATTTCTAAACTCCGAAAAAAGCTAGAGCAAGATGAGCGCATCAAAATTATGAATGTAAGAGGGGTGGGGTATAAGCTGGTGGTAGCTTAGTTGTTTTCAGAAATAAATATTAATTTCATTTTTTAATCCATTTATGAAATTACATCACTTATTTTTCGCCTGCTCACTTTTTACGCTTATTGCTTGCAATAATGGGAATAACCCTAATGCGTTATCTGAATCATATTTTTACGAATACGAACCAATTGGATGGTCAATTGAAGTTCCGCCTGGTTACGAATTAGTGTCTACCGAAGAAGTTACTGAACGCAACGAGAAAGGGCAAGAGAAAGTAGAGCAGCTGTCTGGTCAAGACATAGACTTTGTCCAAACCAAAGATCTACTTAATTTTAAATATGATGAGGGTAACGTTTTTGCTTCATCTGTTGAACCTTTTTTTGAAGAGTATCCGGGTGAATGGTTAGATGTTAATGCTTTTGTGAAGGATCTTATTTCAACTGGTTATGATGCTGAAGGACTCATTCATGAAATGTCGCCAGATGTTTCAACGATTATAGGAGGAATAGAATTTCAGACCTACGATATTATTTTTTATGATGAAGAGGGTGCGATTATCATGGAGCAATACTTTTACAATGCCTTGATTAATGAGCTTAGTTTTTCAGCTTATCTCACACTCACAGATGCAACAATTAAAGAAGACATGATTAATATATTTGAAGCATCTACTTTTGAATCTACCATAGAAAATGGTGAAGCAGATGATCGTTTATATGACTGCATAGCGAATGCGGATAAAGCTTTTGAAGAGGAGCGGTTTCAAGATGCTAAATATTGGTATTTAGAGGGGATGCAGGTAAAACCAGAAAATGAATATGTCATTCAACAACTAGAAGAATGTGAAACTGAATTACTAAGTGTTCAAGATGAACCTTCAAAGGCCGATAAAATGATAGAGCGTGGACATGCAGAATACGTCCTAGGGAATTTTCAAAAAGCTCAAGAATATTATGAGCGGGCATTGAATGTGGATCCAACTAATTTAATCGCAGCTGATCGAATTGAAAAAATAGAAAAGCAGATTGACTTGAACGAATAGCTTTTAAAAATGCATTTTCATGCCTTCATGCGAAGCTACAAAACCTAAGTCTTCATAAAACTTTAAGGCTTCTGGTCTTTTTTTATCTGTTGTGAGTTGTAAGAGATGTGCTTTTCTTTCTTGTGCTCTGTTAATCGCCCATTTAAACATCTCTGTTCCTAAGCCTGAACCTCTTTTGTCTTTGCGGATTCTTACTGCTTCTATTTGAGCCCTGATTCCTCCTTGGTAGGTTAAATACTGAATAAAGCTCAATTGCAGGGTGCCAATAATTTCTTGGGTGTCGTCTACTACCACCATTAATTCTTGATTTTGGTCGGCATCAATTTTGTTAAATGCATCTAGGTATGCTTGAGGTAATGGTTCTTGATAATTTTCGCGCTGTGCTCCAAGTTTGTCGTCAGCGATCATGGCTACAATTGCCTGAACATCTGAAAGGGTGGCTCTTCTGAATTGTGTCATTTTCTATTGATGATTTTATAAATGAAATTCTCTGCTTTACTAGGAATCTTTTCTTCAATATAACGGTTCAACCGATTGCTTACTTTTTTAATGCCATTGGTATATCCTGAAAAATGTTCTTCATCACTTCCTATCCAATGATAGATGGCTGGGTTGTCGTTCCCGTCTAAATAAAAGAAATGAAACTGATCGTTATACAATATATCAATCACCCAAAAAGGACCATCTATTTCATAGCCATCTTCACTTAGCAGTTCTTTTGCTTCTTCTTGAATATCGGGTAGTTCTGCCATGCAAAAACCTATGCCGCTATCATATAAGTAGTGGTGTTCACCAGCGAGAAAAAGGTATTCTTTGTAGGCTTTCGGAAAATAACCAGGCGCCAATTTTTGTA
This sequence comes from Crocinitomicaceae bacterium, assembly GCA_039939375.1. Taxonomy (GTDB): domain Bacteria; phylum Bacteroidota; class Bacteroidia; order Flavobacteriales_D; family Crocinitomicaceae; genus Paracrocinitomix. The sequence goes on along the minus strand of JBDVJO010000004.1, from coordinate 3,572 downwards.
ATTCATTTATCTGTTCAATACTGCATCCTTTAGGAAGGTATTCCACCATTTTGGGGCCACCATGGAACCGCAAATGATTTCCTTTACCTAGCTTTTTGAAATATTCTATTTTCACTTTTATAAAGTTACTGATCCCAAACGAAAAATGCCTTAAAGTGACACGTATAAGTTATCCAACACCTCAAAATAATAGTCATGGTCAAATTGCTTAATTGAATCTCTAGCATTTGCCGATATCAGTTCATACTCTGCTTCAGACATCTCTTCAAGTTGGATTAGTCTTGATTTAAATTCATTGGGTTCATTACAATAAAAACCATTGTGACTATCTATGACAACTCTGTTGTTCTCAAGTAAATCATTGCACAATACCGGAACCCCATTATTCATGTATTGCTTTGCTTTGATTCCAGATTTTGCCAACTGTAAAGGTTCGTTTTGTAAGGTAGCTATGCCAACATCAATGTTCATTATCCACTCTTGAATTTCTTGTTCGTTCTTCCAATTAATTGCTCTGGGTAAAATCAGTTGAATAGAAGAATGATCGGCAAAATACTTTCTGAGTGCTACTTCATCTGCATCTTTCGTGATTCCCAAAATCAATAAATTACAGGAGAAGGGAAGGGCTTTAATAACCGGAAACACCAATTCATAGAGGCTCTCCTTGTGGCCTCCGCCAAATCCGCCTATCCAACCAATTGTAAAAACTTCATTTTTTTGAGCTTTCACAAGCTTTAAATCTACAATAGGAGAGGTGAGGTGATATACCTTGTTATTGAATTGTTTCATGTACTTCACAATCTCTTCGCTTCCGCCTGTGATGGCTGCGCAATTTTTAGCAAAGTCATGAATAGATTTGGTCTTGAATTCTAAGTAATCAGCATCATCCAAATCATAAATACAGCGACTTTTTCTGAACCGAACCAATAGTTTTAAAAGGCTCGCATAAATAAAGTTAGAATGCACGCGTTGAATCACAACAATTGAGTCCGGCTTAGGAAAAAACAATACCGAAAAGTAAGCGCGAACAAACTTAAAAATACGAGACAATTGATACCCAGGTATCACCAAACAATGTTGGATGTCTAAATGAGTTTCAGCATATGCCAAAGGGAACTGGGCGCGATAACGCACAGAAGGCGCATCTAAATTATAATAGGCGAACCAATAGATATATTTTATCCTTGTTTGGGGCAAGTGTTTTGGGTATTACGTGCTTGAAACTATCAACGTATAAGTTGTGGCGAAGGTTTGTTGGGGGATGATTAAGGAGGCGTATGCAATACAGATGTGTGAAAACCTTAGAATATTATTCACTCTTTAAATAAAGAGGATATTTTTCATAATTTCTGATCACTAATTGTCTTGTATTGTTTTTGAGCTTCACCAGGCTGACTTTTCCTACTATAGTCAATTTTTGACCTTCTTGGAGAGTACCTTCTTTAAATTCAAGAGATTTATTAAACCCGAAAGATTTTGCTTTAGTTTGATGTCGTTTTAAAAAATCTGCCATGTTAGAATCAACATCTTTTAGTAAGCCAGAGTTGCCAATCACTTCTTTTTTCAGAGCAATTTTGGCTCTTCTCGGATTGATAAGTATTTTTTGATTTCCTTCAACTAAATAGAAGTTTTGAATAATCTCTTCATTTATGTATTGTCCTTCATGATAATCTGACATTTCTCTACCAACCTCCACCTGATAACCAATGCATCTTTTTTTGCCTAATGGAGAAGTCATTAATTTTTCATGTGGTTTTACTATTCCATGGATTTTTACATATTCGCCATTTTTGATTTCACTTAATTTCTTAGCCTTTGTTTTCTTTAATTTGCGTTTAATTCGTTGCTCTTTACTCAGAAATATTTCTAAAAAGAAAACAGGTATGTTTATAATAAACTCAATCATTTAAATCATTTTTATACTCTTAAGGTTTGAATTTCATTTGGAATTACAAGTAAATATATGTTGGAGACTTAAGTTCTTCTCGTATTCTAGATTCAATAATTGACGCTCGCTCCTGAGCCCAAATTGGATAATTGGACCAGTCAGTGGGCAAATAAATTGCATGCTTTGGAGTTCCTCTTGCATACATTTCACCATCTATCTCAATTGAACGCCATTTGCCTTCGAATCGTTCAGAATACTTATGCGAATCACGTCCAAACCTGGTTATTCTCCAGCCTCTTTTAATTTTTTTCTGCATTATTATTGAACGAACTATAAATAGGAGGAAAACAATAGCGGACAATATTTTAATACCTAAAATCATTCTTGTTAATGGTGAGTCACGGATCGTGTAAAGTTAGGCATTTTTAGATGCCGCTCCTGAAACTTCGGGAGCGGAAATTCCTGCGTGGAACCCCAAGATGCTTGACAAACTACTGGGAGCTTTTTGCGCTGGGAAGGGAGGGTGTGAATTTTACTTATTACTTAAGCTTGTAATCGTTACTTTAAAGATATAATCAAGAAAGAACAAAAGAGAGGAATAAGATTAAGACTTAGTAGGAGACTAGTGATCTCGTTAACATAGATAATCCCCTCTCTTTTCTACTTCAAATTCGGATAGTTCTGTGAGACTTTAGATCTCGTTTTTAAGTAGTTGAATCCAAAGTAGACTTTGTTCTTTCCTAATAAAAATAGTTATGAATAAAAATACAATTTATTTGGGAATAGACATTTCAAAAGCAGTTTTTGATGTGTTTGTTTCAAGCGGAGAGTTTTGTCAATTTGAGAACAATAAAGAGGGGTTTAAAAAATTCTTCAAACTCTTGAGTAAAGATTGCCACTGCGTAATGGAGGCAACAGGTTACTACCATCAGCAGTTAGCTTACTTCTTGTATGAAAAAGGAATTGCCGTTTCTGTTGAGAATCCCTTATCAGTAAAGCGTTTTGGCCAAATGAAATTATCTAAAGTGAAAACTGATAAAGCAGATGCAAAGCTCATTTGCATGTATGCTCAAAATGTTGAATTAAGACTGTGGGAAGGAGAGTCGAAGAACCTTAGAGAGTGTTTTCAAATCATTCGTTTGATTGATTCTTACTTCAAGCAAAGCACAGCTTTGAAGAATAAAATTCATGGAGAAAAAACACTTGGTAATCCCAGTTCATATGTGGTTAGGTCATTAAAGCGCAGTTTAAAGTCACTACAAAAAGAGATAAAGCAATTAGAAGACAAACTGACTGAGCTGGTTAAACAGGACCACCAAGAACTGCTAACTAAGATTGAAACCATTCCAGGAATTGGAAGAAGAACTGCCAGCATGCTAATTGTTCTCACTGGTGGTTTTACACGCTTTGATAGAGCTTCACAACTTTGTTCTTTTGCTGGTATAACCCCAATAATTAGAGAATCTGGAAGCAGCATCAGAGGAAAAGCAAGAATCAGTAAAATGGGGAACCAAAAGTTAAGGAATTTACTTTTCTTATGCAGTTTCACGGCTTGTCAGCACAACAAAGCTTGTAGAGAAATTTACGAGAGAATAGTCGCTAAAGGAAAACCAAAGAAATTAGCATTAATGGCTGTTTGTAATAAACTGCTAAAGCAAGCTTTTGCAATTGCAGAATCAGGTCT
>JBDVJO010000003.1:0-257432 GCA_039939375.1 Crocinitomicaceae bacterium | reverse complement strand
CTGTTTGTAATAAACTGCTAAAGCAAGCTTTTGCAATTGCAGAATCAGGTCTTGTTTATGATGAAAATTTTAAAAGTAAAAAGCCAATGTTAAACTAAAAAAAGAGAAATATTACTTGTTTTTTAGCATAGTTCTATGTTATGTTGCGTTTTCTTAAACTATTCAGGGATGTCAATCAAAGGTTCTTTGAATGTTACTTGGTTGCCTTCCCGTTTTAAAAAATCAGCATGTTGTACAGATGATGCGGCGGTTCTAGCGTCTTTAGCAAAAGCTAAAAGATAATCAAATTCAGATTCATTTTTAATTAGAGTTAGTAGTTCCTTGCCAACAGAGGTGAAAAGAAAAATTGAAAGACTATTTGAAGGAGCTTCCGGTTTTCTTTTGACAACAACAACTTTAGATCCAAACTGGTACGTTTCAATCGTTGTTCTTTCCGATTTTTTCATATTTAGACCTACGAAATCGCCCGTATGGAGTAAGTCCAATTCTTGAAGTAATGTAATATCAGAGTATTGAATATTGAATTTTTTAAGTAATTCTTGATTTTTTTTGCCTTTATATAAAAAAGCATCTCTGTGATCAAGAATTGCGTATTGTGCAACTTTCGCGAATATTTTAGCCTCTTCTTTTGATAAGTTACGTAAAGCATCTAATGTTCTAAATGAGAAAGATTTAGGATTCTTAACTTGACCTGATAGTATTTTACCCCAAATTTTTTGCATTTCTTCGTTTGAAACATCTTTTGCATAATCGAAAAATCTTGTAATCCAATCGTCATCAACTTCTTCGTTTGATATAGTCTCCTCTGTTTCCATGTCTTCGATAGCATGCTGAGTGATGCTTTCTACATTTAATTGCCTCTTTTGTTCAATGAATTGATTTCGGTTTAGCTGTCTTTCGTTAAGACTAATTTCATCTTGAATTTGAGATTCATCTAGAGAAGAAATTTTAATCTTATTATTGTCATATTCAATTTGCTGCAATTCTGAGTAGGCTTCATTCATTGCTTCTGAAATTGTCTTAATTTCATAAGCTTTTGCATCAGCAGTTTTTCTGATTAAATATGGTTTTGTTATTTTGCCGACTCCTTTCGATATTACTGTAAACAACTTTTTTAGAGGAGCTCCAAGGCCGGTAATGTCCGAAATTTCTACAATTGACATATTATTAGGTTAGTGAAACATAACGGTTTGTGTATGGTGTTGTAGCATCCCGTAGGGTGCTATGCACTATACATTGTGTTGTAGTACGTTTTTTCTTTTTTAAAGTCCATTTACAAAGTCTCCAATGTTAGCCCAAGTCCAAGTCAATTTCTTTATTCCGTTTAATTCGTTTGGTGTATCAAGTATGCCACACCCCTTCATGTATACACCTAGAATTGGAATTCCTTCTTCCTTCGCACATTTAATTTCCCAAATTGCTCCGTCAGCTTTCTTCAAGTGTTTTGAAATCAAAACTATTACTCCGTGACAGCCTTTGATTTTAGTTCGACACCTTGTTTTCCATGAATCACTCCATGGTTCCTTAACTGACATGTCAACAAGTTCATACGGTACTTTCTCGTTGCGAGCTTGTCCTACGAATAAGTCCCTTGTAGTTTTATCTTCTATTGCGAAGCTTGTAAAAATTCTCTTTGCCATATTTTCTGTTTTTAATTACATCCGGTGAATAACGGATAGAGTTCATAAATCAGGTAGCCTATTTGAAACAAGGCTAATACGATAATAAAAACTCTAAATCTCTTGATTACTTTAATTTCAGTTTTACTATTCGGCTCGTATCCAATTTCTTTTAGTATTTGCCATTCGTCTTCAAACATATTTGAACGAAGCTGTTTTTCAATTTTGTCAATTACAGTAAACTTGCCCGTATTAAGAGTTCCATAGGAGTTAATCAGCTTTGCCCAAAAGAATGATACAATAAAGGCCATAATAGTCATAAAGAGCATTCCAACCACACCCAAAGTTGAAAACTCAAAAGCTTTAGCCAGAATAAATCCAATTGATAGGATTGAAGAAGTGACGGTAAAAAAAAGGTTGTTCACCTTTAGTCGTTGGTCAGTAACTTTTTCAGTAGAACTAACCATAATTTTGTATTGCTCCAATCTTAGTTTTTGGTCAGTTTCGAATGTGCTTTTCAAGTACTTAAGACTTTGTTCTGGGTTGTCAAAAACCTGAAAAGCTTGACAAAACAAAATAGATTCTTGACTTGCATCCTGTAGCTTTATTCCAATAATCCTTTTATTTAGGTCTTTAGCTTTAGCATATTCCCATTTAAGTTGGTCGCTTTCAAAAGTGTCTGAGCCGATTAGGAAGACAACAAAATCAACTTCTTTAAATTTTTCTTCAACGTTTTCTTTCCATTTCTCATCATGGTCGGCTTCTCTTAAAACAGCAATTGAGTTTTCTGTCAATTCAAAAAGTGATTTGATAATCTTGTCCGATTCGGATTTGTCGCTACTTCTATGACAGATAAACAATTTCATACTTTAATATTTTTTATAAACCGCTCAAGATTTGCCCAGGACCATAAAACAACTCTTTTACCTTTCAATTCTGGTGGTATGGCTCCTTTGTCATTCTTTTTGATATGCATACCCATTATTGGCTTCTTTTCTTCTATAGCACATTTCATTTCCCACCTCGCTCCACCTGCGTGCCATGTATTCTTGCTTAGAAGAACTATTACTCCGTCACTCCTTTTAATTTTTGTTCGACATTTCTTTTTCCATTCCGATTGCTTCCATGGTCTTTTCACTGACATGTCCATAAATTCAAATGGAGACTTTTTATTTCTTGCTTGTCTCACTAAATGGTCTCGATAAGTGGAATCTTCCATAGCGAAACTTATAAAGATTCTTTTTGACCTTTCTTCGTCTTTTCCAAATATCAATTCTAGTATTCCCAATGTTTGTGTTTTAATGCACTACAACTAGTGAATAAAACCCATATTCACTTTATCCCCCTAAATATGGCAAATAAAATTCACTTTTTAAACGGCTGTAGCCGTTTGTAAACGAAAGTTTTACGTGTAAGCAGTAAAAAACCGTATTTCCCGCAATAGGTAATCTGAAAATCAAAACAAACTCTGAATCTGCCAAGTGTAAATTAAGGTCTTAAATTCTGAGATGTAGGTATCTGTTACTTGCTGTTTCATTTCGTCATCTGAAGGAAAGCCTTGAGATTCTAAATCGACTTTAGATTCGGTATCTTCTGGCATTACCAAGACATCACCACTAACTAAAGAGGCGTATTCATTAATCAACTCCACTTTTGATTCGTTAGATTCTGAATAGGTTGAACTGCCATCTCTTAGGTCTTTTAGCACAGCAGACCATTGCAATCTGGCAATTTTTCTTTTGCGTAAAATGGCAACTACACCAATCGCTTCACGCGTTTTTTTAACTTGTTTGGTGTTTCCGTTGGCATCTGTTTCTTCTACCCAATATTCAACGGTTTTACTTTCTTGCTTGATTTCTTTTTCCAATTTTCCAGTGAAAATGGTCGGTTTATTTTCGGTGATTTCCATTTTAAAGTCCATGTTCTCAGGGTGAGATTTTGCATCATAAAAAGTCACCCAAAACGAATGTTTTGATCCATTTAATAAGCCTGAAAACATACTTGAAGAATGAAGACTATCCCCCTGCATAAAAATAGAAACTCTTGTCATTCCTAAATTCTTGGCATCTTTTGAAAGTTGCTCCTCTTCGGCTGATAGTGCTTTTTTAGAACGCGCTTTTTCAATTAACTCAAAGGCAAGTCGCGCATTTTGTTTGGTTCCAGTAGCAAATAAGTTTTTAGCTTCTTCTAACCAAGCTTGTCCTTTGATCAAATTGGCCAATTCAATAATACCTTCTTCATCTGGACTCAAAGGTCTGTATGATCTAGCTAAATTAACAAGGTCTATGGCTGCGATTGCACTGTGTTCTGTTGTGCCGAGAACTGAGCGCGCATCCGCGATATAAATATCACCCATTTTTTGATTGGCATTGTCAATCAGTTTTTGGTAGTCTCTGGTTTGAAGCTTTTTAGTTAACGTTGTGATTGGTTCAGCCTGTCTATGTCTGCTCGCAATATCTTTATACAAAGCAAGGGCATTGTTATAGTCTTGGTTAGCCTCATGTTGCCTTGCGTTATCGATATCAATTTGATTGGCGGTGTTAAATTTAAGCGCCAAATGATCCAAGATTTCTTCGTCCTCTAAGGCATTTTTTACTTGAGGCCTAACGCCTTCATGTTTCACTTGTGCTCTAAACTTTGTTAAGCGTATAACTTTGTTGTAGCTGGCTATCCATGAAGATTCTGGATCTGTGATTGTTTTTAAATGGTCAGCATAAATGATATCCCAGCTTTTATAGATTACGCTGGTAAATTTATCTTTCAATTTTACTTTTTTATTTTGCTTATAAACGGCCTGAACATAAGCCTTCTCGTACATACCATTATCAAAGTACTTTTGAGGACTCTGAGCAACAGAACTAAAACTAATTCCAATGAATAATAGAAGTATTGAAAGTGATTTCAAAAGTGTAAAATTCTTCATAGACATAGTGTAAGTATTGTACTTACGAATATACAATTTGTATGCCAGTAGGGAGTTTGGATAAATAAAGTTCCTTTAGATTTATTTTCTAATTAATGTAGTTCTGTTCTTAGTCCTCTATTTCGAGTAATCTAATTTCAAAAATATTCTCACTTGTGGAATTCATGTAAAAATTAAATATTGCATTTTCATCTCCCGTATTATCCATAAGTGCGTTTATAGTTAATTTAACATCTGCGCCAACGTAATGTCCATATTCTAAACTAAAATAGTATTTAGAAATAGCGGTTGTATTGTTTTCATATTTGCCTATTAATTCACTCGGTTTATCTATTTCAGATATTTCTAACTCGCCTTCTAGAACGGCACAATCGTATCCATTTAATTCTTCATATCCAACAAAAGAAAGTACATGTTGACCCTTGACGGAAAGTATTGAACCATTTGCGTTAAAAGGCATACTTAAAGGGATTTCACAAGATTCTCCTTCTTTAAGGTCATTTGGAGGTAAAGGAAAAAGAATATCAAATATTATGTCGGAACTTTCGACTTTGAATTTACCTTTAGAGTTCATTTCTTGAATAACCGTTGACGGAGCTTTTTGATCTATTGGAGTATTCGGGGTTCCATCATGATCATAGGTTTGCATATGTACCTCCATATCTGTTAGACTCAAATCTGCCAATTGATTTTCTTTTACTGTAATATTCAAAAAACCATTTGAAGTCATGTCGACTTTGTCGAGGGGCGAATTCTTCTCAAATTGGTTTTCGCCATGTATAATTTGGGAATAAGAATAAATGAATTTTTTTGGACTGGAAAAGTCCCATTCAAAAGTAGTACCGGGTTCTCTGTTTGTGCAATTTGAAAATAATAGTGCAAACGAAAGGAAGATTAAATATTGGGTTTTCATAAGTCCAAATATACTTTTTTTAGCAAATGCTAGATTATTAAAGCCGCCGATTTTCTAACTACCTTTGCGATTCAAACAAAAAGTAAATATGTCTTTTGAATCTTTAGGATTACCTTCTTCTTTGCTTAAAGTATTAGCGCAAGAAAACTATGAAAAACCTTACCCTATTCAGGAACAGGCTATTCCAGAGATTTTAAAAGCGCAAGATGTTTTAGGGATTGCCCAGACCGGATCAGGTAAAACGGCTTCTTATGTTTTACCCATATTGACAAGATTAAAAGGCTTAGATGGTCCAAAAGATCGAAAACCAGATGTGTTGGTATTGGTTCCAACCAGAGAGTTGGCAGAGCAGGTAAAAGAAGTATTTATCACTTTTGCCAGAGGTTTTGATTATAAGGTAAAAACCATGGCGATTTACGGAGGCGTTTCTATTAATCCGCAGATGAAAGCTCTGTTTGGGGTGAACGTAATCGTGGCAACACCGGGTAGATTATTGGATTTGATTGATTCAAATGCGGTCCAGTTAGATCAGGTACAAACCTTGATTTTGGATGAGGCGGACAAGTTGTTGAACATGGGCTTTAAAGACGAAATGGCCCGCATCTTTGGTTTATTACCCTCAAAACGACAGAATTTATTGTTCTCTGCTACTTTGAGTGAAAAGTTAGACGGTTTAAATCAAGTTTTATTGAATGATCCTGTTCTCGTCAAAGTAGCGACTGACGAGTGGAGTATCGACCAAATTAAACAAGTTTCGTATTCAATTTCAGAAGAAAAGAAAGGACCGTTTTTAAGGCATTTAATCAAGTCGCAAGACATGCAGCAAGTGTTGGTTTTTACAGCATCTACTTACAAAGCGGATAATGTTGCAGACAAATTGCGAAAGAATGGAATAGACGCTAGAGCCATTCATGGTAAGAAGAATCAGAATTCAAGAAATCAAGCCTTGAAAGATTTCAAAGAAGGAAGAATACGAGTGTTAGTGACTACTGACCTTTTAGCCCGTGGAATCGACATAGAATTCTTGCCCTTTGTGATTAACTATGAGTTGCCGCGTTCTCCGAAAGATTATGTTCACCGAATTGGTAGAACGGGTAGGGCAGCAGCCACCGGAGAGGCGATTAGTTTAATCACACCTGAAGACGAGCATCATTTCAAAATCATCCAAAAAAAGATGAAATTTCAAGTAGAACGGATAGATGGAGAAGAGATGGTTTAGGGGGCTTCAATAGCCATCTTCTTAATCACATCCAACGCTTCCGGAAAAGTCTTTTGCATGAAGTCAAGATGTTCTGTTAACACATCAATATCCACTTGTAATTTCACACCTTTTTCAGTATTTGAAAGACTGTATTTCTCTTCGGATCCCGTCCAGTTTTTTGAGTCTTCATCTAAGGCTTGCGCTTCTCCGTTTTTTACGTTTCCAATATGTTTAAATACAATAGATTTATTTGGCTCGTGCTGTTCAATTATACTATAAATTCCACTTTTATCAGGAGATAAGAAATGAACGGTACTACCTTTCTTAAAGTTATCAGCAATAATATAAGATCCTTCAAAGAAAATTTCAGCCCAAGCTCTGTAACCTTGGTCGCTCCAAAGGGCTTTCCAAATGGCTGCATTAGTAGCCGGAATCATGATTGAAAAATTTAGCTTTTTACTTGCCATGCTATAAAAGTAGGGCAATTCAAGAATAAAAGCACGTTTTATTCCAAAAACCAAGGGTTTCCAAATCTCATTTTAGGTTTTTTAGGCGGAAAAATACAGAAGTTAAGCACCAACTCATGCGTTCCTTTTCCGTAAGTTTTTAGTGGATTGGTCATAATGTCAAACGAATACCCAATTTTCATCATGTTAGCACTGGCAATTTGTTTCGGTGAAAAGGCCCATCCCACATTTATAGCTACTGCATCTTGCATACGATAAGAGAGTCCGCCCCATAAATAAGAATAGCTGTTTAACCAAACATTGGTATTCACATTTAGGTCAAAAACTGCGGTAGCACCATCAGCTTTAATCAGTATACTTGGTTTTAGCTCAATTTTTCTGTTGGCTGGGATATTGTAATTAAAACCAGCTAAGACGTAGTAATGCCTTGCTACTTGAAAATTGATATTGTCTAATGTTGCCGGAGCCAGGTGAGTGGTTGAGATACCGACATAGTAAGGAACTGTTTTACCCGTCCATAAAAGTCCGGCGTTGATATCGAATCCAGTTCCTGAAATGGGATCTGGAAGAAGCGGGTCGATATAGGTTTGAGGTGGCACCCAGTCAGGTGAGAAACCGACATTGATAAAACCTAATCCAATTCCAGCACTCAAGGTACCTGCATTTGTTGGAAAATGGTAGGCACCATTCACCACCAAAGTATTGTTGCGTTGAAAGCCAATGGCGTCATTAGTGAATGATAATCCAACCCCAAGATTTCGGCTAGGAATGTTTCCTTGAAAATTCAATAAGGTAGAGTTAGGAGCATCTTGCACCCGGTCCCATTGATTGCGATAGATGAAGGTTCCGCAATAACCTTTAAAACCAGTAGCGGCAGGGTTAAAAGAAATACGGTCAAACATGTAGTTAGTAAACTGCTTGTCTTGCTGTGCGAAACAAATGGCTGTTATGAAGCAAGATAAAAAGAGAGATAAAGATTTAGTCATGTGATTTGTTTTTGTGTTCACATGGTTGATGTCAAGTTTTAGAATAGGTAACTATTTTTTGTAATAAAGAGTGTTTTTTGGCTCTGGGCACCAAGGGCTTCTCGGCTACGCTCGAAGTCCTTGTTTTGTGGGTTTTATTGCCGGGCTTCTCGGCTCCGCTCGAAGTCCTTTTGGTGCGAGTTCACCGAGCGGAGCCGAGGTGAAGGCTCAAAAGGTCACGAATAATTTAAGTCAAGGGCTTCTCGGCTACGCTCGAAGTCCTTTTTTTGTGGGTTTTATTGCCGGGCTTATCGGCTCCGCTCGAAGTCCTTTTTTTGTGGGTTTTATTGCCGGGCTTATCGGCTCCGCTCGAAGTCCTTTTTTTGTGGGTTTTATTGCCGGGCTTATCGGCTCCGCTCGAAGTCCTTTTGGTGCGAATACACTGACCGGAAGTTGTAGTTTTACTAGATCACCGAGCGAAGTCGAGGTGAAGGTTGAATGGTAACGAATAAGTCAAGGGCTTCTCGGCTACGCTCGAAGTCCTTGTGTTACGAGTTCACCGAGGGGCTTGTGCTGAGCGCAGTCGAAGTAAGTCTAGGTGAAGGTTGAAAGGTAACTCAAATAGCGAAGCCTAAGTAAGTCACAGTGAAAGTTCGTATTGATTTATTATATTTAATTCATGTCAAGGTCTGGATTTATGTACATATTGCTTTGTGAGAATGACACGTTATACACAGGCAGTACTATTGATTTGCAAAGAAGATTGTCTGAGCATGTTTCAGGAATAGGAGCGAATTACACAAAGAAATTCAAACCAGTAAAATTATTGTATACTGAAGAATATTCACATGTTGCTCTTGCGTTTAAAAGAGAAAAACAAATCCAAAGATGGAGTCAGTCTAAAAAGTGGGCTCTCGTTAATGGTGACTTAGAATTACTGAAAAGATTATCAGAATGCATCAATGAGACTCATTATGAAAACTATTATTTGTGAGTTTTTAAGTCGGGCTTCTCGGCTATGAGCGTCAAGGGCTTCTCGGCTACGCTCGAAGTCCTTTTAGTGCGAGTTCACCGAACGGAAGTTGTGGTTTTACGAGATCACCGAGCGGAGCCGAGCTGAAGGTTGAACAGTTACCGAATAATTCTAGTCCGGGCTTCTCGGCTACGCTCGAAGTCCTTGCTTTGTGGGGTTTATTGCCGGGCTTCTCGGCTCCGCTCGAAGTCCTGTTTTGTGGGTTCAATTGCCGGGCTTCTCGGCTAAGCTCGAAGTCCTTGTGTTACGAGTTCACCGAGCGAAGTCGAGGTGAGGGTTGAATGGGTCCAGAATAATTCAAGTCAAGGGCTTCTCGGCTACGCTCGAAGTCCTTTTAGTGCGAGTTCACCGAACGGAAGTTGTGGTTTTACGAGATCACCGAGCGGCTTGTGCTGAGCGCAGTCGAAGTAAGTCGAGGTGAAAGCTAATTAGAACTACCTCTTCACAGCAAAAAGCTCTTTAACGCCTACACCGATTTCAGAGGTGGTGTAAGGCAAGTAGAATAGGGGAGTTTCTTCGTCTGGATTAGTTATATCAATGCAAACAGTGTTTAAAACTTCTTCTTCAGAAATGGCAACATCTGCTTCATAACAAATGGCATAGGCCTTCATTCGCTCTGCAGCCAATTCTTCAGTGCAATATTTTTCTAAAGCTTTCATTACGGTTCCAACTTGTGGCATGTTTTTCGGGTCGAATTCCATTTCTAAGGGATGCACATTGTCAATCGTGTCGATAAATGCACCGAACGGATATGATTCTCCGGTTTCTTTCAACATGTCTGTTGCGTATTCGTCACAGTGTTGGAGTAGCTTTTCGTTTATTTCCGTCATTTTTGGTGGTGCTGATATTGTTAATCCTGTAATCTTTAGAAATGCTAAATTACGAAAGCATATCATTCTGGCAGATTATAGTATATTACTTTTTGTATTCAATGCCGTTAACTTCTTCTGCATGTAGAACATTTCATCACGTAATCTTGCAGCTTCAATGAAATCAAGTTTCTTAGCGGCAGCTTCCATGTCTTTTTGTGCTTTTTTAATGGCTTTCTCTAATTGATCCTTACTCATATACTCAATCACCGGGTCTGCAGCCATGGCAATTTCGGTCTCGTTTGGTAATTCGTAGGTCTTGGTTTCGCCATCACCATCTGCAACTTTAGTTTGCTTTAATATGCTTTCTTTCGACTTTTTAATCTGAGTAGGAGTAATGCCGTGATCTTTGTTGTACTCTTCTTGTAGTGTTCTTCTTCGATTGGTTTCATCTATGGTCTTTTGCATAGATTGCGTCATGTTATCGGCATACATGATCACTTTTCCGTTCACATTTCTGGCGGCTCTTCCCACGGTTTGAACTAAAGCTCTTTCAGATCTTAAAAAACCTTCTTTGTCGGCATCTATGATGGCTACCAAGGATACTTCAGGTAAATCTAATCCCTCTCTCAATAAGTTAACCCCAATCAGCACATCAAAATCTCCTAGTCTTAATTGTCTCAAGATTTCTACACGTTCCATGGTGTCTACATCTGAATGAATGTATCGACAAGGAATACCAAGTCGATCTAAGTACTTCTGCAACTCTTCAGCCATTCGCTTGGTTAACGTTGTTACCAACACTCTTTCATCCAGCTCTCTGCGTTGTTCAATTTCCTCAATTAAATCATCAATTTGATTCTTTGAAGGTCTAACTTCAATAATTGGGTCTAATAATCCAGTTGGTCTGATGACTTGTTCAACAAAGATTCCTTCTGAGTTTTCTAATTCATAATCAGCAGGAGTGGCGCTGACGTATAGTGTTTGTTCAGTAATGGCTTCAAATTCTTCGAATTTTAATGGACGGTTGTCCATTGCGGCTGGAAGCCGGAAGCCAAATTCTACTAAGTTCTGTTTTCTAGATCGGTCACCTCCATACATTGCTCTGATTTGAGGAAGCGTCACGTGGCTTTCATCAATCATTAAAACAAAGTCGTCCGGAAAGTAATCAATCAAACAAAATGGGCGTGTGCCTGGCTCGCGCTGATCAAAGTATCGCGAATAATTTTCTATTCCAGAACAATAGCCCAATTCCCTGATCATTTCTAAATCGTAATTAACACGATCTTCAATTCGTTTTGCTTCTAATACTTTTCCTTCTCCTCTTAGATATGCTAAATGTTTACCTAAATCCAATTCAATTTGACCTATGGCATTATTGATAGTGGATTGGCTGGTAACAAAGATGTTAGCCGGAAAGATGTTGATTTCATTGAAGGTCTCCATCTTTTTATTGTTGAGCGGATCGAAAGTATAGATTTCCTCAATTTCATCTCCCCAAAAAATAATTCGCAAAGCATAGTCCACGTAAGCTAAGTAAATATCAATGGTATCACCCTTAACTCTAAAATTTCCTCTTTCAGGTGCTGTATCGTTTCTTGAATAAAGATTTTCTACCAATTTCAGTAAGAACTTATTTCTAGATATTACAGATCCTTTTTTTACATAAATGATACTTTCTTCAAACTCTTTGGGGTTTCCAATACCATAAATACATGAAACAGAGGCTACAATGACAACATCTCGTCTACCAGAAAGTAAAGAAGAAGTTGCAGACAATCTTAATTTTTCAATTTCGTCATTGATGGACATGTCTTTTTCAATGAAAGTATCTGTTGTTGGCAGATATGCTTCAGGTTGATAATAGTCGTAATATGAAACGAAATATTCAACTGCATTATCCGGAAAGAATTGCTTGAATTCACCGTACAGTTGGGCCGCCAATGTTTTGTTGTGTGATAAAATCAGAGTAGGGCGTTGAATTTCTTGAATCACATTAGCCATGGTAAAGGTTTTACCACTTCCTGTCACTCCCAGTAGTGTTTGGTATCTGGTGCCATCTTTAAATCCTTCAACTATTTGTCGGATGGCTTCTGGTTGATCTCCTGTTGGTTTAAAGTCTGATTTTAAATTAAAGTCCACTAAATTGATTTTTGTAGTTGTCTATTGCTGCTTGAATATCGGTATTTTGATTGTTTATTGAAAGTAATTTCTGAATAACCTTTTCAATGGTAGCATCTGGGCAAGAGGCTCCAGCAGTAATAGCAATTGTTGGATGCTTTTTACTTGGGAAATATCCTGATTCTTTTACGCGTTTTTCTAGATGGATGTCAAAATGTTCAATTTCATTTAAGGATAGTATGTCATCTTCATCTCGAATGAAAAAGGCCTTTCCAGCTTTTGATAATAGTTCCTGCAAATGATTCGTGTTTGAACTTTTTTCACCGCCTATCACCAATGCTAAATCAAATCCTTCTTCAATGAGTTTAAGTGTGGCTGTTTGATTATCATTTGTTGCATAACACAACGTGTCTCTACTGCTCAAAAATGACTTGTTTTTGCTTACTGCGGCCTCTTGAATAATGTTCGCAATTCCCTGTGTTTCGGACGCCAACATGGTGGTTTGGTTGATGACAGCTAATTCATTCAAGTCTGTTTGAAAGTTGAACTGTTCATTTGCTCTTTCGCCAAATTCTACTCGCCATTCTTCAATGCTGTCTTTTTCACCGTTTATGAATTGACAGAGTAATTCTGCTTCTTTTTTTGTTTCAACTATCACACAGGGTCCATTAATTCTTGAGAAAGTTGCTCTGGTCTCTTCGTGATTCGCTTTACCGTGAATAACAATTGTTGCACCTTTGGACATGAGTTCTTCTCCTTTGTTCCAAACACGTTCTACAAACGGGCAAGTGGTGTCATATTTTTTAGGATCGATTCCCTTGCTTCGCAAAATTTCATTGATTTCAGTTGATGTTCCAAAAGCGGGGGTAATGACTATGTCGTCTTTTTGAATCTCCTTCCAATCCACCAGTTGCTGGCCTGAAGTTGTTTGAATAAATTGAACTCCCTTTTCTTTTAAGGCATCATTTACTTTTGGATTATGGATGATTTCACTAATCAAGAATAATCGCTTAGAAGGATTATCCGCAATGATGGTTTCTATTTTTTCAATGGCATTTTGAACGCCAAAACAAAATCCAAAATGCCTAGATAATTTAATATTGAAATTGTCAAAGGATAGAAGGCTAGGGGATAAGTCTTTCTTTAATCGGTCTTGTTCCGTTCTAAAACTCCTTAAATCCTGAATGAATTGCGAACTAAACTCTGATGGAATTTTGAATGACTTCATTCTTCCACTTCTAAATTGAGTACGTAATCTAAAGCCGAGTAATTGAACATATCACCTGTCCAATGATATATTGTATTTCCTTCTTTATCGATTAAGAAAATGGAGGGCATTTCAAATTCTGAGAATGAAAGAAAAGTATTGAAGTCTCCAATGTTATGAGCAAAAA
Organism: Crocinitomicaceae bacterium; assembly: GCA_039939375.1. GTDB lineage: Bacteria > Bacteroidota > Bacteroidia > Flavobacteriales_D > Crocinitomicaceae > Paracrocinitomix. The sequence goes on along the minus strand of JBDVJO010000003.1, from coordinate 243,987 downwards.
AACTATCGCCTTCGTTTTCATCTAAAAAGGTAACGATTGTTTCATAATCACTATTAAAAATCGCGTAAGTATTAATTTCTTGACCTGCCAGAGAGTTGACTCCAAGGAGGTAAGAGGCAGTTTTGCAATGTCCACAATCGGTTGAAAAAAACGCGATTAGATGAGCGTTACTTTCTGCTTCCAGTAATTCACCGGTTTCTGCCTTAAAAGCTTCGTAGTCTAATGATAAATCATCAGAATAGAGTCCGTAGTCAGTGTTGTAAATTGGGTGCAGGAATGAAATTCCAAAACCGGGTAGTAGACACATTAAGAAAGTGTATATGAACTTAATTTTTTTAGTTCTATTAAAAAGACTGAAAAGGCTATAGATGCCAATGGTCAGGCAAATGATAACCAACAGTCGAATAAAGAAAGTGCCAAATACCCACCCTGAATTAAGATCTATCACCAGCGTAAACAGCAAATAGTAGAATTTGAACGGGATAAAAACACTTAAACCTATAAATAGAATTGCAAGAAATAATCTCATAAACTTCAGCTCTGTCTCACAAAAATAAGCAAAAAAAGAGCCCTCTTAGAATTCTAAGAGGGCTCTTTAATAGTATGAACTAAAAATTTTAGTTTTTCGTAGCCATAATAACTGTTGTAGCTGAACCATCAGTTGATGTAGCTGTCATTTCAGACTTCGTTAATTCATTGATAGTCATTGACCAAATTGTTGAAGATGTATCGTCATCTTTAGACTCTAAAGTCATACCATCTCCAGTAACTCTAAATACGTCAGACTCAGTATCAGTCAAGTTACCCCAAGTCGTAGTAGAAGACATTGTACACCACTCATCAGTTTTTAATTTACAAGCTGTAAATGTCATTGATTGCGTGTAATCTCCTGCTGCAACACCATCATAAGTGAATGAACCATCAGTAGTTTTAGCTGAAGTTACAGTCCATGAACCGTCTAATTTTTTTACTGCTGCTTGGTTCTTGTTACAAGAAACTAACATCATTCCTGAAATAGCTACTGCTACAAATAATAATTTTTTCATTTTGTTTTTGTTTAATTGGTTTTTAAAACGTTACACAAGTATACGAAATCTATGCCAAAAAGGTTTGAATCAAAAAAAATCCCCTGAGCACAGGCCCAGAGGATTCCAATTTTTATAAACTAACTTCTAGTTTTTAGTCGCTTCAATTACAGTTGTAGCATCTCCATCAGTAGAAGTCATTGTAAATGAAGTTTTTGTTAATTCTGTGATTGTTGAAGTCTCAGTAGTTGAAGAACCTGAGTCATCTTTTTGCTCAAAAGTCATTCCGTCTCCTGTTACTCTGAATACGTCAGTTTCTGTGTCAGTTAAATTTCCCCAAGTTACTGTTGAAGTCATACTGCACCACTCATCTGCTTTTAATTTACATTCAGTGAATGTCAAAGACATTGTAGCATCTCCTGAAGCAACAAAGTCATAAGTTACACCATCTTCAGTTGTAGCTGCTTTGTTTACTGTCCAAGCACCATCTAACTTTTTTACAGCTGCTTGATTCTTATTACAAGAAACTAACATCAATCCTGAAATAGCTACTGCTACAAATAATAATTTTCTCATTTTTTCTTTTTTTTATTTTTATTAAAACCACTGCAAGGTAAGAGAAATTTGGCAAATTCCCTAAGCATTCTTGATGAGTGTTTGAAATTTAACTAAAGTTAAGACCAAAAAAAATCCTGAAGCCTAAACCCCAAGATTTTCCTATCGTTTAAATAAAAATTATTGTTTTTCAAAGATGATAGTCGAAGTATCAAAAAATGAAAATGTCCAAGTTAATTTGGTGTCTGTCAGTTCGTCTATTGTTCCAGTTAGAATAAATCCATCTTCTGTTTTCCAAGTCATAATGGTACCGTCTGAGGTAACGTTATATTCAAAATTTTCATAAGTATCATCTGAATACTCCGCAGTAACGTCACAGTACTCACTATCCTTTAATTTACAAGATGAGAAGTTGTAAATGGTTTGATCATCAGGGTCTAATGTCTGCCCATCCTGACTCACCGACTTCCATTTGCCTTCAATTTGTTTGATGGCTTTTTGATCTTTATTACACGAAGTGAGAATAAGTGTGCACGTTGCAATAACTACAAATAATACTTTTTTCATAATTTGGTTTCAATGGATAATTATTACAGCCAAATTATGGAAAGTACAGTTTTGTATGAATGGAATTATACTTTTGAGTGTTTTTTATATACGAACGTCTAAATGGCTATCCTGGAGTCAGGGTGCAACTTCCATTGTCTTCTTCAAATTCTGCATTCAACGCATCACAATTAGCCTTTGCATCTTCTTGTTTTAACTTCCAGCTTGTTACTTCAGGATCTTTTACTCCAGGCCCGTCACAAGTACAGGTATAATTTTGCTTACATGAGGCTAAACTTAAAACGCTCACTACTCCAACTAATATTATTCCTTTTTTCATCTTAAAAAACTTGACTTAATAATGTTTGTATTCCAATTCCTATGGCACTCTCATCAATATCGAATTCGGCATTGTGAACGGATTTCGTAATCCCTTTTGCCTCATTTCTTACCCCGATTCGAATAAATGTTGCCGGAATTTTTTGAGAAAAATAAGCAAAATCTTCACCTGTTAATCTGATAGGAAGCTCAATTACATTATCTGCTCCCAGCTGATTGATTGCTTTTTCTTTTGCTTTTTCAGTCAATTGAGGATCATTTTCTAAATATGGGTACCCAACTCTAATATCAACATCAATATTCCCACCAAAAGACTGCACCAATTGTTCAGATTGTGACTTAATTAACTGATGTGCTTTTGTTCGCCATTCTTCATTCATGGTTCTGAAGGTGCCTTGCAACTCTACTTTGTCTGGAATCACATTGGTAGCACCTAAGCCTTCAATTCTACCAAAAGAAAGGACACAAGGTAGGTTAGGAGGGCAGTTTCTACTTACTATTTGTTGCAATGATGTAATGAGTTGTGCACTTATCGCTATAGGGTCAATTACTTGATGGGGCATTGCTCCATGTCCACCTTTTCCTTTAACGGTCATGTAAATCTCATCACAAGATGCCATGTACATACCTGGCTTCAATCCAATTTTACCCACTTCTAGTTCGGGAAATACATGTAAAGCAAAGATTTCAGATACTTTCGGATTTTCTAAAACACCTGCTTCAATCATTAATTTGGCTCCACCTGGCAACTTTTCTTCGCCCGGTTGAAATATGAGTTTAACATTAGTTCTTAACTGATCTCTATTTTCTTGTATGCATTTTGCTGCTCCCAGCAACATTGCTGTGTGAACGTCATGTCCGCAAGCGTGCATGATTCCTTCGTTAGTTGATTTAAATGGAACTTGGGTTAATTCTTGAATGGGTAGAGCATCTAAATCGGCTCTTAAACCTATCCATTTATCAGTGGATGCGTCTGCTTTTATGCTTGCCACAACACCTGTTTCTACCCAGCCAGTTGAGAATTCAATTCCCCATTCACCCAGCTTTTGCTGAACAAATTTAGACGTTTCATACTCTTTAAAAGACAGTTCAGGATTGGCATGAATATGTCTTCTAATAGTTATCGCTTCGTCAAGTATGTTAGTCGCTAACTGTTGTATGAGTTGTTTCATCTTCTACGAAATGTCCTTTATATCCTGAGTAAATCATCTTAACTGCTATGTAAAGCATCAAAACTCCAAAAATTAATTTTACTATTGATGGCGATAGTTTCAACGCTATTTTTGAACCAAAATATCCACCAACTACAAAAGTCACGGCTATAATGGCGCCATAAGTCCAGTTGACTTGATCTGCTTTGTAATAATTCATGACGGCTAAGATTCCTATTGGAGGAAGCATTAACAACAAACTTGTACCTTGCGCCATGTGCTGGTTCATTCCTAAAAGATAGACCATGGCAGGTACCATAATGACACCACCACCAATACCTATGAACCCACTCATCATTCCGGCGGCTAATCCAATTAAAACAAGAAGAGTAATGGTTTGAAAGGTCATATATCTTTACTTAATGAGAGGTATGGAACAGCTTTTTGAATTTCAAAATCTTCTACGCCCCAGGCAACATCAAATCTGATAAAGTATCCCCAAATTTTAGATCTTGCTCCTATTCCAAATCCACCAATGATCGGTTCCCTTAGGTTATCAATGTTAATAGTAACTGGCTTATCTTCTATAACTTGTGTGTTAAAATAATTGTCAGGATGGAATGGATGTGGACCTGTCCAGGCAACACCTACATCACCAAATGCAACAATTTGAAAATGCTTAATCATTTCACTTTTAATAGGGTAGGTAGAGAAATAGCTAAATATCGGCAATCGCAATTCTGTATTGTACAAGGCAAAACTATTTCCGTTTCTAGTATTTTGAATGAATCCTCTCATTGGTGTTGCTATTGTCTGGAATCCGAAGTTTTGAGTTGGATCTACATCAATGGATTTATCAAAGTCAGGATTTGAACGTAAAATCCAGTTATCTACGCCACCTAAGTAGTACAATAATTTTCTACCACCTACAGAAGTTGACCATGATAATCTGTTTACCCAAATAAAGTTTCTTTTTATCCTTGTATAATGTCTGAAGTCCATTCCAAAGTTGAAGGTTGGTTGATACTCACCACCCAATTCTTGCAAGTATTCCGCAAAGAATTTAAACCTCAATCCTCTTCTAATGTTTAATTCCATAGGAATGGTATTATCAAAAACTAGCTCAGTTTTTAAGCCTGAATTGTAGCCAACATTATTGTCTTGAATTAATGAGTTATCACTAAAAGGAATGAAGATCTGTTTATCTTTTCTGACGTTTACAGTCGTTCTTAATGAGAGTATTTCAGAGAAAGGAAAGGATATTCTATATCTAATGTCATGGGTTAACCATTTGTATAAACCTTGGGTATTGACCGTTTTTTGACGATAAAAAAGCAATCTGTGATCAAGTCTGCCTTGCAAATGCTCTGCCATTAATAAGAACTCACCGCCTGAGTTCAGTGAAGTTGGAATTCTAACTCCACCTAAAATTTTGAAATCATCAAACAAATCTGACGCTCCTAATTTGAGTAACATGTTCATTCCTGGATTAAAATAAACTGACCCAGGTCCTGAGTAAGGCTGGTAATTAGGGAAAAGAAAATTGTTGTCAAATTGCGATAAGACAAAGTCTTTTGCAAAGTTGGGTTGGTAGATGGTGTATGCAGAAGGTTTCCAAGTTGGTTTTTTGACAATAGAGTCACCACTAGTTGAGTCAATGACCATGATTGATGACTTTCCGCTTCCTCCAATTTCGATCACCTCTTTCTGATACTTCAGATTATCTAAATAAATGGTGTCATTTTCAACCGTGCTGTTTTCAGCTTTCTTCTCTAGCTTCTTGCGCTTCTCGTTTCTTTTAAGAATGTAGGTTGTATTCCATAACACATCTATTTTTTCTACATCCGTTCCGCCAATAAATGTCTTGAACTTGTTGTTTTGGTATAAGGTGTAGATGATTTCCCCCGAATTGTTTATGCTTTGTTCTCTAATACTGGTTACGTAATTTGTTGTTGGACTCAATTTGGTCACATACTTGTAATGAATAACGGTGTCTATAAAGCTAATTGAGCTATCCTTTTCAGCTACAAATTGATTGACTATTCCATTCTTGTCGTTGAGATAAATGTATTTACCGTTGGCGATTTGATAGGGTGCGGTTTCGTTTTCGTAGGGAGTATTGGTGATGCGTTCTAAGTACTTGTAGTTCCTGTCAATTTCTTTCAAATCATAAATGAATATATCGTTTTTAGCATCATGAAAGTTGATTTCAGGTTTTCTGAAAATCGTGTCAGAAAGTCGATTAGAAGCAAAAATCACTTTGTCAGATCCATCAACAAATTGCGGGTTAATGTCATCATAAAGGTCATCTGTGATTTGGGTAATACGTTTTGAAGTCACATCATATAGATACAAGTCTGATTGCCCTTTTAAGACTGCGGAGATAATCATTTTCTTACCGTCTTTAGAATATCCAAAATCCAGTACTTTATCCATGTCTTTCATGGTTTTATCAACCAAAGATTCGTTGTTTAAGCTGTAAATGTAAAGTTTGAGTTCACCTTTAACTTCACTAAAGAATGCCAATGCATTTCCGCTTGGATGCCAACGCAGAACAGGGAAGGAGTAGTCTTGTAAACGCTCCATTTTTGTTTCTTTTGCGAATATGGTTTGAGTTTTTCCAGACAAGGTGTCTAGAATTTTAACTCTGTATCTACCAAGTTGATTTTCAACATAGGCCAATTTGTCGCCATCTGGGTGCAGTTGCACAGAGTAATAAACTGATTCTTTCTTATTTTTGATATTAACTGCTTCACCTTTCGGTTCAGTTTGTGACTCGTACTCATTGATATAACGTGATCGATAAAACGAAATGTATTGCCTTGATAGTTTACTGAAATCCATACCAAGTAGTGAGAAAAAGCCTCTTTCAACATTCTTTGTCACCCTTGTGATGTAGATGATGTTGGGAATAATCGATTTACCATGTGTTTCAGCAATGTAGTTCCAGACAGCAGTACCCGCATAAATTTTTTCGTCTTCTGTCAGGTCGTTGAAATTGTCAATCTTTTTAGTAAGCACTAAGTCTTTTACTCTACTTTCAATATCAGCATCCCATTCTTTCACGAAGTAATTGATTAAACCTTTTTCTAACCATCTTGGAATACCTGAATTTACTGTCGATTTTAGTTGATCTTTCCAATCACCCCCAAAAAACATATGCTTTAAAAGTACTTCGTAAACGGCACTTTTGATGTTCTCATTAAAGCGCTGATGATCTCCTTCAAAATACATGAATATCTTAGAGCCTACAATTCTTGTTGTTCCACCAACATTGCTCAACTCATCATTTGTAACACCTAAATTACTTTGTCGAAATTTCTGTTGACTTTCGTAAACAATTACTTCAAGTTTTTCAGGGAAATTGTAGTCTAACTTTTCTTCAGCATCCCCTAAATAATGATGCATTGTTCTAGCTGTGTAGATAGCGACATCTTCATTTAAACCAGAATAGTAAATCCTAAAACGCTTGTAAGCATGAAATTTCCAGCTAAACCCATTGTATTGAACACGACTTTTACCGAATTCTTGATACGACCCTTGATAGAACTGCGCTTTAGCTCCCATTGAAAGAAGAAAAACACTGAAGAATAATATGGTTTTTAGACCTTTAAGAATCATCTGAAGGATAAAGATACAAATATACCCAACTAAAAGCTACATTTGTAGAGTCTATAACCGATAGCTATGATAAAAGTTCACAAATTAACCTTTAATCCTTTTTCTGAAAATACTTACATTTTAAGTGATGAGACCAATGAATGTGCAATAATTGACCCAGGCTGTTATGCGCCAGAAGAACGCGAATATTTGAAAGCATATATAGAAGAGAATGGGTTAAATCCTGTGGCTTTATGGAATACACACTGCCATTTAGATCATGTTTTCGGGAATTTTTTCGTAGCCAATGAATGGGGCTTAGAATTGGGGATGAATGAATTAGACCTGCCAACACTAAACAATATGCCAATTGCTGCTAATATGTATGGGATTGGTGGCTATCAAATATCTCCTGAGCCATCTTATTTCATTAAAGAAGGCGAGAATATCAAGTTTGGAAACAGCGAATTAGAAGTGTTGTTTACTCCTGGTCATGCACCTGGGCATGTCGTTTTTTATTCGGCTGAAGATAAGTTTGTAATTAATGGTGATGTGTTGTTTCAAGGTTCGTACGGTAGATATGATTTGCCTGGTGGCGACTTTAATACCTTGAAAAAATCAATTACTGAAGTCATGTTTTCTTTACCTGAAGATACTGTTGTGTATACTGGGCATGGGCCTGAAACAACTATTGGTGCCGAAAAGAATACGAACCCAATTTTATTTTAAGTTATTCTACAACGAAGGCTCTGTTGGGCTTCAAGGTGTCTCTTAAGATGCGAACGTCTTTTTCGTTTACCGTTAAACAAGCCATTGAATGCAAGTCGTTAGCAGATTGTACGCTTGTTCTTACCATTTCTAGTTTTTCGCGTTCCATGAACTGCTTTAAATGCCTGAGGTGATGTTCGGCCGTGCCTTGTGCATCACCACCATGAAAATCCCAAATTAGTTTAATTTTTCGGTTCATTGAATGATAACTTTTCGCTGGATAGCTTGATCATCTGCTACAATTGAAAGTACATAAGTTCCGTTCTGAACATGATCAATTGATACGCCTCCATTATTGATTAATTGATTTACATCAAGCGATTTAATTAATTGACCACTAATTGAATACAGTTTTAATGAGTCAACATCAATGGTGTTTAATCCCGTCACATAAAAGATGTTGTCTGTAATTGGATTTGGGTAGATTGTCAACAAATCATTCTCATTTTCATCAGCCCCAAGTCCACCCCATGTATCTTCGGCCATAGGTCCACCCCAAATCTTGTAAGCAATTCTTGGATTATCTATAAATGGGTTTCTGTTTCCTTGATGATTTTGGATGGCATCATTTCTATTTTTCTCACATTGAGAAACGGGATCATCATTGTTCCATTCTAGAAACATGTTAGCCATATTGGCGTCTGAAGAATTTATGCTTCCTGTTCCAACATCAATGGGTTTGCATCTTGTGCCATATCTCAAATACATGTACATTATGATTCTAGCACAATCTCCTTTCCATTCATCTCCTGGATACCAATTTCCACCTGTCGATCCTGCATTCCCTGATGATTCAGTGTATTTTTTATTTGCTCGGTTACCGTTTTGCTGCACATCACAAGCTCTTAAGTTGTGGGCGTCAGATCCAGGACCTTCAGTTCCTAAATCAGGACTTCCAAGTGATTTTGGAAAGACATGTTCTCTGTTCCATTGACCATTGTCACCGCCATTATCGTTTTTATTTCTTGTTCTATCAGTTACTGGGTTTCCGTCACCATCATCATACCCATAAATTAACTTGACCATAGTGGTACTTCCTACATCTAAATCAGCTTCTTTCAAGGCGTCCCAGCACTCTGAGTAAGTGATTTCGTCATGTGTATTAGTGACCAATAAAGAAAGTTGGGCGTAAATATTATTAGAGGAAGCAGAAAAGTCGATTCCGTTATAATAGGCAGGAACTTGTGAAAATCCTGTTGTTGCAAGAAATGCAAGTGCAATGAGTAAAGTTTTTTTCATGTGTAGTGCGTCTGTAAAACGATAACGCAATTTAATGAATTAAGTTGGTCAACATCTAAGTATTTAGCTGAATCCCTAGAATTAATCGATAAAGTTTAGTCAAATGAAAGGTTGGCATTTGTTGCCATTTCAATTAAACGCTCATATTCTTCAGGAGAAATATCTGAGTGGAAAAAGTGAATCGGATTAATTTTCTTTCCGTTTTGTTCAACTTCATAATGTAAATGAGGAGCTGTAGATTTACCTGTAGAACCCACCAATCCAATGATTTGACCTCTAACAACCTTATCTCCTGGTTTGCATTTGAATTCGCTTAAGTGTGCGTATCGTGTGCGGTATCCATATCCATGGTCAATAATCACTGATTGTCCGTAGCCCCATCTTTTTACTTCACATTGAACTACCTTTCCGTTACCAGTCGCGTAGACAGGTGTTCCTGTATCAGCTGTAAAATCAAGCCCTGTATGCATTTTCTTCGTTTTGTAAATCGGGTCAATTCTAAATCCAAAACCTGATGCAATTCGCGTTAAATCCTCATTAGAAACAGGCTGTATCGCAGGGATTGCTGCCAACATCTCTTCTTTCTCTTTAGCTAATCCTATAACTTCATCAAATGAAATGGATTGTGCATAAAGCATACGTTCTAATTCTTTTATTTTTTTCGTATTCTCAATTACTTTTTCAGAACTACTATATCCTACTAAATCTGAATATTCATCAGATCCTCCGGTTCCCATTTGTCTCAATTCATCTGGGAAGGGCTCTGCATTAAAAACAACTCTGTAAATTTCGTTATCTCTTTCTGAAATGTCATCTAGTACGGTCATAGCCAACACTAGTCTTTCATCCATATCATTTAATTGCTCATTTAAATAAGCATTTTCAGCTTCTAGCTTTTTCTCATATGGAGATTTAAAGATAGATCCTAAGATGAAATAGAATCCTAATCCAACCACAATAGCGGGAGCAACAAAGAGTGCAATTTTTAAAGTACGTTCCTTCCAGCTTACTTCAACTTTCTCATATGAGAGCGTCTCCGGATTAAACTTAAATTTTTCTTTACGCATAGTAAATGTCGCTTTGTGGTCAAAAACATCTGTTAAGACGCTGCAAATTTACGTATAAAAGATAAATTTGCAATCTGATTAACAATAGTTAACATAATAGATAAATGAAAATCAACGATATACGCAGTACTTTCTTGGAGTACTTTGCTTCAAAAGGGCATCAAATAGTGAGTTCTGCTCCAATGGTAGTTAAAAATGATCCTACATTAATGTTTACTAATGCAGGAATGAATCAATTCAAGGATTACTTTTTAGGCTACAATGAAGCCAAGGATAAGCGTGTAGCGAATACTCAAAAATGTTTACGTGTATCTGGGAAACATAACGATTTAGAAGAGGTAGGGGTAGATACCTATCATCATACCATGTTTGAGATGCTCGGAAACTGGTCTTTTGGAGATTATTTCAAAGAGGAAGCTATTACTTGGGCTTGGGAGTTGTTGATAGATGTATACAAATTAGATAAAGATCGACTTTACGTAACGGTTTTTGAAGGAGATGCGGAAGATGGATTAAAAGCAGATCAAGAAGCCATTAATATCTGGAAAAAGTATATTGACGAAGACAGAATTATTCTTGCCAATAAAAAAGATAATTTCTGGGAAATGGGTGAGACAGGTCCTTGCGGACCGTGTTCTGAGATTCATGTGGATATCAGGAATGAAGAAGAAAGAAATAAAGTGGACGGTAAGTCTTTGGTGAATATGGATCATCCTCAAGTTATAGAGATTTGGAACTTGGTATTCATGCAGTTTAACCGTAAAGCAAATGGTGGACTCGAACCACTTCCTAGTACCCATGTAGATACTGGTATGGGATTGGAGCGTTTAGCAATGGTGATGCAGGCAAAGCAGTCTAACTATGATATTGATTTGTTTCAAACTTTGATTCAAAAACTAGAAAAAGTTTCAGGAAAAAAATACGGAGAAACAGAAGAAACGGATATCGCACTTCGCGTGGTAGCAGATCACATCAGAGCAATCGCCTTTTCTATTGCAGATGGTCAATTACCTTCAAATACTGGAGCTGGATATGTCATTAGAAGAATTTTAAGACGGGCTATTCGTTACGGATATCAGACTTTAGGAGTAAAAGAGCCGTTCATGTTTCACTTGGCAGATGACTTGTCAAATGTAATGGGAGAAGCCTTCGGCGAGTTAAAAGCTCAAAAAGAATTAATTCACAAAGTTATTGAAGAAGAAGAGGTTTCGTTTTTCAGAACTTTAGAAACTGGGTTGGGTAAAATTCAAACCTTAATTGAAACGGCGAAGGCTAATAATCAAAAGGTGTTGGATGGTGAAGCGGTATTTGAATTGTTCGATACTTTTGGATTCCCAATTGATTTAACCGGGTTGATAGCAAGAGAAAACGGATTGTCAATTGATGATGATGGCTTTGAGATTGCCCTGAATAAGCAAAAAGACAGATCTAGAGCAGCTTCTGCTATTGAATCTGACGACTGGGTTGTAGTGAAAGAAGATGATGTGGAAGAGTTCGTGGGATATGATTTATTAGAAGCGGATGTGTTCATCACGAAATACAGAAAAGTAAAGCAAAAAAATAAGGAGTTTTATCAGTTGGCTTTTAATATGACACCATTCTATGCAGAAGGAGGTGGACAAGTTGGAGATAAAGGTTGGATAGAATCAGATGAAGAAAAGGTAGTCATTTTTGACACCAAGAAGGAGAATAATCTAATCGTTCATTTTGCGAAAGATTTACCTAAACACCTGACGGTGAAATTCCGAGCTAAAGTGAACAAAGAAACTCGAAGATTATCTGAAGCGAATCATTCTGCTACGCACTTATTGCATCATGCATTAAGAGAAAAGTTAGGAACACACGTTGAGCAAAAAGGATCTTTGGTGAATTCAGATTATTTAAGATTTGATTTCTCACATTTTTCAAAAGTATCAGATGAAGAACTAGCAGCAATTGAGCAGCAGGTAAACGAAGATATCAAGAAGAACATTGCTTTGAATGAAAAAAGAGCTGTTCCTATGGAAGTTGCCCAAGAAATGGGAGCTATGGCTTTGTTTGGTGAAAAGTATGGAGACGTTGTTAGAGTAATACAATTTGGGAATTCGGTTGAGCTTTGTGGCGGAACACATGTTCAAACTACAGGAGATATCAGAAGCCTAAAGATTGTTTCTGAAGGTTCGGTGGCTGCCGGAATTAGAAGAATAGAAGCAATTACTTCAGACAAAGCAGAGGCTTATTTCAAGGAAAGAGCAGAACAGTTTAATGAACTTTCTGAATTACTGAAGAAACCTAAAGATATGGTGGCTGCAGTTCAAGAACTATTGGATAAGAATGCTAAAATGGCCAAAGAAATCGAAGCATTGAAAAAGGGGCAGGTGAAGCAAATTAAAGCTGATTTATTAGCAAAAGTTGAGGAGCGATCAGGCGTTCATTTCATATCAGAAACCTTAGATTTAGATGGTGGTTCAATTAAAGACTTGTGTTTTCAGTTAAAAGCTGAAGTAAAAGATTTAGTTGCAGTTATAGGTGGGAAGTCTGGTGGTAAGGCAACTATTTCAGTAGTCATTTCAGATGATTTGGCGAAAGCTAAAGATCTTCATGCAGGGAATTTGGTGAAAAACGCAGCCAAGCACATTCAAGGTGGAGGTGGAGGACAGCCATTCTTTGCTACTGCCGGTGGAAAAGATGCATCTGGAATACCACAAGCTATTAAAGCCGTTGAAGAAGAAATCTTTAATTAAATAAAAAAGCCTTTCCATCAGGAAAGGCTTTTCAACTTCTTGGGAAGAATTATTTTTTCTTCTTCTTCTTTTCATTTTTTTTCTTCTCAGCAGCTTTCTTTTTAGCGGCTTTTTTCTTAGCGTCAGCCTTCTTCTTGGCGTCAGCTTTCTTCTTAGCTATAGCTTTTTTCTTTTTAGCTAAAGCTTTCTTTTTATCATCTGCTTTTTTCTTAGCAGCCTTCTTTTTTGCTGCAGCTTTTTTCTTGTCTGCAGCTTTCTTTTTGGCAGCAGCTTTTTTCTTTGCCTCAGCCTTTTTCTTTGCCTCAGCCTTTTTCTTAGCTGCGGCTTTATTTTTTTTATCGTCCGTTTTACTCATTTCTTAATAAATTATGAATTCAATATGAAATTAATGTTATCATTTTTAACAGAGAAATTTTTGAGATTATGGTTATGTTAAGGATTGAGGTGTGAGGTCTGTATTAATTCAATAAGAACAGTTGATTTAATTTTATCTTTGCATTATGAGAGTAGCTATAATAGGAGGAGGTGCAGGTGGATTCTTTTCTGCAATCCACGTCAAAGAGAATCATCCTTCAGCTGAAGTAGTGATTTTTGAAAAGTCTAAAAGAGTACTTTCAAAGGTGAAAATTTCAGGAGGTGGCCGCTGTAATGTAACAAACAGTGAAACATCCATCAAGCTATTATCGGATGCTTATCCAAGAGGAAATAAAAAATTAAAACAAGCTTTTACCGAATTCAGTACACAAGATTGCCAAAAGTGGTTTACAGATAGGGGAGTTCCATTAGTTACTCAATCTGATCATTGTGTTTTTCCAGAATCTCAAAGTTCACAGTCTATTATTGACTGTTTTATGGCAGAAGTGATTCGTTTGAATATTGAAATCAAGATGAGTCACAAAGTGAAAGAGTTGAAACCACTAGGAGAGGTTATTGCTTTACATTTTGACGGAGATGAAGAACAAATTGAAGTTTTTGATAAAGTAATAGTCGCTACTGGTGGATCTCCAAAGAACTCAGGGTTATTATGGTTAGAGCGACTTGGGCATAAAATCGAAAACCCAGTGCCTTCATTATTTACCTTTAATATGCCCAATGAAGGTGTTACCACCTTAATGGGAATTGTAGTTGAAAACGCAAAGGTCTCTATTCAGTCAACCAAGTTAAAATCTGAAGGACCGTTATTGTTGACGCATTGGGGCATGAGTGGACCCGCTATTTTGAAACTCTCGGCTTTTGGCGCCAGAATTTTAGAAGAATTCAATTATAACTTCAAAATTCAAGTGAATTGGGTGGATGAATTGAACAATGAAGTGGTAGCAGGTGTCATCAGAAAAATTATTGAAGAGCATCCAGCCAAACATTTAAAAGGCATCAGACCCTTCGGTTTACCAGAACGGCTTTGGGTTTATTTATTAGAGAAATCTGATCTAGATACGAATAAGAAATGGCCAGAGTTAGGTAAAAAAGGATTGAACAAACTAGTGAATGTCCTCACAAACGACATCTATCAAGTTGAAGGAAAAACAACCTTTAAGGATGAATTTGTTACCTGTGGAGGTGTAAGCTTAGAAAGTATTGATTGCAAAACTATGCAAAGCAAGGTAGTACCAAACTTGTATTTTACAGGCGAAGTGATGGATATAGATGGCATCACTGGCGGATATAATTTCCAATCCGCTTGGACTACCGCTTACATTGCCGCGAAGTTGGGTTAATTCACAATCTTAGCATCTACAAAATACTTTGAAAAGATACTCAATTCGTGATCTTGAGAAATAATCTCATCTGTAACAGCATTCACTCTTAAGGTAAATTGATCTTTCTTAATGTATTCTTGCATGTCTGCGTTGGTGCATTCTAATATTAGGATCGTTGATGTTGACTCAGGAACAGGGTCTTTCCATGCCAATAGAATTTCATCTAAGCCATCAGCATTTAAATAAATCTTAATGCTTTTTAAGAAGCTAAAATCCTCAGAATTAGGAGAGGTCACATCCAACTCTAAGTCTGTTAACATGATTTGTTGAATTTTATCTTTACGCGTGTCGTTAATTTCAAACGTGGTTTCAGAGTTAGTTTCTTTTTCTGGTGTAACAAAAACGAAAGGTAAATTGATTCCGGTACTGCTCGGAATTATAGCTGTGTTACTATACTCAATTTCAAATTGAGTTAGTTTATTTAGCTTTTTACACGAGATTAAACTCACACTTAATAAGGCACAAATTAGTAATCGATTCATCATCATTTTTTTACTTTTTTTTAAAGAACGCCAAAAGTACTCTTTTGGTTTGGGGGAACATAATTTTCTATTTAAATTGATCTAAATTTTGAATATGAATAAAGCAATGAATTATTTTTTCCAGACCACGTTTAAACCTGTTCAAACTTATGGAGATTATTTAGCTGATGACGAATTTCAAAAGAGTTCAAAAGAAGTTTTTATCATAGCTTTAATAAGTTATGTAGTGCTTTTAGTAATTGTCAGTCCTATCATTTACTTAGGCGAGTATTTTATTGAAAGCTTTCGCTTTAGTCTAGTTCCACAGGCTGCTGCTGTGTTGATTGGATTTTTATTACGTATTGCTGGGGTGTTTTTATTGATTCAAGTTTTGACACAGACCAAACCTGATTTATATAAAATTATGGGCTTAATCGGTATGTCATTTCTTCCTGTATTAATGGCGTCTTTCATTAATATGATTATTAATTCTGAATATTATTTTGTGATCACTTTTGCAGGGCTTGCAGGGAATGCTGTCGTGATGGGATTGGGTTTGAAACAGTTGTTTGAATTGAGTATAGAGAAAGCAATGATTGGTGCTTTCGCGGTTTTAATAATCCTCTATTTCTTGATGGATTACGTTTACGACTTCGTTTGGGGAGGATTTTGACGGTGAAACAAATTTTCATAACTTGAAAAAAACCAATCAAGATGATTCAAATTAAATACGATTGTCCAGAGTCTGTTCAAGAAATGCCTGCGTCTGATTGCGGACTTTATTGCACGAGTTGCGCAAAGAATATTTTTGATTTCAGAGGTAAAACGCAAGATGAAATTTCTAAAATAAGATTAGAAAACCCAAGTATAAACTGTGGAGTATTTGATGCAGAATCAGCTTCTGCCGATAGCAGAACAACAGTTCAAAATATTTTCAGAATAGCATTTGCTGCCATTTTTGTTTTAGGGTTTAATGTGTCTACACTGTTTGGTCAGAATCTAGATAACTTGGATACTTCTGTTAAGTATTCTGAAGTTGTTTCTCAGAACGCTTATATCATGGGTACAGTTGTAAATCATCATGGAAAAGCAATGCAAGTTAAAGTTTCTTACACTATTGAGGGGGAGGAAACAATTAGTTTTGAAACCCTAAAAGACGGAAGATTTGAATTTGAATTACCTGCTGAGCATTTAGGTAAAAGAGTTCATATTGCTATAAGCGCGGACGGTTTTTATTCTAAATATGTTACGGTAGATGAGCTTAAATCAAAATGTCACACATTTGAAGTTGAACTAACTAAAGCGAAAAAATATAGAGGACGAAGACGTCATATATCAGGCATGATAGCTGGTAAATTCTAAAGATTCAATGAAACTCCTATGCCTAGATGCAAGTTGGAAAACCTATTTGTCATTCCATTCACATAGTAAGGGTTGTTCAAAGGTGGTCTGTACCTAACCGTTCCAGTTAAAAAGAGATTTCCAACTATATTGTAATGAACATTCGTGCCGAGTACCAAATCAAAATAAGAGCGCTTTATAGCAGCTAGATTAGTGGTAACTAATTGATCATTTTCAACATAAGTCGCTTTTGAGATTAATAATAAATTGAATCTTCCCTGAGCGAATAAATCTATATATACCTTATTAAATCTTAATTGAGTTCCAAGACTAATGGGGATATGTAAATAAGTGTTGATGTTTCTTCCGTTGGCATTATATATTTCGTTAGAATCTGTGGTATATGTGTATTCTGCAGTTGAATCGGTAAAGTAAATCCATCCCATTGAGTCTGGAATTGAATCTTGAAAATAAACGTAGGTTAAAGCGCTATCGGTTGTAATTTCTGATTTGTAATAATTAAAATTTTCAATCAAAGTACTGTAGCCGATTCCCGCACCAAAGGTTAAGCTGTTTTTCAAACGGTATTGCGCGTCAAAACTAGCCGAATGTCCAATTCTATCATTGATGGTGTTGTAATAAGCAGCAGAATCTGAAGGATTTGCGGCAGTGATTGTAGAATTCTTGAAGTTAACCCCTGTGCTTAGGCTTAATAGCCATGGTTGATATGGGTCTTCTGCTGGGTCAATATTTACGTTGTTGTTCGTGTTTGTTGAATCAACTGCATCTTTATCGTCTACAATTAAATCGTTGTTATTTTGAGTGGTGGTATCAATTATATTATCTGTTAAAGTGTCTGCATTGATTTGATTTATAGCATCCTTCTTTAAAAGAGAAGTTGAATCTGGAGTTAAGTTGTTTCTTACAATTAAATCATCTTTAATAGGTGTTTTATCTTTTTGATTTTGAATGCTATCCTTCGCAAGTGTCGTCTTTGGAATTGTTTTTTCGACCGTCTTACTATCCGTTAAATCTTTATCATTAACAGTAGTTTTATTGTCTGAAGTAACTTTGTTTTTGTTTTTTTCTGGATTGATTAGATTCTTGTTAGTTACTGTATTTGATGTTTTGTTAACGGAGGGATTAGTTTTATTTGTCTTATTATCCAACAATTTTTTGTCTTCTTGCCATACCGTAGAATTTGAATTCGTATTGCTCTGAAATTGAGAAGTTGTGTTATTCAAATCCGCGTCATTTACAGTATTGGTAGAAGAATTTATTTGATTGTTTCGGTTTGAATTTTCATGTTGGATTTCAGAAGATGTAGTTTGATTATACTCTGATAAGTTTGTGTTGTTTGAGTTAGAAGGATTAGAAGAAGAAGTATTGGCGGAATTGTTCGTGTCGTTTTGAGCAGGGAAATCAGAAGGTGAATTTTGAGCAAGGTCTTCTGATTGAAAAGAATTGTAGATAAACGGAGTGGCTACCAAAACAATTAAGATGGGTAATAAAATCCATAATAGTTTTTTACTTGAACCAAATCCAAGTGCTTTGTCAACGTTCGCTTTGACATGCGCTGGCGCCTTAGCAGCAGAACCGCCAAGCTCTGCTTTATATAAGTCGTCAATATTTTTGTATTCCTTGCTCATGATACTTTTATACTGCTAGTTATATTTCTTTCTTCTAATTTGTTCTTCAGCATTTTTCTTGCCTTAGAAAGCTGGGTTTTAGAGGTGTTTTCGCTCACTCCTAAAAATTCAGCTATTTCTTTATGTGTTAAGTTGTCTAATACATACATTTTAAATACTGCCTGATATCCGGGCGGTAATTCTTCTATAGTTTGGGCTAATGTTTCTTTTAAAGAGGTGTCTTCGGTGATTTCAAAAGACGTTTCAAATTCGTTTGAACTTTCATCAAAGTAATGATCGTCTTCTACCAATTCAAATCTTTTGTTAGATCGGTAATGATTGATGGCTTCATTCATCACAATTCTTTTAATCCAAGCGCCAATGCTGTATTGCGGATCAAACATTTCTCGCTTTTCGTAAATCCGAATAAAGGCATCTTGTAAAATATCTGCTGCCTCATCTTCATTTTTGGTATAGCGAAGACAGATACTGTACATTCCATCACAGTATTGAGCATAGAGTTTGTCAAATGCTCTTTTGTTCCCTTTAATGAACTTCTTTATTAATCGCTCTTGATCCAATTAGGTCAGCTTTATGGTCTTGAAAATCAATATCGTAATAAACCTCTAATAAATGATAGCATATGTTCTATTTTGTTGTTTCACTAGTAACTACAAAACAGAAATTAAAAGGGTTGTCCAGAAAAAGAAAAAAAACTATAAAATAGATTCAATTCGAACATCATAAACAATGTCCGTATTAGAAGGAACAAGGTCTAACAGACCTTTTGAACCATAGGCTGCTTTTGAAGGGATTTCTATGAATGCACTTTCACCTGTTTTAATAACAGACATTCCTATATGTAATCCGTCAACTACAGAGGCGTTCTTAAATTTAAAACTAAATGGTGCTTCATTTTGGTATGAATTGTCATACATACCTGCATTCTTTCCTTTTTTGTAAGCAAAATAATCAAAGGTAATCAGTTGATTTTTCTTCGCCAGATTACCTTCCGGATTTGTAGCCCACTTGTAAACTTTTACGCCATCTTCTAACAAAATGGGTTGAACTATTGAAACAATCTCAATATCCACAATGATATCTGCATCAGGCGGAACGATAGTTAAATAACCATCTTCGCCGTAAGCTTGAGCCGAAGGAATCATAATTCTGCCTTTGTCTCCTTCGTGCATTTGTAATAATCCTTCTTCCCATCCAGGAATCATCATTCCTACATTGGATTTTAAAGGAACTGCTCTTCCTAGTTCTTTGTTCGAGTCGTAATCTTCACCAGCGGCCACTCTCGCCGTGTAATTAACCATCACGACATCATTCAATTGAACTTGCTTGTCATCTTTTTTAATGTCCCACTCAACTCTTAATCCGTCTGCGCGTTGATATACCATTGAATTCGGCTCGCCGTCTACAGTGTCTGCCAACATTAAAACTTTGTTTTCTTCTTCTGTTGCAGCTGTGTCAATTCCTTGATTAGAAATGATATCAGAATCAACTTCGTCAGGATTTTCTACACCTTCTAACGTGCACGAATTTAGCTGTGAAGCAAGTGCCGTAACTAGAAATAGACCAATAATTTTAAAGTGCTGCATGTTGAATTTCAATTAAGTGTATATCGTAAATAACCGGTGTTAACGGTGGAATTTTATCTTCGTCCCCTATGAGACCATGCGCCATAAAAGACGGTAGAATAAATTTACCTTTGTCACCAGTACACATTAGTTGCATGGCCTCATGTAAACCAGATTCTATGTCTGCTTTTTCGACAATAAAGCTTTCAGGGCCTTCTTTTTCAGAAGTATAGCAGATGGTGCCATCTAAAAGCTCTACAGAGAAATCCACTAAAACAGCATCTCCTACTTTTGCAGTATCGCTAAATTCAGATTTATGATAAATGAAAGACCTTAAGCCCGTGCCAGAACGTGTAACTTTCCAGTCAGGTCTTCTACTCAGGTAGCTGTCAATTTCAGCATCTTCTTCTTCAGCAAAGGTTGAATTCATATTGATTGATTCATCCTTTGTCCATCCTGAATCATCAACTTGCTCAATGACGTTGTCGTTTCCGCATGCGTAAATAAAAGCAAGAAATAGAAGAGGAGCGATTAATTTCATTCAAAGTGACTTTTATATTCTTCAACGAATTTAGGGAGAATTGTTACAAGCTTTTTAATCGCGTTATCAAGACTTCCCACAAATTTTCCACCTGATGCATTTAAATGACCTCCGCCACCAAAATCTTTGCCAGCCATTTCGTTAACCGGAATGCTTCCTTTAGATCTGAAACTCATTTTAACAATTCCGTCAGACTCTTTTAAAAATATTGCCATTTTCACCCCTTGAACAGCTAGCGCTTGGTTCACTAAACCTTCAGTGTCACCTTTGTTGGCGTTAAATTTATTTTGTTCTTCTGTGCTCAACGAGATATAAGCCACTTCAAGATCTTTTAAAACCACCAATTTTTCTAGTAGGGCAAAAGACACTAATTTGATCTTGTCTAAAGTATTTGTATCGTAGATGTTCTCATGAACTTTTGAATGTTCTACACCAATTTCTAAAAGTTTAGCGGCAATATTGTGCGTTTTTGGTAGAGTAGAGGAGAAGCGGAATGAACCCGTGTCTGTAACTATTCCGCAATACAATGCAGTTCCAACAGCAACATTCATACGGTGGTAGTATCCAGAAGCTTCAATTATTTCAAAAATTAATTGTGCTGTTGAACAAGAAGTAATGTCAGAAAACATCATCTCACAAAATTCTGTATCAGGATCTCTGTGATGATCAATCATAACTTTTTTAGCAGATGATTGCGTCATTAACTTCTCCATTTGTCCAATTCTTGATGGAGAGTTGTAATCTAAACAGAAAATTAAGTCAGCTTTAGAAAAAGCTTCTTGAACCTTTGCTTCGTCTTTGTCAAGTGACTGGATTTGATCATATCCTTCAAGCCAATGCAAGAAATAAGGCGCTTCATCAGGATG
Source organism: Crocinitomicaceae bacterium (assembly GCA_039939375.1). Classification (GTDB taxonomy): domain Bacteria; phylum Bacteroidota; class Bacteroidia; order Flavobacteriales_D; family Crocinitomicaceae; genus Paracrocinitomix. The sequence goes on along the minus strand of JBDVJO010000003.1, from coordinate 222,794 downwards.
ACAAATGGTGACATTTGAATTGAATTGTTTGATGAAGTGATATAACCCTAAAGATGAGCCAATACTGTCTCCGTCAGGACTTTTGTGTGCAGTAATGATGATTTCTTGAGCCTCATTTACCCAATTTATTAGCTGTTCTATTTTTTCTTTAGTCATAGGATATGAAAAAACCCTGTCTGAGCGAAGCCTAGACAGGGTTAGTTTTATTTGCGATTAGGATTAGAATCCTAAGTTAGCTGCTTTTTTATGCTCAAGTAAAACACCAACACAAACGTTTTCAGTTTTACTTAATTTTCTATTCTTAGACTCTCCTGAAGCAGGAACGTTTACATCTAAGTAGAATTTTTTTGTCTTATCAACGGTAAACTCAACCATTGGACTTAAATTATCATCTTTATTTGTATAAAGAGATTCTTGTTTTCTTTGAATGTTTGTATTTCCGTATTCGTCTTTCACTCTAACGATAGCGTCATGAAACAATTCAAATCTTACTGCATCACCACCTTCAGCAACATCTGTACAAACAGAGATTCTGTAATCGAAACCTTTGTATGCAATGAAACTCATTTTGTAAACTTTACCTTTCTCAAAAGTTGCACTTTTAGATTGGTTGTTTAAGTTCCAATATTCTTGTTGCTGTTCTTTAGATAATTTCTGTGTGCAGAAATAGTGTGTTTTTTGGCATTGAGAATATGCCTGGATGGCTATCAACCCAATTAATGCTGCTCCTAAAAATAATGCTCTTTTCATAGTCCGTATTATTTAGTAATTTTTTCTCTTAGTTCTGTAATTTTTGCTGTGATGTCCGTAAGGGCCTTTTCGTTCATTTGAAATGAACCACCACCAGAAAGAACTAACTTCCCACTTGTATTATCAACGTTCGTACCAGACTCCTCAAAGTCCATGCTGATCTCGAATACCTCTTGTAATGAAACAAGGTCATTTGTCATGTCAGCCACGTCTGCGTCATCTTGATAAGAAGCTAAAAACTCCATCAAATTTTCTAAAACTAATTTTTGATCACCAATTTTCTCAATGATTAAATCTCCTTCTTTATATTCATCTACTAAATTACAAATGATATATAGGCTTTCAATGTAACCAGCCCCCATGATTAAAGAAAGTTCTTTTCCTTTTCCATTTTCTTCTAGGAACAAGTAAGAATCGTAATAAGTTTCGTTAGAAATGGCGAACAATGAATCGCTATCTCCTTCGTTGTTTTCAATTCTATCTAACAAATCTTCATCAAATGCACCTGAAATCCCTAGTTCATCTCCCATTTCTTCAATGGTCTTCATGTACATTAAGAATTCAGTTCCAACTCCGAAACAACTCATGTAAGCTAAGTCCGCAGAATAAACACCAAAATTTAATGCTTTCTCGGTTGTTTCAACATAATTGTCTCTGTTTTCAAGAGGGTTAACCAAACCAACTTTTTGCTCGCCACCTTGCAGTTTAACGATTTCAAATAATTCATTTGGGGTAGGTACAGAATATTCAACTTCTAAACCAGTAGGTTCTACAACTGTTTCAGTCTGAGTAGTATCAGTACCTAAGTTGTCTCCATCTATTTCAATTCCTTCGCCACCGCAACTTGTTAAAAGCGCAACTGTAGAAAGGGCAAATAGACCACGATATACATTTTTATTTTTCATTCATTAATTGGTTTAAACTCAACATTGTCAAGTGAAACAAATATACTATTTTATTTATTTCTAGTACGGGAAAGCCTTATTTATGTTACGACCAAGCTCAAGAATTTTAGCTTTTCTTTCTTGGCTAACATTTACCAATGGTAACCTTAAGTGGGGTTCCATGATTGAAATATCTGCCAAACTTTCTTTAATTCCAGCTGGATTTCCTTCTGCAAATAAATGCGAAATGATAGGTAAAACGGCATAGTGCGATCTTCTAGCTGTTTCAAAATTCCCTTCTAAACCGTTTTTGACCATATCTTTAAACGCATGCGGAAAAGCATTTCCAACAACTGAAATTACACCATCACCACCTGCCGCCAAAATTGGTAAAGTAATGGCATCATCACCAGAAATTACAAGAAAATCATCTGGTTTATTTAAAATGATTTCCATGATCTGTTCCATTGACCCAGAAGCTTCTTTAATGGCAATGATGTTATCGTATGAATTAGCCAATTTTAAGGTAGTTTCTACAGAGATGTTAGAAGCGGTTCTTCCCGGAACATTATAAAGAATTATTGGTAAATCTGTTGCTTCAGCTATGGCAGCATAATGCGCATAAATTCCGTCTTGGGTAGGCTTGTTATAATAAGGAGAAGCCGATAGAATTCCGTCCACTTCAGTGAGGTTAAATGTATTTAAATCGTTTATAACACTTTTTGTGTTATTGCCTCCAATGCCGAACACAACTGGGGTTCGGTTGTTGTTTACCTTGCAAACAGTGTCTAAAACTGCTTGTTTTTCATTTTTATCTAAAACTGGCGATTCTCCGGTCGTTCCTTGAACAACTAAATAGTCTACGCCGCCATCAATTAAGAAGTTGGTTAATTTTTCTAAAGCTGGGAAATCTATTTCTCCATTCGCATTGAATGGTGTCACCATTGCTACACCTAATCCTTTAAACTTGCTCATTTTTTGTTAATAAGGTTATTTTTTCAAAAATTTCACTAATCGTGTTATCTACTGATTGACCAAAATCAACGAGTAGGTCGTATTGTTCAATACAATTCGTGTTTAACTTTCCAACCTTCATTGCTGCTTTAGATCTGTTTATGAAATATTGCAGCAGGGTTGAATTATCAGACAAATCTAGTAGTAAATCAAAGTCCATGGACTCTAAATTTTTTAATTTATCGTTTTTTAAATTTCCCGTTAAATTAAAGTCTACGTTATGAACAGTGTAATAGAAACCAACTGATCTGTCTTCTTTTATAGGTCGAATATAAAGTTGGTGAACAGCGCAGTTTGGAAATTGTGCTTCAACTTTCTTTTTTGTGGATTTTTCTTCTTCGTTGGTTACCAATAAAATAGTTCTCATTTTTGAAGGATTCCTCAAAAATATAGGCCTATTCACAGGTGTTTGGGATTTCTTTTTTAAAAAACTCTTTTTCATACTCCTCTATAATCCGATCATTTTTAGAAAGTCATCCTCAGAAATAATGTTGACCCCTAATTTTTCAGCTTTTTCCAATTTTGCAGGTCCCATGTTTTCACCAGCGACTAAATAGGAGGTTTTGGCTGAAATTGAGCCTGTGTTTTTTCCTCCGTTTTGTTCAATAAGTTTCTTTAACTCGTTTCTACTTACCTTTTCAAATACCCCTGAAATAACGAATGTTAATCCATCAAGTTTTGTCGAAGCTCCTTCTTCTAGTACTACTTCAAACTGCAAGCCGGCAGCTTTTAGTCGCGCTATGACCTCGTTGTTTTTATCCTCTAAAAAGAACGCTTGAATGCTCATGGCAATTTTATCTCCTATATCATTAACAGCAACTAATTCATCAAAACTTGCCGCTATTAATTGATTGATATTCTTAAAATGTCTTGCTAAATTTTTGGCGACCGTTTCCCCCACATGTCTTATTCCTAAAGCGAATAATACGCGCTCAAACGGAACATTCAAAGAAGCTTCAATGCTTTGAATACAGTTGTTTGCTGATTTATCCGCCATTCTCTCCAGCGAAACGATTTGGTTAAATGTTAAATGATATAAATCAGAATAGTTTTCAATTAAACCTTCTTTAAAAAGTAAGTCAATCGTTTCTGGTCCTAATCCATCAATATTCATGGCTTTTCTAGAGATAAAGTGCTCTATTTTGCCTTTGATTTGAGGAGGACAACCATTGTCGTTTGGACAAAAATGTTGCGCTTCGCCTTCTCTTCTTATTAATGCTGTATTACATTCTGGGCAGTTCGTAATGAATTCAACAGGAGGTAAGTTTAATCCTCTCTGTTTAATGTCTACTCCAACTATTTTAGGAATGATCTCTCCTCCTTTTTCTACAAATACTTCATCACCTATATGCAGGTCTAATTTTTCAATTTGATCTTGATTATGCAATGACGCTCTTTTTACGGTAGTTCCAGCCAATAACACCGGGCTTAGGTTGGCTACTGGAGTAATTGCACCAGTTCGTCCAACCTGATAGCTTACTTCATTTAGTGTCGTTGAAACCTGTTCAGCTTTGAACTTATAAGCAATCGCCCAACGTGGACTTTTAGCGGTAAAGCCCATTTCTTCTTGCTGTCTGTAATTATCAACTTTAATTACAATGCCGTCTATTTCAAAAGGTAGGTTTTTTCTTTCCTTATCCCAGTAATGGATGAAATCCATAATTTCATCTATGGATTTAGCATTGGCAATCATTCGCTCGTTAGTGTCTGGAGTTTTAAAACCCCATTGGCCGGCTGTTTGAACTGCTTCTGAATGAGCCGCAAAACCAAGTCTCTCACCAAAAACTCCATACAGATAACAGTCAAGTCCTCTGTCGGCAACCACTTTAGAGTCTTGCAGCTTTAAAGTTCCACTAGCTGTATTTCTTGGGTTGGCATATAGTTCTTCCCCGAGTTCAGCTTTGGCCGCGTTTAATTTTGCAAAATTATCTAAAGGGAAAAAGATTTCTCCTCTTATTTCAAAATCGTCAGGAACATCTGCATTTAGTTGAAGCGGAATGGTTTTAATTGTTTTAACATTTGTGGTAACGTCCTCTCCTTGAGTTCCGTCTCCTCTTGTAACAGCTTGTGATAATGCACCATTTTTATAGCGAATTCCAATCGCAACACCGTCATATTTTAACTCACAAACATAGGTGATTTCTTGCTCAGATAATTTTCTAATTCGCTCGGCCCATTCTTTGATCTCATCTTCTGAATAAGAGTTGGATAAAGAAAGCATAGGGTACTGATGCTTTACGGTTTGGAATTTCTTAGTGATATCACCGCCAACTCTTTTGGTTGGACTGTTGTCAAAGGCGTATTCAGGATGCTTTGCTTCTAAATCTTCTAGCTTTTTTAATAATTGATCAAAATCGTAATCAGAAATCGTAGGACTACTTTTGACGTAATAATTATAGTTGTGCTGATTTAACTCTTTAGAAAGATCTAGTATTTCGTTTTTTATAGAATCGCTCATCTTTAGTCAGAAAATTTAGATTGATTTTTGAGTTCGTCTCTTTCTTCTTCTCGCTGCTCTATTTTGATGATTTTCTTTTGGTATCTTGATTGAACTAAATCTACGATTACCAGTACAACTATAACGAAGTAGAAGGTTGTTTTGCTCATTGGCACAATTTTGTTTCCAAAGAATGACATATGTGCTAAATGACCACCTTCTGTAAGTAGCATTATTCCAACGATAAATAATACGAAGAGTCCTAATACTTCAAACATTCTATTTTTTTGTAAAAAGTCAGCGACTTTGTTGGCTAATAAAATCATAAGTAATCCACTCACCACAATGGCAATTGACATGAGTACCATTTCAGTAGTTTCATCACCAATGCCATTTGTAAGAGCCATAGCACTCAAAATTGAGTCGAATGAAAAAACTAAATTCATCACTACAATCATGGCGATTACTGAGTTTGCTGATTTGTGTTTCTTAGCACCCTTTTCTTCGCTTAATGTTTCGTGTGAAATCATATGCCAAATCTCTTTCATTGCTGTATAGACAATAAATCCACCTCCAAATAATACAATCAAACTATGACCAGTGATTTCAGAGTGCATGAAACTGCTGATGTCTATCGTAAAAAGTACATCTTGAAACAGGTCAATTAATTTGATCAGTAAAAAGAGTAGACCTATTCTTAATATAATGGCCATTCCGATTCCGAGTACTCTTACACGTTTACGTTTTGATTCTTCTACTTTTTTTGATTCCAAAGAAATGTACAGAAGGTTGTCAAATCCCAATACTGCTTGGAGCATGATTAGCATTAATAGAGTTCCAATATTTGAAAGCGTAAAAATATCTGCCATTAGTAGTGTTTAAGTTTTAAGTAAAATTAATTAGAATTAGCTTATTTGATTGAGCTAATAGTAAAAAGTAATGAACGTATAATAAACTATCGCTTAAATGCTCTTGTCATTTCACGTTTTCCGGGTGGGCCTGGAATAGATTCTACTTCAAAACCAATTGCTTTTAAGTTTCTCTTAAAGGCGCCTTGAGCGCAGTAGGTGACAAGAAATCCATCAGGTTTTAATCCTTCATAAAACTTGGATAATATGAATGTTTCCCATAGTTCTTGTTGTACTTTGGGGCCAAAAGCATCATAAAAAATGAGGTCAAAACAATTTTGTTCTAGAGAGTAATCTTGAATTTTAGAGATGATTTTTCTGAATTGAAAATGATTTCCTAGTTCTACCAAATCTTTATGGTTGGCGGTGTGCATTTTATGAAAAGCTGGGTTCAGTTCAGGTGCTTCAAGATAATCCATTTCTAACGCCTGTTCTAGGCTGACAGGGTAGGCTTCTATGCATTCGTAATAGATGTTTAAGTTTTCTTTTTGTGCTTTTTGAAAGGTTAAAATGGCATTAAGACCAGTGCCGAACCCCATTTCAAAAATCTTCAAGTCTTTTCTTTCTGAATAATCGATTCCGGCCTTTTGAAAAACATGCAGGGCTTCGGTTAGCGCACCATTTGTTGAGTGGTAGGTTTCGTTCAATTCAGGAATTAACAAAGTTTTTGATTTGTCTTTCGTTACAATAATTTTGCTCTGCATTAGTTTTGTATCTTTGTTGAAAATTACAAAACTATGCGAGCTTGGGCTTTATTTTCGCTTTTAACAATTGTTTTTATAAACACTTCTTGTGAGAAATGTAAACGTTGTACTTATACTTATGAGGAGACAACTATTGAGCAAGGGGTAAATGGAGAAGAAGAGAAAGTGACTACATATAGTGGTTCCTTGATTAAAGAAGATGGAACTTCATTTAGTGAAGAGTGCATTAAGAATGATGAGTCATTTACAATAGAGCAGTTTTACCAAGCCAAAAAAGACACCACCGTTTTAGAGAACTTTACTTTTGTGTGTGAAGATTTTTAATCTAAATGTTCTTTAATTTTATCTATTAGATCTTGCGGAGCTTGAATTGGTTTCATTGTTTTTGATGAAATAAAAACTAAAGTTGTGGATCCGGTAGTGAGCAGTTCTTTTTTTTCATTGTAAATTTCGTAGTCAAATTCAATTTTTACACCAGGTACTTTGTTAAGATAAGTTTTAATTTCTATTAAATCATCATAAAGAGCTGGACGTAGATATTTAACGTTTAAGTCGACAACCGGAAGCATAATTCCACGTGCTTCTAACTCCTTGTAGCTGACCCCAATTTCCCGTAAAGTTTCAACGCGACCAATCTCAAAAAATTGTGCGTAGTTTCCGTAATAACAGTAACCCATTTGATCTGTTTCGCTATATCTGATGCGCAGGTGGCTTGAATTTGAGAACATTTACGTATATTGTGGTTGTGTGAGAAAAATATGTTCGTAAAATAGAATTTATTTCCGTTGGTCAAAATAAAAATTGAGCTTTTTTGAATAAAAAACGACAAGTAAAATATTTTTAAAAAACAACACGATTTTTATTTTTTTTATAACTTTTTTATGTGAATATTTGTTCACTGTTTTTGACAACAACAAAAACGGTTTTAGCAAAACTTTTTTAACCTGTACCTGAATGAAAAACAAAAAAAACCATGAGTTGATTTGGGAAGATTGCTTGAAGGTGATCAAAGATAATATTAGCCTTCAAAGTTTTAAAACTTGGTTTGAGCCAATTTCTCCAATTCGATTCAAGAATAAGGTTTTGACACTTCAGGTGCCTTCACACTTCTTTTATGAGTGGTTAGAAGAGCATTATATAGACTTATTAAAAAAGGTGATCAAGAAAGAGATTGGTCCCGAAGCTAAGCTTGAATATTCTATCATCATGGATAGATCAGCTGATAGCAAAAAGACACCATATACTGTTAATCTACCAACATCTAGTAAAAAGAATTTGTCGAATACACCAGTTTCAATGCCTTTGAATATTGGAGAAAATCCAATAAGAAACCCATTCGTAATTCCAGGCCTTAAGAAAGTAAATGTTGACTCAAATTTAAACCCTACTTATTCTTTTGACAACTTTGTTGAAGGAGATTGTAACAGATTAGCCCGCTCTGCTGCATTCGCTGTGTCTAACAAACCTGGTGGAACAGCATTTAATCCTCTATTGATTTATGGAGGAGTAGGATTAGGAAAAACTCATTTAGCACATGCAATTGGAATTGGAATTAAAAACCAATTTCCGAACAAGACGGTATTGTATGCGCAAGCAGAAACATTTACTCGTCAGTTTATTGATTCTATTAAGAACAATACAACCAATGACTTCATCAACTTTTATAAATTGATGGATGTATTAATCATTGATGACGTACAATTCTTCGCTGGAAAAGAAAAAACACAAGACGCATTCTTTCACATCTTTAATCACCTTCATCAAACAGGTAAACAGTTGGTTTTAACAGCTGACAAGGCTCCTGTTGAAATGAAAGGAATTGAACAACGTTTACTTTCTCGTTTTAAATGGGGATTATCTGCTGACGTTCAGGCTCCAGGATTAGAAACTAGAATCGCGATTTTACAAAGAAAAATTTACGGTAATGGCGTAAGTCTACCAGATGATGTTATTGAATACCTTGCGTATAGCATTAACACAAATATTAGAGAAATGGAAGGCGCATTGACTTCTCTTATTGCTCAAGCTTCACTGAACAAGAAAGCAGTGACAATTGAGTTGGCGAAGAAAATGATTGACACTTTCGTTAAAAATACTGCTCGTGAAGTATCTATGGATTATATCCACAAGATTGTTTGCGACTATTTCAACTTACCTATTGAGTTGTTGAAATCTAAGACAAGAAAAAGAGAAGTTGTTCAAGCAAGACAAATTGCAATGTACTTCGCTAAGAAAATGACTAAATGGTCATTGGCTAGTATCGGAGCACAATGTGGAGGTAAAGATCACGCTACTGTGTTGCATGCCTGTCGAACAGTGAATAATTTGGCTGAAACTGATAAACAGTTCAGAGGTTATCTAGAAGACTTAGAGAAAAAATTAAATGTAAATTAATTCAAAATCCTCCCGAATTTTCGGGAGGATTTTTTATTCCATAGAACATGAAAATATTGATGGTATGTCTTGGGAACATCTGTCGATCACCTATCGCAGAAGGAATTCTCAGACAAAAAATTCACGATTTACAAATTGAAGGAGTATCTACCGACTCTGCCGGAACATCCTCTTATCATATTGGTGAAGCACCTGATGCAAGAATGCGACAAACTGCTAAATCTAATGGTGTGAATATTGACGATTTGAAGGCAAGACAGTTTGTTGCTCAAGATTATGATGAATTTGATTTAATCTATGCCATGGATTCATCAAATTTTAACAATATGATTGCTCTTGCTCGAAATGAAGAGGATAAAAACAAAGTCAAATTAATTTTAAATGAGGTGAACCCAGGAAAAAACGAAGCCGTTCCTGATCCATATTATGGAGGAGAAGAAGGTTTTCAGCATGTGTTTGATTTGTTAGATGTTGCAACGGATGTAATTATTGAGAAATATGTCAAAAGGTAAGTTATATATCGTTCCGATAAACATCAGTGAGTCTTCTCTTGATAAGGTGCTGCCTGACTTTAATAAGAAAACCGTTTCGGTCTTACGTTTTTTTGTGGTTGAAAAGATTAAAACCGCACGTCAGTTCTTAAAAAAAATGGATCGAACATTTCCAATTGATGATTCTGTTTTTTTCGAATTAGATAAGCACAATAATTATTCATTTCAAATGGAAATATTGGATGAATTAAAAGCAGGGAATGACGTTGGCTTGATGTCTGAATCAGGATATCCTGCAATTGCTGACCCTGGTAGCCAAATTGTTTCTATGTGTCAGTATTCCGGAATAGAAGTTGTTCCCTTGGTGGGGCCGAGTTCAATTTTAATGGCGTTAGCGGCAAGCGGAATGAACGGCAACGGTTTTACTTTTAATGGGTATTTACCTAAAAAAGATCCAGAACGTTCTAAAGAATTGAAAAATATTGTGACCACAATAGTTAAAACTTCATTCGCTCAGATTTTTATAGAAACTCCTTATCGAAATGAGACCATTTTTGAAGACTTCTTGAAGTATGCACATTCTGATTTAAAATTATGTGTGGCGTATGACGTTACAGGTCCTGCAGAAAAAATAATTACAAAATCCATTGAAGATTGGCAAAAAGGCAAGTTTCAGTTTGATAAAACTCCTTGTGTTTTTGTTTTAGGGAACTAAATGATTATATCATCCAATAATGCAATAATTCAATGGAACGTAAAAATGAAATACTAGATCAGACTTATGCCTTTGCTTTGAAAATTGTGGCCTTTTGCAATAAATTAGATGAGAGCAGAAAGTTTGCTATTTCGAATCAACTTATTCGTTCTGGAACATCCGTAGGTGCAAATGTTCGGGAATCTCAGAGTTCTCATTCTAAAGCAGATTTTGCAGCAAAAATGGTAATTGCAGCAAAAGAAGCAGATGAATCTGAATATTGGCTGATGATTTGCAAAGATTCTGAAGGTTATCCAGATCCTATGGAGTTATTAGAAGATATAAAATCGATCAAGAGAATTTTATTTAAGATTATTGCAAGTTCAAAACGATAAATTGCATCATTGCATCATTTTATCATTGAATTATTATTTTAATAAAATCATCAAGCAATCAAATCATCAATAAATCAGACTACTCATTCTCAAATCCATACCAATACAGCCAACTGATTTGTGATCGATCAATTTGAACATGATAGGTTTTACCTGTAGGAGTTCCGCAAGGTTCGCCATCAAATTCACGTTTCCCTTTTATTCTAATTTTTAGCGGAATCACGCCATCAGCGCGTAAAACAGCTTCAAGATTATCTCTTGTTTTATGGTCAGTTTTTCCTACCCAAGGAGGTCTGCAATTGTCTTCTTCCATTACCATCCAAACTGGATCTACTGTTTTTGCACAGCTACCAAATAGGAGTAAGGCAGCCATTACCACGAAGGTGGTTGTTATTAATTTTTTCATTTGCGATCATTTACAATAAATGCTACAAATTTTAGACCAAAATGGTTAGAAGAAAAACCAAATAAGGAGCTAGGCCTCCTTATTTGGTAGATATGAAAGTTTCATTTTTTCTTCTTTTTGAATCGATTCATTTTATTTTGTATTCGGCTCAACTCTGTTTTAAAAAAATCAATGTCATCATTGCAGTTACATGACATCATGGCTTTGTAAATTAGTTTTTTACTTTTCTTAAAATCTTCTTTCGTTTCAAATAACAAAGCTTCTCTATGAAACATAGTTGATTCTACAACTCCTTTAATCTTTCTTACCCGTTCTATTAGATTCAAACCCCTGTCAATATCTTTGGTCTTTATACAAAAAATAATGTAACTATAATAAGTTAACAGATGATGTGGGTCAATTGTTAAGGCCTTTTGAAAATGATAGTTCGCATCATTAAATTTACAAAGTTGCTCCATATAGAACCTGGCCATCAGGCAATGTGAGTCGGCGTGATCTTCGTCATAACTCATGGCATAATTGATGTTTTCAAGAAACTCTTGCAAGTTATATGGGTAATAATCTAATGCTTTCAGATAATAGTCGTTTGCTAGTGCTGTTGACATAATTCCTTATTTTTTTCGATCAAATTTTTTGCCTTCATAAACTCTAATAGGATTTCCTCTCTGAATTGACTTGTGTGCCATCCATTGTGAGCTCATCAGTTCGGCTGCTTGTTCTGACCTTCTTTTTTCTAATTCTATTTTTAATTTTTCAATTGCGATTTTCTTGTTTATGAGTTGAGAAGGAGTGCTTCTGCAGACAACTGATACGTTGGTAGGAGTATGGGTTGCCCTTACTGCTGTTTCAACTTTATTCACGTTTTGTCCACCCGCTCCTGAAGATCTGAAGGTTTCAAATTTCACGTCTTTTTGTTTAAAATTTGTTGTGCCTTCACTTTCAAAGGTGCTAACATCTACAAACCAATTTTTACGTTTATGATATCTGCGATATGGACTTTGTCCAATCCATTGAATTGTACCATTCCATTTTGAGCAAAATTCTCCCACTTCTGCTCCTTCTAAAAAGAGAGTGGCAGAATTTAAAGTTGCGTTTTCAGTACCTTTTTCTCTATCTACTTCAATTACCTTGATATTCAGGTTTTTTGTTGCAATTAGGATAGTTTTTAATAATTGCGCCACTACCCAAGCGCATTCGGCAGGACCATTACCTGCACTTATTTGTAGTATTTTTTGTTTCATAATTCAATTTTTTATGGTTTGCACATGCGTACAATTCGAGGAATAAATTTCCCTTCTACATTCACCAGTTCCATTTGTCCTTTCATGACCTCAGTAATGTCTTTGTAAGCATTAGGAGCTTCGTCTAAACCACCTCCAATTAGTGTTACTTGACTCTTTTTTAACTCTTGCCGCAATTGAGAACCGGTTATCATACTTTTTGCCTTTGTTCTCGAATACTTTCTACCCGCCCCGTGAGAGGCTGAGTTTAGAGACTCAGGGTTTCCTTTACCCGATACAATAAAGCCAGGCGCAGTCATTGATCCTGGAATAAATCCAAGCTCTCCAATCTTAGCTGGTGTAGCGCCTTTTCTATGTACAATTAATTCTTCCCCATCATGTTGTTTTTCTTTCCAAGCGAAATTGTGATGATTTTCAATTTTAGTCAACACCTTGAGTTTTAATCTTTGTATTAGCTTATGATGAATCACATCATGACATGCTTTGGCATAATCACCTGCTAAATTCATTGCAATCCAATACTCTTGTCCTGCTTCTGAATCTAAGTCCAGCCAGGCTAAATGCTGGGCTCCTTTAGGAAGTTTACATTTATCCATGGCTACTTCTTTATAGTAGTTAGCGACTGTCGCGCCCAATCCTCTTGAGCCAGAATGAGATACCAATCCAACATATTTTCCTGCCGCCAATCCCATTTGGTTTCCATCTAAGATTTCAACTTCCCCGAATTCAACAAAGTGATTTCCCGAACCTGACGTTCCAATTTGTTGGATAGCCTTGTGTCTAAGGGTTCTCAATAATTCAGTTTGTCCAAATTCCTTTCTTTCTAGCACTTCATGGTCAATAATTCTGTCCGCTTTTTTCGTCACTCCAAAATGTGTTTCTTCTTTTAGAGCCATTTTAATGGCGTGTTTTTCGCGTTGCAAGAATTCAACAGGCATGTCTAAAATGCTAATTGCCATTCTACATCCAATGTCTAGACCAATAGCATATGGTATTACTTCGTTTTTTGTCGCTAAAACACCTCCAATAGGTAAGCCATAGCCAACATGGGCGTCAGGCATTAGCGAACCTTTCACTGTAATTGGTAATTGCATGGCTAAATCCATTTGGTGAATGGTGTTTTGATCAATGAATTTTTTACCAAAGCATTTAAATGGTTTTGGAGCTTCATTCATCTTGAAGATTGTAAAATCATTTTTTACCACCTTAGCTATGAATAATTCAGCTAATGATCCTAAAATTTCATGCTTTTCGAACCTGTATGGTTCTTTTAATACTTCTTTTAATAACTCTAATATTTCTGTCTTGCTTAAATGTTTATAATGTTGAGCCATAATGTTAATGGCTATACTTTTACTTTTGTCTGAAGGGAATCCGATTTTTCTTAATTCCTTTCCTTTTAATTTCTGTTTGCCCATAATTAATGGTGTTCTTGGATATGCTTATCCATTAGAGAATACAGAACATAACAAGCTCGGCGCTGTGCTTGGAACAGATTCTCTAATTAATTTGTAATAAATAAATTGATAGATGATCTATATAGAGATATTTTGCAAGAAGGCAAAAAAAATCCCGATCATTGAACCGGGGATATATTTCTCAAACTAAACGCTAAGTTTAGCTTTTCCCGATCACGTTTTTGATATGTAGTTTAGAACAAAACATAAGGCTCATTTTTAAAGATTAATAATAATCCAATACATAGAGCATGGTTTTCAATAGTTACAAACGCAAAGTATATTGAATGGTTGCTTTAAACATAAAATAAATTTCTAAATGTTGATAGAATGTCCATTGAAGCGTAATAATTGCACCTAAATTCCTTATATTTGGTCTTCTTAAAATCGACCAATAAATGGAGAAAATCGCCCCATATAAACCACAGAATAAAGTAAGAATTGTTACAGCTGCCTCACTTTTTGATGGGCATGATGCTGCCATAAATATCATGCGTAGAATTATTCAATCTACTGGATGTGAAGTAATTCACCTTGGACACGACCGTTCAGTTGAAGAAGTTGTAGATTGCGCTATTCAAGAAGATGCTCAAGCAATTGCTATGACATCTTACCAAGGTGGACATACCGAATATTTAAAATACATGTATGACCTTTTGAAAGAAAAAGGGGCTGAACATATTAAAATATTCGCTGGTGGAGGTGGAACGATCCTTCCTTCAGAAATTGAAGAATTACAAGCTTACGGAATCACAAGAATTTATCATCCTGATGATGGACGTTCTATGGGATTGCAAGGAATGATTAATGATTTGGTTCAGAAGTCTGATTTTCCAACTGGGGATTCATTGAATGGTGAAGTGAACCATTTAGAGTCTAAAAATCCAGTGGATATTGCGAAATTGATTTCTGCTGCTGAGAATTTTCCTGAGCAAAGTAAAGATGAATTAGACAAGGTGCATGAATTAGCATCAAAAGTCGATACCCCTATTTTAGGAATCACCGGAACTGGTGGAGCAGGAAAATCTTCATTGGTAGATGAATTAGTGAGAAGATTTTTAATTGATTTTCCAGAAAAAGAAATTGCGATTGTATCAGTTGATCCATCAAAAAGAAAAACTGGTGGAGCTTTGTTGGGAGATAGAATTCGAATGAATGCGATTAAAAACAAGCGCGTTTACATGCGTTCGTTAGCTACTCGTCAATCAAATCTAGCCTTGTCGAAGCACGTTTCAGAAGCCCTAGAAATTTTAAAAGCGGCCAAGTTTGATTTGATCATTTTAGAGACTTCCGGAATCGGACAATCGGATACCGAGATCATGGATCATTCAGATGTTTCATTATATGTAATGACGCCTGAGTTTGGTGCTGCTTCGCAGTTAGAGAAAATCGATATGCTTGACTTTGCTGATTTGGTGGCACTGAACAAGTTTGACAAAAGAGGAGCTTTAGACGCCATTCGTGATGTCAAAAAGCAATACATGCGAAATAATGATTTGTGGGATACGCCAATGGATGAAATGCCTGTTTACGGAACAATTGCATCTCAATTCAACGATCCAGGAATGAATTCATTATACAAGGCAATCATGGATAAAGTGGCGGAGAAAACAGGAGCAGATTTAAAATCTACTTTTGAAATTACTGCTGAAATGTCTGAAAAGATATTTGTGATTCCACCGGCTAGAACACGTTATTTATCTGAAATCTCTGAAAATAATAGAGGATATGATAAATGGGTAGACGAACAAGTAGCTGTTGCTGATCAATTACACGGATTAAACTCTTCAATGGAAACCTTGAAGGCTTCTCAAATTGAAGATAAAGATAGACTGATCAAAGGTTTACAAGAGACTTTTGAAAAGGTGAAACTAGAATTAGATCCTAAAAACTGGATTGTCATTGAAGGATGGCAAGAAAAAGTTCAACGATACAAAGAGCCAGTTTACAAGTTTAAAGTGAGAGACAAAGAATTATCGATTGATACCCACTCTGAATCACTTTCTCATCTTCAAATTCCCAAGGTGGCATTGCCAAAATACAAAGGTTGGGGAGATGTTTTGAGATGGTCATTGCAAGAAAATGTTCCGGGAGAATTCCCATACACAGCAGGTTTATTCCCATTCAAAAGAGAAGGGGAGGATCCAACAAGAATGTTCGCGGGTGAAGGTGGACCAGAAAGAACCAACAGAAGGTTCCATTATGTATCTTTAGGAATGCCAGCAAAGCGTTTATCTACAGCATTTGATTCGGTTACACTTTACGGAAATGATCCTGATTTAAGACCGGATATTTATGGGAAAATTGGTAACTCAGGTGTATCGATATGTTGTTTAGATGATGCCAAGAAGTTGTATTCAGGATTTAGATTATCAGATCCAAAAACTTCGGTGTCCATGACGATTAATGGTCCTGCACCAATGTTGCTAGGATTCTTTATGAATGCAGCAATCGATCAAGAATGCGAAGTGTACATCAAAGAAAATGGATTAGAAGCGGATGTTGAAAAGGCGTATAAAGAAATATATGATACCAAAGGCTTAACGCGTCCTGCGTATCAAGGAGATTTACCGGAAGGGAATGATGGTTTAGGATTGATGTTACTCGGATTAACCGGAGACCAAGTGTTACCTGCAAATGTTTATGCCGAAATTAAGGCAGATACCTTGACGAAAGTTAGGGGAACGGTTCAGGCAGATATTTTAAAAGAAGATCAAGCGCAAAACACCTGTATTTTCTCAACGGAATTTGCCTTGAGATTGATGGGGGATGTACAAGAATACTTCATTGATAAAGGGGTAAGAAACTTCTATTCAGTATCAATTTCTGGATACCATATTGCTGAAGCTGGTGCAAATCCAATTTCACAGTTAGCATTTACTCTAGCAAATGGATTCACATATGTTGAATATTACCTTTCAAGAGGAATGGATATCAATAAATTTGGACCGAATTTATCGTTCTTCTTCTCAAACGGAATCGACCCAGAGTATGCAGTAATTGGTAGAGTTGCGCGTAGAATCTGGTCAAAAGCATTGGCGAAAAAATACGGGGCGAATGCTAGAGCGCAAATGTTGAAGTATCACATCCAAACATCTGGTAGATCTTTGCACGCTCAAGAAATCGACTTTAACGATATCAGAACAACTTTACAAGCGCTTTATGCGATTTATGATAATTGTAATTCATTGCATACCAACGCATATGATGAGGCAATTACCACCCCTACCGAAGAATCTGTGAGAAGAGCAATGGCGATTCAGTTAATCATCAACCGAGAGTTAGGGTTAGCAAAAAATGAAAATCCAATTCAAGGGGCCTTCATCATTGAAGAATTGACTGATTTAGTTGAAGAAGCTGTGTTGACAGAATTTGATAGAATCACAGAAAGAGGTGGAGTATTAGGTGCAATGGAGACCATGTACCAACGCTCTAAAATTCAAGAAGAGTCCTTGTATTATGAAACCTTGAAGCATAATGGAGAGTTTCCGATTATTGGTGTAAATACATTCTTAAGTTCAAAAGGATCTCCTACAGTTTTACCGAAAGAAGTAATTAGAGCTGAAGAGTCTGAGAAGCAGTATCAAATTTCTATGCTAGGTGAATTACACAAAGCTAACGAAGGGAAATCTGCAGATGCCTTGGCGAGAATTCAGAAAGCAGCTATCCAAAATCAAAACATCTTTGAAGAATTGATGGACGCAGCAAAAGTTTGTTCTTTAGGACAAATTACAGATGCACTTTTTGAGGTGGGTGGACAGTATAGAAGAAACATGTAAGTTTGTTATGAATCAACTGAAAGTTAGTGGTTTATTTAAGATTGGGTTGATACTATTTTCGATTTCATTTTTAAAACCCACAACTTTTGCTCAATCATTTGCCGATCCTGAATATTTTTTGGTAGATACCCTTGATTTTCGGGATTTAGATAATGATGATTCAACTTTGATAGTTCAAGAGTTGAAAATATATCACTCTAACGTGCATGACACCATCAGGCTGCAGTCAATTAGCAATATCATTGAAGGTATAAAGCACCCAATATGGGAAGCATATAATGATGTTCATTACAATTTGGCAAAGGCCGCACTTAAAGATAAAAGTAAATTAAGTGCCGCTGAAATTTCTAACCTTAGATCTCAATTGGGTGCTTCAATTAATAATATCGGATATTGCCTGAATAGAGAAGGAGAAACCTGGAAAGCTATTTCTTATTTTAAAGAGTCTTTAAAATTTTTCAGATTAGCCGGTGATTCTGCCAATGTTTCTCGTGGTTTTATTGGGCTCTCTACTGCTTATCACAACGTGGGTGAAATAGATTTGTCAAATCAAATGGATCAACAAGCTTTAGCAATTGCCAAAAGGAGTAATGACCTAGAAATTTTGTGTATAGGCCATAAAAATTTAGCCATGAAACTCATGATGAATTCTTATTTGGATGAAGCGTTAGAAAATGCTCTTTTAGCTAGAAAATATTCCGAACTACAGCCTGATAATGGTTTGATGAGAAGTAGGGCAGCCTTGGGAGTAGGCCAAGTGTATTCTAGGATGGGAGAAGATTCTTTAGCGGCAATTTATTTTTCAGATGCCCTTGAATTGAGTAAAGCTCATGCTGACTTAGGAACATTTTTAGGGGTGTTGGTGGCCTATGGGGAAGCTTGTAAAAATAGGTTGTATAATTTGAAAAATGAAGGTAAACCGTACGGTTGGTTAAAGGATTCAACATTAAAAGTATTCCAAGAGGTTCTTGATTTGTCTGAAGGGCCTGGATACATTTTAACTAAAATTAGAGCGCACAAAAATTTAGGTCATTTATTTCTTGATTTTAAAGAAAATAAGAAAGCTTTGCATCATGCTGATATGGCATATTTTAAGTCACTTGAAATTTCAAATTTGCCTAAGCGAAAATCAGCTACCTATATACGCTATAGGGTATTAAGTGAAATGGGGAGATACAAAGAGGCGTTAGAAATGTTAGAAGAGTTTAATGAACTTAAAGATCAAACAGATAATTCTCAGAGTTTGCAAATTGTTACTCAAAATAAAATGAAGTTACAATACACAGTTCAGGCCACAAAAGATTCTTTAGAATTTGCTGCCTCTCAAGCATTGGCTCAAAAAGAAATAGAAAATCAGAACGATAGAATAAAGGCGGATAAGCAGCAAAAATGGATCCTTTATTCCGGTTTGGGGATGGTGGGGCTCTTCAGTTTCTTCTTGTTTAAAAAGTTCAGGCAAACACAACATCAGAATAAACTCATACAACACCAAAAAGAGCAAATAGTTGAAGCGCATTCAGAAGTTAGAGCAAGTATAGAGTATGCAAAGAGACTGCAGACTGCCATACTACCTAAAATTGAGGATATCAAGGCAACTTTCAAAGATAGTTTTGTTCTGTTTGAGCCAAAAGATATTGTTTCTGGTGATTTTTATTGGTTCGAGAAAGTCGATAATCAGGCCTACATAGCTGCGGCGGATTGTACAGGTCATGGCGTTCCCGGAGCAATGGTATCAGTAGTTTGCAGTAATGCACTGCATCAAGCTTTGCACGAGTTCGATTTAACAGCGCCTGCCGATATATTGAATAAAACTCGAGAATTGGTGATTGATACTTTTGCCAAGAGTGGAGATAAAGTGAAAGACGGAATGGATATAGCTTTGTGTAGAATCGATTTGGATAGCCGTAAATTGGTTTATGCAGGAGCTAATAATCCACTTTGGATTTTAAGAGCAAATGAAACAGATATAGAAGAGACAAAAGCTAACAAACAGCCTGTTGGCTTGTATGAAGGAATGACACCTTTTATAGCGCATGAAACACAATTAAACACTGGTGATGCTATCTTCCTTTTTACTGATGGATATGCTGATCAATTTGGTGGAGAAAAGGGAAAGAAAATGAAATACAAACCCTTTAAAAAGCTCTTAGTCGAAACTTCATCTACAAATATTGAAGAGCAAAGCACCGTACTTTCTAATAAATTCAAAAATTGGAGAGGTGAATTAGAACAGATTGATGATGTATGTGTCATTGGAGTTCGTGTATAATCGCTCCAAGCTATTCATTCAATTACCTCAAAACATTACTCTCTTTACCAAATTGCTTGATAGAGATGTACACTGCGGCTCCTGCCAAAATGATAAGTGAGAAGAATGTAATTGCAATTAATGCCCATTCTGGATGTCCACCAATTAATGATTTGCAAGCCAATACTACATTCAGAATAGGAATGAATGCTGTGGTGTAATCTAACTCTACGCCTGGCAAGAATCCGAAAATTGCAGGTAACACAACTAAAATATTTAATGGTGTAAGAATACTTTGCGCTTCTTTGAATGACTTAGAGTAAACAGAAATTGGAATCATAATTCCAGCAAAGAAGATGGCTAAAGGAACCAGTAAGATATATAAAGTGGCGATTAATCCAGGAGTAAGCATTCCTTTTACGGTATCCATAAACTCTCCTTCAATTCCTAAAAAGTTTAAGCCAATATAAAGTCCTGCAAGTGCGAGTGAAGCTGAAAGCAAGCCAAATGTTGTTACAACAATCATCTTTCCTAAAACAATGTAAATTCGTTTAACCGGAGTGGTCAATAAAGTCTCGATCGTTCCTCTTTCTTTTTCACCTGCAAACATGTCTATGGCTGGAATCATGCAGCCCATAAAACAGAAAGCTAAGAAAAAGTAGGGTAACATTCCGCCTGCATATTTAGCTAGAACCTCTGATTTATCACTTTGATTTTGAGGAATAGCCATAAAAGGAGTAATAAAGTTGTAGTCTTGTCCTACAGTTTGCATCCTTCTAGCCGTCAGCAAAGAATCCTCCGTCTCAATTAAATCTTCTAGTCGCTCATATTCTTCGTAATTAGTTCCTCTCATAAAAACATCAAACATGGCTATTTCGCCTGTAGCGTAAGCCGTGTCGAAGTTTGAATAATAAGAGATACCCATATTTACATTTTCATCAATTACATCTTGCCTCAACTGAGCAGAATCTTGATAAGGTGTAAAAATGAAGTGGTCTGCTTTTGACATTCTATCTACCATATCAGAAGATTGACCATTCAATACATATCCCACTTCTAATTCCTTTTCAGCTTCTTTTTCACTGGCCGAACTTTGCACCATAGTCACCAAGTTGATTATGATCGGGAAAACCAATAATGGAATCAGAATCATTCTGATTAAGGTTCGTTTGTCTCTTAACAGGTCCAAGAACTCTTTGCGTGCAATTATAAATATCTTTTTCATCTTAGTTCTCGTTTACAATTCTGATAAACTCACCTGTTAAGGTTGGTGTTTGCATGTTGTTTCTAAAGTCCTCCATTGTTCCTGAATACAGCAGTTTACCTTTGTTGATAATCGCTAAATCATCACAAAGCAAATCTACTTCTGACATTATGTGAGAGGAAAAAATAACAGTTTTACCAGCGGTTTTACAATCTCTAATTAATTTGATAATATTTTCAGCAGTAATCACATCTAAGCCTGAAGTGGGCTCATCAAATACAACAATTTCTGGATCATGAATCATGGTTCTTGTAATGGATACCTTCTGTTTCATTCCTGTAGATAATTGCCCAATTTTCTTTGATTTAAAATCATGCATATCTAACAAATCGTAATAATGATCTCTTCTTTTTTCAAATTCGGATTTGTCTAAATCATTCAGATCAGCGAAATATTTAAGCACTTCGTTAGGGGTTAATCTTTCATAAAGTCCAGTAGATCCAGTTAAAAAACCAATTTTAGCTCGAGCCGCTTCAGGCTTGTCTACCACATCAATTCCACCAACATTAATAGAACCCGAAGTGGGCTTCGCAATGGTAGAAATCATTCTCAATGTGGTTGTTTTTCCTGCGCCATTAGGACCTAACAAAGAAAAGATTCGACCTTCTTGACATTCAAATGAAATTCCGTTAACGGCAACAGCTACAGGATCTGTAGTATTGTTTTCTTTCATTTGTTTTTTAGAAAGCTTGAATTCTTTTCTAAGATTTTCAACTTTAATCATATCTGATAATTTAGCAGTCAAATGTAAATAATATTGCAAGTCGAAAGTGATTAAAATATGTTAAATAAGCGTACTGCTTGATTGAGTCTATGAATGTGCTTATATTCGGTAAAATGTCAACCAATTCGATATCATACAAACTGATTCAATATTCATTCTATCCTTTTGTGATTTCGGTTACCTTGATTTCATCATTCTTGTATACTGATTATTTTCACCGCGACAATTATATTTTCATTCCGGGAAACGTCAGTTTAATGTTTCTTGCTTTTTTCATTTTTGGAGAACGATTTTTCCCATACCGAAAAGATTGGTATGGGAATAAAGGTGATTTAGGAACAGATGCAGTGCAAACCTTTGTGGTATTGCCTTTAGCTTCAAAGTTATCTGAACTGGCCGTACCGTTTTTGTTTTATTATCCAATTATTTGGGCTTCGCAAACCATTGGTTATTTTGATTTTACAACCGAATGGGGGATGGCAGGACATTTTGCTTTGGCGCTCGTGGCTTGCGAATTGTTTTATTATTGGTTTCACCGATTAAGTCATAATTGGTCGCTACTTTGGAGATTTCACGCCGTACACCACGGAGCAGAACGCGTGTATTGGGTAAATTCTGGTCGATTTCATTTTATCGAATCCTTTTTTAGCAGCATGATTTACTTTTTGCCTTTAATTTTTATCGGGACAACACCAGAAGTTACCGTACTTGTGTTGACTTTTTCTTCTATTACCGGATTTTTAGAACATATTAATATTGATTTTAAAGCGGGAATTTTGAATTATGTATTCAATACTGCTCAGCATCACCGTTGGCATCACTCGCGAGTAATTAAAGAGTCCAATAAAAATTATGGCAAGGCACTAATTATTTGGGATGTCATTTTCGGAACATTCTTTCTTCCAAAAGAAAGAGAAGTAGAAGAGGTAGGGATTATAGGTAGACCAGTTTCGAATAAACTAAGTGGGCAACTACTTTATCCTTTTCAAAAAGATGATCCCCCAAATTAATCGGCTTTGATTTATTTAATTTGTTTATGAGAACCATCACATCTCGGCATCCTTTTAGATAAGCCACAAGTGCAATCCTGAAAACCTTTCCCTATCATAATTTTAGCTACACAACTTTCAATTCTATTGGTTCTAGTTGACGATTGTTTAGCTCCAGAAAAATGCAGTAAATAACCGCGTTGCCTTCCTGGAGTTAATTTGTCAAAAGCTGATTTGAAACCGGGGTCGGCATCAAATTTAGTTTGCAACTCTTCAGGAAAGTCATAGTCTTCAGTTTTTTTGTAAGCTACCTTTAATCCTGCTTTTTCCAGTTCTATTGCCTCAAAAATGTAAGCTTTTATCACAGATTCTAAATCCATGATTTCTTTGACAGAAGTGAACTTTAAAATTCGAACCGATTGTGAATTTTTAGTCTGCTGAACTAAAATTTTCTGGGTGTCTTTGATTAGTGCTCCTTTTACAAAATTGAGGACACAATAATCCTTAAAGCCTCCTAAAATAGAAATGTTGGCTTTACCCAAACTGTAGCAAGGTTGTCCCCATTTTAATTCTTCCGTTAAACCGCAATCTAAAAGAAACGTTCTTAATTGTTGCAGTTCATCATGCCATTGCTCTGTTCTGGCGAAAAAGGCGTCTACTTTAGGATTCATCTTTTAAATATTAATAAGAATATCTTCTTTTGATCTCAAGGTCATTTTGGGAGACATCTCAGGGCGTTTACCTGTAAAAGTTAATTCGTGTTCGTGAAGAATCTTGGCTAAAATAACGACCATTTCCATCATAGCGAAATTTCTACCTGCACATAATCGTGGACCAGCTCCGAAAGGAAAATGCAAAAAAGGGTTGCGCTCTTTTACCTTATCAGGAGTGAATCGTTCAGGATCAAATTGATTGGGTTTGGACCAGAATTTCTCTGATCGTTGCATCACTAAAGGACTCATTCTGATGTGTGAACCAGCCGGAATTTTATATCCGCCAATTTCATCATCCTCTAAATTCATACGACCAATATGCCAAAGCGGAGGATAAAGTCGCATGGTTTCATTTAAAACTTGCGTACAATATTCCAAATTATGTAAGTCTGCATAGTTGAAGTTGTCCCAATCTATTTTGCTGAGTTCATTCTGCAACTTCTCTTGTACTTCAGGATGTTTAGCAATAGAATAGAGCGCCCAACTCAAAACATTCGCCGAACTTTCATGTCCAGCAATGAAAATGGTCATCATCTCATCTCTTAGCGCTTCGTCATTCATTGGCTTTAGGCCTTTTTCTTCAGGATGCATAAACCTTGAAAGCAAATCATCAGGATGATTGTTTTGTTTCTTTTTATCGGCAATAATTCCGTAAATCACTTTATTTAAGTTAGCAACTGAAGATTTAAACCGGCGATTATTTTTAGTTGGTATTGACAAAGGCATTACAAAAGGGTTGCGCAAGGCTCTTTGACCAATCCATTCAAGTGCAAAAGTCATGTCATCCCAAAGGTCAGAGCCAAAATCAATGCGGGTGCTAAAAAGGGTTTCACAAATCACATTCATGGTGATTTTGCTCATTTCTTTTGAGGCATTAATCTCGGTTTTCCCTTGCCAGTCAGCTAATAGTTCGTTGGTATTTTTAAGTACCACATCAAAATAAGATTTAACAGCATTGTGATTGAAAGCAGGTTGGTAAAATCTTCTACTGTTTAACCACTCTTCACCGTCATTGGTAAAGATTCCCATTCCCCCTAGTAATCTCAAGGGTCTATATCCTGGACTTTTATGGTAGTTTTTATGATTTGTTTGAAGTACCTGTTTTACAAAATCAGGATGGTTAATCATGTACACTTTCTTGTTCAAGATTTCATACATAATGATATCTCCATATGTTTTGGTGGTGTCCAACATAAAATTTATCGGATCTTTTTTAAATCCTGATAAATGACCAATAATTGGTTTTTTTGGTGGAATAGGAGGGTACTTCATTATAAATCTTCTACTTGTAATTTACTTTTGTGTCTTGCATCTCTTGGTAAAGCCTTGGAGCTAATTACAACTTCATCTACGGGATAATTCACCTCTAAAATTGCCTGTTTAACAACATCTGATGAAAGGCTAGATTGCCCGACATAACATATGAATTGCTTTTCTTTTTGGATGTAACCAACATCTGTGCATCCTAACTTTTTCTCCAGGTATTGTTCAATTGGATAAGGATAGATGTTTTTGTTCTCGTGTTGGTAGATGCGGTGATCGCGTCCAACTAAAAAGACTTGGTTATTCAAACGATACCCTATATCTCCGGTGCGGTGCCAAATTTGACCATTACCATCAATTATTTTGTGTTTTTTAAACGCTGCTGGATTTTCGTAATAATTCTTGTTGACATGTTTTCCAGTTACAACGACCTCTCCAATATTTCCTGCTGTTAGTTTAAGTTGATCAAATTCTTCACCTTCAATGGGTCGATTGACAAAATCTACAATTTCAAACTCAATCTCTTCAATAGGTGTACCTACAAAAACGCCTTTTAAAGGCGCATCAAATTTGGAGGATATTTCTTTAAAATCAGATAAGCAAATAGGCTCGGCTTCTGTTGAACCATAAATGGCTTCAAATTCAATTTCTCTAAACTGGTTCAAACAAGTGTTAATGAGTTGATTAGAAATTGGCGCTCCTCCTGTTACAACATGCTTGATTTCAGCCATGCTATCAGAACGCTCAAATCCGTCAACAATTCTAGATAAAAGTGAAGGTGAAACTATTACACGATTTACTTTTTGCTTAATTAAATGTTGTTTCAATTTTGTGACATCTGCTTTATGAATTTTCATCAAATTAATTTGAGGAATTACCAATGTGTTGCCAACTGCAAAATCAGCTAGCCCTACTATTGGAAAGTTGGTGTAATCAACAAAACCTTCTGTCGTTTCTCCTTTTAAATGGGATTTTAAAGTGGCTGCTTGAGCATGCAAAAAGCCAAAAGTTCTATTCGCTCCTTTAGGGCTGCCACTAGTACCACTTGTAAACGTGATTAACGCATTGTCATCATCTGATACTTCTGTAATTTTCCAAGAATCATTATTGGGTTGAATTCCTTTTAATTTCCACTTGTTTAATCCCCAAGTTGCTGGAATTAATCTGGCGATTAAATTGATTCTGCGTGTTACGATATACAAGTCAGGTTGTACTTGTTTTATTACGGCTCCCATCTTTTTTCCTTTCATCCACGGATCAAGAAAAATAGCAGTTGCTCCTAATGAAAATAGTGCTTCGAGTATGGCGTAAAGCTCCATGGTCATTGGAACAAAAACCAAGACTTTAGAGCCTTTTTTAACTCCTCTTTTTACCAGCTCAGCTCTAGCACCAGTAATGTAAGTTTTGAATTGAGCATAAGTGTATGAGGTGCCATCTTTGTCAACCATGGCTACACGATCTTTGTGCTGGTCTAGTGAGTTAACAATGTCATCAAAGGCGATATGTTGTTTGGCACTCATAATTCTTTCTTCATCAACGCGTAAGTTCTAAGCACCTTAGTGTTGAACTTTTTGCTGCCTACTTTTGAGGTCACATTTCCAACATACATCATGGCATGAATTACTTCTTCATAACCATTTTTATACGCAAGATTATGAATTAGATTGACCATTATAGTACCAATTTGTTTGTTTTGATAGTTAGGGTGAGTGGCAATCGTTTTTATAATTAGTTTTTTTCGCTCGTGTTCTTGAAGTGGAATTTTTGCTTGATGATAAACATCAATAAAACTAACGAATACCGCAATGGGAAGTCCTTTTGCATCCTTTAATAAAAATGAATGTTCAGTTTCCAATACACTTTCTGCTTTTCTTGATAATTCTACATATGTTTTTTTATCGATCAATGAATACAATGGATTCTCTTGAAAACACTCATCATAAAAGGTGTACAATTGATTTTCTAATTGCTCTCCTAAAACCCTCGGAAAATGCTCAACTGAAATTCCATATTGACCCAATTTGGCTTGCACTTGATCTAAAGTAGAAGGTTGAATAATATCTTTAGGTGGAACTTCTGTTTTGTAATAGATATCGGCTTCAAATCCGCTTTGTTCCCAAAAATCAACATAATATAATGGTTGATAAGGTTCACCTGGAAATAAGGGGTATTCACATTCCAAATTGAATCTGTAATTGCCCCAAGTGGTTCCGTTTACAGGACCAATAATTGAATCGCAACCTTTTTCTTCAAACCATTCAAAGGCGGCATCCATCAAGTCATTATGTGTATCTAAATCTTCAGAGCACTCATACCAACCAATGAACCCTTGTCCTCTTTCAATGTAACATAAAAGTCGTCCTTGCTCATCCTCATTTTCAAGAGCAAGAAGCTTACAGTCGATATCTTCTCGTTTCACAAAATCATGGATGGAAGAATCAGAAGAACGCGGAATTATTCCGTTGCTGACAGATCTGATTTCATCTCCAATTTGCATAAATTTTTCAATGCTGATGTTTGCGATTAAACTGCTCATAAAAGAAGGTATTGATTAAAGATGACCAAAACACTGGCTACTGATAAAGGAATGAATAAATTATCGTAGCCTTTGTCAGATATTGCTTCTAATGCGGTTGATGCCGCAGCTACACAAAGGCAAATCAATAATCCGCAATTTAAGTTAATGGTATTTGGAATAACGAAAAAAGCGCTTAAAATAAATGCACTGCCAAAAAATGCAGAAGAGCCAACAACGGTTTTTCTATTTCCCCAAACACTGTAACGTCCATAAGACCATTTTTTACCAAATAGCGCAGCTACTGGATCAGAAACGGACAAAATTAAAATGGGTAAAAAATAGAAAATAGTGCCGCCCAAACTGAAGCGTGAAAATTCTTGATGCTCTAAATGTTGACCAGTTATGTTATGCTGGCCATAAATAGAATAAACCCAAAACATTAAGTAAATGACAAGGGGAAATAGCATGGCTCCGCTAGTTGCTCTTCGCACTGCATTAATCGACTTTAACAATTGATATTTTTTACTCAACACCAAAATAACTGCGAAACTCACGGTTAAGAAAAGCACCGACCAATGAGATTCTAAAAAGAATGGGAAACTTAGACAGATAATGCCCGTTCCAATATGCACGAATTTCCGAGTGATTTCAATGGGGACACTCACTTTATGATACAAGAATTCACCTAACGCAAAAAGCACTAAGAAAATACCAGAATATGCTCCTGTAAATATGAGTTCTTCTTTTATCATTTTTTTTGGTCAACGATAAAAGATTGATAAAAATAACCCATGTCTTTTTCTTTTAGGCTTTCTGAGAGATCCTTTAGATAGTTCACTTTGTTGGGGAACGCTTTAGAAATATATCTTGGTATCATAAGATTCCAATATGCAATTTTCGCTCCTTCGGCAGATTGATCAAGAATTCCTTTTGCAACTGACCTAAACAGTTCAGTATCCATGTATTCAAAGATATCAGAAAGGTTAAAATGTGTACAGTTTTTATGAACGCTTAGCGCTGAATCTAGCAGCCCTTCATGCAAGATTAAAGCGTCTAAGTTTGATTTTACTTTTTCATAATTTTCAGGTCGAACATAATGTGGAAGGTAAGCATCATCAAACTTGTTGTTCAAGATGTAATACAAAAAATAGTTGTTTTGGATAGAGGGTTTTCTAATTGCATTGACTTCTTTCTCCAAAATTAAATCTGAGACATTTCCTTCAACATGCTTTAAAAATTCAGGATCTCTGCCATGATCACCCATCATTTGCTCTCCAAAAAAGAACTTGTACATCTTTTTCCATGCGGCATTATGCCAGATATTATCATGAAATTCTCTTTGTTGTTGAGCATCTTTTTTTCTGAACAGTTCATTCACAACTTCCTGAGAATGTATGTCATGCAAATAGTTTTCTTTGAATAGCTGGAAATATCGTTCAAACTTCCCTGTATGAATCACACCTTCTTCAATGCTTTCTGAATGATGTATCCAGTAATTCAAGCAATCTTCAGTCAAGTCTTTTTCCAAAGACTTAAAAGTAGATATGCGTTGTTCTGATTCTTTAAATCCAACAAAGGCCATGTATGCTGCTCTATCTAGATGTTTAATTGCCACTTTTTTCAACTCAACCAAGTAGAGTTGTACTTTGCTGACATCCACGGCAACCACTTTTTCAACGCCTTCTGAAAGCATTGAAAAGCAATTATCTCCAGCAGATGCGATAGACATCACTTTTGAGTGTTGGTCTAAACCTAAACCTTCAATCAACACATCAGCATCCTCCCAAAGGTTGGCATACCTGATAATATCGAAGTTAACTTTAGATAATTGATCACTCATTTTCAATGATTTTTATTTGACCGGTTGAACCGTCCATTTCAATTAAATCTCCTGTATTTAGCGTTTTTAAAAGTCCTGTAACACTTACTATACAAGGGATTCCCATTTCTCTAGAGACGATAGCTGAATGACTCAATAAACTGCCCCGTTCTACTATAATTGCAGAAGCGGTAGGGAACAATGTTACCCAACCTGGGTCGGTGCTTGAGGTTACCAAGATATCTCCATCTAATGATTCAACTTCGTTGGGGTGTTTTACTTTTCTAACTTTCGCTCTCACTTTTCCAGGGCAACAACCTAATCCTGATAACTGACCATCTAATACTTCTTCAATTGATGTATCAAAGAAATCGTTGCGATTGTTGACTGTGCCAAAGGTTGTAAATCGTTCTGCAGGAATCTCCATCTTTTCAAATTCAGTATACTCTTTTCGTCTGATTTCGATTAAGCTTTTTAAATCTTTGGTAACTGAAGTTCCATCAATAAAGGAGAAGATTTCTTCTTTGGTTAAATAGAAAATATCCGCTTGTTGTTCAATGATTCCGTTTAGTTCAAATCGCTTTCCTATTTGTGAGAAAATTTCACGCGTCACTCCAAATATTCTGGTTCTTTCATATCTCAAATTCTCACGATTTGAAACAAAATAGCGCGTTTTTTTAATAGTTTTTCTAAGCTTTCTTTTTTTTAGCGGTTTAAATTTTAAAGCCGCATTTACTTCTGCTTCAGCTTTATCTCTAAGTTCTTTATCGATTGTTGAAGCAGTTGAAGCAGTAGTAACGTTTTGACTTGAAAAGGATTTTAAAGTCGCAATAAATAGTGTAGGATCTTGCTTGAAAGAAACGGTTTCTAATTTTAATTCACCTACGCAACGATCACCAAACTTATCAATATACTTGTTGATTTTGTCTTTGAAAGGATGACCTTCTAACTTTTCCCAGATTTGAGCTGGAGAATTATCAGCAAAAATTTCTTTTAATTGTTCATCTTTAGTGATGTCTGTCGACATTTCAATACTTCTGTGAATGGGTTCAACCGAAATAATATCTTCTGAGCCGCATAAGAGGTCATTTTGGATGTTTTTATTATCAGAAATCTGATATTTTTCAACCAACTTTTGAAGCTTTCCAAAATAAATCATGGCAAAACTATCATTAATCACTGGCGCTTTCCATTTTGGAGTGACGTCATTATCTAAGTCTATCCAACATTGCTTTAATTCAAAAGCCGTCATCTTTTCAAGATCCAATTTTTTAACATCTTCTATGGCTTGATTCAAGTCTTTTAAAAATTGCTTAGATGTCTTTTTAATAGTGATCAAATGACCAATTATTTTCGCAATCATCAAAACCGAACGCATTGCTGCGCCAAACTTTGATCCCGTATCTTGTTTTGGTAAGTCAAAACGCTCTTTTACACCCATCATGTTTTCCATGAAGCGGGCGTTTAATTTGTAGCCAGGAAAAAGGGCTAACACTTTATACCATGATAATAAATTGTAATAAACTCTTCCATTTATCAAGCCTAGCATATTGGCAAATGTATCCTCATTCGCTCTGATCACTTTTTCAGAGGCTCCCATAATTCTTGCCAGTTGAATGTAGACATTTTTATAGGCCTCAGATATGTATGAAAAGGTTAGAGGAGTGGTGACACCTGGGTAAGATTCAATGATATTACTATTATCCCAAATTATTCTGTTGATCTCTTTTTGAGCTGTGGCTTGTTTTATAATTGCAGTTATGGGACGTGTCTGCAACAGATAAACTTGCTCGTTTTTTATGGCAAACTCTATATCTTGAGGATGGTTTAACGAGTTTTCTAATTGCTCTAGAATTGTTTTAATTTCTAGGATTTGCCGATCACTTAATGATGGGGCGTCTTGTTTTTCGCTTTCAACTTCCTCAAATCGTATGCTTCCTGAAGCGGCTCTTCGGGCTGCTCGATCTTTTTTTACGATTAATTTTTCTATTGCTGAACCTTGCAAGTTAAAGGTGTCTGCATTCAGTTCACCCGAAACTAATCCTTCACCAACTCCATATACGGAGCAAACAACTTTAGAATCAGTAGCGCCCGTGCTGGGATTAATCCCAAAAGCAACTCCAGAGACATCTGGGTCAATCATTTCTTGAATAACGACAGCAATCCCATATTGTGGGGTAAGGTTATTGTTTTTTACATATTGTTCCACTCTGTTGGTGAAATTTGACTTCCAAATTTCTTTTACAAATTGAGGAATGTCAGTAAAATTGACATACAAATGCGTTTCAAATTGCCCAGCGAAAGAAAACTCTTTGCCGTCTTCTTGAACCGCAGAAGATCTAACTGCAAATTGCTTTTCATCTGCGTTTGAGATAGTAGCTTTAATTTCATCTAAAAACGTTGCGTCTAATTCGTGATCATCAATAAACTGGCGGATTTTATCAGCGTCATAATGCTGTTTTAAAGCATCCGGAATTATTGAGGATAACTTACTTTCATCTATTACAACGAACTCAGGAACGTTGAGACCAAAACTTTTTAGCTTGAATAAATTCAATCCTTTACCTCCGATTTGCTCTACCTTCAGGTCAGTATGTGAAGCATTATATATTTTCATTATCCAATAATTTTCATCAACATTGGTATTCCGCCCAATGAAAGATACATACCAACAATCCAAATTCCTGAAACTGCCTCAACTGCTTTGGCCATTTTTTTATTTGGTTTTTTTGCAAATAAAATCCCTGGAATTAAACAAACTACAGCTAAACTGATCAATACACTGAAAGTAACTAATCCATAACCTGCGTAATAGGCGGCAAAAGTTGCAATAACTAAAGTGAGTAACAAGACTAGCGCCCAAATAACAATTGCTTTTTTGACACCCCATAAACCGGTGTAAGAGATTACGCCTTCTTCTTCATCTTTGGGAGCCTTTAGTTTACGTCCAAATTCCCCTTGTAATCCATTGAGATAAGAAACCGCAAAAAAGAAAGCCAATCCCCAGTGAGGAGATTCTCCCTCCAATAACCAATCTAAACCACTTGAATAAATATCCAACAACGGGATAATAAACATATGTGAAGTGATGTAGAGTAGGTGTCTCTTTTTCAGCCAATCTCCTACAAAAAACTCCACGCCCATTAGGCACAAATACGCGATAACTATTACGTATAAATAGAGCATGGGTAATTGGAAATAGGCAATGACAGCAATCTGAATTACTCCAACAACAATCCCTATGTTTCTTAGCTCTTTTAGTTTTACTACCCCTCTTGGAACAGGTAAATAAGACCTGTATTTAGCATCATCTTCTTTGTCTTTAAACTCATCAAATATTCGCACTAATAAGAAAAGGGTAAAAGTTGCGAAACAGCCAATTAGATAAGTATCCCATCCAACAAAACCATCTTCTCCTCTGCAAATTCTTGAATAAGAAATAGCAGAAAAAGTGAAAGTTGAAACTGCAATCAAGTTTACCAACAAGGGGAAACGCTCCTTTTGATAAATCCAAAGGCGTTTTAAATAAGGAAGATTTGCTTCTGACATTTTATTTTCTTCCTAATTTTTGATGAGCTGAAGCGAAATGTCCTGCTGACATAGCGGCAATAATAGAGATTTCACCAGAAAGGCAAAGTGCCGCACAAATTTCGGCAAACTTTTTACCATTACCGGCACCATAGCAATCCATCATTTCAAGACATTCTTTTTGAGTTGGTAAAGAAGTTCCTCCACCAACCGTTCCAACAATTAAGTTGGGCAAAGTCACTGAGCAGTACAAATCACCATTTTTATCTAATTCCATTCTAGTAATACCAACAGATGCTTCAGAAACGCAAGCTGCATCTTGACCACACGCAATGAATAATGCTGCCAAGCCATTGGCAAAGTGACCTTGAGCACCAATTGCTCCACATTTAACAGCCCCCATAAATGATGTTTTCCAATATTCTGCCATTAATTCAGGACTTGTTTTTAATACGTCATTCACAACTTGTCTTGGAAGGGTAACTTCTGCTGAAACATTTTTACCCCTTACTGAAGAAAATGAATTAGACGTTGCCTTTTTGTCTCCTGAAAAATTACTTTCTATAAACCAGATATCAGGTTTAACAGGTGTGTTCTCAATTATGTATTTGCAAATCTGGTTGGTTACAATTGTGACCATATTCTGACCTGCAGCATCACCTGTAGTAAATTCTAATGTTAAAATTACTTGGTTCCCTTCAATATTCATTTCCATGTCGCTCAGTTGAGCATACCTAGATGTTGCTCTTGTTATTTCAGCGAACTCTTCTTTGTGTTGCATTAACCAAACCACAAATTTCCCTAGCGGAACCAAGCTTTCAAATTTAAATGATGGACATCTTTGAACCCCTTCCATTAAACAAACAGAAGTGATTGAGCCAGCTTCTCTGCAAGCTCTGGCCCCTCTGGCGTAAGACGCAATTAATGCTCCTTCACTTGTAGCCAGTGGAACATAGTATCCGCCGGAAGCTTGAGTTCCATTCACAATTAGTGGACCTAAAATCCCCGTAGGAAGTGTAGTGTGACCAACATAATTTTCAATATTTCCTTTCAGCGAAGCATGATCTTCAAATTGCTTTCTTCCAGTTAAATAATCAAGTTTCTTGTTGGATATGTTTTCAATGAAATCAAGCCGTTTTTCTTGCCCTTCTTTAGAATATGGTTCTCTTGCTGGGACCGTTTCTAAATGAGCTGAATCGCTCTTTTTGAAGTTGACAACTTTGTTAATGGAATCGTTTAAATTGATTTCCTCAACTACCTTATTTAATTTTTCTTTGGTAATTCCCATAATACTTTGTTTTACAGCGCAAATGTATGCTGATTGTAAGATAGCAAAAAATTGATTTGCGCCTTGAAATAATGTCTATTTGCGATTTTCACAAAAGCAATTAATTTTTTATTTGCTCAATGTATTGCTAATGCACAGATTTAATTACTTTTAGTTTTCTCTTAATTATTTGTAAGACAGATGCTCAAATGGATTTATAAAAATGCAATCTACTTTCTATTACTTGGTATAATAGGGATTTTCATATTCATATTGATTGATATGAGAAGTACTGTTGATCATTTAAGTAAAGATATGGTTGAGAAATCCTTACTTCAAACCGATTTGGAATTAGAGAATTTTTTCGCCCCCATCAAAGAGGATATTTTAATTACCGCTCAAGAACATTCAGTTCAATCTTATGATTACAGGAATTACGAACATCTAAATGCGGAATTCAGACCTTTAATTAAAAATAAAAGGCAATTGTCTTCTGTGTTAATGGCGACATCTGAAGGTGATGAATTCCTGATTTTAGACTTGGACACGGCATGGATGTTCAGGATGACACATTTAGGATGCAAGGATACGCTCCCGGATGAGGTTTATTGGTATAAAAACGAGAATGTTCCTTTTCTATTTAAACAAAAAGATAAGGTTTATGATCCAAGAGAGCGCCCATGGTATAAAACAGCTTTAGCCCATGAAGAAATGCACGTAAATTGGACCGAGCCGTATACATTTTTCACTACCAATGAGCCAGGAATTACAATCTCAACAAAATGGAAAGATGAAAAGTCGGATAAAACCATAGTTGGCGCATTTGATGTCTTACTAACTGATATTTCAAAGTTTACGACTGAAATGGACATTTCTGAAAGAGGTTTTGTATTTGTGTTGACAGAAGATGAACGTGTAATTGGATTACCGGCGCATTCTGGGTTCAATGACATAGAAGACATTAAGGCTAATGTGCTTAAATCATATACAGATTTTGATAATGATGCTTTGCAGCAAACCATTTCTATTTGGAATGGACTGTCTAAAAAAGATTCTTGTTTCACATTTGAGTCTGGAGGTGAAGATTGGTGGGGAAGTATTGAAAGATATCACATTTCAGATGAGGATGTTTTGTTAGTGGGAGTTGCTGTTCCTGAGTCAGATTTTGTTGGATCTGTGATTCATTCTGAAAACATTATCATTATTGGATTTGTACTGATATTAATTTTTACCGTTTACATATTAAACGCATATCGAGAAAAGCATAAGGCTAATGATTTATTAACCTTGCAAAAAGCTGAGATTTCAGAGAAAAATGGATTATTAAAAACAGCGAATGAAGAAATTCTTTTGGCTAAGCATGAAATTGAGGAGCAAAATCATGAGATTTTAGATTCCATTAATTATGCAAAGAGAATTCAAACTGCCATCTTACCACCTGATTCTTATTGGAACGAAAAATTACCAAAATCTTTTGTTCTCTACATGCCAAAAGATATCGTTGCAGGAGATTTTTATTGGATGGAAGTGATAGAAAATGAGGTGCTTTTTGCTGCAGCAGATTGCACAGGACACGGTGTTCCTGGAGCTATGGTTTCTGTTGTTTGTCATAATGCTTTAAACAGGGTTGTAAGAGAATTTGGAATGCACCAACCTGCTGAAATTTTAGATACAGTAACAGATTTGGTGATCAGAACTTTTGAACGAAGTAACCATGAAGTAAAAGACGGAATGGATATTTCGCTGGTAGGTTTGACTCTAGATACAATGCAGTTAGAATATGCAGGTGCACATAATCCACTTTGGATAATTAGAAAAGGCAATGATGAGTTTCCTGGTCTTGAATTAAAATTAGAATTAGACGGAAGTTCACTTTATGAACTTAAAGCAGATAAGCAGCCTGTGGGAAAATTTGAGTTTAGGAAAAAGTTTACTTACAACAAAATTAAGGTTCAAAAAGGAGACAAAATTTACTTATCAAGTGATGGGTATCCAGATCAATTTGGAGGAGAGAAAGGAAAGAAGTTGAAAAGTAAAGCATTCAAGAAATTACTTTTAAAGATAAGTGAAGAACCTATTCATTCGCAAAGAGAAATTCTAGAAAAAGCCTTCAATGAATGGAAAGGTGAGTTTGAACAATTAGATGATGTTTGCGTGATAGGTGTTGAAGTTTGATTTGAACATTTTCTACTTTAGTTCATTATTAAGTAAATGCAAGTTAAATTTATGATAGGTACGCTTCAATCAATGAGTTCAAAAAAAATAGTTGAATCGCATCTGAAAAAGTATATTGCGTAAAATGTGTAAATTAAGAGTCTAGAAGTACAGAGTGAGTTCATTATTGGGTAAAATATTAGGCAATGTCGCCACTAGAATCATGTTCATTATATATGTGAGCATCATTTTTGTGACCGCCTTTTTTATCATTTTTGGTTACTACTCTCAGATGGAACTGCAAGAAAAACGTCAGTATGATCGTTTAAATGCAATTGTAAGTACTATTGCTGTTGAGTTGGACGGAGATGAGCATCAACAAATGATGAATGATCATCCTGCGTTGGATGATATCAAATCAATTGATGAAAACTTTACTTATCACCACATTTACACACAACTCAAAAGTGCTGCTGAGGTTAATAAATTAGAAAGTGACATTTATACTTTAGTTTACAATGAAGATCTCGGCTACTTTCAATTCGGTGTAGCCTCTGGAGATACTCCATATTTTAGGCATGACTACAAGAATTTTCCGAAAATCCTTTTGGATAGTATGCACGTTGGAACAAATATTCCGCCTTATCAATCAGAAAACGGAACGTGGATTTCTTCTTTTCATCCAATTAAGAATTCAAAAGGTGAGACCGTTGCTGTTCTGCAGGCAGATACAGTTTTTCAAACTTTTATTGATGAAGTAAGAAGCGAATATTTGAATCAAACACTAATTTCTATTGGTGTAATTATATTATTGGCATTCTTTCTTGTGCCTTACACTCGTAAAATTTTAAGAGAAGAAGAGCTAAGAAAAGAACAAGCCAAAATTCAGGCAGCCATCATTAAAGAAAAGAATAGAGACATTACAGATTCTATTAACTATGCTTTAAAAATTCAGTCAGCAATCCTTCCACAGCTTTCTACTTTTGATCAGGCGTTTAAAGAAAGTTTTGTGTTTTTCAAGCCGAAGGATATTGTCGCTGGAGACTTTTATTTTTTGGAGAAGTTTCAAGATGACTATTATGTTGCGGTAGCTGATTGTACAGGTCATGGAGTGCCTGGAGCAATGGTGAGTGTTATTTGCTCAAATGCTCTGTCTTATGTTGTTCATGATGCCAACATTACTGATCCTGGAGAAATTTTGGATGCCGTAACAGATATTGTAATTGAAAAATTTAAGTCTTCGCCAGACGGTATAAAAGATGGCATGGATATTTGTTTATGCAAAATCAATGTTGAAAAGCGAACAGTAGAATATGCTGGTGCAAATAATCCCTTGTATATCATCCGCAAAGACGATTTATTTGAATCAATCAAACCCAATAAACAACCCATAGGGCAGTTTTCGCACAGAGTTCCTTTTCAAACTGTGAAACTTCAGTTAGAAGAAAATGATAGTATTTATCTGTTTACAGATGGTTTTGCAGATCAGTTTGGTGGAGATAACGGCAAGAAGTTAAAGTACAAGCCTTTCAAAAATGAATTAATTTCAGCGAACAACAGACCATTGTCAGATCAGGTAGCAATTTTAGATGAGTTCTTCGAAAATTGGAAAGGCGATTACGAGCAAGTTGATGATGTCTGCGTGATAGGAATTCGCTTATAAGAGCGAATGTCCTATTTAAGCAGTTTATACTGAGCGAAGTCGAAGTGTGATAGGAATTAGATTGTAGCGTAGCGAAATCAAATGAACTAGCGCGGATTGACATCATCAACACTGAGCGAAGTCGAAGTGTTTTCTCTGTTGACCCAATTTTTTCAGTTTGTGTAATAGGAATTCGCTTATAATAGCGAATTTCCTATTTAAGCAGTTTACACTGAGCGGAGTCGAAGTGTAATAGGAATTCGCTTATAATAGCGAATATCCTATTTAAGCAGTTTATACTGAGCCTTGTCGAAGTGTAATAGGAATTAGATTGTAGCGTTTCGAAATCAAATGAACTAGCGCGGATTGACATCATCAACACTGAGCGAAGTCGAAGTGTTTTTTCTATGACCTAAATCATAAAATTTTTCTCAAGCAACTAAAAGACCTCTAATTCAGTCTACTATATAATCAATGTTAACCAATAAAGATTATTTTTTAATCGTTTATGAAAAAGCTACTTTCCCTTTTGTTTTTAGCAGTATTGGCTAATACAACAGCAATATACGCTCAAAATTTAACGAATGAAGGCACTGAATTCTATGTTGCTTTTCCTGAAGTTTATGATAATGCTAACGCCGTTTTTGAAATTAATATTTCTAGTAGAGTTAATGCGAGTGGAATCGTAGAAATTACTGGAACTGGTTTTTCTCAACCTTATAATGTAGTTCCAGGAGTAGTGACAACAGTAACACTGGTAAGTACAGATGCTGATATTACTATAAATGAAACGGTAATTGAAAGAGCGATTCATGTGACTTCTGATTTACCAGTTACTGTATATGCTTCAACTTTTCACAATGCACGATCCGAAGCTTCAATTTGTTTACCTGTCACCGCATTATCATCTAGTTACATGGTGACCACTTAT
Source organism: Crocinitomicaceae bacterium (assembly GCA_039939375.1). Lineage (GTDB taxonomy): Bacteria > Bacteroidota > Bacteroidia > Flavobacteriales_D > Crocinitomicaceae > Paracrocinitomix. Next base: position 184,180 of record JBDVJO010000003.1, on the reverse strand, counting down.
CCTACAATGTTAAAATCAGGAATTTGGTGGCAATCAGAGTTTATAGTTGTAGCAGGAGATCAGTCCTGTGACGTAACTATAATTCCTTCTTGTATAACAGAATCAGGCACACCGGCCGGAACCCCAATTTCAGTTCATTTAGATCCAAATGAAGTATACCAAGTTCAAGCGCAAACAGGAGCAGCTAATGATTTAACGGGTTCAACTGTAATTGCCGATAATGGTACTGATAAGTTTGCTGTTTTTAACGGTCACATATGGACTTATTTAACCAATTGTGGAAATCAAAATGCAGACCCATTATTTGAACAAGCCTATGGAACAGAATCTTGGGGTTCAGAGTACATTTTAATGATCACGATTGAACAAGACGATAACGCTTATCGAGTAGTTTCTAAGCAGGACGGAACAACATTTACAGTAAACGGTGTACCTACAGGACCCGTCTTGAACGCAGGAGATGTTTATGACGGTAACTTCTCAGATGTTGATGAGGCTATAATGATTGAGTCTAACTTTCCTTGTGCTGTTACCCAAACCATGACAACAGGTGTTTGCTCAGGAAATGGAGACCCTTCAATGATAGTATTGAATTCAAATGAACAAATGTATTTAGATACCGTAACTTTTTATGCAGCATCTGGAGGCAGTAATTTGGTAAATTATGTCAATGTCGTTACAAGATCTGCTGATACGGCAACTATGAAGTTTAATGCCGCTCCTATTAACGGATGGACGCAATTTACATATGATAATGAATATTCATATAAACTGTTCGCCACGGGTGTTGGATCACATACGCTAACAACTGATGGTTGTGGTTTTTTAGCGTATGCCTACGGAATGGGGGACCCTGAATCTTACTTTTACGCAGCAGGAGCTAGAGTAAATGCGGTAGAAGATAGTCTGTCGTTTACGAATATTAATACATCACTAGCAGGATTGTGTGATTTAGATTCAATACAGTTTACTCCGTTTACTTCAGGAGGAAATGTCATTTCTTATGACTGGGATTTCGGAGATGGCGATAGTTCTGATGTGCAAAACCCATTACATACTTATGCATCAGCGGGAACATATACTGTTGAATTAATCGTAGAATATTTATGTTTTACAGATACCATTACAGAAGACATTACCGTTTTTGATTCGCCAGTTTTAACGCCAACGGTCACAGATGTTACTTGTTATGATTGGGGTAACGGGTCAGTTACAACTAATGTGGTGGATGGCACTCCAACCTACAGTTATTTATGGAGTAATGGATCAACTAATCCCGACATCACGCAGCTAGACGGAGATGATTATTGGGTAGTTGTGACTGATCAAAATGGTTGTCAAGATTCAGTATTTGTTACGGTGAACGAACCAGCTGCAATTATTATTGATTTACAACCAGCAGGCCCTTTTTCACCAGCAGATGGACCACAGAATCTATCAGCGAGTCCAGGCGGAGGAACTTGGTCAGCGGATTGCGGAGCATGCATTAACCCAGTAACAGGAGTGTTTGATCCATTAATCGCGGGAGATGGCTTATGGGAAATTTGTTACACTGCAACGGTTGGAGCATGTGATACAACTGAATGCATAAATATTTTAGTATCGAGTACTTGTGCATTGCAAGCTTTCGGAAATGACCCTACTTGTTTTGGATTCTCGGATGGTTCATTTACTGTCAATACATCCGGCGGTGCAGGGGCCGTAACATTCGTTTTAACAGATGATCAAGGAACACAGGTGAATTCAGGAAACTCAAATACGGCCAATAACTTATCAAGCGGATGGTATTATATCAACGTAACAGATGACGTTTGTACGTTTGTTGATTCAATATTTATTGACGAACCTAATCAAATGACATTAAATGTTACCGTAACTGACCCTTTATGTAACGGTTATCTAACCGGTGAGGTTTCGGTGGATACGGTCCTAAATTATACAGGTGATTATAATGAAATTTCATACTTCTGGAATCCAGTTGCGCCAGGCGGTAATGGAGTAGGAGCAAATGTTTTTACAGGAGCTGGAGCAGGTAATTACACGCTTTTAATAAATGATGAAAATGGATGCTCTGAAACGGTAGATTTTACGATTAATGAGCCTTCAGCATTACAATTTACAGAGCTGGGTTCTGAACCTGCTTATTGCAGACAATATGGATATCAGTCTGGAAATGGTGTCGTATTCGCAGCAGCCAATGGTGGAACCCCGGATTATACTTACGAATGGTTCAACGTTTACACCTTGCAATCAACGAATAATACTACTTGGGGTGGGCGAAATCCAAGTCTTTATAAGATGACAGTCACAGATGCAAACGGGTGTATTCTTGAAGGTTTTGTAACGCTTGATTCGTTAAATCCAATAGCTGCATTTGATGCCACATCACCACAGTTTTTAACTCCTGGTGTTTGTGAAGGAACTGCACAAGTTGATGTTCACTTTGTAAATCAATCTGAAAATTTTGCAAATCCTAATAATCCACAAGCAGACACCACTTTTTTCTGGCATTTTGGATTACCAAATGACACCTGGCTATTAAGTGAAAGTTATTTTGAAGAGTTTGATCGATCTTATTTGGATTCAGGAACTTATTCTATTTGCTTAGTAGCATTGAATAAAAATGGATGTTCGGATACTGCCTGCAAAGAAATTCTTGTTTTTGATAAACCTGAACTGATTTTACCAAATGTCTTTACACCGGGAGAAGGAGATGCTGTGAATAGTGAATTCTTCTTTCCGAATACTGCTATAAACGAACTAGAGGCAGTTGTAGTGAACAGATGGGGTAGAACTGTATTTGAGTTCACTGACATCAATCAAGCATGGGATGGCAAGGATAAAAGTGGTAGTGATTGTCCAGCTGGAGTTTATTTCTATACCTACAAGGCGAGAGCCACTAATGGCACAGAATATGAAGGCCAGGGAAATATTCATTTGATTAGAAAATAAATTTAGTTTCGGAAGTTTCATTTCCGTAAACCAAGAATTCAGCTAAATTTAAAGACTTAAATTTGGAGTCATCTTATCGGACCTTTTGAAAAACATATTATTGATGCCATTAAGGTAAACAAAGATCGCACGCCTTTGTATTCAGCTTTAACAAGTAGGAAGTCTGTTAAATTGTCTAAAACTTTTATTAGAGGACAACGTTTGTCTTTGCCTTTTGTCCGCGGAACAGATAGAAAGGCACTTTATTGGATAAGTAAAGGAGTTCCTATTGTAGAATGCGATATGGTAGATATGGCAGAGCTACCAAAGTTTCAAAATAGTTTAGATTTTGCTCCTGAGGATATTTCCGAATTCAAAGTGCTAGATGTTAAAAACGTGAGGAAGCGATTAAAGCAATCGTTTAGTTTAGATGGTTTTATAGGTGTGGCCATACAGTCAGAGTTAGAAATCAAAGCATTAGAGAAAAATCCGACTTTTCATGCTATGGCTAGACATATGCTGGAATCGTTAATTAGAACTTGCAACATGGCGCCTATATACAACCAAATGGCTAAAGAGAGAAGCTTACCAAGTACTTTAGAACTTTCTACCAAGATGTTCAAACATCATTTGCACGCGCTTACAGGATGTAGAAGAATTGATAAATTGGCTGCTCCTTTACAAGCAAAGGGAATTCCAATTATTCATCAAGATGTTCCATATATCTCTCCTTTCGCACCTGGATTTGAACCATTTAACGCACTGCCTCATAAAATGACTCCGTGATAATTATCTTCTCAAAAGATTAAACCGTAATTTTGCCCTCAAAACCACACTTTTGTTTGATTATACTTCAATAGACCTTCCTGTCAAAGATGTGATTCCTGAAATTCAGCAGGAATTAAAGACTAATAATACATTAATATTGAAGGCTCCTCCGGGTGCGGGAAAGTCTACATTGGTTCCAATTACATTGTTAGAAGAAGATTGGCTGAAAGGTCAAAAAATCATTATGCTTGAACCTAGGCGTTTGGCAGCAAAGACCATTGCTAACCGAATGGCAGATTTACTAGGAGAAAAAGTAGGGGAGTCGGTTGGATATAGAATTAGGTTTGAAACAAGAGTTAGTGAGCAAACCAAAATAGAAGTTGTAACTGAGGGGATTTTAACGAGAATGCTTCAGAATGATAACGCGTTAGAAGGAGTTGGGTTAATCATATTTGATGAGTTTCACGAGCGAAGTATTCATGCAGATATTGCCATGGCATTGAGCCGTGAAGCCCAGCAAGTTTTAAGACCAGATTTAAGGATTTTGGTAATGTCAGCAACGCTTGAGTTAACCGAGTTAGGTGATATGTTATCTGCGGCAACCATCTTAAGTGAAGGGCGACAATTTCCTGTAGAAGTTAATTATGCTGGAGAAACAGATTTGAGAATGTTGCCAGATTTGGCGGCAAGATTGATAAAAACTGTCGCTCAAAAACATGAAGGTGATATTTTAGTTTTCTTACCAGGACAAGGAGAAATTAAAAAATGTGAAGAGATTCTTCGCAGAACATTAAGCGGATTTAGGATTCATCCTTTGTTCGGTCAATTACCTCCAAATAAACAGTTCGCAGCTATTATACCAGACAAAAACGGCGCTCGTAAAGTAGTGTTGGCAACTTCAATTGCGGAAACTTCATTGACGATTGAAGGAATTAAAGTGGTTATAGATTCTGGTTACAGCAGGGTTTCGCAATTCAATCCTAATTCAGGTTTATCACGCCTAGAAACAGTTCAAGTATCAAAAGATTCTGCCGATCAAAGAGCAGGAAGAGCAGGAAGATTGAGTGCCGGAGTATGTTTTAGGATGTGGACAAACGCTACTCAGTTGAGATTAAAAGAAAGTAGTATTCCAGAAATAGAACAAGCCGATTTGTGTAATTTAGTGTTGGATATGGCACAATGGGGAATTGCTGACCCTATGCAATTAAACTGGCTCAGTCCTCCTCCAAAAGGACATATAGCTCAGGCTAGTAAGTTGTTACATGATTTAGGAGCGCTAGAAAATAATCGAATTACTGAGCATGGAAAGGAATTACATCAGTTGCCAACTCACCCTCGAATTGCACACATGCTCATTCAAGCAAAAAATGACGGGCAGTTAAATCTAGCGACAGATATCGCAGCAATTCTAGAAGAAAGAGATCCATTACCGAAAGAAGCAGGCATTGACATCAACCTGAGAGTAGAAGCATTAAGAAGATTCAGAAAAGAAAAAATAGGCGGTAGAAAAATTGAAAGAATTGAGAAAATTGCCAAACAGTATAGGGGGATTTTTAAACTAGAATCGGATGATGGTATCCATGATGAATTAGAAACTGGTTTATTGATTGCATACGCCTATCCAGAAAGAATTGCTTGTGCTAGACCTGGAAATAACGCACAGTTCCAATTGGCTAATGGACGTTTAGCCATGGCTGGGCACAAAGATGATTTGGCGCATGAAACTTGGTTGGCGGTTGCGCATGTTAATGAACGAGAGGGCTCTGGAAAGATTTTTTTAGCTGCTCCTTTGAATCCAACAGATCTTCAACCCCTTGTCAAAGAAAAAGAAGTAATAAAATGGGATACCAGAAATGGAGGCTTAATTGCTTCGTTGGATATGTGCATAGGAAACATAGTCTTGAGGAGCACGCCTTTAGAAGACCCAGATGAATCGCATTTAGAACAAGCGATAACAGAGGCTATTCAGAAAGAAGGAAGGCAATTGTTGAATTGGTCAGAAGAGGTAGAACAGTGGCAAAACAGGGTTAATTGTTTAAGGAAATGGAATCCCTCTCAAGGTTGGCCAGATGTTAGCACAGAGTCATTGCTGTTGACCAATGCTGAATGGCTGACACCATACTTAGCTTCAATTAAAAAGCCAGAACAACTAAAGAAAATTGATTTGTTAGAAGTACTTCAATTTAGTTTGCCACAAGATTTACAACAAAAGTTAAATAAACTGGCACCGAGTAAGATTGAAGTTCCAAGCGGATCTAAAATTAAACTGGCTTATCCATCAAATGGTGCTGTACCAATTTTGGCCGTAAGATTACAAGAGTGCTTTGGTATGGCAGCAACACCAAAAATCAATGAAGGTAAAGTTAATATTCTAATGCACCTTTTGTCTCCTGGGTTTAAGGTGGTTCAGATCACTTCTGACTTAAAAAGCTTTTGGGAGAATGCTTATTTTGATGTAAAAAAAGACATGAAAAGTAGATATCCTAAACACTCTTGGCCAGAAGACCCATGGAATACTGAGGCCATCAGAGGAGTTAAACGGAAATAACTGATTTTTAGTAAATTGCATAAAAAATTGTATTTTGACTAAAATTACTACTATGAATAAACTTATTCTGTTGTTGACCGTTTTTTTACCGACATTACTTTTTGCCCAATCAACAACTTTTTATAATCTCGGAAAAGCTAGAAAAAATCCAGAGCAATGTGCCAAATTATACCTTAAAGATAAAGGGCTGACTAAATTTCCAGGTTCAATTTGTCTTTTAACGAGTATGATTGAGTTGGATGTTTCTTGGAATGCATTTGATTCTTTACCTTCTTGCCTTTCTACTCTGTCTAAATTGGAAAAATTAAATATTTATGGGGACAATAATTTTAAAGAATTTCCTGAAGAAATAACTGCAATTTCTTCACTTAAATGGTTGACTTATAGTAATAGTAAGTCATATGACTTACCAGCATCTATAGGAACCTTGTCTAATTTAGAGTATCTTGATTTACAAGGGACTGTAACGAATATTCCAAGTTCTTTTAGCAGTTTAAATAATCTGAAATCACTAGTGATTTATGTTAAGGGAGTTACAAGCTTACCTTCTAATTTTGGAAATCTACCTGCTATGGAAGACATCTATGTGAACGGTGGTAGTTTAACTGAATTACCAGAAAGCATTGGTTCCATGCGTATGGTAAAAAAAGCATTTTTCGGGAGTAGATTGAAGTCCTTGCCAAATGCCATTGGAAAACTTACCAATTTAGAGGACTTAATGATTCATGGCTCGGATGAATTGGTAGATTTACCAAGTTCGTTCAAGCAATTATTAAAGCTAAAAAAATTATCACTTTATGGAGGCTTCAAGGATTTTCCAAGCGAGATATTTAGCTTGGTAAACCTAGAAGAGTTTTATCTTCAAGTAAGCCCGACTAGTAGAGAGATTAGTCGCGTATTGCCTAAAGAAATAGGAAGGCTAAAAAAAATGAAGACTTTGGTAATAGCGAACCTTGGTTTTTCATTTTTACCTAATGAAATGGGTAACTTGTTGAGTTTGGAGAAGTTGAATATTTCTGGTAACCCAATAACAGAGTTGCCTGAAAGTTTTTCAAAATTGAAAAACTTAAAAGAATTAACAATCCTTAATACATCCATACCAAAAGAATCGATTGAAAAAATAAAAGAATTACTTCCTGAGGGTTGTAATTTAATATATTATTATCCTGATTAGGAGCCAACTTCCAGTAATGATTCAAAAACCGCTTCAATTACACGGGCCATTTTCTCCAAATCTAGTGTCTCCATTTTGTCTCCATGTTCATGGTAGTGCATGTTTCTATAAAAAGCGGTGTCCGTAATCATCAAGGCGCTAATCCCGAATTTCCAATAATTTAAATGGTCTGAAAAATCGATTCCTTGCAATCCTTTAGGGCCAGTGAATTTCTTCGCCTCAACCTTTGACGATTTTTTGAATCGTTTCGTAAATTTTCTAGCGAATTTTTGCTTTCCAAATTTGTTTACAACAGTGATGAAGTCACCCTTGTTCCCATAAAATAAACTTAGAAATCTTAAGGGGTAATGCTGTGATTTCTTAGCCGAATCATAATAACCAATCATCTCTAAACAAATCATTCCTGAAACATTTCGACTTTCATCAACTAGAGATTTAGCATGAATATAACTACCCATTTTTTCTGTTCTAAAGTAAGGAGGTTCTTCTAGCGTGTAAGCTACGAGTTCAATTTGTTTTGATAGTTTTTCACTTTTAAGTAATCGGGCTAATTCTAATAATCCAACAACACCAGAAGCGTTGTCATCTGCACCTTCTTGATTTCCACAAACATCATAATGTGCGCCAACTACAGTAGTTACGTCATGTTCGGAACCGAATCTGCAAATCACATTTTTATATTCTTTTCCATTGGCCATATAGCTTTGATAGAAAGTTGTGTCTGCGTATTTATTAAATTCTGAAAAAATATAGGAGGCCGCATTGTTCAGCGCTTCAAGGTTATCATGATTTCTTGCTTTTTCTGTTTTAGTGAGTTTTATTAGATGTTTTTTAATGATTGTAGTGTCTACATTTTCTCCAAAAGAGCTTAAACTAAATATGAAAGACAACATTAATAAAGTAAGGCTAAATAAGTTCATTAGAAATGGGCTTAAATCTTTTTTTGTATTATCATTTTATTCAAAATCACAATCTGACCTAAGTGATAATGGCCGTGCTCAATTATTCCAGATATATTGCGATAGTAATTCCCATATTTCTCTTCTGAAAAAACTTCAAACAACTGATTGTCATCTAGGGCTTCGACAAGATCTGCAAAACGCTTAGCTTCTGTCCAATATTGATTTAAAAATCCACGCCATTCTTGCTCATTATTGAAATTTGGAACATCATAACTGTACTTATCGTGCGCATTTAAAGGTTTACCTTCTAATACTTCTAGTGTGACTTTAGTAAAGTAGTGTATGTGAAAAGTAAGTGCCGCTATCGTGTTAAAGCCTTCGATCTTAGTTTGAGCGGTCTCAAAATTGATTTCAGATAAGACTTCCTTTAAGTTAGTCACGGTCCAGTTGCCTCCGAAATGAAGGTCACGATAATTTTTAGCTAAAGAAGAAGGTAAACTCATAAAGTAAAGATCAAAAAAAATCCCCTCATTTTGGCAAAGCAAAACGAGGGGATTTAAATTTATATCAATTTGAAATTACGCTTCAGCCTTTGCAGTTGGAGCAGCTGCCATGATTTCTTCATTGGCATCTGATTCAAATTTCTCAAAGTTTTTAACAAAAGAGACTGCTAACTGATTTGCTTTAGCGTCATAAGCTGACTTGTCAGACCATGTGTTTTTAGGATTTAAAATTTCTGTTGGAACGTTTTCACATTCATTCGGCATTTCTAATCCAAAAATATCATGAGTTGTATATGACACGTTATCAAGTTTTCCTTCTAAAGCTGAAGTAATCATAGCTCTTGTATACTTTAAGCTAATTCTCTCTCCAGTTCCGTAAGCACCACCAGACCATCCAGTGTTAACTAACCAAACTCTTACGTTATGCTCTTCCATTTTCTTTCCTAACATCTCAGCATATTTTGTTGGATGTAAAGGCAGGAATGGTGCGCCAAAACAAGCAGAGAATGCCGTTTGTGGCTCAGTAACACCTGCTTCAGTTCCAGCCACTTTTGCCGTATATCCCGAAATGAAATGATACATAGCTTGACCTGGAGTCAATTTAGATATTGGAGGTAATACACCAAATGCATCAGCAGTTAAAAAGAATATATTCTTAGGCATTCCTCCTTTTGAAGGAACCATGATATTATCTATATGATGAATAGGGTAGGATACTCTTGTATTTTGTGTAATTGTAGAATCAGCATAATCCGGAATTGAAGATCCTTCTTGGAATCCAATATTTTCTAAAATTGCTCCGAATTTAATTGCACCCCAAATTTGTGGTTCTTTTTCTTTCGATAAGTCGATTGTTTTTGCATAACATCCACCCTCAAAATTGAATACACCGTTTTCAGACCAACCGTGCTCATCATCTCCAATTAATCTTCTGTCAGGATCTGATGACAAAGTTGTTTTTCCTGTTCCAGAAAGTCCAAAGAAAATTGCGGTATCTCCATCTTTCCCAACATTTGCTGAACAGTGCATAGATAATACGTTTTTTTCCATTGGTAAAACGTAATTTAACACTGAGAAGATTCCCTTTTTGATTTCACCTGTATAACCGGTTCCACCAATAATAATCATTTTATCAGTAAAGTTAATTACCGCGTAGTTGTGTTGACGTGTTCCGTCAATTTCAGGATCCGCCATAAATCCAGGAGCACATACGATATGCCATTCTGGTGTAAAGTTTTGAATTTCTTCATCAGTTGGACGTAAAAACATATTTGAAGCAAACATGTTAGACCAAGCAAACTCAGTTACAACTCTTAAATTTAAACGATAATCGTCATCAGCGCAAGCGTATGCATCTCTTACATACACATCTTTTTTAGTTAAATACGCCTTCATTCTGTTGTAAAGCGCATCAAATTTATCTGCGTCAAACTTTTTATTGATGTCACCCCACCAAACGCTATTCTCTGTTTTAGCATCACACACAATGAAACGATCTTGAGGAGATCTACCAGTGAATTCACCTGTTCTAATTGCGATTGCTCCAGTCTCTGTTAAAACACCTTGGCTATTAATCACGACATCTTCTACCAGCTCAGACGGAGAAAGATTCCAGAATGCGTTGTCAATTTGAGTAAGTCCTATTGATTCTAATGAGGCGTTTTCAGCCTTTTTTCCATAGTTATTCATACGAATAGTTTTTCATCCACCTCTGGCGGAGATTTTAATTATAGTTTATACAAAATTAGGATAATTGAGCGTTTGAACCGCCAGAAATCCTTGTTTTTATTCAGAAGATATCAACGATTTAACAGAGTTATAACCAACTTATTATGCTGGTCGACCTATTTTTAGCGCTCAAAAAGATGAAATTTATACGGGTCTATACCACTCAGATTTACAATTTTTGACCACAATGATTGCAATATTTTGCATCCATATCGTGGCCGTCTTTTCCGCAATTATCACAAGCAATATTGTTCATGGCTTTGGACTTGTTTCCTTGAATAAAATCATTAGTCACAATTCCGGTTGGAACGGCTATGATAGCATAACCTAATATCATAATTACAGATGCTATGAATTGTCCTAAAGGGGTGGCCGGAGCAATATCTCCGTAACCTACTGTAGTCATAGTAACAATCGCCCAATAAATACTTCGCGGAATACTGGTGAATCCTGCTTCTCCTCCTTCAACAATATACATGACTGTTCCTAGTGAAATCACCATCATCACTATGAAAAACAAAAAGACGATAATCTTGTTTCTTGACTGGCGCAGTGCATTCGTTAACTTTTTAGAATCCTCAACAAACTGACTCAATTTTAAGATTCTAAAAATTCTAATCAGTCTAAAGCTTCTTAAAATTCTTAACGAACTTGTTCCGCTTACGAAAATTCCAACATAGGTTGGTAATAAAGATATAAGGTCAATCAAGCCATAAACAGAAAATACATATTTTAAAGGTTTTCCCACACAGATTAAACGCAGAATATATTCTACAGTGAAAATGATCGTTACCACCCATTCAAAAATAAAGAGTTCTGCCGCCCATTTTTCATGAAAACCAGGAATGCTGTCTAACATTATCGCTAAGACACTGAAGATGATTATCATTAACAAAATGATGTCAAACCACTTTCCGGCACGAGTTTCTGAACCGAAAATAATTTCATTCAGTTGATGCTGCCAAGGTTTTAAATCTTTCTTGTTTTCTAAATCACTCATTTTCTTAAATGATGGATGTCTAGTTTTTCATTTTTATGCAATTGCATTTTAATAATCGATTGAAAATCTCGATTACTCCTTTTGGGTGAGATGAATTTTTTATAATTCGAAACCCCTCTTTTGAAGATGTATCGCGGAATGTATCCAAAGCCTCCAAAAATTCCTTCATCCATTAATACGAAGGCATGCTCTTTAGAGTTTCGACCTTTATCAATTATTAGAAATGATTCGCTGTTAAAGTTCAAACTATCTAATAATTCGTTGACTTTAAGATTGTATTTTTCAGGACTTTCTTCACCAATACAGGCTCCTTCACAGTTTTTAATCGTATAATTAAAACATGCTCCTGCCGACTTGTGCAAGTGACATAATCGTTGACATAAATTGAATTCACTTAACCAAAATTCTAAGTATTTTTTACCGTTTTGAGAAGAGGTAAATGTCATTAACGGTCGATCTGTTGGTGAGATTTTTTTAATGTGTAAGTTGATGTACCCCGCCTGATCTTCCATGGTAAACAAACCATGAGTAAAGTTGGTGTTTTTTTGAGCCCTATTGTAAACAGGTTGATGTTTCTTAATTTCTTCAGATTCAAAAAGTAAAGCAATTAATTCGCTTCCCGTTAATTCATGCTCTATGCGACAAATAGCCGATCGCATCTCAATTGCTTTCGCAGTTTTTGAGTTCTTTAAATGTTGCTCTATTCGTTTTTTTATATGAATGCTCTTACCAATGTAGATCAATTCATCTCGCTCATTAAAAAACTTATAAATGCCAATTTTATTCGGAATTTCATCCAATACATCTACATCTAATTTAGGATGCAAAACTTTTGGATTAATTTCAATTTTTATAAAATTTTGAAGCTCGTTTTTTTCATCACGCTCATAAAGCATTTCAAACAGTTTAGCGGTGGCCTCAGTGTCTGCAATCGCTCTATGATGACCGTTTAGCGGAATGTTTAGTGCTTTTGTGATGTTTTTTAATCCGTACGATTTATGCCCTGGAATTAAAATACGTGCCGTTTGAACCGTGCACATATGAGGTAATCGATAATCATAACCTAATCGCTTGAATTCACGTCTGATTACGCCGTAATCAAAGCTCACATTGTGAGCTACAAAGACGCAGTCTTTAGTGAATTCTACTATGTCTTTTGCGACTTCAAAAAACTTTGGAGCACCAGCCACATCTGAGTCATGGATCCCAGTAAGACGAGAAATGAATGGATTTATGCGTTCTTGAGGATCAACGAAAGTAGTATATCGGTCTATCTCTTTTTTACCATCATGTTTAATAATGGCAATCTCAATTACTTTGAAATTCTTAGGCTTGTCACCAGTTGTTTCTATGTCAATTATCGCGTAATTCAATGCCACAAACTTAGCCTACTTTAATAACAAGTCGTTTAAAAAGGAAATATTTTTTTCAGTATTTATGGCTCCAGCTCCTTCTTGTCTATGAATAATGTTCATTTCTGAATCTATCACAAGTAAAGTAGGGTAGGCGCTAACTTGTGCAAAAGAAGGGAAGTTTTGGGTGGTATATAAAAAGGAGTAATCTTTATCTAAACCTGAATTTTCAATCATTTGTGGCGTCTCTTCTGTGATTGCTATAAATACAACTTCAGTATTTACTTGAGATTTTAATTCTTTCAATTCTGCTAACTCAACTCTGCAATATGAACACCAAGTTGCCCAAAAATTAATGACAATCGGTCGACCTTTGAATTCGGCGAAATTGAACATGTTTCCATCCAAATCAAACAGTTCCCATGTGGCGTCTTGATCAGAGATTTCTTGCTGAATAGTGTTTTCAAATGAAACCTCACTTAAGGTCAGTCCTTGATACCACGATTGAAAAGCCATTCTCCAGGATGGAATAAAAAAGGTCAGGATAACCAGAATAAGCGCTGCGTTTAACAGGTATCCACTCCATTTTTGAAAAGTTGATTTTTCTTTTTTAGAGCTTGTCATAAGGTGCTAGCTCATCCCATAAGTCATCAAATTCTTTATTAAAAGCTCGATAAACTACGGATGAATCTGTAATTAAGATGTTTTCGTGATTATATTTTTCAGCACTTCTTGTCCAGTTATAACTGCCGGTTAAAGATGTTTTGTTATCAAATAAGGCAAATTTATGGTGCATGTGGTTGTCAGTAACATCTACCACCACTGGAATACCAGCACTGGCTAGTTCATCTATGTCAGAACCCTTGTCAAATATTTTATCATTGTCTGTAATTATTTTGACCGAAACGCCCTGTTTGTGCTTAGAAATTAAAGCTTCAGCAATTCGATCATCTGAAATTGTAAAAAGACAGATTTTTATCGTTTGGCTTGCACCTTGTATTTGAGAAAGGATGCCTGATAAACACTCTTCTCCAGGAGAAAAGTAAATGCGCTCCGAATTACTTTTGTCATTTTCTGTCGCGAGTATAACTTTATTTAAATCTTCTACCCACTTTAATACTTCATTAAAGTTAGAGGCGTTAATTTTTTCTTGCGCCATTTTAAAGACTTCTGAACGGAGTAAATCTCCAATTCTTTTATCTGGATTTAATTGGGTTAGAGCTGATTTTAAATCTTTTTTTTCAGCCTTAGCCAAGAAATTGTCTTCAAAAGATGCTCTAATTTTATTAATTAATTCTTCTTTCACGAGATTATGATTTTTTCGGTTGTAATAATCGCTCTATATTATCTAATCGCTTATTCATAGATTCTAATCTACCATTCAGGTCTTTTAAATTTTTCGCTTCTGGCACCGGGTATTCGAAATTAGCAATCTTATTAACTGTTAACTCCTTTCTGATGATATCATCCACCTTTAGTTTAAAATGGTCAGCCACCTTCATTAGTGTGTCTAACTTCGGTTCGGCTCTTCCTTCTTCATACGAACCAACAGTTGATCGGGTAATGTCAAATAGCTCGGCAAACTCAGTTTGATTCATGCTTTTGAACAATCTGAGTTTTTTAAAATTCTTTGCAATTATTGTTTTCGTCATAAATTATCTGCTAAATAATTTGGTAATTTACTAATATTTTTAGTATATTGCTTGTAAAATTAGAAACAAACACATTTTAGCTTATGAAATTAGCAAAAAAATATGTGCTTTCCATAACTTTAAGAGCACCCTGACAAAAAATGAAGGTCACATTAAAAAAGAAACATTTAATTTCTATATTTGATTACAAACAAAAAAATTAAAACCACTATGAGTCACTTTGATAAAGTAAAGGACTATTTGTCAGAATTAGAATATTCGATTATAGTTGAAGACAGAGAAAATGAAGTATTCGTTGTTGAATCTATTGAGGACGGAATCTCTAACTTGATGATCGGAATTGCAGATCCTATTATTATAATCGAACAATATTTATTCGACTTAACAAATAACGTTGGAGACGTAGCGCATCAATTATTGATGAAAAACAGAGATATTGTTGCTGGAGCTTTCGTTATGGATGATGATGGGAAGAAGGTACTTTTTAGAGATACTTTACAAGTTGAAACTCTTGATTTTGAAGAGTTAGAAGGAAGTCTTACTTCACTTAGCTTATTATTAAGTGAATATACTGACGAAATTATTGGATTCTCTAAGAATTAATAATGACTACAAGAAAAAACTAAAAACATTAAAAAATATTTGAAATGAACATATTTAAAAGATTATTCAAAATTGGGCAAGCAGAAGCAAATTCTGCTGTTGATAAATTAGAAGATCCAATTAAGATGACGGAACAAGGGATCCGTGATTTAAAAAAGGATTTAAGCGCAGCTTTGCAAGCGTTGGCTGAAGTTAAAGCATTAGCAATTAGAGCGAAAAATGATTCGAACACGCATGCAGATAAAGCTGCTGATTATGAGAAGAAAGCTATGTTGTTATTGAAAAGAGCTGAAAAAGGTGAAATTTCAATGGAAGATGCTGATCGTTTAGCTTCAGAATGCTTAGTCAATAAAGACACAAATGCAGGATTAGCTGCTCAGTACAAATCTGACCAAGCTAAATTTGAAGGAAATGTGAACAAGTTAGATGGGAACATTAAAAAGTTAAAATCAAACATCAAGAAATTTGAAGTTGAATTGAAAACCTTAAGAGCAAGAGCAAAAGTTTCTTCTGCTACTAAGAAAATCAATCAGCAAATGGCAGGTGTTGATTCATCAAGCACAGTTGCTATGTTAGAGAGAATGAAAGAGAAAGTAGCACAAGATGAAGCGTTAGCAGAATCTTATGCAGAAATTGCAGGCGAAAATACTTCTATTGATGATGAAATTGACAGTGCTTTAGATTCAGGGTCTGCTGAAGTGAAAGCTTCAGATAGCTTAGCTGCATTGAAAGCTAAAATGGGAATGTCATCTAGTGATGCTTAATCATAAAAAATCCTTATTTTTAAGGGCTGTTATACTTTGGTATAACAGCCCTTTTTACTTTAAAACAATAGCTTGAAAAATCTCTTCTTAATTTTTTTACTTGGTCTACCTTGGATTACTCTTGCACAGGAGAAAGCTACTGCTTTGAACCTAGACAATAAAACTGATTTTTCAGAATTTGACGTATTCGCAGATTCACTTGACAAATACCAAGTTTATTTCACGGGTGAAAATCACAGCTTCTTGACTTTTGATTCAAAGCTTGAGTATAAAATGCTGACGTATTTGCACAATACCCAAGGGGTAGAACATTTTATTTTTGAGCAGAGTCCTGCTGTTGGATACCTTGTAGAAACTGTAATTATCGATAACAATACAGAAAATAGAAAGTATTTAAAAGATATGTTTTTCGCGCAGTTTTATCAGATGTTCAAGAACATTGAAAAATTCAACGATACGCTTGCACTAGAGAATAAAATTCATTTACATGGAATTGATATTGAGCGTTTTCCATATTTCTCAATTAAAGCATTAAACTTAATTGCAGATACGCTTGATACATCAGTTCCTGGAGGAGAAGTTTTTGAGCAGATCAAAGCGCTCGGAACTTCTGAATATGAATACGGTACAGCAGCAGATTATTATGCAGACGGCACCACAGGTGGCTTTGGTTTTGGACAGGTAAGTGCATGGGAAAGTTTAAGTTCCATCATCAAAATTTCACTCAAGTATGAAGAAAGCTTGAAAAAAGAATTAGGAAAAGATTCTACCATTTACTTTTCAATAATTGAAAGCCTTGAGGTTGGACATGAATGGTACGTTACTGAACTTAAGGGAGATGTGAGGTCTCCAATAATTAGGGAGCGGTTTATGCAGGATGAATTTGAGCGTGTTTATAATTCAGATCCAACTTCAAAGTTCTATGGACAATTTGGGAGGTGCCATTTACACAAAAATCAACGTATGAGTTCTTGTTATGACTATTATATGAATTCTATAGCTAACAGAATCGGTGAGATCAATGATAGCCTTAAAAACAAAGTACTCGTTATTCCGGTATTTTATTCTACCGGTATTTTAAAATTTGATAAGGACGTGATCAAGGATTTAGATCTTGAAGAGAAATACTTAGAAGAAGGAACGGCATATATTATAGATTTAGCATATAAGAATGGGGATCATAACATTTCGGGTTTTTATAATCAGCTGCCTTTTGTGATTATATCAAACGTAAAAGAAGAGCCTTTTGAAGAGTTTAATTTTGCATGGAATGAAAAAATAACTGAAATCCATTTTGGAGCATCATATGGCTATCATTATTTTACCGGTATTAGAAGTTTAAATTCTGCACTGGTTGATTTTGGAGCAACTACATTTACAGATAAAATGGTTGGATATAACTTTGCTGTAGACTTTTTAGAAGTAGGTAGCTGGGGAAATAGAGCCTATTTTAACTACTTTCCAGAAATTTCAAATAATGATCGTTTTTATTTAAAAGGATGGCGATTTGGAATGGGGCAGTATTATACCTTCGGGAACAAATGGGTGTTAGCTGCGTTAGGATTGGATTACGCTTATGGTCAAACCTCTTTGACAGAAGAAATGGACAACACAGTTCCTAATTTGATTCAGAGTGACGGTCAAAACATAATCATCTACAAGAATGATGTGTTTACTTTTGATCCAAACTTGGAATTAAGGTTAACCTTGCCAATTATTTCTTTAAACTTTAAAACAGGTTACTCTCTTGATGTCTCCGGCAAACGTTGGAGATTGGATGGTAAGATGAAAGATTTTACAAAAACTTCTTTTTCTGCACCATATATTCAAGCAGGAGTAAGTATTAATTTTAAATCAACTCAATAATTATGAAACTTATAGGAGCAACATTAGGTCTTTTGTTAATCTTGGTCGGTTGTGGTGGCAGTTCGACTGAAGAAGAAGCTGGAAATAAAAAGTATTTCATCAAGGTTGGAGATAAGATAAGTGAAACAGCGAAATCAAAGGGGGTGAATTACACTGGTGATGGCATTTCAAATGAAGCAATATTTTCTATTGGTGCAACAAAACTGTACCTATATGACTTTTACAATGTTTCAAAACTATCTCCTGTTAAATTGGAGTCACAATCTTTTGGTGCGATAATAGAGTTTGATGAATCGATAGAAGGAACAGCAACTATAAATAAAGTGACAAGTACAGGCACAAACCAAATCGGTGAAAACTTTGATTTAGTTGGCGATTTTGCTGGCAATAACGGTGAATCTGGTAGCTTTTGTGTGAGTATGTTTCATATGTAGTTTTAAGTGATTGCGGATAAATTCAATTTTATAAAACGCATTCAATAGTTTAGGATTCATTTCTTAAGGAAATTAAAGTGAATAACTATTGAAAAAAAATATAACGTTCGAATCAAAAACTGCTAATTTTGAAACATAATTTAATTGCTCCCTTAGCATGGCGGTACTCGAAAAAGAACAAATGAAGTTTGACAGAAAAAATCTTTCTGATAAAGAATTGAAAAACATCTATAAAGCTTTAATCAAACCTAGGTTTATTGAAGAGAAAATGTTAATCCTTTTACGTCAAGGTAAAATTTCTAAATGGTTTTCAGGATGGGGGCAAGAGGCAATTTCTGTCGGAATTGCTTTGGGCCTAGAAAAGGATGAATACATTCTTCCCATGCACCGAAACTTAGGAATCTTTACCACTAGAGAGATTCCGTTAAACAGACTCTTTGCACAATTTCAGGGAAAAATGACTGGTTTTACAAAGGGTAGAGACCGTTCATTTCATTTCGGAACAAAAGAACATCATTTAGTTGGAATGATTTCTCATTTAGGACCTCAACTAGCTTTAGGAACCGGAATTGCATTAGCACATAAGTTAAGAGGTGAGCAAAAAGTGTCATTAGCCATAACAGGAGATGGAGGAGCAAGTGAAGGTGATTTTCATGAGGCGTTAAACGTGGCATCTGTTTGGGATATTCCAGTAATTTTTGCTGTTGAGAATAATCAGTGGGGATTGTCTACACCATCAAACGAACAATTTAGATGTAAGCAATTTGTAGATAAAGGTCCTGGTTATGGCATGGATGCTTTTCAAATAGATGGAAACAATATTTTAGAGGTGTATCATTCGGTGAAGCAAATTGCTGCTTCTTTAAGAGAAAAACCTAGGCCATTTTTATTGGAATGCATTTCATTTAGAATGAGAGGGCACGAAGAAGCTTCAGGTACTAAGTATTATCCTGAAGGATTACAGGACCAATGGGAAAGTAAAGATCCAGTGACGAATTATGAAAAGTTTGTCATTTCAGAAGGAGTGCTTTCAAAAGATGAAGTTGAGAAAATTAAAAAAGGAATCAAGAAAGAAATTCAGGATGAATTGGAGATTGCATATGCTGAGCCAAATGTAACTCCTGATACTGACTTTGAATTAGGTGATGTTTACGCGCCTTATTCTCCAAATATTCAAGCTCCAGCAACTGAGGCTAAGTCCGAATTAAGATTTGTAGATGCCATTCAAGATTCACTTAGATTATCCATGAGAAAATACCAAGATTTGGTAATCATGGGGCAAGATATTGCTGAGTATGGAGGTGTTTTTAAAATTACTGAAGGCTTTGTAGAAGAGTTTGGGAAGGATAGAGTGAGAAATACACCTATTTGTGAATCTGCAATTGTTGGTGCTGCTTTAGGTTTGTCTATTAACGGAATGAAGGCGGTGATGGAAATGCAATTTGCAGATTTCGTGACGGTCGGTTTTAATCAAATTGTAAATAACTTAGCTAAACTTCACTACAGATGGGGTGAAAATGCAGATGTAGTGGTTCGAATGCCAACAGGTGGAGGTTCAGCTGCAGGACCGTTTCATTCACAATCTAATGAAGCTTGGTTCACGCATACGCCTGGATTAAAAGTCGTTTATCCATCTTCACCAACCGAAGCAAAAGGCTTGTTAGCTGCGTCAATTGAAGATCCTAATCCGGTGATTTTCTTTGAACATAAAGGCTTATATCGTTCAATCAAAGAAGACGTACCAACAGATTACTATACCTTAGAAATTGGAAAAGCTAATCTGGTTCAAGAAGGAGCCAAAGCTTCTGTAATAACATACGGAATGGGTGTGCACTGGGCAAAAGAAATTTCAGCAGAACACAACCTAGATATTGATATTCTTGATTTAAGAACCTTGCTTCCATTAGACATGGATGCCGTTTATGCAACTGCACAAAAAACCGGAAGAGTGATCATCTTGCATGAAGATTGCTTGACAGGTGGAATTGGCGGTGAAATTTCGGCTAGAATTACTGAAGATTGCTTTGAGTATTTAGATGCACCAGTAATGAGGGAAGGATCGTTAGATACGCCAGTTCCTTTTGACGGTGAACTTGAAAAGAATTTTATGCCAAAGCAAAGATTTGAAGAGAAATTGTTGAGGCTGATTAACTATTAAGTTTCAAACGCTTTTCTAAGTTGCTTCTGAGTCCTGCTGGTAGTTGCTCTATTTGCAGAATAGCTTCAATTTTAGGGTTATCTTCAGGTTTAGAGTGAAATGATAATCGATAAACTTCTTCAAAAGTAGCACAGGTGTTTCCTTGCTGAATTAAAGTAACTGAATCATTTGCTTGCACTTCACCTTCTTCAATGATTCGCAAGTAGACTCCAGGATAAGGCGCATTCAGAAACTGCTTCACAACTTTTTGCGTTCCAAATCTAATTCCCAATTTAAAGCATGGTTCTCTTGGTTGCACAACTTCAACCTTTGCTTGGCCAATTTGATAAATATCTCCAAGGTAAATTTTAGATTCATTTAATCCTTGAATAGTGATATTTTCACCGAACATACCATATGTCCAATCCAATTCAGGATAAAGGTCTTTCCAATAGTTGTAATGATCTGCAGAATAGATATAACAAGCCTTGTTGATGCCACCGTGATATTTTCTGTCTATCACGTGATCCTTTTCAACGTCTTCTTTTCCAAGAACAATTGCCGAATCTACGGGGTATTTAAAGATGCCGGTTTCCACCTCTTTTCCGCGCCAACTAACCGTTTTTCTTTCTCCTAAATTTACTGATACTACTCTCATGAATGGTAGTAAAGATAAGGTATTCTATTTTCTTTAATCATTTGATTAAAAAAGCTTGTAAACTAACTTAAGGAGTTGATTTGGAAACCTGAACGATTTTTCCATGCATCATTTTGTTTGCATTTAAAGCAAAGTCAGCAATGTAGGCGCCCATTTCTTCAGGAGTCGTTGGTGCTTCATATCCAGGAAAAGCCTCTGCCAACATTTCGGTTTGAACAGCTCCTAAAGCCAAAGAGTTCACTTGGATGTCAGTTTCTTTTAGTTCTTCTGCTAAACATTCGGTATATCCAGTAACTGCCGCCTTTGATGAACTGTAAACACCAATTCCAGGAAATTTAACTGATCCTTGAACGCCTCCGATTGATCCAATATTTACTATGTGCCCAGAACCCTTCATTAGCGGAATAACGGCTTGACAACTTTGAATTAATCCAAACACGTTGGTTTCATACGTCTTTCTAATGTCCGCCAAAGTCGTTTCAAGAAATGGCTTGTTGACCAAGTATCCACCATTATTGATGAGAATATCTACTTTATCAAAATGGAGCGTAATGTGTTCAGTCAAATCTAATATTAGCGATTCAGAACACAAGTCAATCTGACCAATTTGAGTTCCACATTCGGCCTTTAGTTCTTCTAATTTGGTGAGATTGCGCGATAGCGCTAAAACATTGTGCTCTTTTGCTAATTGTCGAACAGTTTCTTTTCCTATTCCTCTACTAGCGCCAATTAAAACAATGTTTTTTTTCATCTTAATATTCGTCAAATGAGATGACAACTTTTTCAGTGATCGGGTGAGATTGACATGTCAATACAAATCCATCAGCAACTTCATCTTCTTCTAATGCAAAGTTTAATGTCATTTTCACTTTCCCTTCCATAACTTTTGCTCTACAAGTACAGCAAACTCCACCTTTACAAGAGAAAGGAACATCAGCATCAGCATCTTGCGCAGCAGATAAAATGTCTTTACCAGAAGTTGCTAAAGGAAAAGAATATTCTTCATCATCAATGATAACTGTAACTTCAGCATTTACTTGAGCAGATTCATTGGCCTCAGCTTCAGTAGTTGCACCTTCTAATGAACTCACAACAGGAGTTGTAAACAATTCAAAATGTACTTTGTGTAAAAGGCCTTTAGTCGTGTAAAAATCTTTTACTGTTTCAATCATGCTCTCAGGTCCACAAGCGTAAACCCCTTGCAATTTTAAAGCTTCAAGTTCTGCTGTGTAAAAATACGCACATTTTGCTGCATCAATTCTACCGTTTCTGTTTGCATCTCCTGAATCTTCTCTAGAAAGAATATAATTCAATTTGAAGTTCGTATAGTTATTCGCTAAAGCGTCTAGTTCATTTTTAAAGATTGTAGCCTCCGCAGATTTGTTTCCATAATATAAGAACACATTGCAATCGGACTCAGTCTCTAACAAGGTTCTCACCATTGAAAGTACTGGAGTAATTCCTGAACCAGCAGCATAAAAAACGTAATTGTTTTGAGCAGCGCTATCAGATTCTACAATGAATCCTCCTTGAGGCGTCATTACGTCCATCACGTCACCGGCAGAAAGAGACTTGTTAGCATAAGTAGAAAATTTTCCATTTTCAACTTCTTTAACAGCAACTCTTAATTCTCCTTCAGAAAGAGCAGAAGAAATTGAATAGGATCTTCTGATGTCTTCACCATTAATATCAGCTCTTAATGTCAAGTATTGTCCTGGAACAAATTTGTAATCTGCTGCTAAACTAGCAGGTACATCAAATGCGATAGAAACAGTGTCAGCAGTTTCTTTTTTAATATCTTTTATCGTTAATTGGTGAAATGTAGGTTTCATGCGCTTATTCTAAATTTTCGGTAAAAATAATGGTAATAATTTAACAAGGGAGAACATCTTGTCATTTTTAAGAAGATTGAATTGTGAAAAATGGTTTATTTGGTCTTTTACACACCTCTTTTTAGTTGATTTTAAGTCGGTTATTTTCCACATTTCATCAAATTGTGTAAAACTGTTAATTACCTGTTGAAAACTACTGATAATCTACCATTGAATACCTGAATTAAAATAGTGCGTTTAGTATCTTTGTTTGTCTTGCGAAAATTTGATTTTTCACAAGAGAAAATAACTAATAATTATGAGCGAAGAAAACAAGAAAAAAGGCTACTCGGCGAGCAGTATTCAGGCCCTTGAGGGAATGGAGCACGTTAGAATGCGTCCTTCAATGTATATTGGGGATGTAGGCGTTAGAGGATTGCATCACTTGGTGTATGAGGTAGTCGATAATTCAATTGATGAGGCAATGGCCGGACACTGTGACACGATTACAGTGACTATATTAGAAGGAAACGGAATCAAGGTTACAGATAACGGACGTGGTATTCCAATTGATATGCACGAAAAAGAAGGCGTATCAGCATTACAAGTTGTAATGACAAAGATTGGAGCCGGAGGTAAGTTCGATAAAGATTCATATAAAGTTTCTGGTGGACTTCACGGTGTTGGGGTTTCATGTGTAAACGCTTTATCAAGAGATTTAAAGGCTGAAGTTTTTAGAGAAGGTAAAGCTTATATGCAAGAATACCAGCAAGGTAAAGCTTCTTATCCTGTTAAAGAAGTCGGGACTGTTACTCATAGAGGAACAACAGTTACCTTCTTTCCAGATCCAGAAATTTTCGACAATCTAGAGTATAGCTATGAAACCTTGTCTTCAAGAATGAGAGAGCTTTCTTTCTTGAATAAAGGCTTGGTCATCTCAATTACAGATGAAAGAAATACGGATGAAGAGGGTAATTTTATAACAGAGACGTTTAAGTCAGAAAAAGGATTGTCTGAATTCGTTCGATTCTTAGATGAAACGAGAGAAGCATTAATAGAAGATGTAATTCACATTGAAGGTGAAAAGAATGGCGTTCCTGTTGAGGTTGCTATGATTTATAATACTTCTTATGCTGAGAATTTACATTCTTACGTAAATAACATTAATACGCATGAGGGTGGAACACACCTTCAAGGATTTAGAAGAGGTTTAACAGGTACCCTAAAAAAGTATGCTGATGAATCAGGGATGTTAGACAAATTAAAGTTTGATATTTCAGGGGACGACTTCAGGGAAGGTTTAACTGCGATTATTTCAGTAAAAGTAGGTGAACCACAATTTGAAGGGCAAACGAAAACCAAGTTAGGAAACAGGGAGGTGAATGCTCCAGTTTCTCAAGCGGTTTCTGAAATGTTGACGGATTATTTAGAAGAGCATCCTAAAGACGCCAGAGCAATTGTTCAGAAAGTTATCCTTGCAGCAACGGCAAGACACGCGGCTAGAAAAGCCCGTGAAATGGTACAAAGAAAGAATGTTTTAACGGGTTCTGGATTACCAGGTAAGTTAGCTGATTGTTCTTCAAAAGATCCTGCAGAAAGTGAGATTTACTTAGTTGAGGGAGATTCAGCGGGTGGAACAGCAAAGCAAGGGAGAGATCGTTTCTTTCAGGCAATCATGCCATTGAGAGGTAAGATTTTGAACGTTGAAAAAGCAATGCAACATAAGATCTTTGAAAACGAAGAGATTAAGAATATTTACACAGCTTTAGGCGTAAGGGTAGGAACAGAAGAGGACGAGAGAGCGTTAAACATGGAGAAGCTGAGATATCACAAGATAATCATCATGTGTGATGCGGACGTAGATGGATCTCATATTGAGACCCTAATTTTAACGTTCTTCTTCAGACATATGAAAGAATTGGTAGATAGAGGATATGTTTATATCGCAACGCCGCCTTTATATCAAGTGAAGAAAGGAAAGAAAGCAGCTTATGCTTGGGATGATGACCAAAGAGATCGTTTAATTATGGATTTTAAAGGTTCGGGTACTGAATCTTCAGTAGGAATCCAGCGTTATAAAGGTTTGGGTGAGATGAATGCTGAGCAATTGTGGGAAACTACAATGGATCCAGAAAGAAGAACATTAAGACAAGTACAAATTGAAAACGATATGACAACTGATAAAACGTTCTCAATGTTAATGGGGGATGAAGTTCCGCCAAGAAGAGAGTTTATCGAGAAAAATGCAAAATACGCGAATATCGATACTTGATTTTAAAATTTTAATTTAAGTTAGAAAGGCCTTCCTGATTCATTTCTGGAGGGTCTTTTTATTTTGATCAGAATTAATAAGAATTTAAACAATTGTTAAGCTTCCAACGTTCTGTAACTTCAGTCACTGGTTTTCAGTATATTTAGAGTAGATGCTATGGAAGGTCACACTTGGATATATGTAATAAGTATTCTTTGTTATTTGTACTATTTGGCAAAAGTTGTCGATTGGTTAAAAGGACTTATGTTGCTCAAATCAAAAATCGCCGAGCCAAAAACAGACAAGAACGAAGAGCGCCAAGCTTGGATCAATAAGAATTATTCAATCCTACAAAAAGTTTATCTATTTAAGAGAAATGCCTTATTGCTCATATTCATTATTCCGATAGGTGAACTTTTATTCCATTTTCTAATAGGAGAATATGAATTAAACGGTCAGCTGCTTACCGCAGGTTTTTTCGTATTGTTTTACATCAGTTTACTGATTGCACTTTATGCCGTACAAGGAAAAAAATCCGATCGAATAGAGAAAAAATATACCTGGAAATCAGGTATTCAACTTTAATTTAGAATTGAAGCAATATCTGGTTTGAAGTATTGGTCAGACTTCAATACTTTTCCGTCTTCACGGTAAATAGGGTTTCCGTCTTTATCCAACTTACTCATATTGCTTCTCTGAATTTCTTCAAAAACTTCGGCAATTTTATGCTGCATTCCATGCTTTAAAATAGTTCCACACAAAATATACAGCTGATCACCCAAAGCATCTGCTACTTCAACTAAGTCATTATTTTTTGCGGCCTCTAAGTATTCATCATTTTCTTCGCGCATTAAATTGTAGCGTAAAGTAATTTCATCTTCAGTTAAATTGGTAGTTGGTTCATGATTATTTCCTATCCCGAATGAATCGTGAAATTTTTCAACATGTGCTATAACTTCCTTTAAAGTAATCTCTTTGGCCATTTTTGTTATTTTTGATAAATATAACGCTTGCCTAAAAAAAAGATGCAAACCCTGAAGCTACTTTTACTAACAATTTTTACCACATTCTTAACTGTTTCGTTCGGTCAAGAAGCCTCACCATCTATTATAAATTATTCAACCAGAGATTACGGAAAAGAATATAATCCAGAAATCTATTGTGCAACACAAGACAATAGGGGAGTAATGTATTTTGGAACAGGAAACGGAGTGCTGGAGTTTGATGGGGCTTATTGGAGATATGTTAAGGTTCAAGCGGGTTCTTATGTAAGGGCAATCGGAACCGATTCTACCGGAAGGGTTTATGTGGGAACAATGGGAGACTTTGGTTATTTAAAAGGCGATAAATCAGGGCAAATTCAATATCATTCTTTGTTCGAAAAAATTCCCTTGGACGATCAGTTTTTTTCAGAAATATGGAACATTGAAACAACCACTTCAAAAGTTTATTTTCAGGCGCAAAGCGTATTTTTTGAGTACGACATTGAAACTGAAGAAATTGTAGCCGTTTATCCAACAGAAACTTCTTCTTTTCACACCTCATTTATGGTGGACGGAATTTTTCATGTCAGAGCGCGTGAAATAGGAATTGTTCAATACGTAGAAGACGACTTAGAACGTTTAAGAGGAACAGAAAATGTTAGAGGTTTAGGTGTTTTTGGTGTCCACAAACTGGATGATGACTCACTATTAGTAATTACTCAAGAGATTGGAATTTGGAAGTATAAAAACAAGTTTTTCCGTCAATTACCAGATAACAATCCCGTTTCATTGAACTCATTAGGGATTTTTGGATCCATCCAATTAGCTGACGGAAATATCGCCTTGTGGACCTTTACTACTGGTGTTTATATCATAGATGCAGAAGGGAATTTGGTTGGGCATTTTGACAAGAATAACGGATTGGCTTCAAATGATGTCAAAAGTATTTTTCAAGATAGAGACCAAAATTTGTGGATTTGTACAGGAAACGGAATGGCCATGATGGATTATTATTCTCCTTTATCTTATTATTCTGCAATGCACGGCATAGATGGAAGCGTACAAGCTATTTGTAGATATCAAGGCAAGCTCTATTTAGGAACATCAAATGGTTTATTTAGACAAAGTTCGGTTGGACCAAAGGTCTTTGAAAATACTGGCTTAATTAATTCACAAGTTTGGGGGTTTGAGCAAGTAGACGATAAGTTATTAGTGGCAACATCTCAAGGAATTTACGAAACAAATAACGGAGACGGTTTTGTTTTGAAGACTACTTCTCAAGAAAGTGCGAATAAGATTTTATACCTCCCTGAAAAGGAATTGATAGTGTCGGCCGGATCTTTTGGTATTCATGTCTACAATAAAAATATGGTAGAGAAATACTCCTATGATGAGGCCTTTAGCACTGTTTTAGGTATTTGTGAAAACCCACATAAAAGAGGAGTGATTTGGGTTGGTACGGTGGCTAACGGCGCGTATCGATTAGACATGAGAGGGGAAAGATATAAAGTAGATATGTTTGGTGATTTTGACGGATTGTTGGATGATTTAGGAAAGCCTATGATTTACAACGACAGTCTTGTCTTTGGATCAAAAGAAGGGTTAGATTATTTCATTGATGAAGAAACAATGAAAGCGCAGCTGACTCCAGAGGAGCAAGAAGATCCACTTAACTATATGGGAATGTTTCAAACCCAACCTTTTCATGATTTAAGTTCTAGTGAGCAATTCCTTTTTTTAGAAACATCAGCAAACCGAGATTGGTACAGTGAGGACAATTATTCCATTGCATATTTTGATAAAGTTGCAGAAGAGTTTGTGACAAAGCCCTTTGCCGGAGTGGATTATGGAAGAATTAATGAGTTTTATTTAGAAGAAAACGGCGTGTTATGGGTAGGGACTGTTGATGGATTAATTAGATACAAAGAGAATGCGATTAAGAACTATGATAATGAGGTGAACGTGCTCATCAGAAAATTTATGGTAGGAACAGACTCTGTTGCTTTTAATGGTTCATTTAATAGTGAGGGGCAAATTATTAATACTCAACCTAAAGACTTTAATGTCTCTTTAGATTATACGAATAACGATATAGCTATTTCATTTGCTTCACCATCATTCAGCGGAGGGCACCCACTCGAATTTTCTTACATTCTTGAGGGATACAGTTCAAAGTGGTCAAAATGGAGCGGTAAAACAGAGTCTAATTTCACGAACTTACATGAAGGGGATTACACCTTTAAAGTGAAAGGACGTAACATTTACGGCGTGACATCTGAGGAGGCAACATTTTCATTTTCTATAAGTCCGCCATGGTATAGAACAGCATTGGCGTACGTTGGCTACGTTCTGGCAATGCTCATCTTATTCTTTGTTGGGTTTAGAATTTTCTCTGCTCGATTAAAAAAGCGAAATATTTGGCTAGAAGGGGTAGTGGAAGAACGAACGAAAGAAATTTCTGAAAAGAATGAAGTACTGCATGAACAAAAGAAAGAAATAGAAGATAGTATAAACTATGCCCAACGTATTCAAGAGGCCTTATTACCACTTGAAGAAGAAATGAAGAAGTGGGTGCCAAATTCATTTGTATTATTTAAGCCTAAGGATATCGTATCAGGTGATTTTTATTGGTTTACGAAAACAGGAAATAAACTGGTGTTTATTTGTGCAGACTGTACAGGTCACGGAGTTCCGGGAGCATTTATGAGTATGATTGGTTCTGACCGATTAAACATTATCGTAGAAGAAAGAAATATTGTCAATCCAGGATTGATTCTTTCAGAGTTAAACATTGCCATTAAACGTTCATTGAAGCAAGATGGCGAAAAAGGCTCTACTAAAGATGGAATGGATGCTGCTGTTTGTATGATCGATTTGGATACAAAAGAGTTGAGGTATGCGGGTGCAAATAGACCCTTATGGATTGTAGATGAAAACGGATTAGAAGAAATTAAAGCTACGAAGGTTGCAGTTGCAGGATTTACTCCAGACAGTCAGGTATTCAAAGAGCATGTCATTCCATTAAAAAACGGATTAAAGTTCTATATGACATCTGATGGTTACGCCGACCAATTTGGAGGAGAAAGAGGTAAGAAGTTAAAGGTGAAAACCATGAAACAACTAATTCTTGAAGGGTGCAATGATGATTATGCGATTCAGAAAGAAAAACTAGATAAGCATTTAGTTGAGTGGATGGGTGATCACGAGCAAATTGATGATGTTTGCGTAGTTGGTTTTCAGATGGAAATCTGAAATCAACTGAGCAGTTTACCCTGAGCCAGTCGAACGGGTAGGTAGGTTTCGAGATGGACGTTCGTAGACTATAGATCGCTCCCTACGTTCGCTTATAGAATAAAGAGCAAAGACTTGAATTCGTACAACCCAGTTAAACTTTTTCCCCAATCAAATCTATGCTCTAAGACTATAGATCGCTCTCTACGTTTGCTTAAAGATTAAAGAGTAAAGACTTGAATTCGTACATCCCTGCTGAACTATTACCTAATCAAATATTTACTCTAATTCCTAGCGCAAGAGAAGAGAAAATGGACAAGATCAAATCTATACTCTAAAATCTATGTTCTAAGAGTATAGATCGCTCCCTCTGCTGAGCCGAGATCGCTTATAGATTAAAGAGCAAAGACTTGAATTCGTACAACCCAGTTAAACTTTTTCCCCAATCAAATCTATGCTCTAAGACTATAGATCGCTCTCTACGTTTGCTTAAAGAATAAAGAACAAAGACTTGAATTCGTACAACCCGGTTGAATGTTTACTTATAAACTCTAAGTACAAGTACAAGAGAATGAAAAATGTGCAAGATCAAATCTATACTCTATACTCTATACTCTAGAACAAGATAACAACAGACGTGCAAGATCACCTCTATTGAATCTCCTTAGATAATTCAGGTAAATATCCAATATGCTTATTCGTTAGTTTCCCTTTGCCAATCAGCAATAAGAATTGAGACTTGGTTTGAACAATAGCAATGACTTTACGCACTTTCCCGTTTTTCTTTTCTCCAAATACTTTTACAATTCTACTGCCATCAACTTCATCTAAAAGTTGGGTGTAGTTGCCTTTGGCAGCCGTTGCTTTAGTTGCATATTTTTCAATTTTGGCTTTGTCGCCATAAAAATTGAGATACTTCAAAGATGACATAGCCTTAAGCACTTCTATAGCTTCAGGATAGTCTTCATCCACAAACAAAGAGGCCATTTTAGGTGGAACTTTTTTAGATTCCATTCCGGTATCGCTTTTATGTGCTTTGTAATAGTCGTCAATTGGGTGAGCGAATGAAGATCCTAAAATCAGAAGCGCGATTACAGTTAACGTGAATCCGAGTATGGCTAGTTTTGGTTTGATCTGGTTCATGACGATAGTTTTTAGTTTGTAAATCTTTGCTCTTTTATAAACGACTTAACTATTAAATAGTTACAGCCTCAAACTTATAAAATCAAAGGTTGTGCCACATTTTATTCTTAAAAAATCCAACCTATTTTAATTTGGATACGTGATATCAAGTAACCAAAACAATATAAAATGAAAAAGTATTTAATTTTTGCGGTGATGCCGCTTGCCTTATTTTCCTGCCAAGATGATCCTGTAATTCCAGAAGTGGAACCTTGCGAAGACTATTCGATTACAAGTCCAAATCAAATCACAATTGGTGATACATCTGGAATGATAGTTCGAACAGATTTGGGATATATTGCCTCTGGAATTGAGGTCAATGATCAATTAGAAATCATGTTAAATTGCCAATCAACAGCTGACTTCACTTTAATAAGTCAAACTGGGGGAGGTCTCGGTGCAGGTGGATACTGGGAAAACATTACACTTGATCCGCAATCAAATCTAAAGTTCCATCAAGAACTAAACGGAGACACGCTTTATCATTTCAGTGACACAACTTATAACGGAAGTAATCCAGTTTATTTCGGGGTAACTACTGGTGAGCATTGCGCAAATGAGTCATCAACGCACTATGCTGCTGAAATTTCAGATAAATTGATTTATCACGCAATAGGGGATGTAATCTCTAAAACTGATAATTTTACTTCCGAAACAGAAACTTTGAGAACATCCGAATATTCATATAGTTCAGGTTCACAAAATGTAAATGATACGATTTCAATTCATGTTTATAATTACGATCATACCTGCAATAATATGGCAGAAATGCAAGCGGTTTATGTAGCCTTTACAAAAGAAGTAGATGGCGAAACAAAACTCGGCTGGATTAAAATCTATCATGAGTATAACGTTAAAACAGAGATACTTGAATATGCGATTCAAGAATAATTTGCAATCAATAAAAAATAATTATCTTTGTGCCGCATTTCTACGGAATTATTCGTAAGTTTGCACCCCCAAATGAGAGGTTTGGGCAATTTTGAAAAGACATTATCATGGATAGCTTAATAAGAGACGTACAAAAAGAAATGAGCACAGGGATTGAAATTCCTGACTTTAAAGCAGGAGCAACTGTAACTGTTCATTATAAAATTAAAGAGGGAACTAAAGAGAGAGTTCAGCAATTTCAAGGAGTTGTTTTACAGAGAAGAGGGTCAGGATCAACTGAAACTTTTACAGTAAGAAAAATTTCTGGAAATGTTGGTGTAGAAAGAATTTTCCCAGTTACTTCTCCATTCATTGAGAAAGTAGACATCAATAAAGTTGGTGCTGTAAGAAGAGCAAGAATTTTTTACTTCAGAGAAAGAAGAGGAAAATCTGCAAGAATCAAAGAGAAAAGAAGAGCGGTTACAGCAAAGTAATTTCTTTATCAAATTATATAGAAAAACCATTTGTTTCGACAAATGGTTTTTTTTTATGTCTATACTTTTTTGAAATAGAAAATACGTTCTTCAGAGATCATGACTAAAGTTTGCTTCGCATCTTCTGTTTTTGGTTCTTTTATAAAGTACTTGGTGCACTCCTCATAATTTAATAATCCAGAAAATTCATCATCACAACAAAACTCAGTACAGGTGCTAAAGTATTTAAACTCTATTTCACGTTTCTTATTTACTGAAAACTCATTCTCACATTTATTAACCTCTAAGTTATACTTAACTAAGGTGTCTATGAATTCAATATAATAAGTGTAATCTATATCGCTTTTATGAGTGATCGGAACTGTTAAGCCAGTTGTGTTGTCTATCACTTCAAAGAGCACCCACTTTCCTTGTAGTTTCTGATCCTTACCTTGCCCAAAAGACAAGATGCTAGATAAAATGAAGATGAAAAGCAGTGTTTTTTTCATTATAGTCGCTGTAAAGGTGTTTTTACTCCATCCACTAAACTGTAGCAGGCAAGTTTATCTTTAAATACTGAAGATTTGAAAATAGATTTATTCATTAACATTCTAACACATTCCTGCACACCTTCTACTATAGAAGGGTGGGGGTGCACCAATTCAGCAAGTTCAGCAATTCCTTGTTTTGTTTTAATCAATAAGGCAACTGCTTGTATTGCACTTGAGGCATGTTCTCCAACTGCACGCATGCCTAGAATCTTCATTTCATCATCATTGGTTACAATGATTTTAAAGAAACCTTGGGTTTTTCGCATGGCAATTGCTCTTGCCATTACAGAATAATCAAGCTTCACAATCTTAACCGGAATGTTTTGTTCTATACATTGTTTCTCATTTAAACCAACAGAAGCAACCTCAGGTTCTAAGAACATAATCGTACAAACATTGTCATATGATAATCGTTCAGATTTTCCACCAAACATGCGTTCTACGGCATGTCTTGCTTCAATTTCACCCATATTAACTAGTGCGATTCTTCCCGAAACATCTCCCGCAGCAAATATATTTGGAATGTTCGTTTGGGTATCGTCATCTCCTATGTGTCGACCAGATTTGCCCATTTCTATTCCGAGTTCTTCCATTCCTATATTACTAATGTTCGGAATTCGACCTACGGATAATAATGCTTTTTCAACGCGGATGATTTCTTTTTTACCATCACAAGTAATTTCATACTCAACCTCACCATCAATAACTTCCATGCGGTCTAATGACGCTTTATGGTGGATAGTGACTCCGTGTTTTTCTAGATTCTTTGCAACAATTCTAGAAATGTCATCATCTTCAAAAGGAAGAATGTGATCAGATCGGTCAATTAAATACACTTTAGTTTTTCCAAAATTTGAGAAAATGGTAGCATACTCACAACCAATTACTCCGGCTCCAACAATTACTAAACTTTTAGGGAAATCTTCAATTTGATCGATTCCATCAGAAGTCATGATGATTTTTTCATCTGTAGCAATGTTAGGAAGCGTTCTAGGAGTAGAACCTGTTGCTATAATTATGTACTCGGAGTGATAATCTTCAATGGTACCATCTTCTTTGGTAACCTTTACGGTATGTGGGTCAATAATTTTCCCGTAACCTCTGGCATAAGTAAAAAGATCTGCTCGATTCGTTTTTAATAGCTTAATATGACACGAATACTGAAACTTACGTTCAAAAACTGCCTCTTCTAAGGTTTTTTTAACTTCTTCCCAAGATAATTCAAATCGATCACGACCTAAGGAAACAATGGTTTCATTCACGTTTTTTACTCTTTGCGAAAGCTCCCAAAGCGTCTTAGAAGAAAGGGCTCCATGGTAAACTCCAGCTCCTCCAACTTTGGCTTTTTCTATTAAACATACTTTCTTGCCAAAATCTATCGCTCTCATTGCAGCCGCATATCCAGCTGGTCCACCACCAATTACAATTAAATCGTACTTTGTTTCAGTCATCTATTGTCAGTTAATACAGTTGAATATAATCATTTTTCTGATTCCTACTTATCATCAACTTGGCTTTCTTGCGGTATTTTCGGAACATTTATTTTTAATGAGTTTCGTTAAAAATGTAACTTCAATTAAATTTTGTCGTATAAATACGGTAGTTAATCAATTATTTTATATCTTTCGGAGATAAATTTAAGACTTTAGTCGCAAATGTTGGCAGGAAATCCAGTTGTTGAAAAGTGTAACGCAAGGTTTCAGGAGATTTTTGGAGATTATAACAAAAATGCTTCTGGCAAAATTATCGTTTCACATTTTGGTGAGTTCTCACAAGACTTAGTGAACTCACTATCTACAAGTATCGAAGATATGATGCTTGAGTCTGGAGACAAAAAAGGTGTGGTTAAGCGTATGTTTAGCATCCTTGTCGAAGGCCTTCAAAACGTTAGAATTCACGGTGAACGTGATGAGGACGGAAATCAAGTTTCTTTTTTAATTGTACTTCAAAACGAAGAAGATTATAAGGTGACCTTCGGGAATCTTATTAAAAGAGAGAACATTGACAAGATTAAAGGTAGAATTGATGAATTGAACGAATTAGATAATGCGCAAGTGAAAGAAATGTACATGGAAGTTCTTTCAAACGGTATTATGTCTAATAAAGGTGGTGCCGGATTAGGGTTTATCACTATGTCATTAAAGTCAAAAAACAAACTAGGGTATATCGCAGAAGAAGTTTCTGATGACTTGGTTTTCTTCTCAGTTAAGATTCACTTGGATAGAGTGAAAAAAGAAGCTTAACAGAATTTCTAAATCTCTTATTTATTTAAAAGCCGTTCGTAAATGGCCTCATATTTTGGTAGAATTTTGTCTATCGAGAAATTTAATGAGTGATCGTAAGCTTGTTTCTTGAATTTATTTAATTCTTCTCTGCTTGAAAGAATTTTCAACGCATCATTCGCCATTTTGTCAACATCTCCCACATCACTTAAGTAACCCGAATATCCGTCTAAATTTACTTCTGGTAATCCACCCGCATTTGATGAAATAACGGGAACACCTGAAGCTAAAGCTTCTAATGCCGCCAATCCAAAACTTTCTGTTTGAGACGGAAGTACAAATAAATCAGATATACAATGGATTTCCTGCGCAGTTTGAACGTTTCCAACTAAAGCGACATCATTGCAAAGTTTATGTTCTTCGCACATTTGTTCAATTTTGTAGCGTTCTGGTCCGTCACCAGCTAATAACAGTTTTGCCGGAATCTTTTCTCTAATTTTTGCAAAAATCAATAC
Source organism: Crocinitomicaceae bacterium (assembly GCA_039939375.1). Classification (GTDB taxonomy): domain Bacteria; phylum Bacteroidota; class Bacteroidia; order Flavobacteriales_D; family Crocinitomicaceae; genus Paracrocinitomix. The sequence continues at coordinate 149,071 of JBDVJO010000003.1, read as the reverse complement.
AACATCTTCAACACGCTTCACTTTTCTGAAGTTAGACATATGGCAAATCACCATTTCTCCGTTTGGAGCAATTTCCTTTTTTCGCAACAACTGTTCTTCAGAAGGCTCTTCACAATAAGAATCGTGTCCAATGAAGTTATGGACCACTTCAATACCATTTTCGATTTTGAAATGTTTATAAGTATCGTCTTTCAAGCTTTGAGAAACTACAGTTACGGCATCTGAATTATTGATGCTAAAGGTAATTACTGGTTCAAATGAAGGATGCTTTCCAACAAGCGTAATATCCGTTCCATGCAAAGTTGTCACAAACGGAATATTGATATTGTGTGTTTTTAAAATCTGCTGTGCAAAATAGGCGGCTGACGCATGAGGAATTGCATAATGGACATGCAACAAATCTAATCCCTCATATCTTGTAACATCTACCAATTTACTGGTCAATGCCAATTCGTATGGCTGATAGTCAAATAAAGGGTAGTGGAAGGGTCTTACTTCGTGATAGCGAATATTGGGATGAAAATGATCCAATCTTACCGGTTGATTGTATGAAATAAAATGGATCTCATGGCCCTTTAAGGCCAAGGCTTTTCCTAATTCTGTTGCTACAACTCCTGATCCACCAAAAGTGGGATATAATACAATTCCTATTTTCATCTTATGCAAAGATAATGTCCATTTTAGCTCCTTTGACGTGCAGCTTCAATTAAAATTTCATTTCGCCGCGATATAAATGGCATCTTGTATTTCGGTTCTAATGTTTTCTTTAACAATCTTCCAATTCATGGCATCTGGATAAACCCTGTTGCTTAAAAAAACATAGACGATTCCATTTTCAGGATCGGCCCAAGTAATTGTTCCAGTAAAGCCAGAATGACCAAAACTAGTTAAAGAAACCTTGTCACAAGTAGGACCTCCATCCAGTGAAGTTACTGGTTTGTCAAATCCTGCTCCTCTTCGGTTTCTTGGAGCAAATTGTACGCGTGTGAAATCAGCAATAACTTCTTTATCTAAAAGCTGCTCTCCGCCATATTCACCATTATTGATGAGCATGTACATCAAGGTTCCTAAATCAAGGGCATTTGAGAAGAGACCGGCGTGTCCGCCAACTCCGCCTTGCATGGCTGCTCCTGGGTCATGAACATCTCCCCATACCAATTGGTCTCTAAATGTCGTGTCTTGTTCTGTTGGTGTGATTCTGTCTTTTTCAAATTGATATTTTGGATGGTAACCCATTGTAGCTAAGCCCATTGGTTTGTAGAAGTTATTTTTCACATAGTCTTCTAATTGTTCTCCTGTTTGTTTTTCAATAATCGCCTTCATGAAATAGTAGCCTAAATCAGAATACTTATACGTTTTCTTTCTGAGCGCTTGCCTAGTAATTCGTTCAAGCATATATTTTTCATAATCAGGAGAAATAAATAGATTGTCGGCTACACGGTAAGGATGAGTAGCACTTGAATCTGTTTGATAATAAGCCGGATTTGGTTTCCCACCTTTTACGGTTCTAATGTAAAATGGCAACCAGGGGTGCAGTCCAGCTTGGTGGGCAAGCATGTGTCTAAGAATCATTCTTTCGTATTTCGTTGAGTCTACAATTTCTGGTAGGTAATCGCCTAAAGTTTTGTCAATATCGATCAAGCTATCTTTTGTCAATTTGATTAATGAAATTGTAGTGGCAGCAATTTTGGTAATTGAAGCTAAATCGTAGATGTCTGTATTTCTAACTTTTCTCTTTTTATCATAGGTGTGATGGCCAAATGATTTGTTATAGAATACATTGCCATCTTTTATGGCCACAATTTGACAACCCGGAAAAGCCTTCATTTTAATGCCTGCGTTGGCTACTTGATCTATTCGCTCTAATTTTGATGGGTCAATATTGATTTCTTCAGGTAAAACATGTGCTAAACGTGTGGTTTTATCATAGCTCAACCCAAATCCAGCCGGGAACTCATTACTAGCCGTAACCGGTAATTTACCCATGGGTTTGATTCCGCCGAAGATGAGTTGTGATGCGGCCTCATTGGTGTATTCATTGTCTTGGTAAGTGACTACCAATCCTTCAGTATTACTCAAATCACCGAATTTGTCTATTACGTATGGGTTACCGAAAACTACCGTGACCACTTCTTGTCGTTCAGATAGTATTTGGTGAATGCCGATTGATTGTCTCGTTATTCCAAAATTCCTGCGAGGACTGTTATTGGTTCTGTGGAATCCTATAATAATGCGATCGTATTGTTCACATTTTTCTAAAAGTTGTGCTTCTTCTGTTGCTGAAAGTGATCGTGGAATTTGGATTTGCTCAATCTGACTGTATCTAAGCATGCCCGTATAAAACGCATTATTTTTAGTTCCACCAATGTTTAAATAAACAGATTTTTTAGTGTTAAGATCTTTAATCGGAAGCGCATCTTTATTCTGTAAAAGTGTGATGGATTGTTTGGCAATTTTTCTGTTTAAGATTTCTGCCGCCTGAAAGTCTAGATTTTCCGCCAAATTCTCAGTGTCGATAGGAGAGAAATTATCTAATCCTGCCCATTGCTTCGCTTTTAAAATTCTCAAACATCTTTCATTTATATCTGCTTCTGTAATTTCTCCTTTATCTAGGGCTGATTTTATTTTTTGAATTGCAATGGGAACATTTAACGGGAATAATAACACGTCATTCCCTGCTAACAAGGCTTTAACATCAACTTCACCGGGCTCATAATAAGAAGAAACCCCTTTCATATTTAAAGCATCTGTAAATATCAGCCCTTCAAATCCTAAAGAATCTTTGAGTAAGTCGGTGACAATTTTTGGAGAAAGGGTAGAAGCTTGATTTTCGGTGTTATCTAAAGATGGAATGTATAAATGAGCCACCATCATACTCGCTAATTTTTGTTGGATTAGTTCCTTGAATGGATATAATTCAAGGCTGTCTAATCTTGCGTAGTCATGCGGAATGGTTGGTAAAGATTTATGTGAATCCATATCGGTATCTCCGTGTCCAGGGAAGTGTTTTCCGCAGGCCAATACATTTTGCTCTTGCATTCCGTTCATGTAGGCGATTCCGAATTTAGCAACCAATTCTTTCAATTCACCAAACGAGCGGTTGTTGATGACTGGGTTTTTTGCATTGTTGTTTACGTCTATTACTGGAGCAAAATTGATGTGAATTCCAACGAGTTTACAATGCTTCGCTATTTGTGATCCCATTTCGTGAATCAATTCATCTGAAGGCAACGCACCCAGCATCATCTGTCTTGGATAGTTTGGAGTAGAATCTAAGCGCATTGATAATCCCCATTCGCCATCAATGGCAATGAATAGTGGTGTTTTACTTTTTGATTGAAAGCGGTTAGTCAGATTAATTTGTTTTGCCGGACTGCCTTTGAAAAAGATCAATCCACCAATATGATGTTTAGAAATAAGTTCATCTAAACTTTTAAAATGTGCTTCATCTTTTGATGAATAGGCAGCTACCATAAATAGCTGACCAATTTTTTCGTCTAAGGTCATTGTTGCCAGCACAGAATCGGCCCATGTAGATTTGCCGTTTAAAAATTCAGGTGTACTTTGAGAGTGAATAGCTGAGCTGTTTTGACTCATGCTAATGGAAGTCAAGAGTAAAAAAGTAAGTAAAATGGTGTTTTTAAGCATCTGCAAAGCGTTTTTTAATCTTTTTATTCTGTTGGTTAATGTCCTAATTACGGGAGTTTGACGAATTTATGAATTCGATAAAGCATAAATCTTGCCATGGTACAACTTTTGTTCACTTCATACTGTGGATGGAAGATGAAAATAGGCAGGTAAAACTTCCTTAATTTGAAGTTAATCTCCTTATATTTGTTTTGCAAGCCGCCTTTATTATTTGCTATTATCCCTCTTTTTTATGGGATGCTAAAAAAATTAATTATGAATTGGAATAGAATGTCGCTTTTTAAGCTACCTAACAGACACAAGCGGTTTGAATACATTCCTCGTTATTATGATCCAAGAAAAGAGGAATTAGATAAGAAAATTGAACAGGCTAAAAACGCCACAGATCAAGAAGGAAATTATCAACGTAAAATTTCTTTCAGACAAAAAACAGCGGATAAATGGGGAAACCCTGAGTTCAAGAGACAAACTATGCGCTCTAATATTCGCTTGATTGTCATCTTTGCTATTGTTTTAATGTCTACATATTTCTTGTTTATCGGATTAGATCATATTGCTCCATTCTTAGATAACGCTACAGGGAAATAAAGAATGTCAGATGTAATTAAACTGTTGCCCTCGCACATTGCGAATCAAATAGCTGCTGGTGAAGTAGTTCAACGTCCTGCTTCTGCAGTAAAAGAATTGATTGAAAATTCAATTGATGCTGGCGCTACAAAAATTTCTTTAGTTGCAAAAGATGGTGGAAAGACCTTGATTCAAGTGATTGATAATGGTTCTGGAATGTCAGAAATTGACGCTAGAATGGCCTTTGAAAGGCACGCAACGAGTAAAATCGCCAAGGCAGATGACTTGTTTACATTGCAGACCAAAGGTTTTAGGGGAGAAGCATTGGCTTCTATTGCAGCCATTTCCCATGTTACATTGAAAACCAAATTAGTGGATGCTGAATTGGGAACTGAAATTATCAATGAAGGATCTAAAATAGTTTCGCAAGAAGCCGTTATGTGTAGCAACGGAACTTCTATTGCAGTTAAAAATTTATTTTTTAACGTGCCGGCAAGACGAAATTTTCTAGGAAAAAATACAACAGAATATAGAAAAATATTAGATGAGTTTTTAAGGATTGCTTTGGTGCATCCTGACCTTCATCTCACTTTTCATCACAATGATGATGAGATTTACAATTTACATCCAACTCATTTAAGGCAAAGAATTGTTCAGATTTATGGTAAAGCCTATAACGAGCGATTGGTTCCAGTAAATGAAGAGACTGATATCGTTAAGATTAGTGGTTTTGTGTTAAAACCTGAATATTCAAAGTCTAAGCCAGATCACTCTTTTCTGTTTGTCAATAACAGATTTTTTAAGGACAGGTATTTGAATCATGCCATCATGAGTGCCTTTGAAGATTTGATAAAGCCAGGTAAATATCCACCTTACTTCATTTATTTTGACGTTCCGCCTAAATCAATAGATGTTAATGTCCACCCAACAAAAACGGAGATAAAGTTTGAAGAAAACCAAGCGATTTATGCCTTTTTAAGAAGTGCGACAAAACAAGCTTTAGGCGCGTTTAATGTGGCTCCAACCATAGATTTTGAGCCAGAAATGAGTATGAATGTTCCCTCGCTGAAAAAGGGAGAATCAGTCAAGATTCCTGAAATTAAGTTAGACCCAGATTATAATCCATTCAAAACAACCGCGCCTAAAACCTATTCTTCAGGAGTTTCAGGAAACACGAAATCAAATGGATTTTCATCCATTCAACCAGATAAAAATGCTTGGGAAAGCAATAGTTTAGATACAACAGATTACCAAAAAGATGCCATTGCTGAAGAAAATGAAGAAGAAGCACAGCATAATGAAGTGACCTATTCGTCTTCAATGGATGAAGTTTCTTCTGAAAATCAAACGGCAATTGAGGTAGAGAAGAAGAAGCCTGTGCAGATTAATGATAAATACATTTTGAGTTCTTTAAAACATGGGTTCATTTTGATTGATCAGTATCGTGCGCACACACGAATTTTATTTGATGAGTTAGTTGAAAATGATGCTGCAAAAGAAGTGCAGAAATTATTATTCGCTGAGAAGTTGGAAATGGAAAAACAAGATATTCCAGTTTGGAAAGAAATTCAACCCATAGTGAATGAACTTGGTTTTGAAATTGAGGTGGGTAAGAAATCAATTGCCATACTTGGTGTACCGGTTCAAATTAAGGATAGAAATCCTGCCGAGTTACTGACGCAAATGTTTGAAACATATAAGTTGGCAGAACAAGATGAAGCGGTAGAATTGAAAAGTAGGTTGGCTTTAACAGTTGCGAGTGGAATGGCGATAAGAGGCGGAAAAACACTGACGACTGAAGAAATGGAACACTTGATAGATGCGCTTTTTGCATCAAGTTCACCTCAGTATTCGCCGCATGGAAAAAAGATAATTGAAACGTTCACAATGGACGAAATAATAAAAAGATTTAGTTGATGTTAAGAGGAATGTTCGGAAATATGCAACCTGTTGTAAAGAATCTGTTAATCATTAACGGACTTTTCTTTTTGGCGACAATTGTTTTAGCAAATAGGAATATTGACCTTGTCAATGAATTGGGGCTATATTATCCAGACTCTGTTTTTTTTAGACCTTATCAATTAGCCACTCATTTCTTTATGCATGGCGGTTTTAGACATATTATTTTCAATATGTTGGCTTTAGTAGTTTTTGGAAACATGTTAGAGCGTGTTTGGGGATCTAAAAAGTTCTTGCTTTACTTTTTTGCAACTGCTTTAGGTGCGGCTTTTGTTCATATCGGTGCAGAGGCGTTTCAAATTTATCAGTTAGCGGGAACCTTAACTCCTGTTTCTGGAGATTGGGTAAATGCTGCAGCAGGAATGTCTGATGTAAAACAGGCGGCAATGTTAATGAATAGTCCAGCGGTTGGTGCTTCAGGAGCAGTATATGGATTAATTATAGCAGCAGCTCTTTATTTCCCGAATACAGAGTTGTACGTATATGCCGTGTTACCGGTGAAAATTAAATGGTTAGCCGTTCTAGCTATTGCTTTTGATGTGATTTCAGTATTTCAGAACAATCCAGACGATCATACGGCTCACTTTGCCCACTTAGGAGGCGCTTTAATAGGATTTATTATTGTCTATTTTTGGAAGAAAAACTCAACAACTTTTTACTAAATGGCAAATCAAAGTTTTGTAAATACGATTAAGACTTTTTTCGCACGATATGGTGTGGTTGCAAAAATCATGGCCATATGTGTCATAGTGCACTTGATTTACGGAATCGTATTTGAGATTGATATGCGGGTGTTAAACCCAAGTCAAAACCCCAATGGAAATGAAAATATTGCAAAAATTTTCCAACATAATTGGTTAGCTGCACCTGGGAATCCCGCAGATTTATTGTATAAACCATGGACATTAATTACACAACTTTTTACACACGGTGATTTTGCGCATTTGGCGTTTAACATGATAGCACTGTTCTTTACGACACAGTTTTTTTATCATTTCTTTGGACAAAAACGTTTATTGCCAACCTTCATCTTAGGCGGGATTTTTGCCTACTTATTTCATATCGGTTGCTATTATTTAATTCCGTCTTTTAAAGTTTCTGTTGTTCATGGATTGTTAGGTGCATCAGGATCAATTATGGCAATTTTCATGGCTTGTGCTTTTTATCAGCCAAAATTTAAAGTAGCCTTGTTTGGTGTCATACAGCTGCCATTATTTCTAATTGCGGGGTTATATATTATTGGAGATTTGAGAGGTGTTTTTCTTGATGACGGAGTAGCCCATTTAGCCCATTTAGGTGGTGGAGTTTTTGGAGCGTTATCTATTGTCAACCTGCATAAGAGCAATAACTTGTTGACGGTAATCATGAACTTTTTTACAAAGTTCAAATTACCCAAAATGCCTAAATTCAGTTTTAAGCGAAAGCCTAAAATGAAAGTATATAAAACACAGGCCAGGGATTTAAAAGATGAGGAGTATAATGCGAGTAAGGCTGAACATCAAAAGAGGGTGAATGCCATCTTAGATAAGATTTCAAAAAAAGGGTACGAATCCTTAAGTAAAGAAGAAAAAGACATCTTGTTCAATGAAAGCAAGCGCAAGTAAAAAATCGCTTTCCTGGCCACTTAAATTTCTGTTGTGGATTAATGTCTTTAATAGTCTTTTATTATTGGGCGCATATTTAGGTACACATAGTTCTCCAAATACAATCAGCTATCTTTATTTCTTGGGTTTAGGATATCCTATTTTGTTAGTCACAGCTGTCTTGTTTATTGTGTTGTGGTTGTTTTATCGCCGAAAATTGGCTTGGATATCAATACTGACATTAGTGATCGGTTTTAATCATTTGAGACACTATTATGCCGTTACTTTATGGCAAACAGAACTTACAGATCCCTTTAAAGTAATGTCCTTTAATGTGCATGTGTTTGATTTGTATAATCCTGACGGAAGAGTTGAGAACAGAGATCGTATCTTTGATTTTTTAGAAGAGCAATCTGCGGATGTGATTTGTTTTCAAGAGTTTTTTCATCAAGATCAGCCCACAAACTTTCCCACCAAAGAACTGATGATTCCGCGACTGGAAATGCCGTTTTATCAAGAGCGATATACACATGCCTTGGCTCAGAACAGGTATTTTGGCGTGGCTACCTTTTCTAAATATCCAATTGTGGGTGAAGGGGAGATAGCCTTTGAGAATGACGATAATAATTATTGTATTTATACAGATATCTTGAAAGGAACTGATACGATTCGAATTTTTAACGCGCATATAGGATCGATAAGGTTACAAAATGATGACTATGAGTTTTTTGGGGATGACAATGGTCCAAATGGTTATATAGAAGACAAAGCGGTGGGGCAACGAATTTTGGTAAGATTAAAGAATGCCTTTGAAAAGCGCGCTATTCAAGTGGAGAAAGTAGCTGAAGAAATTGCCGATTCTCCACATCCAGTAGTTTATTGTGGTGATATGAATGACACGCCTGTTAGCTACAGCTATAGTCAAATTAGCCGATTATTATATGATGGATTCGTAGAGAGCGGAAATGGAATAGGGCAGACCTATATTGGTAAGGTTCCGTCAAATCGAATTGATTATATATTTTATGATGAACATTTTAAATCGGCCAATTTTACAACGCATCAAGTGAATTTGTCTGATCATAAACCCGTGAGCATAGAATTGGAATTAGAAAAAGATTAATGCTTACATTTAATGGCATACGAATTGTAAACAACCATTTATAGTTTCAATCGTTTAAATAGTGAAAAACAACATTATGAAAAAAGTACTTTCTGTTCTCGTATTATTGCTAGGATTAACATCTTTTGCTCAAGAAGAATCAACTTGCGGACAATTACCTTATGCAAAAGTTGATCAAAAGGCTGAGCTAACAATGAAGTTAGATGAGTTGATTAAGAAAGATTTACCTTCAACTTTAAGAGAAGACGGAGAGCAAACGGCTGTTTTTAAAATGTATGTAGATTGTCATGGTGAAGTAGCCAAGTACAAGGTAGAAAGATCAACAATGACAGATGCAGATCAAAAATGGCTTTGGAAATTAATTGGAAAAACAACTTGGAAAGCAGCTAAACTAGATAAGAATACGGTAACTTCACTAGTATTCATCACAGTTACGGTAACTAACGGTCAAGTAGAAGTACTTATTCAGTAGGATATAATTTTCCGCTCAACCAGTTTCTCATATTTTCATCTGAACTAAAAGTTCCAAGATAATAGCTTCCGCTATCGTCTAATGCTTGACTTTCAGCGGCAATTTCTTTAACCGGACCTTCATTTCCATAGTAATTAGAATGTACAAACCAAAGGCCATGGTCGGTTTTTAAAATCATACCTACGTGCGAATCTAAACCAACGATATACAGGTGGTTTTCACGATTTTTGATCGTGTCCAGCATAGTTTCTTGATTCGTATATTTCGTAACATCTGTACACAAGGTTTCGGCTATTTTTTTTGAATACATTTGCGCCAACTTGAACCGGTTCCAATTGAATCCCATATGTTTTAAGGGAGTTGAAACAAAATAACCGCAAGCCACTAATTTTCCTTTTCCCGGTGTGTTGGTGTAGCCGTTATAATCCCAAGAAGTTCCTACCCAATGCGGAAAAATATCATTTTCAAAAGCATCTAAAAAATAGGTTCTTGTATTTGCTGCCGAAGCACCAGAAGATTTTAGTTTCCCTCTTTTTATACTAACAATATTCAGCGCTTCCTGATAAGTTTGAGTGGGAGGGAAGTGCTTGTAACTGAGGCTGCCAATAGCCACTTTAGGCTGAACTCCTGCAAAAAGCGTGGATGAAATAAACATGGTGAAAACAAATAGCCGCATAACTTTTATTTTTGTAATGCAGTATGAGAAAAAAAGTAACAGTACAACTTAAAAATTAACTATCTCAGATTGCAAATTCGTGATAACTGGGGTAAAAAAATATGTAAAACCTCCGCTGTGCAGTAGCTTTGCTGCTGCGCTTTTCTATTATTACCTGTGACTTCATTCATTTTACAGTTTGCTGCATTCGTGGTAAACAAAACACTTCATCTAAAATACCTGTTCCATCAAGGTAATTTGAAGCTGATGAATATAGCCAATGTTCTGGTTTTGAAACAAAATCTGCTTCTACAGGATTGTTATGAATATAATTTATTTTGTCCCAGACGAATTTTTCTGAATACAATTCAATTGCATGATTTCCGCTTTGCCAAAACTTAATTTTTTGATTGGCTTGAAAATTTTCACCGTTTTGCTTGAGTAATTCAAGTATCCATTCTCGTCTACTTTCAGGCTCATTTATAATTTGAAATAACACTTGTTTAACAGTATGTCTTTTGAAGTCTCTAATAGTATTTTTTAACTCGAAAGGTTCGTTACAATTGGCAATCAAATGTAAATGATTCGTCATTAAGCAATAAGCATAAACGTTAAGACCTTTGTTCTGAATACAATACTTTAAAGAATCAATAATAGCTTTTTTATGATTCTTCCTTGTGAAGACATCTATCCAATCAACAACCGTAAAGGTTAGGAAATAACTACTGTTTTTTTAATTGTATGTTTTTGGCCAGAAAGCATAAATTAAAAGTAGTGAATATTATGAACATTGCGCAGCAGCATAGCTACTGCGCAGCGATTAACGCAGATTTGTAATCTGAGTAATTAATGCCCTATTTTTTAAAAACTAAAAGTATACTGCAATACCGTACTTCTCATGGCTTCTATTTTTAAAGGTCGCAATGAATACAAGTTATTCGTTAAGTTTTTAGAAACGACTGAAAATTTGTGTTTGTATTTTTTTCCAAATCCGTAAGACATACGCAAGTCCATAATGATGTTTCCGTTGTTGTTTTCTGCAAAGAAATCTTGATATAAAACCGCTTGAAGCGTACCACCGGTGTTTAAAGTGATGTTTTCAAATTCCTCAATGGCCTTGTCTAAATTTTCCATTCTACTGAAATATTTGATTGTGTAGCCAATGGCAAAACCTTTGTATTTCATTTCTACATCTGCCTTAAAGGTGTGCTTAAATCTGTACTTCAAGGTGTTTGTAGTGGTGTCAACACTTGTGCTTCTAAAGCTAAAATCTTGTGGTGTACCAAAGTTATAATCTGTTGCAAATACTAAATCTGGTTCAAGGGTAACCGGATTGATGTAATTATAACCAATGGCATGGGTCAACTCAAAGTTTTTACCAATTTTGGCTTTACCATTTAAGGTGATATCAAATCCTGTAATTTGTGATTTTCCGGTGTTTAAGAATTTAAAACCTGCTAGGGGTTCTCCTGCAAATGGGTTAGGGTTGGGGTCCCAGAATCCAAAGAGATATTCAATGGTGTTTTCGTAGTGTTGTAAAAAGGCTGCTACATCAATTTGACCCATATAATTTTTACCAATTTTATATCCTTGGTTTACTCCAACTTCGGCATTCCAACTTTCTTCTGGCAAAATGTCTGGATTATCAAATACGCCGAATGAGCCCACTGCCGTTCTGATGTAACGCTCTGTAATGGTAGGAAACCTGTATCCTTGCCCATAAGATGCTCTCAAAAATGTTGCTTGCCCAAGTTTAAGGTTAGCACCGGTTCTGAAGATGGGTTTCCATTGCGTGATGGTATCATTTAGTTTGTAATATTCTGCCCTTCCACCAATCGAGAAATTCAATACCTTGAAAAAGTCTTTTTGAATTTCGGCATATCCTGATAAATTGAAGAGGTTGTTAGAGCCATCACCAAATTCACCCGTATACAATTCTGCATCTGAATCATTGAATTGACTAGAAACGCCACCAATAAAGTCAAATGATTTGTCTTGTAAAAAGGTGAATTCTTTCTTGAATTGATAATCTGCATAATACACCTTTGCCAAGTTAGATTGATTCCCTGTCATTTCATTTGAAGAGTACATCATTCTTGTTTTTAAGCTATGTTTCACGCCTATTTTAGAATAGAATTCAACATAAGGATCTACATTAAATATGACCTGATCTTGCAATAATGCTGCCCCTGGGTAAGCACGATAAATTCCTGATGAATCATCTAGCCAAGCCAACACAAGATTGGTTTTATGCACCATGAAATTACCGTTGATTCCGTATTGAAGTCCTTCAAATTTCTTTGAACGCCTTCTTAAATTAAAATTTAAACGAGCTTTTTTGTGCTGCATTTGTTTGTTGGTGAATTCTTCACTGAGGGTGTCAAATACTTCTTCTCCTTTTATCGGACCTCCAATGTATCCGTGGTCCCAGTTGATATTACCACCGATTACTAAATCGGTATATTTTTTTATAATTCTGCTGTGCAAAAAGTTCATTCCATGAATAAAAGGGTATTCTTCACCCCACCAATTTGTTGAGTCTCCTTGCGGTTCTGAATAAAAACCAGAATACACGTTGATTTTTGTTAAGGGCTTCGCTTTTGGATAAGCTGTTCTAATATGGATAGATCCACTGAGTGCAGAAGAACCAGATAACACAGAGGAAGCTCCTTTCGTAATCTCAATTTGTTCAATGTTTTCTACCGGAATAAAACTCCACTCCGGTCTTCCAGCATCACCAGAAAGCATGGGCATATCATCCACCAATACAGAAACTTTACTTCCTACACCAAAGGTGAATCCACTTCCTCCTCTAATTTGTGGTTCTCCATCCATGATATTTAAACCAGGAGTTTGATCCAAAATGCTTTCTATGCTTCTTGTGTTTTTATTTTCTATTAAATCGGGCTTCAAAACTTCCATTGAAAAGGTTAATTCTTCCACTTTTTTATCGAATTTTCCAACTACGACATCTATCGTATTTAAGGTTTTTGCTCCCATTTCAACATTGATAACCAAGTTAGGATTGTCATCAATTTTAACAAGTACGGTGTCGTTCTCCATTCCAGTGAACTTAAACAACAGTCGGTGCTCACCGGCAGGTAAGGTTAATTTATAGTTACCATCTAAATCTGATACGCCACCGTTTGATGGATCGTCAATATCTATGACATAGGCACCAATGATGGGTTCTTTTGTGATTTTATCCGTGATTTTACCACTTACTGTGAATTGGGCGCTAAGCTGATGAACAATCAGCATAGAAAATAAGAATAGAAGTTTTCTCATAGGTCAAAAAAAAGCCCGACAATGTTGGTTGTCGGGCAGCATATTAATTGCTCAATTAAAATTGAACTTTACCTGTAATAATTTGGTCACCACTCACCAGTTGGTAGATATAAATACCAGATGCATTGTTCACATCAATGGTTGTTTGAGTGGTTGTGATTTTTTTAGAAAGTACTTTTTGTCCGCTTAAAGTGTATAAGTTAAAGTCTGAAGATGTTTGATCATTTTCAAAATTTAAGTTAATCTGTCCATTTAAGGTAGAAATAGTAAACTTCAAATCTTCATCATTAATTCCTGCAGAGGAAGGAACAATTATTTCTACTTCATTAGACATGACAACGTCTCCAGCAAAATCACTTTCGCAAATAATATAGTAAGTTCCTAATGCCGAAAAGTTTGGCATATAAGTTAATCCTGTTTCAGCCGGTGAAAAAGAAGCGTAACCCGAACCTGAAGTAGAAGAAACTAGCCATTCTCGTGAAGTAGCAGCAGAAGGCGTTTCAGTAACGGTTAACAAGTTACCATCTTCATCAGTTAATATTGTCTGAGTAGCAGAAGGTGTAACAGTAGCAGTGTTTGCTGCTGGGTCAACCACAACAATTTCTGTTTCATCTGATGTCATAACACCACAGTTAAAATCACTTTCGCAAACGACATAATAGATGCCTGCAGCTGAAAAATTAGGGGTGTATGAAGTACCTGTTTCAGCAGCTGTAAAAGAGGTGTATGGTCCACCAGAAGTAGTTGAATATTTCCATTCTCTGGTTCCTAAAAATGCATTTGAAGCATTTCCTTCTTCAGTTACGGTAAGGTCTGTCCCGTCTACATCAATATCAATATTTTGAGTAGTAGTGGGTCCAACACTGAAGGTAAGCGGGTTATAAATAAGTTCAATGTCATCAATGTATAGTTCAGTGTCTTCAACCGCAATAGTGCTATCACCAGCTGTGATTACGGCCAACAAATAGTCAGGAGTGTTGCAGTTGTAGTAATTAAATGCAACGGCCATTCTTGTCCATCCGGTTGTAGTGATAGTAATATCTGCTCTAGCTCTTCCTACCCAATGCGCAGTTGAGCCTGTTTCAGGTAATTTGCCTTCTGCAGAATTATCATGTAGAATAACTTCCATTTTAGATTTATCACTTCCAACTGGTGTGTGTTGGTACCAGAATACTAATGAATCTGGCTTATCATTAAACACCAATTCATTTCCAGAAGCGCCTTCATCTGTATAAACATATCCATTATCTGGATTAGTAGTGGCGTAAATCATTCCGTTCGTTAAGATTCCGTTTGCATCTACTCCGGCTGCATTGACAACCTTTAATCTGATACAGTCTGAGCCGTTATGGCCAGCACCTAATTCTTTAAATGCTACAACTGGTGCAAATGCAGAAATCCAAGGATCATCTGCAGTTTTTAATGAATTCCATTCATGTGGTTCATCTTCGTTTCCAGACACGTCATCCCATCCAGATTCAAAGTCACCATTTTCTATTTGTGTTTGAGAAAACCCAGTCGTCAATAACGCTAAGGATAAAACAGTTAGTAAAGTTTTTTTCATTGGTTTTAAATTATAGGTTAAGGCAAAAATAGGAAAAGTCTCGATATTAACCTAACACTAAATTTAAGTCGATTTAGCCCTTGAAAATTAAGGGTTATTTCCTTCCGAAATCAGCAGGAATTTCACCCCAAACTTTGGTTTCCCATTTGAGAATTGGGGTGGTGTATGAATTCATCCGCAACCACTTTTCTGCTCTTGCAATTAAGTTCGCTACCTCAGGAATTGGTTGTTTGTTCGTTCTGCATTTACAAGCTTTTACCCAACTCATTGCAATTCTAGAATCAGTGTAAATGGGCATGCTTTTCATTTTTGGATCTTTATGTCCATTTAAAAATGCTAAAGCATGAACTAGTCCTAAAAATTCACCAATGTTATTTGATCCTTTTTTGTAGGGACCAACTTTAAATACTTCTTCTTTACTAAATGTCCAAACTCCTTGATATTCAAAGTCACCTTTGTTGTTGCAAGCGGCATCAACTGCAAGACTTAATTCAATTGGGTCGCCAATTTTTTCAAGTTGCTCTGCAGTGAGGTCTTTCGTTTTTTTATAATCACCCTCTTTATACTTGTCTGGATGCTCTGTAAATGCTTTTTCTGCTAAGGATTTACTTCCGAAAGTCTTATAAATTGCTCCTTTAACGCCTTTAATGTTCTCTCTTACTTCATCCCAGTCAGTAAAAATCCCTGGTTTAGATCCGTGCCATACTACGTAATAATATTGTTTTTTTCCAGCGCTAAAGTCAACAGAAGAAGGGTCTTTCATTGCTTTTCTAGCCTGTTCTAATGTTTTGAAAGACTTGAATTTAGCGTTTGGATAGCCTTTGATTTGTTCTTGACACTTTTCCCAGTTGTCATAGATTCCGGGCAGATGTCCTTCCCAAACTACGTAATATTTTTTTTTCTTCGACACGTCCCAAAAATAGTACATTCTATCGAAAACATTCTGCACAATAGAAACATTTTACACAAAAAACGTTTCTAATTAAATATTTGTGTTTAGTTTTGCATCATGGAAGAGAAAAAAAGGGAATTACTATTAGCCGCTACCTCAATATATATGAGGTACGGAATCAAAAGTATGACTATGGACGAGATGGCGAGACAGCTTGGGATTTCTAAGAAAACATTGTATTTATACGTTACAGATAAGAATAATTTGGTGGAACAGTGTGTGTCTTTGCAGCAAGATATTGAGCAAGAAGCAATACAAGAAATTGTAGAACATACTGAAAACGCCATTGAGCAGATGTTGAGAATAAGTAAATCAATAAGTGAAACCTTGTCACGTGTTCATCCTTCAATATTTTTTGATTTGGCAAGATACCATCCATCTGCTCAAAAGATGATGGAATGCCATAAAGAAGAATATGTTGTTGGATGTATAGAGCAAAACTTAGTTAATGGAATAAATCAGGGATTATATAGAAAAAATTTAAACGCTAAAGTAATAGCTGGTATCTATGTGCGCATGATTGACATCATTATGAGCGGAGATTTATCAAATCAAGCTAATCTTAAAGCGGACGAAATATATTCTGAGGTAATTAGATATCACATTAGAGGCTGTGCCAGCGAAAAAGGATTAAAATATTTAACTGAATTAATTAAAAAAGACAAGTCCTTCAACTTAGGGCTTTAAAATAAACATCATGATAAAAAATACACTAGCTCTTTTATCACTGCTGATTTTGGGGACAACCTTCGCTCAAGATCAATCTTCATTTAGCTTAACGCAAGCTGAAGAATTTGGAGTGAATAATAATGAGAAAATGAAAAATGCCCTTTTGGATGTAGAAGCAGCTAAAAAAAGAGTTTGGGAAACTACAGCAATCGGTTTGCCTCAAATCAATGCTGAAGGGAATTTTCAAAACTTAATTGATATTCCGGTTTCTGTTGTAGATGCTTCCTTATTTAATCCTAATGCACCAGCAGGTGAAGTGATGGAATTTCAGATGGGACAGAAGTTTTCTACTTCACTAACTTTTAACGTTAACCAATTAATTTTTGACGGTTCTTATATCGTAGGATTAAAATTTGCGAAGTTTTGGATGCAGATGAACGAAAATGGTGTTGAACGTTCAAAGTCTGAAATCAAGTCTATGGTGCGTGAAGCCTACTATAATGTTTTGGTTGCTGAAAAAAACGTAGAATTAATGGATTCAATACTTGTTTCTACTGAGAAATTAGAGAAAGAAACAAGAGTACTTTTCGATAATGGATTCATCTTAAAAGAAGATGCCGATCAAATTGTATTAGCAGTGAATAGAATTAAGAGTTCTAGAAATTCTGCGAAGCGACAAGCTGAAATAGCGAAGAACTTGTTAAAACTGCAGATGGGGTATGATTTTGATAAGTCATTAGAATTAACAGAGAATCTGGATGAAGTGTTAGCAAGCATTTTGGCGGATTCACCGGTAACTAAATCATATGATGCCAAATCAAACAACAATTATCAAATGCTCAATGAGCAAAAGACATTAGATGAATTTAGTTTAATGAACGAGAAGGCGGCTTATTATCCGTCTTTGGGAGCTTTTTTACAGCATTCTCAAAATGCTTTTAGAAACGAGTTTAACTTCTTTAATGATGGTGCTTGGTATCCCACTACGGTTTGGGGGATTGGTCTTCAAATTCCAATTACTTCATCTGGTATGAAAGTGATGAAAGTGCAGCAAGCAGAAATTAAAATTGAGCAAGACGTCAATAACATTTCTAATCTCGAAAGAACATTAGAGTTTCAGGAATTACAGCTCAAAGCAAGCTTTGAAAATGCTAGAGAAATGATGGAGATTGAAAAAAAGAATGTAGAGTTAGCACAATTTATTTTTAGCCAAGCATTGAAGAAGAAGGCAAACGGTGCAATCTCTTCTTTAGAGGTAACACAATTACAAAATCAATTATTACAAGCAGAAGGAACCTATATAGGATCAATCATGGAGCTTCTTTCTGTTAAAATTCAACTAGATAAATTATTCAATCAATAATACCAATAACAATGATTACAAAAAATAAATTAATTATAGCCGGAATTTCAGGTTTGATGCTTTCTGCATGTGTGGGAGTAGAAGAGTCAGGAAACGGTGATCAAAAATTGGCAGATTTAATCAGTCAAAGAGATTCTATTAAAGCGGTATTATCTGATTTGAATGTTCAAATAGCTGCTTTAGATACCAATCAGGTTGAAAATACTTTGGTTGTTACTGCAGAAGAGGTACAGATAAAAGATTTTGTACACAAAATTGAAGTTCAAGGAGCTGTTGAAACCGACAAGAACGCAATGATTAACGCAGAAGCCAGCGGAACCATTCGTCAGGTACATGTTAAAGAAGGGCAAAAAGTATCTAAAGGTCAAGCCTTAGTTACGATAGATGCGGCCATCCTTTCTTCTCAAATTGAAGAAGTTGAAACGCAGTTAGAATTAGCCAACTTTATGTATGAAAAGCAAAAGAAGCTAATGGATGAGGGTGTTGGAACTGAAATTGAATTTGAGCAAGCAAAATCTAATAAAAATAGATTAGAAAGCTCAATCAAGACAATGAAAAGTCAACAAGGAAAAACTGTTGTACGAGCGCCTTTTTCAGGAACCATTGATGAAGTTAGAATAAGCTTAGGTGAAATGGCTGCTCCGGGAGTTCCGTTACTGAGATTAGTAGATAATAAAGACGTAAAAATTACGGCATCTATTTCTGAGAATTTATTGGGTAAAATCAACGTTGGTACCAGCGTTGACTTGAACTTTCCATCTTTGAATGATACTATTATTAAATCTACGATTACGAGTAAAGGTAATTTCATTGATCCTACCAATAGAACGTTTAGAATTAGAATTGATGTGAAAGAAAACAAGTTGTTGCTGCCAAACCTATTGGCAAAAGTAAACTTGACAGATTACGCTAAGAAAGATGCTATTGTAATCAACGCTGAATCAATTCTTCAAGACACACAGAACAACTCATACGTGTACAAGATCAATAAAACGAAAGCAGGTACTGGCGTTGAAAAAGTCTTTATCAATGTTATTAAAAAATACAAAGGCGAAGCATGTATTGAGCCAATTGGTTCTGGATCGCTAACTGCAAACGATAAAGTAGTAGTTAAAGGAGCAAAAGGAATAACTGAATCAGATATAGTAACCATTCAATAAAATTGAAATGAGTTTAGAAAATCAAAAAGAATTTAAAATATCCTCTTGGGCGGTAGTCAATAGAAAAACTGTTTATCTATTTATTGCAATGTTCCTTTTTGGAGGTATGGCGGCTTATCAAAGCATGCCTAAAGAGAACTTTCCTGAGCTTCAAATCCCAGAAATATACGTGGGAATTGCATATCCAGGAAACTCACCAAAAATTATAGCCGATAAGATCACTGATCCTATTGAAAAAGAACTGAATTCAATTAAGAATGTAGATGAAATCAAATCTAATTCAATTGATGGTTATGCTTCAATACAAGTGAAGTTCGATTTTAAAGTATCGACCAAACAAGCCTTACAAGAGGTAAAAGATGCGGTAGATAAAGCGCGATCTTCAAAAGGTTTTCCCACTGACTTACCGGTAGAACCAAACATTTTTGAGATGGATATTTCAGAAATGCCAATTATGAATATCAACCTTTCTGGTGATTATTCTATTGTGCAGCTGAATGAATATGGAGAACGCCTTGAAGATTTGATTGAAGATTTGCCAGAAATTTCTGCGGTAGATATCAGAGGAACGCAAGAACAAGAAATGCAAATCTTGGTAGACCCTAAAAAAGCAGAGGCAGTTGATGTATCTTTTGGAGATATTCAGGGAGCCATCCAGAATGAAAACATTACCATGTCTGGAGGTGAGTACCTTGATGGTTCAACGAAAAGAACAATCCAAATTGAAGGAAAATTTAAATCGGCACTTGAAATTGGAAATGTCATTGTAAAACAAGAAGATTACAAGCCAGTTTATCTAAAAGATATTGCAGAAATTAAGTTTGCTGATGCTGATACAACGTCTTATGCAAGAGAAAGAGGAAGAACAGTTGTGATGCTAGATGTTAAGAAGAGAAGTGGCGAAAACTTGTTAGAAGCCTCTAAAAAAATTAATCAGATTCTAGAAGAGGTAAAACCTAAAAATATTATTCCAGCAGGGGTTAATATTTCAGTAACTAATGATCAGTCAGGAAAAACTGAAGAGATGGTATCTAACCTTGAGAACTCGATTATTTTTGGAGTTTTATTAGTAGTTGGTGTCCTGTTATTCTTTTTAGGACTGCGTAACTCCTTGTTTGTTGGGGTAGCAATTCCTTTATCTATGTTCATGTCATTCTTGATTTTATCAGCTATGGGCGTGACCTTGAATGTAATGGTGTTGTTCTCGTTGGTACTGGCGCTAGGAATGTTGGTAGATAACGGAATTGTGGTAGTTGAAAACGTGCAACGTTTAATGGAGGAAGGATATGACGGATTTACTGCAGCGAAAAAAGGTGTTGGAGAAATTGCTTGGCCAATTATTGCTTCAACTGCAACAACGTTAGGAGCATTTATTCCTTTGGCATTCTGGCCAGGAATGATGGGTGAGTTCATGAAATACTTGCCAATTACCTTAATTATCGTTCTAGGGTCTTCATTGTTTGTTGCTTTGGTTATCAATCCGGTACTAACAGCAATGTACATGAAGTTGAAAGAAAAAGAACCGAAATTTGAAAAGGTGAGGTTCTGGGTATCTGTTGGAGCTATCGTAATGGCATTACCTGATTTTATTAATCCTGGCGGACCTTCATTAGCCTTCTTATTCTTTTTAGTTGCCTTCTTTATTTTGTTCTTCGTGACTTTCAAAAAATGGCACGTTGCATTAAATATTTTCGTGTCTTTGATTTTGGCCGTATTAACTGCTGGAATCGTAGCCGGAATGTTCGGAGGTGCGGCAGGTACAATGATGATGTTCGGAGGAATGATGTCATTAGTTTCTAAATATTTGTTTATTCCAAGAGAAACACCTTTCAAAATATTGATTTTACCTATTCTTATTTTGGTTGGATTAGGTGCTTTAACGGCAATTGCGGGAGCAATTATTGAAGGTAACTTCTTAATTATTGGAGGAATGTTGATTCTATTCCATAAACTTGCTTTGCCAGCAATTGAAGGATTCCAAAATAAATTTTTACCATGGCTAGAAGAAAAGTATAGAGCCCTGTTGAATTTTGCAATAGCAAAACACAGACCAGTGGTATTCTTCATTGTTATCTTTTTAATGTTACCGATTTCAGGTGTGCTAATGATGATGTTTCCGCCTAAAGTGTTGTTTTTTCCAGAGAATCAGCCAAACTATGTGAACGTTTTTATTCAACATCCAATTGGTACTGACATCAAGACAACGAATGAAACAACATTAGAAGTTGAGCGATTAATTACTGAAGAAATTATTCCTACTGAAATTAATGATACCATAGGAAAGCCATTTGAGCAATGGATAATTCAGTCAGTTATTGCGCAGGTAGGTGAAGGGACCTCAGATCCAGCCCAAGGAATTGTGATGGGGAATACGCCACATAAGGGTAGGGTAACCATTAACTTTGCTGAGTTTAAAGATAGAGGCCAGTATAATACGGGTGAGATTATGGAAAAAATCTCAAAAGGTTTAAAAGGTAAATTCCCGGCAGATGTTCAAATTACAGTAGATAAGAATAATGAGGGACCACCAACTGCTCCACCAATTAACTTAGAGATTAGCGGAGAAGTAGAGTACGATTCACTTATTGCTGAAGCCAACCGTATGCGTTTATTTCTTGACAGAAAGAATGTGATAGGAGTAGATCAATTAAAACTTGACGTAGAGACAGGAAAGCCAGAACTTCAGATTGAAATTGATAGAGAAAAAGCTAGATTATTCAATACGAGTACCGGTCAAATTGGTAATGCTTTAAGAACATCACTTTTCGGAGCAGATATATCTACTTTTAAAGTGAAAGATGAAACGTATGATATCGTTGTGCGATTCAATCAAGAATCTCGTTCAGATTTGGATGCCTTATTGGATCAAAAACTAATTTTTAGAAATAATAAAGGTCAGATGCTTCGTATACCGGTGAGATCATTAATCAAAGAACCGAAAGCAACAAACACTTATTCTACTGTGGTACATAAAGATTTGACGCCAGTTGTGACTATTTATTCATCAGTTTCAGAGGGATCTAATCCAAATGAAGTAGTAGAAGAATTGAAAGTGTTGATGGAAGAGTATGAAGCCAATAATGAAATAAATCCTGGAGTTGATTACAATTTTACAGGACAACAAGAAGAGCAAGAAAAAGAGATGGCCTTTTTATCAAAGGCATTATTGATTGCTGTATTCATTATTATGTTGGTAATTGTAGGACAATTTAACGCCTTCTCAACTCCTGTGATTATTGGATTGGCGATATTGTTCTCTTTTATCGGAGTTTTGTTAGGAGAAGTAATTTTCCAGATGGATTTCGTAATCATGATGACCATGATTGGTATCATATCCCTGGCGGGGGTCGTAGTGAACAATGCTATTGTATTGATAGATTACACAAACCTAATTAGAAAGAGAAGAAGAGAGGAGCTGGGCTTGGGTGAATTTGAACAATTGCCACTTGAAGAGATTAAATCTGCTATTGTTACTGCAGGTAAAACCAGATTAAGACCCGTTTTACTTACGGCGATTACTACTGTATTAGGATTAATTCCCCTGGCAGTTGGTATCAACATAGACTTTACGACCTTGTTAACGGAGTATAACGCGAACTTTTACATTGGAGGAGACAACACCATGTTCTTCGGACCAATGTCTTGGACCATTATTTTTGGTCTAACGTTCGCAACTTTCTTAACTTTGATCATTATTCCTGTAATGTACCTTCTATTATACAGGTTTAAGTTGTGGATTTATAGAATGTCTAACACGCCTATGCGTTCAAACATTTAACATTCATTTGTTTGGTTAACAGTAAAAAAGCTTCCTTTTTCAGAGGGAAGCTTTTTTATTTTATGCCTTGATTATTAAATATAACGTAACCAAAACTCAACTGAAAGGTGAGTGGGTCAATGATAGATTCAGATCCCGTATAGTTAACAGATGCTCTTAAGGGTCCAATTGGTGAGTGATATACAATAGAAGCGCTTGCTATCCCAAAGCGGTCTTCAAATAATGGACCATCAGAAGCATGTCCATATTTATCCAGAATTCTTACGATAGGTTGAAAGATATAGGCTTCAATTCTAAAGTCAACATAGTCTTTTATTGAAAAGATATTCATGATTCCGGCTCCTAAATACTTGTTGGCTCTAAAATCATCATAAAAGGCAAGATTGGCGTCAGGTACTGGCTGAAAAGCATGTGCTGACTGAATACTTGCACGATAGTTTTGAAAATAGGGTTGAAACGAATATAGCCCTTCTGCCATTAATCCGAGCCTATAAATTCCTTTACGCATAAAGTAGTTTTTATAATGCACCTTTAAATAGGCCCAGTTTTTAATTGATTTTCCTTCCATAGTATTTATTGCTGTAGACCCTGGAGTGGTGTTTTCTATACCATGAACAAATCTTGCCTGCGCGTAAAAATCGGTTCCTGCAGAGGCAAATTGCTTTCTGTTTAAAGAATTGTAAGAATATTTAACACCCGGAGAATAGAATAGGAATCGGGTGTAGTCAGAGGTATCTTCTTTCGTGAAATTTTTATCTTGATAATAATCATCTTCATTGATACCATTAGAAAAATCAAGCACTAATTTTCCCTTATTAGAAGTTGCAATATTGTATTGAAATCTCCAAAATATTTCGTTTTGAACGATATAAGAAGGCTGCACATCTTCAAAGAAAGTTGCGAAACTTCTGAAGTAATCCCATCTGTTCATAACAAAAGAAGGCTCTATATAAGATATAGAACGCGTAGGTAGGAAGAATTTCATTCCTGCTTTTACTGAACCGTAAAATTTACCAAAATAGGCATTTGCATAAGCGGTATAAGGTGTGACATAAAAGTCAGAATAAGAGACACTCAAAAAACCGGTATTAACCGGTCTTGAAGAATAATGTCCTCCAAAAGCCACCCGTAAAGGCTTTTCTTTTTTCACATTTATGTTTAGTTGCTGCGTTGAATCATTTTTATATGTAAGGGTTGGAAAAAGTGAACGGATATGCTCTGACTGGTAGAGTTTTAGGTATCTCTTTTTCAAGGTTTCATAATCGATTTCCTCATTCTTTTTAGTTTTTAATAATTTACTTTCAATGTAATTCGCTTGCTCTTTTTTAACCCCGTGAGATTCAATTCCAGAGATCATCAGCGATCTTCTTTTTGCTTTGTAAATCGCTCTAGATTTTGCTCTTTCTTCTTTGCTAATTCTGAGGTCAACACTTTGTTTGATCGAATCTATCTGTGCAATTGTTGCATTATAACCTTCGTCAATCGCTTGCTTAATTTTATCGAATTCAAAAGTTCCCATTAAACTTAGCTCTGGTTCTATAATGATGCCAGATTCACAAGGTAAACTATAGTCAGAGTGTGAAGAGAACATGTTTCTTACCTGAGACATTAAATCATCTTCTACTGGGGGCGGTTCATTGTACGATACGTTTGAACCTATGATATAGTCTGGGTCAAATTCTTGATACATATTTTCTGCGGGGAAGTTATTGTAGAGTCCACCATCAAACATCAATACGCCATCAATTTCTATTGGGCTAATGAAGAATGGATAAGTCATAGAAGCCCGAACAGATTCGTTCAAATTTCCTGATTTAAACATGATAGATGATTTGGTCACAATATCAGATGCAATACAACGGTAAGGAATGAACAAACTGTCATAATTGGCCTGTGCTTCTGGTGGATTCAATGCCAAAAACTTCATCATGATTAAATCTAGAAAGGTGGGATTCAAAACATTTGTAGCCAAGGCCTTCTGAAAAATTGAATCTTTACTTAAGCGCAACGAAAATAGACTGGCATCATAATCAGGATCTTCAATATAATACTTGAATTCATCTTCAATGTCACCACTGGCAATTACTTCAAAGGTTTCTGAAAGCACAATGTCTTCAATTTCTTGAGGAGAAAATCCAGAGCAATACATGCCTCCAATTAAGGCTCCGGCAGATGTGCCTGTGATATAGTCAATTGGAATATCGTGTTCTTCTAAAGCCTTTAAAACTCCAATATGTGCGAAACCAATTGCGCCACCACCGCTCAGTACAACACCAACGCGTTGACCAAATGATTGCGCTGCTATGAATAGCATTAAAAATGTGAGTACAATTGATTTCATTTCAGCAGCAAATTTAGGTAATCCAATCCAAACGGCAAATCCACGGTTTTTCGGACTTCAAATTGTATCTTTGCCAAAAAAAACAGGAAGCATGAAGATTGTAGCAAAGACACTTTACGGTTTTGAAGAAGTATTGGCAGAGGAGCTTAAAGACTTAGGCGTGAAAGAAATGACCATTGGTAATCGTGTTGTCGAGTTTCAAGGTGATAAGCAAATGCTGTATAAGTGCAACCTGTGGCTGAGAACTGCAATATCTTTATTAGTTCCAATCAAATCATTTTCTTTTAAGAACGAATATGATTTAAAGAAGCAGTTTGCCAAAATGAACTTCTCTGAGTACATGTCTAACAAAAAGACATTTGCGGTAAAAGGAGCGGTTAATTCAGTTGAATTTAATTATACAAAGTATCCAATGTTGTTGTTAAAAGATGCGATTGCAGATTTTTTCATGGATAAGTTTGGATCGCGACCTGATGTAGATACTAAAACTCCGCACGTTGTGTTTGATATTCATATTTCAGGGCAAGATTGTACTGTTTCTTTGAACAGTTCAGGAGCTGCACTTTTTCAAAGAGGATACAGAAAAGGAACAGGATTGGCTCCGCTAAATGAAGTGGTAGCTGCTGGATTAATTATGCTTTCTGGATGGGATAAGAAGTCAAACTTTATTGATGTAACATGTGGTTCAGGAACATTACCAATTGAAGCAGCATTAATGGCAAACGGAATCCCACCAAATATTGCAAGAAAACAATATGCTTTCCAAAATTGGCCTGATTATGACCAACAAATGTGGAAGGATATTTATGATGCAGCTCCCAAGATTCCGAGAAGAGATTTAGATTTTCAAATAATAGGGTCAGATACAGATGGAGATGTGATTTTAAAAGCGAGAAACAATGTGAAAGCATTGCCATTGAGTAAAACAATTTCATTTGAGATTAAAGATTTTGCAGATGTAAAAGCACCAGAAGGTGGAGGAGTGTTGATATGTAATCCACCATACGGAGAACGATTAGATGATTTTGCCATTTGGGATTTATATAAAGACTTAGGAGATTTCTTTAAGAAAAATTGTCCGGGATATAACTGTTGGGTAATGAGTTCTAATTTTGATGCTTTCAAAAGAATAGAATTAAAACCTTCAAAGAAAATTCAAGTGTATAACGGTTCGTTGTCATGTGATTTCAGAAAATATGAAATCTTCAAAGGCTCACTAGTTGAGCACAAATACGGAGAGAAAAAGTAATGAGTTCGCCGCTAAAATATCTTGCTGAAGATATTGCCAAAGCTTGCAGGTTTGAAACATCAAGAAGTGGAGGTAAAGGCGGACAGAATGTCAATAAGGTAGAGACCAAAGTGTCGGTGATTTTTGATCTTGAAAATTCTATACTTTTCTCAGATGACCAAAAAGATTTATTGAGAAATAATCTAAATCACCGATTAAATCAAGGAGAGTTAAGAGTGAATTGCTCAGCTACGCGTTCTCAATTGCGTAACAAAGAAATAGGAATCGAGCGTTTGATCGAACTACTTGAAAAAGGACTTAAAAAGGCTAAAAAAAGAATTCCAACAAAGATTTCAAAGAGTAAAAAAGCGGCACGCTTGAAGACTAAGAAAATCAATCAACAGAAAAAGAATTTACGGAAAAAACCAAGATTGGAGGATTAGTAATTGGTTCGTATCGGCTTAGCCGATACTTCTGGTTTTTGGTGCGCTCACTTTGTTCGCTTTTGGTTGTTGAGTTTCAGGTTAATACTTCAAATAAGTTAACTCTTGAAAACGCTAATTTTTAATTTCTAAATTATTCATTTTTAACACCTTTTTAAAAGTAGAAACGAAACGGTCAAATTCGTCATTCGCAAATCCATTGTATTTATTCAAAACGTTCACAGAATAAATTTTTCCCGACTTCATTGTGAGAATTAACAATGAATGATGACCATTATAATTAATCGGAATTTCAACTGCTGCAATATCTACAATCTTCAAAACGCCATAATGTTTGCTAGTGATAGCATCTTGGTTAATTCGAATGGGAGTATCGTTTTTGATGCTTTTCAAAGCAACCAAAATGCTAAGAATAAATAATAAAAAAGTCCCCACAAAAAGAAAAATAAAACCTCCTTGAGCCAAATCAATTGATTTAATCAAAATAGGAACTGCAAAAATTAAAATAATGACCACTGTTGCTAAAAAGTACAGGTATCTTTTTTTCAACTTACCATGATCTCTCATTTTAACTTGATATTCTTTCATCAAAATTAAAACTTAGCACTAAAATAATTCCAAACGGGATCTTCTGGAGTAGGAGCAACTATTGTCACTGGCTCTTTTGTTGTAGGATGAATAAATTCAAGTTTTCGAGCATGAAGATGAATAGAGCCGTCTTTATTCGATCGTTTGGCTCCGTATTTTAAATCTCCTTTTATAATTGCTTTCTGATGCGATAATTGCACTCTAATTTGATGATGTCGGCCTGTTTTTGGCAATACTTCAACCAGGTGATATTTATCAGATGCTCCTAGCGTTTTGTAGGTTAGTTCGGCATGTTTACCATCACCCTTTTTCACAACATAGCTTTTATTTTGCTTTTCGTTCTTTTTTAACCAATTATCACAAATTCCGGTTGCTGGTTTAGGTGCCTGTTCAGTAACTGCCCAATAGGTTTTCTGGATGTTTTTATCCGCAAACAACTTATTCATTCGGCTCAAGGCTTTAGATGTTCTCGCAAATAAAACGATTCCGGTTGTTGGACGATCTAATCTGTGAACGGTACCTAAATAGACATCTCCAGGTTTGTTGTATTTCTTTTTGATATAAGCCTTGACAAAGTCACTCAAAGGTGCATCTCCTGTTTTATCACCCTGAACAATGTCTCCAGATCTTTTATTGACAACAATTAAATGGTTGTCTTCATAAATCACTTGTAGATTGTTAGTACTGCTCGTCATCACTTGGGAAATCGCCAGATCTTACGTCAGAAATATATTCTTGGAATGAAGTGAACATTTGGTCGTAAAGATTATTGTACTTTCTCAAAAATCTCGGATTAAATTCGTTGTTAATTCCTAACATGTCGTGACTAACTAATACTTGACCATCTACGCCATTTCCGGCTCCAATACCAATTACTGGAATGGTTAATTCTTCTGCAACTTGCTTTCCAAGTTCAGCAGGAATTTTCTCAAGAATTAAGGCGAAGCATCCAGCCGCTTCTAGCAACTTTGCATCTTCAATTAATCTATTGGCTTCTTCTTCTTCTTTAGCTCTTACCGTGTAAGTTCCAAATTTGTAGATAGATTGAGGAGTTAAGCCAAGATGTCCCATTACAGGAATTCCAGCAGTTAAAATTCGTTGTACTGATTCTATCACTTCTTTTCCACCTTCTAATTTTACTGAGTGTCCGCCAGTTTCTTTCATGATTCTAATGGCAGAAGTTAAGGCCTCTTTAGAGTTTCCTTGATATGATCCAAAAGGTAAATCAACTACCACTAAAGCTCTATTAATCGCTCTAACCACTGAAGCGGCATGATAAATCATTTGATCTAGCGTGATCGGGAGTGTCGTTTCATGTCCGGCCATAACGTTAGAGGCTGAATCACCAACTAAAATTATATCCACTCCAGCTTCATCTAATATTCTAGCCATTGAGTAATCGTAGCCTGTAAGCATTGAAATCTTCTCATTGTTAGATTTCATCTCTTGCAATACATGCGTGGTAATTTTCTTAACCTCTTTGTGAACTGACATTTTGTATCATTTTAATTGACCAAAAGTAGGAATAATTTAATCGTCCTATCTGAAAGTTCTTTAAAAATTAGCCGTCAAAACAGTATATTTGAGATATGTCACAAAAAGTATTGGTATTAGGAGCAAGCTTAAAAGCTGAGCGTTATTCAAATTTGGCAATTAATATGTTGTTGGATTATGGCCACGAAGTTATTGCTGTTGGTTTAAAAGTAGGGGATATTCGTGGAGTACAAATCCAAAAAGAAATGCCCACTGAGGCTCATTTGGATACAGTTACACTTTATTTGAGTCCAGAGAATCAAACGCCTTACTATGATTCAATCATAGCTTTAAAACCGCAACGCGTTATTTTCAATCCAGGAACAGAGAATCCAGTATTTATGGAAAAGTTAAAATCTGCTGGAATTAATGTAGAAGTGGCATGTACTTTGGTGTTATTAAGAACGAATCAATTTGAAGTCATCAGTGCGTAAACTGCTTTTATCTATTTTATTGTTTAGTTGTTTTTGCGGCTTTGCTGGAGAAAATATTCTGTTCAAAGGGGTGTCCTTTTCTGCAGCTAATAAAACAACGACTTCTAAAGACATTAAACCAATCGCAACAATTAATGCGAATTGGATATCTATTGTTCCTTATGGTTTTTTAAAAGACCATGAAGTTGTATATGATTCTAAATTTCAATGGGTTGGAGAACGCCCAGAGGCGATTAAAGCTTGCGTAAAGTTAGCGAAAGATCAGGGCTTGAAAGTAATGATTAAGCCCCATATTTGGATTGGCCATAACTCTTATACTGGAATCTATTCTTGCGAAACAGAAGCGCAATGGGAAAAGTTTGAATCTAGCTATAAAAAATACATCATGACTTTTGTTGATTTGGCTGTATCTGAAAAGGTAGAAATGTTCTCAATTGGAACAGAGTGGGGGAAGTTTGTAGAAGCCCGTCCACAGTTTTGGAAGGATTTAATAAAAGAAATTAGGACGAAATATACCGGAAAACTGATATATGCAGCGAATTGGGACGATTACCAAAAAGTTCCTTTTTGGAATCAGTTGGATTATATTGGGATAGACTCTTATTTTCCGTTAAGCCTTGTAGAAAACCCAAAGATGTCTGAGTTAATTAAATCCTGGAAAACAATTATGCCATTGTTAGAGCAATACTCAAGTTCTAAGAAAAAGAAAATAGTATTTACAGAGTTTGGCTTCAAAAGTACTTCAAAGGCAACGATTTCGCCATGGGAACATAAAGATGATGGCAAGTTTTCAGAAAAAGTGCAAGACATGGCCTTTAGGTCATTTTTTCAAACAATCTGGAAGAAGCCATGGTTTAAAGGAGGATTTATTTGGAAATGGTATCATAATCATGAACACGCTGGTGGAAGAGGGGATACTGATTTTACACCTCAAAATAAATTAGCAGAAGAGACCATTCAGAAGTTTTATGGGGAGTGAGTTTTGTGAGTTTAGGTTCTTGTTAAAAGGTAAAGTTTACGTAGGCATTAGGTAAAAGGCAAAAGTAAATTAGAATTACAACTAACAACGCCAATTGCCTTTACCTCGACTCTGCTCGGTCAGCGGTAACTAAAGAACAAAAACGAGTTTCCAGTCTCCAGTTTCAATACAGGTCATCTCGTCACGAACCTTCACCTCGGCTACGCTAGGTCAGCGGCAAATGAAGAACGAAACACGCCAATTACCTCCACCTCGGCTTACTTCGACTCCGCTCGGTCAGCGGTACATGAAGAGCAAAAACGAGTTTCGAGTTTCAACACAGGTCATCTCGCAGCGAAAACCCCAATAAGTTTCTACCTTCAAAACATCAAACCAAAACTCTCTCTAAACAATCGTCAATCATTTCTAAACAAGTGTCAATTGTATGTTTTTTAGTTCTGAACGAGAGAATAGCCATTCTAATTACGTAGCGTTGATGAATCACAGATGAACTCAAGAATATTCTACCGTCTTTGTGAATTTCTTCCATTAATTTTTTGTTGAAAGTATCTTCGTCATCATTTGGGTACCAGAAATAGCTCACTGATAAATCAGGCGCTGGTCCTAACATAAAGCCTCTTTTATCTAACTCGGCTCTGAAGTAATCAGTCAAATACAATTTTTCTTCTAAACACGCTTTAAAAGGATCTAATCCATGAATTTGCAAGGGTAACCACAGTCTCAGGCCTCTAAAGTGTTTTGTAAGTTCTGGAGAAGTATCTGCGGGGTTAATCGGCATGCCATCTTGAAAAGCATCTTGCATATAATTAGCAGTATAGTGATGCGAATGAAACAGGGCTTCCTTATCTTTCACTAAAACGGCTCCTAATCCATAAGGAAGAAATAAGCCTTTGTGAGGATCAATTACTAATGAATCGGCTAATTCAATACCTTCAAATTTGCTGCCAGCTCTTTCAGTCAAAATAAAAAATCCGCCATAAGCACCATCAATATGGTACCATAACTTATTTGCTTTGGCAATTTCTCCAATTTCTTTTAAAGGATCTATGGCCCCAGTATCGGTTGTTCCTGCAGATGCTAATACCAAGAATGGGTTTAAGCCAGCAGCTTTATCAGCTTCAATTAAACTTTTTAAATGATCAACTTTTATTTTAGAGTTTGCATCAATTTCTATTGTTCTAATAATGACATCCCCTAGGCCAATAATCCTTAAAGCTTTTTGAGTGCAATGATGAACTTGCTCACTCAAATAGATTACGCTTTGAGTGATTTTTTCGTTTTTAATACCATGCTTATCCCGAGCAGCTGTTAGTGCAATTAAGTTAGCGATTGATCCACCTGAAGTTAAATTTCCAACTGCAGATTCAGGAAATCTGAACATAGACTTTAACCAATTAATCAATTCATTTTCAATGGTAACAGCTCCGGGACCTCCGAAATACATTCCTGCATATTCATTTGAAATGTCTGCCAAAAAATCTGCAATAGCTGAAAGATATATTCCGCCGCCTGGTATGTATCCTATATGTCCTCCAGATGAAGCAACGATTCCAGTTTCAATTACTTCTTTGCTATAAAGCTCTAAAGCTTCAGGGAGAGTGATTTTGCGGTCTTTTATTTTTAAAGCTTCAGCATTGGCATCTGTTCCGTAATAGGAATTGATGTCATCAATGGTGTTGATGAAATTGTTGGTGTAACAAGAAAGTTGCGAAAGGTATTGATCTCTCTCGGTTTGTGAAGGTTCAAGTTGGGCCGATTGTTCCTCTAGTTCAGATATTTTTTTTAATAAATCTGTCATGAGTTGGATTTGATTACGGATATTTGGATGTCTTAAGTTAAGCAATTATGACCATTCCTTTGATACTTAGTTTACTGATCGGATACTTCGTTGTACTCATGGTTATCTCGTATCTGACTGGTAAAAAGGGAGATAATGATACTTTCTTTACCGGAAATAAAAATAATAAATGGTATGTTGTTGCTTTCGGAATGATTGGAGCATCTTTGTCAGGTGTAACTTTTATATCTATTCCAGGAATTATTCAAGGTTCAGGCTTTACGTATTTGCAAATGGCGCTGGGCTATATTTTAGGGTACGTCATTATAGCGTTTGTTTTGCTCCCACTGTATTATCGGCTGAATTTAACATCTATCTACGCTTATCTAGAGCAAAGATTTGGAGTAGCAACCTATAAAATTGGTGCAGGTTTTTTTATTCTCTCTCGGTTAATCGGGGCTTCCCTAAGAATGTATTTGGTGGCCAATGTCCTTCAAAAGTTTGTTTTTGATTCGTTCGGAATCCCTTTTTGGGTAACGGTTACCATTAGTATTCTCCTTATTTGGGTTTATACTTTTAGAGGTGGAATTAAAACCATTATTTGGACAGATACCTTACAGACCTTATTTATGTTAATATCTGTGGGGTTAAGTATTTATTTAATCTCGGACGAATTAAATATTGCTTTAACAGATGTTTACGATCGCATATCAGAAGCCGGTATGGGTACCGTTTGGCAGGTAGATGACCCTATGGCTGGGAATTATTGGTGGAAAGGAGTTTTGGGTGGGTTGTTCATTACATTAGGTATGACCGGAGTTGATCAAGACATGATGCAAAAGAATCTGACTTGTAAAGATCAAAATGAAGCTAAGAAAAATATGATTTCTTTCTCATTAGTCCTGTTTTGGGTGAATGTATTGTTCGTAATGCTCGGTGGATTGTTATTTTTATATGTAGATGCGCACCCAGAGATCATGAAAGAATGGATGGCGGTTTCTACCAGTGAATCAGGAGATGGCGATTTACTTTTCGCAACTATTGCCCTTCAGGCCGATTTAGGATTGGCAGTTGGAATCTTCTTTTTATTAGGATTAATAGCGGCTGCATATAGCAGTGCTGATTCAGCTTTAACTTCTTTGACTACGTCTTTCTCGGTTGATTTTTTGAACTTGGAGAAAAGAGCTAGAGAAGAAAATGATGATATTCTGGAATCTAAGGAACAGTCGAATCGTAAAAATTCAAAGCAGTTAAGGATGTACACACACGTTGGTATGTCTGTGGCCTTGTTGATTACCATTATCATTTTCAAATACCTTACTGAGGATAGCGTAGTTTGGACATTGTTTAAAGCAGCTGGATATACTTACGGTCCTTTATTAGGTCTATTTATGTTTGGCATTATTTCTAAACGGAAGGTAATGGATATGGCATCTGCCATCATTTGTATTCTAGTGCCTATTCTCATCTATATTGCTCATGATATATTTGTTAAAGCAGAAACCGGCTATGTTTTCGGATCAGAATTATTGGGGATAAACGCGGCAGTTGTTTATATCTTTTTGTGGATTTTTTCAAAAAGAGAAGAAATAAAGGCAGAAATTTGACATTTTTGTAAGACGAAAACCTCAAATTCGTTCTAATTAACGACAACATGGCAGCAAACCCAATTTGGTATACATGTTGAAGAGATTAAATTGAAATATTAAAGATTAAAAAGAATAATTATGGCAGTTGAAATTACAGACGCAAACTACGAAGAGATTGTTGGAAAATCAGATAAACCAGTAGTATTAGATTTTTGGGCAGCATGGTGCGGACCTTGTAGAATGATCGGTCCACTTATT
This sequence comes from Crocinitomicaceae bacterium, assembly GCA_039939375.1. Lineage (GTDB taxonomy): Bacteria > Bacteroidota > Bacteroidia > Flavobacteriales_D > Crocinitomicaceae > Paracrocinitomix. The sequence continues at coordinate 115,120 of JBDVJO010000003.1, read as the reverse complement.
GATGAAATGCACACCGAGTACGAAGGAAAAGCAATCATTGGTAAAGTTGACGTTGATAACAACCAAGCTATTGCAGCTAAATTTGGAGTAAGAAATATTCCTACAGTAGCGTTCATTAAGAATGGTGAAGTTGTTGATAAGTCAGTAGGAGCAGTTCCTAAAGCTCAATTAACAGAAAAATTAGACGCAATATTATAAGAGCGTTTTCTCATTATAAAAAAAGCCCGCTTGAATTTTCAAGCGGGCTTTTTTTGTTTAAAATCTGATGTCACAATCTTTCGGAACCAAAGCTCGTATTCTTGCCTGTTCTTTTTCTGAGAACAAATTACCTTTCAAAATCAAGGTTTTTAAGTTTATTAATTCTCCTATGCTTTCTGGCAAAGACTTCAGAGAATTGTTCTCTAAACTCAAGTAGTTTAATGATGTCAACTCTGAGATGTTTTTTGGAAGCGTTTTCAGGTTATTCGCATCCATATTTAAATAAGCCAGTTTCTTTAAGTTGGTAAAACTTTCAGGTAGTTTTTTGATATTGTTACCTTGTAAATAAAGACGCTTTAAGTTTTTCAAATCACCAAAGTCTTCTGGTAAACTCGTTAGTTGATTGCCATCTAAACTGAGAGAAGTAAGACTGCCTAAGTTTCCTATGGTGTTAGGAAGCTCTTTTAATAAATTCTCATTCAAACTTAACTCTGTTAGGTTTGTTAATGCTCCAATTTCTTTAGGAAGAACAGTAATTTGATTCTCTCTTAAATTCAATTCAGATAACATAGACAAACCATCAATAGTTTCTGGTAAGGTGCTTAGTTTATTTCTTGAAAGATCAACTCTTAACAGCCCTGTGCATTTACCAAACGATTCAGGAAGCTCTGTGATTTGATTTCCTCCTAAATATAAATCTTCAAGTAATGTTAATTTTCCAAAGTTCTCAGGTAAATCAATTAAGAAGTTATCTTCAAGATTTAATTTGCTTAAAGACTTTAACTCTCCAAATGTTTCGGGTAACAAAGCAATCCCGTTTGCAGAAATGTATAATTCTTGAAGCTTAACAAGTTTTCCAATAGAAGAGGGGAGACTAACAATTTGATTGTCTTTTAAACTCAAGCTGTTCAGATTATTGAGATTTCCAATAGATTCTGGTAAGCTTGTAATTTGATTACTCTCTGCGTGAAGACTAATTAAATTTGATAACTCTCCAATATTTTTAGGTAATTTACTCAGTTCATTCCCATCTAAATCAAGATATTCTAAATTTTTAAGTTGTGTGATTTTATCAGATAAAGCTTTCAATTCGTTTCTATTCAAATTCAAATCTGTCAATGCGGACATTTCAATTATGGCTTTTGGAAATTTAGAAATTTGATTCCCACTTAAGTTTAGATATGTAAGATTGGTCATCAAAGACATACCAGAAGGTAATGTGCTTAATTTATTATCACTTAATCCAATATGGTTTAAAGATGTAAGGTTCGCTATTGATTTTGGTAACTCACTAATTTGATTCTCGTTTAAATCTAAACTTGTAAGCATTGATAAATTCCCAAAGTACTCTGGTAAACTTCGTAAAGCATTTTCTGAAACATCTAAAGCATCCAGCGAATCTAAATCACAGATGGATTCAGGTAATGAGCTGATTTTGTTTTTGGATAAAACCAATGAATGTAAATGATGAAGTTCTTGAATATTGGAAGGTAATCGTTTCAAGTTATTGTCAGATGCATTAATCATGGAGAGAGCCGCCATATCGCAAAAAGATTCAGGCAAAAACACAATCTGATTATCACTTAAATCAATAAAATATAGGTTTTTCAAACTTCCAATGCTTTCAGGTAAACCTGTCAATTCATTGTTTGATAAATCTAAATTATGCTGTTTTTCTGGGCTTTTCAGCGCAGATTCTAAAGCAGGTGATGTCAATCCCTGATTGAATGCAGTTGAACAACTGACTAATCCTAAGAGTAAAATTACATTTTTCATAACGTAAGCTTTTAAGACACAATTCGTGCCAATTCATTTTATACGCAATCGTTCCTAAAATGTTTTAAATAGTCTGTTTACTTGAAATCTTCTGAATTTAATTCGGAGAATTTTTTTACTCCTGAAAGGAATTTTTTGAAGGTGATGTTCTTTGTGTATAGTCCCTTCATGTTAGGCTTACCACTAGTAGATTTGATGTGAGCCCGCTTTTTTGATAAGGTGCTAAGGTTGGCATACAATGCCAGGTGAGCCTTAAATACTGACCATATATGAGAGAATTGAAATTTCATTAAGAAAACCATGGCTCCTAATCCATCTAAGTTTAAACGCCATATTAATTTTAAGAATAATGGGCCTTCATAATTTTTATAAATCATGAATAAACTATTTCTAAAATTTAAGTAAGTTTTCTTTGGATTCATGTAATCAAGCGTTCCTCCACCTACATGATATACAGTAGATGCACCGCAATAATAGATTTGGTGTCCTTGTTTTTTCAATCGCCAACATAAATCTATTTCTTCCATGTGTGCGAAGAAGTCTTCATCCAAACCGCCTAATTTGTGGTAGAGTTCTGCTCTTATAAAAAGGCAAGCTCCAGTAGCCCAAAAAACCTCGCAATCTTCATTGTATTGACCTTCGTCTGTTTCTACTTCTGAGAAAATTCTGCCTCTACAAAATGGGTAGAAATTTTTATCTAAATATCCCCCAGCTGCCCCAGCATGTTCAAACTTTGATTTTGCTTTTTGGGCCAGGATTTTAGGTTGACATGCAGCAATTGAAGGGTTATTATTCAGTAATTCAATGCAAGGTTGAAGCCAATTTTGGGTGACTTCTACATCTGAATTGAGCAATACATAATAGTCTGCTTTAATTTTAGCTAATCCTTCATTATAACCTTTAGCAAATCCTCCATTGCTTTCATTTTCAATCAGCAATAAATCAGGATAAGTTGACTTCAAAAAGGAAACAGAATCATCTGTTGAGCAATTGTCAACGACATAAATAGAAGCTTCTTTTGAATACTCAATAACAGACGGTAAAAATTCTTCTAAATAAGACTTCCCGTTATAATTTAGTATGACAACTGCTACTTCCATAATTTTCACCGCCTAAATTTATGCGGAACGTGAAATTAATAAAAATGCAGCCCTATCTGTTAATTTCGTTGTAATAAAGATTTGAATTCCCACCGTATTGAGAAGATCCTCCTGGATTATCTAAATTGGTGTTAGGTGAATCTCTTTTATGCAAATCATTTTGCCAACGGTAGTTTTGCAGCTCTCCTTGCATGTCTGAATGCAGCATAGGGTAATCATTGGTAACTAAATCTGGATTATAGAATACAAATCTTATATCTGATCGTTTACCAATTCTATAATAATGCCAAATTTGGTAGGGGTAAGCGCTCGGCTCATTTGGACGATCAATAAATTGGTCAGGAGCACCATATTTCAGCCAGATTCTTCCTCTGTCAGTTTCAAATGCATACTTAATTTGAGTGCCAAATAATTTTTCTGCTTTAGAGACTTGTTGCTTGTACTTATACCATTCTACCTCTGTATCTACAGGAGCGGTTTGTTTCCAAAATGCGAATAGGTATTTCCGCATGCTAGTCGTATCTGTACCTTTTAACATTTTACGGATGTTTTCATATTCAAAACGTTCGCTAATCGGCATGATGCTTCCTAAGTAATAGGGAATAGAATCTTGTGGGATTTCTGCCAACCAATTGCCGTCAATTTCAACATCATCAAGACTTAACAACTGTTCATTGATATCAGATCTTCTTTGGAAAAATACTTCTTTGCTCAAAATAGTATCATTGTTTTTGTCAACAATATTTAAAGTCAAATTGAAATCACCTGAGGGAACAGATGTTATGGGCAAGTGACCAATTACAGGGACAATTGGCGCAGCTGTTAGTCGTTGAAACTGAAATACACCTTCAATATCTTTTTTGGTGATATAATCTGAAACTGAATAGGTTAATAAAAACTTCTCTCCAATACCAATCACCTCTTCAGAATTATACAACTCAAGATAAAAGGCAATTTTGCTCATTTCAGGTGGGAAATAATTAGTCATGTATGGAAGCAAGAAAAACCCGTTTTTGACGAAATTGTTTTTTTCTTCACTTTTAGCAGCTGATTGAATGAACTCGATATCAGAAAATTTCAATTTGCTTTTCTTATTCGGAGCAACCAGCATCCTTTGTTGTCCAGATATTGACTCGCCTGAAGTTAAATCTTTTACTACGAGTTCATAATCATAATCGCCTGGGGCTAAACCATAATTCTGAATATCAAAGAAATCCTCTACTATTGAATCTTGCATTACAGGTGAATTCAAGATGTATTTATCCGCTAAAACTATGCTGTCTTTTAATTTAAAAATTTGAGTGATTTCAATACTTGATTGTAATCCACCTTCTGCACTAAAGTATTTTAAAGTTCCACCAGAAAACTGTAGTAGGGTAGTAACATAAGGTGTTTGCTCAGGAGTATAAAAGGTTTTGAAGTTGAAATAAACCTTAGGTTTTGCTGTGGCAACGGTTGTCAGCATGACAAAAAACACGAATAAATATTTCTTCATAGGTTGAATTTAGGACAAGATAAGGTTTATCAAAGGTATGAACAGTGAAAATTGATTCAAAGGGTTGCAATATTTATTTAACGGTTTAAAATTGATGCACTTAGAAAAAACCTTGAAATTTTTTCAAATTTTTTGTTTGTGGTCAAAAAAATATATCTACTTTTGCCCCGGAGAATTGGCAGAGTGGTCGAATGCGGTAGTCTTGAAAACTATTGTACCGCAAGGTACCGGGGGTTCGAATCCCTCATTCTCCGCCACAATTTAGAAAGCGCTAACTCATTGAGTTAGCGCTTTTTTTATGCCAATACTTTCGGAGTTTACTCCAGAAAGTTTGGCTAAAAAAAGTGCGTACAAATTCGCAGAATTTGGCGCTTTCAAAATTGTGAAGCTTCTCCCAACTGTGATCACGACCGAAGGGAGTAATCAAATTAAATATTATCGCACAAAAAAGCCCTCCAACTATTGAAGTTGAAAGGCCCTTATTAAACAAATGTTTGTACTAGTTTCTAGCGAAAGATCCTAAAATAACGTATGTAGTTGGATCAGTTGTAGTGATTCCTTGTAAAGGGTCATGAACAACTAAAAATCCTTCATAAGTTTCTGTTAATTCAGTAACAGACATGCTTGACATTTGACTTGCGCTTACAGATCCACCATTTCCAGCGATCATTTGTACCCATACATCTCCATTCGGAGTCTCGTCATACGGTGTCATGTTAGGTGTTACTGCTGGATCCGCAGCATCATGTGCGTGAGTTGCATACATTTCACCGTCAATCGTATTGTTCAAAGTCAATGTAATCATAGTACCTTCTTTTTGACCTTCTAATGTTAGATCAGCAGATAATGTTGAAGCATGTGTCCCGTCATATGCATATGAAGCATCAACTTGTCCGGTATTGAATGCGTAAGAAAAGTCTTCAACTCTGTTTTTATCTTTATTACAAGATGTTAAAGCAATCGTTCCGAATATTGCTAATGCAAAAATGTTCTTAATTTTCATAATGTAGTTTTTTTGTTTCTATAAGAACAGGTGTATTCAATAAAAGTTCATTTTACTTTAACCAGCATCTCCATTTTCTGAAAAAGAATTCAAGTTAAGCGTTGTAGATGAGGGAAGTAAGGACGAGAAAAGAAAGTGGTTTTTTTTATTCAAAACAAAGTTGTTCTTCACTTTCGTAGCTAGAACAATAGGTTTTAACGCTCAAAAGTTGACCAATTTGGTATTCAGAAACAATTCTTACAATTTCCATTGAATGACAACCTTCTTCATTTTCTGGCATAGCATAACGATACTGTTCTTCTGATAATAAATTGCCCGTTGCGTCATAACGCCGAACAGGACCAATTTCTACTCCACAACCATTGAATTCACCTTGCTTTCCGGATTCAGCTAAAATACCGTTGTCATAAAAGTAGGAATAGTAAAACCCTCCATTTACGGTATCGTAATCTATTTGTTTAGTTAATACCTGCTGATGATTAAAGTGATTCTCCTTGTATACAACATCATTACAACGATAGATAATTTCTACGGCTTCACTTTTATAGATTATTGTTGAATCAGAGGCATTGGTTTTCAAGTGTTCTTTTAGCTTTTCATTTTGCTTATGGCATGAGAAAAGAATAATTATTGGAAATAGGAAAACTGCCTTCATCTTTTTCTTTTCAATTTAAAGATGAATAGTGGTTTTGAATTGCAAGTTACAACAATCGTTGATGCCAATTTATTTTTAGACGATTTCAGGCTATTTTTCGCGACTTATTCTGATTGCAGGGTTTTTATTTTACTCATAGCCAAGAGCAAGGCGGCTAATGGTAAGGCAGCAATAAAATAGTAGACATAATATCCGTAGTATTGATATACAGCAGCTGCAATAAGTGGAAAAGAAGCCATGGCCAAAGAGTTGATCGATTCAGAAATGCCTAAAATTTCACCTTGACGTTTGGGGTTGGCATTCGTTGTAATTAAAGAGTTAAATGTTGGAAAACAGATGGATAATCCTAGATTTAAAACATAATAGAAAATGCAGTATAATATGAGGTTGTCTGTTAGAGTAATGCAAAATAGCCCGAAAAATGTCAGACTCAATCCAATTAATAAAGTTTTTGGTGCACCGAATTTTCGAATGAACATTTTTGACATCACCACTTGATTAAACGCAAGAAAAACGCCAACCACAAGCATGAATACCCCTAGTTCTTCTACATTAAACTTAAACAAGTCTTTAAGAAACAAGGCAATTGTGGCAATATAGAAAGCCATCATCACTGAAAACAAAAACTTCATGATAAAAAGCAGTTTTATTATTGGTTTTGGATTCGCTTCTTTGATCCTGCTAAAAATTAAAATACTGTGCGCTAAATTGTGGCGCTTCTTTTCAATTCTGTTTTCAGGTGGGTTAGATTCTTTTAACCAGAAAAACAAAGTAATAAGAGTAATGATAGAGATTCCACTTGCAACGAATAAAGTTCCCAAGTAACCAATAGAAGAACTTGCTGCGAATCCTCCTAATCCTGGACCAATGATCATTCCTAGACCTGCGATTCCTCCTAAATAGCCGAAAATATAGGACTTTTCATTTTTTGTTGTGATGTCTGCCACATAAGCGTTCGCTACAGACGCATTTCCACCAGTAATACCATCTAATATTCTAGACAAGGCAATTATCCATAAGGGCAAGGAATATCCCCACACAGGAATATCAGGCAACGATAAAGCAATTATGAAAACAATCCAGCTGAGAAGTGTTCCGGCCTGTGAAACTATCAAAATGGGCTTTCTCCCTTTTTCATCTGACAGCGCGCCTAAATAAGGTGCTCCTAAAAATTGAAATGCAGAATACAAAGTCAACAGAAGACCATAAACCCATTTAGGAGCTCCATAATCTTCAACAATAAACGGTAACACCGGCATCAGGATACTGAAGCCAAGTACATTTACAAATGTGAGAAGATATGCTGGAGCTAGACGTTGATTCATACTGAGCATGCAAAATTAGCATAAAAACTAGGATGTATGTTTAAACATTGAAATAAAAAAACCTTCAAATTCCTTGATGCGATTGATAATTAGATCGCGGTTTCAAATGTTTCGGAATTTATTTAATCTCACAACTTCAATCCAACAATACAAACATCATCCACTTGTTCATTTTTTTGTTTCCATCCTCCGAATTCAATCGCCAACTTTTCTGCTTGAAGATTACAGGGTAAATGGGCGATATCCACCAAGAAATTGTGTAATCTTTTAGACGAATATTTCTTGTTTTTATGACCTCCAATTTGATCTTGAAAGCCATCAGAACCAATGTATATAGAATCATTTTTTTTAAACTTAAAACTACTAGAATCAAATGATCGTTGCTCTTCAATTTTCCAACCGCCAATTGGATACTTGCTTCCTTTAAAAAGCGTCTGCTCTCCTTTGTTGTTTAAGTGAAGGATTTTTCGATTGGCAGATGAATAGTGCACTTTGTTATTTTCATAATCAATGCATAGAACCGAAAGATCAATCCAGGGTGTATCAAAACTGATTTTATCTGAATCCTTAAAACTCTCAATAAATTTTTTATCGATTTCTTGAAGGATTTTATTGGTTTTCTTGATGCCTTTATTCATGATTACATACTCAAACAAATTAAGCGCTAAAACCGATAATAAAGCAGCAGAAACGCCGTGTCCGGTGCAATCTCCTACAACTATATATTTGAGTCCATGTTTTTCTCCAATCCAATAAAAATCTCCTGATATTATATTTTGTGGAGCGTAAAAAACGAACGAATCGGGAAATAAGCGTTTGAAATGTCTTTTTTGTGGAAGTAATCCTTGTTGTACGAACTTCGCAGCTGCTAAACTTTGTAAATATTCACTTTGTTGAATGTCTGATATCATCTTAATTTTTTGTGCAAAGGTTGATGCTTTAAGTTGATTTCATATTAAGTCAGTTTTAATTTAAAATGACTACTTTAGATTCAGTGAAAGCCGCAGTTATAATAACTTCATTACTAGCATTTCTAGTTTCTTGCTCTAAAGAAAAATTAATTGACGAAGCACCTTCTTTAATTGGAATTTGGAAGCATTATTATTCAGATGAGGCTTGGGATATTATCACAATTAATGCTGATGGAACTGGCAAAGTAGATTTTTTTACAAACAGCAAATTGCGGGAAGAAACAAAAGTAAAAGATTGGTATGTCAAAGATAATCGTCTTTACTTAGGGAAAGTAACCTTTAGTTTACAACCATTTACAATTTCTGAGTATCCAAAAAATGCCTCTTCAGATGTTATTGAGGGATTCGATACCATTCAAAATGGTGATCGATATATGCAGTTTAACCAACTCACATTCGTAGAAAAAAATTAATTTTGTTGAAAGAATTTCTATGAAGCTTTTCAACTTGTTTTTTTTGCTTTGCCTTTTTTCTTGTGGTGGTTCTTCAAGCTCAAAAGAAGTAGATGATTATGATAAACTACCTCAGGATAGTGAATTTAAGCCTGGAAAAGAAGTGTATGATAGAAGTTGTGTGGCCTGTCATATGAAAGATGGTCAAGGATTAGAAGGGACGTTCCCGCCTTTATTTCAAAGCGATTACTTATTAAAAGACCCAAACCGTGCGTTAAAACAAGTAATTTACGGTTCAGATGAAAAAATGACTGTAAATGGGGTCGTGTATGAACAAGTTATGCCCGCTCAAAACGTCACAGATCAAGAAGCCATAGATGTAGTGAATTACATTTTAAATGCCTGGGGAAATGATGGTGGAAAAGTAAATGAGAGTGACCTCAAAGAAGTAAAGAAAAACAACGAATCCATTTGAATTCAATTTTCAAAAGTTATATTAGCATATGGAACTATTAGACGGTAAAAAAACATCAGCAGCAATTAAATTAGAGATTGCAGATAAGGTTCAAAAACTAAAAGCTGAAGGTAAAAGAGCACCACATTTGGCAGCTATTATTGTTGGTGAGAATGGAGCTAGTTTAACTTATGTGAATGCCAAGGTAAAAGCTTGTGAACAGGTAGGTTTTGATTCAACCTTAATTAAGCTCCCAACAAGTGTTACTGAAGCTGATCTTTTAGCCAAAATTGACGAATTGAATAATGATGATGCCATTGATGGCTTTATCGTTCAACTTCCTTTGCCTGATCATATTGACGAGCATAAGGTAACGCTTGCAGTAAACCCTATGAAAGATGTAGATGGTTTTCATCCCGAGAACTTAGGTAGGATGATGTTAGACCTTCCTTGTTTTTTACCAGCTACTCCTGCGGGCATTCTAGAATTGCTTGATAGATATAATATTGAAACTTCTGGAAAAGATTGCGTTGTAATCGGTAGAAGTCACATTGTAGGTTCGCCTATGAGTGTGTTAATGGCTAGAAATACCAAGGTGGGTAATTGTACTGTAACACTGACGCATTCTAGAACAAAGAATCTTTCAGAAATTACGAAGAAAGCTGACATTGTAATTGTTGCTTTAGGAAAAGCAGAATTTCTAACTGCAGATATGGTGAAAGATGGAGTAGTTGTAGTTGATGTTGGAATTACCAGAGTTGAAGACACCACTAAAAAGTCAGGATTTAAATTGTTAGGAGATGTTAAATTTGATGAGGTGGCAGCTAAATCTTCTTACATTACACCTGTTCCTGGAGGAGTAGGCCCAATGACAATAGCATCTTTAATGATGAACACACTTCAGGCAATCGACATGAAATAAGATTGTATGAAAAATAAAATGATTGCAAAAGCAATTCTGATTTTTTTCGGAGTTGCTTTTTTTTATGCTTGTTCCGAAGAGGGAGAGTTTAAAATTTGGAAAAGTAAAGTAACGGTTATCGGTATCCAGCCATTTGGAGATGTAAAACAAGGTGAGATAGATTCTGTTCAAACGGCAATAGCTAACATGTATAGTTTACGTGTAGAAGTTTTAGAGCCTATTCCGCTGCCAAAAGAAGCTTACACTGAAATTAGGTATCCAAGATATCGGGCAGATACACTTGTTCAGTGGTTGAGTGAGAACAAGCCAGATAGTGTAGATATTGTTGTCGGGCTGACCAATAAAGACATCTCTATTACAAAATATAAAGATGCCGCAAGAACTAAAATTAAAGATCCTACTTGGCAATACAGAGATTTTGGAATTTATGGTTTAGGAAGAATAGGAGGGAGTTCTTGTGTGGTATCCTCGAATAGGTTAAGGAAAAACGGAACAGAAAAACAGTTTTTTGTCAGGTTGTGCAGGATTGCTTGTCATGAAGTAGGTCATGTGTTGGGTTTGAAGCATTGTCCAGAAAAAGCATGTTTAATGAATGATGCAAATGAAAAAATCAGCACTATTGATAATAGTACTGGATCGCTTTGCGAAAAATGTTGGAGTAAGATTGACTAAGTGTAAGGGTTTTCGTCTATTTGAATCAAGTTAATTTGAACCACCTTAAAAACAGATTTGAAGTCAACACCAAATTCTTCAATATCTTCATCATCTTTTTCGTAATGCCAATTTACAGTTAAGCGTTCATTACCTAACTCTTCTTCTAACATCATAACGATTCTTCTTAGAAATAAGGCAGAACTTGTGTTCAAATATTCTATGAAAAAATTGACGGTTGTATGCGGCAAAGGTTTTTTAAGATACGCTTCTAATTCTTCTAAAATAGGCTCAAAGAAAGAATTAGTATTCTCTGGCAATGAAACACCGGCTAGCACAAATTCACCATTTTCAGTATTGATATCTACCTTTAATGATCGTCTTTGTCCTTCTATGGTTAATGTCATTTTATTGTGAGAATTGATTCTAAACAAATATAAGAAAATCAATATAAGAATTATTGTTTACCATAACTAAGTTTGAAATAATATTGAGATTAATATGTTTAAGGCTGTGATATGTTCTCAGATTTAGTATTTTTAAAATTCTAGAAAAAAGATGAAAGATTTGAACAAAATAAAAGCCTTGAAATTATCAGTGTCCAAAGGACTGTTGATGATTTTAGTTGTTGCAATTTGTTTGAAACCAGCGATTAAACTTTGTTATACCTTTATGGATAAGAAAGTCGTTTTGATAGAAAACGTTGCTGAAGAAGATTCTGAAGAAGAAAAAGTGGATGATACAGAGGAATTCGAGAAATTCTGCAATGATCAACAGTCGGGAGAATATTCTTATATTTTCAGTGGGCAGGTAAGTTATTTTAAACTTCAGCAACTCACACTTGAGTTTTTTCCTGCCGTTGTCTCCCCACCACCAGAGTTATCCTAGTTTATGTAGCAAGGTGAAAAGCCTTAAATAAATTTTTTGCGATTCAATTACTGAATCAGCAATACTATTAGGATAATATCATTAGAATGGAAAAAAAGAAAAAAGAATCAAATATTAAGTTTGACTTGGCCTCAGGTCTAGTCGTGTTTTTCGTGGCATTGCCACTTTGCTTAGGGATTTCCCTAGCATCAACCGCACATGGTGCAGAAGGAAGTGTAGCCGCTTCAATGGGTAGTGCTATCCCAGGAATTATAGCCGGAGTTATTGGTGGAATCATTGTAGGATTTTCATCTGGGTCTCGTTTTGGAGTTTCAGGTCCAGCAGCCGGCTTAATAACGATTGTTTCTGCCGCAATCATCACCTTTGGTGGGTTCGACAATGGTGGATTTGAAAAGTTCATTTTAGCGGTGGCAATAGCAGGTGTAATTCAATTAATTTTTGGATTTTTAAAAGGAGGTGTTATCGCATACTATATACCTTTTTCTGTTATTAAAGGAATGCTTGCCGGTATTGGTATAACTATTTTATTAAAAGAGATTCCTCACTTTTTTGGTTATGACAAAGACGTTGAAGGTGATTGGGGTTTTGATCAAATGGATGGCGAAAATACATTCACTGAACTTTGGAATACGGTAAATTATACTCACACCGGAGCTACAATAGTGGCTATTATTTCACTTTTGATTTTAATTTTCTGGGGATCTAAAATGATTAAAAAGTCAAAGATTTTGAGTCTTATTCCAGGACCATTATTGGCAATTATCGTGTCAATTGGAGTTTCATTATTATTCTTGAGCGGAGATTATGCTATTACGGGAACACATTTAGTAAATGTTCCAGAACCAAAAAACGTTGAAGAATTTCAGGATATGTTCTTTTTCCCTGATTTTAGTGCATTGAATGATCCAAGAGTATATGGAATAGCCTTAGTGATTGCTATTGTAGCAAGTATTGAAACGCTACTTTGCGTAGAAGCAACAGATAAAATGGATCCTTACAAAGGAAGAACACCAATGAACAAAGAGTTAAAGGCACAAGGACTAGGAAACCTACTTTCAGGACTGATTGGTGGATTACCGATTACTCAAGTTATTGTGCGATCAACTGCAAATATTAGTGCAGGCGCAAAGAGTAAAAATTCAGCTATTATTCATGGAGTTTTCTTGGTTATTTTTATTGTTGCAATTCCAGGTGTTTTGAATTTGATTCCAAGAGCAACCTTAGCAGCAATTCTCTTACTTATTGGTTGGAAATTGGCTAGTCCAAAATCAATAGTTGCCATGTGGAAGGCAGGGTTCGCTCAGTTTATTCCTTTTGTTACAGTAATAGCGGTAATGCACGTTCCTGGAGGAGATTTATTAAAAGGAGTAGGAGCCGGATTGGTAGTTGCGTTTATAATTATCCTTTTTAGACATTACCAATTTGATTTAAAAAAGTATAAGCTTGCTTTTTTCAAAGACATCAATGAGTCAAATAGTAAAGAGGTAATACATTTAGAACTTGCTCAACATGCTTCATTTTTGAATAAGGTAAAAATTCTTAGAATCTTAGATGAAATAGAAGATGGTAAGGAAGTAGTTATTGATTTATCCAATGTTGCACACGTTGATTATGATATAGCAGAGGCCATAAAAGATTTCAAAATCTCTTGTGAAGAAAGAAAAATTAATTTAGAAATTATTCACGCCGAAAAGCTAGGTGGAGCTAGTGTCGGTCATTAAAAAAGAAATTATTACCAATCCTATTGAAATCAATGGGACAAACGAAAACATAAAATATGAGAACACAAACAAAAGAAACACAAGAAAATTTAACTCCTGCAGATGCGCATAGAATCTTAGCAGAGGGAAACAAAAGGTTTATTGACAATACAAAGGCACAAAGAGATTTGCAATCGCAAGTATTGGCAACAAGTACGGGGCAATACCCATTTGCAGTAATTTTAAGTTGTATTGACTCTAGAGTTCCAGCAGAGTTAGTTTTTGACCAAGGTATCGGAGATATATTTTCAGCAAGAATTGCAGGAAATGTAATTAATGAAGACATTTTAGGGTCAATGGAGTTTGCTTGTAAATTAGCAGGATCAAAAATTGTTGTAGTAATGGGGCACACGAAATGTGGAGCAGTGCACGGAGCATGTAAACATGTTGAAATGGGTAATTTAACTACTTTGTTGTCTAAAGTTAAACCTGCAATGGAGAAAGTTGGAAATCAGGATTATTCTGCTGAGTATGCTGAATTGGTTTCAGAAGAGAATGTACACCAATCTATTAAAGAAATCAGAGAGAAAAGTCCGGTTTTAGCTGAATTAGAAAAAGCTGGAGAAATTGAAATCGTTGGAGCAATGTATAGCGTTGACTCTGGTGAAGTTACATTTTACTAGGAACAAACTTTAATTGATCTCCTTCTATTTTTAAAGGGGAATCAACATTATTTGTATACAATAACCCCGTGCCCAATCCTTGAGGCATGGGGTTGTTTTTTTTGAAGGTGTATTGAGCAATGGCGTTTAATCCAATATTACTCTCAAGTGCTGAGGTTATCCACCATCCAACGTTGTTTTCTTCGGCTGCTTTTATCCATTCATCTGAACTTTCAAATCCACCAACTAAAGAAGGTTTTAAAATAATATATTGAGGCTTGATGGATTGAATGAGTTGAGTTTTATTCTCACATCCGTTGACTCCAATCAATTCTTCGTCAAGGGCAATAGCCAAAGGTGTCTTTCTGCATAACTCATGCATATATTCAATCTGACCTGCCATAATAGGCTGTTCAATTGAGTGGATATCAAACAATGCTAGCTGATTCAATTTAGATAGCGCATCTTCAGGTTTAAAAGCGCCGTTGGCGTCAACACGTAATTCCACAGTATCTTTTGAAAATTTACTTCTAATGTATTTTAAAAGTTCGAGCTCTGCTTCAAAATCTATGGCGCCTATTTTTAACTTAACACAATTAAATCCTTGTTCCAATTTAGATTTAATTTGTTCAAGCATATAAGATTTTTCACCCATCCAAATCAATCCGTTTATCGTAATTCCTTCTTCCTTATCAGTGAAGTGTGAAGGAAGGTAAATGTGCTCCTTTTTAACTTTCAAGTTTTGTAGCGCCATTTCAATACCAAAACGAATGGAAGGATAATCTTGCAAAGCAGATAAATCCTGTGCATAATCATTGATATTCTTCAATACTGTGTTTAACTTATCTTCAAATTTATCAGACCATTCGGGGCTTAAGTTTTCAATTATGGATGCTTCACCTTTTCCCACAAATGACGGATTTGACGATTCGCAAATGGAAATGATCCATGAATTTTTTGTCTTCAAGATTCCTCTTGAGGTGCCTGCCGCACGTTTAAATTCTAAGGTCAGTTTTTTGAATGAAGCTTGGTACATAAAACGAAGTTATCAATTTATTGATTTTAAAATGTTGATATTCTTTCTTCAAAGCTGATTTTCTGCTGTAAGAATGTCTTATTTTTGTTCTTGTGAATATTCCATCTAAATATTTAGAAGACCTGGTAGAGCACTTTTCGTCTTTACCCGGAATCGGTAAGAAAACGGCGTTGAGATTAGTATTAAACCTCTTAAAAAGGGATGAAGACGAGTTGAAAATGTTCGCTTCGGCATTAGAAAATATTCAGGATAATTTAAAATCTTGCAAAGACTGCGGAAATATCTCGGATGCTGAGATTTGTGAAATTTGTATAAACCCGTCAAGAAAAGGGGATTTAATTTGTGTAGTTGAAGATATTAGAGATATTCTGGCCATTGAGAGTACGCAACAGTACTTTGGAAAGTATCACGTATTGGGCGGAGTTATTTCTCCCATGGAGGGAATAGGACCGAATGACCTGAACGTTGATAGTTTATTGAATCGACTCAATAATGGAGGAGTGGCTGAAGTGATTTTAGCTCTTAATGCTTCAATGGAAGGGGATACTACTAATTTTTATCTTTTCAGAAAATTGGCGGATTTTGACGTTAAAGTGACCACCTTGTCTCGTGGGGTTGCTGTAGGAACAGAACTGCAATATGCGGACGAGTTAACACTTGGAAGGTCTATCATCAATAGATTGCCCTTTGATATGAATTTGGTTCGGAAATAAAAAAAAACGTCCTTGAATCTCTTCAAGAACGTTTCATATTTATTTAATTTGGAAAATTATCCTTCTTTAGCTGCTAAATATCTTTCGGCATCTAAAGCGGCCATACATCCTGTCCCTGCTGCAGTTACTGCTTGTCTGTACACATGATCAGCCGCATCTCCTGAAACGAAAACGCCTTCTATATTTGTTTTTGTAGAATCTGGTTTGTGAATGATATAACCTGTCTCATCAAGATCTAACCAGTCTTTGAAGATATCTGTGTTTGGTTTGTGCCCAATTGCTACGAAAAATCCTGTTCCGGCAATCTCTGTTTCTTCACCTGTTTTGTTATTCTTTACTTTCGCACCTGTTACACCTTGTCCGTCTCCTAAAACTTCAACAGTTTCAGTATTGTAAAGGATTTCAATATTTTCAGTCTTTTTTACTCTCTCAGCCATGATTTTAGACGCTCTGAACTCATCTCTTCGCACTAGCATAGTAACTTTAGTACATAATTTAGATAAGTAATGCGCTTCTTCGCAAGCAGAGTCACCAGCTCCAACAATGATAGTTTCTTGTCCTCTGTAAAAGAATCCGTCACAAACAGCACAAGCAGATACGCCTCCACCTATTTGTAAATAGTGTTGCTCAGATTCTAAACCTAAATATTTAGCTGAAGCTCCCGTAGAAATGATAATTGTATCCGCATGAATTTCAGTTTTCTCATCCACCCAAACTTTGTGAACAGGTCCTGAAAAATCTACTTTTGAAACCCACCCAGTTCTAATGTCTGCATCAAAACGTTCTGCTTGTTTTTGCAATTGAATCATCATTTCTGGTCCGGTAACACCATCTGGGTAACCAGGAAAGTTTTCTACTTCGTTTGTAGTGGTTAATTGTCCACCAGGTTGAAGTCCTTGATACAATACCGGAGACATGTTTGCTCTAGCTGCATAAATTGCTGCAGTATATCCCGCAGGACCTGATCCGATTATTAAACATTTTACTTTTTCTATTTGGTCACTCATTTGGATGTGTTTTGATTAATTTTTTGAATAGACAAATATAACTTCTTTGCCTTACAATTTTGGTCTCAAATCCATCAAAAAAATCGATTTGAGTATAGAGATTGTGAATAAGATTTCAAGAATAGGCCTTGATAATTTTGAGTTTCAATATAAAGGACGTATTTTTGCGGCGATTTAAATCAGCCTTCCCATTATGATAGACAAGAGCCTTTTTAAGAAAAAAGAATTATATCCATTCCAGAAAAAGGTTGTAAACCAGATAATTAGCGAACTGGTTAAAGAGGGTGAAAATTTTAATCTGTTGTTTCAGCTGCCAACCGGTGGGGGAAAAACAGTGATATTTTCGAACATTGCCCGAGATTACATCAAAAAAACGAATAAAAAAGTTTTAATCTTAACGCACCGTATTGAGTTGTGTATTCAAACTTCAAAACAATTGAATGCTTTGAACGTGGATAACAAGGTAATTAATAGTTTGGTTAAAACGCTTGACGATCAAGACGAATTTCAATCGTTCACGGCAATGGTTGAAACTTTGAATAATCGATTACAAGAAAACGCAGATTTCATTAAGAATGTTGGACTTGTAATTGTGGATGAGGCGCACAACAACTCGTTCAGAAAGATTTTTCAATATTTTGAGAATGTCAATATTCTAGGGGTTACGGCAACGCCTTTGAGTTCAAACAAAGCACTTCCGTTAAAGGACAATTACGATAAACTGATAGTAGGTGAAAGTATTAAGTCGTTGATTGAAAATCAATACTTGTCTAATGCTGAAACATACACGTATGATGTAAATCTTCACGGATTGAAAATTGGGGTGAACGGTGACTTTACGGTTTCATCTTCAGATAAAGTGTACAGTAATTATTTCATGCAAGAAAAATTATTGTTTGCCTATGAAGAAGTAGCAGTAGGTAAGAAGACTTTGATTTTTAACTCAGGAATTGAATCATCTCGTTCAGTTTATGAATTATTCAAAAAGCATAATTACAAGGTTAGACACTTAGATAGCACATTCTCTGATACAGATAGAAAAGATATTCTTAAATGGTTTAAAGAGACTCCTGGTGCCGTTTTAACTTCGGTTGGTATCTTGACTACAGGATTTGATGAACCTACTGTAGAAACGATTATTTTGAACAGAGCAACACGGTCTTTAACGCTTTATCATCAAATGATTGGTCGTGGTTCTCGTAAATTGAAAAATAAATCAGTTTTCCAGGTCATTGATTTAGGTAATAACGTGAGACGTTTCGGATACTGGCAAGAGTATATTGATTGGCAAGATGCTTTTAACTATCCAGATCGATTCTTAGAAGCAAGATTAAGTGAAGAGGATGATATTTTGTTTGAAGCAGAATATGAATTGAACAGAAACCTTAAAGAAAAGCTCAAAAACCCTGGTAAATTAGAGTTGTTTTCAATGAAAGCAGTTTATGACCAGTGCATAGATGAAGGTAAAAAGGGTAAAGAAGCAGTTGATGTTTCTCTAGACAATCACTTTGAAGTGATTAAAGAGAATTCAGAAGATATGTATGATGGTTTGCTTTTATTACAAGAGTTACAAGATGACATTGAACGTAGATTAAAGCATTATACAAAATGTATCACGAAAGCTACTGACAACTATTTAAACTGGCTTAAAGAAACGTATAACAGACAATTGAGCCAACGAATCAGGTCTGAGATGGATGCTGAATAATCGCTTAAACATTTCCCATTAAAACATAAAAAAGCCCTCTCGATTTTTCGAGAGAGCTTTTTATTTTGTTGTGGTTAGTTAAACTTATCTAATCACTAATTTTTCAACTGACTGAGTTCCGTTAGCTGTTACAACAATGTTGTACATACCTGCTTCTAATGAAGAAACATCAATTGTTTTAGTTGCAGTTGTTTCTAATACTTTTGCTCCGCTTAAAGAGTAAATAGCAACGATTGCGTTAGCATCAACATTTAAATTGATTAAATCAGTAGCCGGGTTAGGGTAGATGTCAAAATTAATTGTGTTGTCTACGATAGTTGCGTAATCAACAACAACTTGATCAGCACCAGTTCTTGGGTTGATTTTGTATGCAGAGAAAGAATAAGAAATAATTCCAGTTAAATCATACCAGTTTCCTAAGTCTCCAAAGTTTACAAAACAATCATCATCAACACCAACAACTCCTGAACCATCATTTGTTTCCCATAATCCGAAACCTGCGTTGTCGTTTGTACATTCAGTAGACAAAATTTGAACCATTACTGACTCATATTCTTCTAAAGTAGCTGCTTCATTTGAAGTAATTAATTCTGCAGTTGGTTGCCAAGTTGAAGCACCGTGATTAACAAAATTTGAAATAGTTCCAATTCTTGTGAAGTCAAAATTCTCTTCAACAACACCAGTTACTTCAACTGAGTCACCAACATTTGGAGTATTGGTTGCATCATTAATACAGATTCCATTCCAAGAACCGTCAGCATCTTGAATAAAGTAACCATCTCCTGAATCTTCTTGAGAAATAGAAGTAACAACACCAGAAGTTGTAACTGTATTTCCTTCTTCAGGTGAATCAGCTGGATCTGCTAATGTGTACTGAATATCGTAAATAGACAAAGTAGGGATTACTGTTCCTCCTTCTTGAATGTTTACGTTATCAATTTCCCAAGTAGAACCATCTGTTGCAGAACCAATGTATTCAAATGCAATATAAGTTGAAGTTCCAGAAATGTTTGATGAAATGTCACCGTCTCCAGAAGGAACAAAAGTCCAAGATCCAACATCTGAATCTAAAGTGAATAATGAAGTTACGTCTGTCCAAGTAGCTGAACTCGGAGCACTAGTTCCATCATAATCATTTGAAATATGTACAACGATATCATCACCATCATATCTCTTTGTCATTGTAAAGTTCATTACAACTTGAGTTCCCATAGAAAGGTCAATTGATGGAGAGATTAACCAAGTATTCAAAATGTGGTTTGCACCATCAAAGTTTGAAAGTTTAGCATAGTTTCCACCTACTGTTCCATAAATCCATTCACCAGTTATGGCGTCAGGGTTAGCAACTACTTGGCTCGTCCAAGCGTGATTTGCAGTTAAAGTACCTCCTTCGAAATCATCCTCAAAGTAAGTTTGGGCGCTAGCAGCAGTAGCAATAGTTACAGCTGATAAAAATGTAAATAATTTCTTCATATTTTTTATTTTAAAGTTAGTAGTTAAAATTGTTATTTATTATTATCCTTTTATTATGATATTGTCAAGTTCCCATGTTGAACCGTCACTTGAGCTTCCTGTATATTTAAAAGCAACGTGAACATTTGTACCCACATAAGGTGAAATATTAATGTCACCTGAGTTTACAAAAGTAAATCCTCCTGGAGACCAATTCGCAAATGAACTGATATCGGTCCAAGTTCCAGAATAAGGATCTCCACTAACATAATCAGTAGAAATCATCACTTCTAAAGCTGGCCCTCCATAATTCTCTGCGTTATCAAAAGAAAGCGTAGGAGCAAAGGCACCTGTTAAATCAAATGAAGGAGAAATTAACCAGTTTTCTGTTGCAATGTTTGATCCTGCATCAAAGTCGTAGTTTGAAATTACACAGTAAGGATTCGGTGCTCCACCAGCCGAAGATGTTTCCCAATTAGCAAAACTTCCTAACACCGCTTGTTGTGTCCAACCTTGTGAAAATGGATCATCATCATTAAAGTCTTTATTTAAAATTAGACCTGTGAAACGTGTGCCTGTCATATTCACTTCAGCATAAGAACGAATCAATAATTGCATGGCACCATTATAAACTGCGGCAATTAATACGATTGATCCTGATCCTTGAGCAACTTGTTCGTCAGCAAAACTTGCGTACCCACTCGTTCTTACAACAACTGTGTTACCATTAGCATCTTCTAATAACAAATCTTTAGATTCTTGATTTACCTTATCAGCATAGGTTTCATTCAATTGCCATTGTACAAATTGAACATCATTTAATTGAATCAATTGCGATTCTTTTGCCGTTGTTAATTGGTCGATTGTGGTAACTTCTGGTGCAAAATAATTGCCAACAGATTGTTTGATTACATGAATATCTGCCCCAACAGAGTCTAACTGTAAAACACCGTTGAATTGATTTAAGTACGTTCCGTTCAATGCAATTCTAACAGAATCTCCTTGATAAACACCACCACCTGATCTTAACCTTACATTGATAGCACCAGTGTGATCTTGCATGTAAACACTCTTATAAATATTTCCGTCATTCTCATCCATAGTGATGATTCCGTAAACTGAAATGTCTTCATCAAATGCAACCGAACCTTGGGCTTGTTGTAATTGTCTTAAGCTATCAATGGTAATTGAGCCATTGTCTTCAGGATAGTTAATAGGAGGAGTGTCAAATTCTTTTTTACAAGAACTAAGTCCTAATACTAGTCCGATTGCTATAATTATATTTCTTTTCATCTTAACCATTAATTATGATATCATCCAATTCCCATGTGCTTCCATCTGAAGCACCACCTGTATATACAAAAGCAATATGAACTGAAGCTTGTAAGTATCCAGATAAATCAATTACTCCTGAGTTTACAAAGGTAAATCCTCCAGAAGACCAAGTAACTTGAGAAGATAAGTCTGTCCAAGTTGCTAAGGTTGGGTCACCAGAACCTGAATAATCAGTTGAAATCATTAACTGCAAGCTTGGACCAGAGTAATTATAAGCATTCATAAATTGTAAAGACGGAGAAGTTAAAGCCGACAAGTTCATTGAAGGCGAAATCAACCAGTTTTCACAGGCGTCATTTGTCGTTCCGTTGTAATTAGATATTACACCATAAGGCGTAGCTGCTCCACCGGCAGTACTTGTTTCCCAGTCTACAGAAGGTCCACTTACTTGAACAGTTATCCAGCCACCAGAATTAACATCATCATCATCAAAGTTTTTAACTAAAATTTGACCAGCACATCTTTCGTTATCCATATTAATTTCTTGTGGATCTCTAATGATTAACTGCAATTCTTCACCAAATCTGTTCACGATACAAGTGATGCTTCCGTTTCCTTGTGCAACCATGTCACCTGCGTAATCAGCAAAGCCTGAAGTTCTAATGATTACTGTGTTACCATCACAATCTTCTACCATTCTATTCTCTGAAGATTGATTAACCGCATCCGCATAGGTATTAGACAACTCGCCTCCAGTAAACTGAACATTATTCAATTGTACCAACAGCGCTTCATCATCTACACTTAGTTCTGAAATGGTTTTGACTGCAGCAGGTAATTCATTTCCGCTAGACTGTCTGATTATTGCTAAATCCGGATCAATTTGATCTAATTGAATAACGCCATTGTATTCACTTAAATATCCACCTATTAAAGAGATTCTAACTGAATCACCAACCGCAAAGTCACTAGAAGCTGTTAGTCTGACATTAATTGCAGCCGTGCCATCTTGAACGTAAAGGTTTTTGTAGATGTTTCCAGATGATTCATCCATAGTAACAATACCATAAGTATGCAGTGAATCCGTAATTTCTAATCCTCCAGGAGACACCGCAATTTGCATAGCTCTTAAAGAGTCTATTGTAATGACTTTATCTGGATTTAATACGTTCGCTGGTGGCGAATCTGGCTCTTTTTTACAAGCCGAAAATGCTACCAATGCCAGTGTGATATAAATAATTTTCTTCATCTTCTTAAAATCTTAAAGTTGCTGATACGAAATAGTTGATTCCCATCATGTATCCAATTCTTGGTGGAAATTTGTCCAGATTAGTTTTGTCATATCTTAACTGCTCAAATCCGCCAGTTACAAAACTTCTATTATTTGTGATGTTTGTGATATTCCCGAATAAACTCAAGTAATAATCTCCTAATTTCCAAGATTTACCACCAATTAAATTCAGACTGTATCCGTTGTCTAATCTTGTTTGATCTAAAGCTTGATCCCATTGAGGGTCACTTTCAACAAATGTTGCTACTGCTTCAGCTGTTCTTCTGTCTGGCGAAGGATCTAAATAAATGTCCATGAAGTAATTGAAGTTAACACCTGCGAACCAATATTTTTTACCAGAATATTTTAACCCAACAGATGCTGCAGATTGCGGCATTCCACCAATTTTATAATTCTGTAAATAAATCGTTTTATCTTCATCAATTAATTCAGCCGAGTTATCTCTGTATACAGATGCTGTTGGACGTGAATTGTATAAATGTTGACCCCAAGCTAAAACTCCGTTCGCACTTAATCCTCCAACAATAGTTCCGTCTACACCTAATTCAATTCCATGATGCCAGTAATCCACGTCTTCCATCACAAAATTTACGAAAGATCTGTATTCATCATGATAAAAGCTTCTTGACCAAACAGCATCTTTACGCTCCATGTAATAATAAGTCGCTCTTAATTTTAATTTTGGATATCTCAGTAAATATGAAACATCACCAGTATAAATCGTCTCATTTACTGGATTGTCCACCGTGAAATCTCTTGTTCTTGGTGAAATAAAGATGTTTCTTGTTGTTGGTGCCTCTGTTAAATAAGCAGCATTTGCAGTAAGGAATTGTCTTCCTGAAATTTTATAAGTGATTCCAGCTTTAGCTGCATAATTGATGAAGTTGAACACTTCTGATTTTCCTTGTGAGTTGTCTAAGAATCTACCGTTTTTATAAACACCTTCTCTCCAGAAAAACTGATCAGAAAGCTCTACAGCTCCGTACCAATCAATCTTTTTTAATTTATATTCAATTTGTGCAAAAGCCGTTGCTTCATGATTGTGCATATAATAGTTCCAACCAAAGTCATCTCCAACTCTAATCGTTCTGTTTGGTGTGTCTGCATTATTTTGTGCGGCAGTAGGATCTAAGAAATCTTGCTCAGCAAATTGATCAACATCTACCCAGAAATCACCACCTAACAAATCCGTCATTGTTTTGTAAACATGATTTCTTTGCATTTGATAATATGCTCCAGCCGTTAAATTCATTTTCTCATAAGTCTTGTTCAAAACAGACGCGAAAGCCACAGAAACTTCATTGTTCCATTGTGTCTCCATAATATATTTAGAACGTTTCCCTGTCACAGTGTTTCCATCTACACCATCTGCATTTTCTAACTCATATATGTTATTGTCGTTTGCTCGGTATAAATGATCCCAGTTAATTTGTGTAAAATCAGTATTTCCAGTTGTCCATCCATTTCTATATACGGCAGCATTTGCCTGATCGTTGATGTCTTCATAATAAGAGGGTAGATATCTGTAGTAATCTGGACGTGGATCTTGCGCGTCATACCAGTTTAAACGTTCTCTCCCTCTTTTTCCAAAACTTCCTAAAACAGATGTTTTTAATACTGTTTTTTCATCAATTTTCCATTCGTGATTCATTGTTACAATTGGAATGTGTTCTTTAGCTATGTTTCCATTTCTTTTTAACGAATCTCCGCTCGGTAAGGTTTGCCATCCCCAGTTTGTATTGTGATAGTTGTTACCAGTTAAGTCATACACTTCTTGAACGAAGATGTTACTTCTTCCTCTTTCTCTAGGTGCACCTAAAACCGAGAAATTTAGGCTATGCTTATCATTGAACTTCTTTTTTGCTGCAGCATAATAAGAGGCATTGTTATAATAGGTTCCTTCAATGTATCCTTCTCGTGCATATCTTGCAGATGCTGAAAATGAAAAGGCCCATCCATTCTTTTGCATACCGGTTCCGTATGTTACCATTAAACGTTGACGATAAGCTCTGTTGGTATTGGCATAAGATACTCTCCAACCTTTTCTTACAGAAGTAGCAGATATATCAATGTTTGAGTAACCACCAATTCCGCCAAAATGGTAAGGGTTTGATGTCAACCATTTTTTTGTTTCTGCATAACGTGTAACGTCATTCAGACCTCCCCATTTGAAGAATTGTGAAAAACCGGTTACCGCATCTCCTGTTGGAACTCCGTTAATGAAGATGGTTGTTTTATCTCCCTCATAACCTCTAATTCTAAATCTAGCTGCAAAGAAGTTAAATCCGGCAGTTGCTGCAAATACATCTCTTGATGATTGCAATAATCCAGAAATATTACCTCCCGAAATGTCATCATCCAAATTGGAGATAAAAACTGGCGTATTATCATTTAAGGTATCTTCAATTGATCCGATATTAGTCGTGTCAGTTTGACCCCAACCAATTGCGCTAGAAAGCGACAAGACTGCAAGCAGTGTAAAGTTTTTCAACATGTTTTTATTATGTAGTAAGTGGCTTTTCCTTTGAGAAAAGCTTTGCAAAGCTA
This sequence comes from Crocinitomicaceae bacterium, assembly GCA_039939375.1. Lineage (GTDB taxonomy): Bacteria > Bacteroidota > Bacteroidia > Flavobacteriales_D > Crocinitomicaceae > Paracrocinitomix. The sequence continues at coordinate 89,899 of JBDVJO010000003.1, read as the reverse complement.
CAAAATTAAGTACAAGCGAATAAGTTTCAGAGTGAAATTTAATAATGTTATAATAAGTTGTTAACAAAGCGGTAATTTAGTTTGGTCCACCTTTTGATTATTATCAATAAATTTGATCTTTATTTACGAAAACTCTAAAATGAAATTTCTTTTCAAACTATCTGCAGTTGTATTATTTACAGGGATTGCTGCTTTCCAATCATTTTCTCAAGAACAAGTTCAATATAAGGTGGCTTGCGTAGGATTTTATAATCTTGAAAATTTATTTGATTATGAAGATGACACTACTATTTGGGATGAAGAATACATGCCGAATGGAGCGAAGGCTTGGGACTCAACTAAATATGTGACAAAACTAAATCACATGGCTAAGGTGATTTCTGAGATAGGAACGGCATATACGCCTGATGGAGCAGCTGTTTTAGGAGTGTGCGAAATAGAAAATAAAAGAGTGCTAGAAGATCTTGTCAAAGAACCTCAAATCAAAAAGCGCAATTATCAAATTGTTCATTTTGATTCGCCAGATAGGAGAGGTATTGATGTTGGATTATTGTACCAAGAAAAGTATTTCAAGTTGAAAAATTCAAAGTCATATGAATTAAAAATGCCTCATAACCCAGATTACAGAACAAGAGATCAACTCGTTGTTACTGGTAATATGGATGGAGAGGATGTCTCTATTATAGTTGCGCACTGGCCGTCTAGAAGAGGTGGTCAACAAGCATCAGAAAAGAATAGAATAGAAGCCGCCAAACTCGGAAGAAAAATTATTGACTCTTTGTATTCTGATAACCCAGAGGCGAAAATTATACTCATGGGCGATTTAAATGATGATCCTATTAATGTTGCGGTAACAGAATACATTAAGGCAAAAGGTAAAAAAGCAAAAGTTAAAGAAGGAGACATGTATAATACTATGTATACAAAATTCAAGAAAGGCATTGGAACTTTAGCTTACCGTGATTCATGGAATTTATTTGATCAGATCATTATATCTAAGCCTTTAATTAGCGAGGACGCGTCTACTTATGTGTTGCATAAATCAGAAGTATTCAGTAAGCCATACATGATTAATCCTACAGGAAATTACAAAGGATATCCGCTGAGAACGCATGCTGGTGGAGCCTACCAGAATGGGTATTCAGATCACTTTCCTACCTATATCATTCTTAAGAAAATCGCTAAATAAACATGATGCGAATTGTTGTTGGGCTTCTATTAGTTGGGTTTCTAGCCGCCTGTGGAAATCAAAAAATAGCGAATTATTCAGCCGGAAATGCTGAAGTAATTGACGACAATTCTAGCTCTGAGCTAGATAGTTTAATTGCGCCGTATAAAGCAGCTATGGACAGCCAAATGGAAGAATTAATTGGAAAAGCAAACTATAACCTTGAAAAAGAAGCTCCTGAATCTCCATTGGGGAATTTTGCTGCAGATGTTGTGTTTGAAGCCGGATTGCAGTATGGAGCTAAAACTAAAGATATTGGCCCAGATGCAATGAAAAAATCCATCTGTCTTCTCAATTTCGGAGGATTAAGATCTACAATTAACAAAGGGGATCTGACTATAGGGAATGTTTATGAGCTAATGCCGTTTGACAATACCCTCACCTTAGTCAAATTAAGCGGTGATCAAATGAGAGCCTTGGCTATTTATATTTTTGAAGCTCATGGTCAACCGGTGTCTAATGCCTGGTTTCAATTGTCCTCGAACTCTCAAGCCATGAAAATTGGAGGTGAGGCTTATGATTTCAAAGAAGATGTGATTGTAGTGACGTCTGATTATTTGGCGAATGGTGGCGACAAAATGAATTTCTTTAAAGACCCAATAAGAAAATGGGATTCTGGAATTTTGATGAGAGATGTGTTCATTGATTACATCAAGAAAGAAAAAGAATTAGGGGCTTATCCAGTTGAGAATCGTATAAATTTTGTGAAATGATGGATAGAAGAAGGTTTTTAACAACGGTAGCTACCGGCAGTCTAGCACTGGCTTCACTGTCTTCATTCAAAGACAAACAAAAAGGACGTAAGATCACAATCTTACATACCAATGATACGCATTCGCACATAGATGCCTTCCCAGAAAATCACAAAAAATATCCAAACAAAGGTGGGGTAAGAAAACGTAAGGCATTAATCGATAAAATTAGATCTGAAGAAAAAGAAGTTTTATTGCTTGATTCTGGTGATATTTTTCAAGGAACACCTTATTTTAATGTGCACGGAGGAGAGCTTGAAATGAAAGTGATGTCCCGTTTAGGTTATGATGCTGCAACTATGGGTAATCATGATTTTGATGGGGGAATAGATGGTTTTGTAAAAGCTATGCCTCACGCTAATTTTCCGTTTTTATGTTCTAATTACGATTTTTCTGATACAGCTTTGGCTGGGAATACCATTCCGTTTAAAGTTTTTCAAAAAGGCGGAATTCAGGTAGGTGTTTTTGGAGTAGGAGTGGAGTTAGATGGACTTGTTCCTAAAGATTTGTACAAAGACACACAGTATTTGAATCCTATCGAGAAAGCGAATCAAACTGCTCAATTGTTGAAAAAAGAATTGGGTTGTGATTTGGTAATTTGCTTGTCACATTTAGGTCATTTCGCGAGATTGAATAAGATGTGTGATAAAGTATTGGCAGCTGAAACTGAAAATATTGACCTGATAATTGGTGCCCATACCCATACTTTTATGGATAAACCAGAAATGCATAAGAACAAAGCAGGCAAATCTGTACTGATTAATCAAGTTGGTTGGGCAGGTTTAGTTTTAGGTAGAGTAGACTTTTATTTTGATAAGAAGGGAAACCCTGAAGTTTGGGCGTCTAACTGGATGCCAACTGCTTATGATATAGCTTAATCAGCTTTTAATTCTCGATAAATAACTACAGACATTTCTTTCCAGATAGTTTTAAAATCGGCTGTCATACCATGGCGTTCGGCTACTTTTTGAGAAGGAACGTTATCTTCTCTGATTATAGATATCACCGATTTCACATTTTGAGATCTGAACAACCAATTTTTGAAGTGTATTGCAGCTTCAGTTGCATAGCCTTTACCTGTGTATTCTCTGAAAAAGTGATAGCCCACTTCAAATTCTTGTTTACCATCAACTTCTTGAATCAATGCTCCGACCTGACCTATGAATTCATCAGTTGATTTTAAGTGTACTGCGCACATTCCGAAAGTTCCAGCTTTGTATCGGTCAAGTTGTGCTTGAATCCAAAGATCTGCACGTTCAGGGTTGGTCACCGGAATTTTAGGGTAAAAGCGGGTGTTTACTTCGTCTGATAAGAAACGACTCCAGTCCTCTGTGTATAAATGGGAGAGAGGTTTGTAATACAAGCGCTCAGATTCCAAATCGTCTAAATAAAACACTATACTTTTTCTTTCGGAGATTCTTTAGATTGATCTGAGTTTGACATTTTTTCTTTACTCAGTGCCATCATTCTTGCTTCAATATCAATGATCAAAGCATTCGCTTCTTCTCCGGTAATTCTACCAGTTTTAAGCAACTCGTTCACTTTTGATTTTTCTGTATTTAACAGCGTTCTTATCGCTTGTCTTGTTGAAACGTGTCGGTAGATATTTGGATACTGATTTTTGAAATTTCTCAAGAAAGTCAAGGCTTGGATATTGTTTTCTTCAATCTCTTGTTCCATTTCTGTTAAGACCTCAAGTTCTTGATCATTTTTAGCAGCTTTCTTCAACTCCTTAATCATTTTGATACACTGACTTTGTGCCCCGTAGAATCCTTTGGCCGCATCAAAACTGGCACCTAAACGTTCAATATATCTTTTAGAGAAAAATCCTTTTAAAACTCCGTAACGCTTAAGTGCGTTTTTTGTATCTAATAGTTCATCTAAATCTCCTCTGTCCGAAAGCAACCTTTCTCCGTTAGAGTCCATGATTTCGTTGATTTCAGAAACTAATAAATTGTAAGCACTTGCAGATATCAATCCTTCTTTAAATTGACTCCAATAAGCCGATTTCTCTTTCTCCAATATTCTTCTGCGCGCTTCTTCTTTGAAATTAGAAAGATCTTCAGCCACCTCTCCTTCGGCAGATGGCGGTAAATAAGAACCTACCGCTTCCCAGTTCACTTTCTTAAAGAATCGGTCTTTCTCCATTTCATCAATGGTTGATACGGTTTCTCTAAAAACATAATCTTTTGCCGTTTCAATAACGTATTTTTTCGAACTCGACACGGCCGTTAACCCTAGTTTATTCGCAACCGCTTTCATGGTAGTTGCATTGATTAAAAGTGTCATGGTTACGATTCCTGCGGTTAAAAACAAGAACTGTTCTCTGATTTCCAGAGGAATTGCTGGAGACGATTCTACAATTAGAGCCAAGGCTAATCCAATTGCACCTCTCAATGCACCCCACCACATTGCTTGCGGATGATTTTTACCTAAACCATATCCTGCTCTTTTCATAAGCGGATACAGCACCGCTATTACGATCGCTCTCACAACATGAATGATAACATAGACGAGCAGTAGCATATAGAACATATTCCAACTTGGTTGAACCCTCTCAGCTATTACAACACCTACTATTAAGAAGATTAAAGTGTTTGCCGTAAAGGCAGTAAATTCCCAAAATTCATGAATGAAGTGCTGTACTTCTGGTGATATTTTTGTTCGACCCGGTCCTGCCATGATCAATCCTAGCGTCACTAAGCCTAATACTCCAGAAACAGCGAATGCTTTTTCGCAAACAAAGAACGTGATAAAAGCAAGAGCAACAATGATCGTAATTTCAATTAACATATCATTGAATACTGATCGCATCCATCTTAAACCAATGAAACCGAATGCCGCACCGATCGCTACTCCTCCAAATGCCACTCTAAAGAATTCAAGTAAAGGATTTGGGCCTTCTCCAGCTGCTCCAGCCCCTAAGATCCCTAAGAAAATAACATTGAATATTACGATTGCGGTTCCATCATTTAATAATGATTCTCCTTCAATTAAGGTTCCCAATTTCTTACTTGCACCAAGTTCTTTTAGAATGGCTACAACGGCAACGGGGTCAGTTGCAGAGATTACTGTTCCGAATAAAAGCACAATTTGCCAGTCCCAAGAAGTTAATCCTAAGCCATAATAAACGAGTGCCCAAATACAACCGGCGGTTAGGAAGATGGCAATTAATATTCCTGGAACAGCCAATAATACTGAGTTGGTGAATGACTTTTTAAAGGTGTGCACATCCATTGCGAATGCCGCTTCAAATATTAAAATAGGTAAGAAAACGTATAGAATTAAATGCGCATCTAAATGTGCGGCCCAGTTAATGGCGGTGTCAACTACTTCAAAATTTAATCCTAGGTGACTTAAATCGGTTAGCAAGTATTCATTTCTTCCCACCAATCCAATGCCGAGTCCAATTATCAATAGAATAACGGTGTATGGGAGTCCAATTTTACTTAAGAAATGTCTCGCAACTGCTCCAATAATTAAGGCAAGAATAACAAACAAAAGTGGTGCTACATTTGGTTCATGATGACCTTCTGCGTGTTCATCATGTCCCGTTTCTGATGTGTCGTGAGTAGATTCAGCATGATCTGTAGTAGTAATTAAATTGCCATGTTCATCAAATACTTCATCTCCAATTTCTTCACCTATTGTTTCAGGATGACCTTCGTTTAATTCGGTTGAATTGGTATCATGATCTTCTTGGGCAACAGAGTAGGTGCTGAAAGAAATTGCTACAATAGCAAGCATCAGAAAAATAACTTTCTTGATAGATTTAGACAGTTTCATAGCGGTACATTTGTCGTAAATGTAATGAATTCAACTGAAAAATGAGAAATGGTGAAGTGTTAAGCGGTAAAGCCTTAACTAATGGTGACTACATCAGTTCAAACTCTTTGCCAATCTTCATGTCTCCGATTAGTTTTGATTCTAGATTTTTAAAATCAAACAAGTCGTGATCTAGCATGTGAGTTGGGGAAATGTTTTTTAATGCCGTGAACATAATTTCAGATCTTCCCGGATAAGCTTCATCCCATGTTTGCAACATTTTCTTGACAACTTGGCGTTGAAGGTTAGGCTGAGTACCACATAAGGTACAAGGAATGATCGGGTATTGTCTGTATTCTAGTAATTCTTTAATTTGAGCTTCTTTTACAAAAGCCAAAGGTCTTAGGATGACGAATCGATCGTCATTCGTTTTATATTTTGGAGGCATTGTTTCAATTTTACCTGCAAAAAACAAATTCAAAAAGAAGGTCTCTAAAATGTCGTCTCTGTGGTGCCCCAATGCCAATTTATTACAGCCTAATCGTTCTGCTGCAGTATATAAATTACCTCTTCTCAGTCTTGAGCATAAACTACAAGTCGTTTTTCCTTCAGGAGTTTTTTCTTTTACTATTGAATAGGTATCTACTTCTAAAATCTCATAATCAACTTCAACTTTCTGAAAGTAATTAGGTAAGACTTCTTCAGGAAATCCGGGTTGCTTTTGGTCTAAATTAACGGCTATAATTTCAAAATTGAAAACTGATGCCTTTTGAATTTGCATCAGAATGTCTAACATGGCGTAACTGTCTTTTCCTCCAGACATGCATACCATTATCCTATCACCGTCTTCGATCATATTAAAATCGTTGATGGCGTTCCAAACCGTCTTTTTAATTTTACGGTTAAGCTTTTCTAATTTTGCTTCTAATTCAGTCTTCAATTTCTATCTTATTTATTCTGTCATACATAAGTATGCTTCCGCTTACAGCTACATTTAAAGAAGTTAAACCTGGCAGTTGAACTAATTTGTGACACCTTTCAATCACAAAGTCTGGAAGTCCAGTATCTTCAGCTCCTAAAAGGTATGCAGCCCTAGCTGGGTGTGCAAAGGTACGAATAGGAGTTGAATTTTCACACATTTCTGCTCCAACCAATTGCGTTGAGTGTGGAAGCGAGTTGTACATGTGATCTATATCATCATATTTATAGAATGGAATTTTAGACCAGGCTTTCTGCGTGTCTGAAGTTTGATGATTGTATTTACCATCCACAATAAAAATGAATTTTGCACCTAAAATGTATGCCGAGCGCCAAAGTGTTCCTATGTTGTGTATAGTTTTAGGTCTAAATACCCCAATTCCAAAGAATTGTTCATCTGTCAATGGCCATTTTTTCTTCATTCTTCTTCAATTTGCATTTCTTGCTTTTGATAGATAAGTGCATATTGACCATTCTTAGCTATCAATTCGTCATGGTTTCCTTCTTCAATTATTTCTCCATCTTCCATCACCAATATTTTATCGGCATACTTAATGCTCGATATTCTATGGGAAATAATAATGGCAGTTTTATCTTCTAATTGTTCTTTAATTGCGGATAGAATAACTTCTTCTGTTTCATTGTCAACAGCAGATAAACAATCGTCTAACATCAATACTTCTGGACTCTTTATTAATGCTCTAGCAATGGATACTCTTTGTTTTTGTCCGCCAGATAAGTTGATTCCGCGTTCACCTAATAAGGTCTCATACTTGTCTTTAAATCCAATAATGTTTTCATGAATTCCGGCGTTTTTTGCTGCTTGTTCAACTAGCTCATCTGAAACTTGATCAGCATCTATACCGAAGGCAATGTTATTTTTTATGGTATCCGAAAATAAGAAGTGTTCTTGCGGAACATAACCTAAATGTGCACGCCAAGCTTCTAAATTAATTTCGCTCAGAGTTTTTCCATCAATAATAATTTCACCTGATGTTGGGTCGAGTAATCGCATCATTAAGTAAGCCAGAGCAGATTTACCAGAACCTGTTCTACCAATGATTCCTATTGTTTGACCTTTTTGAATTTCAAAATTTAGATTTGATAAGGCTTTCACTCCAGAGTTTTCAAAAGTTAGACTGACGTTTTTAAATTCAATCGATTTTTGAAAACTGAACGGTTCGTCTGATTTTGAATAGACATCTGGCTTTTCATTCAAAAATTCATTGATTCGTTTTTGTGAAGCAGCAGCTCTTTGAACCAATGAAGTTACCCATCCAACAGATGCAAATGGCCAGGTTAAAAGGTTGACATAGATCACGAACTCTGCAATCTCACCGGGTTGAATTAAGCCCTTTTGAACCTGTAATCCACCTACGTAAATTGTTAAAATTGTACTTATTCCAATTAACAAAACAATAGTGGGCATAAAAAATGCCTGTGTTCTAACCAAATTCATAGAACGCTTCTTGTATTCTTCTGCTTCTTGCTCAAATTTAGCTTCTGTTTCTTTTTCTTTAACATGAGATTTGATGACTCTGATGCCAGAAAAAGTCTCCTGAACCATAGTTGAAAGGAATGATTGCTGTTCTTGAACTTTTTCACTCTTTTTATTCAAAATTGCACTCACAAAATATATCAATACTGACATGATGGGTAGAGGGGCTAGCACGTATAAAGTTAACTCTGGATTGGTGCTGAGCATTTTGTACAAGCACATAGAGAATAGAAATACCAAGTTAATGGTATACATAATCGCCGGTCCCAGATACATTCTGACTTTTGACACGTCTTCTGAAATTCTATTCATTAAATCTCCAGTAGAATTTTTCTTGTAGAAATTAAAAGTCAGGTTTTGATATTGCTGGTAGATTTCGTTTTTCAAATCGTATTCAATCAATCTTGAAGATCGAATAATTGTCTGGCGTTGAAAAAATAAAAATATGCCTGCAATTAAAGAGAAAAGCGCATAAAGACCGGCAGAAAGCAGGGCAATTTTGATCAAGCTATTTGCTTGAATCACCATACTGCCTTCATTCACGGCGACCATGTCATTGATAGTGTCTCGTAAAACTCCAGGCATCATTATCTTAAAAAGATTATGCCCGATTATAAAGCATACACCTAAGATAAGGTACCATTTGTACTTGAGTAAATATTTATTTAAATAGGATAAAGAAGACATTTAAAATTTAGTACTTTTGTCCCTGCTTACCGAAATGGTGAGTGGCCTAAAATCTACGCAAAGTTAGTATTTAGATTTAGTATAATAATGTAACCATCTCAATTATGTTTGAAGTAAAAGATATCAAAGAGACGGCTTTGGCAGAGAATCCTGTCGTAGAGCGCATGTCTAAATATAACCATGAGCAATTATTATTTTGTAATGATAATGCAACAGGGTTAAAAGCAATTATTGCTGTACATAACACAACACTTGGTCCAGCACTTGGTGGAACTAGAATGTGGTCATACAATAATGAACTAGAAGCGTTGAATGATGTTCTTAGACTTTCAAGAGGGATGACTTACAAAAACTCTATCTCTGGATTGAATTTAGGAGGAGGAAAGGCAGTGATTATTGGAGACGCAAGAAAAAATAAATCTGAAGCACTTTTTAGAAGATTCGGGAAATTTGTTGAAAGTTTAGGTGGAAAGTACATTACCGCAGAAGATGTTGGAATTTCTCCTCAAGACATGACTTGGGTAAACATGGAAACGAATAACGTGGTTGGATTACCTGGCAAATCAGGTGACCCTTCGCCAGTAACAGCTTATGGTTGTTATATGGGGATGAAAGCTGCGGCTAAATTACAATATGGATCAGATTCTTTAGCTGGAAAGAAAGTTGCAGTTCAAGGAGTCGGTCATGTTGGAGAGTATTTGGTAAAGCATTTAAAAGATGAGGGAGCTCAAATCTTCATTTCTGATATTCACGAAGAAACTTTGAAAAGAGTGTCTTCTGAGTACGGAGCTACTGTAGTAGGTTTGGATGATATTTATGGAGTTGATATGGATATTTATGCGCCTTGTGCTTTAGGTGCAACAGTGAATGATGCAACTTTAGAGCAATTGAATTGCTCAATTATTGCCGGAGCTGCTAACAATCAGTTAGCGGATGAATCAATTCATGGTGAAATCGTAAAAAATAAAGGAATTGTATATGTTCCAGATTTCATGTTGAATGCTGGTGGTGTAATTAACTGTTATGCTGAAGTAAAAGGATTATCTGCCGAATGGGCAATGAGCAAGGCTTCTGAAATTTACGACAGAACTATAGAAATAATTAATCGTTCGGCTTCTGAAGGAACACCGACTTATAAGATCGCCAATAAAATGGCTGAAGAGCGAATAGAATCAATCGGAAAAGTAAAATTACCGCTTTAAATGCTAAACAGAAGACACCTTAGAATTAAGGTACTACAAATATTATACGCTTTTTTCCAAACAGAAGAGCAGGATGCTTACAAAGCTGAAAAAGAATTGTTTCGTTCAGTAGATAAAATGTACGAGCTGTACATTTATTTCTTACTGAGCTTTGAAGAGCAACTGACCTTTGCTGAGCAAAGAATTGAAGATCGTTTGAAAAAAATTCAACCATCTGCTTCAGACCTAGCTCCAAACAGAAAATTTGTTGATAATCCAATTTTAACGACATTAAGAGACAATATTGCCTTGCGTAAAGCGTCTGAAGAACTGAAAGTAAATTGGGGTGGAGCTGTGAAGAATGATTTAATGAGAAAATTGTTCATTCACATTTCTGAAACAGAGGCGTTTCAAGAGTATTTAGAACAAGAAGCAGGAGATTTTAAGAGCGACAAAAAATTCATACTAAGTATTTTTAAAACAGAAATAGCAAATTTTGGTTTGCTACATGACTTTTTTGAAAATGAAAGTATTTATTGGTTAGATGATATTGATTTGATTTGTTCAATGGTATTGAAAACTATTAAGTCAATCGAACCAGAAGATGAACCTTCTAAGCCAATTTTGCCTTTGTACAAAGACTTTGATGATGAAAAAGATTTCATTACCAAACTGATTAGAAATACAATTGCAAATGATGCTGAAAACTCAAAGTTGATTGATGAATTAACACAGAATTGGGAGTTAGATAGAATCGCGAAGATGGATATCATTTTATTAAAAATGGCGTTAACTGAATTGACAGATTTACCATCTATTCCTAAAAAGGTAACATTGAACGAATATATTGAGATATCAAAATTCTATAGTACTCCTAAAAGTCAGGTGTTTATTAATGGAATTTTAGATAAAGCTGTAATTTTGCTTGATAAGGAAGGGAAATTAAAGAAAACCGGAAGAGGATTAATTAATTAAATATGAAATATACAGTGTTAGGATTATTTATGGCAATGCTTTTTGTGTCATGCACAGGAAACAGTGGAGCAGACACAGAGCAAAGAAGAATTGATTATGCTGAGTTTATTGACAATCCAACAGAAATGTCATTTGAAGAAATGGATTACAATTTTGGAGAGGTTAAAGAAGGAACTCAAGTAAAATACACATACAAGTTTAAAAACACAGGAGATCAAAACCTGATTTTGATCAATGTGAAAGGTTCTTGTGGATGTACAGTTCCAGAAGAATGGCCTAAAAATCCTATTGCACCAGGAGAAACGGGTGAAATTAAAGTAGTTTTTGATTCTCAAGATAGAGTAGGAAACGTAAGAAAAAATGTTAGGGTTGAAGCAAATACAAACCCTTCATTAAATGTATTAACACTGCAAGGAGTTGTGGTAAAATAAAATTATGAAGTTGAATTATATATTATTACAAGCAAGTGAAGCTCCTGAAGGAGCATTTTTCCAACAAATTTTAATGTTTGGTTTAATTGGATTAGTATTTTACTTTTTCATGTTAAGACCACAGATTAAAAAATCAAAGGCTGCAAAACAGTTTAGAGAAGGTTTAGCAACTGGTGATAAAATTGTAACGGCCGGTGGAATTCATGGTAAAGTTCTTGAAATAAATGAGAATACAATTCTTATCTCTACAGAAGGAGCTGGAAAATTAAGAGTTGAAAAAGGTTCAGTATCGGCAAATCCTGACGATATGTTGGCCAACCAAAAGAAATAATCGATTAAAACTCGATATCTAAATTGAATAGCTTCCTGAATTTGTTTAGGGAGCTATTTTCTTCTGCAAGCTTATCAAATGTTGCTTTGCTATCCATCACCTGAACTGATTTCTTTTCAGTGATGTTGTATGAAAGATTGATGTTAGTGTTGTTTAATTTTAGTCTTAGGGCTCTCACTATCTCACCTTTATATTCGTCCAACTCTGTTTGTTGAATAGAGTTTTGAATTTCAAGGGTAACCATATGGTCAGATCCGACATTCTTTTCAGTTGACATCAAGGTAGCATAAAGACTGTCTTTTTTCTCTCGCTTGATTTTCAAAGCAAACTCTTTCCAAGCATGTTCAAATTGTTCAATGGTATATTCTTCGCTTCTTTCTTGAAGTTGTTCTTGAACACCACCTTTGTTTTTTCTAACAGTAGGGTTTAACGTAGAGTTGATGCCTATACTATTTGAATTGAATCGTCCAACAGGTTGGGTGATTTTTTTACGTTCAACCGCTTGGGCGATTCCCGCAGCTCCCATGACCACTTTTTCTTTAGGTTTGTCTTGAGCTTTTGGTTGTTGCGCCACCAGTTCTTTAGGCTCATTTTGCCCAGGGAATGGTAAAATTTCTATGTCTCTAAAACTTAAGATACGGCTGCTTGTTTTTTAAGGGTTGATGCCACACTTGAGTACTTCATCAAGGCTAACTCTACATGTAACCTTTTATTTTTACTTGGTTTGAAACCAGCCTCAGTTGCGCGCATTAAGTCCAAACTTGTTAAAACAAAGTCTTGATTTACTTTCGCAGATTGTTCTAAGTATTTTTCTTTTAATTCACCTGGAATATCCAATAGATCCAATGTTTTTGGGTCTTTACATACTAACAAGTTTCTCAGGTGCTCAGCTAATCCTAAAATAAATTGGCTCCCGTCAAATCCATTGACTAAGATTTCATTGTAGGTTAACAGATTCTCAGGAATGTTTCCTTCTAAAGCAAAATCTGTGATTTTAAAATAGTAATCGTAATCCAAAACATTCAAGTTTTGAAGTACAGATTCGTACGTCACATTATTATTACTAAACGAAACGATTTGGTCAAAGATGGATAAGGCATCTCTTAATGCACCGTCTGCTTTTTGCGCAATTACATGCAATGCTTTTTCGTCTGCCTTAATTTTTTCATTCTTTGCGATACGCATTAAATGACTGACGATATCAACAATTTGAATCCGGTGGAAATCGAAAATCTGACATCTAGATAATATCGTAGGTAAGATTTTATGCTTTTCAGTAGTTGCTAAAATAAAAACAGCATGTTCTGGTGGCTCTTCTAAAGTCTTTAAAAAAGCATTAAAGGCAGATTGCGATAACATGTGCACCTCATCAATGATGAAGATTTTATGTTTTCCTACTTGAGGAGCAATTCTCACCTGGTCTATCAAATTTCTGATATCATCTACCGAGTTGTTTGAAGCTGCATCTAGTTCTAGAATATTAAATGAATGTCCTTCATTGAATGAATTACACGACTCACAACTATTACAAGGCTCTATATTTTCCTGCAGGTTAAAACAATTTAATGTTTTAGCCAAAATTCTTGCAGTGGTTGTTTTTCCAACTCCTCTTGATCCAAAAAATAAGAACGCTTGCGCTAAATGGTCATTTTTGATGGCATTCTTTAAGGTAGTTGTGATGGCTTCTTGCCCAACAACAGATTCAAAAGTCTGTGGTCTATATTTTCTTGCTGATACAACGAAATTACTCATGTCAAAATTTGAAGAACAAATATATCAAATTCAGTCCCAATGTTGATTTGAACTTGCAAGGATTTATTAACATTGTAATTGCTTTTGGAGGGAACACACAAAAAAACATGAATTTCTGTAATAATCCCTTGCGTTCCGGAGAAAAACCCTATCTTTGCACCCTAATTTTAACAAATAAATTATGAATAGGTACGAAACTGTTTTCATTTTAACTCCCGTTTTGTCTGAAGAACAGGCAAAGGAAGCAGTAAAAGTCTATGAAGATTATATCACCAAAAATGGTGGTAAAATTAAACACAATGAATTCTGGGGATTGAAAAAGCTTGCTTATCAAATCCAAAAGAAATCTACTGGCTTTTACAACTTGGTTGAATTTGAAAATGACGGAACTCTAATTAAGAAATTGGAAGTTGAGTTCAAAAGAGACGAGAGAATCATGAGATTCTTAACAGTAAGAATGGAAAGCGATCATATTGCTTTTGCAGAAAAGACAAGAAAAGCCGCTAAAGCAGAGGCTTAGTGTTTAATTAATTGAAATTTAAAAAATGGCACAATCAGATATTAGATATTTAACTCCGATTAACATTGAGATTAAAAAAGACAAATATTGTCGTTTCAAGAAAAGCGGAATCAAATATGTAGATTACAAAAACCCAGATTTCCTTCTTAAGTTCATTAACGAGCAAGGTAAAATTTTACCAAGAAGAGTAACTGGTACTTCACAAAAATTCCAAAAGAGAGTTAACAAAGCAGTGAAAAGAGCAAGACACCTTGCAATTTTACCTTACGTAGCTGACTTAATGAAGTAATTGTTTAACCCGTTTATCATTTTGGTAAGCGAATTAATCTATACACAATGGAAATTATATTAAAGAAAAACGTAGATAATTTGGGGTATAAGGATGAAGTAGTTGCAGTGAAAGCTGGATACGGAAGAAACTTCTTAATTCCTCAAGGTTATGCAATTTTAGCAACTGAATCAGCTAAAAAGGCGCATGCCGAAGTAATGAAACAAAGATCTCATAAAGAGTCTAAAATAAAAGAAGAGGCAGAAGCAATCGCTGCTAAATTTGAAGGAATTTCTCTTAAAGTAGCTGCGAAAGTTGGTGAAAACGGAAAAATCTTCGGATCTATCACAACAATAGCTCTTGCTGATGCTTTAAAAGCTGAAGGAATTGAGATTGATAGAAAATCATTGAAAATTGAGCAAGAACCAGTGAAAGAAGTTGGTTCTTATACTGCAATTGCAAATCTTCATAAAGAAGTTTCAAAATCATTCGATTTTGAGGTGATTGCTGAATAATTTTCAGATTATAAAACTTGTTTAAAACCTGTTCAATATCATTGAGCAGGTTTTTTTTGTGTTTAGTCTAAAGGTTGACGGTTGTTTTGGATTAATTGCTATCTTAGAAATGTAGTGCTCACCTATACCCGAAATATCAAAATCTTATCCTTGTTGTTATTGCTTTTAGGCAGTACGTATTCGTTTGCGCTCCAAGGAACAAATGAAAATAAAGCGGATTCTTTGATTTCTGTAATGGTCAATCTAGATGAATCTGCTGAAAAAGTTGATGTGCTCAATGATATCGCTAAAGTCTATGTGCAGATAGATTTTGAACAGTCATTAGAATATGCTTTAATGGCTGAACACATGGCCAAAAAGATTGAATATAGAAAAGGTGAATA
The DNA here is from genome assembly GCA_039939375.1 of Crocinitomicaceae bacterium. GTDB lineage: Bacteria > Bacteroidota > Bacteroidia > Flavobacteriales_D > Crocinitomicaceae > Paracrocinitomix. Next base: position 74,635 of record JBDVJO010000003.1, on the reverse strand, counting down.
CTTCGCCTGTAAAAATGCGGCATTTGTCTACACCAACTATTACTTAAATTATTATGAGGCTACTAACTACTTAAGCCGTTCCTTAGTCATTGCTGAAGATTTGAGGCTAAATGATCAATTGATTTCAATCTACCGAAGTTTTGGGTTTGTTAAGTATTCCATGGGGGATTCAGAATCTGGAATTTCGTACTATAATAAAGCAGTGAGAATCGCTCAGCAAAGAAATGATTATGAATCGTTGGCTGACATCTATAATTACATTGCCGATATCTATTATGAAAACGGAGATGAAAAGTCAGCATTTGACTATTTCTCTAGAGTCTATTCGCTTTATGAATCAGGAAAGCTAGGAGAGGGTGAAAAACCATATATCGCTTTGGGAATGTATTACCGTTTGAACGGTGAATTTGAAACTGCAGAAGAAATATATGTAGAAGCAATTGAATTTTTCAGCATTAACAGGAAACCGCGATTTGAAGCGTATGCGTACTCTCAATTAGCGGAAACCTATATTTTGTTAGGTGAATATTACAAGGCAATAGATGCAACTAAAGACGGCCTTGCAATAGCGAATGCTTTGAACCTGAGCAAAGAGAAAATGGATAATTATCAAGTTCAAATTGCCATTTATGATTCATTAAGTGATTACAAAAAAACATATACTGCTCTCATTAAGTACACTAGGTTTAAAGATTCCTTGAATTCATCTCAGTTTGAAGAGCAGAATCAAAAATACCAATCCAACTATGAACGGATGGTGAATGAGAATAAGATTGCTCAGTTGAATGAGGAAAAAATTAACCACGAATTAGAGCTAGAAAATCAACGTCTGAACAGAAACCTAATAATTGGTTTACTAGCTTTCGCTGTTGTTTTGGTGTTATTGATGATCTTAAGGTTAAGATACATCAATAAAAAAGAAAAGGAATTAAGAGTGTTGTCTTTGGCAACCAATTATACGACCAACTCAATTGTCATCTTTGATAAAGAAATTAAGGTTGAATGGGTGAATCAAGGATTTGAAAAATTAACGGGTCTTAAATTGGGAGATGTTAAAGGAAAGTATTTTTTAGATTTTTACAACGGACCCGAATTGCCGATTCAAAAACGAGATCAACTAACAAAGAATTTTGAGAGTGGTGAAGTGTTTACTATGGAATTGTCTAGTTTTCACAGGGAAAATGATGATGCCTACTGGATATCATTTTCAGTGACTCCGCTTCTCAATGATCAAAATGAAATAACTAACTATGTTAGTGTTGCATCAGATATTACAGAGATTCATAATGCCCAGCTAGAGCTGCAAAATTCTCATGATAGAACTATTTTATTGAATGAAATAGGGAAGCAAATTACTTCAACATTATCTGTTATCGAAATTATAGAAAAGGTATACGAGAATGTAAATAAGTTGATGGACGCGCAGAATCTAGGTATCGGGATCTATCGTGAAGAGACATTTGACTTGCATTTTCCAGAACCAATTGAAAGTGGGAATAAACTGAACAGTTTCAACTATGACTTGAATGATAAGGGGAGAATTGCAACGAAGTGCTTTTTAAATTCAGAAGAAATTGTTGTAGGGACAATGGAAGAAAGATTGGCGGTTACAGGAGCCGATCCATCACCACTTGCCGGGGAACAACCCAATTCTATTATCTACATCCCGTTAATTGCGAAATACAAAACAATGGGTGTACTATCTGTCCAAACACTTGCTGAGAATGCTTACGGAGATAGAGAGCTAACAATTGTTCGATCACTTGCCAACTACATTGCAATCGCCTTAGATAACGCAGGACTCTATGAAAACATGGAAGAAAGGGTAGAAGAGCGAACAAAAGAAGTGAGGTTGCAAAAAGAAGAATTGCAATCAAATTACGAGAACACGAAGTTATTGAGTAAGCTCGGAGTTGAAATATCCGCTAGTCTAGAATTTGAAGAGATCTTTGAAGCCTTATACGAAAGCGTAGCTAAGTTAATGGATGCAGAAATATTTGGTGTAAGACTCTACCATCAAGACATGAATGCCATTGAATACAAATATGAATTTGAAAACGGAGAAAGAGATCCAGTAGAATTCATTTCAATGGATGACAAGGATAATTATACGGTTTGGTGTGTGGAAAATGATCAAACAATTTTGCTGAATGATAATTTGAACGAATACCATAAATACGTTAATGCTATAAAGGTGCCTTCAGGAGAAATGCCAAATTCATTGATTTTCTGTCCAATGCATGGAGATGGAAAGGTGATAGGCGTGTTAACCGTTCAAAGTTTTAAAAAACATGCGTATACAAGTTATCACCTTGATTTGGTAAACACACTTGCATCTTATACAGGAGCTGCAATAAATAATGCCGCATTATATGACACTTTAGAACAAAAAGTGGAGGAAAGAACCATTCAGTTGGAGGAAAAGAATAAAGACATCATGTCCAGCATAAATTATGCTAAAAGAATACAAAACGGAATTTTGCCGTCAAGTTCTTTCATGAGTCAATTGTTACCTAACAGTTTCGTCTTTTACCGACCTAGAGATATTGTAAGTGGAGATTTTTACTGGGTAGAAAGATCAGCAGGTAAAGTGTTCTTTGCAGTTGTGGATTGTACTGGACATGGAGTTCCAGGGGCTTTGATGAGTATTATCGGTAAAAATATTCTTGATCAGGCTGTGAACGAAAAAGGATTAGATGATCCGTCAATGATTTTGGCCTTTTTAAGAGCAGGTTTGAGGTTTGCATTTAGTGCAGATGCGGACGATTCTAGTAATGAAATAGAGGACGGTATGGATTTAGGGATTTGTATCTGGGATAAAGAATCCCAATCTATTGAGTTTGCTGGTGCTAATATTAATTTGCACGTGGTTAGAGATAATGAGTTGACGGTCATTAAAGGAGATAAGTCTGGGGTAAGTGCGAGCGACTTTGCAATCAAGCACTTTGAATGCCATTCAATGGATGTTTTTGAAAATGACTTAATTTATATTTCGTCAGATGGATATCCAGATCAATTTGGAGGAGAGCGTACGAAGAAGTTCTCCCAACGACAATTTCATGAATTATTGGCTTCTTTAGCTAACGTTCCGTTTGAAGAACAGCATAGTAAAATAGAAGTTGCCTTTGATAATTGGAAAGGTGAGAATAATCAATTGGATGACGTCTGTGTCATGGGAGTGAAGATATAATAAGACTTATATTCTGGAGTTAATTTTTTGCTAAACCTTTTGTAGAATACTATTCTAAACAGTTTTTTCTTTAGATTTATTTAATGAGATTGTTTCTTTTCTTAGGTTTAATATCGTGTTTTAATGGAAACGCATTTGCTCAAAAAAGTGATTCTTTGATTGATATCTCATCAGAACTAAAAGTTGAATTAGACTCAATAGAATTGTTGATAAAGGAAAATAAATGGGGCATAGACACCACATTGTTTTTTCATTTCACCTTAAAAAATGATTCTGATTCAATAATGTACGTTACTACAAATAGTTGCCCATCCTATAATCAATTTGAATTCTCGTTTAATGGAAAGATGTACTTTCCAAATTCTAAAGTTTACTGTAATATGAATTCAATCATTAAACATGAATTAAAACCTAAAGAATCTGTATCGCTGAGGGAACTAGGGATAATGAATAAAGGTGCATTAACAACAAGACTAGGAGAAACAACTTTTACAATATATTTTATTGATCAACAGCATGTCGGATATCAAATTTTTCCAAAACAAGATATTAGACAAGTCTCTTATTCAAAATTTGAAGGTGAAGTAGAAATCATTGAAAATAAAATCTCTTACCTGAAAAGAAAGAAAAAGAGTAAGCTCTAATTTTACTTAAACAGTTCGTTTATTTTCTTTTTAGCCATAGCTTTCAAAAAGCTATATTTCCAAGTCAATCCAATTTCAGCGAACCAGCTGTTTCCGCCTAACCAGCCGCCAAAAGCATCTAATTGTAAGCTTGAATTTAATCCATAAGCCACTCCGCCATCAATATTTAAACTTGATGACCTTGCTTCTCCAAACGCTTCAGCGAATACACTCCATTTACTATTAATTGCATAGCCCAAATTAACAACGTATGGTAACACATAAGTATCGGCTCCTAAACCAAATCCGCTGAAAGAAACACCAAAATTTGTGTTTACTGATAATTTATCAAATCGGTTAGAGGTTAGCAAGAAATATGAGCTTCCAAATTGGGGCTGTTGAAAATTGCCTCTACTGGACGAAGGAGTGAATCCAGCTTGAATCCCTAAATAAGGTTTCCATTTATCTCCATTCAAAACAGTATATCTTAAATTTATAGATGGAGAAGGAAACCCTCCGAACTGATACTCAAAAAAACCGTCATCATAGTCAGAATAGATGTAACTGAAAGATGTGTTTAATTCAAGATTGCCAGTTAGCCCTAATTTCAATTGGGTAGGAGTGGAGAACGAATTAATGTGTCCGTTTGGATTAAAAGTTGATCTAGCAAAACTGCCTCCCGTTTGCAATTGAATCGTCATTATTCCACAACTTCTTGGATTCATAGCTTGCCCAGGACGATCTGACTCTATTGAACCATCCAATAACTTAGTTAAGTCATCTGGATTAAAATCGAATTGAGCATTACTCAAAAATGGAAAGCAACAAACGAACAACAGTGTGATTCTCTTCATACAATCAATAAAAAAGCCCTTTTTCAAGGGCTTATATTTATACTAGTGCTTTGTTTCTAAAATTATCTGCAACTATTAAGTCTTTGGTTCCATGTCCCCACGAGTAGAATCCTTCTCCAGATTTCACTCCCATCTTTCCGGCAGTTACCATATTCACTAATAGCGGACAAGGTGCGTATTTATCATTTCCTAATCCTTCATAAAGTACGTTCATTATCGCTAAACAAACATCTAATCCAATAAAATCAGCCAATTGTAATGGCCCCATTGGATGCGCCATTCCTAACTTCATTACGGTATCAATTTCTTCAACTCCTGCAACACCTTCATTCAAGGTAATAATTGCTTCATTGATCATTGGCATTAATATTCTGTTTGCTACGAATCCTGGATAATCATTTACTTCAACAGGAACCTTATTCAAGGTTTTAGAGACAGCCATGATTTCTTCTGTAACAGCATCCGAAGTAGAATATCCTCTAATAATCTCAACTAATTTCATTACTGGAACCGGGTTCATAAAGTGCATTCCGATTACTTTATCAGGATGCGCAGTTACGGCAGCTATCTTTGTGATAGAAATAGAAGAAGTGTTTGTAGAAAGGATACAAGAGTCAGAAGTGTTTGCGTCTATATCCTTAAAGATTTTCAACTTCAGGTCAACATTTTCTGTGGCTGCTTCAACCACAAGTTCGGCGTTTGAAACTCCCTCTGCTAAATTAGTGTATGTTGTAATATTAGCAAGCGTAGCAGCTTTGTCGGCTTCACTTATTTTTTCTTTAGCAACCATTCTGTCAAGGTTCTTTCCAATTTTAGCAATTGCCTTGTCTAATGCCTCTTGTGAGATGTCTACTAATGAAACTGTATATCCAAACTGAGCGAAAGTGTGGGCAATTCCATTACCCATTGTTCCGGCTCCAATAACACTTATATTCTTCATTTTACTTTTTTTGTTGATTTTGGTCTAATTTTCTTGATGCCTAAAGTTATAAATTTTGCTCTTAAAAAGAGATGTTTAAATAGAGATAAATGGGTGCAGAAATATTTGTGTTGAACGAAGTACTTTCATTTTTCGAATCAATATTATTGTTGGGTAAATTCGGATAAATTATTGAATATGTTTGATTGCTAGAAGAGTAGGTGCAGTTTAAGGCAGATTCTGTGGTTAGCGAAATATTCGGACTGATTTTAAATCGAATTCCTAATAAAGGAGAAGCGTTGAAGGCATTCGTAGTACTTTTAATGGTTGATTCATAGTTATAAGGAGCAACACCATATTCTGTATAATTATTGTTACCTGAAAGTGCATATCCAAAGTCTATCCCATAATAAAATTGCCATCTTTTTGAAAGCTGCTTCTTTAATTCAATTCCTGAATTTATAGCTAGTTGAGAATAGGTAGATTTAATTTGATTGGTGTCGTTAGAAAATCCTTGGCTTGAATTGTAATATCCACCAATTCGTTCACGAAGGGCCAATTTTGGATTAATGTGATAACGATAAATAAGTTGAAACGGAGCCGGTTGTGTCGGAAAGAATCCGAACGAAATCGTATTGGTAATCAATGCAGTAACATCAGTTCCTATTTCATGTTTCACTGGCGTATCCCAAGATTTTTTTGTACTGTCTTGGCCAAAATTTATAAAGGAAATGAGAACGATAATGCTTGTTAATTTACTTTTCATAATTCAAGTTTTGCTCTTCCAAATTACGAATGTTTCATTCAATTTTTATCAATTGACCCAACCAATTTTTAAAAGCCCACGTTTTGTTAGTTGAAAGCATAAGTTCAAAATTCAACTTTTGAAATGAAAACGGGAAGCTCATTGTTACAATGAGCTTCTTTTTTTTAACAATAATTGCCTTTTCGCTGTTACTAAATCGCAGAGTTATAGTTATTTTTAAGCGGTGGAATCAAACAATCATACAGAATCAGAGCAGGGGACTTCACAAGTACCTAAGGAGAAGAAAGATAGGAATTTTGGCTATGAGATATTAGTGCTAGGAGCCGTTTCTGCCGTATTGACCCTTCCGCTTTTTATCTTCCTCTACAAGTTCATGCCTAAAATAGAATTCACCCTAAGTGGAACACTCATTAAGCTTGATTTTGTCATTCTCTTCCTATTGATTTTCTTTCTTACTTATTACTTATTGAAAAAGTTTAGAATGATTGTAATAGGTGCGGTAGTAACGGGTTTGATTGCCATCACTATTACAAATTTCTCTGGTATCTATACGGTAAATAATTTGAAAGAAGATTATTACAGTTTTCTGTTTAAACTGTCAGGAGATTCTTTTGAAGCAGATTTTATAGAAGGAAATGCGCGATTTAAAAAGGAAAAAGAACTAAGAGCCGCCATAGATTATACAGATCCAGATCTCAGAAATTACGCGGCACATATCGGAACTAAGCATTTTGAAGATAAAGCCCATTTGGCAAAGAATAGAAAGTGGGTGCAATTTTTCTCGGTATTTAAAGAAGTTTATGGACAATGGAAATATGTTTATGACCCAGCGAATGAAGACTATTATTCAAAAGCTTCTTCTACTTTAAAGCAACTTAATGATGATGAGTATTTTAAGGGAGATTGTGATGACTATTCTATTATGATGGCTGCTTGTATTAAAGCAATTGGAGGTGAGGTAAGGTTAGTTAGAACCACTGTAGAGCAATCAGATGGAACTACAATTGGTCATTTATATCCAGAGGTTAAATTCGGAACCAAAGATGATTTAGAGCGAGTGGTTTATTTAATTAAAAATGTATTCTTTGAAAATGAATCTGCAGGTAAGGCGATTAACTATTATCAAGGTGGAAAAGGATTTATCTGGCTGAACTTTGACTATAATGACAGCTATCCGGGAGGTAAGTATCAAAGTGAAATTCGAGATAGTGAAATAATCATTTAAATTGCTTTTTTAGTTAAAAAAACGTATCTTAATAGAAAGCCAAAATCATGATTCAGAAATATGACTTTCATTGTACGTCTTGTCATCACAAATTGAGTGATGACAAGCACATTAAATTGACGACTAAAAGAGGGGATGAAAAATTAGGTTTAATTAAACTATCAACCTCTGTTGGACAATACGATTATTTCCATGAACCTGCCGTTGAATTTGAACCGGGAGAAATGATAACCTTTTGCTGCACAGAATGTGACGCTTCGCTAAATTCTAAGGAGTTTCCGAATTATGCTTTACTAAAAATGAAAGTGAATGAAGACATTCAATTTGAAGTGTTATTTTCAAGAAAGGCAGGGGTGCAAAAAACATATTTAGTCACAGAAGATGGAATTGAAACCTATACCGGAACTTAATTTTCAATTTTCCGTATCTTTATAGAACTTTAAAATGAATTGAAATGAAAAAGTACTTAATTCTAGGAAGTATTGTTGCAGGGTTTGCTGCTTTAACGGCTTGTAACAAGAACAATGGTTGCCCTAATAGCTCAGAAAAGGCTACAGTACGGGTGTTTGAGGATAATGACTCATGTGATGTATTATTTCAGTTAGAAGATGGAACCAAATTAGAACCTACTAACTTATCTGAATTTCAAGTTCTTGATTATGAAGAAGGAATGTGGGTATGGGTAAAGTATAAGCCCGCTTCAGGCGCTAGTAAATGCGGATTAGGTGATATCGTAAAACTTAAATGTGTCTCAGAGAGAGAGTTCTAGTCTTTAAATTCAACCACAAATTTTCCATTCACATAATCCAATACAAGTGATTGTGTGTTTTTAGTAGCTTTTAGAAAAATTTGATCTTGCTGGTAGCTAACTTTACCGCTATAGGCTCCGGTTGAATCTCTGTAAAATGCTCTGATATTTATTTTGTTCCAACCTTCAAAAACTTGAAAAGTTGGAGCTGGGTTGATTTCATTGCTTTCAGTGTCCAATCCTTTTTCTTCATCAACAAACACTGATATTTCATAAAGATCAATGGCCTCTTGAACGTTTACAGTTGTTGACATTGCTACGCGTAATTTATTTTCGTAAATTTTCGTATTGACGAAATCGTTCAATTTCTTTTTAATCGCTTTATAGTCGTCCATCCACTTTTCGGAGATGAAATAACTACCACTATTATTGATTTCAGTTTCGGTTCCAGACATTTCAATATTAATGGTCAAACCTCCTCGGTCAAATACTTCACCTTCTGATCGACTTTCAATTTTGGAATAATTATGTTTTTTGAAAAACTGATAAAGCGTTTTTAACTCTTCTTCAGAAGTATTCCAGCTTATCACTGTTTCTTTCCCATAGCGATTATAGATCCAGTGGCTTTCTTCTTTAGAAATCAATACTTTTTCATCTACCGGAATCATTCCTCCTCCTTCATAGCTGCTGATCACAAAAGTTGCAGCATCAAAATCATCATTGTTTTCTTGATTTGAGCTTGCATTCGTTTTGCATGAAGTCAAGATAAGGATTATGCAAAAGGAGAATATTATGCTGAGCCTTTTCATTTGTTAATCTTCAATTAAACTTTCAGCTAAAACAATACGTTCTCCATTTAAAATAGGAATGACAGGTGCTGTGTTTGGTGTTAAACAGAATTTGATATCTCTATTTAGGTTCAAATTCTTTAATCTTCTTCTATGTGAAGATGCTTTTAAATAACCTAAAATATTGTCTTTAGCAGATAAATAAAGATACTTCGCAGCTATAGAAGAGTCTTCTTCTGATCTATAATTACCCGTCTCTAGCATGTAGTCAAGAATCGCTCCTGCACAAATAGTATCCTCAAGGTTAAATTTATTTTGCCATCCTGAGCATAAACACAATACATTTTTGTCTTGCGCTACAAGCCATTCTTTTAAAACATCTAAATTGGATAAGGCACCTATAACAACTTGTCCAGATTCTTTTGCAATGTTAATTGATTTAGTTCCGTTCGTTGTACTCAATACTACAGTTTGATCTTTGATTTCTGGAATCATATATGAATACGGCGAGTTCCCAAAATCAAAGCCCTCAACAATTTTTCCTCCACGTTCGGCTCCAACCAGGTAGCCTTTTTCTTGGTATTCTTTCGCTTCTTCAATGGTTGATACAGGAATTAATTCTTTAACACCATTCTGAAAGGCAGCGCAAATTGCAGATGTAGCTCTTAGCACATCAATCACTACAATTAAATCAAATTCTTCTTTATAAAGAGAAAACAAATAAGGTGAGAAACAAACTTCTACCTTTTTACGACTATCAAGGGTTTCCATGCTCCGAAATTAAAAAAAAAACTCCCTTCAAACGAAGAGAGTTTCAAATTCTATTAACATTATGCATTTTAATCTAGATGCATGAAGTCTTTTTTAGCCAATAACTCTTCGTCAGTTTCTCTAATATCCTCATCATCTACGCAACAATCTACCGGACATACAGCTGCACACTGAGGCTCATCATGAAATCCTTTACACTCTGTACATTTGTCCGGAGCAATGAAGTAAACATCCATGTCAACTGGTTCCATGTCTGCATCAGCATCCACGGTCAAATCTCTATTTGGTAGTTTTACCATTCCAGTTAAAGAGGTGCCGTCAGAATATCTCCATTCAGCTCCACCTTCATAAATAGCATTGTTTGGGCATTCTGGTTCGCATGCTCCACAATTTATACACTCGTCTGTTATAATTATTGCCATTTCTTTTTGAAATTCATTTAGTTTTGCAAATATAAAGGGTATGAAGATGAATTTGGCAGAAAAGAATAAGATTTTATCCAATTTAGGAAATATTTTAACGCATATCGGTGAAGGTAAGCCTTGGCCGGGATATGAAGTTGGTATAAACGAAGAGGAATATAACCGTTTAGTTGAATTGGTTAAAACTGTACATATCTACAACGGATGGTTTAAAGAAGAGCAGGTGAAGAAGAGTTTCGTTTCCATTGGTTCTTGGTTAAAGCTAGAGGAGTTAGAAAAGTGGGAAAGCCAGTATCCAATAAAAGAAAATTCTAACAAAAAGGTGGGAATTATCATGGCTGGAAATATTCCTTTGGTTGGATTTCATGATTTTATTTCTGTGTTTTTGGCAGGTCATAAGGCGATAGTAAAGTTGTCTTCAGATGATAAACATCTGTTCCCGGCTTTGATTGAAACCCTAAAGTTGTTTAATGATAACATAGGAGATTGGGTAGAAATTACAGATACTCCAATAAAAGATTTTAATGCTGTAATTGCAACTGGCTCTAATAATTCTGCCAGATATTTTGAGTCTTATTTTGCAAAGTATCCTCACATAATAAGAAAAAATCGAACTTCTATTGCTGTTTTAAAAGGGGATGAGACCAAAGAAGAGATCGCCCTTTTGGGTAAAGATATCTTTGATTACTTTGGGTTAGGTTGCAGAAATGTTTCGCAAATCTGGATTCCAGAAGATTTTGAAATCAACCGATTTTATGAAGGTATTTACGAGTTTTCTGATGTTGTAAATCACAATAAATACGCAAATAATTACGATTATAACAAGGCCGTTCTTTTGATGAATCAAGAAGCCATTTTAGACAATGGTTTTTTATTGATCAAAGAAGACAAGTCGTTGAATTCACCCTTGGCAGTTGTGCATTATGTTCGATATAAATCAACTGATGAAGTGAAAAGTTTTATCGCAGAAAACGAGGATAAAATTCAAGCAGTTATAGGGAAAGATTATATCCCGTTTGGTCAAGGGCAATGTCCTGCACTATCAGATTATGCAGATGGTGTAGATACCATGCAGTTTTTAACATCCATCTAGCAGTAAATTTATACTGTTTTAGCCTGCCAATCCTAGCATTTTGATTAACTTCGTTTCCTTGAAATGAAAATAATAAAATGACAAAAATAAAGTTCGGAACTGACGGTTGGAGAGAAATTATAGCGAAAGATTATACTGTTGATAATGTCGCAAGAGTGACAACTGCGGTAGCACATTGGTTAACACAAAAATTCGATTCTCCTTCTGTAGTAGTGGGGCATGATTGCAGGTTTGGTGGAGCAATGTTTGTTGAAACCGTAATTAAAGTGCTTACGCACAAAGGAATCAAAGTATATACTTCTGACAAAGGATTTGTTTCTACACCTATGATTTCTTATGCAACTAGAGAATTAAATGCTTCTTTAGGAATCGTAATTACAGCCTCTCATAATCCACCATCATATAACGGTTATAAATTAAAAGGACATTTCGGTGGACCGCTTTCTCCAGAGGAGGTTGAGGAAATAGAACAAATTATTCCAAATGAGAATGATGTTAATTTAAATCAAATAGATGTTGCCGCCAATGCTAAAGAAGGTTTAGTGAAGTATGTTGATTTAGAGCAAATGTATATTGACGTAGTTAGAAAAACTTTTGACCTTGATTTGATTGCAAACTCGAACTTCGGATGGGCTTATGATGCCATGTACGGAGCAGGACAGTCAGTGATGAAGAAGTTATTACCTACGATAGATTTCTTGCATTGCGATTATAACCCGTCTTTTATGGGACAGGCACCAGAGCCAATTGCGAAGAATTTGAAAGAATTTTCAGCATTGATGTCATCAAAATCTAACTTAAGCTGCGGACTAGCGACAGATGGAGATGCCGATAGAATTGGCCTATACAATTCAACAGGAGAATTCATTGACTCACATCACATTATTCTTTTAACCATTCATTACTTAGTGAAATACAAAGGTTTGAGTGGAAAAGTAGTGACAGGATTTAGTTCGACTCCAAGAATTAAAGCGATTTGTGAGCATTACGGCTTAGAACATGATGAAGTTAAAATTGGGTTCAAATATATAGCCGGTAAAATGGCGGATGAAAACGAAGATGTGTTGCTGGGTGGTGAAGAATCTGGAGGTATTGCTTTAAAGACCTTTATTCCGGAAAGAGACGGAATCTGGATGGGGCTTACCATTTGGGAATTCATGGCGAAAACAGGAAAATCTTTGGAAGAACTAATTGCTGAAGTTTATGAAATTGTAGGACCTTTTGCGTTTGAAAGATCTGATTTACACATTTCTGAGGATAAGAAAATGTCTATTATTGAAAAGTGTAAGAAAGATAGCTTTCATATGTTTGGTAAATATAAAGTTCAGAAAATATCTACATTGGATGGATTCAAGTATCATTTTGATGAAAATAGATGGTTGATGATTCGACCTTCTGGAACAGAGCCTGTTTTAAGAACCTATGCTGAGGCGCCAACTTTGGATGAAGTTAGAGTGATTTTAGAAGCATGTAAATTGACAATCGGGGCGTAATGGCTGGAAATTCAATAGGCAATATTTTTAGACTGACAACTTTTGGTGAGTCACATGGTGTTGCTATTGGTGGAATTATAGATGGATGCCCATCTAACATAAAAATCGATTTAGATTTAATACAGCATGCCTTAGACAGGAGAAAACCTGGGCAATCGGAATTAACAACACAAAGAAAAGAGGAAGATAAAGTTCAGATTCTTTCGGGCATAATGGATGGTAAAACCTTGGGTACGCCGATAGGGTTTGTGATTCAAAATAAAGATCAACGCTCAAAAGATTACGGTAATCTAAAAAATACTTATCGACCTTCTCATGCTGATTTTACTTACCAAGAAAAGTATGGGATTAGAGATTATAGAGGAGGAGGAAGAAGTTCTGCAAGAGAAACAGCTACTAGGGTAGTAGCCGGAGCTATTGCTCAGCAAGTGTTAAATCAAAAAAATATTCTTGTTACAGCCTATGTTCATCAGATAGGACAAGTTGAGAGTACTCTAGAATATAAACAGCTAGACTTAGATAAAATTGATGCTAATTTAGTGCGTTGTCCGGATGCTGCGGCAGCTGTCAAAATGGAAGAGGCGATAAGAGCGGCTAAAAAAGAAGGTGATTCTTTAGGTGGAATAATACAGTGTGTAGTAGAAGGTATGCCAGTAGGAATTGGAGAGCCCGTTTTTGACCGTTTAAACGCAGAATTAGCGAAGGCTATGTTTAGTATAAATGCAGTAAAAGGTTTTGAATTGGGTTCTGGTTTTGCTGGAGCTAAATTGAAAGGCTCTGAGCACAATGATGCATTTGAGTTGGAAGGTGATAAAGTAGTGACAAAAACGAATAATTCTGGAGGGATTCAAGGCGGTATTTCAAATGGACAAGACATTCACTTTAAAGTTGGTTTTAAACCCACTGCAACTATCTATAAAGCCCAGCAAACAGTGACAGAGACTAAAGAAGAAGTTACATTGTCAGCTGAAGGACGACATGATCCGTGTGTTTTACCTAGAGCAGTTCCAATTGTTGAGGCAATGACGGCAATTACAGTTCTTGATCAATTGCTTCGAAATCAAGCTACGCAGTTGGCTTAAAATTAGCATTTCATCAATTTGATTATCTTAGAGAGGTAAAATCTACCTATGAGCCAAATTTTCTATGAAGTTGAAATTCTTGATAAACCTATTGAGTTTGACGGACGAAAGTTCCCAAAATCAGTCAAAATCGTAGAGTTTTATGCCCAGAAGAAAATTAGAGAAAGATACTTGGCTTGGATGGATAATGCTTCTATTTATGAGGCTTTAGATAAAGGCGAACAGTTAATTTTTGACAATTGCTATATCAAGGATTTTTCTATCAATGATTACCGAAGATCTAGAAAATTAGAAGCTAAAACAGTAGTAGCAGTCAATGGTTTGACAGCACAAAGTGCATTTTTTGATTGTGACGCCTATACAGATTTTTCATTCGTACATTTTAAAAATGCGGTCAATTTTGACCATGCTGTCTTTTCGCATGGATCATTGAATTTTACGCACAGTATTTTTGAAGTGAGTGAAGTAGATTTTTCAAATTGTAGCTTTCATTCGCATCAAACTTTATTTCAATATGCCGAATTTACAGGTGATTCATTAAAGTTTGAAAATTCTCATTTTGATGGTGAAATTGTATCTTTCATAAACTCATCTTTGAAAACAAAGGAGGTTAATTTTAAAAGGGTCAACTTTAATTACTGTAAAGTGAAGTTTCATTTTGCCGAATTTGGTGACGGAACAAAAACCTTTGAAAAAATGAAGTTCAAAGGACCAGTATTGGATTTTAGAAGAGTGAATTTTGGAAAAGGAAAAATTGATTTTAGGCGTTCCTTGTTCGGTAGTGGGCATATCACATTTGAAGAATCTGAGATTATTTCAGGAAAGATGACTTTCAGACTTTCAAAATTTGAAGGAGGCGATCTTTCATTTAGAAGGATGAACTTTGGGTTAGGGGAGGCAAACTTTGACCACATTGATTTTGGAAGCCGAACAATATCTTTTGAATCGGCTATGGCGACTACCATTAGTATTTCAAATTCAGATATCCATTCAACGCTTGATTTGAGAGTGAAAAAAGCTAATTTGATAAATCTATCAGAGTCTTATTTACATTCAATAACGGATCTCAATTTTTTGAAAGAAGATGCACTTCAGCAACTCAATATCATTGGAGCTAGAAATCTAGGTAAAATCATTATAAATTGGAAAAAGAATAATGTTAAGAAATTGATCTTAAGTCAAGGAGCATCTGCTGAAGATACTGCAGAACAATTCAATATAATCAAAGATAATTTTACTAAAAACGGACAATACTCTGATGAGGACTGGGCTTATGTTTATTACAAACGCTACGAATTAGAATCGAACCGTTTAAAGGCACATGAACGTCATAAAAAGTTCAAGCCTTTCGTTGCTGTTGTTTTCTTTTTAAGATCACTAGTGTTTGATAAAATGGGTCTTTTTGCAACTAGCCCAAATAGGGTTTTCGTGAGTATGGTTGTTGCCATTGCATTTTTTGCCGGTATTTATGTGAGTTTTGAGTTAATGGACTTAGGTCATATTATTAACTCAGTTGATGCACATGATAAATTGGATATCGTAGACAAATCTTTATACCACAGTTCAATTACTTTCTTTACAATTGGCTACGGTGATTATTATCCAACGAGTTGGAACAGATTGGTTTCAGCAATTGAAGGTTGGGTAGGGGTGTTCTTAATGTCTTACTTCACAGTAGCTTTCGTTCGAAAGATATTAAGATAATTACTCCTTGATTAACTTATCAGTCATGATTAGGTTTCCAGCCTGATCAAAGATTTGAACATTGTAAACTCCTTGTTCAAAATCTTGAACAACATTGCTGTTGACTTCTGAGTTGCCTTCTACGTAGATATCTTCAATTACTTTTCTTCCTAATAAATCTGTGTAAACGACAGTGAACTCGCCACTATAATCTGGTAAAAAAGTAAAGGTGACTTCACCAGTTGTGGGATTCGGATAAATTGTAATATCGTCTTCCATTCTAGCAATGCTAATCATGGTAGATTTTTCGTAAGTACCATCTAAATCTACTTGTTTCAATCTGTAATAGGTTAAAGCATGTCTGCAATCATAGTCAGAAAAACTATAATGAATAGTAGAAGAAGATTCTCCGGCTGCTTCTACCGTTCCTATAGATTCAAAATTAAACCCATCAAACGATCGCTCAACTACAAAATGTTTGCTGTCTGATTCTGATTTAGTTTTCCAAGTTAAATTGTTTTCTTGTATTAAAGCTTTTCCTTCAAAATCAGTCAATTCAACTGGTAAGATATTAGTTCCAGACCAACCAGAAATAATAAAATCACAGTTGTCTCCACCGTAACCATCAATCATGAGCATGTACGTATTTCCAATGACTAAAGGAGTTGCAGTTACAGTTCCTGTAGTAGCCGATCCTGGATTAAAACAATTTGAAACGGAAGAAAATCCGGTACAGCATCCTGCCGTTGTTCCAAACGAATATACTTCAGCCTGAATTCCTCCAGCTCCCACACAGTTGGTTACAGTTGAAATGTCAAAAGTTTCCGTTATTGAAGTGGCCGTGAATTGATACCATGAATTATTTTCAATTGAACCGCAGAATACAGACGCTACATTATCTGGCTCATCTGCTGTATAAATAGAAGCCGTTGAACTAGCAAAAGAAGCTAAAGGAACTTTGGTTAGGATTCCAGGGTCTTCACAATAATCATTTGTTGATAAGGAAGCACAACTAGGGTCTCTAGCACAAACGTTGAAGGTTCCTACTGAATTTCCGCCATATTCCCAAACTCTAATATATACGGTGTCTCCAGGTGTAAGTCCGGTTTGTGAAATTTGAGAAAACAATCCTGATCCTCCATCATCATTACAATCCGAAAAAGTTGGTGAATTACAGTTGCCTGAACCATCATACCAAGCAATGCCTGTATCAGTTATTCCGCCTGCGTCAGAAGTTTCAATCACTAATTCTCCTGAGGCAGGGATAATCGCATAATACCACACATCCGCTCCACCATAACTAGCACAACCCGGATCAGCAATACCAGAATCAGTTGCTGTGGTATTGTCTCCTTCCACACTTCCACAACTTCCACTTACCGTTAATTCAATAGCACCACAAGGGTCGTCATTTGCTAACGGAACAGGACAACCACAGTTATCAATGATTACATCCATGTCGTAATTGCCTTCATTAGCACCTGATCCTTCAATTACTACAACATATGTACCTGCAGCTGCGCAAGAGTATGTCAAGGTAGATTGTATTCCACAACCATCATCATTTGAAGCTACTGGTCCTGCATCACAACTTCCGTTAGAAAGCGCAAACAAATGCACTTCTGTGTCATACGAACTTCCGCAAAGATCAATGGTGATATCAGTAACTTCTGTAGTTGTGAATTGGTAAGTATGATCGCCTGCACTTGAAACCCCGCAATGGGTGGTTGCCCCTGACGTACTTCCTGTTCTATTGGTGGTAGAAGTACAACTTAAAATTCCCATGTCAGAACCAGGGAATGCAACATCCGCATTTGGTGTATCATATAAACAGATTGTACCATTCATGGTAGCGCCATTTCCTCCTGATCTTCTGTCTATATGTATATGATAAGTTACACCAACAGTTAGCCCAGTTAAATTCAATGTATTTGTAACACAAGGATCTGATTGAACACACCCAATCACAGTTCCTCCTCCACATGCAGTATGTACAGCAATCATTCTTCTTCTATTTCCAGAGCCCGTACAAGATGTTTCTTCTATTGTAATTGCGGTAGAAGTTGCAACAAAGCTCCACCACCCGTCATCTCTATCATTATTTGCTTGACAACCTGAATTTACCCCTGAATTCGTAAAAGAACCTGCCATTGTGTAACTATTTGCGACACATGTAGAATTGACAGTTAGTAAATTTCCTGTACAATTATTAGTTGGATTAATCTGCGAGAAACTTATTGAAGAAAATAAGCTAATGAAAATCAATGAAATTTTTAATACCTTATTCATACTCAACGATATTAGTTCCTCTAACTTTTTTAATATTCGTGAAGTACTTGTATACAATTTGATGAATTGTATCATCTCTCATTGCATCTGTGTAGGTTACAAATAATTCGCTATTAGATTCTATATAATTAACGGATACTATTTTCCCTTCGCACGCTTCTAATTCATCTATTAGTGCTTGTAACTTCTCTTTTTCGTAAGTTTCAATGTACAATACTAAGTAGTTGTGGTCAGCGCTCGGTTCTTCTTGAGAGTAACCAGCCTTTGCTCCAAATAGCAAAAGAATAGCCAAAATTGTTATGAGCTTAAATCTTTTCATTTCGTATAATATAATTCACAGTAGTAGCTGTAACTGTTAAATATACGAAAAAAAATAAGTAATGGTTTGCTAAAACCTTTGAGAGTTACCCAACGTGGATTTTTAATAAGCCATTATTTGACACGATTCATGCCCATGGCTTTTAACATCCAATTGGGTAATCTTTTCTTTGGATCACGATTTTTAAGATTAATATACCATCCTAATTTTTTCATTACCGGAACCTTATGCGTCTCAACAAACTCTATCCAAGTTCCGTCTTGATCTTCAATGTAAGAGAACCTTCCGCCAGCTTCTCCCATGTCAAAAGTATCTCCTGAATCTACAGTGAATTCGTAGCCTGCAGCCTCACATTCTTCTTTTAATTTTTCCATTCCTTGAACGTCAAAACATAAGTGAATGAATCCCCAGTCTCCCCAAAATCTATCCTTGAATATTTTTACTCCTTCTCTTTCCAAAGGTTGAACTAGTTCAATTTGTGTTGGACCCAATAGTTTAGAAAATGGTCCTTCTCTTTCCGTTTTATGTTTCAATAAAACTCTTCTGTATTTTTGATTTCCTGACGGTAATCCATTGAAACAATCAAAATTCCCAGTTTCATCATATACAACCGTTTCATATTCTAAAATATCTCTATACAGTTTTAATGCCTTGTCAATATCGCTGACTCCAATTAAGCAACCTGCAACGGCTCCTGTTTTAGCAGGGTGTTTCGTGTCTTTAAACCAACCTTCACCCGGAACAACATTAAAAATGTTACCATTCGGATCTTCTAAGAAATAATTTTGATCTCCGTTAGGTGCTGTGTTTAGTTCTCCTAGAATCTTTACTCCCTTTGATTTGTGGAACTCATAAGATGCCTTTACATCTCTTGATTTTATTCTACATGAATACAATCCAAAATCTCCTAGCTGAATATCAAAAGTTGCTTTTTCAGTAGGTCTGCTTGTGAATTGCCAAATTTCCATTCCACCGCCACTTTCCATGCTTAAAGCTAAAGTAGCTGTTCGACTGTGTACAGTATCTCCTGTATATCTGGTCATTAACGGCGCTTCAGCGGCCTCTTCAAAAATTCGCACATCAATTCCAAACATTTCACGGTACCATTTCCATATCTTTTGAACGTCTGGTACGCCAATTCCCATTTGCTGAATTCCTGAAATTATTTTTTCCATCTGTTTGAATTTTCGACAAATATAAATGCTTTGTTTTAATCTTCGGCTATTATTAACATTGACCTATAGCTTTGTGAACAACTATCTCAAAAGGCTGGTGCAATTTTTGTTACTTTTGATTTCATGAAATTGTTTTTGACATTCTTCTTATTTATCAGTGTTTACGGTGCAAAGGCACAGCTGAAGTTGTATAGAGGGAATTCTACCTATAGTTCTGATGTCGCTTATACCATTAAAAACAATAAAGTTTATCATGGAGAAGATACGTTTAGCCCAGTAATTGTGTACAGCTATGAAGATTATAAAGTCTACAGTGGAAACAGTACAATGACCTTTGATTGTCTATACACGATAAAGGAGAATAAAGTATATAAGGGTTCATCTTCATTTTCTTCTGACATCATTTATACAATTGATGATAACAAGGTATACAGGGGCAACGGAACATTTTCGTCAGACTGTATTCTGACACTTGAAGACAATAAAATTTATTTGGGCGATTCCAACTTCAGCTCAGATTGTATTATAACAATTGAAGGAGAAAATATTTATTCACTGGCCTTTTATGCATGTATTATAGGTCCATATTAGAAAAACATGAGATTATTTGCATTTTTAGTAACGCTATTATCAATAACAACATCTTACGGAAAAATTACCTTGCTTGAAAACGATACCTTGAAGCCAGACTCTTTGTATCAACAAGTTGCTTATGATGATTTAGCTAAACTATTTTATTTAGAAGATGGTGCCGAGTTAAAGGTTAGCTTTTCTGACGAACAAAAAGGATACAGGTTAATTTTGGATAATGATACTACCAGTTTTGAGTCTGCAGATGCGATTATAATATCTGGGTTGAAAAGAGGTGATCATTCCTTGACACTAAGTTTGCTCAATGGGGATACATCCGCAGATTATTCCAAAACTTTTAAGATTAAAAATAGTCGTCCGTTTATCATGAATGATGCAGTTGTATTTGGTTTGTTGATGATTGTATTATTGATTGTTTTCAAGACTTCTAAAATGGATTCTTTTAAAGGCTTTTACAAATTTGTCCCAGCACTTTTATTGTGTTACTTTATTCCGGCCGGCTTAAATTCTGTAGGCATCATTTCAAGTCACGAATCAGGTTTATATTTTATCGCGTCTAGATATTTACTGCCAGCTTCGCTGGTATTATTGTGCTTAAGCATAGATT
The DNA here is from genome assembly GCA_039939375.1 of Crocinitomicaceae bacterium. GTDB lineage: Bacteria > Bacteroidota > Bacteroidia > Flavobacteriales_D > Crocinitomicaceae > Paracrocinitomix. Next base: position 53,997 of record JBDVJO010000003.1, on the reverse strand, counting down.
TGAAAGGGGTGATTGGCTTAGGAGGAAAGGCAATTACAATGTTCTTTGCTGCCACAATTGGTATTGTCATTGGTGGTCCGCTAGCATTGTGGTTAGTGTCATTAATGGCTCCAGAAGTACTGGATGATCAAATTTGGAGAGGACTTTCTACAGTAGCAGGTTCATGGATTGGTGGGGGTGCCAATCAAACAGCAATGAAAGAAATTTATGGTGCAAGCGATCAATTGTTTTCAGCAATGATTGTGGTAGATGTTTTTGTTGCGAATCTATTTATGTCGGTACTATTGTTTGGAACCGGTTATAACAAGCGATTGAATAAATTTTTCAAAGCAGATGATTCAGCAATAGAAAGTCTCAAAACAAAAATGTCTGATTATCAGGATAAAATCGCTAAAGTTCCAACGTTTTATGATTTGCTAAAGATGCTCGGAATAACTTTCTTTTTAGTTGGGGCAGCACATTTTTTGGCCGATATTTTTGGACCTTGGATTAGTGGAATGTTAGAGTCATTGGCGGAGACTTCGCCATTTACAGCAAACCTATTAGTGTCTTTTGGAAGTGGATTCTTCTGGTTAGTAGTGTTCTCTACAATTTTCGGAATTACCTTGTCCTTTACGAAGTACCGTAATTTAGAAGGGGTAGGTGCTTCCAAAATGGGATCTGTGTTCTTATACATCTTAGTGGCAACTATTGGGATGAAAATGGACATTATGGAATTGATTGCGAATTGGGGCGTATTTAAATTCTTAATATCTATTGGTTTAATTTGGATGATTGTTCACGCTTTTATACTTTTTGTTGTTGCGAAAATTATCAAAGCTCCTTTTTTCTATGTGGCCGTTGGTTCTCAAGCCAATGTAGGTGGAGCCGCTTCAGCACCAATAGTAGCGTCTGCGTTCAGTCCTTCTTTGGCTCCGGTAGGTGTGCTATTAGCAGTAGTGGGGTATGCAGTTGGCACATTTGGTGCAATAGCTTGTACGATAATGATGAAAGCTTTAACCATGTAGATTTAGGTTTTGAAAAGGATTTTAATACTCATACTAATTGTTGTTGGGCAATTTTCGTTTGCCCAAATCCTTGTTTCAGAGCCATCTCAAGATTTAGGTGATGTATACGAAAATAGAGGAGAAGTAGCTGCAGAGTTTATTCTTAGTAACCCTTATTTATATGATACCATTCGAATTCATGATATTATAACTTCTTGCGGTTGCACAGCAATTTTATCACAAGACACCTTGATCCTTCCTCAATCATCTATTCCATTAAAATTTAGTTATAATCCAAAAGGAAGATCTGGATTATTTACCAAGAGCATTGAGGTTGTGAGTAGGATTGGTGTTTACGACCAACATAGGCTGTTCCTGAAATTGACAGGAAACGTGGTGAATGAAAATCCTGCGGTTAAAGTCGTTGATGGTAAACTTGTAGAATACTTAGTTGCACCAATAAATTATTTTGCTATCACTCCTTACGATACTTCTTATTTAGACTTTAATTTTTTCATTTCTTTTGTCAATGACTTGTCTTACGAAGTAGATTTCTATCAATTCACAACAATAGGTTTTGAAATAGGCGTAAGAAATCATGAGCGAATTGAAGCCTTAGAGAATTTGATTCGATTTTCAAGGCGAAAACTCAACCACGAATTTGAACTTAGAGGATACAATACAAACACGGTGTTTTTTGACGATCCTATTTTCAAGATTGAAGAACTTCCCACATGGGCAACTGCCAGTATTAAAGTGTATTCTGTGAACTTCGGTTCTGATTTGTTAGATGAATCTATCATTAAAGTTTCTAAAGAGAATTTGATAGAGAATACGGACATGTTGTTGAATTACAGTCGTTTTTCAAAACCTACTGCTGAAGAAGTAATTGAGAAAATCAATTTTGACCGGCTTGAAGCGAAACTTTGGATGAATGGAAATCTTGATTTGCAAGGAGTTATTCTTTCACCTTCTAGAATGAGTTATAACGATCGTGAGAAATTGGCAAATTCTATTGAAAAATTGGTTTTCAAACACATGAAAAAAAGCTCTGGAGTCACGAAAAAAAATGTGACCGTTCATTTTGATTCATTGGCCTATCATCCTGAAGAAAAATACCGATTTATGATGTGGCATAAGGGAGATGAAGAGGCGCAGCAGTCGTTCACTTATGAGGTAAAACCAGATCACATTCAGCCACCTTTTTTGCCTACGTACAAACAATCCACCTTAACAAGTAATTTATTGGACGAGAATTCATCTGAGTTTCAATTATTCTGGAAAAATTTGATTCTAAATCAAAAAGCTGGACATGAAATTAAATTATTAGTCTTTTCCTCTAAATCTACTATTCCGGTTGAAGGAGCAGATAATTTGTACACTTTAGCGTTGAGCAAAGGAAAAGCCATCCAAAAACAACTCCAGAAAAAATTTCTTGATGAAACAGGTAGAACTTTAACCATTCAGGTTGAAGCAGATATCCAAGGTCCTGAATACAATTGGAAATTAAAAAGAGATGTTGATTATGATCAGTATGAGTACATTAACATTATTCCATTAGTCCACCACAAAAAGGGAGTAAACGAGCAAATCATCAAACCATACATGGTAAATTTTGATTACTTCTTTAACGGAATTGATACTTCTTCTTGGGCATTTTCAAGATTTGCAGCTTATTTAAAAGAAGAAGTGAATCAAAACGGATATGTCAAACTTATTTTAGAATCAAGTATTTCTAAAATCCCCATTGACAGTGAACTTTCAAACGATTACTTGGTTTACAAAAGAGCATTAGAAAGTCAACAAAGAATAAGGGCTTATCTTTCAAGTCAATTGATTGACCCGAACCGTGTTATTTTTATTGAGGAACGATTTTTGGTTCAAGGACCAGAGTATAACAAGAAAATACCGATAGTTAAGTACCGTGATTTTCAGTATTTAAAAATTGTTCCAGAAAAATTTATTAAACAATGAAAAAGCTTTTATTCATCTTCGCGATTTTCTTTTGTGCACCGTTAATGGCGCATCAATACTTCATTTCTATTGCCGAGATGGAGTATAATTCAGAGAAAAATAGAATAGATGTAAGTCTGAAAATGACTGCGCATGACCTAGAAGATGTAATCGGAAGAAAATTTGATGAGAAAATAGACATTATGGCGATTTCGGATTCGTCTAAAGTCTTTGTTTATTTCCAAGATTATTTGAAACACAATTTTCGAGTTATTTCTGAAGAAGAGGTTCTGAGGATGAGTTATTTAGGTAAAGAGATAAAGAATACTGAAGACTTGTTTGTCTATTTTTCATTCTTGCAACCTAAAAATCCGGCGGCTATTAAAATCATCTCAAACCTTTTATACAGCATATCAGACCTTCAACAAAATATTGTCCACTACAAATACCTAAACCAAACGAAAAGTGTAACTTTAGTGGCTTCTGAAAATCAAGCAGAAATAACTTTTGAATAAAATGGGAAAATTAAAGTCAATTATTTTAGCAGCCGTAACGGTTGTATCTACCGTAGCAATAGCACAACCCAACTATAACAATAATAAGTTTAAGCAGCTAAAAGAAGAATTAGCAACTCCTAACGTTTATCGTACTGCTGCTGGTGCTCCAGGACCGAATTATTATCAGCAGCAAGCTGACTACGTAATGCAAATAACTTTGGATGACGCCAAGCAAACAATTACTGGTAAAGAAACCATAACCTATACGAATAACTCTCCTGATAAATTAGAATACTTGTGGATTCAGCTAGATCAAAACATCAGAAAACCAGGTTCAGCAGGACAATTAACCAGAACATCTGATATCGAATCTTTATCTTCTCCTTATGCTTTACAACGTATGTTCAATGCAGAGAATTTTGAAGGTGGATTTAATTTAACAAAAGTAACTGACGCTTCAGGTAATCCTGTAAAATATATGGTTGTAGGAACCATGATGAGAGTAAATTTAGAAAAACCATTGATGCAAGGTGATAAGTATACTTTTAAAATTGATTGGTGGTATAACATCAATGATAGAATGAAAATTGGAGGTCGTTCAGGATTTGAGTATTTCAAAGACGAAGACAATTATTTATACACTATAGCACAGTTTTTTCCGAGAATGTGTGTGTATAATGATGTCGAAGGGTGGCAAAACAAGCAATTCTTAGGAAACGGAGAGTTCACCTTGCCATTTGGTGATTATGAAGTAGATATTACAGTTCCTGAAGATCACATTGTTGCAGCTACCGGAGAATTAACCAATGCGAGTAAAATTTTAACTTCAGAGCAAAGAGCGCGTTGGGACAAGGCAAAAGTTTCTAATGAGCCAGTATTTATTGTTACTCCAGAAGAAGCTGAAAAAGCAGAGAAAGAAAAGAAAACAGGAACTAAAACCTGGCACTTTGAAGCTGAAAACGTAAGAGATTTCGCTTTTGCTTCATCAAGAAAATTTATTTGGGATGCGCAAAGAGTTGTGCAAGAAACAAAAACAGTTATGGCCATGTCATACTATCCTAAAGAAGGTAATCCGTTATGGGAAAAGTATTCAACAAGAGTGGTAGCGCAAACATTAAAAACATACTCAAAACATACCTTTGATTACCCTTATCCAACTGCCATTTCAGTGCATGCGAATTACATAGGAATGGAGTATCCAATGATCTGTTTCAACGGTGGGCGTCCTAACGCTGATGGAACCTATTCTGAAAGAACTAAATACGGAATGCATTCTGTAATTATTCATGAAGTTGGGCACAACTATTTTCCAATGATCATCAACTCTGACGAAAGACAGTGGACATGGATGGATGAAGGATTAAACACTTTCTTACAGTATTTAACTGAGCAAGAATGGCAAAGAGATTATCCTTCAAGAAGAGGACCAGCTAATTTGATTGTTGATTATATGAAAGGGGATAAAGCGAACATTTCTCCAATAATGACAAACTCTGAATCATTAATGCAATTCGGGAACAACGCTTACGGTAAGCCAGCAACGGCTTTAAATATCTTGAGAGAAACGATTATTGGAAGAGAGAATTTTGATTATGCCTTTAAAATGTACGCTATGAGATGGAAATTTAAGCATCCAACTCCGGCAGATTTCTTTAGAACTATGGAAGATGCTTCTGGTGTAGATTTAGACTGGTTCTGGAGAGGTTGGTTCTTTACAAATGATCATTGCGATATTGCTTTAGAATCAGTTAAATGGTTCCAGATCGATACGCACAATCCTGATAAAGAAAAGGCCTTTGAAAAAGATATAGATGAAAAAGGAGAGGATAATATTTCAATTATCAGAAACAAGGTTCAAATCAAAAAGACTACCAATGAGGAATTCCCAATTTTGGATGACAAGTACAATACTGCTGACCCTTATGCTGTGTCTGATAAAGATAGAGAAGACTATGAAGATTTTATAGCCGGAATTTCAGATGAAGAAAAAGCCTTGTTAGATAATGGGTTTAATTTTTACCAATTAGACTTCAAAAACAAAGGCGGATTAGTAATGCCATTGATCATCAGATTCAATTTTACAGATAATACCGACAAAGTAATTAGAATTCCTGCTGAGATTTGGAAAAGAAATGATCAAGGAGTATCAAAAGTGTTCTACTTCAAAAAAGAAGTAGCTTCAGTTGATTTAGATCCGTTCTTAGAAACGGCAGACACTGAAGTTGAAGACAACCACTGGCCTAGGAAATCTATCCCGTCTAAGTTTGATATTTTTGAGCAGAAGAGAGGTTGGTAGAAAGACATCAATAATAAAATTGAAACGGTTGGACTTTTAGTTCAGCCGTTTTTTAGTTTTCTAATTCAATTTTTATAACTCAAAATCTATGAAAAGTATTTCAAAATTCTTTAATAAATTATTTAGTGGAAATCCAGAGCAGCAAGGTGAGGCCATGGGCACCTTATTGGTTTATGGTTTAATAGGCTTTGCAATTTTCATGCTCATTAGAAATGAATTGAAGAAAAGAAAAGCGAAAGCTAAACTTGAAGAAAAAGAGCTCAAAGAAGTGATTGAACAAGATGAAGATCTTTCTTCAAAGTAATAGTATGAGAATTGCTTAGGACGTCTCCTCAAGCGCCTTCAAAATAATTTCTCCAGCTTCTTTCATTTCTTGTTCAGAGATAGATAGAGGAGGAGAGAGCCTAAAACTATAGGGATGCGATAAAAACCAAAAGCTGATTAAGCCCAATTCTAAACAACGATCCACAACCAGCTTTACACGGTCAAAAGATTCCATGTCAATGGCGAACATCAACCCAATTCGTCTAATTTCTTTTATTTCAGGATGACCAGAAAGGAGAGCTTCTAAAATCTGTCCTTTTTGATCGGCTTCGGCTATCCAGTTTTCTTCATTTAAAACTTCTAAACAAGCAGCTGCGGCTGCACAAACCACGGGATGTCCACCAAAAGTAGTGATATGCCCTAGCATGGGTTCATGGGTTAGTTTGGACATGATGGTTTTAGAAGAAATAAATGCGCCAATTGGCATGCCTCCACCTAGTCCTTTTCCTAAAGTTAAAATATCAGGAACCACTTTGAAATGCTCAAAGGCAAACATCTTTCCAGTTCTTCCAATTCCAGCCTGGATCTCATCAAAAATTAATAAAGCGCCTGTTTCGGTGCATCTTGTTCTCAGGGCTTTTAGAAAATCTGCCTCCGGAACTCTAACTCCGGCATCCCCTTGAACCGTTTCTATAATTACAGCAGCCGTTTTAGTGGTGATAGCTTCTAATTCCTGGATGTCATTGAAATCTATGAATGAAATGCCAGGTAACAAAGGTCTGAAAGCTGCTTTTTTCGTTTCATTTCCCGATACACTTAAAGCACCATGTGTGCCACCGTGGTAAGATCCTCTAAACGAAACGATTTCATGTCTACCTGTAAAACGTTTGGCTAATTTTAAAGCGCCTTCATTCGCCTCAGCTCCTGAATTCACAACATAAGTGCAATTCAATGATTCTGGAAGAACTTGGTGTAATTGATCGGATAACTTTAGTTGGGCATCTTGCACATATTCGCCATAAACCATGACATGTAAGTACTGGTCTACTTGATTTTTAATGGCCTGAATAACTTTAGGGTGTCGGTGACCGATATTGTTAACGGCTACACCAGCAATCATATCAGTATAGCGTTTACCGCTTTTGTCCCATATGTAAATGCCTTCAGCTTTGTCAGCGTGAATTAAATAAGGTGCTTCATTAGTTTGTGCCAATGAATCTAAAAACTTTCTAGTATGGTCCTCCTGGAGGTGGTCCGTCATGTGGTCCGTGGTTTCCTTTTTTAATTTTTCTTAAAAGTTCTCTTTTGAATTTTTCTTCAGCAATATAAACCTTTGCTGCTTTTTTCTTTCCAAGAACTGCAGCAAATTTAACCAAATAATCCTTTCTAATCTTGCTGTTCTTCCCTTCAAGATTTAAGACTTTTTCGGTGATCGCATAGGCTTCTTCTTCTGATAGATTGTCAATATCTTTTAGCTTTTTCATTTCTGTTCTATGCGCACGTCTTACTTTTTCAATTTCAGCTTCGTATTCATTGAATACCGGCCAAAATTTTTCAGCTTCAGCTGTTGTTAACTCCAGTTGACTGGAGATAAAAGCAACTTTTTGTGCTTGAATAAGCTCTTGTCTTTCTTTTCTCTCTTCTTTGGTCATCTTGTCTTTCGGTTGTGCAAAAGCAAATCCACCAATCATAAATGATAAGAAAAATAGTAGGGGTTTTATATTAAAGTTCTTCATAATAATAGTCTTCTATATCGTCATCCAAAAAGTAAAAAATATCTTCATCTTCTACATCTAATTCATCCTCTTCTAACACTATGTCGTCATTGTCAATTAAAAAATCAACGATCTCTTGTTCGTCAAGATACGCTAAATAAGCATCTTCCGTTTCTTCTTCTGTGTAAGTTGCAACGTTGTCCGTTTCAACCGAATTTTCTTCTGAATTAATCAGATTAAAAAGGAGCAACAAACAAGCTGCTGCAGCCACCGCACCAGTAATTCTTAAAAAGAATATTTTGCTGCGACTTTGTTTTGGAGGAGTAGGAGTAGCGGAAGCTTTTTCTTCTTCTGCAATTTTATCCATTAATTGATCTGAAAACGAGTCAAAAAATCCTGCTGGCACCTCTGGGGAATCCGACTTTTTAAAAGGTAATTGCTCTTGAGATACCTGCTTCATTAAGTTCGAACTAAATTCATTAAAGAAATTAGCAGGAACCTCTGGTTTTGCTGACTTTTTAAGTGAATCTAATATGTTAAACTTTTCTTCCATTTTTCTCTTTGACTTACTTTTTAATAAAAGGTTTAAATATTCTTTAAGTACTCTTCAATTTTTTTAGCGGCTAGATGATAAGATGCTTTTAATCCTCCCACACTGGTTCCTGTAATTTCAGCAATTTCTTTAAACTTCAATTCGTCATAGTATTTCAGTTCAAAAACTTGGCGTTGTTTTTCAGGAAGTGTTTCTAGGGCCTTGTTCAGTGCTGCTTCAATCTCTTCACCAGAAATGTCTTTACCGTCTGTCAGTATTTTGTTTTCAAAAAGTGGAGGATCTAAATCTACAGTTCTTCGTTTATTGCTTTTGGTGAGAAAGGTGTGACTTTCATTGAATGCAATTCTGTATAACCAAGTATAAAGATTAGCTTCTTCTCTAAAGTTAGGTAAGCCTTTCCAAGCTTTGATAAACACATTTTGCATAACGTCTTGCGTGTCGTCATGCGTTTTGGTTAATCTTCGAATCTGCCAGTATATTCGCTCCTGATATTTTTTAACGATTTTCTGAAAACCGACTTCAGGATTGTCTTTGAATGCTTGAAGTAAATCTTGATCAACTAACTGAAACTCTTCTTCCGAAGCATTTTCTTCTTGGAAACCACTATTTTCTCCTACTATTTTCAAGTGCGTACGGTTATTTTCTTTGCACTGCTCTTTCTGCTGCTGCAATGATGTCTTTAGTGTTGACGCCGTATTTGGTAAGTAATTCTTCACCTTTTCCACTTTCACCGAAAGTGTCGTTTACAGCAACCATTTCTAAAGGACTTGGAAGTTTTCTTGCTAATAATTGTGCAACTGTATCTCCTAATCCGCCATTCATCATATGCTCTTCAGCCGTAACAACACATTTCGTTTTGTTTATAGACTCTAAGACTGTCGCTTCGTCAAAAGGTTTAATCGTATGCACATTTATTATTTCAGGATTGATTCCTTTTTCTAATAATTCTTTTCCTGCTTCAATAGCTTTCCATACTAAGTGACCTGTAGCTAAGATAGTTACGTCTTTCCCTTCATTGATGATATCTGCCTTTCCAATGACAAATTTTTTGTTTGGATCTGTAAAGTTTGGAACCTTTGGTCTACCAAATCTTAAGTAAACCGGACCTTCATAATCTGCAATTGCAATGGTAGCAGCTTTTGTCTCGTTATAATCACATGGAGAAATAACGGTCATGTTTGGCAACATCTTCATTAACCCAATATCTTCTAAAATTTGGTGAGTGGCTCCATCTTCTCCTAAAGTTAAACCTGCGTGAGATGCACAGATTTTTACATTTTTATTAGAATAAGCTACTGACTGCCTAATTTGATCATAAACTCTTCCTGTAGAGAAGTTGGCGAACGTTCCTGTAAAAGGAATCTTTCCACCTATCGTTAAGCCAGCTGCAATTCCAATCATATTGGCTTCAGCAATTCCTACTTGAAAGAAGCGATCAGGATTTTGATCTTGAAAAGCATTCATTTTTAGCGAACCTGTTAAGTCAGCACAAAGCGCGACAACATTAGGGTTTGTTTTTCCTAATTCTTCCAATCCGGCTCCAAAACCTGAGCGGGTATCTTTTACGTCAATTACTTCAATGTCTTTCATTTGTGTAGGATTATAGATTTATGACGGTATTCCCGCCGGGTTTAATTACGAATCTTTTATAGGTGGTATAATCTGTTGATACAGCTTCTTCCCAACGGTAAACTACTTTGTAGGCGCCTGGCTGCAAATAAAATTGTCCTCTCAATTCGCCTGCGCTTAAATCGCATACCCATTCAGAGGTTTCGTCTTTATCATTTAATAAGAAGATTTGTCCAACGATTGATTTAGATGCGCGGTACTGTATAAGTCCTGAACCTGGAATCTCTAAATAAGCGTGTTCGCTTTGATTTATTTTTACATCATCAAAGTAGATTCTAGGAAGGGTCAATACTTCTACGTCATAAGTACCAACGATATAGCGTTGTACGTCATCAATGTTTTGAACATTTAAAGTTCTTGATTTTCCGTCTTGAGTTACCCTTACTTGAACATCTTTTGTTTTAGTAATACCGTCAATTCTAACTTTCAACATCCCTTGCGGACAGTCTGCAGGTAAAATGTTATGCTGGCCTTTATAGATTTTCAGGTCTTTGACAACAACTTGGGGCAGGGTGTTTACCACCATGTCATATTTCATTTCAGGATCAATAACTACAATGGTATCTGGTTGATCTTTGAAGTTCATGGTATGCGTAAATGTGTATTTTAAATTTTTAGTTCCTGCTTCATAAAGAAAAACAGTAGTATTCGTTTCGGTTGGTTTTGAGTAGATGTCATTCAAGTTGATTTGAGCTGTTGTGTTGTTTAAGGCGTCTGTAATAACCGATTTCATTACTTTTCTGAAGCTCTCCTTGGTAGATGCTTCATAAAAACGCCCGATACAATCAAAGGCGTTTAAGTATTTTAGATCAATCCCAAGACCAACAACAAATGGCGTGACTCCAATATTCTTGTCTTTCAGTTTTTTGGCAACTTCACAAGGAAATTGGTCGCAGGCCTCTAAACCATCTGTGATTAAAATGATGATGTTTCTTGAATTCTTATCAGGGAAATCATCAGCGGCTGCTTCTAAAGATCTTGCAATTGGGGTGGTGCCTTTTGGTTGAACTCTATTAATAAACGATTTGATCTGACTATAGTTATCTGGACCAAAAGCGACTTCTAATTTCGTGTCATCACAATCTTGAAATGTTGGTGTGATAGGGGATTGGTGACCGTAGACTCTTAAGGCTATTTCTAAGTTAGGCGTTCCTCTGAGGTCTTCAATGGCTTCTCCAAGAATTTCTCTGGCCAATTTAATTTTCGTTTCACCTTCCCATTTCCCATTCATTGAGTTTGACGCATCAAATATGAATAGAATTCGAGTGAGTTCTTGTCCGTTAGAGCTTAAGTTAAACCCAACAAGCAATAATAATATAAGGGATAATTTTCTTACCAATTTAATAGTCTCCTAAAGTTTCAGGAAGCTGAGACAAGGCATCTTTTGCTTGCTCGGCAGAAGGAGGAGAACCATGCCATTTGTGCGTGTGCATCATAAAGTCAACACCTTTACCCATAATGGTAGTCATGATAATCATAATCGGTTTACCATTTCCACACATTGACTTTGCTTTATCTAATGTTGCAGAAATTTCCTCGTGATTATGTCCGTCCATTTCTAACACTTCCCAACCAAAGGCTTGCCATTTTTGTGCCAAATCTCCTAAAGGTAAAACGTCATCAATGTCTCCATCAATTTGTTTGTGGTTATAATCTATGGTAGAAATGATGTTGTCTACTTTGTTTCCTGCGGCATACATTGCTGCTTCCCAAATCTGACCTTCTTGTAATTCACCATCACCGTGAAGCGTATAAACTATGCTGTCATCTCCGTTTAGTTTCTTCGCCAATGCTGCTCCAATTCCAACCGATAATCCCTGACCTAAAGAACCAGAAGCAATTCTGACTCCAGGTAAGTTTTTAGCTGGACTTGGATGTCCTTGTAGTCTTGAATCGATTAACCTAAAAGTTGCCAATTCAGATTTACTGAAATAACCTCTGTGCGCAAGTGTGCTATATAATACGGGCGAAATGTGTCCATTAGATAAAAAGAAAAGATCTTCTCCTTCACCATCCATTGTGAATGCGCTAGGATTGATGTTCATTTTTTCAAAATACAGAACGGCGAAATAATCCGCGCATCCTAAAGAACCACCAGGGTGTCCAGATTGCACATCAGCTACCATTCTTACAATATCTCTTCTTATTTGAGAACTTACTTCGGTTAGTTTTGCTACTTCCATGTTTGTCTAAATCGATTACAAAAAACAAAATTAGTTTTATTTCAGAAGAGGAGCTAAAAATGCCGTTTATTTTAATCCTAAAGTTTTGCACAACAAATAAGAATATTCACGGTTTTATGGATAACTGAAAAAAAAATCACATTTTTGCAAGAAGCCATGCAACTTATAAAGACCGTATGGCGTTTGAAGAGTAGATATTATAATATCAAAAAGCATATGAAAAAATTAACATTTTTAGTATTGTTTGTTGCAGGAGCCGCTTTTACTGGGTTCTCACAAGAAAAACAAAACACGCCCGAAAGAATTAAGTTGGTGCCTTCTGGGCATCAAACGCAGTCAACTCAGCTTTCTAAAGAAGAGGAGATTAAAAAATGTGAGGCTTTATTAGAAGCTTTAGACATTAAAGAAGAACAAATCAGAAAAAATCCTGAAGAAATTTTAATTGCTTCAGAAGCTGGTTGGTTTGAAAATGCCGCAAAGCAAAGAAAAGAGCTTAAAGCAAGAATCATTGAATTAAAAAAATAGAGAGATGTTACAGACAATTAAAAAAGCAACAGCTGTTTTAGGAGTAACATTACTTTCTTCAATGGCATTCGGACAGGCAAATGATAACTGTGCTGAAATGGAACCCATCTGTACAGATGCAGGTTTGAACTTTACTGCCAACTCTGGTGGTCCAAACGCATCAGCAGTTGATCCAGGAAACAATTACGATTGTTTATTTAGTTCACCAAACCCAGCTTGGTATTATTTTGAGATTGCAACCGCAGGACCAATTGATATGAGCTTAACAGCTCCTCAAGATATTGATTTCATTATCTGGGGACCATATACAGATTTAGCTGCTGCTCAAGCACAATGTGGTAATATGGGGAACGGTGGAGCAGGTGGACCTGTAGTGGATTGTTCTTACTCTGGTACTAACAATGAAACACCTTCAATTCCTAACACGCAAGTAGGTGAAGTTTACGTAATGTTAATTACCAACTACGCCAACACTGTTCAAGATTTGACTTTAAGTCAAACAGGAGGAACAGGAGCAACGGATTGTAACATTATTGTTCCAGATCCTTGTGTTTCTGATCCAGGTACTTTCGTAACTCAAAAAGATCCAGTTGGAGCACCACCAAATGCTTTTACAGTAGCTCCTATTTATTTATGTCAAGGTGATGCATGGTCAGCTATTTCAAATGACGACTATATTTTACCGAATGATACAATCGCTCAACCAATTGGTGATGGCGTTTACTCTGCACAGTTAATGTGGTTAGTTTATGACGCAGCACCAGTAAGTCCAGACCCTGGAACTGATCCTGGATTCTTAAACTTTATTATTCCAAATGAAGATTTAATGGATATCAATGATGGTTCTTCTCCAATTATCACAAACTTTGGTTGTGGAACGTATTGGTTTGTTCCTGTAGCAGGTGATGATGGAGTAGGTGGAAACGGTAACGTTGCAAACGGAACCAATGATAACGGTGCTTTAGATTGGGATAAAAACGGAAATGACTGTTATATCTTAGGTACACCTATTGAAGTAACTTACGCTTGTGAAATCACTACGACAACAGTATTAAACTGTGACCCTCCGGGAACAATCAACGGAATGGACGTAGATATTACAGGTGGTTCTGGTGATTACACAATTGTGAATACTGGAGCTGGTAACGTATTAAATACTTCAGTTTCTAACCCAGGAACGGCTACAGTAGAAAATTTAAATAACAACTCTGCTTGGTCAATGAATATTACAGATGAAGAAGGATGTACAGCATCTGCTTCAGGAATTTTCTCTGCTCCAGTAATTACAGATGTGACGTTAACGCCAGCACCAGATTGTCCTGCTTTAGGAGTAGGAGATGTTGATGTAACTGTTTCAGGTACTTCTGGACAAGGAGCTCCTTACACAATTGTTATGGATGGTGTTCCAACTGTTGGAACTTCTGCGACTTATTCTAATATTGCAGGAACAGTAGTTCCGGTGGTAGTTTCAGATGCACAAGGATGTGTTTCAGATACGAGTGTAACAATCCCATCTGCTGGTCATTACATTGATGTGCAAATTACAGCATTACAAGGTGAGCAGTGTTTTGGAGATGGTCAAGGAGCAGCAACAATTTCAGCTACACCAACACCTTCTGGAAACGTAGTAAGTATCGTTTGGACTGATCCTCTTGGTGGAACTTTCCCTGGTGGACCAACGAATACTTCTCAAGCTGGAATGATGCCTGGTGTATGGACGGTATGTGTAACTGATGATGTAGGTTCAGGATGTGAAGTTTGTATTCCAGTTGAAATTACTGCGCCAGCTCAATTAGATATTTTTGTTGATAATTCAAACGAACCTGTTTGTTACGGTTTCTCTGATGGATCAATTGATGTTGGAATAATTGGAGGTTCGAATCCAGTGGCATTCTCTTGGTCACACAATTCAACTTTAACTGGTGATGTTGCTAACCAAGTTGGTGCCGGAACATATATGGCATATGTGACAGACGCTAACGGATGTATGGATTCTATTGAAGTTGTTTTAGGACAACCTGATTCGCTTTATGGTGAGTTCTTTATTAAAGATATTGACTGTTACGGAGATTCAACTGGAGCGATTATTACTACAGATGTTTTCAATAATCAAGGTAACTATACGTACAACTGGAATTTACAAGGTGTAGTTTCTAACCCTCCTAACACATCTAACTCTGCAAACGGATTACCTGCAGGAACTTATGTAATGACTTTATTAGATGAAAATGGATGTGATAATGAGTATCAGTGGACATTGACTCAAAATCCTGAAATTGTGTTAAACGAGTTTGGAACTGAAGATGCTTATTGTAGATTATTTGGTTTCCAATCTGGAAACGGGGTAGTATTTGCTTCGGCTTCAGGAGGTGTACCTGATTACACTTACTTATGGACTAATTTAGGAACAGGAGCAACTTCTTCTAATACAACATGGGGTGGTAGAAACCCAGGGTTATATCAAATTACAGTAACAGATGCTGTTGGATGTACACATGTTGAGACAATAGAATTGGATTCTGTAAATCCGATTGCTGAGTTCACTGTTTTATCTGCAGAATTAGATGCAAACTGTGAAGGAACAGCTCCAGTAGTAGTTCAATTCACTAACCAATCGCAATATTTTGCAAATCCAAATAACCCGAATGCTGATACTACTTTCTTCTGGAATTTAGATCATATTAAATTCCCATCTACATGGTGGATTTCTCATGATATCAACGAAACAGCAGATACGGTTTATACAGGAGAAGAAGTATTTGAGGCATGTTTAGTAGCAATTAACAAAAATGGTTGTACAGATACCACTTGTAAGTTGATCACGGTTCACGAGCAGCCTTCATTCACTCCGCCAAATGTATTTACACCTGGAGATGCAGGAACACCTAACGAGAATTTCCAGTTCATGGAATTGTCTCAAGCGGTAGAAACATTCTACGCAGTTGTTGTAGACAGATGGGGTCAGGTTGTATTTGAATACAATGCAATCACAGATCAGTGGGATGGAAACAATAAAAATGGAAAACCTTGTAATGACGGAGTTTATTTCTATAACTATGATGTAGTATACACTAACGGTGAAACAGCATCAGGTCAAGGAAATGTAACTTTAATTAGGCATCCATAGATTTAAAAATTAGTAAATAATTAAAGCCTCAACTAGCACAGCTAGTTGAGGCTTTTTTAATTCAGAAAGTTTATCTTTGCGCCCGTAATAACTTAATTTCAATTCAATGGCCTTAAAGTGTGGTATAGTAGGATTACCTAATGTTGGGAAATCAACTTTGTTTAATTGTCTTTCAAACGCAAAGGCACAATCGGCGAACTTTCCGTTTTGTACGATAGAACCAAACGTAGGAATCATTACGGTTCCGGATAACAGGTTAGCTGAATTAGAAAAGTTAGTGAATCCTGAAAAAGTAGTTCCTACAACTATTGAGATTGTTGATATTGCTGGTTTGGTGAAGGGAGCAAGTAAAGGTGAAGGTTTAGGGAATCAATTCTTAGCAAATATCAGAGAAACAGATGCCATCATCCATGTTTTAAGATGTTTTGATGATGACAATATTATTCATGTAGATGGATCAGTTGACCCAATAAGAGATAAAGAAGTCATTGACTTTGAGTTACAGCTAAAAGATTTGGATACAGTTGAGTCTAAAATCAATTCGTTAAAAAGAGCGGTTAAGTCCGGAGATAAAGAAGTTGTGAAACAATTTGAGTTTTGCGAACAATTAAAAGAAACATTGGAATCAGGAAAGTCTGCGAGAACCTTAGCTCCTGCTAACGAAACACAAGAGCAGTTGTTGAAAGAATTGCAATTGTTAACGGCTAAGCCGGTGTTGTATTTATGTAATGTAGATGAGGCTTCAGTGAAAACAGGAAACGCTTATGTTGATTCGGTTAGGCCAATTGCAGAATCAGAAGGAGCAGAGTTGTTGGTAATCGGAACGAAAATAGAATCAGATATCGCAGAATTCGAATCTTACGAAGAAAGAGAAATGTTTTTGGATGAGCTGGGATTAGAAGAAGCAGGTGTAAACAGATTGATTCGTTCGGCATATAAATTATTGAACTTGCAGACTTATTTTACGGCAGGGGTAAAAGAAGTTAGAGCATGGACAGTTCCGGTTGGAGCTACAGCTCCAAAGGCAGCTGCGGTAATTCATACAGATTTTGAAAAAGGATTTATTAGAGCAGAGGTCATGAAGTATAATGATTTCATTGAGCTAGGTTCAGAAAGTGCTGTTAAAGAAGCAGGTAAGCTAAACGTAGAGGGAAAGACGTATATAGTGGAAGATGGAGACATTATGCACTTTAGATTTAACGTCTAACCATTCATCCTTTGATTTTGTCTTTTAGGCATTTTTAAAATCCTATAACATTAATTTTAAACGTTA
Organism: Crocinitomicaceae bacterium; assembly: GCA_039939375.1. Taxonomy (GTDB): domain Bacteria; phylum Bacteroidota; class Bacteroidia; order Flavobacteriales_D; family Crocinitomicaceae; genus Paracrocinitomix. Next base: position 36,996 of record JBDVJO010000003.1, on the reverse strand, counting down.
GACTAGGGCTTTTCTTAAATTTGATTTATGGAAAGAAAAGCTCTCTTTTATTGGCTAGCACAATTTTTAGGCTGGGGTACGTACTTTGTATTCTCTATTGTGTTAATCTATTTAGCAGGTAGCTTAGCATTAACCTTTGATCTTTTCTTATTTACGATTACCAGTATATGTTTAGCTGCAATTACTGCGCACGGTATTCGTCATTTAATTCTAAGGTTCAGTTTAGAAGGAACGAATCTTCTAAAATTGATTGGGATTACGTTGATCGCCTGCATTTTGGCTTCAACTATTGTTGAAATTTATCAAAATATCTTGTTCCCTAAATGGTTTGGAATGGACTTCTACTTAGGAGAAGATACCGATTCTGAAATTTCTGCCATTGAGTTTGTTTTTGCGGTTGTTAGGTCGTTATTGCTGTTCGCTATTTGGTCTGGAGTGTACATAGCCTTCTTATTTATTGAAAAATCAAGGAAACAAGAAATCTTGAATTTAAAATGGGACGCTTCAAAAAATGAAATTGAATTAAAGAATTTGAGAGCACAATTGAATCCTCACTTCTTGTTTAACTCATTGAATTCGATAAGAGCCCTAGTAGAGATTGATCCCGAGCAATCTAAAACTGCGATAACAGGATTATCTACCTTGTTGCGATCATCTATTAACTTGGGGAAGAAGAAGGTAGTGCACCTTGAAGATGAAATGGAGTTGGTAAAGAATTATTTAGAACTTGAAAAGATTCGTTTTGAAGAAAGACTAAAAATAGACTATAAAATTGCTGAGAACTCGTTAAAATGTGAGATTCCGCCATTGATGGTGCAAACTATAGTTGAAAATGCGATAAAGCACGGAATATCTAAAGTGATAGACGGTGGTGTCATTAGTTTAGAAAGCAATTTTGATGGTAAAACTTTAATCATATCCGTATCAAACCCCGGAAAGTTAGATCAGCAATTGGCAGATACAGGAATTGGAATAAAAAACACACAAAGAAGGCTGTCCATTTTGTTTGGTGACAAAGGAGTATTTGTAATCAATCAAAAAGGAGAATTAGTAGAAGCCAAAATAAAAATAACGTACGCATGAGAACGATAATAGTAGATGACGAAAGATTGGCAAGAGAAGAGTTGAAAAGACTTTTAGAGCACTATTCTGAAATTGAGGTGATAGGTGAGTATAAGAACACGATTGAGGCAAGAGCTGCGATAGAAAAAGATGCACCAGATTTAGTTTTCATGGATATTCAAATGCCAGGAGAGACAGGATTAGAATTGTTAGAGAAAATGTCTAACCCTCCTAGAACAGTTTTCGTTACGGCTTATGATGAGTACGCGATTAAAGCTTTTGAGTTAAATGCCTATGATTATTTAATGAAACCAATTGACCCGGAACGGCTTTCTGAGGTGTATAGAAGATTGGCAGAAGAAAATAAAACGCCTGAGGCCGTTCAAAACTCTGATGTTTTAAGGCAAGGTGATAAAGTTTTAATTAAAGACGGTGACAAGGTTTGGTTTATCAATGTGAATGATATCCGTTATTTTGAGTCAGAAGGAAATTACGTAAAAGTAAAGTTTGATTCATTTAGACCATTAATTCTGCGTTCATTAAATAGTTTAGAAGAACGAATGGATGAAAAACTGTTTTTTAGGGCCAACAGAAAGTTCCTTGTCAACCTGAATCACATTGTCAACATTGAAAGCTGGTTCAATGGCGGTTTACAAATAGAATTAAGTTGCGGTACAAAGATTGAAATATCACGAAGACAAACAATCAAGTTTAAAGACCAATTCAGTCTTTAGTCGATTCTTCTGATATCTCCTGTCCAGTAATTGTGGTCAAGATAAAATGGTTCTAGAACATCTTCGTTCATGATAGAATATCCGTCATTATCGCCTTGATTGAACAATTCCATTTTATAAGTAGCACCTTCTTTAAAAAAGTTCTCTCCTAAAAAGTCAGGACATTTAACAATGATAGGAATGGTTGTTTGTGTGTAAGAATCATCTGAAATCATAGTGACTTCAAACACATAAGCATAAGCTGCAGCAATGGTTCCACAAGCAGCTACGTTAGTAGGTGCGGAAACTAATTTTCCTGTAAACATATAGCGTTCAGGGTTATCTTGAGCTATTGATGTTAGCGTAGTAATTGTCAGAATAAATGCTGCTAATAAAGACTTCATATTTACTTTTTAATTGGGAAAATTAGTTTACTATCATTAAACACTTTGTGCGTAGACGCTTTAAAATCTGATTTCGTTGCCTCATAAATGTTCTCTACGTAATTTTGAGGATTCACGCCAAACAACGGGAACATTGAACTTTGAATTTGAACCATGATTTTATGATCTTTTTTGAAGGTGTAAAACACTTCTAATAAAGGGACTTTAACGGTCGTTTTTTCATTGGGAACAAAAGGCTCAGGTTGAGAGAATGAATTTCTGAACCTTCCTCTGATATAACCTTGTCTCACCATTTGTTGGTACCCTCTGAAATCAATCCCTTCCATGTCATTTTCTTCAGCAGCACGGTTATCTGGATAAACATCTATCAACTTCACATACAGGTCAGCATCTTGCAATTCAGTTGCGAAATTTATAATCGCCTCAATTTCACCCAACATAGTAATATCATCAGTTAGTACTGGGCTTACCCAAGTCAATACATCTTCTCTGTCAGCTAAAAATCGTTGGTCGGCAGTCATGTAGGATTTAGGAGCCATTCTGGCAAATTCATTGGACTCTAAATAAGGAACAGGGTTAAAAGGATCTGAAACAAATGATCTAAATCCTTCTTGATGCGCAGGTTCTTCACTCAACGATCCATCCACATTTAAATAATAGCTGAGGGTCTCATCAGCTTTAGTTGGAAATTGATCCATGTTTTCCCATGCCTTCATCCCCATATCGTACATTCTTACTTTAAAATCTGGGGCTTTGCCTTTGTTCTTTAGATGGTATTCAAAATAATCGTACTCAATGGTCTCTTGAAAAATTTTGGATAAATCAGCTCCATAATAGATGTCACCTAAGTAATAAAGGCTATCTCGTCTTTTATTATGGCCATGTGACCATGGCCCAATAACAAATTGCGCTTCTGGATTTTTTTCAGAAATTGACTTATAAGAATTTAGAATACCATAAAGATTTTGTTCGTCATTCCAGCCGCCAACTACCATAATTTGTGGCGTCATCTCGGCATTCATGTGATCTACCCAATTTCGTTTTTGATGATATTCATCATAATTAGGATGAGCCTTGATGTTTTTCCAAAAATAATTATCTCCTAAAATGTCTTCAAATTCTGTGAGCGCCAACCTTTCTTGAAAAAACTCATAATAGGGTTGACCCACTTTGTTTTCAACATCCGTATAAAATATGGAATCCTTCATATCGTACCAACCTTCAGTGGTTGGCTCAGATTTATCTGTTCCAAAGGCATTCAATACGGGAATATAATTCATTGCAAAAATTCCGTATCGCGAAAAATCTTCAAAATAAAAGCTGGTTACAGGTGCCATAGCCATCACACATTTTAAATTGGGATGATTAGAACGTGCACCAATCAATGTCTGCATTCCGGGATACGAGTTTCCGTATTGACCTATGTTTCCGTTAAAATTATTAAGGTTGTTTGATAACCAATCAAAAGTGTCATATGAATCTGTTACTTCATCTGTAGCGGTTGAATCCCAAAATGAATAAGGAGGTTTTGTATTCTCAAAATGACCTTCAGAATTCCACCTTCCTCTTACGTCTTGAAACACAAAAATATAACCAGACTTCACTAACTCAGGGTTATGACAAAGGGCAGCAGGCATGGTGTCTTTACCGTAAGGAGCACAGCTATAAGGTGTTCTTCTGATAATTACCGGATATTCTTGCGTGGTATCTTTAGGCGAATAAATAGTGGTGTGTAACAGGGCACCATCTCTCATTTCTATTTTTACTTCTTGTTTTTGGTAATCCTCAGTTGCAAATTCATTTTGAATCTCAACACTTTTTGAATCCACTGAATTTTTACAAGAAGTAAACAGAACAAACCCCATTAAAAGGGCTGTAAATAAGGGGGTAAGGTGTTTTCTTTGCATGGGTTTCAAATCTACTAATTTATAAGATTCATTGGCTTATTTTTTATCCCTAAATTTGCGGAAAATTAAAATCCTAAAAGCTTGAAAAGAGGAGATGTTATAGAAGTTGAAATTACCGATTATGCCTTTGGTGGCAAAGGAATTTCAAAACAGCAAACTGAGAATGGACAGTATGTTATTTTCGTGGATAATACTTACCCCGGTCAACTGGTTCAAGCGCGTATTGCAAAGAAGCGTAAAAAGCATGCAGAATGTAAGTTGCTGAAGGTGCTTAGAGATTCGCCTGATGCGGTAGATTTAGGACATCAACCAATTTCAGGTGCACCTTATATTAAGTTGCCCATTGCTCGTCAAAAAGAGTTGAAACAATCTTCAACTTTACAGCAATACAAGCGAATAGGGGAGATTCAGAACATTGATGAGTTGTTTGATGAATACTTGTCTTCACCGGCTGATTTTAACTATAGAAACAAGATGGAATATTCTTTTTCTACGATTAGGCAAGACCTTGAAACAGGCGAAGAGCTGGATGATCAATTCGCTTTAGGGTTTAAAACAAGAGGAACCTGGTGGAAAGTGGAGAACTTGGATAAGGAAGATGGTTTATTTGATGCCGATTTTGAACAAAAATTGAAATCTATAAGAGAATACCTTGAATCTACAGGACTTCCGGCATGGCATCCACCTAAAAAGATTGGTTTTTTTAGACACCTAGTGGTTAGAAAATCATTTGATCAAGATCAATTACTGATAAATTTGGTGACTTCTTCGCAAGGAATAGAAGATTTTGATCGGGAAGCATTTTCGGCATTCATGACCGATAAGTTAGGGAGGCGTTTAGCTGGATTGCAGCATACCATAAATGATGATGTTTCTGATCGTGCAAAGATTGAAAATGGAAACAATAAGTTGCTTTATGGAGAGCCTGTTGTTCTAGAAAAGTTGCTAGGTCTTTATTTTGAAATTAGCATGGAGAGTTTCTTTCAGACGAATCCTGAAAGTGCTGAAAGACTTTATCAGAAAGCAATAGGCTATGCTACTGAGAAAAGAGATTTGTCCAATAAAGTGTTGATGGATTTATTTTGCGGAACAGGAACAATTGGCCAAATCATGGCTTCTCAAATTGAAGGAGTGAAGGTAATTGGGGTAGATATTGTTCCAGAAGCGATTGAAGATGCCGGAAGAAACGCAAAACGTAATCAGGTTGAAAATATTGAATTCTATGCTGCAGATGTGGGCAAATTTTTATTAGAGTATCCCAATTTTGCTGGAAAGATTGATACAATTATTTTAGATCCTCCAAGAGCCGGAATAGCACCTAAAACTTTAAAGAAAGTGATGGCGCTAGGAGCAGAGCAAATTGTCTATATTTCTTGTAATCCCGCAACACAAGCCAGAGACGCAAAAGAATTAGCTGCAGAAGGATATCAAATGACGAAGATTTCTTTGGTAGATCAGTTTCCGCATACTTCGCATATAGAGGCTGTTGCTAGGTTTGAGAAAAATCTTTGATTTTTCTCAATTATTAACAGGACAATTTTCAATGCGTCTAACTTTTGGTTTTAATCAAAGAGATACTGAGCATTAATTACTAACCTTTTATGATAGTTAAGTTTTTCTATTCTAAATTCTATCATTTCGAAGATTAATTCATCACCTGGTTTATAATTTTTAAGATGAGATTTTAATTCTTCTGTGATTTTTGAGCCTTGTCCGACAAATGTTTGTCCATTAAAAGTTATTTTCCAATTTAAAACCTTATAATTTATATTGAATGGAAAATATTCATTTGCCTCTAGATTAAAGCTTGAAAAATTAGCAATGACTGTACTATTTATATTTTTGAGCAAATTTTCATTCAATTCTCTATTTGCGTAATTATTATATTTTTCTGAAATTAAAGTAATAGATGGAGGTGGAAAAGGGACACATTTGACGTCAATGGTATCTTTATATAACAATTCTCCATTTTTATAGCAATTCTCAACAAGCTTGACTTTTCTGGTTCCTCTCGATACAAAAACTTCATAATTGAAATTCTCAGTTTTCGTTATTCTGGCTCCAATTACATCAAGAATTATTGAATCACAATTTGAACAGCTTGAAATTTGAACTGGATTATTGAGACCCCAATAAAAAATGAAGCTTTGAGGCTGATAAATATTAGTTGATCCCTGCGAAAAAGTGAACAGCTGAGTTATAATGAATACCAGGAAGGTCAATAATTTTTTATACATAAAAGGGGTAGTTTTCTATTGAACAATTGATTTACTTCCAAATTAATATATATCAATCAATCTCCATCTCTTATTTTTCTTTTTGAAAATTAAGGTTTTTTTACCGTCACCTATACAATCTGTACTGCTGGGTATCTGATGTTCTTGAATAGCCACCAATTCGCAAGAATCTGGTCGGTATGGGCGTGTAATAGCATAAAGTTTTTCACTAGAACCAATCATGTTGGAATCTACGTACTGAGAATTGATAAGCTCAAAATTGTTCATTTGATTTTTGTCAATTGAGTCTTCGTAGTAAGTGATTTTATATTCGGAATAAAATTTCAAAACTGAAGTCTCTTTGTTTTTATCTGCCAACTTACGCATATGACTTTCAATATCATGAGAGTCTCTTAATACGGCGAATTTGTAATAGATTTCTCTATTTCTATTCAATGAGTCTATATAATCTGAATATCCTTGATTAATAACTTCATATTGGTCAATTTCAGTTTTTAATTCTTCTGTACAACTAGAGAACATTAAAGGCGAAAGAATGCAATAAATATGAAATACCCTCATCAAAAACTCACTTTAATAATCACCAATGTTCTATTATCAAAGTAGTAATCAATGGTCATGCTTTTTCCTTTTACTTGAATACGTTTTGGCCAGGCCATTCCATCATACGCCATAAAAGTACCTTGAACGTCTTCAACCGACATGCCCACTGAAATGCCGTTTGGTAGAATAATAGAACCATGAGTGATATAAGCTTCAATTAAACGGGCGTTTTCGTCTCCTGAATCAAATAAAAAGTTTGAATTTCCCTTTGAGGCAACAAGCGTTCTGAAAAAATATTCTTCTCCTCCGGCTGTTATTTTAACTTCATGCGATTCTTGCAATTCAACTGCTCTTCGGGCAGATTTCACCCATTTTTTTACTTCATTTTGGGTGTATGCTTTGGCGAAACTACTTTCCAAATTATCGTCCGTAAAAAACAGTTCTCCTTCACATTCAAGATCTTTGTTACCCTTAATAAATGCCTGGTATTCTTTGTCACTATTGCAAACTGGGTAGCCTTCTTTTTCAAATAATGCTTTAATTTTTCCGATTTGCTTTTCTGCTTTTAACCAGTCGTTATTAGTGGCTTCATAGTCGGTTGGTGGAATTTCTTCTTTGCTCCAAAAACTAATTTTATCACATTCAAAACAAGCCGTAAACGAAGCAACCGGAATTCCGTTTTCATCATAATAAATGATACCATGTCTGGGCATGTAGCATTTCCCCAGTCCTATTCTAAGTTCGTTGACACCCCTTGCAAAACTTGCATGTAATTTATTGAGAAAATTATCTGATAGCTCATAACCTGAGCCAATTTTTGAAGTGGCGTAAACACTGTCTTCGTAAATATGCCAATCAAAATGGTTGGGTTGATCTAATTCAATATTCATTAAGTACAATTGGGCGAATTTGTAATCAACATTTGGCCATTTAAATCCACCAGCAAAAGATGAAAGGCTGCAAAAGAAGAAGAAAGAAAATAATATTCTGTTCATTTTAACGAGCTGTTTTTATCTAATTTAGCAATTAATCAAAATCAATACCAATTGGAAAAAGAATTCTGGGAAAATAGATGGCAAACAAAAGAAACCCAATGGGACATTGGATATGCTTCTCCTGCCATCAAGTTTTATTTTCAAACACTTTCTAATCACGATTTAAAAATTTTAATTCCGGGTTGTGGTAATGCTTATGAAGCTGAAGAAATATATAATTTGGGCTTTAAAAATCTATATATCATAGATGTTTCAGAGTCTGCCATTGCATCATTTAAAGCGCGTTGTCCAAGTTTTCCTGAAGATCAAATTATATGTGGGGATTTCTTTGATTCCGAAATCCTAGAAAATACTGCTCCGTTTGATGTAATTGTAGAACAGACGTTTTTCTGTGCAATACATCCATCAATGAGAGATGACTATTGCTTACAAATGTCAAAGTTGTTAAAGCCTGAAGGTGTTTTGATTGGTTTGTTATTTGACATGGATAAACCTGACGGTCCGCCTTTTGGAGGAAGAAAACCGGAGTATCAACAACGTTTTGAAAAGTGCTTTAATTCAGTAAATATCCAGCCTTGTAAAAGCTCAATTGAACCCAGGGCAGGTAAAGAGTTTTGGATAGAAATGAAATCACCTAAAAAATGAAGTATTTCCAACTCATTTTACTGTTAGTGATTACGAATCTTTCGTTTGGAGAAGTGAGGGTGTCATTGCTTACAACTACCCCTGGTGATCAATCTCATGCATTATTCGGACATTCAGCATTGAGGGTCGTAAATGAAGAGTATGATTACGAAGAAGTTTTCAATTTTGGATGGTTTGATTTCGGAACTCCTAATTTCCCCTTAAGAGTTTTAAAAGGTGACTTAGAGTATTGGTTGGGTTTACAATCGGTAGATAACTTTATAGCGCTTAATAACAAAGAAGAACGTTTGATTTCAGAGCAAGTGTTGGATTTGAGTGATACGAAAGCAGCCAGTATTCTCTTAGATTTAATTGAGAATAGAAAAGAAGAAAACCGATACTATTTTTACTCTTTTACCCAAAAAAATTGTGCGACTGAAATAAGAGATTTATTCTTAAAGTATCAACTCATAGGTAGCAGGGAAGTTGTAAATCAAACTTACCGTCAGGCATTAAATAGTTATTTAGACGAGCACCTTTGGTATAAGTTTGGAATGAATGCCATCATGGGAAATTTTGTAGATCAAACAATGACGTGGGAAGATCAGTTGTTTTTGCCCGACAATCTTGCCACAGCAGTAGCAGCCTCACCGGGACTGGTGAAAGAGAAGAATGAGCTGAACGAAATCAACCGTGAACCGAATTCAAAATTTGTGAGAATACTGACTTCTCCTTGGCTTATCTTTTCTGTGTTATTTGTTGTTTGTGTTTTTTATCGACCAAAATGGTTGCGATTCACTTTATATCTTTTTCTTGGAATTTTAGGGGCATTTTCACTTTACCTTTGGATGACTTCTTTGCACCCAGAACTGCAGAATAATTTTAATTTACTTTGGGCAAATCCTTTGTATTTGTTGATTTTACCAATAATAGGTTCATTGGGTCGAAGAAAGATTCCTGCCTATTTCATTGCGGGATGCTTATTTTTGGTTCCTATCTTTTGGATGTTTGGAATACAAGGCTATGACTGGCAAATAATTCCATTGCTGGGTGTTTTATGGCTTTATTCAATCCAAGATTTAAAGCAGATTAGACTGAACTCAAAGCTTAACAAATCGCTTTCGCATTGATTTCTGGCTGTCATTCACAGAAAGAATGTAAGTTCCGTTTTTAAGGTCGTTAAAATCGAGTCTAAAAAAAGATACTTCACTCACCGTTAACTCCAATAATATTTTACCATTTAAATCATGGATTTTAATAATAGAGCTTTCATTTGGATTTAACTCAACCGTCAGGTTTTCATATGCAGGGTTAGGGTAGAACCAGAATTCTTCGTCTTCATTATAGGTTGTCTTTCTATAAAAAGTTAAATCGTTTTCACAAAAGTTACCAGTAGAATCTAGACACTCAAAATCATAACTAAGGTTTCCCCATTTATCGACATTGACTACTATGTAGTGATCACCAAAAGGGCCGCCCATTCCACTGGCAATAAAGTTGATATTATCATAGCGGTCATAAGCAAAATCTGAAGACCAGTCACCAGCTCCTAAGTCACCAGCAAAAAAGTAGGTTTGATGTCCGTTATTGTGAAAAAGCGGCTCAACTTCAGTCCAAAAGTTTACTTCATCTGCTCTTCCAACAAATGAATTGACGGCAATGTAGGCGTATTTATTATCGTCTTCTCTCCATATTAATTGATGCATAAAAACATAGATATTTCTAACTTCTGACAAGTCTGAGAGTGTCGTTTTCAAAAAATCTAATTGATCTCCAGAGATATTCCATCCATCAATATTGGGGTCTAAAAAGATGCACAAATCTTTCCCTTTCATTAAGCTGTAATAGGTGTCACCGTATCTTGATTCATAAAGAGGCCTATTTTCCATATCATGATTACCTACAGCAAAATGCACCGGAACATTTAAAGTAGCCAAATTACTGTCTACTTCATCCCAATCTTGAGCTATTGGGTTTGGTGAAACTATGTCACCCGTCAACACACCAAAAGTTATAGAGGTGTCTGCGTTAATTGAATCAAATGCCGCTAAAAATGGCGGATGTAAACCGGGATTATTCACTCCAGGATCTCCATAGGTATGACCAGCAACAAAAAAAGAATATGGCTCTTGAGTAAAAGATGTGCTACCTAAACTAATCAGTACTATGAAAATGATGCTTTTTATCATATATCAACTACAAAGCTAGACTATTTTTTTCTCTTCCGGCTTAAAACCACAACGGCGAATACTGGAATGATACATGCGATTGCTACGATCCACATATAACTGCCCGAATCTTTACTTTCATTATTGTCATCACTGGGCGGATTGCTAGCTTCAACTATAGTGCTTGAATCTAGCGGCATAGTACGGTCTATCTGGCTCAATCCAACCAAAGCGAGTAAGGTATCTACGTTGGTTTCATATTTATCAAAATCTACCTTGTAAGGTGGGTCATCATTATCATCAATGAGCTTGAAATAGCGGATGCCGTCAATTTTCTCAACTGTACCATACTCATAGTTGCCTTGTTCAGGTTTAATATCCTTGTATTCTCCCCTCAAAGCAATCATGTCATCAATTAATCCATTCACATAATCACTTGTGTCTCCATAATAATCTCGGGCTATTGTTATAATGGCTTTTGCATGTTCTATTGAAGTTGTCTGGGCAAAGCATCTACCCAAATCTGTCATAATACTCGCCATTATTGGGTCTGGACCTGGCGTAAAAGGAAAACGTTCATGTGCTTGAATAAAAATTTGATGCAATACTGAGCTATCTTTAGTTTGTGCTTCAGAAAGATTTAGAACCGTATTGTTTTGCAACCAAGTTGAATCTTTTTCCAGCTCTTTCTTAGTTTCCAGGACTTTAATATGCACCCATTCACTGCCGTCATGTGCATTTTTGTTCAATTCCATTCCGCGGTTGATATACTTCATAGCACTGTCAACTTCTCCCACCAATTCGTAAGCGGTTCCTAAGTTGGCAGCCAATTGATATTCTTCTGGATGCGCAAAATACAATTCAACCAAAATATCCTTAGATTCTTCAAAGAGGCCTAATTTCATGAGGTAAACGGCATAATCTGATAGGTCTTTATAATCGCCTTTTTCACGAATTTTCTGTTCTATTTTAGGAAGTTTACTACAAATTAATTTTCGATTGAAATTCTTGTTGAATTTTTTGAAGTACGAATGCATATCTGTAGCCTCATGCAGATGACCTTCTGCATCAATTGAGTAATAAATATTTAGACATGCCTCCGTTGGTAAAACGGTTAGAATGGACAAAAGGAATAAAATTAAATACTTTTTCATAATGTTAAAATACAAATAGTCAACGAAGTACCAGTGATTTTTATTTTGGCATGTTAGTTGTTAAAAATCTGTTAATTATTGACCCAAATAAAAAAGATCGTAAATTATGAAAAAGTTAGTTCAAGCAATAGCGTTGATGCTATTGACTTCAAGTGCATGTTATGCGCAAACTCAAAAAGATTTTATTAGAAACTACAAAGCTCCAGACTTTAAATTAAGGACCTTGGATTTTTCCTTGAATGGTGGAAATAACGGTTCTTTGTCCAAGAATCAGTTTGACACTTTAGGTGTTCTGGCTGTAGGTGGTGGAACCAATTTGAGGTATTTCAAAATATCAAATAGTGCGAAATATCAGGGAACTACACGTTCTTCGATTATGTTAAATGGTATTGCAAATAAGGTAGATGAGATTGGTACAAAAAGCGTGGATTTATCCGCAGACTTTAGCTATGATGCACGTTTCTTCGTGAAACCAAAAATGTTTATTCGTGCGGCGACCAATTTGAGTTTTAATGGATCACATGCTTCTTCATCTTTGGATATGGTGAATGATCAGACAAGTATGAGTTTTGCGGGAAACCTACAAACGGGAATTGGATATGGAAGAATAGAGTATACCAATTTTGCTAGAAAAGCAATGGATATTGAATTTTTGTTGAATATGGGAAATCGGTTAAACTCAGAGTTGTCAATAAGTGAATTGACCACAATTGCGGATAATTTGGCCCGAGTGAACTATAAAAGAGGTTTTGATACGCGTTTACTTCAAATTTGGCGATTAGAGCAAATGGATTCGATTATAGGTGGTTTAGACATTGTAACTAAAAGAGATATGCGTTACATGGCATTTTTGAATGATGCCATGTTGTTTGGTCCGTCTTTTAATCGTCTTAGTGGATCTACAATTGAAGGAGGAGTAGGACATGCTTTCAATGGAACTCAGATTAATTCTCCCACAATAGGAGCCAATATGGATCATTTGTCAAGGGCTTATGTTCAATACTCCCATTACATTCCAACTTCCTACGCTTTTCAACACAACATTTTTGCAGGATATTCTATACAAACCGAGTTAGCTGCCAATGATGCACGTATTTTTCGTGGTAGACTCTTTGGAAGATATGAATTTGGTTGGTATCCAAACACTAGAACAGCTTTAGTTGCTAGTGCGAATTTATCTTCTCTTGATAATGAAATGGAGAATGATTCTGGAAGCTTAAGATTTGGATTAGATTACTACTATTATATTACACCACGAACTCGATTAAGCGTGGTCTCTTCAATAGGTGGTGATATCACAGAAGATGATGTCTATTTCAATGGCTCGTCTAGTTCAGGTTTAAATTATAGTGTAGGATTCAATTTTACCCATGCCATTTTTTAGGTCGTAAAGAAAAGCTTTTTTATAGCTTTGCATCCACCAAATAAAAAGCATGATATCAGTAGATCAATTAGCGGTAGAATTTAGCGGAAAAACCCTGTTCAGTGATGTGTCATTTGTCATCAATGAAAATGATAAAATAGCCTTGATGGGTAAAAATGGTGCCGGAAAGTCAACCATGATGAAGATAATTGCTGGCGCGCAAAAAGCAACGAGAGGAGGAATTAGAGCTCCAAAGGATGTGGTTATTGCTTATTTGCCTCAGCATTTGTTAACGGATGATGATTGCACAGTGTTTGAGGAGGCTTCTAAAGCTTTTCACGAAATCTTTTCTATGAAAGAAGAGATAGATAAGCTGAACAAAGAGTTAGAAACTAGAACGGATTACGAGTCTCAAGAATACATGGATATTATTGAGAAAGTAACTGACTTAGGGGAGAAGTTCTATGCCATTGAGGAAATCAATTATGACGCAGAGGTAGAGAAAGCACTGAAAGGTCTTGGATTTAAAAGAGAAGACTTTACAAGACCTACCAGCGAGTTTTCAGGTGGTTGGCGTATGCGGATTGAATTGGTGAAAATTTTGCTGCGTAAACCAGATTTAATTCTCTTAGATGAGCCCACAAATCACGTGGACATAGAATCGGTGATCTGGTTGGAAGATTTTTTACTGAACAAAGCGAAAGCGGTAGTAGTCATCTCTCATGACAGGGCGTTTATTGACAATATTACGAATAGAACCATTGAAGTAACAATGGGGAAAATCTACGATTATAAAGCGAAATACACCCATTATTTAGAATTAAGAAAAGAAAGAAGAGAGCAGCAACTTAAACAATACAATGAACAACAGAAATTCATTGCTGATAATATGGCTTTTATTGAGCGGTTTAAAGGAACTTATTCAAAGACCAATCAAGTAGCTTCAAGAGAGAGAATGCTTGAAAAGTTAGATATTATTGAAATAGACGAAGTTGATAACTCTTCATTAAGACTAAAATTCCCACCATCTCAACGTTCAGGAGATTATCCTGTTTTGGTTGAAAATATGTCTAAATCGTATGATGATCATGTGGTGTTTAAAGATGCCAATATGGCCATTGAAAGAGGGCAGAAGGTTTCGTTTGTTGGACGAAATGGAGAAGGAAAATCTACCATGATTAAAGCCATCATGGGAGAAATAGAATTTGAGGGAAAATGCGAATTAGGACACAACGCCAAAGTAGGCTATTTTGCTCAGAACCAGGCTTCATTGTTAGATCCGGATCTGACTATTTTTCAGACGGTGGATGAAGTGGCGAAGGGCGATATTCGAACTCAAATAAAAAACATTCTTGGTGGCTTCATGTTCTCAGGAGAAGATATTGATAAAAAAGTTTCAGTGCTTTCAGGAGGAGAAAAGACAAGATTAGCAATGGTGAAATTGCTGTTAGAGCCAATCAACGTGTTGATTTTGGATGAGCCAACCAATCACTTAGACTTAAAATCTAAAGATGTATTGAAGCAAGCTTTATTAGATTTTGACGGCACCTTAATTCTTGTTTCTCACGATAGAGATTTCCTAACTGGTCTTTCTGAAAAAGTTTACGAATTTAAAGAAAAGAGGGTAATTGAACACTTTGAAACAATTGATGAATTTTTGGCTAGAAATAGAATTGAGAATTTAAAGGAGATTGATTTGAATTAATGCGTTTTTAAACCTAGTATTTAATACCTAATCTCTTTATCTAAAAGTTTAAATTAGATTTTTAAGACTTGTATAAAATACATTTAATTGTGTTTTTAACAGAGCTTTTTCGTTAATTTTGATTTTTACATTTGCTAAAACGAAATTAATAAAGAATGAAATTATCTGCCCAAATAGTCTTCATGCTTCTAACTTGCATGTCGTTTTCTCAAGGTTCAACAATTAACTGGCAAAATAGTATAGGGGGAAGTGGTAATGACAACCTACTTTCAATTTCTCCTACAACTGATGGTGGCTACATTTTAGGTGGTCATAGTAGGTCAGGCATTTCTGGCGATAAGTCGGAAGCACTGATGGGTACAATTGATTATTGGATCGTTAAAACGGACGCTCAAGGTGCTGTTGAATGGGAAAATGCTTTAGGAGGAGATGACTATGAGCAGTTTGGAAGAGTTTTTCAACTGTCTGATGGTGGATATTTTGTTGCCGGAGAATCCATGTCGAATATTTCAGGAGATAAAACAGAAAACAGAGACGGACCTCCGGATACTGGTGATTTATGGGTTTTACGTTTGGATAGCGCTGGGAACGTAATATGGGATAGCACTTTAGGGGGGACTAACGAAGAGTTCTTTGCTGATGCCATTCAATTACCAAATGGTAATATCGTTTTAGCTGGAACTTCGGGCTCTAACAGTTCTGCTGATAAATCAGAAAATTCAAAAGGAGCTTATGATTTTTGGATTATGGAGTTGGATTCAGCAAATGGTAATATAATTTGGGATGAGACTATTGGCGGATCTAGCAACGATTTCGCGCGTTCCATTGACTTAGATGCAGATGGAAACATCATTATTGGAGGTCAGTCAGATTCAAACATTTCTTCAGATAAAACAGAAAGTAGTTATGGAGCAAGAGATTTTTGGATTGTAAAAATTGATGACAGTGGTACAACGATTTGGGATAAAACAATAGGTGGTTCTGGTTTTGAAATTTTTGGAAGTATAGAAGCCATTTTGGATGATGGTTTTATTATTGCAGGAAATTCGGATTCGCCTATTTCAGGATTGAAAGATGAAACTTGTACTGGCTGTGATACAAACGCCGTAAACCGTGACATCTGGGTGTTGAAATTAGACGCTAATGGCACTATAGAATGGCAGAATACATTGGGTACCATAGAAGATGAAGAGTTTCAGGTAACAGCGATCAACACAAATGATGGAGGCTATTTAATAGGTGGATCTTCAGAATCTGGTGTTTCTGGTGACAAAACAGATGCGGGGTATAACGGAACTGATTTTTGGTTAATTAAGTTAGACCAAAATGGTCAATACATTTGGGATGACGCAATAGGTGGCACGAATTATGACGATTTGTGGGACATGTTTGAATTATCAAACGGAAATTTCATTTTAGGAGGAACCTCAATGTCGTCTTTAAATGGCGATAAAACAGAAAACACCAACGGGCTCAATGACTATTGGATTATGGAATATTCTTCTGGAGGCTTAGCCATTGAACAAGCGGTTAATAATTTAAAGATTGAAGTCTTTCCAAATCCGGTAGAAAATTTTGTAACCATCAAAGGTGAGGAGATAATTAATGTTCAAATTTTGGACTTAGCCGGGAATGTACTTGTCAATACAGCAAGCGACCAAATCAATTTAACTAGTTTAGATTCTGGCGTTTATTTTGTAAAAGTAAAAAACAGTTCAGGTGGCTCAATGACTAAGAAGTTTATCAAATTATAATTAGGTAGTTTAACACTTCATTAACAGTAAACTGTTTTAAGTATTCATACATTTGATTGAATACTTTTTTATGAAGACCATTTTTCTTTTTTGTATTTTATTCTGCAGTTTTACTTTTGCTCAGGATACCTTAATTTTTGGTGCTGCACCACAAGATTCAATTCAATTAAATTCGCCTGACCTTTCTTTATTTAGAGGTGATTGTGCCCACGGACATGAATGTTGTTCGGCAGGTTGCAGTTGCTGCACCGAATTAAAACGACCACAAGTTTATGATACTGCTATTTATTTTTTAGAAAATGGTAGTAAGCGATATGAGATTTTTGAGCGTTATTTTTATGCGGCATGGCATGCTCCTTCTGCTATTCAATATCCTTTTTAAGGATAAAAACAACCAGATCACTGCATCTTATTTCAGTGATAAAAATGCAAACTATTATTTAAATCGATATGCTTTTTCTAGAAGCTATGCCGAAGGAGATGAAAAGTATAAAAGTGAATTTATAGGAGAAGAATTAGCAGTTTTTGATCATGATTATCGCTATCACATTATCAACGCAAAAGGAGAAAAGGTAAAGACGACATTTCACTCAAAAGAATCGATTCGTGAGAACTTAAATGCTGTGTCAATTTTTATTGGTTCAAAGCGGGTTTATGGTTTTGCTAATGATGCGGATGAAGAATTAGGTCGTGGATTGAGTTACTCTCAAATTGGGCAATTGACGGATGACCAAACAATAATTTGTATAGATATTAAAGGCAAGCATTCGGTTTTGGATGCCCAGGCAAATGAATTGATTCAAACAGAATTTGGTAGAATAGAATATTTAGGAGAAGGACTCTATTCAGTTCAAAGCGCCAAGGGAAAAGCTCTGTACAATAAAGAAAACGAGCGAATCTCTGACTACTATGAAGATTTGGGCGAATTGTCTGATGGCTATATTTCTTTTCGAGAAGATAGAAAAATGGGTTTTATGGATATGAATGGCGAAGTGAAGATTAAGCCAAAGCTAGAGTGGGCATATCCTTTCAACAACGGACTTGCGGCAGTTGTAAAAGATAAAAAATGGGGGTTCATCAATAAGTTAGGAGAGCTAGTTATTGATTATCAATACCGTCAAGTACGTTCGTTTAATGATGAAAGAGCAGCAGTGGCTATTGGTACAGATTCAAATAAAGATAAATGGGGAGTGATAGACACAAAAGGCAAGTTTATTGTTAAGCCAATTTATGATGAGCTATACGGTTATAAGGGTGGCTTATGTAAAACATTTATTAATGGTTCTGGTTATGGTTTTATTGACACGAAAGGCAAAGAGCTTGTATTAGCTAAATACTTTGTTGAAACTTACGGAACAGCTGATTCGTGGTTCAGGTTTGACGTAGCAGTCATGAGGACGGTGGGGGATAATGGTAGGCTGTTTTTGGCAAGCAAAGAAGGCAGTGAAATTGTTGACTTAGGTGCTTATAATAGTGCTAGATATGTTCAAATATCCAACAGGCTGATATGGCTTCCATATTTAATCGTGAGAGATGTAAAAGGAAAGACAGGCTTGATTGATGTTAAAGGGAAGGAATTGATTAAAGCAGAATGGGATCAGCTATATATTCTCAATAACCAATTTGCTGTTTTAGGTAAGGAAAATCAATGGTATCTGTATGATTATATCAACCAAGTCAAGAAGTTTTTAATGGAAGGAACTTTATCGAAAATGCCAACTGATAATGTTATTTTTATTGAAGGTCCTGAAAAACGAATTGTCTATTTCAATATGAATGGAGAGGTAATTCAGCCATTTTAAATGTTTACTGCTTAGTTTATTGAAGTGAGTATACTTATTTTATTTTTCCCTCGTTATATTATAAACTCTGATCGACATGAGGTTTATAGCTCTCATTTTTCTTTTTTTAATTTCAATCAATTGTAGTTCTCAATTGGTACGATTCTCAAGTGAACCTTATATCGCAATGAATTATGTTCGATCTGTAAAAAAGTATGAGCCTTCTGCATATTCAGGTCTTGAAATTTTAATGGGCTTAAAAGTGTTCACTAGTTTCGGTAATCGATTCGCAATTTCTGCAGGTATTGGACACTTTGATTCCCCTGCAAAAGGAGAATATTTAGGAAGTTTAACGGCCAGATATATTTACTTTAAAAATTACAAAACTGGGTTTTATTGTTTTGTTGAGGCTGGACTTGAAAAGTCAGATTATGATCACGTTGGAATTCCATTTTACTTAGGTACGAAGCAGAATTTCGGTAAAAATGTGTCTTTTAACTTTAGGTTAAGAATACCCACCCTAACTGATATCAAATACATTGATCGCTCGGTCCACTATAAAGTTGGATTAGAAGCTGGGCTAGAATTTCAGGTCCCTAGTTTCAGAAAACCTAAACCATTAACCGTATTTGGAAACCCATTTATTTTGAATTAATTCAACTAATTTAAAGCTATTCAAACTGGTTTGCTTACTTTTTCAACTTAAGCTTTCTGGCCAGTTTATTCATTACACGCTTAAACGTAGAATCTTTATGATTGAGCGATTCTGTGGCAGAAACATAATAATTGAACAGTACCATATCTTTGTCCGAATTGGTCTGAAATCTACCATTTACATGCGTTGCACCAAATCCCCAGTTAAATTTTAAGCAATAATTGAGTACTTCTGATGACATGATGATGTTTGCCTGCTCTTTTGTTGCGACAATTTCTTTAATTCCTCCAAATGAAGTGAATTTGACAGTTTTGTCTAAGTCGGCTAAATAAAACGTGATAGGGTAGAAGGACAGTAAGAATCGAGACAATTTATCTTCTTTCTTTAATTGCTGAGAAAGGGCTTTGCCTGTTTCTTCAAGATCTTTGATCGTAACGGATACCGTTTTACGCGTGTTCTCTATTTTGATGTTCTCGGTGTCCTTATTGTATTTGTCAATAGCTGCTTGACTATCCACCTTCTCTCCAACATTATATATGTCTTTTGGATACATTACAACAGCTTCAACTCCTTTTTCTTCTGCAAAGGCGGCTACTTTTGAGATTGGGTTCACCGAATCATTCATATAGAAATTCTCTTCGTGTGAGAACCATACAAAACTTGCAATTGGAATAAATTTAGAAGGCTTGAACACTTCAAACTGCAATGCCATTTGCTTGTACTTGTCTTCAACGGCTTTTAATCTTTTTTCAGGTTGATCTGCATTTCCCTGTTTAGATGCATATGAGAATTGCGTCAATAAAACATCTACATCTCCAATTACTTGGTGAATGTTTTTTGCCTTCTCGTGGGTGTTGATGACGCAATCATTCGTGTTTAGGAAAGTATATTGATCTGTTTTGACGTGAAGCCAAGAGTCATGACCAAAAGGTCCGTTTGTGATCTCAAATTTACCAGTCAATGCTAAAGGTTGGTTCGGTGGCAACTCAATAACCTCTTTAAATCCTAGCATTTTACAGAAATTAATCACTTTTTTATCATTCGTATGCTGGTAAAGCACTGTGATTTGTTTTCTTATTTCTTCTGGGATCTTTTTGATATTGGGAGGGAAGAAATGATCTGGATGCTCATGCGAGAACCAGATATGGGTGATGCTTTTAAATTCATCAAAACCGAATTGTGTTTTAGATAACAACGACCATCCATCATGAAAGACTTCTCCTTCTAACCATGGGTCAGTGATTAAACGAATGTTGTCGTAATCAAATATAACTGAGGCGTGATTGACGAATTCTATTTTCATCTTGAGTTTGTTGTTTAAGCGCCTAAAGATATATAAAAATCGTAGTTGGAAGGAAGCCGATTAGTCAACAATTAGCAAGATTTATAATACATTTGTTTAATGTATAAGTCAATTCTTAAGAATGCGTTTAAACCTCTAGAACTTAACGAAAGTTTACATCCCGAATTCTTTGAAGTTTGGCAGGAACGTTCATTTGAAAGAAATGAATTGATTACAGAGGCTGGCAAGATAGAGAAGAGCTTTTTCGTAGTAGTTGATGGGGTACAATGCATCTATATTATTACTCCTAAAGGAGATAAAAAAGTGATTGGTTTTTCTTTTAACGGAAGTTTTTCAGGGGTGTATGATTCTTTTTTAAAAAATAAACCTTCTGCTTATTTTTTAGAAGCGTTGACACCGACTAAAATGTTGTCGATTACGAAAAAAGATTATGATCGATTTTTTGAGCTTTATCCTGAGTTTAATTATTGGGGTAGAATAGTGCACCAAGAATTATTAATTGGACGGGTAAACAGAGAAATTGAATTAATCACTTTAAGTGCGAAAGAAAGATATGATAAATTCATGAAGCGTTGTCCGTCATTTTTATTAGATATTCCTCAGAAGTATTTGGCTTCTTATTTAAATATGACCCAAGAAACATTTAGTAGACTTAGAAAATCCATTTCTTGATTTAGATCAATTTTTAAAAGGAGAAGTTATCGGATGTTTGTAGAAAAAAAGATATGAGGGTTAAAATACAAAGTGAAAAACAGATTCAAAGAATTAACGAGTTAATTAACGCGTTAGGAGAACTTAAAACTATTCCTGAAGACAATTTTATCAAAGCTCCAACAGAGAAATCTTGGTCTGGTCAAGAGGTGATAAAACATATGTCAATTGCTCATAAAGCCTATCAAAGTAAGATTGAAAACGCCTTAAAAATTGATGACAAAGTCAGTGAAGTTGGTGAACTTGAATGTTCAATTATTCCGAGCTTTTTAATAAAAAGATTTCCGCCTATTGAAGGAAAAGTTAAATTCAAAATGAAAACTACCAAGCAATTTAAACCGGTTGCTATAGATTCTTCCGAAAGTGTTTCGGATTCAATAATAGAGCTTGAAAATTGCTTATTGGAGCTAAAGGCTTGGGTCATTCATTTTCGCACCAACAAAGTTTCGCTTTTAAAGTTTAATTCAGCGGTTGGAGCACTGGTTAGATTCAACATACCTGAGGCCTGCGAGTTTATTTTATGTCATAATGAGCGACACTTTTTGCAATTAAAAAATACCCTGGAAAAAGTAAATTGATAGCTCGGTTATTGTTTAACCACTCTTTTACGATACACTCCTTCGTTTGTAGCGATCTCAACTAAATAGATACCTTTTGAGAAGGCAGACATATCAACTGTAATGCTGTCTGTATTTTCTTCAGTTGTCGTTAGAACCATTTGTCCGTTAGAATTGAATATGTTTAGAGACATGTTTGAAGTTATCTTATTGGCAACAATTAATGCTCCCGAAACGGGGTTAGGGTAGACGCTAATGTTATCGATATCTTCATCTGTAATTCCCATTCCAGGATCAACTGCTTCAACAAAAACACAAATGGTTGTATCAACACAAGATCCTGCAGTTACTTCACAGGCATAATTTCCATCATCAGTTGGAATGAAATCTTGTTCTGTCTCACCAGGGATTGGAGCCATTCCGTTATCGCAATCCAACCATTGGTATTCAGCACCCGCCTGAGAAACAAATACGATTCCTGAGAACGTTGTAATTGATGCGCTGAAATTGCTGACTATTGTTAAATCAACCGTTATAATACTGTCTACCCCAGGGCACAGAATACTGCTTATCGTATCTGTAAATACGTAATTGTCAGGAACTGAATAAACGGTTCCACCAGGTGAATAATACGTGTCACAAGTCAATACTACAATAGAGTCTTGTGGATTTACAATGTTCAAGTGAACGGTAATGGTGCTATCCCATCCAGGGCAAAATACACTTGGAATCACATCCACAAAGTCATAAGTTCCTAAACCAGAATAAACTGTTCCGCCTGGAGATGTATAATCACCACATGTTACCACAGAAATAGAATCATCTAAATCTTGCTCTAAGTGCCATACCCAAAGTTCACCTCCTGCATTTTGATCGTCTGCCATAAAGTAAAGTGAGCTTCCAAACATCATCAACTCTGAAGGTAAAGATGACCCAGAACCAGGAACAATATCTTCTCCTATATACAAATCTGTTCCGTCATATCGCCATAATTCTTTACCAGCTGTTCCGTTATCCGCAATGAATAGTAAATCATCCCCGTAAGTCGTGAAAACATCATTAGACCCATGAGGCAAAGATTCAGTAGAGCCTGGATAAATATCTGAAACCAAAGAAGTTGTTGTTCCGTCATACATCCATAATTCGTTTCCTGTAGCACCATCATTGGCAAAAAAGTAAAGTTTGGTGTCACCTGCTGTAAAGTGATTTGGATGTGCGTTTCCAGGACCCGGTTGAATGTCAGCAACTAGTGATGCTGAAGTTCCGTCATATTTCCACAATTCATATCCTGTGTCTTGAATAAATCCTCTGAAAAATACTTCTGAACCAAATTTTACAAAAGACCATGGAGTGAAATCTCCAGGACCAACTTGACAAACATCTAGGCAAGTTAGGGTAGTGCCATCATGAGTAAATAACTCATAACCTTGAACACCATTGGTTGCTCTGAAACAAATTTTTGATCCTATTGGTGTTAATTCACCCAAATCTGAACCATCTACACCCGGATAGATATCATTTACCGTTGCGGTGGTTCCATCATATTTCCATAATTCAAAGCCATAACTGTCGTTGTAGCCCGTGAAATAAATGTATCCTCCTGCACCAGCAAATTCATCTGGGTTGGAAGGGTTTGGACCTGGATTAACATCTGCCACCAATGTTGCCGTTGTACCGTCATATTTCCATGGCTCATTCCCATTTACACCATCATCTGCTGTAAAATAAAGCTCAGAACCAATTGCAGTTAAAAAGTTTACGTTTGAACTGGTGCTTCCAGGGTTTATATCGGCTACCAAAGAAATAGATACACCATCATATTTAAAAAGCTCTGTTCCTGTAGTAGAAGTGAAAGCTGTAAAGTATAAGTCAGACCCCATTACCGTTAGTTGGTTGGGCATAGAGCCACCTGCACCGGGCATTAAATCTTCAACTATACTGGATACACCGTTTTCATGCTTCCATAATTCTGGTCCCGCAGAACTCCCGGTACATCTAAAGTAAAGTGCGCCATTATATTCTGTGATAGAAACAGGTAATGAACCGTAAGAGCCTGGATAAACATCACTTTCTAAAAATATGCAGTTTTGTTGGGCAAGTGCATTTGCTCCAAGTAAAAGTATAGCGGCTAAAATGGTCTTTTTTATCATTTATCTTAATCGAGTAAGTGTAGAATTTTTATCAAATTCTTAGTTTTTATACAAAATAAGTAAAAATGCAGCAAAATTAAAATTTAACTTATCCACATTCATCATTCCATGATGAGACGTTAACCGAAGATTTTAGTTGCTTTTGGTCAAATAACTAAATCGTTTTCACAAATTCAGCAAACACGGCTTTATGCTTTTCTAAATCCATGTCTTGAGATAATGCAACTCGTGCAATGTAGTCTTTGTCGCCTTCTTTGGTGGTTCCTTGCGTTGATGTTGCTGGAATAGTCCAGTAGCATCCTTTTAACTGACCATAACTTACACAATACTTGCTTTCTGAAGGAATGGCTGTAATCATCATGTCAATTAACTTCAGGTTTAAGGCACGTTTGTAGTTTTCTCTTTCTTCGTCAGTCGCACCTTTTGTGGGTAGGTCAAGTGAGAAAACTGATGGCGTAAACCCTTGTGCCGCCAATTCTTCAGAAACAAAGTTGATTTTAGCTGTGGGTAATTGTTCTTGAATGAAGTTGACAAACGCTCTGGTATTCTTATAAGCACCTGCAATTCTTTCATTCATTGATGGCATTTGTTTTGCCAAAATTTCCATTTGTAAATCGGTAGCTTCGTTATCGCAAAGATTTAAGTGCAAATCTATTTTGGACATCAGATGAGCCGCTTTTTCATTGGCAACGCAATATCCTGCAGTACATTTTCCCCCACTCGGAAATTTAGATCCGCTCACATAAGCAATAGTTTGAACGCCAGCCAAAATTTCACCTTCTCCTAAAAAATGAACATTTGGACAGAAAGTCTGATCTAAAATAAACACTGGAGCAATGGCTTCTGATCCGCTGGTAGTTTTCCTTTTCTTTTCTAACACTCGAGCTAATTCCATCATTTCTGGAACTTCAACTCTGGGATTTGTAGGGATTTCAGCAATGATGAAGGGAACTGCATTATCATCTGCAATTGTGTTGAGCACTTGATCTACGCTTTGCACCATATTGTTTCCGCCATCTACTGGCAAGTCCATCACTTCCACATTTGGAAGACAAGCAGCAACTCTACGAGCTTGATCGTTTGTTCCTCCATAACAGTTTGGTGGAACTATAATTTTAATGTTTTTACCTGGATGGTTTTCTTGAGCGTAATCAATTAAGCCCATAACAATAGCGTATTGCATAGAAAGACCACTTGAACCAACTAATGCTGGAACATTTGATTGGGTAACTTCTTTTATCGATTTTAAAACTTTTGCTTTGTTTGAAGCTCTGTTGGCATCATTATCAAAACTGGCTTGATTGGTTAAAATTTTGAAGGCTGCTAGACAATTAGCAGGTGTCATTGCAATAGTTTCTCTTCTTCTGACATGCTGGATATCAGAAATGTATGCTTCATTGCTGGATTTGTTGACCAACAGAATACTTCCTAAAGATTTATGATTATTGATATAAAAATCGACTTTGTCGTTTAATGAAAATTCACAAACATCATTTTTAGTTGAAACATAAACTACGCTACCTTCAAAATCTGAAATGTCATTTTGGTTTTCAACCTTTTGTAAATCAAAGTTATAACCGTAAACTGATTTAATGACTTCTTCACTGAACATGCTTGGAAGGTTTCCAGAATAGGCAATTAACGTTTTTTTATTGTTTAATAAATTCGTTCTCAAGATGGCTAATAGCGGAACTGTTTTTGAAGAAAAACTGATGATTGCTTCTGCTTTTAACTGATGTTGTTTAGCAATCATCCATTCAAGAACTGAAGATAACGGATGTCCTAATCTGATATAGTCATATGCGGTTGGCAGTGCGCTTAAAGCTTTGGCGTCTGCATTCTCCGAATTATAAAGTGCTTCAAATTGCTCTAAAAACTCCGATTTCGCTCTACTTTCATCATAGATGTCTAATCGGTGGGTGGTTAAGTTTAGCCAGTCTGCTGGCATGTTTGAAATAACTTGTTTAATGTAATTGAGCATTTTGTTTTCCATAATCTAAGCGTATTGCATGCGCAAAGTTAATTATTTATTGTGCTTTAATCAGGTCGATTAAAGATCAGAATGCATAGCAGTGAGAATTAAAACGGGCAAACCGTTCAATATGAAGCAGGTATTACTTATGCAGAGCTGATATTGCTAGATTTTCATCAAGTCATTGATCTTGAACTCATAGTTCAGTCTTGATTTGAGTTTCTTGTTAGATATTATTTTATACTTGGCTTTACCTTTATCAAACTCAGGAACGATATCGTACTTTTCAGAAAGTTGTTTGGTATAAAAATCTCTCCGCGAGGGATGTGAATCACAGCAAGCGTTCAAAATGACATTCCAGCAATTAACCTCTATTATTTTCTGTATAATTTGAATACAATCGTCTTGGTGGATTAAGTTGACAAAACCTTCAGGGTTTTTGATTAAGGGGTTGTTTTTAAAGAAGTTCGCAGGATTTCTATCGTAACCAAACAGACCTGCAAACCTGAGTATTGTAGTATCAAAGTTACCATTTTGTCTGAATAAATCCTCAATAGCAACGAGGGGAGAAGGCGCCAATGGGGATGTTTCCTTTACGGTTTTGTTTTCAGAAATATAAACGGAAGTAGAGCTGATGTAAATGACCTTTTTAACTTTTGAATTCACAATTTTCTCTATCAACTCCTTATATGCAGAGAGTTCTTTAGAAGTGATTGCAACTATTAACGTTGAAGCATCTAAAAAATCAGTACTATTTTTTAAATCTTTCAGATCTACCAAAAAAGGATTAATTCCTTTCGCTTTTAAGTCTTTTAAACGAGACTTAGTTGTGGTAGAACCATTTACGGGATGTCCATTTTTAATTAGATGCTCTGCTAGGGGTAAACCAAGCCATCCGCATCCCAAAATGCTTATTTTTTCCTTTATCATTTACTTGTAAGCTTTTTTAACATTCCTTTAAAAATAAAGCCGTGAAAAGGGTATACGGACCACCAATAAAGTCTTCCTAAAACACCCAAGGGTCTAAAGGTAGCAGTTTGTGTCAAGCTTCCTTCTTTTATGCTAAATTCTAGCCAAGCTTCTCCAGGAAGTTTCATTTCAGCAAAAAGTAATAATCTACCTTCTTCTTTATCAGCATATAACACTCTCCAAAAATCTAGGGCATCCCCAGCATTTAACGAAACTTCAGAAGTTCTACCTCTTCTTAAACCAACACCACCGGCGATTTTGTCTAATACCCCTCTAATCCGCCAAAGCCAGTTACCATAATACCAACCATTCGCTCCACCAATACTCCATATTTTTGATTTAGTATAGGAGAGGTCAGTTACTTTTTTGTTTCTTTTATCCTTGAAACATCCAAAAGTAGGTACTTCAATAAATTCAGAAATATTGAAATTAGAATTACTACTGATAAAAGCATCTTTCCAACTTGATACCACTTCATTTCTTTCAATTTTACTAAATGCAAGTTCAATATTTTCGCTATAACTGAGGGGTGTGATGTCTAACAGTTGGTTAATATCATTATTTCTGCAAATAACTTCAATTTTCATACTATTAACCAAGGCTTTTGCAAGTTTGTAAGAAGTAGAAGTAACGAAATAAAGCCAATAAGAAGAGAGTTTTGGTGTCATTATGGGAACAACTAATATATAACGCTTAAGGTTTCTTTTTTTTCCTAATCTTAAAAGCATTTCTTTGTAAGTCAATATGTCGGGACCTCCAATGTCAAAATCTTGGTTAAAAGTGTCAGGGTTAAAAATAGTCTGAGATAAAAATTTTAAAACATCAGAAATTCCTATGGGTTGACATTTCGTTTTGAGCCATTTGGGCGTGATCATCACCGGTAGCTTTTCAACGATATCTCTCATTATTTCAAACGAAGCGCTTCCTGACCCGATTATGATACCTGCTCTTAAGGTCGTCAAATGATAATTCCCTTTTCCTAATTCTAACTCTACATTTTTTCTTGAAGATAAATGCTGTGAAAGTTCAGTTTCATTAATTATACCACTTAAATATACGACATGTTTGACTTGGGTAGAATTGATATGCTCTCTGAAGTTAATTGCAGATCTTTCTTCCAGTTCTTTATAGTCTTCTGCAGCAGACATTGAATGAACAAGATAAAACGCACCGTCTATATCATTCGGAATATTTTTTAAGCTGTCTTTTTTTAATAAATCTATCTGAACGATTTTTATTTTGTCTACCAACGATTTTGGAGGATTAAATCTTTTAAGGTCTCTAACGCCACAAACCACTTCATGCCCTTTTTCTATTAAAATAGGAAGTAATCTTTTTCCAATATATCCAGACGCACCTGTAAGTAAAATTTTCATAAAACCAGTGAAAACTAATAAAGTAGATACAAATTGTTAGTAAGCCTGTTCAACAATTTTTTCAGCATCTGTTGGTGCCAATTTACCGTGCTCTCCTAAAGCAGTCATTCCTTTTTCAGCCAATCGCCTTGCAACTTCCTTTGCAGTTCCCTCAAAATTGTCTGTATAATCTGAAATTTTGGTCTTTATACCAATACTTTGGAAAAAAGCTTCTGTTTTTTCAATACCTGCTTTGGCTTTTTCGTCAGTTGTACCTGAACTTACGCCCCACACACGCTCCGCATATTGTGCTAACTTCTCTTTCTTTGTTTCAAAGTTATATTCGTAATGTGGTTTTGTTAAGATGGCAAGTGTTCTTGCATGATCAATGCCGTATAGCGCCGTCAACTCATGTCCCATCATGTGGATGGCCCAGTCTGTTGGAACTCCTTTTTGAATTAATCCATTCAAGGCAAGTGTACAACTCCACATAAAATTACTTGCCGTTTTATAGTCTGATGGATCTTTCAAAATGGCAGGTGCTGTTTCAATCAATGTCATCATGATACCCTCTGCAAATCGGTCTTGCAGCTTAGCATCAATAGGGTAGGTCATGTACTGCTCTAGAACATGGGTGAAAGAATCAGCCAATCCATTTGCTAATTGTCTTTCAGGGATGGATGCCACTACTGATGGATCTAAAATTGAAAAGACAGGGAAAAGACCTGGTCCGCCCATTACTAATTTCTCTTTGGTTTCAGCTCTACTCACTACTGCTCCTGAGTTCATTTCAGAACCTGTTGCTGGTAACGTTAGGATAGTGCCAAAAGGCATTCCTTTCTGCGTTGGAATTTTGTCGGTTAATATTTTCCAAGGATCATCTCCTTCAAACAATGCTGCTGAAGACAAAAACTTGGTTCCGTCTATTACCGAACCGCCACCAACAGCTAGTAAAAATGTGATTTTCTCTTTTTTAATGACGGCTAAAGCATCCATTAAAACACTGTACT
The DNA here is from genome assembly GCA_039939375.1 of Crocinitomicaceae bacterium. GTDB lineage: Bacteria > Bacteroidota > Bacteroidia > Flavobacteriales_D > Crocinitomicaceae > Paracrocinitomix. The sequence continues at coordinate 7,904 of JBDVJO010000003.1, read as the reverse complement.
CTGGGTTAGCCGGAATGCCGCCAAATTCAATAAAGTCAAATCCTTCTAAGGCTTTTACTGTTTGCTCATAAATGCCATTCTTCTTAATGCTTCCTCCTCCAAAGAGCAATAGAACTTTTGCATTGTCTGGAAGCTCATTTTTTAGTTTAGCAATTTCACCTTTTCCGAAAATTATTTTTGTTGGATTCTTGTATTCAAAGTTGTTCATGTTGATTTTCTTTTAATTGGTCGATTATCTGAAGATTAGTGCCATGTTTTTCACCACACTTTAATGAAAGAACAAAATTAACAGAAATAAGTTTGATGCGAGTTATTATCGGGAATGATGCCAATGGTAGTTTAGGGGACTATTTTTTGTTTGGAGGTTATAGGGGGGTAAGTTAGTGAAAATGTTTCATGCTTATCACATATAATCCTTATTCCACAATAATTCTACGGGTGATAATCCCAGAAACACTTGAGATTTGTAGATAATAAACTCCTGATTTATCACTTATGAAGAGCTGTTCTTCTTCCAGAATTCCTGAAGCTATTATTTGACCGAGAGAATTGAAGATATTGTATGTCAATTGACCAGCTTCTTGGTTAGCCTCAACAAAGACATTACCTGTAGTACTCGGGTTCGGATAGATTTTAACAGTTGGACTTAAATTTTCTTCTAATCCGACTCCTAAATAGCAAGATCCAATGTCTTCATTAGGAAATAGGGTGGTGTCATGTTCACTCATACATTGTAATTCAAAACAAACGTCTGAAATATTTACCCATGGATTCATAAATAAACCCTGAGTGCAACCAATACCTTCTATCCATGGGTAGTCTCCAATGTGAATTACCTTTCTGTATTCACCCCAAATAAGTGTTGAATCTACTTGGTAAACTTGAAGGTCATTGACAACTTCTCCCATCCAAACTTCAGGGATAGTGTCTCCGACTTGCACTGTGAAATCATAGAGTAAATATTCAGTTGTTGAATCAACCGGAACGTAATAAACAACTCCGCTACTGTCTCGCCATGCACCACTGTACGTGTTTTGCTCACAAATTCTCACAATAGTATAGGTGTTGGTGTTTATGGTTGTGTCTTCACCGTATACACAATAATTTGTTGCATAAGGGTCGCCACAATGTAAAAATGGCTGAGTCACTAAATATGCGAACGTGTTTACCCAAGTTGCCCCTGAATCAGGAAAGGGTAGATAACTTTGAGCATGGCCTCCAAGGCTAAACAACATAAAAATTAAAATGGTGAATGTCTTTTTCATACGATAGTTTTGGGAATATTAAAGTACAAAAAATGTTTTAAAATGCGGGTTAATTTGAATAATTGAACTGAACCTTAAGCCTTTACTTTGTTTAAACGGTTGTTTGCGGTAGTTCCTAAATTGGCTGGAGTTTTATTTAGAATGGTAAGAAAATAGGGGGTAACAAAGGCTAATTCGGCTAAAGATAAAAGAGTCGTATTTAAGATCTTTTAATCCAAAATGTAGATTCAATTCCAATGAAATCTTTAATGGTCTTCCCAGAAACTACTTTTCTGGGTACGTCTTGAATGGTATCAAATTCAGCAAGGATGTTTCCAGCTTTTTGGATTCCGCCAATATGGGAGCTCACATTAATTGCTAGAAATGTGCCGTGATTTTCAACAAGCATGTAGTCATAATAATTTTCCTTTTTGGGGGCATCATAGAAGTTTTCATAAACTCTAAAGATTTCACCAGGGCAGAATTCCTGCGAATCCGGAATTTCTTTCATTGAGATTTCTTGAGTCATATTGTATAGGTCTAGTTTATGATGAAAATTTTAAAAGTAAAAAGCCAATATTGAACTAAAAAAGAGAAATATTACTTGCTTTTTGGCATAGTGCTATGTTAACTGTTGTTTTCTACAATGGTAGCTACGATTCAACGTAGAGATATAAGTAAGTTATGTCACCATCTTTTCTGACTTCTATCCCACTCAAATCTAAATCAATGAGATCATGTCCCCAAATCCCATATTTACCGTCTGTTGTATTTCGGTTGATTATTTCCCTTTCCTCCATGGGAGTGACGGCAACAGAAGTCGATTCTTCTTCTTCCTTATAAATCCTTAAATAATTTTCACTTATCTGAATTACTAAATCTTGCCGAGTAAAACCTTTTGGATCATTGGAATTTATTTCAATTTGTATCGGACTTTCAACTGGATAATCAATCACCAATATTGCTGATTGAACTTCAAGAACAAGCTCTTCTTTTTGAGCTAAGTTTGGAACTTCTGATTTGGCATTTTCAATACTAATCCAAGGAATCAAAGTGTCTCCAAAAATTTCAATCTCCTCTGGGTCTTTTGTGACTACTTGAAAAACAATTTCTTTCTCAAAATTTCCGATTGGATTAAATTCAGACATTTCTTCTAGAAAGTCAAATTTATCTTGAACGCTGTCATTCTTTGGTTCGGAGGTATTACAACCAAGAAAAAAAGTAGAAATGACAATTAATAAAAAGAGATTTAATTTATGATTCATTTGTCCAATTAATAACAGTTAACGTTCGTGTAAAGTTAGGCATTTTTAGATGGTGCCGTTGGTGTGCTGGCCAAGCCTAGGATGTTGTCCGTTCCGCCGTTCTCAATCAACGAAATTTTAGTGGAGTTGATGATGGTACCCCAGTACACTGGAAACGCAACTGGGTGGGCATGAACTTTAGCATAGTTCTATGTTAGGTGGCGTTTTCGACAATGGTATGAATGGTACAAATTACCTCAAACGGCAAGTTATTCTCATATCTTACCAATATAGATGAGAACCGCTAAATTTTACCAGTTAGATTCTGGTTCAGTTTATATAGTTTTTTCGATTGGTGTAGGAGTTGATTCCTGGTCATCTGAACCGATATTCTTAACTATAATTCCGATTAAGGTAAGAAGAACACCAAGTATTCCGAGTATTCCGATAATGAATTCAACTAAAGAGTATTCAACTGTATTTTTACCGATTTTAATTTTAATCACAGGTTTTTCGTTGTAATTCGGTTACTGGTAATGCCACCTAACGGTTCGGCTATGCGTAGTGCGGGATTTGAAAGCTGAAAGTTTCAAATTTGCACTGAGCCAATAGTTTATATTTTGTTTTTAATTTATTCACTTTAAATACCAAATTAAAGTATTGGCGGACTCCTTAAAATGCACTGACCTTTCGTTTAGCAGAAAACCCGCATTACTTATAGCCATTGTTATCTACTGTTTTTTTTTTAGATAGTTTCGATAATCATAGTTTTCTGATTTTGTTAAAGGAAAAAAGCGAATATGCAAACAATCAATGCAGTAATCCCAGTGTAAAATAGACCTACAATTGTGAAATAGCCAAGTCTTTTATGAGTAATAGAAAAAATACCTGGTAATGTTTTTCGTTTTTTCCATTTTTTATTAGAAGTGAAAATTGTAATTCCCCAAATAATGTATGTTAAAACAGCGCCAATTATGTGAGCAATTAAGATTGACTTAAAAAAAGGCGTATTCGTATATTCACTATTAGATACAAGGCTTCCAGAACCTCCTGCAACTCTAATTTGAACTTCAAGAATAACTACTGCTATAACACAAGTCCAAAATAGACGTTTCTGAATTTTAATATGTGTTTTATAATCCTTCTTCTTAATAAAAGATACGGCATAAAGTGAAATAAAAGGTGCTAATACTGATAGGATTAGCATTCCGATAATAATGACAAATGTAATATTCATATTTTTAATTTTGTTTTTAAATTCAGGATTCAGTTTTTAAATAGTAGATAACGTTTGGCTAAAGCTAGCAATTTATTGCGTGTGAAGTGTGCTGGCAAAGAACCCCGGATACTTTCTGTCCGCTCGTGATGGTACCCAGAACACTGGAAACGCAACTAGGTGGGAAAAGTGATGGCCAAAGGGTGGATGTCAACTTTACATGATATGTTACCAACTGTTTTTCAATTCGTCTAGATCTTGCTTACCAACAATAGCGATAATTTGAATGACATCACTTTCTAGGCGAAAGAACACTGAATCGACTCTGCAAACACATCTTCTGTAGCCTTTTCTGATGTATTCTGTAGATTCAAAAGCAAAAGGATTTTTAGTGATAGATTCAAAGCAGTCAAAGAACTCATTAAAGTATTTGTCTGCCTGTTTTTCACCAAACCTCCTAGTTCCGTACTGATGAATTCTGATTAAATCTTCTTTAGCTGATACACTTAGAATGTATTTACTCATTCAACCGCTTCTTAGATTCAGCTAGAATTTGTTCCCTAGAGTCATTAGTAAAACCACTTTTTTCCGCTCGTTCTAGTTTTGCAGCAACCCAGTCGATTTTCGCTTGTTGTTTGCGAGCTTGACGAATCAGGTCATTTACTAACTCACTTTTGCTTGAGTATTCTTGAGCTTCTACCTGACTTTTCAGCCACTTTTCATTTGGTTCTGTAAAAGTTATGCTTTGTCTTGACATAATGATAGTTTGGTGTAAATATACGTCAAATCCGCACCAATGTCAAGTTTGGTTTAGTCTTATCGTAATAGTTGGTGACGTTTGCATAAAAATAGCAATTTATTGCGGCGTGAGGTGTGCTGGCCAATCCCCGGATGTTGCTTGTTCCGCCTGCGTTGGCACCCCCAGGATTTAGTACAAGTATTGGGATAGAGAAGGGCTGGCCAAAGGGTGGGCATGAACTTTCGCTATCATGTTATGTACCGTTTTAATGCATGTGAATCAAAACTTCTTTCTTTTCTGATACTTTACCCGTAGATACATTGATTTGATAAATTGATTTCTGAGAATTCGACTCTCTGAAGTCTTTGACTTCCCAATAATAGTCATCTAAGTTTTCAATGTTCCCGTCTTGCTCTAAATTTAATTCTGCCGAAATGAATTCTCGAGCTATTCCCTTCTCAATTCCGATTGAGATTGCATTCTGAAAATTGACTTTAAAATCACCATTGAGTAATTTCTTGTAAGCATTAAACTTGCCTTGCCAATAGCTTCCAGACCATAAAGCACAAGCAAAGTTTGGACTGCAATCTATTCGTAATTCAAAGACCATATCTTTTCCAATAATAATTTCATAGGTCAAGTCATAAAAAGTAATTTTTCCCTCGAATTTTTCGGAGAACTTGTGAAGTTTTATTCCACTTTTTGTTTGACAATTAACGAAGCTTTTTGATTTATTCCAACGGATTGACTGTGACATATTCTCACTTCCAAAGAATGCGGTTAACACTGAATCAGATGAGTTCTTCGCACGATTCAAAGCCTTTTCATTGTATGCAATAGATTGAGCAATGCCTAAACATTGATATGTTAAGAACACAATGATAAAATAAAACTTCATACTAAGTAAACGGTTATATTCTGTGAATGGTGCATTACGTTTGTATAAAATTAGGCAATTTTTGCGAGGAACCCCAGGACACTGGACAAGCAAATGGGAGCTTTTTGCTTTGGACAAGAGGCAAGGCGACTTTTGTTTAGTTCTATGTTAACGTTTGTTTTTCTGAGTTTTAACTGCGCCAAATTCAATAATATCAAGGACATAAAAACAGGCATCATTTGTTCCTAAATGACCATATTTAACTGCTTGTTCTTTTTCTAAAATTCCTTTGACAATTATTGGCATGGACTGATTGCAACCTTGAATTTTTTCGAATTCCGATTTATATTTTTCGTAATTGGAAGCCTTGTTCCAGTTTAAACTCATCTTAAAATTATCAGAACATTTATCTTCTTTTATGGTTCTAAAAGTTTGGTATTCCATGCACCTAGAATAAATTCCCGAAATTATAATTGTGTCACCAATTGATTCATTGAGTAAACAAGATTTATTTATAGAAGGTCCTGTGTAAATAATCTTAGTTCCGCAAGAAACAATAACGAAGAGACACAAAATTAGAATAGAAGGTTTCATGTAAATGTGATGCTAATTTCAGGACAATTCCACAAAATCGTAATAAACGTTAACGTTCGTGTAAAGTTAGGCATTTTTAGATGCCGCTCCCGAAACTTCGGGATTGGCAAAAAAACTGGACTTTGGCTGTCCGTTCCGCCGTAATGGCAGCCCCAAGATACTGGACAAGCTAATGGGAGCTTTTAGCGGGGACAAAGTGATGGCTGTGAATTTTACCTACTGTGTTATGGCTAGTTTTCAAACTCATAGGTCACCATGTCGGTACGCTTGAGTTCTCCTTTTGAATTAAAGTTTTCTATCTTCACAAGTAGGCCATTTTCAAAATACTTTTTTTTAGTTCTGGAAACATTATACATGCCTCCATCATCTATTATTTCGACAGTCTGCACGGTTTCGGTTTCATTGAAGGAATATAAATAATGAGTCGTGTTCATCATAGAATATGTGAATGCCTCAATTAAATTATGATTCGAATCATATTTTCCAGTCCATTTATGAATAGTGTTTCCACATCCTCCTAAACCTTCTTTGAGGCGCTTATTTATTTCTATTAGATTTCCTTGTTGATCATAGAGATAAGTTTCTATAAATTCGATTCCTTCATATTTTATTAGTTCGTATTTTTTGTTGTACGTAAAAAGGATTGTGTCGACCAGAACTTTTTCATTGATTTCATCAAAACGAGTTACTTCAATAGATTCCAATTTGTTCGTTTCGAAATATTGATATTTTCTGATTTCAATAGTGTCTCCGTTATGCAAAGAGAAGGATGCCTGCAAGATTGTGTCGTTTGCATATTGATGATGAATCCAGGTGCAACAGCCCCAAGAATCATATTTTCATGGATTAAATTACCCTTTGAATCAAATTTTTCTACGAAACGACCATAGTCGATTGAAGTAATGTTTTTCTCATTGACAACATCTAAAGGAATTCTGTCCAACAAAATTCGATCACTTAAGTTTTGACTTGTAGCAACAAGAGATACTATTAAAAATATGATGCAAATAAGCGTCCTCATGAATTAGCCATAACGTTTGGCTAAAGTTAGCAATTTATTGCGTGTGAAGTGCGCTGGCAAAGAACCCGGGATACTGGCTGTCCGCCCGTGATGGCACCCCAGGATTTGGTACAAGCAATGGGAGAGAAAAGGGCCGGCCAAAGGGTGGACATGAGCTTTAGCTAGTATGTTGTGTGCCGTTTTTCTATTTTGCCTTCAACAAAACTCCATGCCAAATCAAAATTGTCAAAAATCCATTCTTCTGTGGTTGCTGATTCCATACTGTCTATTCCATGAACTAGAGTTCCTATCGCTTCAGAACATTCTTTTCCAATGACTAAAGCAATTGGAAATTCAGCATCTATGTATTGATTTGAACCAATGCTAAAGACCATTTCTATCAAATCTCCCCATTCATATTCAATTTGGGAAAAATCAAGAATCACTGCACTTGGTTCATAACAATTCAAGCCAAATTCACCTTTCGCGTACATGTATTGAGCATCACCATTCCCAGCTGAACCGAATCCATATTTCCCTGAGTATTTAATTGTCAGAATACGGTAATAGTCTGTGATTCTGGAATTACCGATAAAGTATTGAACCTTAATTTCACTTAAATGCTTTGGTAGCAATTCTTTCAATTCTATTTGAGATTTTGGTTCCATACTTAATTACCTTCAATGGCATACAACGTTCGTGTAAAGTTAGGCATTTTTAGATGCCGCCGTGAAGTGCGTTGGCAAAAAGCCCCGGACTTTGGCTGTCCGCCCGCGCTGGCACCCCAGGATACTGGACACGCCACTGGGTGGGAAAAGTGTTGGCCAAAGGGTGGACATGAACTTTACATACTACTTAAGCTTGTAATCGTTACTTTAAAGATATAATCAAGAAAGAACAAAAGAGAGGAATAAGATTAAGACTTAGTAGGAGACTAGTGATCTCGTTAACATAGATAATCCCCTCTCTTTTCTACTTCAAATTCGGATA
>JBDVJO010000002.1:0-514598 GCA_039939375.1 Crocinitomicaceae bacterium | reverse complement strand
TCCAATTGCGGGTGCAAAGATACAGCCTCTTTTTCTTTTAATCCTAATCTTTTGCCAATTAATTTTAATTTATTTTTTTCACCACACCAAACTCCTTGAAAACCACACACAAACAATCCTAAAAAAAATTGAAAAAAGTTTTCGATTCATTCGATTTATTAAAATCCACCAACTAACAGTAGTCTGTTGATAGGAATTACTGTACTATAATAAAAGGCGTAACATTTGACCTTAATTTTGTTTGTTTATATATAAGGTAATAAATGGCAAAAAGCTCGAACGAATATAAAACGGAAGAAGTAGAAGTGAAGAAGGAGAAGTTGGTTACTCGAAAAAAGAAGGCCACAACTTCATCCAAGAAAAAGAGTACCCCAAAATCAAAAGGAAAAAAGATTCAGCTTTTTAATCCACTTATCAAACTATTTGATCAAAAGAACAAAAGAAGTAATTTATCTATTGGGGCTTTATTGTTTCTATTTGCTACTTATCAAATTCTAGCATTTATATCATATTTGTTCACATGGAAGGCGGACCAAAACTTTGTATATAATAAGGGATTGTTTGAATTCATCTTTAGTGGGGAAGACATACAGATTGGAAATCACTTAGGGAAATTCGGCGCATGGCTATCCCATAAGTTTATTTATGAGTGGTTTGGATTATCATCATTCTTATTTCCATTGATTTTGGTAGTGTTCGGAATTTTTCTGCTTTTGAGAATTAAAATACTGCCCTTAAGAAGGACATTAGGTAACAGTCTTATAGGTATTGTTATAATATCACTTTGTTTAGGTTTTATTACAACAGAAGTATCATTTCCGTATGGAGGCGCGTTTGGATATCAATTTAACACTTGGTTAAAAACTACCGTTGGAGGATTTGGGGCATTTTTATTTCTAGGTGTCATCACATTTATAACCGTAGTAGCTTTATTCAATCCAAACTTTTCTGCGCAATATAAAAAAATTGCAACCTTATTTGGTAAAGAATCGACAGAAGAAACCATTACCCAAGCAGAAGGAGATATCGATATTAAAGTAGTTAATTCAATTAAAGACGAAGAGATCCAAAAAGATGAAATATCTACTGAGATTGACTTTGACGAAGAAAACGGAGAAGAAAAAACAGCAGAAGAAAAAAATCCAAAAAAAATTGAAGAAGCTGTTTCTGAAATAGAAGAAAGTAATCTGGAAATTGAAATCCCTGAAGAGGAAGCTACAGTTAATGAGGAAATGCCTGAAGGAACTGAAGAAGATTTTGAAGTAGAGATTCCATCTGAAGAGAAAGTTGTGGAGGAAAACGAAGGCAATTCAATTTTAGAAAAGTTTGGGGAATACGATCCCAAATTGGATTTATCCACTTATCAATTGCCAACTTTATCATTATTAGATGATCATGGTGGCGGAAAGTTAAGTATCAACAAAGAAGAACTCGAAGCCAACAAGAATAGAATTGTAGAAGCTCTGGGACATTATAAGATAGAGATTTCAAAAATTAAGGCGACAGTTGGTCCCACTGTAACATTATATGAAATAGTTCCAGCGCCTGGAGTTAGAATTTCGAAAATCAAAAATCTATCAGACGATATCGCATTAAGTCTTGCTGCAAATGGAATTAGAATTATCGCTCCGATTCCGGGAAAAGGTACTATAGGTATTGAGGTTCCAAACTCTACGCCTGACATGGTTGCTATGCGAACTTTAATCGCATCAGAAAAATTTCAGAACACAGACATGGAGCTACCTATTGTTTTAGGTAAAACTATATCCAACGAAACCTTCATCTTTGATTTGGCTAAGGCTCCTCACCTACTTTGTGCGGGTGCAACTGGTCAGGGTAAATCAGTAGGGATAAATGCAATACTTGTTTCATTGCTTTATAAAAAGCATCCGGCGCAAGTAAAATTTGTAATGGTTGACCCTAAAAAAGTTGAGCTTACCTTATATAATAAAATAGAACGTCATTTCTTAGCTAAACTTCCTGACACTGAAGAGGCCATTATTACGGATACCAGTAAAGTAGTTAATACTATGAACTCGTTATGCATTGAAATGGATGAGCGCTATGAGTTATTGAAAGATGCACAGGTAAGAAATATCAAGGAATACAATCAAAAATTTTCTAAGCGAAAGTTGAATCCAGAAAATGGACACCGTTACCTACCTTATATAGTAGTTGTAATTGATGAGTTTGCCGATTTGATTATGACAGCAGGAAAAGAAATTGAACATCCAATAGCGAGACTTGCCCAATTAGCGCGTGCGATTGGAATTCATTTAATTGTAGCAACTCAACGACCATCTGTAAACGTAATAACAGGTATGATTAAAGCCAACTTCCCTGCGAGAATTGCTTTCAGAGTATCTTCAGGAGTAGATTCTAAAACGATTTTAGATTCAACAGGAGCTGACCAGTTAATTGGTAGAGGTGACATGTTAATCTCATTTGGAAATGATTTAACTCGTCTGCAATGCGCATTTGTTGACACACCGGAAGTTGAGGCTATTTGTAATTTTATTGGAGATCAAAGAGCTTATCCAGAAGCATTGATGCTGCCAGAATATGTAGGAGAAAATGAAGAAGGCGGTAAGGATATTGATATGGATGAACGCGATAGTTTATTTGAAGATGCGGCCAGAATCTTGGTTACTCATCAACAAGGGTCTGCATCTTTACTACAACGAAAGTTAAAAATAGGATATAATAGAGCGGGAAGAATTATCGACCAAATGGAAGCTTGTGGTATAATTGGTCCATTTAAAGGTAGTAAAGCTCGTGAAGTTTTGATTCCGGATTTAGTTGCCTTAGAACAATTTTTAGAGAATATGAATTAAGTTGGCATAATTTTGGATATTTGTAAAAGAAATTAAAATCATGAAGAAGACCATAAACATACTAATCGCTATTCTTTTATTTGCAGGAGCCGGAATAGCGCAAGACGCAGATCAAGAAAAAGCAAAGGCAATTTTGGATAAAGCATCTGCTAAGACAAAAGGCTACACTACCCTAACTATTAAATTTGGGGTAACCATTTCAAATCCTGACACGGAGGAAACTATCGGCCAAAAAGGAACCATTAAAATAAAAGATGGCAAGTATAGACTGGACATGACTGACCAGGAGATATACAACAATGGCAAAGTCATCACTACTTATTTGAAGGAGGACAACGAATGTTATAAATCTGACGCGACTGAGGTGGAAGAAGATATGATTTCTCCTGAAGAGTTATTAACTATCTGGGAAGACGGCTATAACTATAAATATGGTGGCGAAACAGAATACGCAAAAGCAAAATGTGATATCATATTTTTATATCCGAAAAATCCGAAAGAAAGTAAATTTCATACAATTAAACTTATCATAAACCAGGAACGAAGTGAAGTTGTTTGGGTTCATTTGAAAGGTAAAGATGGAAGTAAAATGACCTACAAGCTTGTAGAGATGAAAAAAGATCTTGAAATGGATGATTCTATTTTTGAATTCAACGAAGGAGAGCATCCTGGTGTTGAGTGTTATGATGAATAGAGATTTTAGAAACTTTTAAATAGATGAGACCTGCATTTTTGATGTGGGTCTTTTTTTTGTTACATCCTTCACTGCGTTTCGGATAGGGAGCGTTGTTCGTGTTTCGTGGTTCGTGGTTCGTGGTTCGTGTTTCGTTGTTGGTGTTTCGTGTTTCGTGGTTCGTGTTTCGTTGTTCGTGTTTCGTTTTTCTTGCGAGATGACCGGGGGTTGAAACTGGAAACTGGAAACTCGTGATTCGTTGTTCCATCCTTCACTACGTTTCTGATGGCGCGCGTGGTTCGTTTTTCGTGCGAGATGACCGGGGATGAGACTGGAGACTCGTTGTTCGTTTTTCGTGCGAGATGACCGGGGGTTGAGACTGGAGACTGGAAACTCGTTGTTCGTGGTTCGTTTTTCGTGCGAGATGACCGAGGGGTTGAAACTGGAGACTGGAGACTCGTTGTTCGTGGTTGGTTATCCGAGTTAATCAAGCGGAGCCGAGAGGAACGAAGGCGAGCGTGTTTCGAATGGGATTATGGAACTAATTTTTTTGAGAAGAAGCAGGAAGTAATTTAATCAGGGAAGATTTTACTTGGGTTTAGAATGTTGTTGGGGTCAAAGATTTGTTTAATCTGTTTCATTAGACCCAATTCAACCTTTCCAAAAGGGATATCCATATAATTTTTCTGAACTAGACCAATTCCATGTTCACCGGAGATGGTTCCACCTAGTGAAACGGTTAATTCAAAAATTTCTCTAATCGCTTCTGGAAGCTTATTATTCCAACTATCATCTGATAAATCGCCTTTTATTATGTTCACGTGAAGGTTTCCATCACCGGCGTGCCCATAGCAAACTGATTTGAATCCATAATCAATTCCGATTTTTTTAATTCCGGAAAGAAGCTTTGGCAATTCGTACCTAGGAACAACTGTATCTTCTTCTTTATAGATAGATTGGCTTTTCACAGCCTCCCCTACTTTTCTTCTTAAATTCCACAGTTTATCTTTTTGAGCAGCAGTATCGGCAAAAAGAATTTCATCAATATCAAACTGCTCTACCGTATTCATGATTACTTCACATTCCTTCATCAAGACCTCTTCATGATTTCCATCTACTTCGATTAAAAGGTGCGCCTGAATATCCTTTTTAATTTGAACTGAGGCATCATTAATAAAATCTGCGGTCCAAACGAGTGCATCTCTTTCCATGAACTCCAATCCAGAAGGAGTAATTCCGGTTTTAAAAATTGCAGCTACAGCTTCACAAGCCTGTTCTGCGGACCTAAATGGCACCAACATTAACATAGTTTGTGTGGGATGAGGAATCAGTTTTAGAACTATTTTAGTCACAACCCCTAGCGTTCCTTCAGAGCCCACAATTAATTGCGTTAAATTATATCCGGTGGCATTTTTTAAAACATTAGAACCCGTCCAGATAATTTCACCGTTAGGAAGTACCAGCTCCAAGTTTAATACGTACTCATTGGTCACTCCATACTTCACAGCTTTTGGTCCTCCCGAATTTTCAGCGATATTTCCTCCAATAAAACAAGAACCTTTACTGGCAGGGTCTGGCGGGTAAAACAAGCCTCTTTCAGCCACGGTATCTTGTAATACTTGAGTTATGACACCAGGCTCAACGGTCACTTGACCATTGTTTTCATCAATGTCTAAAATCTGATTAAACTTCTCCATTGACAATGCGATTCCACCGTGAACAGGAAGTGCACCTCCACTTAGGCCAGTTCTAGCCCCTTGTGGAGTCACTGGAATTTTATTTTCGTTAGCGTACTTGAGAATTTTAGCAACTTCTTCAACCGATTCTGGAACCAAAACTATTTCAGGAGGAAAAGAAAGATCTTCTGTTTCGTCATGCGCATACTTTTCGAGACTCTCTTCATCAACTTTGATTTGAGAATCTTTTAAGAATGTTTTAAAAAATGAATGATGCTCGGCTGATAGATTTAAATAGCCCATGGACATTATTACCCTTCAATTGAAGCTTCGGCTTCTTTCTTAGATTCAGATATGTTTAACACGCTATTTAATTGAGAAATTTCAATTAGTTTTTGCACATTTGGTTGTAATCCTGACAAGACGAATTTACCTCCTGAATCTTTACACAACCTATTTCCGATTAGAATAGCGCTTAAGCCAGAAGAATCACAATATCTTGAATTAGACAGATCTAAAACAATGTTATTAACCGAATTTTTATTGATTAAAACCAATTCAGACTTTAGCTCTGGGGCGTTAGTAGAATCAAGCTTTTCAACGTTAGAAGTTACGACTGTGTATTTTTCTTTTTCTTCTTTCGAGAAATTCATAGGTTGTTGTTTGTTTCAAATTTAAAATAAAATTCGGTTTGTTTTATTAACATTTTAATGAGTTAACAACAATGAAAGGTTAATTGTGGTTTTTTTTGATGTGAAGTGACCGGGTGTTGAAACTGGAGACTCGTGTTTCGTGTTTCGTGTTTCGTGTTTGGTGTTTCGTGTTTGGTGTTTCGTTGTTCGTTGTTCGTGTTTCGTTTTTCGAGATGACTGGGGGTTGAGACTGGAGACTCGTGTTTCGTGTTTCGTTGTTCGTGTTTCGTGTTTCGTTGCGAGATGACCGGGTGTTGAAACTGGAGACTCGTGTTTCGTGTTTGGTGTTTCGTTGTTCGTTGTTCGTGTTTCGTGTTTCGGTTTTCGTGGTTCAAGATGACTGGGGGTTGAGACTGGAGACTCGTGTTTCGTTGTTCGTGTTTCGTGTTTCGTTGCGAGATGACTGGGGGTTGAGACTGGAGACTCGTGTTTCGTGTTTCGAGATGACTGGGGGTTGAGACTGGAGACTGGAAACTCGTGGTTCGTGTTTCGTTTTTCGTGCGAGATGACTGGGAGTTGAAACTGGAGACTAGAGACTCGACAGGATGACAAATGAGAAGGAGCGTGGTTCGTTGTGTATTCAGCTAATTTGAACAGAAAGGAAAGTGAACTTCTTAGGATCTGTTGATTTTAGAGGCAAGTAAATAGATTACAGCCATTCTGATAGCTACTCCGTTTTCGACTTGTTGCAAGATGATAGATTGATCACTATCTGCCACATCAGTAGAAATTTCCACTCCTCTATTAATTGGTCCCGGATGCATTACGGTAATTTTTTTATCCAAGCTATCTAATAACTCTTTGTTTAAGCCGAAAAGCATTGTATACTCTCTGAGTGATGGGAAATATTTGATCTCTTGTCGCTCTAATTGAATTCGTAACATGTTTGCAACGTCACACCATTCTAGAGCTTTTCTAAGATTATGTTCTACTTTTACCCCCAGGGTTTCTATATGTTTAGGGATAAGTGTCGTTGGTCCGCAAACCATTACTTCAGCTCCCAATTTTTGAAGGCAAAAGATATTTGAAAGTGCCACTCTTGAGTGAGATATATCTCCGACAATTACAATTTTTTTACCAGTAAAATCTTCACCGTGTTGTTCTCTTATTGAGTATGCGTCAAGCAGGGCTTGTGTTGGATGCTCATGTGTTCCGTCACCGGCATTTACTACTCTAGCATTGATTTTTTCAGACAAGAATTTAGCTGCTCCTGGATTAGGATGCCTCATAACAACCAAATCTACTTTCATGGCAAGGATGTTATTCACCGTATCGATTAAAGTCTCCCCTTTCTTTACTGATGAACTTGCTGCTGAAAAATTCACAACATCAGCCGACAATCTCTTCTCTGCCAATTCAAAAGATAATCGCGTTCTCGTAGAATTTTCGAAAAAAAGATTGGCTATTGTGATATCTCTTAAAGACGGAACCTTTTTAATTGGCCTGTTAATCACTTGTTTAAAGCTATCGGCAGTTTTGAAAATCAATTCTATATCTGACTTTGTCAAATCTTTGATTCCGATTAAATGATCAACGCTTAAATTATCCATTCTTATCTTCTTGAGTACATAAAATAACCTTGTCTTCTCCTGTATGCTGACTCCATTCAACCACAACCACCTCTGACTTTAGTGTGTTGACCGCTTTTCCAGTATAATCTGGTTGAATCGGTAAATGTCTTTCAAATTGCCTGTCAATTAAAATTAAAAGTTCAACTTGCTTAGGCCTACCAAATGCAAGTAAAGCATCTAGACCTGATCTTATTGATCTTCCTGTAAACAACACGTCATCAATTAACACTACTTTTTTATCTTCAATAATAAAATCGATATTCGTTACTGAAGGAATTAAAGGCTGCTCTGTTCTTCTGAAATCATCACGATAAAACGTAATATCAAGTTGGCCACAGGTCAATTCTTGCTTCAAATCAGCTTCTAAAATTTCTTTTAGTCTTTCGAGAACATGAATACCTCTGGGCTGAAGTCCTATCAATACGGTGTTTTGGAAATCTTGATGGTTTTCCTTAAGCTGACTAGCTAATCTCTTAAGGGTAATCTCAACGTGTTTACTATTTAAGATTGTTCTTTTTTCCATCAAAAATATGATTAAGCAAAGTTAAATTTTAAAGTTTGACTTCTGAACTTAAAGTGAATTATTTTTTAGGAAACTTTTAAAATTGCGGATTATACAGTTGAATCAAAATTAGATACAGTTCACATTTTTGTCATGAAATAATCGTAGAAAGGTCTGTATATTTATGTCAAGGGTTAAACATTAAAACAAAAAGTTTTCTTGTTAAAAATGAGTCCCGGTTTTGAACGCAATTTCTTTTCATAGGGTTTAAATTGGTTAACTTGGTAAGTAATTACCGAATGTGTTCAAGACCGGGGTTACTCATTTTCTGAGCACCTTATCCCCCTACTCTTTTTACCTTATAACCTTTCTCTTCAAGATAGGCCATTATTTTATCTCTTTGATTTCCTTGCACAATGATTTCACCATCTTTTACTGATCCGCCAACACCACATCTTTGTTTCAACTCTTTGCCTAAATCTTTTAAGTCATCTTCCGTTCCTACAAATCCTGCAATTAACGTAACTTCTTTACCTTTTCGTTGCTTTTTATCGATCATTACTTTAAGTAATTGCTGATTATTTGGAAGCGTTTCAACATCTTCATCATCCTCGATTTCAAAATTAAAATCAGGGTTAGTGGAATACACTACATCTACTCTTTTCTTCTTTTTATTTCCCATGAACAACAGTTAAAGTATAATCTAATTTATCCGAAATTACGTAATCTGGAGCAAATTCTAAAGCCTTATTGACATCTGAACGATTATTTAAATTGTACAAGCCGAAATCCGCTTGATGTGTTTCTAACATAGTCTGCCATGCTTCTGAAAATTCGTCCAACTTCACAAACACTGTGTTTATATCGCTTGATTGAATGGTTGATTTTGCATATTCAAGCTCATCTGTTTCTAAAGATTTTATTACAGAGTGATCTGTTAGTGCTAGCAATAAATTCAAATCTCTGCAATTCACAATAATATTTTGTTTTTGCAGATCTGTCAGGCCTGCTAATTCGTCATTGAGTGCACTATTAAATTGTGTATTGTTGATTTTCTCTCCCGCACAGGGATTATAATGTTTGACATCAAGTATCAATTTAGTTTCTGCGTTAAGTGCCAGGTTAATCGCTTGTTCTAGGAATGCGATTTCGAAAGTCGTTCCATAAATTTGCGCATTTGACAATTCTGAACGATTATAATCCCCTACACATCCATTTAAATTAGAGTTGACATCCAAATTAGCATCATGCCAAAGCACCAGCTTGTTATCTTTTGTCATTTGAACATCCAGCTCAATACAATCTAACCTAGCATCTAAAAGAACAGTTTTTATGCCTTCTAATGAATTTGGGGGATAATCATTTTGTTTGTAATAAATAGACTCAGCAGCATGACTACTGACGATTACATCCAAATCTGAAAAATCTTTTTTACATGAAACAAGCGTAAGAATTACTATAATGCCAACTAAGTTCTTCATTTAGTTCAATACAATTACTCTTACCGAATCTTGTTTTACGCCCGCTTTTTGGTTTAGTTCAAGCTTCATTCTTTGGGATATTTTATGATTGATTTTTAACTGTTGTAATTCATCAAATCCTGCATTAAATTCTACCGAAATTGCATATACCGTATCAATGTTCTTTTTTTGATTGAGCACATAACTTTCATTTATATAGATTCTTTTATACTCTGGGTAATCGATTTTGAAACCTGCCAACAAATGATCGAACTGAATTTTAGGTTCTTTTGATTTAATATTATCTTCAATTTCTTTAATTCTTTGATTCGCTTTCAACAAATCATTTTCTGTTCGACTTAATAATTCTGCGAGTGTATTAGCACCATGATTTGTCTGATCATATTCATGAAAAGCTTCATCCATCAAAGTTCTTATGTCATCATCTTGATGAATAGTTAAGGTAACATTTTCTAGATCAAAATTGTTCAATTGTCTATTCCACATTGAGTAAACATTATTATCTGCGAAGTAGTTTGTAATACTTAAATCGATTTCAGAATTTTCCCAGTCAAATTTAAACTGTGGAGTAATTACCATATTTTCATCAGTCGGTTGTATTACCTGCTCTACAAACAAATTTGCATTGCTTAGAAAAATTGATCTTTTCGTCATTTTATAGAACAAATAACCAGAAGGAGCTACAGCAACAATAATGAATGCTAGAGTGTAGACTCTTACTCTTTTTTCAATTTTCGGCGTTAAATATTCTTTTTTCGGAAATTTTAAGTATCTCACAAAAAAGTATGCAGATCCAGCAATCAACAAGGAATTTAGAATAAATAAATAAGATGCTCCGGCAAAATAAGCCCAATTACCTACCGCAAGACCATATCCCGCAGTACAAAGTGGAGGCATTAAGGCTGTAGCAATAGCAACTCCCGGAATTACCGTATCATTTTTACCTTGCGTATGTGCAACTACACCAGCCAATCCTCCGAAAAGAGCTATTAGTACATCAAGAAAAGTTGGTTCCGTTCTGGCTAAGATATTTTCTGTAGGATCATGAATTGGTGTAATTAAAAAGTAGATGTAAGCAACAAGCAACGAAATACCAACTGTAACTCCTAAGTTTTTGAGTGAATCTAGTAATAATCGAAAATCATTTGTTGCTACACCAAAACCAATTCCTTTAATCGGTCCCATTAATGGTGAAATTAACATGGCGCCAATTACTACTGCGGTAGAATTGACATTTAGTCCTATTGATGCAATTAGGATTGAAAACATCAAAATCCAAACATTATATCCTTTAAAGACTATTCCATCCTTAACCGATTCAATAATCTTTGCGTGATCATATTTTATTGTTCTTAAGGAAAGTATGGATTTAATAAAACCTGCAGTACCTGAAATTATTTCGACAGGGTTGGTTTCAATGTGAATTTTAGTGGGATCATCTTTTCGTTCACCCTTTGAATTAGCCTTTTTACTTGTGTTTTCTTGAGGCTTTTCTTCGTTCAATTCCTGGTCATTTGTCGGCTCTGACATGTTCTTATAATTTGAGCAAATCTATCAAAAAATTCATTTGACTCTGATTGTAATCGCTATTAAAAATTCGCTTAATATCATTTTTTTCACGTTGCGTTAAATGCCATGATAATGAGATCATTTCAGAGGGATCTTTTCTTAAGACGAATGTAACTACATCAACAGGAATGTTTGAACTTTCAAGTTCATCTACCAGTTCTGTTGCATTGTATTCTTGTGAATGGTGGTAGTTTCCATAAAAATTTGAAATAGGTTTGATAAATCTTTCTCCCAGAGATAATCTATTATTATGTTTTTCAATATCATAATCTTTTTGGATGTCTCTCAACTCCAATAGAACAACACCAGAAGTATTTTCCATAATCCAATCTTCCATGGCAGTGATATATCTCATAGTTGACTTGGTTCCGTAGTTATCTCTAATTCCAGCATCCATAACTTGTATTTCTGGAGAGGTGGGTAAGGTTACCATTGGCAATACGTAAGGAAATGTACTGTTCATTCTCAAAATTGAAGTGAATTGCACGCTTGAAGCCAGATTTTCATTAAATAATTTCAAGTACTCAATGTTTTCAGGTCCGGTTTTTTCATCTGGTTTAATCGTTCCGTTCATGAAGCCGTATGGCTGAGCGGCCATTATAAGTCTTCTTCCGTCATTAATTATTGTTGGACTGAATAGCATCAAGGGTGTTGTACTCCTCATTTCATCTTTTCGATAATCAATGAGTCGTTTATCTAATACAAATTCGGTGTTGACATTCAGCTGAGACTCAAAGGCGAATCCACGATCTTGGACATATTCTTGGCCATTAATATTGGATGTTTTGTAGCGCATAAAAACATCATGCATTACCATATTAAACGCTGTTGAATTCAATAAATCTTTAGATATATTTTGCAAATATTTATCATCTCTTTGGTCAACATCTTCTGTTTGAGAAAGTAGCTCTAACTCCCTGTAATAGGACGCCCCTACCATTCCACCCGAAGCTCCTGTAATAAAATGTACGTTTTGGAAAAATTTATTTTCTGTGGCAATATCCAATTGCTGCATGACATAGAAACTCCACATTGCCGATCTTAACCCACCACCAGAACAATTCACTAAAACTAGTTTAGGCTTTTCGGTTTGTTGCACTCTAGAGGCTTTTTCATACCAATTATCTAGAATATTTTCATGATGGAGAATGTCATTTTGATAGGCTAAGGTATCATATTGCAATTCTTTAAGGGCTTCTAAATTGTACTCATTTTTTGTGCTATAGTTAAGGCCGTAGGCATAGTTTTTTACTTGTAGCCAATCAGTTTTAGAAGATATGACATTCAACATGAGCAATGAAACTGCAATTACGCTAATCGCCCAACCTTTGAACCATGTATAAAAAATGGTAATTATCATTATGGCGAAGGTGCAAAGCAACATAAAGCTAGCGGATGATGGTATTTGCACTAATCCATATTCACCAAAATATCCTAAAACGAAAAATGAAACAATTATTATAATTTCAAATAAAGAAGCATTCAATTGGTTTTGCCTGAACACTTCTTGAAGCACTTCTCTTTTGTAGTGTTTAGAGTCTCTTGCCGGAAGTATTTTTTTTAATGATGCTAGATAGAAAGAGGGGTGATAAACACGAGCATGATGAGACTCAAACCAAAATTTCTTTCGAGCAAATAAAGATCCAACCAAAAAATAAAACGACCTACGCTGAGCTTTTCTTCTCAATTGTAATTTAGAGATGTCCCAGTTTGTTCTAAAAAAATACAATACGCTTAAAATTAAAAAGAGTACCATACCACCAGTCAAGGCGGCACATTGAATTAGGATATCAGCAAAGCTCATCAGCTCTTCATTTGACTGAACGTCATGCACATTATAAATAAGCGTGAAGTAGAAAATTATAGGAATAACCGAATTGTTGATGCAGAATTTGTAAAACGGCCTTGAAAGCGTTGCTATAAAAGGAAAAGATGGTCCCATTAAAATATAGCTATACAAGTGAAAAGCCATAAAAAAACCTCCAATTGAAAACCCCAGAATCAGAAAAGAAAGCCAAGAGACTTCTCCTAAATATTCTGGCGATAAAAACAGGTATGGTATCCCGAATTTCATGGCAAGATTTTGCGTAACTATACCAAAAAGAATGAGCCAAAAAATTATTAATAAATGGCTCTTTTTCAGGTGAAGAAAAAGTAACTGGATTGGAAAAAAATTTAATCCGGTTTGAAGTATGCTTTTAAGTTTTGCCATTTAATGTCGAAGATGCCTAAAATTCTTCAACATCTCTATTTTATAATACGAAATTTTCACAGAAAAGGAAAGTTGGCAAATCATTTATTTCCAACGTAAGGGTCCACCACATTGGACATCAATAAAATACCTATAGTCCTTACCATAAATGCTTAGCATGGAATCTCTTAATGGGCTCCAGTTGTTTGATTTATGCTCACAAGCAAAATTTGCACTAACTATTACTGTGTCATAAACCATCATAAATAATGGAGGGGATTTTAAATGTTCAAGTTCTTCATTTAACTTTATTGGATCACTTTCACCATTGGCAGATAAATCATCTAGATAATTATAAAAGGCGTTGTTCGTTTTGATTGTGTCAGCGAATGAATAGTAATAAAATTCAGCAACTGGTGTAACTTCATTGCTACCATAACTAACTGTCTCTTTTTTTGTCAGCATAAATTTTTCTGATGTATTGAAAGAATACCGGTCCATCACATGAAATGCAGCATTAGTATCCGCCTCATATTCATTTTTCATTGCATTCATTAAGCGACCTGCATAGGTCGATAAATCTAACAGGTTTGTTGTGTCGATTACCACTGTATCTATGGTTTCTACACCTGTTTCACCGGCTAATTCATCAAAATCAATAGTTTCTTGAGTACTTGGCTCACCAGAACAAGCAAACATCACGATTGATAAAACTGAGATGATATTTAATTTCACTATTCGCATCCTATTGATAATTCTACCGCTTCTTCAAAAGAGATTTGATCCATTTGCTCATATTCTGGGTACTCGTTCATTGCGTTTTGCATATAGCAATCACAGTAATCTGAAGAGCCTCCAGCATCTAAACACTTGGTTTTAAAAGCTGTTTTTTCTTCTCCATTCCAAGTATCATTGTTACAAGATGTGAGTGTTGCTAAAACGCCTAAAAAAATTAACTTTTTCATAATGTGTTCGGAAGGTTTTCTTTTAAATATTGAATGTCTTCATCAGAGATACCAAGATGAGTCGTAAACCTAATTCTTCCGTTTCCAAAAGGTACGCAAAGAATTCCAAATGATTTGATCTTTTCTACCACCTCATATTCGTTTAAAGTATCTGGTAAGTGCCCTACAACTATATTGGTTTTCACCGGTAACACTTCAGTTATCCATGATTTTTCTGATAAAATCTCACCTACTTCTTTAGCTCTTCTATGATCTTCACTTAATCTAACAATATTGTTTTTCAAGGCATAGATTCCACCTGCGGCTATAATTCCGGCTTGTCGCATTCCACCGCCAAAAACCTTTCTTACTCTTCTTGCTTTAGCAATAAAATCTGCTGGACCAACCAATAATGATCCTACTGGAGCACCTAATCCTTTAGAAAGACAAATTGAAATGGTATCAAACTGAGCGCCGTAATCTTGAGTAGAAATATTGGATTCTTCAAGCGCATTAAATACTCTAGCACCGTCCAAGTGAAAACCAAGATTGTGTTCTTTGCAAATTTGAGAGATACGTTTAATGTCATTAAAATCATAGCATATTCCCCCTCCTCTATTTGCCGTATCTTCTATACTGACTAAAGAGGTCTTAGGATAATGTTGATCATCTGGATTCAAATTAGGTTTTATTTCTTCTGGGTTGATTCTTCCTGAGTTTCCTCTTAGTAAACGCACTGAAGCTCCTGAATTCACAGCTATTCCTCCCCCTTCATATCTATAAATATGTGATTCTTCATGACAAATAACTTCATGCCCAGGTTGGGTCCAAACTTTAATAGCTATTTGATTCGTTTGTGTTCCAGAAGAGCAAAAAAGTCCAGCTTCTTTTCCAAACATCTCGGCTCCTAATCGCTCTAATTCATTAATGGTAGGATCGTCTCCAAAAACATCATCACCAACTTCGGCATTAGCCATGAATTCTCTCATTGCAGCTGTTGGTTTCGTTACTGTATCACTTCTAAAATCTATCATATTGATTGCACCGATATTATTATTTTTTTCTCATTATCATTATTCCATCTCTAACCGGAAAAAGTACGTTTTCAACGCGATCATCTTTTTGGACTTTAGCATTGAAGTCAACAATTGCTTTTGTGCTTTTATCCTTTAATTTAGATTCGTCCACTACATTTCCACTCCACAACACATTATCGGCAAAAATGTACCCCCCGGGCTTAACCTTATCAATTACAAGATCAAAGTAATTAGAATAGTTTGGTTTATCTGCATCAATAAATACTAGGTCAATTCCGTTTTCTAAGGTTGGAATTATATCAATAGCGTTGCCCACCCTAAAATCTATTCGATCTTTAAAATCAGAACTTAACATAAATTGATTTAAAATTGGGGTTAGCTCTTCATTTCGATCTATTGTAATGATTTTACCTCCACTTTTTAATCCTTCTGCGAAGCAAAGAGCGGAATATCCAGTATATGTCCCAATTTCTAAAACGTATTCAGGTGAAATCATTTTTGTTAGCATACTTAATACTCTACCTTGAACATGTCCAGAGAGCATTCTTGGAGTCATGATTTTCAACCAAGTTTCTCTATTCAATTCTTTTAATAGTTCAGGTTCTGCTTCACAATGATTTTGAATATAAGTTTCTAATTGTTCAGGTAAGAATTCCATTTAGGGCTAATTTTATTAATTCTTATAAAGATACGATTGAGATTATTATCTTCACAAAAAAGCAGAACAAATTATGGTAATGTCATTCATCCCATGGTGGATCGTATTATGTTGGGCAATTTTTGCTACATCATTTTACATGTTAAGATATAGAAAAGTAGAAACCCTCCGTAATCCATGGATTATCGGAGGGCTCTTTGCTGTGCATTTTTTCTTTTTTGCCTGGTCAGCGATTCTTTTTATAATTCTTGAATTTATACGTTCAAAACGTAAAAAGCAAGATTAAGGTCTTTTGCAAAATCCTTCTGAACGACAACACTTAGGCAGTTCATTGAATGCTTTTTCATTTCTAGGTGTTTCGCCTGCGTCATAACCTAATAAAGACACTGCGTATTTAATTTTTTCAGCATTTAGAGTCTTTGTTTTAAATTTTACCTCTAAAACTTTTGTATCCAAATCAAGCTCAGCATAAACTATACCCTTGGTGTAATTTAACTTATCTTCTATTCTTTCTTTACACTCTCCGCAAACTGCAGATGTTTTAAATTTTACTGTTTGAGTTTTAGACTTCGGCTCGGATTGAGCGAATGACTTAACTCCCATAAATAGCACTAAAAGTGCGAAAATTGCATATACTTTATTCATAATTATTTCTTTTTCTGTTTGATATTAAAATGTATTCCGGCGTAAACATTTACGCCATTTATTGGTGCCCATATCTGTGTAGCGTCAAAATAAGTGCCAAATGGGTCTTCTGCACTAATGATCGCATCCTGTTGGATCACATTCAATAAATTCTCACCTCCTAGATAAAAAGTGAAATTTTTAAAATTATAGGAAACTTGTGAATGTAAAACCCAATAATCTACCGACTCATTTCCTCTCTGAAACTCTACAGGATTTGAAGCCGTTGAAGGCAATCTTTTCTTTCCTACCCAGTTTCCAGTCACATCAATTTCCCACTTCTTATTTCTTGTTTTATAGCCCGCATTTAACAGTACTCTATACTTTGGTACAAAAGCCTTTTGTTGCAGTTGCCCTCCAAATTCTGCTTGAACATCATAGTATTTAAATGCTGTTCTAAATTCGAAAACTTTCCACGGTTTTAAGGCTAATTCAACTTGCACCGAATGTGAAAATGAAGTTGCGTTCGTATTATACATGTGCACTTCATTAGGACTTACGTCCATATCTGTGATAAATTGATTTAGGAAATGTGTGTAGAAATAATCCACAGAAATAGAGGAAACTTCATCCTTTATCAAGAATTTCTGAGTAAATGTGACACCAGAACTAATCCCATCTTCTGGTTGGATATTCGGATCAACGACCCAAACCCTATTTGAAGCCATTAATGAACTGAAGTCTGCATAAGGATTTGGAACCCTATATCCTCTGCCTACAGATACTCTCAATGCACTTTTTTTGTTCAAATTCCATTTCGCGTGCACCCTTGGCGCAAATAGAGGTCCGTAAAGATTATGGTAATCTCCCCTTACACCAGCCACCAAGATGAAATTATCCAACCTGTTATAAGTATACTCAAAAAAGGCACCCGGAACGATTTCAGTTTTAACGAAGTTAGAATCATTATAGGTTTGGTTGTAATCGTCTAAAACGAAACTTATACCTGTTTTATAGTTATGATTGGTGTTACCAATAATATCACTGTAAATCATATTTGAATACCATTTTTGCTGTGTTCCCAAATAAGTTGAGTTTCCGTAAACATTTTTCATGTCATGATATTTCAACTGATTCACCAAACCAAGTGATCCGAACCTTCTTTTTTTCATAAAAATTCCGACTTTACCGAAGGCTTCTAAATGGTTAACCTGAAATGAAGCCCCCCAAATAGGGTTGATTGGGTCGTCTGATTTGTTGTATCCAATCTGGCCACCCACTTTATCAACAAAGGTGGCTTTCACTCCAAATCTACTTTCCATGTTTTCACCTCTAAAATCCCAACGGTGCATACCTGCCGCTAAAAGCCCTACCGGCATATCTTTAAATCCATCTTTATTTACATCTGTTTCGTTGAATTGATTCGAAGCATGCAAAAATGTCATGGTTGACCATTTGTCATTTATTTTTTGAGCTCCGTGCAGATTGATCTCACCTCTTGTAAACTTGTTACCATATAAATTCACATAAAGTCGCTCACTTTCTGATGGTTTCTTTAATTCTATATTAATTAAACCAGCAATGGACTCATATCCGTTTACAACCGATCCTGTTCCTTTGGTGATTTGAATGGATTCTATCCAGGTTCCAGGTGTGAAATTTAAACCGAATGAAGTTGACAAACCTCTTATGAGTGGAATGTTCTCCCATTGCAACTGCGTGTAAACACCATCCAAGCCTAACATTTGAATTTTCTTAGCTCCTGAAACCGCATCTGTTAAATTCACATCTACAGAGGCATTTGTTTCAAAGGATTCAGACAGATTACAGCAAGCAGCCTTTCTTAGTTCATCCTGCCCAATTTTCTCAATGTTAAACGGATCTTTCAGATCAATATGATGCCCTGTACTCCCACCAACAACTGTAACGCCATTCAGCATTTTACCTGAAGTAAGATTGATTTTTAACTCATCCGAAGGTTCAGTAATTGGAAAGGCTACTAAATCATATCCAACGGCCTTTATATAAAGCGTATCTGGAATTTTATGGATACCTATTTCAAATTCCCCATTCTTATTAGAAAGTACTACATCTTCTCCTGATCCACTCTTTATTTTTACCCATGGGACGGGTTCTTCTTTATTTTCTATTGTTGTGACTATCTTACCTTTTAGCTCAATTTCTTCATGACCCTGAGAGAAACTAACATTTGAAACAAAAAGGAGCGTAAAAAATAGCGCACAACAGCTTATGTTTTTGTGCATTGTTTTAAATTTTAATTGTTTTTAAATCGTGTTAAAAACAATCAATCAAATTCTAAAACATTGGACTTCTAGCAGAATATCTCTTTGAATAAGAGGAGGAACATATCCCTCAAAAGACGGGGGACTGTTTGTTGCAAAGGTTGAATAATAAAGTGCACTTAAATTCGGATGAACCGAATCAATTTGATCAGATTTATCAAGGCTTTGAACTAAAACATCAACTGAATGTGAACTTAATTTAGAAGTAGAACAACAGTCCTTATCAAGTTCTTTTGAATTTTCAGAATCATCATGACAACAATGCTTGCTGCAGTCTGATTCTACTTTTTCATTTTCGTGCTGACAATCTGCTATTGAAACGAAATCAATGTCAGTGATTTCAGAGCCACATTGATGCACGGTAGCAAAAGACTCAACGGTATAACCGCAGAAAAGCAATAATAATATAAGTGCTTTGAACTTTAGCATTACTCAAAGATAACGAAAACGAAGTAGCTTGTCAATAATAAAATTCTGTCGCTTGAAATCCTAAATTTGAACAATGCCTTTTTTGACGGCATACATAACGATTCCATTAGAATTTTTTGCTCCAGTTTTTTTAAGAATATTAGATCGGATGCCTTCAACAGTTCTTACGCCTCTGTGTATTGATTCAGCAATTTCTTTTGTACTGTATTCTTTGCAAATTAGCTTCATCACATGAATCTCCAAATCAGTTAGACTTTTAGGAGTTTCTTTAAAGTTAGGTTCAAGCTTACCATTAGATAATAAATTTCCTAAAAGCAGTCTTGATGTTCCGTCATTCATGTAATACCCTGTGCTCATTAAACTTTGAATGGCCAGTTCAATTTCGTCTACATCTTCATCTTTAGTGATGTAGCCATTTGCACCAGATTCAATTGCGCTGATAATAAACTCTTCTTCATTATACATAGAAATGAAAAGAATTTTTGTTCTGGGATATTTTTTAGAGATAATCTTTGCCGTTTCAGGACCATTTTGAATGGGCATTTTATAATCTAAAAACGCAATATCAATTTTTGTTTTTTGCATTTTAGTGACCAACTCTTTCCCGTTTTCAGCTTCAACAACAACTTTTACATTATCCAAGCTATTTAAAATTTGAACTAGACCTTGCCTAAACAAGGTTTGATCTTCTGCAATTCCTATTTTAATACTATTTTCACTCATGAACACAAATGTTAACTTTAGAACCTGCAAGAGGTAATTTCTCAAATTTTACTTTTGCATCTATAGCTTTAGCACGGCAAATAATTTTATTTAAACCGCTATGTTCCAGGCGTAAATTACTCATAGAACATTCAAAACCAGTTCCATTATCAATAATCTCCATTTTGAATGGTGTTTTACTTAACAAGTTGATTTCAATTGTATCACATTTTGCGTGCGCAAGGCAGTTTTTTATAATTTCATCTATAATAAAAAACATTGCGGTGGCAATTTTGGGCTGAAGGGTGATCTTTTCTCTAAACAATTTCTTGACCTGAATATTAACTTGATTATTTAATTGATAACTTCTAATTCTACTATTAAAGGCTTGTTCAAATCCTAATTGATCTAATGACATTGGAAACAATTCATTAGAATAAGCTTTGATTTTTTGTACAATACCATTCAAATTTTCTTCAACATAGGACTTTAATTGATCAGAAATTTCAGCCTGATTAATTTTCATTTTCAGGGCTAAAAGTTCTGCTCCTATCTGCTCGTGAAAAAGCTCTACTAAATTTCGATTTTCTTCATCTTGTTTCTCAAAAGATTTTTGAAACAAGCTCAGAACTTCATCCTGGGTAATGGCGCTATTTATTGGTTGTTTATTCATATTAAAAACCTAGAGCAATCTAGAGATTTAAATAAAGGTAAGACCTAACTTTAATTAATTCAAGCTCAATTGAATCCTTCAAACAACCCTTTTACGAAAAAACCTAAATTACAGTTAGTTACAAGTTTTAAAAATGGCAAAATACCGTAGTTTCCGCAACAACTTTTAAGACAAAAATAATTGCATATTCATACCCTTTAGGTTTAAATACGTAGAGAAGTCTTCGCCGTTAATTATGGGTGAAATTTCTATCACTTTTTTAGTTGTCATTAGGCGAATAACCTTCACGTGAAAATCATAAATAAAATATACGATTACAATAAGTTCAGAATTCGGGAAATCGAAATAAATCACTTTGCCGTGAATCTTTAAGAGATTGATTTTAGATCGATTATCAAACAAGAAAAACTCTTGAAGGCTCAAATCATATTTTTTCCTTTCTTTTTTCATTTGTTCGATTTTCAGATATTAAAGCTTCAAACTTAAAGTTGTCATTAACTTGTACGTAAGCTACTGACTGCTCAGGCAAAGCACCAAATTTTCGTTTTTCTATCCCAGCAGAAAACCCAAAATTCACTTTATTGTAGCTTAAATTTTTAGCATTTACGATTAATTGATTAATCAACTGTCTATACACGCAATATTTACTATTCATTTGATAATCTAGCCCTACTAAGACACCTGAATAATCCTGACTTCCGGCATAACTGCAAACCATTCCTACAATTTGATCAGGGCGCTCCTTCAATCTCAACGTGACAATTTTCCATTTTTCGTTTTGAGATAAAACTTCGAAAAACTTGTACGGTATTTTAAAGGTGCTAATCTCATCTGACTTTTCAAAAACGTTAGCATACAGTTGATATAACTCCTTTAATTCTGAAGTAGATGGTTTAAAATCTAAATCCACTAAAAAGCAATCGGCATACCTTTCAACGTTTTCTTTGAAATGTCTTTTGGATCTTTTAGATAGTTGTGTTCTATAAGATTCTATTCCGTCCCAATTTGAGATATCAACGGAATAGTTTTCGGGCATATCAGATTTAAAATATCCATTATCAACCATCAAATTATCCATCTCTGAATCATTTGCAGGTAAATCTCGAATCATCAAAGTAGTTGCCTCAGTCATTTTTTGAATCTTTTCAATTTCTTCAAATAATAGCGCTAAAGCTTTTTTGTGTCCTTCGTGATTTTTATTAAGATAAAGATGGTTCCCTTCAGTGATCAATGATCCTACCATTAAAAATTTAGACGTGTAGAAATAAGGATTGTCAATTCGCAAACTTTTGATATCTGCAGAAATTTCTTTAGAAGAAAGCATATCGTCTTTCATATATCCCGAAGAAAGAAAAGTTTGCAAAACTAACTCGCCCTTTGAATCCACAACTGAGACGTAATGAAAATTCCAATTGTCTTCTTTTAACTGATTTTCTTTGAACGAATTTTCAATTACGTTCATTCCGTTCCAATCATATATGCCGCGTTGCCCTAGATGATTATTCCATTTGTCTTTTGGGATGTCAATGATTGACGTATAGCTTTCAACTTTTAGTGAACTTTTGTCTACTCTTTCATCTTTAATCTCAATTCCAGGTACTTCAATCTTAAAAGCTTTGCACACCTTTTCAATTGTAAATTGTTCTTCTTCCAATGTTTGATAAAAGTGAATCGCCAAGTCTGCTATCATTTTCTGAATTTCCTCAAAAGTGTGCAATCGTGTTATCGTAAATCTAATTCCAGAATTCTTAATTGGTACGGTTGGAAAGATTCCTATGTTTAAAAAGTGACCTGAATTTTTCATTTTCTCTATAACATGATATGCTACTTTTGGAAGTCCAGCGGCAACATAAAAAATTGGAGATTGTTTCTCTGATACATTAGGCAACCCATACTTTTTAAGCATTAATTGAGTATAAAGTACTTTTTCATTTAATTCTTGCTGGTAATTTTCAATTTCACCAGTTAAATGAAGATCAGCGCAAGCTATTGCTGCCCCCAAAGAAGCTGGTTGCATAGGCCCGGATGAATTAAAGGGACCACCACAGTTTCTTACCTTTTGTGCAATTTCTTGATTAGGAAAAACTAAAACACCCCCGCCAGTCGCAAAAGCTTTGGCAAAAGAGGTAGCTAAAATCATTTTAGGATGCATTTTTCTATTTCGTAACACACTCCCTTGCCCCTTTTTACCAAAGCAACTCATTCCATGAGCATCATCAACATAATAATGTAATTCTTTATACTTTTCCATTAAATCAACAATTTCATCTACAGGAGAAAAATCACCATACATAGAGTATATCCCATCAGCCATATACCAAATCCTGTTATATTTTTGTCTGAGCTGGATAATTTTTTGCTCGAGCTGATCCATCCTATTATGTCTGACCATTTCAACATGGATGTTTCTTGATTTTAAAAGTCCCACCGCCATTTGCACAGAATTATGAACTTGATGATCCATTATAATTGCATCAGTATCTTCTACGATAACTGGAATTGCTGAGATATGCCCCAAAGTTGTTGTAGGAGCAACGATCACTGGAGCGTCAAAAATCTGAGTTAACTTATTCTCCAGTTCTTCATACAAATCGATTGACAAGTAAGCTCTTGATGCAGAGAATTGCGTCCCATAATTATCTATTGCTTCTTTCCCCGCTTCCTTTAATCTCTCATCAAATTCTAATCCCAAATAACTACAAGAACCAAAGTTTACCATTTTCTCACCTTCAACTTCTAAAAGCATTCCATCAACCATTCCTGCGGAAGTAGTTTGATGAACAATCTTTTTTGATCTTGCGTAATTCGCTATTCCGTTCACTGTATTTATTGCTGATTCATTCATCTTGAGGTTCACTTAATTAAAAATTATTTCACCTCAAAATTCGGCATTCTGCAAACCTCATAAAACAGTTTAAACACTGGATTTAAAAGTATTTTTTAGTATCTTACACCTAAGTAAAAACACTTACAATTCTAAAGTAAGTAGAATTAATTATTTTTGAGCATAATTTGATATGATTAAGACCATTTTTGAAAATGAATTTGTGATATTTGAATACATTGATTCAGTGTTAAAAGGGACTTATAAGAAAGAAAAGGTGACGTTGGAGGTAGCTAAGAAAGTGGTTGAGGCAAGACTTGAACTTACAAAAGGGAAACCTACTCCTTTAATGATTGCTGAGATTGGGCTTAAACAAATAGATCGTGAAGCCAGAACCTATTTGAACTCGGATGAAGCAAGGGAAGGTGTTTCAGCTTCGGCTTTAATTTCTACTTCACCTTTAACAAGACATTTGGCCAATTTTTTTTTGAAAATAACTGTTCATAAAAATAAGTTACCTGCCCGAGTTTTTTCAAATGAAGAAGAAGCAGTTACTTGGTTAAAAGAATATGTCCATTGAAAAAAAATTGAGTTTTAATCAATCAATAGAAAATAGAACCTTCGAAAATGAGTTGATGAAACTTGAACTAAAAAATGGAATTCTTTATGGTACATTTAAGGCAGATTCTATAGACTTGAATATCGCGAAAAAAATTGTTGAAACTAGGCTTCAGTTTATTAACGGCAGAAGCTATCCAATGATTTTTCAACAAGATGGATTAAAATCAATCAACAAAGAGGCAAGGAATTATTTTAATTCCGACTTAGGAATTAAAGGCGTAAGCGCAGGTGCAATCATAGCCAAAAATGTGTTCGAAGCTCACCTTGCGAACTTTTTTATTAAAATAAGTGCTATTAAAGTAAAAGTTCCAACGAAAGTTTTCAAAGATGAAAAAGAAGCTCTACTTTGGTTAAAGCAATTTTAAAATAATGCCAGATTCAGAATCACAAATAGAAGAAATAAGCAACCTACTTTTAGAGTACTCTGCTGGTAATTATGAATATCAGGGCAAAATTTCTGATGACATTGACCAATATGATATGATCATTTCTGGGATCAATATGCTTGGAGAAGAATTGCTTTCAACCAACGTTTCTAAAGAATATTTCTCTAGTATTTTTAATGCTGTTACTGATTTGGTAATGATCGTAAACAAAGAAGGGCGTTTAACTGATTTTAATTCTGCTTTAGAAGTTGCACTCGGCAAGGAAAGAGAAGACCTAATAGGTGCTCAACTGGATCAATTCATAGGTGGTACAAGTTCATTATTTAAAACAATAAAATCAAAACTTTTAGGTGATCAGAAAAGTTTACTCCTTGAAGAAAAACTAAAAGGTGAAAACAAAACTATCATAGGACAATTCACTTGTTCTCAAATTATCAATCGATTTGATGAATTCAAAGGTTATTTAATCAGTGTAAAAGACATTACTGAGCAGAAACTAAACGAACAGCGAATATTACAGGCTATTTTCTCAACTGAACAAAATGAACAAAAGCGGGTTGCAGATGACTTACATGATTCAATAGGTCAAGAATTATCCATGACCAAATTAATGATCAGTAATTTGAGAAAACATAGTCAAGGCGACCCAAAACAACTGGAACTTATATCTACTTGTACTCAAATTTTAGATGGTTCAATAAAACATTTGCGCGAAATCTGTTTTAATTTGATGCCAAGTGTATTAACAAGGGGCGGCTTAAACATGGCTATCGCAGATTTAACTAGTAAATTAAAAGATCAAGCAAATATAGAGGTTCGATTTTCTAAAAATCCAGATTTAAATAGATTAGATGCCAACCTTGAAATTGTAATTTATAGAATTTGTCAAGAATTTATAAATAACATGATTAAACATGCTGAAGCCACTGAACTTTTAATTGAACTTGAATTAAATTTGACGGAAAACATTGTAAGCGTATATTTAGAAGACAATGGTAAAGGATTTGATTTAAAAAAGTTAAACCGCATTGGTGAAAATAGAGGATATGAAAATTTAAAAACAAAAGTTAAAGCGTTCAACGGTGAATTAGAAATGAAAAGTAAACTAGGAGAAGGAACTTCAACTTTTGTTAAATTCCCATTAATAAGCCCAAATGAAGAAGATTAAAATACTATTGGTAGATGATCATAAATTGGTCAGGAACGGAATCAAATATACGCTTGAATCTGGAGGAATGTCTAGCCGTATTTCAGAAATTCATGAAGCGATTAATGGAGAAGAAGCAGTAAAGCGTGCCTTAATCACCAATTATGACATCATTTTCATGGATATTAATATGCCTGAAAAAGACGGCATTCGAGCAACTCGAGAAATTGTCAAAAATGACAAGTTCACAAAAATTATTGCTTTGTCCATGTTTGATGAAGACTTTGAAATAAGGAGCATGATCAAAGCAGGAGCAGCTGGATATTTATTAAAGAATACTGGTCCTGAAATACTAGAGGAAGCAATAAACACTGTATTAGACGGAAGGAACTATTATAGCAATGATGTTGCTATAAAACTCATGGAGCCTTATAATGAATCAGCCTTGAACTTAGAAAAAGTTAAACGTTCAAGTGTTTCAAAAAATGAGAACATATTGTCAAAACGTGAAATGGAGGTTTTAACTTTAATTGCTTCTGAATTAACTAATGAAGAAATAGGTCAAAAATTAAACTTGTCAAAAAGAACTGTTGATTCTCATAGACAAAACATTATCAACAAATTACAGGTCAAAAACACCGCAGGACTTATTAAATACGCTTTCAAACTAGGTATAATTTAAGTATTAATACCTAGAACCTTTTATTATAATACCGTGTTAATACGGATGCTTAAGGAGTAAGTAATTCAGACTTTAGTAACATAATCTAACAGTACTGAATGAAACCAACAATTTATTTCTTAGACGACAAGTCAGAAAAAGGACAACCCAAAGTAATTAGAGGTCTTGCTAAAAAGTTGTTTGCGCATTCTTCAGAGATGAATCTTGAAATTAGACCAGTTGATATTTTAGGCGATTTATTAATGGTTGTAGAACATCCAACTTTGAATATTGGACTATTGAGTCATGAGAACAAAGAACAATCTATTGATGATTTAATTCGATTTTTGTTAGAAGAAAAATGTGATGTGATTTTCAGTACCTCTATAGACAAAAGAGCAATGGATAAATCTATAGCACGATTGGTGAGCTCCAAAAAGTATCAATCCGTTTATCTGAGAAATGCTTTCTCTAGTGTTATTGAAATTGATTCATTGACAGAACATGAGGTAAATAAGTTATTTGAAATGATTGAATTATTTCTTGAATTCTCCAATAATACTGCTACTTCTGACTATAGTTTTTCAGCACAACTAATATAATTTGACAAAATATTGTCATTATTCTTTTTATTAATCGTAATATTGCAATTAATAATGGGAGTATCTAAAAATAATCTATTTACAGAAGAGCAAAACGCATTGGCCGCGATAGCTAAATCGCTAGGGCACCCAGCCCGTATTGCTATCGTACAGCATTTGTTAAAAGCAGATGAATGTGTAAACGGTACTTTGGTTGAAGTGACTGGACTTTCTCAAGCTACAGTATCACAACATCTTAAAGAACTGGTAAATAACCAAGTTTTAAAAAGTACAAAAATTGGAACTTCTGTCTGCTATTGCATCAATCAAACCTATTGGGAAGAAATGCAGCAAATGTTCAACTCTCTTTTCGATAATGAGAGTATTTGTAAAATTCAAAAATGTAATTAAATGAAATTATCAGAAGTAAAGAATCACTTATCCACAATAGACGAAATTAATTTTTTGTTACCGAACGGCAAATTTGTTCCAAAACATTTTCACGTGACTGAAGTTGGAAAGATTCAAAAAAAATTCATTGATTGTGGAGGAGTTATGCGTGATGAATCTGTGATTAGTTTTCAATTGTGGGAGGCAAATGACTATGATCATAGATTAGTTCCAAGTAAACTACTTTCAATTATAGAAATGGCTGAAAAGGCGATTGGATTGGAAGATCTCGAAATTGAAGTTGAATACCAGGGAGAAACAATCGGAAAATACGGCCTTTCAACTTCAATGAATGACTTTCTTTTAACATCCAAACAAACTGATTGCTTAGCAACAGACGCTTGCGGAATACCTGTAAAGCAAAAGCTAAATTTGGCTGATTTAACAAACGACAATAATAATACTTGTACTCCTGGCGGAGGCTGCTGTTAACGATATGAACAAAAAAATTGAAACAATAATTGACCAAATTAAATCAGAATTTAATTTGATTCCTGAAGACCGAAAAGCCGCACTGCAAACGTTGAGCGATTTTATAAAAGAAAAAAAGCAAAACACTGACTTAATCTTTATTTGCGTGCACAATTCAAGGAGATCACATTTATCTCAGATCTGGGCCCAAGTTGCTTCAAATCATTATGGTTTTAACCAAATAAGATGTTATTCAGGTGGAACTGAAGTTACGAATATGTACCCAATGATAGGAGAAACCTTGCAAGATCAAGGTTTTGATGTTCAGGTTTTAGCAAAAACTGAAAACCCAATTTATGCTTTAAAGTATGATGCTAACAGTCATCCAATAATGGGGTTTTCTAAAATTTTTGATGACTCATTTAATCCTCAAGAAAATTTTGGTGCGGTTATGGTTTGCTCATCTGCAGATACGAATTGTCCATACATTGCTACAGCTTCAAAAAGAATATTAATCCCTTTTGAAGACCCAAAGGCCTTTGATGATACACCGCAACAAAAAGAAAAGTATGCAGAGCGTTCACTCCAAATAGCACGCGAACTTTTCTATGCCTTTAGTCAAGTTTAAAGTTAAAATTTGACTGATTGCATCACTTTTTCTGATTGAATTAAAATTATTCCTGCTGAAATATTTTCTGGGATTAGATAATGATCTAATTCTTCTGAACTTACGGATTTAGAAATCAATAACTGTCCAGCATAATTGTAAATATTCAATTGCGCCTGAACTAATTCTTCAAGCTTGTAATTAATGAATTTCTGACCAAATTCCACTGAAATTGTTAATGAAGCATCTGAATTCATTTCGAACAAAGAGGCTGTCCCACTTTCATTTGGATTAACATCCTCTGCCCTCTCTGCTAGCTCACCTGCTGCTTCGTTTCCATTAGTTGGATTTGTTACTTCTTGAATTTCAAAAACTAAAGTATCTACTAAACTATAAGCATCAGTAACCAAAACGGTATATAAGCCAGGATTTAAATCTTCAAGTGTTATAAATTGATCTGTAACTGAATTAGATTCTATGACTTGATTCATTGAATCATACAATTCATATTCCCAATTATAATTACCCATATTTGTAACGATAGCAGACTGCCCTACTGTATCTACAGAAGCTTCAGCTGAATAAAATAATTCAAACCTCTCAAAGTCATTGGGCGAAGTAGAAACGCTAAAATTGAAGGTTAAGTCTTGGTCCAATTCATAAACAACATTAGATTCTATATCTTTTAATGCCAATTTCACATTTTCAGGAAAAGCCCCCATTTGTTCCGTCTCCATTGTAAAAGTTCCGCCGGTAATCATTGCTCTCATCCATATCATCATAGTTGTATCCTTATCCATAAAATCATGCGTATTTATTGACAAAGGATCATTATTAGATGAATTTGAATAAATTGAGGGAACTTCGTTATTCCAGGTGAACCATTTAAATGCGTCATAAGCACCATCAAAGGCACTAGAAGCATCATGATTTAAACGTACCACAGTTTCATCTGTAAATCCATCTGGAGCAGTAATTTTAAATTTTACGCCATAATCTGATTGGCAAAAAGGTTGGAACGAAAGAAATCCTGTAACTAATAGTAAAATTCGAATCATGGCGTCTTTTTTAATAAATGTAATCGGCTAAAACCGGAAAAACATGGGATATTTACCAATCGTAAGGAGTGAATTTCCCAACGTGTTAAATTGCCAGATTTGAATTCTTTTACAGCTTAATTCCTATTAAAGTAACATCATCAATTTGCTCGTTATCGCCTTTCCATTCTTCAAACACGCAATTCAAAACACGTTGTTGATTCTCCATTGACAGATCTTTTACTTTCGTCAATAACTCTATCAATCTTTTAGTGTTGAATTTTTTACCTTTAACTCCTCCGAACTGATCTGTGATTCCGTCTGAAAACATATAAACAACATCTCCCTCAGAATAATTTATAACGTGTTCTGTAAGTTCAAAATCATCATAATAAACACCAATAGAATAGCGTCCTCCCTTTATTTTGTGAATGAAAGAATTATCAGGAGTCTCATAAGAAACAAATTCTCCGGGGTTTAAACCATCTACTTTGTCGTTTTCAGACATAATAAATAAAGGTCGTTGAGCACCAACATAGTGTATTTTTTTATTTTTTGAATCAATCGCACACAAAGAGATATCCATACCATCTTGCAGTTGATTAGCCTCAGAATGAAGAAAATCTACTACCAACTGATTAGCTTTCGTTAAAATACTTTTAGGGGTATTAAATTCAGGAGATTGCACTATAAAATTCAGCATATTAGTACAAGCCATAGTCATCAATGCTCCTGGAATTCCATGACCTGTGCAATCAGCAATCGCAATTAACTTAATATCACCCATCTTTTTTGCCCAATAAAAATCTCCAGACACGGTATCTTTTGGAAGGTACATTAAAGCAAATGGATTGAATAAGTTTTCTAAATAAGGAATGCTTGGGAGTGTCGCTTGTTGAACAATTTTAGCACGTTCAAGGCTTTCAGAAAACTCTTGAAGCTGTAATTCTTTTGCCTGAAGAGATGTTAAACTTGATGCTTCGTTACTTGCAATAACATGATCTTGAAGTGCATTGTGTTTATCCAGCAAACGCTTTACGGTATTTATTAAATCATAGTTATCAAAAGGCTTGGTGATATAATCTTCTGCTCCCAGAGTCATCCCTTTTCTCATGTCTTCTATCCTAGAAAGCGCAGTTGTAAATACGAAGGGAATAAACTTTAATTCTTCCACAGATTTGAATTTATCAAAGGTTTGCCAACCATTAAGTTTGGGCATCAAAACATCACATAATACTAAATCTGGTTTTTCATTTTTGGCTAATTCAAAGCCCTCTTCACCGTTACAAGCTTGATAAACGTCATAATGATGAAACTCTAAAACATCAGCTACAGAAGCTCTAATGTCTGGGTTATCCTCAATGATTAAAATTTTTGACATGGCTATTAATTTTTAGCCAAGTTATAACCCAAGTGTTCAAGATTTTACAACTAATTTCCGAACGTAAAGTTTAGTTTTCCGAAAGGCAACTACTTGAAAAAATCCATTAACTCTTTCTTCTTTCTTACGGATACGGCGATTAAACTACCATCAGACATTTTAAGTTGTCCTCCTTTTCCATTTAAATATCGCTCAGCATATTCAAGATTTACAATTGAAGATTTATGAACTTTGAAGAAATTATTTTGAATCAACTTTTCTTCAAACTCTTTCATGGGCTTTGATACCATAATTTTTCTTCCATCATTCAAATAAAACTTACAATATGCCCTGTCTGCCTCTACTCTAATTAAATTTTCAAACGGAATGATTTCTAAACCTTCTTCAGAAGGTAAGGCTAGTTTATTAAATACAAAGTCTTTTGATACTTGATTTACGGCAGAGGAAACATCTTTGGATTCTGCCATTAGTTTTTTTCGTTTGTCTAATCTAAGCTTGATTATTTGCAAAATCTCTCTATGATCGAATGGTTTGGTAATATAATCATCAGCTCCTAAATTCAAGCCAGCTCTAATATCCTCAGGTTCAACATTTGCCGTCAAAAACAAAAATGGTGGAATCACTTCATCACTAAAGCGTTGATTAATAGCTGACAGCAAATCAAACCCGTTTAAATCTGGCATATTCACATCACATAAAACCAGATCAGGTTTGGTATTAGAAAAAGCCTCAAATCCAGATCGACCGTTGCTTGCAGTTTCCACTTCATATCCTGCCAAATCGAGAATATCTTTTAATACTTCTCTTATATTTAATTCATCTTCGATCACTAAAATTTTAGCCATAGTCTTACTTATTAAAAGTCAATATAAATTCACTCCCTGATTGTTCTTCACTTGTAAAATCGATTTCTCCGTTCATCAATTCTACATATTCTTTTACTATGGCTGTTCCCAGCCCTGTACCATCTACTTCTCCAACATTGGACGCTCTAAAAAACGGTTCAAAAAGAGAGTTCACTTCAGTTTTAGGAATCCCTATACCAAAGTCTTTTATTTTGACCTGAAACAAATCAGGTTCAAATAACAGGTTAACTATTGGAGCTTTTTTACCTTTTGAATATTTAAAGGCATTAGAAAGTATGTTCGAAAAAGAATGCTCAAATAAATTTGGATCTAGCGGCATGGACGCAGGTTCTCCAGAAATCTGGATGGAAGCTTTTCTGGCGTCATCTTGAATCTCATTGAAGGATTTAACTATTTCTTGAACGAGATCAACAACTTGAACTTTTTCAAAAACTGGTTTTAAGCTTCGCGCTTCAATTTTACCCAAAATTAATACGTCATTCATCAAGCTCGTCATTCTGACCACTTCATTCTTTATTCGTGATGTCACCTTTCTCAATACCGGTTTCATTTCTTCTTCAACCAAGTCTAGCTGCATATCCAACAAACCAACAGAGGACTGTATAACAGTTAAAGGTGTTCTAAATTGATGAGAAGCAGTTGAAACGAATCGAGATTTCAAATCACCTAACTCCTTTTCTTTTTCTAAAGAAACTTCAAGCTTTTTTTTAGTTTGAACCAATTCGGCTGTTCGTTTTGCTACTTGAGATTCTAATTGTTTTGTGAATTCTTCTTTTACTAGTTCCGCTTCTTTCAATGCAGTGACATCTTGGACTGTTCCTCTCATCACTGCATCTTCACTACCTATTTTCGGAAATATTTGAGCTTTGGCTTTAATATATTTTGTTGCTCCTTTTGGTGTCCCCACCTTAAACTCTAATGAAAACGGTTCTTTTGAATAAACATGTTCTTTAATTGTATTATAAATTTTAACAGCATCAGAACCCCAGGTCATTTCATTTATTATTCCTGCGGGTGAATGAGTAGTATTAGGATCAAGATCAAAAATTTTATACGAATGCGGTGAACCATGAAACCTATCATTTGCAAAATCATATTCCCAGTTACCGATATTTGCTAAAACTTGGGCTTCAAGTAACTTTACCTCACTTTCTTTAAGTCTAATTTGAGCAAGCTTACTTTCAGTAACATCTATTGTTACACCAAAAATTGATAATACTTCAAATTCTTCATTCCAGGAACATTCAACCGTGGTGTCTAGATACCTTATCTCTCCATTAACTTTTCTTATTCGTTCAGAATACTTGATTGTATCCCCTTTTTTAGTAAGCTTAGCCAGTGAATTTTTCACCATTAAAACATCATCAGAAATTACGAAGAAAAAATAATCATCTAAACTATTAATGGTCGCCTCTTCCGTTAAACCAAAAATCTTATGGACACCTGTAGAAACTTTAGAAAAGCTTCCGTCTAAAGTGAATTCCCAATTTCCAAGTAAAGCAATTTCTTCAGCTTTTGATAAATTCTCTTGTGCTCTTTTAATTTCTTGCTGTCCTTTATGCCTTTCAATCGCATAAAACACTGATTTTCTCAGGAGCTTTTCATTGTACTCTCCTTTAATCAAATAATCTTGTGCACCTGAAGAAATTGCTTGAAGCCCCATTTCTTCATTATTCAAGCCTGTAAAGACAATTATTGGAATGTCAGAAAATGACGAATAGACAGTTTTAATGGTTTCAATGCCAAAGGAATCAGGCAAAGATAAATCCAAAAACACTAGGTCAAACTTTGTTCTAAGCAACTTTTCTTTACCCTCTGCCAATGATGTGGCTACTT
Organism: Crocinitomicaceae bacterium; assembly: GCA_039939375.1. Lineage (GTDB taxonomy): Bacteria > Bacteroidota > Bacteroidia > Flavobacteriales_D > Crocinitomicaceae > Paracrocinitomix. The sequence goes on along the minus strand of JBDVJO010000002.1, from coordinate 481,231 downwards.
CTAAATTCTTTATTTCTGGAATACCTGAAACTAACTCATGCATAAAAAATGCATCATCAGGATTATCTTCAATATAAATTATATCTGCCAAAAAATATAATTAAGGAAGTTCAACTAAATTTAACCAAAACTCTTCAATCTTGACAATTACACCTTTCAAACCTTCAAACGACATTGGCTTAGAGATATAACAGCTTGCAAAATTATCATAGCTAAATCTTATGTCACTTTCAGATTTTGAAGTTGTAAAAATAATAACAGGAATACCTTTTAGCTTAGGGTCAGACTTGATTTCAGTCAACACCTCTAAACCACCTTTTTTGGGCATATTCAGATCTAATAAAACTAGATCAGGAATTACACAATCTTCAGCATCATGCATGCTTTTCAGATATTCAAGAGCTTTTTCTCCATCCCTTTCTACAATAATTTCTTGAATTGGAGATTGTGATCTTAATGCCTCATTGAATAAAATTATTTCATCCTCATTATCTTCTACCAATAGCAGGTTAAATTTTTTTAAACTATCTCTTTTGTCCGTCATAGGGGCACTCTGTTTTGCAAGAATTCAATCAAAATCTGATATATTTAGTTAAAAATAAAAATTTATGGAAAACTCTAATTTTAACTAGGTATAAAGACCTAAAGAATTGAAAAACTAAATTTTCTTAGATGAATATATAGTTTTCAGCGACAAAAGTCAATTTTTCACAGGACAAAACTATTCGGCTGGGAGTATTTTCTCCCTTAAAACACTGACACCTTTATCTTTACAAACAACTTCTATTTGAGCTTTCATTGAGAGCAAATAATCTGCCGTTTCAGTAGATATTTTCTTTAGATAAGTTTGATTTGAAGATTCAAAAAACAAATGTTCTCCGCAATGTTCACACTTTTGAATCAAAAGTTTACCTTTTGTTTCTACAACAAGTAATTTCCTGAAACGATCTGAAACATCACTTAATGCCAATTCAGTTTCTGAATAATACATTCTGTTGTCTTTTGGACAACTGCAGCCACCGTTATTATGTTCTGAATTTTTAAATATTGCTAATTCATCCTTATTAATAACTGGAGCAACATCTTCCAATTCACGTTCTTGCAACTCAGCAACTAATGGCTCCTCCTTTTCAGCTTTTACTTCAGACACTACAGATTCTGGTATCCCGTTGTCTAAAGATTCAATGTTATTATCATTAGATTTTACCTTCTCAGAATTACCATTTACAGCAGTGGACTTCAATAATTCTGCAATTTTCTTAAAGGCTGTATTATTAATATCTGGATCTACGAAGAAGCTAAGAAAACCATCTGGACTAGAATTATTGTATTCTAATTCTATTTTGAATCGTTTACCTTCTCCCTCAAATAACATTTGAAATCTCAATTGACTTGAAGCATTGAACTCTATAATACTAAGCTTGCAGCCACCAGAATGAAAGCTAGCATTCATGAGTGTTACATTCTCATTTGTGGCCTGATCAATTTGAATATCTGTTAAATTAAAGTTGATCGAATAATCATTCAGTATTTTAATAATAGATCGACTTAATGCCTTTGCGCTAAATTCAATGTTGGAATTAAAAAAGTGAATGTTTTCTAAATTCATGGACGAAGTTTTTAAAGATATTATTTATAATTTGAGCCTAAAATAAAAGTAGTTATTCAGGATCAGTTAATTGTAGGCGGTTTAATTATTTTTCAAAAAAAAGCATAAAACCGCTCAACCAATGGTATTTGACCTTATATTTGCCGCAATTAATTAAATAATTATTATGAATAAAGGAACAGTAAAGTTTTTCAACGAAGCAAAAGGATTTGGATTTATCGTTGAAGAAGGTACAAACAAAGAACATTTTGTACATATCTCAGGATTAATTGATGAAATCCGTGAAGGAGATGCAGTAGAGTTCGAACTTGAAGAAGGAAGAAAAGGATTAAACGCAGTAAAAGTAAAAGTACTTTAGTACCGAACTTTTAATCGATATAATTTTTTAAACAGCCATTCGCTTTTGCGGATGGCTTTTTTTGTGTCAAGTAATTCTTTGCATTCCTATCTTATATGTAAAGTTGTTTTTCTTGGTGTGCCTGAAAAGATTATTCTATGATCCTCTGCGTATTGCTCTTTACAAGCATAAAGTCTAATTCTAATTGCATTGGAATCTTTGACTTTTTTGCTTCGTCTACTCCCTTAAGCTGGTACATTTGACGGCAGGATTAGCTTCGCAGATCCTTTTGCCCTCCGAATTCCGAGAATAAAGCTTGCGATTTGCAATCGCTACGATTACGTACCGTGATCCTACCGCATTGCTCCTAACAAGCATAAAGTCTAATTCCAACTGCATTGGAATCCTGTCCTTTTTTGCTTCATCTACTCTCTTAAGCTGGTGCATTTGACGGCAGGATTAGCTTCGCAGATCCTTTTGCCCTCCGAATTCCGAGAATAAAGCTTGTGCGATTTGCAATCGCTACGGCTTTTTTCATTCCTAGCCTTCATTCGAATGAATTTGATTCAGTCTTGAAACGAAAAAAGCCTACATCACAGATGTAAGCTTTTTCTCTTAGTGAGCCCGAAAGGATTCGAACCTTTGACCGCCTCCTTAGAAGGGAGGTGCTCTATCCAGCTGAGCTACAGGCCCCACTCTTGTCTTTTTTAATGAAGCGACAGATACTTCAGTGAAAAAGGAGATACAATTGTATCTCCTTGTCGGGGTGGCAGGATTCGAACCTGCGACCTCGTCGTCCCAAACGACGCGCGATAACCGGGCTACGCTACACCCCGAAAGCCCTAAAGGCGGTGCAAAGATAGACATAAAATCATTCTTTGCAACCAATCTTTAAGAAAAGTAAATTTTATTTACTTTTCATTTTGCGGAGAGACTGGGATTCGAACCCAGGGTACCCTTTTGAGGTACGCTTATTTAGCAAACAAGTCCTTTCGGCCACTCAGGCACCTCTCCGAATTCAATAAATTAAATCAAATGATTCGTTTATCATTGTCTGTAAAAAGTAAAAATAGAATAAATAATTCTACCTTTTCGTTTTTACAACGGGGGCAAATATAAAAAATTCAATCTGAATAAACTCGCTAGAAATAATAATTTTTGAATAAGAAAAAAATGATCTTTCGTAAAACAAAGAAACAGACCTACTTAGAAAAATAGGTCTGTTTCAATTCTATTAATAATTGGAAGATTATTTACCTCCGTTTGCTTTTAAATCCGCTAAACATTGGGCATCTAGTTCTGGCATTGGATCTCCACCAATAAATCCTGTTAAACTTCCAGTTTCTGAAGCGTAGTACATCAGGCAATTTTCATTATCACAATGTCCTGGCGCACTTTCGTGGTTTTGGGTCATTGGTGTACCATTATTAACTAAACCTAAAACATGACCAAATTCATGAATTAAAACGGCCGTTTCTAAATTGTTTCTAGATACTTGACCGAATCCTCCAGAGTTGTCAGCGACTGTTTCTTCAAATATGCACATTGAAGTTGAACCATATGCCAATCCAATTACTTCAGATTGATCTGTATTTTCCGAATATTCTGCATCTGCATAGTATATGTAAGCCGTCAAATTTTCATTTTGAGCGTATTGCGTTCTGTGCTGATCTTCAAGCAATCTTAAATCTTCAGCGGAATATGAATAGTTTTCTGGAGATGGAATCGTTTTCTGAGTGAAAGAAATTCCTTTTGGTTTGTTTAACCTTTCATTTAAAAAGTCTTCTAAATTATCAAGTGATGCTGAATTTGGTTCGTGTCCTTCAACAGCAATGATTTCAATGCTCAGACTTTTGTACGTGTCATCACTTAAGAAATGTCGCGGTTGAATATCAAAAATAAGGTTATCCTCTTTCTTACAGGCCGATAAAGCAAGCCCTATAAATGCTATTGTAAAAATTTGTTTTAAGATTTTCATAAAGTATGTTTTTGTTCAATTACTATTATGCCAATACCGTTCCAGTGATTCTCTTTAAAAAGTAACTAATTAGTTTACAGTAACTTATTCAACAACTTGGTATTCATGTTTTTTCAAAATGAAAATTCAATTTTCAAAATGAAAAACCTTTTATTCCCTTTGAAAATCCACAATGACATTAAACATCTATTAAACAAGAGATTAACTCAAAAACAAATAACCTTGAAAGCTTTTGGAGCGACAATTGAAACGATTATTTCAAAACTAAATATTATGAAAAATTCAAATTATAAATTTATCGGCCTGCTATTTCTTTTAGTATTTACTTTAAGTCTTCAATCTTGTGTAGTAAGTTTTAGGAAATCATACAAGACCGAAAAAAAAGGTTGGGGGAAAAACACAAACAACCCTCATCATCCAAGAACGACTAATCCAGGGCACACAAAGAAAAAGAAAAAGGAGAAGAAGTAATTATCGATTTACCAATACGGTATCAAGCACTACTGATTTGGTGACATGTTTATCTCCATTTTCAAAACGATCTAACAGTAATTTAACTGCTGTTTTACCCATTTCTTGTATGGGTTGAGCAACAGCCGAAATTCTCGGTTGGACAATATCAAAGATTTCAATATCATCAAAACTTATAATTTGAACATTGGATAATTTGTCACCTTTATTGGCTAACTCTCTCAACAGCGCTTTTGCTATATTGTTATTCACGCAAAAGATTCCATCATAATCTTCATTCTTTAATTCTGATAGGGCAGTTATCACACCACCTTCAATGTCATCATGAGGAATTTGAATGAGTTTGGCGTCATTAGGGTTTTTTAACGCACCAATATATCCTTGAATTCGTTCAGAAATAGATGAAATGTATACAGGTGAAATAGAGAAACAGACAGGTCTTTTAACTCCTTTACTATATAAGAACTCCATAGCCTGTTGTGCGCCTGCTGTATTGGATACAGAAACCGAATCTACATCAAAATCACTAAAAACTCTATCGACCAATATTAGTGGAAAATTATCTTGCCTTAATCCGTCTATTTCATTTTTACTATCAAAGGAGGACGCCAAGATTAAACCATCAATATTTCGATTAATCAAATCAGATATTAATTTCTTTTCTTTTTGAACGTCTTCGTATGTATTAGAAATTATAAGATTATAGCCTTTCGAATAAGCTTCTTGCTCAATTGCCTTACACAATTTCCCATAAAACACATTAGAAATATCTGGAACAATAACCCCAATTGTATTGGTTCTGCCTATTCTTAAACCACGAGCATACTGGTTTGGAATATAATTTAAATCTTTAGCCTTAGCTCTTACTTTTTCTTGCGTTTGCTTATTTATTCCGCGTTCGTCTCCTTTACCATTGAGGACAAGAGAAACTAAGGCCTTAGAAACTCCTAAGCTTTCAGCTATATCTTTAAGAGAGGCTTTTTTCATCTGTGTTTTAGTTTAAAATTCTCAGATGGAATTTGCAAATTAAAAGACTCTACATCAGAGTTCTTGAATCCGCCAATTACATGAATTAAATTTCGTTTTTTCGAGTCTTACTAAATTAACTAAATCTTTTAGACCGCAAAGTAATTCTAGAGAAAATATTCCATAGACTGCATTAAAATAATGAACAGAAATTGATACGTGAGTATTTTTTTTGCAATGGATTCATTTGACGAATACTTGTTTAAAGCAAAAATTTGAATAGCTAGAAAAAGTAAGAAGATTGGTCCTGAAGCGATTAAAAAGTCAGGAATAAAAAGACAAGTGATTACCGCAAGTATTAGGACTAACGAAGCTATTAAAATGGCCAGTTTTCGATAAGCTAGAAAGAACAAATAGGCAATCAGAATGAAAAAACCGAAATATCCAACTATGAAAATGACAGAGAAAACTTGCGTAGTCGTGATCTCATATAGCCAATTGACATGGTATTTCTCAACTAATAATCCAACCGAAAAATCATCTATTAATAACCCTAAAAGTACCACTGGAATGTACATCAACAAAAGCCATGATTGGTTTTGCTTAAAATTCATCCCGTAAAAGAGAATCGCCAAGGGCAAATACACAAAATGTTTCAAGAATATTGGAGTAGCAAAGATACGGGAAGTTGAAAGTGAAACCAGTCCAAAAATCAAAAAGACCAAGAAAATAGAAACAACTATTTTTAGTTCTTTATCCATTATTTGATTCCAAGGGCTTCTTCAATGTAATCAAAGGTTGATAAAATAACAGGTTTACCGTCTACAACAGCAACATCATGTTCAAAATGAGCAGATGGTTTTCCATCACCGGTTAAAATTGTCCATCCATCAGAAAGTTGAACAATTTTCTCTGTTCCCATATTAATCATTGGTTCAATAGCGATAGTCAAACCATTTTTAATTTTTTTACCTCTCCCCCTTTTTCCGTAGTTAGGAATTTGTGGATCTTCGTGCATCACACTTCCAATTCCATGTCCCACCAATTCTCTGACAACTCCGTAGCCATGTGCCTCAGCATGTTGTTGAATCGCGTAACCAATATCTGATATTCTGTTTGAAGCATTCGTTGCCTCAATTCCTTTATAAAGACTCTCTTTGGTAACACGGCATAACTCTCTAACTTCCGGAGCAACATCTCCTAGTTCAAACGTATAAGCATGATCGCCATAATATCCATTCAAGATTGCACCGCAATCCACCGAGACGATATCACCGTCTTCGTAAGGCTTGTCAGTTGGGAATCCATGTACCACCTGTTCATTAGGAGAAATGCAAAGTGTGTTTGGGAAATCATAAAGCCCTAGAAATCCTGGAACTGCCCCTTGATCTCTGATATACTCTTCAGCCAATTTATCCAATTGCAAACCAGTAACACCAGGTTTAATAACTTTTGCTATTTCACCCAAAGTTCTAGACACAACAAGGGCTGCTTGACGCATTAACTCTATTTCCTCTTCAGTTTTGTACTTAATCATATTTCTTTTAAACTTGTTTTAATCCCTTAAAACAAAACACTCGAATCATCAAGCTAGTTGACAATTCGAGTGCAAAAATAATGTTTATGTTCTAAAGATTTAGCTCAATACTGATTTTACTAAATCTGCAGCTTCTTGTAATAAAACAGCTGAATGCACATTTAATCCTGACTCATCAATCAAAACTTTTGCTTCTTCAGCATTTGTTCCTTGAAGTCTAACGATAATTGGCACAGGAATTTCTCCCATGTTTTTGTATGCATCAACAACTCCTTGAGCTACTCTATCACATCTTACGATTCCTCCGAAGATATTTACTAAAATAGCCTCAACATTAGGATCTTTTAAAATAATTCTGAACGCTTTTTCAACTCTTTCAGCATCTGCGGTTCCACCTACGTCTAAGAAGTTAGCAGGATTACCTCCTGATAATTTGATGATATCCATAGTTGCCATTGCTAAACCAGCTCCGTTAACCATGCATCCAACATTACCGTCAAGATCTACATAATTTAAACCTGCTTCACCAGCTTCAACTTCAGTAGGATTCTCTTCAGTTTTATCTCTCATTGCTGCATAATCCTTATGACGATATAATGCATTTGCATCAAGTGTCACTTTTGAATCTACTGCAATCACTTTATTATCTGAAGTTTTTAATACTGGGTTAATTTCAAACATAGAAGCATCACAACCTTCATAAGCTGAATACAATGCATATACGAACTTTGTCATTTCTTTGAACGCTTGTCCAGACAATCCTAAGTTAAATGCGATTCTTCTTGCTTGAAAGCCCTGTAATCCAACTCTTGGATCAACTTCTTCCTTATAAATTAAATGAGGTGTTTCTTCAGCAACAGTCTCAATATCCATTCCACCTTCAGTAGAATACACGATTATATTTCTTTCTTTTTCACGGTCTAATAAAACCGACATGTAAATCTCAGACAATTCTGTTTCACCTGGGTAATAAACATCTTCAGCTAATAATACTTTGTTCACTTTCTTACCTTCAGCAGATGTTTGCTTAGTTACAAGATGTCCTCCTAAGATTCCTTTTACTTTTTCTTCTAATTTGTCAACAGAAGGACAAAATACTACACCATGTGAACCTGTTTCAGTCACTTCTCCTTTACCTCTTCCTCCTGCATGAATCTGTGCTTTTACTACAATTCCTTCAGTTCCTGTTAAATCTTGAAGTTCTTTTGCTTTCGCTGCAACTTCTGAAACATTATCAACAACAACACCTCTTTGTACAGTTACGCCGTGGCTTGCTAAAATCGATTTACCTTGATATTCGTGTAAGTTCATTTGGTTTATTTTTAAGAAGTGCTAAAGTTAGTTTTAATCAATTAAAATCCAAAAATAATGACATGAATTAATCCAGTGATTTTTTAGAAGGAGTTGAGCATAAAAAAAGTTTTAATAATTATCGATTTTTAGGTAGATGTCATTTATCCATACAAGTTGTTCATTTATCGATAATTAATAAAAATCTAAAATTCAAGAATTGTTTTTTCTAGAATTTTTCACATTTTTGAGAAACAAAAACAATTTAAACTTTTTAAAATGGGATATTACAAAACTATTGACGGTGTAAAATATGATGGTGAAATCATTGAATTAGCAGATAAATTAACGGATGGTCAGGGAGACGGTAGATTATCAGTTGATGATGCTGGACAGCTTTTAGAAGCGGTAAAAGATGGTGGATCTTACACTGACATTGAGAAAGACACTATGGCGTATGTTAGAGATAACTACAAATGGACTGATGCTGCTGACGAATGGTTCAGAACTGAAATCAGAAAATGGGCTGCCACTAAATAATTAAGTGATAAACTCTAATAAAACGCCTTTTGATTTTTTTCAAAGGCGTTTTTTTTATGCTATAAATAACCAACCATCCAATAGGTGACATAGCCCACCCATTCATGGATCAGATAATTCCAATTTGTGAAGGTGCTGACATTTGGAATGAGGAATTGATCAAATTTGTAGCTCCTGGATTTACCAGTAAAATGGTCAGTAGTGAACGTATCAAAATTTTCGAATCCCGCATGAGCAAAGACTGCACGTGATCTTCTCATGTGCATTGCAGAGGTAACCAGGAGAATAGAATTGAAATTGCTGGTATCCGAAATCTTCTTACATTCTATTGCATTTTCATATGTGTTTTTTGATGTTGTTTCAACTAAAATATCCTTTTCGGGAATCCCATTTTCAACTAATACCGTCTTGAATTGATTTGCTTCATCAAGTCCATCATCACTTATAAATCCATTGTTTCCAGAAATTAACAGCTTATCAACTTTACCTAAATGATATAAATTTATTGCTTGCCATATTCTATCTCCCCCTCTCCTTATACTCAATCGTTCATTTGAATTATCCCATTCTGCCATCCCACCAAGAACTATTGCACAATCATAATGCCCGACATCTTCAATTTTAGTTCCATCTGGTTCCCATAATCTTGCAAACTCAAGGAAAATAAATGTGTTTGAGAAGACTAAAAGCAAAATAATTCCAATCTTAAACGACCATTTTTTCAATTTAGCTCGCTTCGTAATCCAGGAAATGATAAGTAAGATCACTACCCATGAAAAAGGGTGCGTTAGAAAGGAAAGTATTTTGGATAAAACAAAAAACATAGACTAAAAACGAAGATACCAATTTTGTAGTTTTTAGAATTGAAATATATTTGCATCAAAAAAAACTATGTTACAAGATACAGACACACTTATACAGCATGCGAACCAAGTTCATGAAACAGCCAATAAAGACGTTTCTTATGATTTGGATTGGTTTATAGGAAAAGGAATAGATTGGGGAACAAGTTTAGTTATTGCAATTATTGTATTAATTGTAGGGATGTTTATCGCTAAACGATTAACTAAGGTTGTCAAAAGACTGTTAACTAAAAAAGACTTTGATGAATCACTTCAGAAGTTTTTAATCAGTCTAGTTTCTATTTCTCTAAGAATTTTAGTTGTACTCACCGCCCTAGGTCAGTTAGGAGTAGAGATGACGTCTTTTGTAGCACTAATTGGTGCCGCCGGTTTGGCTATAGGTATGGCGTTTTCTGGAACGCTTGGAAACTTTGCTGGTGGAATCATGATTTTAATATTCAGACCATACAAGGTGGGTGATTATGTAAATGCTCAAGGAGAAGAGGGAATTATTCATGAAATACAAATTTTCAATACTATTATTCTTACACTTGACAATAAAACCGTAATCGTTCCGAACGGCGCAATGGCCAATGGCAACATCACAAACTTTACAATGCAAGACTTAAGAAGAGTTGATTTTGTTGTAGGGATTGGATATGGAGATGATTATCTCAAGGCAAAAAAAGTTTTAGAAAGGTTTATTGCTGAAGATGAAAAAATACTTAAGGACCCTGCTCCATTTATAGGTCTAGGCGAATTGGGAGACAGTTCTGTGAACATTACTTTAAGAGTTTGGGGTAAAACACCAGATTACTGGGATATTTTCTTTAAGATGAATGAGAAAATTTACACTGAATTTGATAAAGAAGGATTGAATATTCCTTTCCCACAAATGGATGTGCATTTGCATAAAACAGATTCATAGCTAAAAGCCTCTTTGTTTCTTGGCTATGCACCAAGTACAAAGAGGCTTTTTTTTTATTTAGGTATTCATAGGGTTAATCCTTATTGCAGCCTTTATGTACTTCACCAGATCCACTTATAGAAACTGAAGTTTCTGGGTCGCCAGTATAGCTTACATCTCCACTTCCAGCAATTTGTACGTTCAGGTTAGATTTTGCATTTACATTCACATCACCTGAACCTGAAATTTGAACGTCTACTTTATCTGCAGCAAGGTTGGGAATACATACATCTCCAGAACCAGAAATTGTTACGGTACCTTTTGTTGCAGATCCATTTCCTTTGAGCACTACATCACCTGAACCAGACAAGACAACTTCATAAGATTTAGGAGCGACATTATAAAGAGAAACATCTCCTGATCCCTGAATAGTCACGTTTAAATCTGATGAGGAAATATCATCATCAGAATGCACCACTGCTGCTCCTTGCACTTGAATATTCTTCAAATTTTTCATAGTTAACTCTACTTCCACGATTTGATGTTTGGCGACTTTATGAAAATCTTTTTCTCTGCCTTCCTTAATCCCGACTGTGAGTACACCTCCTTCAATTGAAAAATCAATGACATCAGTTAATTCAGATTGTAAGACCTCTGTTCCGCAAGTTTCTCCTGCAAAAAGTTCAACATCACAATCAATTTGGACAACTATAGAATGAAAGTCTCCTACTTCGGTAATATCCTGAGGCATCAACTTTCTTTCTTTAAACTCCGAGACTTCTGGAATAATCAAATCTTCTCTGAAGTCAGGCACTTCAACTAATTCAACTGAAGGAATTTCAGCATGTTCAATTTCCTCTTTTGGCTCGTCAACCGAATAAAACACTTTTAAATTCTCTGATGGCTCACTTATTTTTGGTTCTATTGAAATTTGCTTTTTTTCATTTTCCATTGGAATTACTGATGCTGTTTCTTTGACCTCTGGAGAGGCATTCATCAGTAATACTGTAGTTGTAATCGCAATTCCACTTCCTAACATAATTGACATAATTTTAAATTTACTAATCAAACTTGTTGTGGCTGCGGCACCCAATACAGAAGCACCAGCTACCCCTGCAACAACTTGTTGAGCAGAAAGATTTACTTTGGCCGTTTTGACCTTAGCAAATAGATGGTCGATATTTTTGTTTACTTCTTGCATACTTAGGTTAATACTTCTGTTTCTTGGTGGATTTTTGGTGTATCTATCATGAGCTGCTGTAACTCTTTTCGTCCCCTACTTAGGTTCACTTTAACAGCTCCTTCAGAAATTCCTTGAATTTGTGCGATTTCCTTTATTGCAAATCCGTTTATCTCAAATAAAATAAGGGCTTCTTTTTTGACATCACTTAGTTTTTCTAACTGCAAGTAGAGAAATTCTATTTCCATGTCTTTTTCACCATCATTATTTGAGCTAACATAATCTTCATTGACATCTTCCAAACTCAGTTCTTGCTTCTTTCTAATGGTATTTAAAACAAGATTTCTGGCCGTGGTAAATAAGAAATATTTCAATGAATCTTTCTTATTTATTTTCTCCCAATTCTGATATGCTTTTAACGTAGATTCACTCACTAAATCCTCATAATTCATTACTCCACGTGCTCTAGCCTGACAAAAGCGTACAAAATTTTCATGTATGGGTTCATACACTTGTAAAAATTCAGTTTGTTTACGTTTGTCTTTTCTTCTCACTGCAGCTAGAATCTATAAATAAGAAACATGAGTTACGAAAAGGTAACAAAAAGATTTAAGATTTTTCTACTTCTCTAAGGAACAAAAGGCTTTCTAATGATTTTTTTTGAACAGACCAGCCTTTTGTTTTTTGTAATTCTTGTACTTGAGAAACCAATTCTTGATTCGGAAATTTGTGATCTCTCATGTAATGAACCAACTTTAAAATTTGAAAAGCATCAAACCATACAAAGAATCTCTTTTCAAAAGATTTAAAATCTTTGGTGTTGGATTTTATTTCGGCAAGTCGCTCAGTAAAAAGATTCAGGATTAAGTACTCCTTAAATTCATTTGAAATATCCAATGTGTTTATTTCAAGGTCTTGTCTATATAGATTAGGAATTTCTTCTACGAACTTTTTGATTTCTTTAAAAATTGCAAAAGCATAGGTTTCATAATCTTCATTCCCCTCTTTTATCCAGTCGCCAATTGCTTTACCCGTTCCAAAAGGAACCCTATCAGAGATTCTGGGAGAAGGAATTACCTGAGTTGATTTTAATTCGGTAAAATTTCCTAAAGCAATGATTTTGTGAATAAAATAAAAGTCTTCACCGGCTTTTCGTTTGTTCATACCACCCTGCTTCTGATAAGCAGATGATCGTACAGCCATACTCGACCCTACCGTGTGATATGCATAAGGCAATCCTGCAAATAATAGACATTGATTATAATACCTTAAATGCAACTCATAATTGATGATTCCCTTATAAATTTCTTCAGAAAATTCATTTCCTTGAATTGGGTGCTCATAATGTATTGAGCATCCTGGAGTTTTTGGATTTTTTTCAAAATGCTGTTCAATCTCAGAAAGATAGTTTTCTGCTACTTCAGCATCTGCATCAAAGCAAACGATAAGGCCATCCGTGTTAATAGCATCAAATCTGGCTACTGCTTCATCCATTCCAATTTTTCTAGCCAAACCTACTCCAGCGTGTTTTTTGGGTAAAGCTGAATTTTCAATTAAATGAAATTTATATTTTGATTTTTTTTCTCGTACAAAGCTATTGAACTCTTCTTTTGTTTTATTATTCTGAAGATGGATTTGATCAGGATGATGCGTTCCTGCATTTAGGACAACAATGATTTCTACATCACATTTTGGTTCAATACAGCTATCTAAAGATTTAAGTGTCCGAATGAGATCTGGTTCATTAAAACAAGGAATGACCACTATCAATCCTAAATTTTCTGATGGATTATCAGTTAATTTTGGAGGTTGAAAACTGTATTTGTTCAGGTAAAAATTCACCTTAAGGTGCAATTCTGAATTTTCTCCACTTATCTTCAACTAGTTGATAGCATAATCTGTCATGCAATCTACCCAATCTACCCTGCCAAAATTCAAAATAAGTTGGAACTATAAGATATCCTCCCCAATGCGGAGGCCTTGGAACTTCATTCGGAAATTTCTTTTCAAAAAATGCGACCCGTTCTTCAAGGCTTGCACGTGCTTCTATTTCAGAACTTTGCTCTGAGGCCCAAGCACCTATCTGGCTTAATCTCGGTCGACTAGCAAAATAGGCGTCAGAAATTTCAGCATCTACCATTACTGCTTCACCTTCTACTCTGACCTGGCGCTCTAAAACATCCCAATAAAATAACCCAGCCACTTTTTGATTGACACCAATTTCAGCTCCTTTTCTGCTTAAATAGTTGGTATAAATGATGAATCCTTCTTCAATCAATTCTCGCATATACACGATTCTAGAAGAAGGTTGACCAGTTTTGTCCACTGTACTCAACACCACTGCATGTGGGTCAGCAGCATTTTTTTCATGGGCATCTTGATACCATTCATTGAAGAACAACAAAGGATTTTCATACTTAAAGTCTTGCAAACTGCCTTTCTCAAAGTCGTGCCGATCATTTCTTGTTTTATCAATATGGTCTGACATAAATTTTTACTCTTCTTCGCCACCAGAAAAGGCAACGTTAATGTTTGGAGAGTCAATTTCACCTTCTTCTTCGCCTGTTGTCGGCTCATAATCAGCCAATGCGTCTGGATCATAAGGGAAAATATCTACGATTTGAGTCAGAGAAATTGCAGGAATCTCGTAAGTCACCATCAATCCTTTTAAGCTTTCTTCAATTCTTTCGTAAGCTTCTTTCAGGTCTTTAGCTGAAATCAAATAATTATTATTGACCTTCTTTTCTTTTCCTGAATCAGCATCTTCAGAAACATAAGAAACTTTTGCTTTGAAGTATTTGTCTGCATCATCATATTGAAAGATGTCTGCGAAATCTGTTTTTGCAATAGAGGTCACTAAAAACTCACCTCTTACATACTCTCCTACTTCTTTATAAATTCTTGCCTCTGCTTCTGTGAACGATAATGAGCTAACCAAATAAGGTTCAGTAACTCTTTTCAATGTTCCGTCTGTATATTCTTTTGTGAATTTTACTTTAACTGTGTACCAACTATTCATTTGTCAAATTTTAATAATATCGCCCAAATTAGGCGGAGACAAATATACCCTAAAATTCGTAAATTTTACCATTCCACCACACCCAATATGAAGAAGGTCCCATTCTCATTGTAATGGTATTTCCGTGTAATTCGAACGTCTGAACTTTAGTTCTAGTAATTTCAATTTCTTTTCCTCTCACAAATGCACTTACACCACCCCACTGGTTATAGTAGGCAACAATTCCGTTATCAGCCTGATATTCTTTCACCTTGTTGTTATAGATTTGATAAATCTCCATTTGATACCAAATTTTGGTTATGCCGACATCTTCAAAAATCACCATAGAATCTGTTACGTTTATATTTTGCAAATCAAAACCTAACTCCATGGTTTCTTCTTCTCTAAAAATTTTGTGTGTTTGAGCTGCATCTTGGTAGTAAATGAAATTATCTCCGCACTTGTATTGAAGAGCGTGTTGCGCATCAACATCCACTACATAACCATTATCAAAGGCGGCAAAAGTTCCACTTTGCGGATCATTAAAGGCCACTACATCTTGTCCAGCCACAAAATTTACTGGTCGGTTTGTGCTTACTAAATCATAAATTTTCCCATGCCAAATTGCCGAATTATTCCCTGCGTTATCTTTATAAACAAATACGTTTTGACCTACTTCTGATGGTCTTAACGGATAGTTTCCTACCACCATTGCAATATCATGTACTTGATCTTTATAGTAGTACTTTAAGTAACCACCAATAGCGTCTTGCCACACTACAATACTATCTCCAACTGCCATTTGCATTGCGTTTGAGGTTAGCACATGTTTCACTCCTTGATCAAACGCTCTAATCACAGATGCTGTTTGAACTACCAGTAAGTTATCGGTATCGTAAATTTTATTGTATGTCTGCGCAACAAGTGTCTGTTCTCCGTAAAAATCGACATAGATATCACCTTTTGAGTCTACAAAGCAAACGTATTGATTTTCAATATGAAGTTCTCGGGTAATTTGATAGTAAATCTGCGTCACTTTTCCAGCATCAAACTTGTACAAGCGATTGTTTTGATCAGTAAATGCAGCCAAGTTTTGAGCTGAAGCTGAATTATTGAATCC
Organism: Crocinitomicaceae bacterium; assembly: GCA_039939375.1. Lineage (GTDB taxonomy): Bacteria > Bacteroidota > Bacteroidia > Flavobacteriales_D > Crocinitomicaceae > Paracrocinitomix. The sequence goes on along the minus strand of JBDVJO010000002.1, from coordinate 465,456 downwards.
TAGCAAGACCAGAATTGCGAAAACGGTGAATTTAAATAACTTAATCATAGGTGTAAATCTACTACAAAAAAAATGCCACCCCGAAGTTTCGGGATGGCATTTAAACGTTAATAGTTTAATTTTATTTGCTTGCTTCCAATGCAATGGCCATTTCAACCGCCGCATAAACATTTGCAATACCTCCGGTTTCGCAAAGGTTACCAAATTTCACAACTTCTTTTCCACCTGGAATTCTAGTCTCAATTTCAGAAACATCTGTAACTGATTTCAATATGATATCTCTGATTTCAAACATTGTTAAATCTGGGAAGTATGATTTTAACAATGCAGCTAACCCTGAAACCATTGGACAAGCCATAGAAGTTCCTTGAGTTACATAATATTCAGACTGAGGAACAGTTGAATAAATTTCTAATCCTGGTGCATAAATATCTACATGCTCTTTAGAGTAATTAGAGAAAGATGCAGCTAAACCAGCAGTTCCTGGTTTTTTAATAGATCCATCTTTATTCTTTTTAGCAGGAACGTATTTACCATATCTAGTTGAAGCACCAACTTCAATCCAGTTTGTAAATTCTGAACTCATTGAAGGATACTTAGGAGAAGGGAAATTAGCATTCTCACCAATATCCATTCCTGAGTTACCAGCAGCATGTACTAATAATACACCATTCTCTTCAGCATATTTAATGGCGGCAATTACTTCTTCTTTGTAAGGAGAATAACCTTTACCGTAACTCATAGAGCAAATTTGTGCTCCATTATCGACAGCATATCTTATTGCTAACGCAATATCCTTATCTCTTTCGTCACCATCCGGAACAGCTCTTAAAGACATGATTTTAACATTATCAGCAACACCATCTCCACCAAGTCCGTTTCCTCTTGTAGCGCAAATAATTCCTGCACAGTGCGTTCCGTGTAAAGCATCAGGTCCTTCTACGTCAGATGATCCATAAGATGTATCAGAAAAATCAGCCGGGTTATCACCAGTAATTGTTCTTGCATTCATTTCAAGGTTGTAATGATAATCTAACTGACCTTGGAAATAAGGTGCATATCTCTCTAGGGTTGCAACACTTAATCCTTGTGCCATGATTCCGATCATTGCTGTTGCATCTTCGTCTTCAGGATTTTTCTTTAGATATTTTTGTAAGTCTTTTTTGGTATAATCTTCACCAATTTTCTTTTTCAAGTTAGCATCAGCAGCTTTTGCTTTTTCAAGCATCATTGAAACCATTGGAATGGTTTTTTCAGCTTGCTCTCTTGCTGACTCTACCTGCTTTTTAACATCCATGTACTCAGCCCATGCCGCTTTATCAGCATCCGCAATGTCAGACTCAGTTTTACCTTCAAATTGTTTTTTATACCTCACATATAAACGCGTCATTTCTAACTGCTCATGCTCAATATTTTCACCGTCCGGGTTTCCTAAAAAGCTCCATCCGTTTACATCATCAATGTATCCATTGTTATCGTCATCAATTCCGTTACCAGGAATTTCATCCTCATTTACCCAAATTGATCCTTGTAAATCTTCGTGCTCAATGTCAACACCTGAATCAATTACAGCTACAACAACGGCTTGTGATTTTCTATCTTTTAATAATTTAGCGTAAGCTTTATCTGTCTGCATACCATACTTATCTGTATTGTACCAGTTGATAATTTCTTTAGTTTCTTTGTCTAATTCTTGTGCGTTTGCATTTATAGCAACTAAACCAAGACCTAAAAGAACTAATTTGTTCATTCTTCCCATTTGTTAAAATTTAGTTTTTTATAAAAGTATTTAAACTTTTCAATTCACCCATCATGTTCTTCATAAATGGTAATATTAAATGGATAATCGTATTGAATTTGATGATAAAGTAATGCTTTAAAACAGAAAAAGTCCTGAAAACAGTAGATTTCAGGACTTTCATATTTAAAATATTAAATTTACAATTTAGTATGGCTGCCGTCACAAAAGGCTCCGGTGCTAGAATTCTTGCATCCGCACCAAGCAACTGTTTTCTTTTCTTCAACTTTTTCAATGATTGGTGCAAACTCTGATCCTTTATGCGAACCATCACAATAAGGCTGGTTTGTACTTTCTCCACAAGAACACCAAGCATGTACTCCAGGTTCTACTTCTACTACGAATGGTGATTTTTGTGCAATTTTTGGTTTAGACATATAGTTTTTCTTTTTTAGTTTGACCTAATATAATGAATAAATGTTTAAACATCTAATTATGAGATACATATTTTGCAAAGCACCTTATAATTCTTAGTTTTACAAACCATTAATGATGTGAATACGTCATTATGAAAAATCCACTGAATGAAAAACATCCTTTCTACCCTTTTTTTGATGCTGAGCATTACAGCTTTTTGTCAGAAGGCGCCAGTTGGTGAAGGAATTTCGTTTAGAAAGTTTAAATCTGAACATCCAGATCAAACAATTGATTTCGCGGTAAAAGGCGATTTAGATCAAATTAAGACTACATCAAATCTTCATTACAAATATAGTAATCACGGTTGGCACTTTATAAGAGCGAATGCCAGCTCAGTTTCTCAATTACTTTCTGAAGGTGTTATTGAACAGATATATTTTGAGCCTGCACAAGGAAAGGTGTTGAACGATACCATGCGTGTTTGGACCAACATTGATTCAGTACATGATGGCAATTCTCCTTTAATTTCAGGATTCACTGGTAAAGATGTAATTATTGGATACATAGATACTGGTATAGATTATAATCATTTAGATTTTAAAAATGCGGATGGCTCAACCAGAGTCCTTTATTATTGGGATCACTCGTTACCTAACGACCCACAATTGACGCCAGGTAAATATGGATACGGAGTTCAGTGGGACAGTACTCATATTAACGCAGGCACCTGCACTTCTTTAGATAATAATGCTCACGGAACCACGGTTTCTGGGGCTGGATCAGGAAATGGATTGGCAACTGGAACAAATAAAGGAGCAGCTCCTGAAAGTGATATCATCATTGTTGAAACTAATTTTAATTTACCGAATTGGACATTGACTGTTGCAGATGGAGTTGATTTTATTTTCGCAATGGCAGATACTTTAGGTAAACCTGCAGTAGTCAATACGAGCGTAGGTGGCTATTTAGGATCACATGATGGAACTGACCCTGCGAGCCATGTTATAGACTCACTTCTTGATGATAAAACTGGAAGAATTGTGGTATCTGCGGCAGGTAACTCTGGAAATAAAGGTAAATATCACGCTTCAGGTATAGTGGATGCAGATACATCTTTTACATGGGGAATCGTCAATCCGTCTTCTGCTTTTGGAAGTCCAGCGGTTTACTTTGATATTTGGTCAGACACCTTAGATTTTCAAAATGTTGAATTTGCATTTAGAGCAGACAATCCAATACCCAACTATAATTTCAGAAACAGAACAGCTTTTTATTCTATACAATCCCTTTTAAATACTACTACTTTTGATACGATTAAGGTAGGACCTGATGTCTTAGCTCCGGTTGAATTTTATTGTGAAGAAGTGAACGGAGTTTATCACATAGAAGCAGTTTTACAAAATATAGATTCAACAACTTACTTGTACGGATTTGAAACAACAGGCTCAGGGAATTATGATTTATGGTCAGGTGCCTGGTTAGGGGCTTCTGATTTAAAAACTACTGGGCTGCCCACAACGGTTGATTTCCCTGCAATTGCACACTATCATATGCCTGATTCGCTAACTACCATTGTAAGTTCATGGATTTGTTCGCCAAAAGTTGTTGCCGTTGGAAACTTCACCAATCAAAAAACGTATTTAGACTATAATTCTAACCCCTATGTTGGCGCATACCCGCCTGGCGAATTAAGCATTAATTCATCTAAAGGACCGAACAGAAAAGGGATCGTTAAACCAGATGTTTCCGCTCCGGGTGATTTGATTTTAGCTGCCTGTCCGTTGTGGTTATCGGCATCACTGCAAGGCTCTAATCCGGCAATGTTAGCAGAAGGTGGACAACATGTCCGAAATGGAGGAACTTCAATGGCTTCTCCGGTAATTGCAGGAATAGCTGCATTATACTTAGAGAAATGTCCAAATTCAAGCTACCAAGATTTTATTGATGACCTACTGAACAATGCAAGCGGAGACAGCCAAACAGGAGCAGTACCAAATATGGGTTACGGTTACGGAAGAGTTGATGCTTTTGGACTTTTGAATACAACGAATTTTGACACATTCATTTTAGGGGATACCTTGATCTGTGAAGATCCGGTAATATTCTCTACCACGGATGTATACCAAACTTATGACTGGAATACGGGAGAAACTACCTCTACAATTTCAATTAATAATACCGATACCATTTCGGTTTTAGTGACTAATGACGAAGGATGTGAATCTGAATCAGACACGATAGTTGTAATTAAAGGTACACCCCCTACTTTTCCAATAATCAATGAAATAGGTGGCGGATTAATTACCTCTCCAGCTGATTCAGTGCAATGGTACTTAGATGGTGTTGCAATAGATAGTTCAAATGCCCAATACTGTAATCCGGATACTACCGGATCTTATACCGTTGAAGTATTCGGTCCAGAAGGATGTTCTTTTCTTTCAGACCCTTACTTTGTTGAGCTGTCACAAATTCATGAATTGAACCAAAATGAATTCGTTATTTTCCCGAATCCGTTTAAGGATTATTTCAACATAATTAAGAGTGATTTTTACGATATCAGCTTCATTGTTACTGATATTTCTGGAAAAGTTGTCTACAACTACACCGAAGTAAACTCGTCTGATCTTTTTGTAAAGGTTGATTTACAGGATGCTAGAGCAGGTGTTTATTTCATTACTATTTATTACGCTGACAATTTCAATTCTTTTAAATTGATAAAAGAATAATACTTATTTTTACTCAAATTTTTTTTGAATGAATATTAAAGGAATCATAGCCATTTCTGGTAAACCAGGATTGTTTAAAGTTGCTGCCCAAGGCAGAAAAAACATTATTGTTGAATCATTAGACTCAGGAAAAAAATTCCCTGCTTTTGCATCTGATAAAATTTCAGCATTAGAAGATATTTGCATCTATACTTACGAGGAAGATGTTCCTTTAGTTGATGTATACACGAAATTAGCTGAAAAAGAAGGTTACAAACCATCTATTAGTCACAAAGAGGCACCGGCTAAACTAAGAGAACATATTCAGACCTATTTACCTGATTATGATGAAGACCGCGTATATGATCAAGATTTAAAAAAATTATATCAGTGGTATAACATCCTTTGCGAAAACGGATTAGTAGTTAAGGCAGAAGAAGAAAAAGAAGAGAAAAAAGAGAAAGCGAAGCCAAAAGCTAAAGCAAAGAAAGCTGCTGAAGAAGAAGAATAAGATTTAGAATTGACTTTTAACTGACGCTCTTTATATTTTTATAAAGGGCGTTTTTTATATCTTTAAAACATGATGGAAATTACACGTAAACCAAGAATATTTGTAGCTGAAGATTTAAATATCGAAAAGTGGGAGGACGTTCAACCCTACTTTGACGCTTTGTTAAATGAGCCCATTAACTCACTAAGCGATTATAAAAATTGGCTTTTAAAAAACAGTGAATTAGAAGCTGTTTTAGAAGAAGATATGGCATGGCGATACATTAAAATGACCATAAACACAGCTGATGAAGAAGCCTCTAAACGCTATACAACTTTTGTAACAGAGATCAATCCTAAAATGGCGGAACCGTCTAATGCGTTGAATAAAAGATTAATTGAAAGTCCTTTTAAAAATGAGTTATCTGATGAAGCAGATTTGATTTATCTAAAGAAAGTACAAACTTCATTGGATTTATTCTGTGAAGACAACATTCCATTACAAGCAAAGTCACAAACTTTAGGGCAAGAATACAGTAAAATTATCGGTGATCAATTGATTACTTATAAGGGAGAGGAAATCACTTCACAGCAAGCAGCTAAATATTTGAAAGATCCAGATCGATCAATCAGAAAAGAAGTATATGAGCTTTTAGTTGAACGCAAAAGACAAGACCATGATAAACTAGAAGCAATTTTTGACGAGCTTGTTGCACTGCGTCAAGAAATTGCTGAGAATGCTGGATTTAAAAACTTCAGAGATTACAAGTTCAAGGCCATGAATCGTTTCGATTATTCTGTTCAAGATTGCCTTGATTTTCATGCCTCAATTGAGGAGTTTATCGTTCCTATTTATAAGAAAATCCAACAAGAAAAATTAAATAAATTTGGTTTTCCTGCATTCAAGCCTTATGATGCAAGTGCTGATCCAAATGGCAAAGAACCACTTAAACCATTTGAAGGTGGAGACGAATTACTAAATAAAACCATCTCGGTATTTGACAAATTAGATCCATATTTTTCTGATTGTTTAGAAACCATGAAAAAAATGGGGCACTTAGATTTAGAATCTAAAAAAGGAAAAGCACCTGGAGGGTACAACTATCCATTATATGAAATTGGTATTCCGTTTATTTTTATGAATGCCGCAGGTTCTGCTAGAGATGTCATCACAATGATCCATGAAGGAGGTCATGCCGTTCATTCATTTTTAACAAAAGATTTAGCATTAACTGCTTACAAAAGCTTTCCTTCTGAAGTGGCAGAATTGGCATCCATGTCTATGGAATTAATCAGCATGAAATATTGGGAAGAGTTTTATGGAACCGGAGATGATTTAAACCGAGCTAAAAAAGAGCACCTTGAGTCTATCTTAATGGTATTGCCTTGGGTAGCAACTATAGATGGTTTCCAACATTGGATTTACGAAAACCCCACTCACACCAGAGAAGAAAGAAAAGCTAAATGGTTGGATTTAGGAAAACGATTCGGTACTGGATTAACTGATTGGACGGGCTATGAGGATGCCAGAGATTACTCATGGCACAAACAATTGCACTTGTTTGAAGTTCCTTTTTACTATATCGAATATGGATTTTCTCAGCTCGGAGCCTTAGGAGTATGGAATAATGCTCTATCAAATGAAAAAGAGGCCATAGAAAAGTATAAAGCAGGTCTTTCATTAGGCTACACAAAAGACATTAAAAGTATCTACCAAGCAGCAGGCGTTGAATTTGATTTTTCTTCACAAAACATTCAGCAAATTTCAACCATGCTCACTGCGCAATTGGAGGCCTTAAAATGATCATTGATGTAGGCAATGTAAATAGCACGCAAGAATTGCATTTAAAGCTGAAAACTGCTTTTGAGTTTGAAGATGACTATGGTATGAATTGGGATAGTTTTATTGTTTGCCTTCAAAAAAAGACTGATTTACCGTTTGAAACCATCCTAAGAAATTGGAAAACTTTAGAACGAGACTTCCCTTCTGATGCTGAACTTTTTAAGGAAAAAATAGCAGATTTTAATCGCGATTCACTTGAATGCGAAATTGCCATTGAACAGGTGTATTAAAATAGTACTTATGGAAATAATGCGAAAATCGCATCACTAATTCATGAGATTATTGTTCACTTTGTATAGTACGTTTTGTTTTATCATTGTACATTGCCAGAGTTATTTTCATGAAGGTTTCGTTCTTGATGAATCAAATCACCCTATCCCTTTCACTACTGTTCATTTTTTAGAGACTTCGACAATTACTGATAGTCTTGGTTACTTTCGAATACAATGTGATTCTCAACAATGCTTATTAGAAATTAGACGGATTGGCTATCAAAAAAAACTATTTGAATCAAGTTTCAACACAAAGTCTCAAATTATTTTACAAAGTAAAATCTTATCGGAAATTAGAATTTATGCTGATTTGGAAAGAAAAATTGAAAGAAAGAAAAATGAACAATTATTAGACTTTGCCTTTATTCAGTCTCAGTTAATCTTGTTGACAAAAACGAAATCCGAGTATAACTTAAGCCTAATTCGTGGAAATTTAAGAACTTCTTTTTTATCATTTAGTAAAAAACAATTCGGGATAAGAAATGATAACACCGGACACCTCTATCTAGAATCAAAAAATCATTTTTCAGAAATAAATGTCAATACCCAGAATGAATTACAACTGAAAGCTCCCAAATTAAAAGACAGTTTTACAGAATTTATTGAAAACCTTGTATCTATTAATGAAAATAGTGCAATTTGGACATTTTCCTATCTAAACTCACAAGAAAATACATTAGTTAAAACTGATAACTTCACAGAAGAATCAAGGGTGCTCTATAGTTCAATCAATTCTAATCGAAAAGAATTTATTACTTATACTCAAACTCAAATAGATAATAATCCAGGTATTCATATGATGGGTGAAATCTACCCCGGTGCTGAAGGGAGGTACAATTCTGATTTGGCATTTGATAAAGTTGAAGATTCACTCTGGTTAGCTACAATAGTCTTAAAACCTTCATATAACCCTGTTTATAATTTAAACGACAGTATCTATTTTTTTAATCATAATGAATCTAAAGCTATAGTTTTTGACTGCGAAGGCAACCAAATTAGACAGATTGAAATCAACTACCATTTGGATCCAAAATGGGCAAAGAGGATTCTAATCGATTCATATTCCAGTAAATTTTATACACTCTCAATAGACAATGGAATCTATATTCTAAACGAATTAAATATGAATAGCGGTAAGATTGATAAACAGTTTAGAATTGAGAAATATCCATTCCCGGTCAATTTGAAGGTTAATAATAATTTTGCTTATTTTTTCTATAAAAATTCAAATTCGGATATTAGATATGAATTGATGAAAATCAACATAAAAAGATAAAAAATCCCTCATAGCAAAGCTATAAGGGATATGGTTAGTTTAATGTAATCTCAACATTTTTTTTCTTCGACTTTAATACTTCTAGTGATTTTGAAAATGCCAAGATGTTGTTGAGAGTTTCTTTACTCGGCGATTTCGTTTCGTATTCAGAAGTTTTTACGTCATCAATGTAGATTTTTTGCATAGGCAATATCTCGTTTTTAGGTTTATTTTAAAGAATAAACGCAATGAGTTTCAACTTATTGTATAGTGCAAAAAAAATCCTGATTAAAAAATCAGGATTCCATTTAATTATTTGATTTAGAATTTAAGCCATGATAGAAACTTCGTGCTTGTCAATTAGCTTTCTAAGGTTAATTAACGCATATCGCATTCTTCCTAAAGCAGTATTGATACTGATATCATCTTGTTCAGCAATGTCTTTAAAACTCATCCCTTTAAAGATTCGGTCTTTTAACACATTTCTTTGATCATCTGGTAAGAATTCAACCAGACGAACAACATCAGATTCAATTTGATCTTTAATCATATCGTCTTCAATGTTATTATCAGTTAAACTCAAAATAGAAAAGATATTGAATTCTTCACTTTTAGAGCTTGATTCAGACACCATTTGCATCTTTTTAGCTTTTCTGAAATGATCTACCACAAGATTGTGTGAAATGGTAAGTACCCAAGGCAAAAACTTTCCTTCTTCGTTATAGCTACCATTTTTAAAAGTTCTAATCACTTTAATGAATACTTCTTGAAAAATATCGTTCGCTAAGTCTTCATCACGTACTTTGGACATGATATAACCAAAGACTCTGTCTTTATTTCTAGTCAATAAAATTTCAAATGATTTCTCGTCTCCAGAAAGGTAACTACGAATAAGTTCCTTATCAGTTAAAATTGCTTTTCCCATAATCTACTCTTTTCCCTCAAGTCCAAAGAATGGTTCTTGAAAGTGTTTTTATCATTTCTAATTCAAAGAGTAAATTTCAATCTATAGGCAATTCAATTTTTTAGTTTTCAGTTCCTCAAATATAAGCGATTTATCATATGAATCAAAATTCACCCTTCAAAATCAGCTATTAATGAATAAACTGTTCGTTCTATTGAGTTAACGGTAAGCCATATTGTAAAGGTTGGGTCAATTCATTAAAAAATTAACTTTTTTTTAGAAAGAATAGCTTTAACCATTGATTTTCAACACTAAAGATCTCAATAATTTTATCTTCAAATAAAACTAAAAATGGGCGAACAATGCTTAAATTTAACCTCCCTTAAGAATCATCCTGTATGCAGAAACAAAAAGTAATTGAAATCAAAGGTGCCAGAGTTCACAATTTAAAAAATGTTGATCTGACGATTCCACACAACCAGTTTGTTGTGATTACTGGATTATCAGGTTCTGGAAAATCATCTTTGGCTTTTGATACTCTTTTTGCCGAGGGGCAACGCCGTTATGTAGAAAGTTTATCTTCATATGCAAGACAGTTTCTCGGCCGATTAGACAAGCCAGATGTTGACTATATCAAGGGAATCTCTCCTGGAATAGCCATTGAACAAAAAGTTATTTCGAATAACCCGAGATCAACTGTTGGAACCGTTACTGAAATCTACGATTATTTAAAAGTACTCTTTGCACGAATTGGAAAGACATACTCTCCTATTTCAGGTGACGAAGTGAAAAAACATTCCGTAACAGACGTAGTCAATTTTATCAAATCGTTCAAATTAGGAGATCGATATATGGTCTTGGCGCCATGGCGACTGAAAGATAATTACCCAACAGATAAAGCTGCAGAAATGCTGCTTTCTCAAGGATTTACTAAAGTATTTGTAAAGGGCGAAGCCTATGACCTTTCTGATTTTGATATCAAAAAATATAAAAAAGGAGAAAGCTTCATCATCATAGATCGTTTAAGTCATTCAGAAGATGAAGATTATCTTTCAAGAGCGGCTGATTCTATTCAAACTGGTTTTTATGAAGGGTTTGGAGATTGCATCATATATGAAATGAAAGATGATAAATCCTCCGACTTTTCTTCACGATTTGAGTTAGACGGTGAGGCATTTATAGAACCATCTATCAACTTTTTCACTTTCAATAATCCTTACGGAGCATGTAAAACATGTGAAGGTTATGGATCAACAATAGGAATAGACCCTAATCTTGTAATTCCGGATAAGGGATTAAGTATTTACGAAGATGCAATAGCGCCTTGGAGAGGCGAAAAAATGAGCGAATGGAAACATCATTTTGTAGCAAATGCAGCAAAACATGACTTTCCGATTCACCGACCTATCAATGAACTAAGCGAAGCTGAAAGTAATTTGCTTTGGCATGGTAACAAAAACCTCAGAGGTTTATTTGAGTTTTTTGAATTCTTGCAATCCAAGTCTTACAAAATTCATTATCGTATTATGCTATCGCGATACCGTGGTAAAACTGTATGTTACGATTGCCGAGGAACAAGATTGAGAAAAGAAACCAATTACGTTAAAATAGATGGCCATTCTTTGTCTGATTTGTTGCTTTTACCTATTGACGAACTGCAAGAATTATTTTTATCGATAAAACTGGATGAAACACAGCAAGAAATCGCTGAGCGTCTTTTATTAGAGATTAAAAACAGGCTGAACTACCTCAATGAGGTTGGACTTGGTTATTTAACATTAAATAGGCAGTCTGCAACTTTATCAGGAGGTGAATCTCAACGAATCAACCTAGCAACTTCTCTAGGGTCTGCCTTGGTTGGTTCAATGTATATATTAGACGAACCAAGTATTGGTTTGCATCCAAGAGATACGGCAAGATTAATAGGTGTCTTGAATCGACTTAAAAAGATTGGAAACACAGTAATTGTAGTAGAACACGAAGAAGATGTTATGCGTGCGGCTGATCAAATTATTGATATTGGTCCAAAAGCCGGAATTTTTGGAGGCGAAATAGTATTTCAAGGAGCACATGACAAGTTGCTAAAAGCAAAAAATAGCCTAACCGCGGATTATTTAACTGAGCGAATCATCATTCCAACACCTGCTAAAAGAAGAAAGCTGAATAGCAAGCTGAAGTTGAAAGGCATGCGAGAAAACAATTTAAAAAACATAAGTTTAAACATTCCTCTGAATGGGTTAGTATGTATTTCAGGAGTCTCTGGCTCTGGAAAATCGACCATTGTTAAGCAAATTTTATATCCGGCATTATTAAAAGCTTTGGGTAAATCTTCTAATAAAATTGGAGAGTTTGATGGATTAGAAGGAGATTGGAAACGAATTGAAGAAGTTGAAATGGTTGATCAAAACCCAATTGGGAGGTCTTCGCGTTCAAATCCGGCCACTTATGTAAAAGCTTTTGATTACATCAGAGATTTATTTGCACAACAGCAGCTTTCTAAAATGAGAGGTTATAAAGCAGGGTTCTTTTCATATAATGTACCTGGCGGTAGATGCGAAAATTGTAAAGGAGAAGGAGACATCACTATATCAATGCAATTTATGGCTGATGTAAAATTGCAATGTGAAGAGTGCAAAGGAGAACGTTATTCGCAAGAGGCTTTGGAGGTTACTTATAAAGATAAAACCATTTCAGACGTCCTGAATATGTCTATTGAAGAGGCTATTGCTTTTTTTGATCGACCGAAAGGGCCTGAAGTAAAGATTATCGAACGAATTCAACCATTATTTGATTTGGGCTTAGGTTATTTAACTTTGGGGCAACCTTCAAGCACTATGAGTGGTGGTGAAGCACAGCGCGTAAAGCTTGGCTCATTTTTAAATCAAGGTCAAAAGAAACAGACTCCTACCCTATTCATATTTGATGAACCAACCACCGGTCTTCATTTTCATGATATCGATAAATTGATAATTGCATTTCAAGAATTAGTTAAATTAGGACATAGTATTCTTGTAATTGAACATAATATGGATGTTTTAAAATGCGCCGATTGGATTATTGACATTGGTCCAGAAGGTGGGAAAAATGGAGGGAATATAATAGCCGAAGGAACTCCTGAAGATTTATTGAAAGTAAAAGATTCTTACACGGCGCAATTTCTAAAAGAACGTTTCTAATGGAAAATTTTAAATCATCTCAAACTTCTTGGTTAATTTGGGTAATCTCAATTCTCTTTTTAGGATCAGGCATATACCTTGTGATTAGTGACGTATATGATTCAGCAACTAAGGTTATACTAATTCCATATTTCATAGTTGCAATTGCACTGCCACTTTTGTTTTCAAAACTTGAAAGTACCGTTTATGATGATCATATTTCAATAAAATTTGGAATTGGAATCATAAAAAAGAAGATCATGATTACTGATATTGAAGAAGTTACCTATGTAGAAAATAAATGGTGGTATGGCTGGGGAATTAGAATCACCCCACACGGATGGTTATGGAATATCAAAGGAAAAGAAGCACTTCAATTTAAAATAAAAGGAAAAGCAAGATTTTTCAGATTAGGCTGTGCCGATATGAAAGCCATGCACAAGGCCATTAAGGCTAAAATGTAACCAAATAAGAATTATTGGTTTAAAAATTGTAGTATTCAAGATATGAAGCCTTTGTTATTTTTTATTTTTTTAATTATCGAATTGATTGGATATAGTCAGTCTGTAAAAGATTCATTGATAGAGGCATCTGTTCTTGATTCAGTGATTACATATGAAGGAAATGGAGGTTTATTAGATGATAATTCACTTTTAATTAAGTATACGGGAAATCCGCAGCGCTTTTTAGATGAATTACACACACTTCACGTGCTCAATCCTGACGCAGTAAGAAGAACAGCGTCTTCTATTGCTATTCCTGAAACCAACAAACCCATGTGGGTTTACGGACATTATTCGGTCTACGCCACCTTAACAGACAAAGGAGACTATGTTTTGATTGAAATTATATTCTCAGCCTACAACAGACCGGGAAATCATAAAATGTATAGTGCACCGAGGGTCTATCAAGAAATCGTAAACAGGTTACCAAAAAACTAGGGTAAAAATCATATAATGAATCTATTTTATGGAATACATGATAGACTTGCATCCATAGCTAAAGATTCCTAAATTAAATCAATGAAGACTCCCATACTTATACTTTTTGCCCTTTTTACATCCATTTCTTTTGCAGGACGACATCAAGTTGTCAATCCAATTATTCAAAATGAATCAGCCAAGTTATTCGCCGTTTATTTTCCTGGATTAACCATTACAGAAGAAATGCGGGTAGCCTGTCATCTTTTGTATGCTGAGCAACTCATCAGAACTGGTGAAACCAATCATCTTAATAAAACTCAAAAAGTAAATAGAACGCATATCGCTGACCTTTTACACGAATACGCAATGAAGGGCGAATACCCTAAAAATTATGATTATCCAGGTGAAAGAGCACCTTGCTTTATTGATAAAGACGAAACCATTTGTGCAGTTGGTTACTTAATAGAACAAACAGAAGGACTTGAGGTTGCACAATCCATTAATGAAACATATCAGTATGCAGATATCTTTGAAATGGACCTTGAATTTATTGAAGCTTGGGCGATTAAAAATGGATTAAGTCTTGAAGAATGTGCCATCATTCAACCGGCTTATGATTTTAGAGATCCATCATCCAAAACTTTACACTTTGAAGCCATTGGTTCATTAAGGCCAGCAGGTAACATTTTAGCAGGGTTAAGCATCATGTATTTAAAAGGCAGATGGGGTTCAAAATATTTCACCCTAACTGGAGCTGGTTTAAATTTTGAATTTTTGAAAAACCAGAGTTATGCGGCTGGAGTTAAATATATACTTGGATTCAAGCAGAAAATGTTCATTCGTCCAATTGTTGGAATGGGCGCAGATTATTTTTACACTAACAATCGCGGTGGCGGAATTAATCTAACTCCAGAAGCCGGATTACACAGTCATTTTAATATTGCAGGTAATCTAAAACTTTCTGCACATCTTACCTATGGCTATCATTTTGGAATCGTAAATAAAGACAACTACGGTCCTGAAAGACATGACTTATCTTTAGGAATAGGTTTAGGCTTTCCCCTTTAAAATCAATTAACTAAAACATTTGCTAGATTTGCGAAAATTTGACAAATGAATGATATTAAAATAACCATTATTGGTGGCGGAAATTTAGGAAAGGCGATAGCTGAAGGTTTATTGAGTAACCAGACTTTTGTTCCCAGCAACTTGACCATCACTAAAAGAAATCTTCATTTGTTAAATGACTTTAAAACTAGAGGGGTTCAAATTACGGACAACAATTCTGAAGCAATAAAAAACGCTTCGATAATTATTTTAGCAGTAAAGCCGTATAATTTAGAAGGAATTTGTTCTGAAATTTCTTCAGAACTGAAGCCAGATCAAATTTTAGTTTCAACTGCTAGCGGTGTAGATATTCAAACGATAAAGGCTTCCTTTAATTCTGAACAGCAAGTGGTAAGAGCAATGCCCAATACGGCTGCAGATGTTCAGGAATCTGTGACCTGCATTTGTGGAGATGTTGATAAATCGGCATTTACTAAGGTTGAAGAATTATTCAATAATTGCGGCACAACTTTGAAAATCAGCGAAGATTTGATGGAAGCTGCGACCGTACTTGGAGCTTGCGGAATTGCTTATGTATTAAGGTTTATGAGAGCCATGGTACAAGGAGGAATTCAAATTGGATTCGACTCTAAAACAGCAGAAGCGATTGTCAACCAAACTGTAAAAGGAGCGGCATCTTTACTCATTGAAAAAGGAAATCATGCTGAAGCTGAGATTGACAAAGTAACAACACCGAAAGGCTGTACTATTGCTGGTTTAAATGAAATGGAACACAATGGATTTTCTTCAGCTTTGATTAAGGGAATTACAACTTCGTTTGAGGCGATATAAATGGGAAGCGATTTTCGTTGGGGTGTTATTGGGGAGAGTGAAACTGGAGACTGGAAACTCGTTTTTCGTGTTTCGTTTTTCGTTGTTCGTGTTTCGTTTTTCGTTGCGAGATGACACTTCGTTTTTGCTCAGTGTGGGCAAATGTTTTGAAACTGGAAACTGGAAACTCGTGTTTCGTTAACCGCTGACCGAGCGCAGTAGAGGTGGTTCGTGGTTAGTTGACCGCTGACCGAGCGCAGTCGAGGTGGAGGTTGTCGTGTTTCGCAGTTCTTAATGATTTTCCACCATTAGATGAAGTACTACTTCGCCTTTTTATCGGCTTTTTCTTTTTGCTTGCACCTTTTGCGATTTTCTTTGATGCGCTTTTTATTTTCTCTTACCCGTTTTTTGTGGGCTTTTTGATTTGCTTTGTATTGCTCTTTATCCACCCGAACTACGTCTTCTTTGAAAGGGATAATTCCAGCTTCAATGTCTTTAATTACATGTTCAGCAATTTTATCTTCACCTTGTGGGTCGAACTTAATCTTAACATCTTGATCCCACATTTTACCCATCACATTAAATAATGTAGCATTGTCTTTTCCACGGTATTTTGAGGCTATCTCATAAACCGTCATTCCTGTTTCTCTGTGAACCAGCTTCATTAACATCTTACCTTCTGAGGTGTATAAATCTAGAAAGACATACTTGAAATCATCCTTTAAGTTTTTGTATGCCTTTTTGTAGAACTTCTTTTTCTTTCTCGTTTTATTGAGTGTTTCAGACTCTTCTTCTAATTCATACAAGACATCAGAAGCATATAAAGCATAGGGATACACTTTTACAATAATTCGCTTGTATCGCTTGTATTGATTCAGATAATCCTTTGTATAAATCGGAACTGCTTCCGATTCATACGACCTTAGGCTGTCAGGGTGATCTGATGGAATAGTAATTTGGGCATTTACGTTTAGAGTAAATACACACAAAACTGCTACTATGTAATATCTGAGGGCGTTCATATTTTGTTGATTAAACAACATCTATACCAAAAGATACGAAAAATTTCGCTAATTGTTGTATTTTAGCCTTGAAAATTGATTGCTTAAACTATGAAAAGATTAATTCCGTTTACCCTTGTTGCTTTAATAGCTGCTTTTAGTTCTTGTTCTGGAGATGGTGAACCTGCCGATAATAACGACCAGGTAGATACATTAAACACTGATACTCTAGTTGACACTACATTAGTTGATTCCACATTGTTCATGGATGACTCAGGATATGTGAATGAGGAAGCAGAAATTGAAAACTTAATTGAAGCCACTTATGGTGAGCAATGGGATTTTTGTGACTGCGTAGTGAAGAACGATTCAGTGAACAAGGCAATTGAAACTGCTGGAGATGACGAATTTGATGCTATTCTGGCTAGAATGGAAGTTATTGATAATCATTGTAAAGCAATGTTAGCTACTCCTAACACCACTCCAGATGAGCGTGAAGCTCACGAGCGTAAAGTTAGAAAGTGCTTGAGAGACGCTAAGTAGATCTCAATTTAAAATAACGGAACGATTGGTTCTCGAGTATACGTGCTGTTTGGGGCATTAAACCCAAGGTTTAGGCTTATTCCGGGCGTTTTTCTATTTAGCATAGTTGGATACCAACTCATTGTCAAATCTTCTGATACATCAAAAGACACAAAATGCCCATCTACATAAGCCTCAATAATTTGAAGACCATAGATTCCGATTGTGGCAAACATGAGTAAATCTCTTCGTTTTGCCACGTCATCAAAGCCTCTTGAATCTACTAAGTCATCAGTATAACCACCTGTGAGTTGCGCCTCTGTCGTAAATACCGCCAAGGCAGGATGCAAATTGGTAGAATCTCCAAACTCTCTTCTATACAGTATCTCTTCTTTCAGTAATTGCGAACGTTGATAATTCTGGAACCAGAAGTAAGATGTGGTTGCCATTCCACCATAAATCAGAGGAACTTTCCACCAGGCCCTGTTCTTTTTACCATATTTACGATACCCGTATTCATTATAAATCTGACCAGCACCTGGAAACAGTGAGAACAAGGCTGCACGTTTTGGAATATGTACGTACGAAGTATCAACTTGTTTGACCTTTAAGGTATCTTTTGAGTACCCGCCAAATGCAAATCCACAAGTAAAAAGAAATATAAAAATTGATTTTGCCATTGTCCGTTTGGCTGATCAAAAATCTAGGTCTACCCTATTTTTTCAATGATTTCATTCAGCTCTTTTTCAGAATCAAAATTGATAACGAGCTTTCCTTTACCTTTATTGTTTGCAGAAAGTTGCACTTTAGCACTTAATTTTTCTGAAAGACTTGTTGTAAATTTCAATACTTGGTCATCAAAATCATATCCTGAAGCCGCTCCATTACCTGAAGTAGTTGTTCCGGATTTTTTACCTTTAATTAAAGCTTCAACATCTCTTACCGAAAGTCCTTCTGCAATGATTTGTTTGAAAATAGAAATTTGATTTTTCTCTTCACCAGCAGAAACTAATGCTCTTGCATGTCCCATTGATATCAATCCTTCTCTAATTCCAACTTGAATTGGTGCAGGAAGGTTCAATAATCTTAAGTAATTCGTAATGTTTGAACGGCTTTTACCTAGTTTTTGACTTAACTTTTCTTGCGTTAAATCGCATTCGTCAATCAATCGTTGATAAGATAGTCCCACCTCAATAGCGTTCAAATCTTCTCTTTGAATGTTCTCAACTAATGCCATTTCAAGCATAGTTTGGTCATTCGCTATTCTGATATAACATGGCACTTCTTCAAGTCCTGCTAACTGAGATGCTCTAAACCTTCTTTCACCAGAAATGAGCTGATATTTGTCTCTACCTAATTTTCTAACCGTTAAAGGCTGAATAATTCCGTGAACCTTAATTGATTCTTTTAACTCTTCTAATGCCTCTTCTTCAAAAGTAGATCTTGGGTTCCATGGGTTTGCTTCAATTCTTTCAATAGAAATTGTTGCAATTGATCCCACTGTTTTTTGCTCAACACCAAAATTCTTTGTTGTAATATCTGTATTGGCATTTTCAAGTAATGCACTTAATCCTTTTCCTAAAGCCCTTTTCTTCGTCATTGCACTTAAATCAATTGTTTGTCTTTGTTTTTCATTTTCGTTAAGTCATTCTTCTGTAGAATCTCTCTGGCGAAATTCAAATAGTTAATTGACCCTTTGCACGTAGCATCATGCATGATGATGGTTTCACCAAAACTTGGCGCCTCACCTAATCTTGTATTTCTATGAATTATCGTATTGAATACTAAATCTTGGAAATGTGTTTTCACTTCATCAACCACTTGGTTGGCTAGCCTCAAACGCGTGTCGTACATGGTTAGTACGATTCCTTCCATGTCCAACTCTTCATTTAATCTGCTTTGAACAATTTTAATGGTGTTCAATAACTTACCTAAGCCTTCTAAAGCGAAATATTCACATTGTACAGGAACTAAAACTGAATCAGAGGCAGTTAAAGCATTTACTGTGATTAAACCTAAAGAAGGTGAACAATCTATGATGATAAAATCATAATCATCTTTGATCTTGTCGAGCGCATTCTTTAATTTATGTTCACGATTCTCTTCATTGATTAATTCTAGCTCCGCACCAACTAAATCAATGTGAGCAGGAATAATATCAAGGTTCGGGTTTTCAGTTTCAATGATAGCATCTCTCGGATCCATTTCGTTGATCAAGCAATCATAAACACTTTTCTCAACATTTCTAGGATCAAAGCCAACACCTGATGTAGCATTTGCTTGCGGGTCTGCATCAACAATCAATGTTTTGTATTCTAGCACACCGAAACTAGCTCCTAAATTGATAGCTGTTGTGGTTTTCCCTACCCCTCCTTTTTGATTTGTTATTGCAATTATTTTACCCATCTATTTTCTTTATAAAACGAAAAGTAAAGATACGATTTTCAGACGTAAGATTGTGAATTGTTAATAACTTGAATTGCGACAGGCGAAGCCCTTGAAAATCAATTTACTCCATGAATCAAAAATCATCACAGCAAATAACTTAGCAGATAACATCCTGAATGATAGAACGCTATAGATATTTAAAAATTGTGAGAATTATTTTGTAACCTGCTCCAATGGTTCCTTTTACTGTTCCTGAAACCTTTGAATGCCCTATTCTTTTCTTGTAATTAACAGCTACTTCACAAGTTTTCAACTTATTTTTTGCTGCTTTAATCTGCATTTCGATCGTCCAACCATAGGTTTTATCCACCATACCTAAATCCATCAACTCATTATATTTAATCGCTCTGAAAGGTCCAAGATCTGTGTATTTCACACCATGAAATAATCGCATTAAACGCGTTGCAAGCCAATTTCCGAAACGTTGTGGAAAGGTCATTGAGCCCTTTTCTTTTTGACCCAATGCCCGAGAACCAATTACCATATCGAAATCATTCTCAATGATTGGAGCAACAACAAGTTTCATTTCTTCAGGATAATCAGAATAATCGCCATCTATGAAGCAAATAATATCAGGTTTCTCTTCCATTTTCGAAGCATAATCCATCCCTTTTAGACAAGCCCACCCATAACCTGCTTTAGGTTCATCCAAAACGATAGCTCCAGCTTCTTCTGCGACTTTTTTCGTGTCATCTGTTGAGCCATTATTACAAACTAATATCTCGGCTACTAAATCCTGTGGAATTTCTGAAACCACCTTTCCAATTGAACCTTCTTCGTTCATGGCAGGAATGATTACGACTATTTTAGGATTGGCTTTCATGAAACGCAAAGATGCAATTAATTTGCTTTGAACGATTCATTATCAAATTACTTACGCTTTCACTAAAAACTTTATTCAATTACCAATTTATGCAGACCCGCGTTATTTTGAGATCTTAATTGAACGAAATAAATTCCAGCATCTAAATCGCTAACATCCATAATAACCTGGGTGGATGTTGGCATAATAGATCGAAGTATTTTTCCCTGCATATCGAGCAAAATAATTTCTTCCCCCTGAACGGTGGATTGAATAGTCACTTGAGTTTTAGCTGGGTTTGGGTAAAGTTGAAACTGAATAACATCCAATTCTTCTTGACTTAAAAAAAACTGCGAACCACAAACAACACCATCAATGATTGAATAGGATAAATATCCACTTTGACTTGGATGATCTTGAGGTGGACCATAATAAATCGGGTGAGAACTTGTCTTTCCAAGTCCACTTTTATAAGTTCTACCTACTAAAACTGACCCAAAACCATCATAAGGCGCCATATTCTGAGAACTGTCACAGTAAAATTCAAACGAAGTTGTGTATGTCAATCTTGCTCTTAGACCACAATCATCAATGCTATCGGAAATGTTAAAATCATCAAAAATTGCCATCATACCAGAAGGGTACTCACTAATATTTTGTCCCTTTTTAAAGCTAATAGGGCTGTAATAATGAATGTTGTAAAAACCAGGTCCTTGAAAATTGGGCGTTGTATTTACCAATGAATCAGTATAATCGAAATAGATGTTTACAGAATCTGTCGTTTCTATTCTGTCGGTAACCTTCAATATTCTATAATGTTTGTTCTGATAAAATTCTTGAGGACTATAATGATAACCCACATACCCTAATTCATCTCCAACATCCCAAGGGAATGCATCATCATAAGTCATCTGATAAGTACCAATTGTTGGGTGCAGTTGCCCCATTAAGCTAACTCCTGTTTCTTGGTAAGGAAAATTCTTGCAGTCTATAAAATTAATTAGTCCAAGGGTATCACCCAGTTTAATTTCAAAGCCGTGAAGATTGGAATTTATTGTACTACCAAGATTATCATAGTGATGAATTTCGTAGGTTTTTACCCAATCTAAAGATCCTAAAATAGTCTCTTGACTTAATGATGTATGTACCATAAAATAATCGTTACTTGCATCTGAATAAAACAATGCTGAATCCCCTAATGGAATACTAAAGTCAAATAACAATTGACTTGCAGAATCATTCGTTAATTCAAGTGTTTGAAGAAGGGTGTCATAAATAATAGTTCTTCCTAGCCAAGTAGTATCGCCTGTAGGCGACCATCCTCCGCCCCAATTTGGACACAAAATTTCTACTTCAGTTAGGCCGTTTCTGAAATATTGATTAAAAATAATGCTATCTCCTAAAGTATCGGTCTTAATAGAATAGAAAAAATAATCCGCTTGACTCGGATTATTCAATTCGTGAAATCTTTTGGGAACATCTTCCTTAAAAGGCTGAAATGACTGAGAGAAAGAGAGCACCGAGATATTAATTAAGAGAAGAAATAAAAATTTCATGTTGAGCGTTTTGGGTTATATTCATTAACACGTATTATTTTTATTTAGGTTTGTCCAATCGATACTATTTTATAGATTAATTGCGTTTTACTCATATGTACAAATTTCTTTTCATTTGTTGTTTAATCAGTCAGCTGAGTTTTGGTCAGAATGATTCTTTGAAATGTCGCACTTTATATAATGAGAAATCATATGAAGAGGCATACAACTGCTATAAACAAGCTCCCGAAACTAAAATGGATCTTTATATGTGTGCTATCCTCTCAAGACATTTAAAGGATTTGGATGCTTATTCAAATTACAAAAAGCAATTGCTAAAAAACTATAAAAAAGATCCAGTAGCTTATGAATATGCCGCCATTTTAGTGGGAGAACAATCACCAGATTATCTCAAATTACTCAATAAAGGACTAAAACAGGATGATAAAAGTGAAGCTTTGCTTGTTATGAAAACCAATTTCTATGTGACTCAACAAGAAAACGAAAAAGCATTAAAATCAGCAAATGTATTGGTAGATCTAGCGCCTAAAAAAGTAGAATACTTGGTATGCAGAGGAGCGATTCATCAGCATTTAGAAAATGAAGAGAAAGCCATTGCTGATTTCAAAAAGATTATCGAATTGTCTCCCAAAAATTTCACAGCAAATTACGGAATTGGGTCGATTTACTTCAATCAGGCTGCAGATTTGAACGACCAAGCCAATGCCACTCAAGACAATGAACTTTATAAAAAGCTATCTGATCAAGCCACTGCTAAAATGAAAGAAGCTTTGCCATTCTTACAACGAGCGTATTTAACGAACAAGAAAGATGAAGGCGTTATTAATGCTTTAAAGACCTGTTACTTAAGACTTGGTATGACCGAAC
Source organism: Crocinitomicaceae bacterium (assembly GCA_039939375.1). Classification (GTDB taxonomy): domain Bacteria; phylum Bacteroidota; class Bacteroidia; order Flavobacteriales_D; family Crocinitomicaceae; genus Paracrocinitomix. The sequence goes on along the minus strand of JBDVJO010000002.1, from coordinate 442,681 downwards.
GTTATCAGCAACTGATGCAAGATTATTAAGATAAAAGAATAAACTTCGTAAATTGGCACAATAACTGGTATTAGATCAGACATGAAAACACTTGTTACTTTACTTTTTCTCACTTTAAATGTTGGACTTTTTGCTCAAGAAGCAGAAGATGTAAATTATGATGAGTGCTATAAAATGACTTCAATGATGACTATTGGAGACACGACAGCATACACCATTTTCGCTTGTACTTCATTCATCAGCCCAAATGGAATTACTGGGTGTTACCAGGAGGAGGAAGCTCAAATTTACATTGGAGGAAAATGGGAGCGATTTGGTGAAAATGAGTTTTACATCCACGGTGAAGTGATGGCGGCTTATTTCATTCTTTTATGGACGGATGAAAAAATTGTGATCACTCTGCAGAATGACCAATCAACTCACTTTACTTTTGAGAAAGATAAGAAATAAATACTCCGTTAAAATTAGAGTCAGCCTATTGATTCAACTCAAAACCATCATTTCCCAAAACAATTGGTCCTTCATTCCCGAAACGACCTTCTTCAGGGCCATTTTCAAGCTTGAGCACCCCTCTTGGACAAACGGCAGAACAAACCCCACATCCAACACAAGAAGATCGAATGATATTTTGTCCTTTTTGAGCATATGCCCTTACGTCAATACCTTGTTCACAATAGGTTGAGCAATTCCCACAAGAAATACATTGGCCTCCGTTAGTTGTTATTCTAAATCTAGATTTAAAACGTTGAACAAGCCCCATATAAGCCGCCAAAGGGCAACCAAACCTGCACCATGTTCTGTTTCCGAATATTGGATAAAAACCGGTACCTATGACTCCAGAAAAAATAGATCCAATCAAAAATCCATAGACAACAGAAATATAATAAGTATCAATTCCAAATAAGCTTCCGGCCCCAGTGAAAAATGTATACAAGACTAATCCGGTCATGATAATAGCAAAAACTAAAACCCCATGTATCAAATACCTTTCTAATTTCCATGCCCACATTTTTTTGTTGGATAATTGTCTATACGGATCGCCTAAAGTTTCAGCTAGTCCTCCACATCCACAAACCCAAGAACAGTACCAACGTTTCCCGAAGAAATAGACCATTACCGGAACAATGATAAGGGTAAGAATGATTCCCCAAACCAACATAAAAATCCCAAGTGTACCGTTAGCAATTAAGTTCTCAATATTGTAAGTAAAAAAGAAGTCATAATCTAAGGGCCAGGCGTTTTTAAAATCGTAATAAGGCATATTAAAACGCACGAGTAGTTCTGGAATAATAAATGCAAAGGCAATTTGGAAGAATAATACGACAGTCGTTCTAAAGATTTGATACCTGTTATGACGATACTTGATATACATTCTGATTGCCATCACCGTCATGGCAACACAATAAATGAAACCATATAAGAACCATTGACTGGCAGGATTTCCGCTCAATCCTTCACTTATTGGATCAACCAACAGTACTGCATTAGCAATGTATTGCGGATAGAAATAAAGCGCTACATAAAATCCAACTAGAAAAAGCATCACAATCCATGCTACCCAGCCTCTATTGGTTGCGCTTTCATGATAAATTCCGTCATTTTTGATTCCTGCTTGACCCAAAAGCTTATAATTACTTCCATTGTATACCACTGACCCCAAGATCATTAATCCAAAGGTTAAGAAGAACCAAAGACCTGTTGAAGATTTAGTACCACTTTCAATAATCGCTTTATTAATGTCTAGCAAAGACCAACTTTCTGTTGACACATGGTATTTTCTTCCCACATTTTGATTGAGCTCATCTACTTTAGATTGCAACGTGCTTTCAAATTCAGCTACATCTGCATATTGTTTAGCATCAGTATACATCCAAGAAGTATTGTCTATCAACAACTTGGCTTTGTCAGCATTTTCAGAAAGAGCCGAATTTATTATTTCTTCTGAATATTGAATATCACCTTGAGCATTTGCTGCCATGACCACAGCATTTACTTCTTCTTTTGAAATTCCTTCAATTTCAACAAGTGCATCAGAAATATTGTGATTGTGTCTGTCAATAATTTCAGGCAGAGCTGCGTTAAATGAAATTACATTAGTATAAGGAGCCGAATTCGTTGCTTCGTATTGTTGAACAGCATCAATTATCCCTTCAGCAATGGTATCTCCTACATCAATAACGTCTGGAGTAGCATCAAAATGCGACCGTATTTTTTCAGCATTAAATTTATATTCTCCGAGAAAGATATTTGCTGTGAACAGTAAAATTCCAAGCAGAAAAACGATAAAACCTAATCTCTTAATACTTTTCATAATTATTTCGTCAAAAGATTACGCCACCAACTTTTGGCTTTTAATTCTACATTTTTTCCTGTCTTCACATTGAATTCATCTATCACATCTTGCTCATAAGTTCTGAACAATTCAGGATCAAAGTTCGCCGACCTTAAATTACTCATAATAAAGCCTATGCTTACTTTATCTTTTAGCCATTGATCAAATAAATCATGACGCATTCTGATACCAAATACATTGATTCCTTTGAATTCTTCGGTGTTTTTATCCCAAACTAGGTGCATACAAATTTTACCGTTTTTATGTTCCCAGTAAAAATCATGTTCACCTTCTTGGAGGTTAGCATGAACCCAACCATAAGTTTGATACTCAATATCAAAAAACTTAGCTGAATTAAACCATGGACCCGGACTGTATGGCATTCTATTACCACAAATATTTTGCGCAACAGTTTCTCCCATAATTCTACCTGTATACCAAACCTGTTCTATCGGTCTTCTCCCATTGATGCCCTCATCAAACTCTGCACAATCACCAATAGCGTAGACATCTTTTACTGATGTTTCAAAGTACTTATTGATTTTAACTCCTCGATTAACTTCGATATTAGAATCCTTAATGAATTCAACATTTGGAGAAACCCCGGCAGTTAATCCTACGATTTGACATTCTATAATTTCTCCCGATTTGGTTTTAATTGCCTTTGCTTTTCCCGTACCATCATCAATAACCTCTTCTAATTCAGTGTTGAACCTTAAATCAACATGATGTGACTCAATATGTTTAGAGATCAATCTACCTTCTTCTTCAGGTAAAACATTGCCCCAAAATTTAGATTCTCTTACCAAGAAAGTGACATCAATTCCTCTTGAAAGCATCATTTCAGCTAATTCAACACCGATCAAACCTCCTCCAACAATTACAGCTCGTTGCGCATTTTTGGAATGCTCTTCAATGGATTCAAGGTCTTGCAGTGTGTATAAGCCCTGAACTCCTTTTAAATCTTGTCCTGGCCAGCCAAATTTATTCGGTTTTGACCCTGTTGCCAAAATGAGTTTATCGTATGAAATTTCATCCGAATTGGTCATTTCAAGTGATTTCTTATCGGTGTCAATCCGTTTAACGAAATCATGCACCAAGTCTATTCTATTTTTCTCCCAAAAATAATCTTCATAAGGCTTAATGTCTTGGAAGCGCATGTGACCCATGTATACGTACATGAGAGCTGTTCTTGAAAAAAAATGTTTTGATTCTCCTGAGATAATTAGAATTTCGTCATCACTATTCTTTCTTATGTGTCTAGCTGCGGTAACGCCTGAAATTCCATTACCGATAATGACGATTTTACTCATTTAAATGTAGGTTTTGCTGTTCTAGTCGTTTAATATAATGAAAACTTACATGAACGAAATGCCTTAACCCACTTTATTCAATCTTTTTTTTAGATAAGCTTCAGTCTTGTTAATTGACAATAGGTCAATGGCATAAACCGTCACAAGTATTTCATCTTCTGAAACAATTTTGGCACTTACCTTATCATTTACAATTGCCCAAGGACATTGATAAATCCAATTGTTAATTTGTCTCAATAACTCGTCAGGACTGCGCGTTCCTATTTTCAATGAAATTTTCGCAGAATGTAATTTACCTTTGGCTTGTCTTTTAATGAATACTGCATTAGACAACTTCCTAAATGGAATTAAAACGAGCTCCTCATTTTCTGTTTTGATTTGAATATTTCGGGTAGATATTTTCTCTAACACACCAACAAAATCGCCAAATTTCACCGGGTCGTTTATTTCGAATTTATTCTCAATTTTGAAAGCAATTCCGGCAAATAAATCTCTCCAAAAATTTCTACCCGCCAAAATCACTAAGATTAAAATACTAATCGTGATGTAAAAACTATCTGTTAATAATTGATACACAGCAAAAACGGCAAACAATCCCCAAATGAGAACCTCTAAACGAAAAGTAAGTATACTCGCTTTTTTAACCGCTCTTCTTGATCCTAAAAATGGAGCGATATATTTTTTAAACACAAAAAAGAAACCAAAAATCAACGCAGCAAAAGTCATTAACAGAATCAAAGTATTGATTTGTATGCTACCAATCTGATTAAAGTTTGGCGCTTTTAAAAGGTCGATATTGTTTATCGTTTCATTCACTTAATAAATCCTAATTCACTTAACCAATTTTCTACATATGGTTTTGCTAAAGAGTTGATTGAATAAGCATCTCGTTCATTAATTTTTATCAAACCTGCTGCCTCTAAACTATTCAAGCTTCTTTCAATCCATTTAGCGTTTTCTTTTCCGTAAAGTCGCGTTAATTCTGACTTGGTCAGATTGTAATGTATGAACAACTGGTAAATCAAGTTTTTTAATTCAGTCTTTACTAAATCTGGGAATTCAATTTTCTTTGGAGCCGTCAAATAAATGTCATGATCCTCCATCTTATGAATAGCCGCAATCCATTGATTTAGTGCAACACCAATAACTCCGTTTGAAGAACTATGATACTTACTCAAAGCTTTGCTCAACTTTGCTGGAGATAAATGCTTTTCTGATGCTCCGTTAAAATTGGCTATTAGCCCTCCTGTTTTATGCCTATTCCAAATAGCTTCTCTTGTTTGAACAGGTGTCAACGGAGCTAATATTACAGTTCTTGCAATCACATTTTGAATGAACGACACCTCTGTCATTAATTGATAGGAATGTATATTTGCATTTAGAATAAAGTAATGTTTATCACCATATAATTCAATGAGTTTAGCCAATTCATTCACTAATAACTCACCATCTTTCGCTTTGATCCACCAACGCTCTAAATTTTGAAATACAAAAGTAGATTTAGCAGGTAAACCTTCCATGATATCTTCAAGGCTTCCTTTTTGGGCAGTTGCTCGCTGAATTGCCTTTAAAAGATCTTCTTTTTTTCTAGTGTTATTGATAGAAGGATGAACATGAATAGTTTTTCCTTTCAATATGAAGTTAGCAATATGATTCGTTAAGAAGGATTTACCGCTAGCAGCTGACCCTAAGACCAAAATTGCTCCAGGTGTTCCTTTATCTATTCGAGCTAAACCTTTTACAATTTGATCAATTTCATCTCTTCTATTTTCAACTGATGAGACATCATTAAAGTTAGAAGTCGTGTACATCTGCTGATAATAAAACGGCAATTCTGTTTTTGGCGAAATAAGTTCCATAAAGTCAGCTATCACACCTTGTTCTGAAACAGACGCTCTGTATTGCTGCTTATATTTTATCGCAGAAATATCCTGTTGCTTTTGAATGAAATAGTTTAAGCCTTCGCTAACTTTTGTACCGATCAACTGGTTCACTTTCTGAACAGATTGAGTAATTCCATTTCTACGTTTATGCTGTTTAACATATTGCGTCAAGGTTTCAATTTGCTCTATAATCTGGTTGATATCCAAGGCTTTTTTCAAGCCTTCTTTTCGATCTCTCAATTCTGTTTCAAAAGCCTCTTGAGCCGTTTCAATCTGCACTTGACTATCCGCTATTTCATTTTCAGATAACTCAATCGCCTCAGAAAGTTGCTCTAAGACCGTGGAAGTGGCGTAGGTGTCAAGACCGCTTTGAATCAGATTAACCGCATTCGTTATTTTACCAATTGCTCTTTTTAATTGCTCGTAGAATAATTGGATTTGTTCATGAATCGGATCTTCAAACTCCTTTTTCACCAGATATTCAGTGATATCTCTTAAAGCCACTTTTTCCGTTTTCACATTCTTACCTTGATGATCTCTAATGGCGTTTATTGAAGATGCTGTCATTAACTCAACTTCTTCTGAAATGTGAAGCAAGGCTTTATTTATTGAGTCAATTAATTTGGTTATTACCGCATCCGAATTCAAGAAAATTTCTTCATCTAACAATACATCCGCGTTAATAATATCTTTTTCTTTTTTCGATTCAATGGCCTGTTTTAATAACGCAACCTTGGCTTCAAAACTTTCAATATTTTTTCTTAACGCCTTTAAATAAGTGTTTTCAGTATATTTCGCGGATTCATCTGAAAATTCCTGAAGACGAGCAGAAAACTTCATTAACTGCACATCACACAGTAATTGGGTGGTAAATACTTTTATATTTCTGTTCCAGTATTGAGGAAAAGCGAAAAGTTCTTTTCTCAGTTCTTTTACGACAGAAGGACCTGTAGCGGCATATTTTTCTTGCAAAGTCAATAAATACTTCTTCTCAAGAATAATTTCATTGAGCTGGTTCATATTCTCACGCTCTTTATTCCTGATACGTTTAAAGAAGTTTGCTGACAAGTTCATGGCTTCTTGATCTAAATCAGCAATTGCAGTATCTAGTTTTGATTTTAACTCTGAAATTTTTACACTCAGCTCTTCTTTTTTTCGAATCACCGTCATGAAATCCCAGATAATGTTGTGCATCAAATTCTTTGATTGATGCAATAATACCAGGTTGTGATAACCAAATTCTAAAAATTGATCGTAAGACTCAAGCATTCCTTCAGAATACCAAATTCGTTGAACAGCTTGTCTGAATTTTACTTTTCTAGAAACTGATTTTAATTCTTTTTGCTGATCATACATTGAAGCAATTTGAATCTTCAATGGTAGATGATTTATAAAATCCTCTTTATGTCTCAGGTATAAAGAAATATCCTTTTCAAATTCAGCAGAAACGATAGGTAATTGATGATGTATAGAATCGTTTAGTACTTCTTCGACTTGTTCAAGAACCACTTTTAATTTTTCGTGTAGAACATTCATTTCATCTTCAGATGAGACATCATCTAAAAATGAATCCATCACCTCAATTATTTGTGAGAAAATTCGGTGGTGATAGTTTTCAATTCGTTGAACGCTATTCTCAGTTAATTCATGAACGATTCTGTTCAACTCTGCATCAAACTTTGTAATGATATTATTGAAAGATTCATCTTTACAGCTTTCTAAAGGTAAAAGACTTTCTTCATTAATTTTTTCAGATTCTGATTTTAAATCAATGTGTTCAATTTTCAAATCAGTTTCTTCAAACTGACTTGAGGCTTTGACTAATAGAGTTGTTCCAATAGTATGAACCAAATTATTTGTTCTATTTACAAACGAATCTACCTCCCCTTCTTCTATATCTGGAATTCCGACAAACACTAAATCGGCTTCAGAAGAATGTACTTTCATTAATTCATAAATAGGCTTTTTATCGAGTTCGTTATTCACGATTTTAATCTCTGCCTCAATTCTAAATTGATCCAATACCTGTTGAATTCTATTTTCAATTATCTTAAAATCGACATTTGTTTCATTTACTAGGATTATTCTAATACTAGCTTGTGACCAATCTGGACTTGACAAGATGAACTTCGCCAATAAAAGCATCAGTTCTGAGTTATTACTCACGCCTCTCCACCACAAGTCAATTTTCTCTTGCTTTCTAAATCCCCAGCGCTCATCATAATCTAGATACAAGACATTATAATCTAGATCAACCAATTTTTGGGTCATTTGAGTGAACCAGATGGGGTTTTCGGTTTCGCCTGGCCATGCCATTAGAACAGTATTTGGCTCTATACCAGAAAACCCGAAGGTGCATGCAATGCTTTCTATTCCTTTAAATGAATTTTGAACTTCTAACTTCCTTCCGAAAATCCCGAATTTCTCTAACTCTTCGTCTTCAACTGTTTCTTTTGCTTTTGGAAACAGAACAGTCGCTTCTTCATTTTCTGTTAAATCAAAATTAGTAATGATTCCACCATGACCCGAAACGGCTTTAGAGAACTCAATCATTTTAGTTCGGTGTTTGGCACCTATGCTGAATAATAGCGTATTTGGTTTCCAGTTCCTTTTGTGGTCGCTACCAGCTTCCATTCGCTTCAATCCTTTTTTCACGATTGTCGCCCAAACAGATTGCCAAATATCACCTGTTCCTAAAGCGACTTGTTTTCTTGACAAGAAAAAATAGATTCCTCCAATGATGATTATCGCCACAACCATTGCTAGTAAATTGAGCTGTGACATGATAATAAAAGTGGCAATAAAGCCTAAGAGTCCCACCCACTTCTTTACCTTAAAAGTAGGATTGAAATCTGAACTCGCCCAAGATTCTAAGAAGAAAGAAAGATTAATAAACCCATACGCCGACAAATAGAACATGGACACCACTTCTGCAATTACATTTAAATCACCAATCAAAACTCCAGCCTCTGCAATTATAACGGTTAGAATCAGCGCATTTCTTGGCTCATTTCCCGCTCCTACTCCTTTTGCGAATAATTTTGGCGTGATTTTATCCACAGACATGGCCTGTAAAATTCTTGGTCCTCCGAGAATTCCCCCAAGTGCCGAAGATAACGTAGCTCCCCAAACTCCAAGAAAAACTAAAAATGGAACCAACGCCATTTCAAATAAAGCTTCCGGATTTCCAATTAAAGTTCTGGAGTCAAACGAATAGAAAATGAACAAAGCTAAAATGGTATAAATCAACAATCCAGCAGCGATTGACAACATGGTACCTATCGGAATTGCCTTTTTAGGATCTTTCAAATCACCAGACATGGCAACACCAGCAGTAAATCCAGTAACGGCGGGAAAGAAAATCGCGAAGACTGCGGCAAAGCCTGCAGAGGGACCTAAATCAACGTTTGCACTTACCGCGGTAACATTTGAAGGATCACCAAGGAAAATTGAAAACAATGAAAGGACAATAGCTCCAAGAATAAAATACTGTGATTTTAGCGCAATAGATGTTGAGATGAAAGCCAAAATTGTCAGAAATAGAAGTCCTAAACTACCTGTAATCCTTAATGAATTGGTATAAAACTCAGTCCTTACCATTTCGCCGGCTTCATTCATTTCAAAACCGAAACCGATAAACTTATTAAAAATCTCTGCGAACCCTACCATGTATAAGGCTATCGATAATGCCGTTGCTACAAAAAGAGTTATCCCTAAAGCTCCACCAATTGGCAATCCTAAACTTCTCGATAAAACATAATAAACCCCACCTGCTCCTACTTTTTTATCAGTGGCAATAGAAGAAATTGACAATCCCGTAGAGATAGAAATTAGATGCGCTAAAAGAATTACTCCAAAAAGCGTAAACAAAGTTGAATTACCAACAACCCACCCCATTCTCAGGTACATGATTACCCCAAGAATCGTCAAGATAGAAGGGGTAAAAACCCCAGCAAATGTTCCGAATTTCTTTTGTTGCGACATTAGGTTGAGTTGCGCTTTGTTGTTAAACCTTTGGTTTACGTAAAAATAGTGAGAAAAGTTCGGCTTTTAGTAAGAACTTAAGAAATACGAAAATCTTGCAATCGGCGATTTTCACAAAATAAAATTCAAATTTGCTGAACTCAATTCTTCCAATTGAATGAAACCAGCGATATTTGATTAAAACAAGGACACATGAAAGCACTAATTCTCATTACACTTACATTATTTGTTTACCAAGGTGTGTATTCGCAAGGACAAGCAGATGAAACAAAAACTGATGAATTGATTCAAGTTGAAAAAGAAGATGCTGCAAATATCCAAACGGAAAATCCAGATTCTGAAGAAAACACTTTTAAATCATTTCAGAAAATTGAGACCAAATCAAACAAGCACTTAAAGATTAAAACAACATTCAATAATCGATTGATCAAACGCGTTAAACAAAATCACGATATTGGACCTGAGATGGAGTATATATTACAAAGAATGTTACTCTCTATATTAATGGTGATTCTTGGATGTTTATTATTGATAGGAGTTCTTTATGCTGGTGTATATTTTGGATGGTGGTAGCCACATCATTACTTAAAAAGCAAGGTAATCTTCAAACTCTATCCAATTTTTAACGTTGATAAATATATTTTCTGGCATCAAATATGGATGTATTGCTTTAAAAGATTATCTATATTTGAACTGGTATGAGTAACCTAGCGAATCCATTAATGCGAAAAATAAAATCTAATGACTTATTAGATAAGCTTAGCTATATTTCAAATAAGTTAATGGATGAAGTTCGCACTGAATTTGAAGGGCTTTCAAAAGAGCAACTTCATTGGAATCCGGATAAAACCTCATGGAGTATTGCTCAGTGCTTTGTGCACTTGAATGCATTTCACACCTTTTATGTTCCCGCATTTGAAGAACGTATTTTAAACTCTCGTTTCCAGAGTCCAGAAGAAATGTTTCAAAGTTCACCTTTAGGAAACTCAACTTATATTAAAGTTAAGCTTGGAAAATTGAAGAATGTTAAGCGAAAACTAAAGTCGCCAAAAGATTATAACCCTTTGATCAATAAAAATTTGGATACGGAAAATGTGGTTGATAAATTCTTAGATTTTCAATCTCAATTAATCCAAGCTATTGATGGAGCGAGAAACATCAATATTCGTAAAACAAAAATGTCTTTTACTAAAAGACCTATCGTAAAACTGCGTGTTGGAGATGCACTTCAATATATTGTTTACCACTGCGAACGACATGTAGAGCAAGCAAAAAGAATTAAAGCCCACAGAAAGTTTCCGGTGAATTAATTTCTAAATTTCTTTAAAAATCTTTCTTTGTGATTGATTTTAATCTCTTCTAAATTTTCAGGAACACCTTTTTTCCATCTTTTGTGTGACCACAACCAGAATTCAGGCTTACTTTCGATTGCACGCTCTAGACTTTGAACATATTTATCTGTAATCACTCCATAGCTTTCTTTGCGAGCTTCTTTCGTGATTAACTCAAGTTCTAATTCGTAATGTCCTTTTCTCTTTTTGTGGATAATTGCGTTTACAACAGCTGCATCCATTTGATTGGCTAAAATCTCTGCTCCAAAATAAAAAGCAGTTTCTTGACCTAAAAAAGTTGTCCAATAGCAATTCTCGTTTTTTCCTGGAGATTGATCATTTAGAATCAAAGTTGCCGTTGGTGTACCTTTGAACGATTCAAGTACCTCACGATAATTCTCTGAATTCACGACTTTCATTCCAAATCGTTCTCTTCTAGAGTTCAATTTTTTATCCCAAAATTTGTTTGAAAGTGGCATTCCAATTCCTACCGCCTGAAAATCAAACAACAAACTTTGACCATTTATCAGAAACTCCCAATTATTATAATGAGATGAAAGAAATAAAACATCTCTCCCCTCTTTTCTAAGCTCATCCATTATTTCCGGATTTTTCACCGTTAGTCTTTTTGACAAGCTTTTTTTAGAAATGGTTAAATTCTTGATTGATTCAGCAAAGAGGTGTGCAAAATACCTGTAGAAGCGTTTCGCAATAAGTTTATGTTCTTTTTCAGATTTTTCTGGAAATGAATTTTTTATGTTTGAAACCACTACGTTTTTACGGTACGGTATGATGAATCTTATCACCACGTAAAACACATCTGACAACAAATAGATGAGCCAAATTGGCATTACTGACCAAGGCAATGCCACGCAATAATATAGAAAACGGTCAAGCACAGCGGGTTTTTACTACTAATCTACAATTAATTCCTAAGGAAAGTGACTAAAATAAGGGAAGGATTGTTAATTATTGGCAAAATTCAATTCACCATTCCTCATTTTCTTGTAATAAATGGCCAAATATCCCAATAATTGAGAAATATGACCAAAAGCTTCTTCGGTTGAAGGTCCAAATTTTTGGCCTTTCAACTTCAAGATCATTTTACTATAAAGGGCATTCAATCCAACTTCTATGATGTTGATGTTTGTAGAATTACTTTTCGATTGGAAATCCTTGAGCGCCGGTAAAGCCTTCTCAAATTTCTCTTTGTATCCTTTATCATTCAATACATTCAACATTGTGTTATGAAGCATCAACAATTCCATGATGATTTCGTTGAGATCAGAGTTATGTCCTTTCTCCTGAATACCTTCGGCTTTCATTTGCTTAATGAGTCCAGCATACCAGTCAGTATACTGTTTCAATAAATTTTCGTCTGAAATTTGTGGAGCGATTATGTTATTAATCACCGCATCCAAATCGAGTTTATTTGCTCGAATAAGGTCTTCAATTTGAAACATGTAAATTACATGTTCAGCTATGTTATTTTCTTTTGTCCTTTGTGCGATTAACATTACTCAGCGCTCTCCTCTTCAATTCCCTCTTCTTCAGTAAAAGTACTGTTGTACTCATTATCAACGTGTTTCATGAATTGTGCTGTAACATCTAAATGAGGCGCACCATAAGACACAACATTACCTAACTGATACTGCAACATCAGATCAATGTTGTTTTTCTCTGCGAAAGACTTACTATACACTTGAATTCTAGTATATAGAGTCAACATCAATTGCTCTGTTTCTTGTGCTGCTTCCATTTGAATTGATTGTTGAGCGTATGCCATATCTTGCTCCATTTGAGCAGCTTCTTTATAGTATTGTTCTTGCTCTCTTGGTAACAATCCAGTTTGACTTTTTTGATTCCATTTTTGAGACCATTTTTCAACTTTAGCCTGTTCAGCTGCCATTTTTTGTTCTCCTTTGGTTTGAACCGCTTGCATTTGCGCTTGCAAATCTGTCATGAAAGAAGTAGAATTTAATGAATCACCATTATAATAAGCGATTGTAAGCTCACCATCATTCACCACCTCTACTGATGTTGAATCATCTTCAGCGACTGCTGAATCACCAGAACCACTCGGCATTTTAACAAACAAAGCTATTACAGCAATGATTAGAACCGCATTGATTCCTAAAGATATTTTCGCAAGCATATTATTTTCCATGAATTCTTTTGTTTAAAACGGAGCAAAAGTAGTAACAATATCGTGAATAAAAAGAGTTTGAGAATTAAAGTTGAACCAAGCTTAGCATATATTAAGGAATATTAACAAAAAACCCTGACTCCGGCAATTCGAAGTCAGGGTAAAAAAAAAAAAACTGTTTGTAATAATATTTAAGAAGCTTCTACAAGTTTCTTTGCCGTTAAAGAATAGCTTATAAAGTCGAACGGAACTTTAACCATAAAGGCGTAGTCTTGTCCAACTTCAAACATATCTTCATCAGCCTCGTTGTGATACCAATGTACCTTAACTGCTTTTTCACGATCAGCTAACTCATTGAGTTTGTACAACAAAAACAACAATCGTTTAGAAGAAGAAATATTGAAATATTCCAAATCTATTTTAAGTACGGTTTCCTCAGCAGGGTTGGCAACATAATCGTCAAACCAAGCCAGGATATCGGCATAAAATTCTTCAGCATTGTCTGGAATTGATTTTCCTTTTATCTCGAAAACTTTATTCGCAGGATCGAACAAAACTTCAGGAGTTTTGACAGTAGCTTGAATTCTTAATGCTTTCATAAAATTAATTATTGCTTCATATAAATATCCGAATTATAAATGAAAAGGTTACGATAATTTCTACTAACCCATAAAATCAGTAGACCAATTTTGGTTTAAAGCAGATAATCTCAGATTTAAATCGTTAATGGACTACGAATGAAACTCAATTAGACGCTGAATTGGATTTTGAACACATTGATTTATTCGTAAATCATGATCCTTAGCTGCTAAAGTTATGTGCCTGTAAAAAAGGAATGCTACTGAACCCACCATTGAGAATTCATTAATTTCAAATTCTTTTGTTAATGGCAGAACTTGCGTTTCAATAAATGACTTAAAATATGCCTTTATCATTTGCGTGATTGCAGGCTCATCTTCAAATTGCAAAACAAAAGGCACCAAATTTGAAATAAAACCAATATCCGGATCTTTGTAAAACTCTTTTGTGAAAGTACTTTTTTCAATTTTCAATTTCTCTTTCAAAATTCCATCAACACGAATTGATAAATCCCCATTTAACCAAAGCGCTAAAAATCGTTTCCCTAATTCAAATCCTCCACCAAGATCATCAATTAAATAACCGTAACCTCCTCTTCTTTTGACTATCTTCTTTCCGTCATATTTTGCTGCAAGACCTCCTGTTCCTAGTATCGCAACAATTCCTGGGGTCGTTCCTAATGTAGCTCTGGCTGCACCAAGAATATCATCATACACTTTAATTCCGCCGAGTGATTTATTGGAGAACAGCTGATGAACAATGTTTTTATTTTCATCTGATGCTAAGCCAGCCCCATAGAAAATGACCTTTTTATTAGGTAATAAATCTATGCCTTCATGAATGGCTATTTCAAAAGCATCATATTTTCTATTTGGATTGAAAGGTGGTAACAACAACTCACAACATCCGTCTTTAGTGACATGAACAAAAGCCGTCTTGGTGGCTCCAGCCTCAAATAAATAGAAATCTGACATGATTTAAATGTAATGATAATTCATAAAAAAAGCCCTCCGAACAAACGAAGGGCTTTTAAGTAATTCTAATTTGAATTAGTTATTTTGAGCTTTGATTAAGTTTAATGCAGATCCTGCTTTAAACCAATCAATTTGTGCTTCATTATATGTATGATTCAACATGATGTTTTCAGATGAACCATCAGCATGCGTTACCTTCAAGGTTAATTGTTTTCCTTCTGAAAAGTCAACTAAATCAACAAAATCAAAGGTATCGTCTTCTTGAATCTTATCATAATCTGCTTCGTTTGCAAAAGTCAAACCTAACATTCCTTGTTTCTTTAAGTTTGTTTCGTGAATTCTTGCAAATGATTTTACGATAACCGCCATAACACCTAAATGTCTTGGTTCCATAGCTGCGTGCTCTCTTGAAGAACCTTCGCCGTAGTTGTGGTCTCCAACAACAACTGAAGTTACTCCAGCCGCTTTATAGGCTCTTGCTGTAGCCGGTACTTCTGCATATTCTCCAGTTAATTGGTTCTTCACCTTATTCGCTTCCATGTTGTAAGCATTGATAGCTCCAATTAAACAATTATTCGAGATATTGTCTAAGTGACCTCTATATTTTAACCAAGGGCCTGCCATTGAAATGTGGTCAGTTGTACATTTCCCATGAGCCTTGATTAATAATTTTGCACCTGTAATGTTTTCACCATTCCAAGGGCTGAAAGGTGTCAATAATTGTAATCTATCTGATGATGGACTTACTTTTACCTCTACTTTACTTCCATCCTCAGCTGGAGCTTGGTATCCATTGTCTTCAACTGCAAATCCTTTTGGAGGTAATTCAATACCAGTTGGATCTGATAATTTAACTGCTTCACCATTTTTATTGGTCAAGGTATCTGTCATTGGATTAAAATCTAACTTACCAGATAAAGCCACGGCAGCAACCATTTCAGGAGAAGTTACGAAAGCCATAGTATTTGGATTTCCGTCTGCTCTTTTTCTAAAGTTTCTGTTGAACGAGTGAACAATAGAGTTCACTTCTTCTTTATCAGCTCCTGCTCTATCCCATTGTCCGATACAAGGTCCACAAGCATTGGTAAAGATGGTTGTTCCGTTTAATGAATTGAAAATATCCATTAAACCGTCTCTTTCAGCGGTGTATCTTACTTGTTCAGAACCAGGATTGATTCCAAGTTTCGCCTTAGCTTCAACACCTTTATCAGTTGCATCTTTTACAATAGAAGCTGCTCTTGTTAAATCTTCATAAGAAGAGTTGGTACAAGAACCAATTAACGCCCACTCGATATCCGTTGGCCAATCATTTTTAGCGGCTGCATCTTTCATTTCTGCAACAGGTGTCGCTAAATCTGGCGTAAACGGTCCATTTAAATGAGGTGTTAATTCGTCTAAGTTGATTTCAATTACTTGATCAAAATACTGCTCAGGGTTTGCATATACCTCAGGATCTCCTGTTAAGTGCTCAGCAACTTCATCAGCAGCGGCAACTACATCTGCTCTACCTGTTGCTGTTAAATATCTTCTCATTGAGTCATCATAACCGAAAGTTGAAGTTGTTGCTCCAATCTCAGCTCCCATGTTACAAATGGTTCCTTTACCAGTACATGATAAAGAAAGTGCACCTTCACCAAAGTATTCAACAATGGCACCTGTTCCACCTTTCGCTGAAACAATTCCAGCTACTTTTAGGATAACATCTTTTGGTGCAGTCCATCCACTCAATTTTCCTGTTAATTTTACTCCGATTAATTTCGGGAACTTTAACTCCCAAGCCATTCCTGCCATTACATCTACCGCGTCAGCTCCACCAACTCCAATTGCAACCATTCCTAATCCACCTGCATTTACAGTATGAGAATCTGTTCCAATCATCATTCCACCAGGGAACGCATAATTTTCAAGAACTACTTGGTGAATGATTCCAGCTCCTGGTTTCCAGAAACCGATTCCATATTTATCACAAACAGAAGATAAGAAGTCAAAAACCTCACCGTTGGTGTGATTAGATCTCTCCATATCTGCTTTAGCACCGTCTCTTGCTTGGATCAAGTGATCTGCATGCGCAGTTGAAGGAACAGCTACTTTGGCTTTTCCTGCCTGCATGAACTGCAATAAGGCCATTTGAGCCGTAGCATCTTGCATAGCTACTCTATCTGGATCGAAATCAACATAAGACTCTCCTCTTTTGTAGGGAGCAGTTAAAGGATTTTCCCATAAGTGGGTATATAAAATCTTTTCAGAAAGGGTTAAAGGTTTATTCACAATCTTACGAGCAGCAGCAATGCGCTCAGGGTATCTAGAATAAACTTCTTTGATCATGTCAATATCAAAAGCCATATAAGATGTAATTTTTTGTGCTGAGTTTGTGGCTCAACGGGTTAGTGTAAAATTCTTTTCCGATTAAAACCGGATTGAAATGGACTCACGAATTTAATGATTTCAAATTGTTTTCAAATTAAGGTTTAGTACTTTTACGCCAAATAAATCGAAATCATTGATAAATGGAGCATTTTGAACGACTGATTCGTCCTTCGTCAAGCTCAGGAAGACAATCTTTTGATCAAAACTTTACCAAATATCGAAAAGTGGGAAAGTCAAGTTTAAAAATCAATAATTAGATATTAAATATTAACACTTAAAATCAATTACTTATGGAACATTTTGAAAGGTTGATTAAAATGTATGATACGGCACCAATCCACAATTTCTATGAAGGAATTAAACTACGCATAGAAGAAAACGAAGCAAGAATAGATTTAGAAATGACGGATGACCGTTATTTTCATGCTGGAATGTCGACTCATGGATCAGTTTATTTCAAGTTATTAGATGATGCAGCTTACTTTGCTTGTCAATCAATGATTAAGGATAATTTTATTGTGACAACAGCATTTAATACACAATTATTACGGCCTATATTAGGAGGTAAAATATATGCAGAGGGTATTATGGAATTTGAATCGACTCAAATGTTTTCTGCATCTTCTAAACTATTTGATGAAAAAGGACGCTTATGCGGCACTGGACACGGGCAATTTTTAAAAAGTAAAGTTCCCTTAGAGGCAGTTGAGGGGTATCGGGCAAGCTAACAAAGATTTTTCTTCCTAAACGAGAGCTCTTTAATTTATTCATTTGAAGATTCAACTCCCTTGACTTTTATTAACGGAGTTATCGAAACTAAAATTTGAAGTAAAACCCGAGAGAATCTAAAAAATCAAGGCAAAAAAAAACCAGTAAAAAATTTACTGGTCTTAGTATCTAAAAAATTTTACAGTTAATCGTCAAGAGTACAAGTTTCTTCAACAACTGTCGATCCGCTGTAATTTGTACCTCCCAAATATTCACAATTAGCTTGTGCATTTTTCTTGTCGTTGGTCACTGTAGTATATGAAGTCCAAGCACTATCGGCTGGTTCTCCCTCAATAACAACATGCTCGCAGGTGCAACCCCATTCCCGGATACATGAAGACATTAATCCCAAGCAAACGATTGCCATTAATAATTTAAATTTAGTTCTCATTTGTTTTTATTTTTTTTTTCAAAGGTAAAAAATTTATCCAATTTCATCATCAAATAACTCACATGCAAGTCATTAAAACATTGCTTACCATTTTCTGGGGTTATTCATCTCCCTAATAAAACCAATTCACTGATATTGCTGAGCACTGCTTATCTTGTGCGTCATAACATCTGAAATTTAATGCTATCCTTAGGTCTTTTGAGTCGTAATAAATGGATCTAAATCCTTTGTCATCATTTCGCACATCTTTATCAGGTTTTCCTAATTGCGCTATGATTTCTTCTGCCTGCATTCCGAAAAAAGCCGCTTCGCAAGACTTCATATTAAATTCGTCTGCTAAGGCAATTACATCTTTTTTAAATTGATCTTTCATACTCAACACTTCAACATATATCGTTTCAATCTTTCCAGTTTTAATATTCGACCAAACGGTTACCGGAGCTGTGGGTAATCTCTTAAAATAATAGACAAAAGCTGTTGAATCTGGTGTGTATTCTCCTCCAGTAAAAACTCCTAAAACGGAATCAATCTTTACTTCTGATAGTCCATAAGGAACATTCATAAATTCTTCAAAATCATTGACAGAACTCTTTTCACAAACGACCTCAGTTGGTTCATCATCTTGCATGGTACCCGCACAAGAAATTACGGATATTACAACTAAAAGGCCAAAAATCAACTTATACTTCATATTCTAAATTATATCACAAATGTATTACTGTTCCTATTAAATCTTCAGATTAATTAAAGAAATCAATTTTCATACCGTTTAATAAAAGAGGGTTACCTCTTACTCAACTTGAACATTTAGGCATGTAAATTGTATTACCTTATATAAGAACAAAAAACACTACTATGTTATCTACACCATTAAAAATACATAAAAAGCGAGCTAAAACTGGTATTGACAAAAATTTATTGTCTTTAGGCGGAACCTTAATTTTGACAGAAAAAATTCTGACTAAAAAGGGTTAGTCGCATGAACAGTAACCTCAGGAACGAAACCTCTAGCATTCATTTTGAGTGTTGCTATTAACACATCAGCAATTTCTTTAGGACTTAATTTATTGTCTTGAAGTTCTTTCTCCTCTCGATTTTCAGTTCCAAATGCAGTAGGTACTTCAGATGGATTAATTTGAATCACTCTAATATTATGAGGTCTCAATTCGGCTTGCCAGCATTGAGTCATTGACCTTAAAGCAAATTTAGAAGCAGAATATATTGTTCCGAATTTATACCCTTTTAAAGATGCCGTTGAAGCAATATTAATAATATCTCCAGATTTTTGTTCGATCATTAATTTTGACACTTTTGAAGTCAGCATAGCAGCACCAAAGACATTTACGTCAAACACCTTTTGCAGTTTTTCTCTAGTCATTTCCTCAATTGGTGACCATCCGCCAATTCCGGCATTATTAATCAATCCATCAATTTTACCGAAAGTTTTCACCGTAAAAGCAATCAACTCATCTAAATCAGCATCATTGGACATATCGGCATGACAAAATCTGCAGCCAATTTCTTTTGCAACTGCTTTCAGCTTCACCTCATCTCTTCCAGTAATCACAACATTCGCCAAATTCTTGATTAATTCTTGGGCAAAGGCCTTTCCTAATCCGGAACTTCCTCCCGTTACAATGTATACTTTCTCTACAAGATTCATAGTCCAAAATTTATCTAACAAATCTACAGAAACACAGAAAACAGCCAAGCGAATTTGAAGGTTTTAATACAAGTCTTATCAACAATTAAAAAGAGACTAGCATCTCTGTAAAAATCAATAAACAATTGAATTTCAAGCATCAAAAGTCTTCTAAATCAAATCTTGAAACAGCTAGATAATTGTCAAAAAATAGCTATCTTTATGCCACTAAAAATCAAGAATTGAATGGCCGATCAGCAAGAAGTTTTGAACGCGACAGATAAGAAATATACAGCAGAAGTATTAGCAGACTACAGACTAGCTAGAATATCTAGAGAAACATCTTTATTAGGAAGACGTGAAGTATTAGGTGGTAAGGCAAAGTTTGGAATCTTTGGAGATGGAAAAGAAATAGCCCAATTAGCCATGGCGAAGCAATTTCAAAATGGAGATTTTAGATCAGGATATTACCGCGATCAAACGTTCATGATGGCAATTGGCGCACTTACGGTAAAAGAATATTTTGCTGCTTTGTATGCACATACGGACACTGAGAAAGAACCGGCATCAGCTGGAAGACAGATGGGCGGACACTTTGCCACACGAAGTTTAAATGCAGACGGTACATGGAAAAACTTGATGAAGCAAAAGAATTCATCAGCAGACATTTCCCCTACTGCAGGCCAAATGCCCAGATTAGTTGGATTAGCACTTGCATCTAAGGTGTATAGAAACAATAAAGACTTACACCACATGACTTCGTTTACCAATAAAGGTAATGAAGTTGCATTCGGAACGATTGGTGACGCGAGTACATCAGAGGGTCCTTTTTGGGAATCAATTAATGCTGCCGGGGTTTTACAGATTCCTTTTGCCATGTCTGTTTGGGATGATGGATACGGCATATCTGTTCCAAAAAAGTATCAAACAACAAAAGGTTCTATTTCTGATGCGCTTTCAGGCATGCAAAGAGAAAAGGGCGGAACTGGTTATGAGATATACAAAACAAAGGGCTGGGACTATCCGCATTTATGCGAGACTTATGCGAAAGCCATAGCTTTATGTAGAAAAGAACACGTTCCAGTTTTAATTCATGTTGAAGAAGTTAATCAACCACAAGGGCACTCTACTTCAGGTTCTCACGAAAGATACAAGTCAGAAGAAAGATTGACTTGGGAAACTGAAATGGATTGCATTGAGAAATTCAGAGAATTCATTTTATCTTCTGGAATCTCTTCTGAAGAAGAATTAGATACAATTGATCAAGAGGCGAAAAAACACGTTAGAGAGCAAAAAGGTGAAGCTTGGAAAGAATTTAACGAATTAATCAAAGCTGACATGGCTGAAGCCTTAGGCTTAATTGAAGCATTAGCAGCCGGAAGTTCAAATAGTGTTTTTATTAAAAAAATTGGCGAAGACTTATCAAAAGTGATGGGGCCGATTAAAAAAGATATTTTCTCTGCAGTGAGAAAAGCTATGCGCCACACAAGGGGCGAGTCTTTTGCTGCAAAAGATCAAACAACCAATTGGTTAAACCTAAAAATGGAAGAGAACTTTGATTGTTACTCTTCTTATTTATACTCAGATTCAGATGAAGCCGTTTTGAAAACTCAAGAAGTTGCTCCATTGTATACTGATGAAGAATTGGTGGATGGGAGAATCATCCTTCGTAATAACTTTGAAGCCATTTTTGATAAGCATCCTGAAACCTTGACTTTTGGTGAAGATGTTGGGAAGATTGGTGGTGTAAACCAATCAATGGAAGGCATGCAAGAGAAATACGGATCACTTAGAGTAAGTGACGTAGGAATTAGAGAATGCACCATTGTTGGACAAGGAATTGGAATGGCTATGAGAGGCTTAAGACCGATTGCCGAGATACAATACTTAGATTACTTATTGTACGCTATTCAGATTATGTCTGATGATTTAGCTACAGTTCAATATAGAACTAAAGGTGGGCAAAAAGCTCCTTTAATTATTAGAACCAGAGGTCATAGACTAGAAGGAATCTGGCACTCTGGATCTCCAATGGGGATGATTATAAATGCGATTAGAGGAATGTATGTCTGTGTTCCGAGAAACATGACAAAAGCTGCAGGATTTTACAATACGCTAATGGCATCTGATGAACCAGCAATTGTGATAGAACCTTTAAACGGTTACCGTAAAAAAGAGAAAACTCCCCAAAACTATGGAGAATTCTGTGAGCCGTTAGGTAAAGTTGAAACGGTAAGAGAAGGTGAAGATGTTACATTACTTTCTTATGGCTCAACTTTCAATATTTGCGAAGTTGTGGCTCAGCAGTTGGCTGAAGTTGGAATTTCTGTTGAATTGATAGATGCGCAAACATTAATTCCGTTTGACTTAAATGCAGATGTAGCGAAATCTCTTAAAAAGACGAGTAGATTGGTGATTGTAGATGAAGATGTATCTTCTGGAGCAACAGCCTATTTATTGGACCAAGTGTTAGTGAAGCAAGATGCTTACTTCTTGTTAGATTCTCAACCAGTAACGGTGAGTGCCCAAGATCATAGACCTGCGTACGGAACTGATGGTGATTACTTTTCTAAGCCGAACGAAGAGACGATTTTTGATGCTGTGTATAGCTTAATGAGTGAGGCTGATCCTGCGCAGTATCCTACTATTTATTAATAGACCGTATTCTCGGCTTTGCCGATACTACTGCTAGAGTTTAGATTTTAGAACGCTCGTTCCTCGCTGTTAGATTTGGATAGAGGAGTTTGATTTGAGAGATTTATTCGTTAATTAAATATTGTCGATCATGTTTAGTTTCAATTTTATCCCAAATTTTGTAAGCAGATTTAGTCCGTTTCTTATACTATTTTTATTTTCTTGTGCAGATGCAAATAGTTCTGACCAAGTCAAAGAAGAACAACGGATAGAAATTGATTCAACTGATTGGAAAAAATCTGATTTAAGTATTTTGCTACATCCAATTGATTCTTTATTTAAATCAAACGCTGATAGTATCCAGGCATCCTTTTTAAACATTCTAGAAGTAAATAAATCAGGTAAGAAAAACTACATTCAACCTGATAGTATTATTGAAGTAAACAGATTAAGGATATATTTTCTGACTGAAATTAAGCCTTTTGAAAAAGACTTTCCATTTACGAATCACTTCGTTCGCGCTTATGATGAATATGGTTGGTTAACAAGTAAAGCAGATTTAGAATTTATAGGAAATGACGTGCGATCAGAAATAGTTGCAAAAAATTATTTATTAATATCCAATAATTACAAAGGTGGGGTTTACTCTGGAGAAGGTGCTTCTGAATCTCAGGATTCCATTGCACGATATGAGTATTTTTACATTTCCAATAAATCACTCTCTTCCATTGATGAAATTGATTTGAAGGCACTGCGTATACTAAGAACAGAACTTCTTTCTAATGAGTCCGGATTGTTACCTCCAAATATTACTCGAAAGGAAACCGAATTAATTAATCAGATAGATAGGTTGTTAAAAAACAGATAAAACCTATTTTCTTCTCATCCAAGCAGAAAGGTGCTGATCTTCATAAACAGGCTCTTCTTGGTTCTTTAAATTCTTGAATAAAGAATACGCCATTTGAGCCGTTTCTGAGTCAATTTCTTTTCTTAACAATTCTTGCTTGTAGTAATCGCCCACAAAGTTAATGGTGAATTTTCCGCTTCTGAATTGTTCGTGATCGATCGCAAACCTGCAGAAGCCAAGCGTGGTTGCGAATCCGTTGATTTTATAGTCTGAAATTGCTTTCAATGTTCTTTCAATCGCCTCTTCTCTATCTTTCCCATTCACAATTAGTTTAGCAATCATTGGATCATAAGTTAAAGGAATTGTCATTCCTTGCTCGTAACCATCATCTACTCTAACACCTAATCCTTCTGGTTTTTTATAATAAACAATTTTACCTAAATCTGGTAAAAAGTCATTTTCAGGATCTTCTGCATACACTCTAATTTCAATAGAGTGACCGTTGATTTTAATATCCTCTTGTTTTAAAGAAAGGACTTCTCCCCTAGCTACTTTGATTTGCTCTTCAACTAAATCAAGACCTGTAATTTCTTCTGTTACCGGATGTTCTACTTGCAATCTTGTATTCATCTCTAGAAAATAGAAGTTTCTGTCTTTATCTAATAAAAACTCAACTGTTCCAACCCCTTCATAATTACATGACTTTGCAACGTTTACAGCAGCTGCTCCCATTTTTGCTCTCAATTCGGCATCTACCACTGGAGATGGCGCTTCTTCAACTACTTTTTGGTGTCTTCTCTGTATAGAGCATTCTCTTTCGTTTAGGTGAATTACATTTCCATGTGCATCAGCCAATATTTGAATCTCAATATGTTTAGGTTGCTGCACAAATTTCTCAATGAACATTGCACCATTTCCGAATGAATTAATGGCTTCAGAAGTTGCTCTGTTAAACTGCTCTTCAAATTCTCCCTCATTCTCAACAACACGCATTCCTTTTCCGCCACCTCCGGCAGATGCTTTTAACAAAATTGGATATCCAATTTCAGCAGCAACTTTTTTTCCTGCCGCAATATCTGTCAACTCTTCAGCTGTTCCGGGAACCATTGGCACATCAAATGCACTTACGGCTTGCTTTGCATCTAACTTATCCCCCATTACATCAATCGCCTCTGTGGATGGACCGATAAATTTAATTCCTGCCTCTGACACTTTTTTAGCAAAAGTTGAATTTTCAGATAAGAATCCATAAGCTGGATGAATTCCTTCTGTGCCCGTTTGAATGGCTACATTTAGAATTTTATCCATATTCAAATAACTTTCAGAAGGAGTTGCTTCACCAATGCAATATGCTTCGTCCGCATATTTAACAAACGGTGCATCTGCATCTACATCAGAATAAACTGCAACAGATGTAATATTCAATCTTTTGAGCGTTTTCATGATTCTCAGTGCGATCTCTCCTCTATTTGCAACTAATACTTTTTTCATCTTAATCTTAGGTTTTTTAAATTCAAAAAGAAGCTTATTCTTCTTCAGGTAAGGGTACCCATTTATCGCTTCTTCTGTCTTCAGATTCAAACTTAACTCTATTCTCTTTCTTTCGGAAGATATTTAGGAACTTTTGTAACAATTTAAATTCTTTTGTTGTTGTAAATGTTTCTTGATAATGCAAACTAACTCCTTGAGTAAAATGACCTTGGGCAGTAATTGAAGCCTCATTTGTTTCGTTAAAAAAGTTCATAGTAAACGTTCCGTCATCATTCAATCGGTATTCAATATCTACGTCTCCCACAATATTTCCTCCACTAACTGATTGTCCATCTTCAGGATTTAACACCCCAAAACTGGTGGAGATCGTTGTTCTTTCATTTAACTGTTTCTCGATTCCAACAGTAGTTTTCCCGTCTGACAATCCAGCCTTTACATCATAACTCTCACTTAAACCACCAAGAATAGCGTTGATTTGCGTTTCAGCTAATCCTAAAACTACATTTTCGCCACCTGCTCCACCACCATAGGTTGGAATAAACCTTTTTAAAACTAGCAAGGCAAAGAACTGCTTATTCAACTCGTCTTCGTTAGCTGCCAATTCTGCAAGGGCTTTCTTTTCAAGATCGTTTTTAGTATCTGAGGTTACCTTAAAACTCAGTTCTGGTTTCATCAAGGTATTTGTCATTTCAAGAATTCCGTAAACATCTTCCTTTTTATTTCCTGTACTTGCTTCTGGTGGCATGATGTCACCAATTGCAACGTTACGCGTAAATTGTGCCTTAAGGTTAATATCTGCATCATAAGGAGAACCAGTCCATTCTACGGTTCCGCCTTGTACCAAGCTAAAGTTTTCTTCCACAAGCTTTTTTATCCTCATCTCATACGTTCCTTTTTTCACAGTGTAGTTCCCCCTCATGGTTAAATCACCAAAGTCATCCATGTTAATTTCCAGGTCGGCATTTCCGTAAGCTATTATTTGATCTCCTGTGGTCGGATCAAAAACTATTTGAACTTTTGCGTCAGGTGTAACATGGAATTTCATGCCTAATGTCATTCCCAATCTATTGACTTGATTATTATTCCCTGAACCTTTTGATTTCAGACTGTCTGGCAAGAAAAACTCCTCATCAAAAATGACAAATGAGTTTTCTTCTAAGTCTGAAGTTCCGAACATTGGTAGTGTCAAGTCAGTTCCTTCTTTGGTTTTGATGTCAACGTCAATATCTGTATTTGATTCATCCCCGAAAATCCCTACGAATCCAGTAACATAAGCTTTTCCGTAATAATAATCGCCATCTTTATATTGGGTATCCATTGCTAAAAACTGCTTTGTTATAGAAGGGTCATTCATATTCAACAGCACCATGTATTTCCAATTTTGCCAGTTGGTATGTCCAATAGTCATATCTACCTCAGCTTCATTGTTTTCTTGATCTTTTAATCTCAATCCATCAGATTTTATTTTGCCGTCTGTAAAATCTAATCTTCCGTTAGCTCCAAAAAACACATTCATCATTGGCACTTTAACTCGAGCTTCAACCAAATCCATTTGACCCGTCACTTTAGGATTTTCTAATTCCCCAGTTACCCTCAACAAGCCATCTATCTCGCCTTGAATGTCAGTATATAACTCAGGGTCTTCAAAAGCGTTTAAGAAAGTAATATCTGTATGATCAAACTTGGCTTCAATGTCTATGTTGTCTTTTTCTTTTTGAGTAAAATAAGAACCGCTAAATGTAAACGTTCTTTTCTGGTCACGAGAGAGATTTCCATTCAAGACAACAGATGCTAATTGATCATTCCATCTTGCATTTAAGCCAACGTCTCCTACCATTTCCTTATTCAAGTAGAATCCTGAAATTTCAGACTGGGCTTGGAATTTTACTTTATCATAAAGATTACTCAATTTTCCTTGTGCGTTTAAAATTCCTGCCAATTCTAAATCAGGTCCGGTAAGTCCATTTAAATCTGACAAATCAAATTTATTGATTTGAATTTCAAGCCAGCGTTTAGGATCTTTAGTGATATAACCGTCTAACTTAACAAAGTGATCATCATTTGAAATCTTGAAATTTTCAAATACCATTTGATCTGGGTTCCACAAAAATCTCGAATCTGGATTGACGTTGTATTGATGCTTTTTAAGGTAGAAAAACGAAGGACTAAAATTAGTCAAGACATCAAACGATTCGGTAATTTCTGATTCAAATGCAAATAAAGCAGGCATGGTTTTACCAACGCCATCCCAACCAGTATTGGTTAAGAATTTGTTATCCTTGATATAAGAATCTAAGTAAACGTTTCTAACTTCAAGGCTGTCAGTCAATTTTGCATAATCTACTTGATAGTAAACCGTTGCCTTTAAACTGTCAAATTGATTTTTCAAGTTAACATCTTCGAATTCCATTCCATGATAATCCACATAGGCTGAATTCAAATTAAAAGCAAAGGATTTTTCGTTGTGATTAAACTCAGACCTAATTTCTGTTCCAGCTTCCACATAAATGTCGGGGTCATAAAATTGAAGGATGGAGTTGACATCTTTCATCTTTATGTAAAGTGAGAAAAACTCATTCTCTTCTTCTACAATTTTTTCATTTTTAACAACGTTGTCAATGACAAAAGCCAGTTGTTCAGTTAAGGCATGTTCTACTTTTTCAAAATTATACTTTCCGTGTAAATCAATATCAACATAAGGTGACCTCAAGGTGAAAGAGTCTACCTCAGGCGATCGGCAAATGATAAGACTCATTTGATCCATTCCGAAATTAATGGCCGTATCTGAGTAATTTAAATTCTCGATTTTAACCTCCCCATAAAGTGAATTGATTCCTGTTCCGTGAATATCAACTTTCACTTTTGATGCTAAATTCTGATACATATCTCTCACTTCAGGCGTTAATTCAGCAATATGTGCTGAATCAATCTTTACTTCAAAATCAAAATGCATTTCTCCATTTAAGTCAACCATACCATCATAGGTCAAGGCTAAATGATCATCTTCAATGTCAATTTCCCCATCAAACACATTTCTTCTGAATCTACTTCCTTTTTTGATATTGATATCTTCATAGGTGTAATTATAAATTCCAAATTCATCCAAGTGACCATCAAACTGGATGTCTAAATCTTTCTCATCAAAACCTTTTCCATCAATTTTTAAATATCCCGTTACCGTTCCTAAAAGCGAATTATTAGTGATAACTCCTAAATTCAAATTTTCTACAATTATATGTTTACCCAAAGACTCTTCTAATGCGCCTTTATAATGATAAAGGCCATCTTTAAAAGTAAACTGAAGACCATAATCTGAATGCACATTACCAATTCCAGAATACAAGTCGCCATCAACCACAAAGCTTTCTATCCCCCCTTTAAATGAACCATTCTCCAACCTAATCACATCTGCGCTTGCAAACTGCGCTAAGTTTTCATTGAGCGTTTTTGTTTGTTCTTCATTCAAGATACGTTCTAACCTCAACTTTTTAACGTCTGAAACAGAGGTTCTAAAAAGAGCAATATCCTCAATAAAAATGGCCGATTCAATATCTGAAATTCGTGGTATTCTAAAATCACCTTGAATTGTAGTGGTATCCAGCAAAGAGATATCTAAATCATTTAGGCGCATTCCGTAAACGGCTCCTTTTGTTTCCACGTTATTGATGTCTAAATATCCATTTAATCCCCATAAGTCAGGAACAAAGTAAGCCAAGTCTGATAAGAAAATTTTGGTTTTAGTAAGATGCGAAGAAATTCTTACTTTATTCAGAAAATCACCCCAATCTGATGGACCGTTTTTTGTTTTAAATTTCAAATAATCTGCATGAATATAAGAATTGTACAATCCAAGTTTCAAATTCTCAAGACCGACAACAGTAGAATCATAATGAAGTTGAGAAGTTAAATGCGTCAGTTTTAGCCCTGACTTATCTTCAAATCTAAGTGCGTTCAGCCCCACGTCAATAGCACCTTTATCCATTTTGAAATCAACAAACTCACCCGTTAAATGATTGATATCTAAATGCGCGAAATCCATCCCATTCTCAATAGGTTCAGAATTTTCGTCATCATAAACAAAATGAAAATCATTCAGGTTAAACGCAGCTACATCTACTTTAAAATTTGAGGAAGAAGTATCCACTTCATCTGAAGCAAAGTAATCAATGATATGTTGAAAATTTAAGGTCGTATCACCTTCATACTTCCGCATGTGAAGATGTCCGTTATCTAGCGCTACATCTGACACGTTTACAAAACTTTCAGAAATGCTCCAATCAGCAATAGTAGCGTTTATGGATTGCGAGTACAGAAAAGTGTCGTTTTTAATATCGGCAATATACACACCATCAATCGCCACTTTATCAAAGAATCGTATGTCAACTTTATCAATGTGAACATCTGTTCCTAATTCACTTGTCAAATATGCAGAGGCCTGCTGTGCTGCCCAAGTTTGAAACCAAGATGTCCTGATACCAAAGGCAACGAAGATGAGTAAAACGAAAATTAATTCGATTATTACATGGGTTGTTCGCCCAAATCCTCTCAGTATTTTGCTTAGATTCGTTATTGCTGTTATTTTTGCATAAAAGTAATAAAATTGAAGGCGAAAGACGTTATAATTTTAGGAATTGAATCATCTTGTGATGACACATCAGCCGCTATATTAAAAAACGGTGAAATGTTATCCAATATTGTTGCTGGTCAAAAGGTACATGAATCTTACGGAGGTGTGGTTCCTGAGCTTGCGTCAAGAGCTCATCAGCAAAATATAATTCCTGTGGTTCACGAAGCCATACAGAAAGCCGGAATCACAAAAGAAGATATATCTGCAGTTGGATTTACAAGAGGTCCAGGTTTGTTAGGATCATTGTTAGTTGGTGTAAGCTTCGCAAAAAGTTTTGCCATGGCGCTGGACATTCCGCTTGTTGAAGTTAACCACATGCAAGGACACGTTCTTGCTCACTTCATAGAAGAAGAAAGTCAAGAAAAACCAAATTTCCCATTTATCTGTTTAACGGTTTCAGGCGGTCATACTCAAATTGTACTTGTCAAAGATTATTTTGACATGGAAGTAATTGGACAAACCAAAGATGATGCAGCTGGCGAAGCATTTGACAAGGCTGCCAAATTGATGAGTATTCCTTATCCAGGTGGACCATTAGTAGATAAGTACGCACAATCAGGAGATCCTTTAAAGTATGAATTCCCAATTTCAAATATTGGAGAGTTCGATTTTAGTTTCAGTGGATTAAAAACATCACTATTGTATTTTTTGAAGCGGAACTTAGAAACTGATTCGGCATTTATAGAAAATAACTTAAATGATATTTGTGCATCATATCAACACACTATCATTAAAACCTTGTTTAAGAAACTTATTAAAGCTTGTAAACAATACAATATTAAAGAGGTAGCAATTGCAGGTGGCGTATCTGCCAACAGTCTTTTGCGCTCTGAACTCAAGCGAATTGGCCATAACCAAGGCTGGAATACTTACATTCCAAAATTCGAATTTTGTACAGATAATGCAGGAATGATTTCAATTGCCGCTTATTACAAATATTTGAGTGGCGAATTTGTAGGTCAAGACGTAATTCCGGATGCTCGATTAAAAATTTAAGCAGCCTTCAGTCTCCTCTTTTCGTCTTATTGGTAATGAAAAAAGTTTTTTTACCCCTTTCAATAATTGCCCTCTTTGTTATTTTATCTGCTTGTCAAAAAAAGAAATACAAAACGTATATTGGCAGCTATAACTGTGAGATTACTGAACATTTAGATAGCAACGGCTATTTTTTTGATACGACTTATACGGGAATTGAAGATATTACTTCTAAAGATTCAAAACACATGCAGTTTAGAGATTTACCGGTTCCGTACAAGTACATTTCATCATCCGGATATTTCGCAGATGAGAATTTTGTAACGGGTTTAATTTGGGGCAGACAAATTACCCTAAGAAATGACAGTGTTATCTACTATCATCATGAATCAACATCTGATATGAACTGGCACATCAGATATAAAGGGAAAAAGATTTAAAGAATCACTGTTTTTAAACCGAACTTTTCTTCTGCCATTTCTGCTATGTATTCACCAATTGCTAAAGAGGCTGTTGCTGCAGGTGAAGGTGCGTTTAATACATGAATAGAATCTTCAGTATGTTCAATTCTAAAGTCGTCTCTCGTATCACCGTCTGCTCCCAAAAGCAAAGCTCTAACCCCAGATCTTCCGGGTTTTATATCATCCATAGTAAGAGACGGAATCATAGTTTGAAGTGTTTTAAGGAATAACTTTTTAGAAAAAGCTCTTCTATATTCATTAATTCCAAACTTCATATTTCCAAAAAATAGCTTCCAAGTACCCGAATAAGATAATGCGTTAGCTGTATCTCTCATGCTAAAATCCGTTTTACCGTATCCTTCTCTTTTGAATGTGAATACTGCATTAGGTCCACATTCTGTTTCTCCGTTAGTCATTCTGGTAAAATGAACTCCCAAAAACGGGAAATCAGGGTTTGGTACCGGATAAATTAAATTCTTAACCTTGTGCTTAGCCTGTTCAGTTAATTCATAATAATCTCCTCTAAAACCAACTACTTTCTCCTTCAGTTGAACGCCATCTTTTTTAGCCATTCTGTCCGCTTGTAAGCCTGCACAAAAAATCATCTTCTTTGCTTTCACAATTTGCTTATCTGTTACAATATTGTGACATCCTGCTCCATCTTCTATGTCAATAACCGCTTCTCCTAATATCATTTTAGACTCCTGGTTTTTAGCTAAAGCTACCTCAGCCATCTTTTTTGTAGCTCCTACGAAATCAACAATTCCTGTGCATGGAACCCAAATCCCTCCTATTCCTTCAACATGCGGCTCATGTTCCTTAATCTGCTCGCCATTTATGATTTCAATTCCTTCAGTATTGTTAGCTATACCGTTTTCAAAAATCTTGTTCATGAAGGGTAATTCTGACTCTTTAGTTGCCACTACCACTTTACCGCAAACATCATGAGCCACGCCATACTCTTTAGAAAAAGCGACCAACTCATGCCTTCCTTTAACACAGTTTTTTGCCTTAAGAGATCCTGGTTTATAGTACAATCCAGAATGAATTACACCTGAATTATGCCCAGTTTGATGAGCGGCCAGTTCTTTTTCTTTTTCGATTAGAACAATTTTTAAGTTCGGATTTCGTATTTGCAATTTATAAAGCGTTGCCGCTCCTACAATACCTCCACCAATTATGGCTATGTCAAAAGTTTCTGAATTTTCCAATTTGCTTACATTTGGATACAAAATTAATCAAAGCTAAAGTTTGAAACAGCAATCTGACAAAAAAATACCAAAGATTTACTTTGAAAACTTAGATGCCTTGCGCTTTATTGCCGCTTTAAGCGTCTTTTTATTTCATTTTAGTGCAGATATGAAAGCTGTATACCCAGTATTTACAGAACACGCTTTGGGCAAAGCAATACTTTCAATTTTTGAGAAAGGCAGTTTAGGAGTCAATTTCTTTTTTGTCTTATCCGGATTCTTAATCACTTACCTGATTCTCCATGAAGTCAAGCACAGAGGAGCATTTGCCTTAGGAAAATTTTTAATCCGAAGAACGGTCAGAATTTGGCCGCTTTATTTTATCGTTGTTTTAATTGGATTTGTGCTGTTTCCGGCCATAATTCCTGGATATGAAACGAATCATGATCCAGTCATGTACCTGTTTTTTCTCGCCAATTTTGATGAGATCTATAACGGCATGGCTGATAGCGTTAACTTTTTAACCAGTCCTTGGTCTGTAGCTGTTGAAGAACAATTCTATTTATTCTGGGGAATTTTACTGCTAATTTGGAGCAAGATATCTAAGCTGAAACTTCCGGCCATCATAATCATGCTATATGTACTTTCTTTCATTTTTAGAGCAGTTCATTGGGAAGAAGAGCGCCTTATCTATTATCACACCTTTGCCGTATGTCAAGATATTTTGACGGGAAGTTTTGTCGCTTGGTCTCTTTTTCATGAAAAAAAATGGATTAATAGCCTTCAAAACATAAAAACTCCTGCCGTGTTAGGAATTTATGTTCTAGGATTTATTCTGTGCGTACTAAAAAACAAAGTGTTTTTTGGAGAATTAATTGTAATTGAGCGATTCGTATTGTCATTATTTTTCGCCTTTATCGTTCTAGATCAAATCAGGGGAAAACATTCTGTTCTTAAAATGGGAAAATACAAGACGTTCAATTACTTAGGTAAAATTTCTTACGGTCTTTACATGTACCATCTGGTTGTTATGTACCTACTTTTTAACTGGATGAATTCTTGGGGAGCGCATGGATATTGGTTAGTACCTATTTATTTGATTCTGAGCTTTGGGGCAACTGTGACGATAGCATCTTGCAGTTATCATTTAATTGAAAAACCACTTTTGAAATTGAAACCTCACTAGAATAGCTAAATTAGCCTTATCGTAAAAAATCAATTAAACCCTTTGCTAATGATTAAGAATTATGGCATCTGTCAAGTTTCAATTGCACCGTTGAGAGCTGCAGCAAGTGATGAAAGTGAAATCGTAACTCAATTATTATTTGGAGACTATGTTCAAATCCTAGAAAAAGGACAGCCATGGATTAAGATTTATTTTCCGGCAGATGATTACACCGGATACATGGATTTCAAACAGCTCATCTACATTTCTGATGAAGAATTTGAGAATTGTGCATCACAAAAGCATCAGGTGTTGACTGAAGGCTCTAAAAAGATAATTGGACCAATTGGGGAACAGCACATCATTTGCGGATCAAATCTTCCTAATTACGAAAACGGATTCATTTCAATTTCAAACCATCAGTATGAGATCGGTGAGCTAGAAAATTACTCTTTAAGTTTCGTAGATTCCGCAAAGCGCTACCTGAACACGCCTTATTTATGGGGAGGTAAAGGAATTTATGGAATAGATTGTAGTGGCTTGACTCAAATCGTTGCCAAATTACACGGAATTCAATTGCCCAGGAACGCTTCAAAACAGGCAGAAATTGGTACATCTATTCCTTTTGAAAATAGACAAATAGGAGACATCATGTATTTCATCAATGCAAAAAACAAAGTACATCATGTTGGAATTTTAGTGGAAAAAAATGAAATAATTCATGCAGCAGGGCACGTTCGAATAGACCAATTTGATGAAAAAGGAATCTTTAGAGATGACTTAGATAAATACACGCACATATTTCATTCAATTAAAAGATTGTGAACCAGTACAAGATCAATTTATCGCCCAAATCAAGAGGCTTTCATATAATTACTGAAGAGATATTATCGCAGTTAGATCCGTTACCTTCAAAAGGATTAATCCATCTTTTTATTCAACATACCTCTGCGGGAATATGTATTAATGAAAATGCAGATCCGACAGTACTTTCAGACATGAACGAATGGTTCAATAGAAATGTCAAAGAAAACGAAGCATACTATCAACACACATTTGAGGGGCCAGACGACATGCCGGCACACATAAAATCTATCATTACGGGTTGTGAGGTCACAATTCCTATTGTTGACGGAAGGTTAGGTCTAGGAATTTGGCAGGGCATTTATCTGGCTGAATTTAGAAATAAAGCCAACTCAAGGTCATTAATTGCAAGCATCTATTAATTCGTTTAGAATCAAACAAAATCATTTAAAATCCGTCAATTAAGACGTAAATATTTCAAAATATTGAAAGAAAAAGTTAGTTTAGCAGAAGCTACATCCTGTTAAACTATGAGATATATTTTACTTCTTTCTTTTATTTGGTCTATTCTAATTTTAAGCCCTGTTCATGCACAAACATCCGTTGGAAAGCTAATGAATAGCGCCGAAAAAAGTAAAAAGAAATTAGATTACCCTCCAGTACTTAAAGCGTATAAAGAAGTATTATCAATTGAAGCAAATAACTCTAAAGCATACAGAGGAATCGTTGACATCTACCTTTACGGATATGAGATTTATGATTCTGCCTACACCTATTTAACAAAAGAAATTGCACAAATGAAAGACACCAATTATGTGGTGTTTTATGATTACGCAAACTGCCTCAGATTGCAAGAAAAACATAACGAAGCCATTGAATGGTACAACTTTTTACTGGATAAAGCCGTGAAGAAAAAAACCAATGAAAATCCATTTTTCGTTTCTATTAATTCTTACATAAAATCTTGCCAGAACGCGCTAAACAATATGGAATTAATCTATGAGCCTTTAGAGGTTGAAAACATGGATTTCTTCATCAACTCTGTAGATGCCGAATACACGCCGGTGTTCATTGAAGCTGAAAACCTACTACTTTACAACGCCCGCTATAAAGATTATGATGATGAGTTCAGAGACGCAGACAATCTATACTTTGAAAACATTTATTATTTTGACATTGAAGAATCAGTTGCATCCACATACAACCCCAGTATAGAACAAACAACGCATCAGTGTGTTGTTGGAAAAGTATATTCTTCTGATTCCATTTTAGTCTTTTACCAGAATAAGGTGTGGGTGTCATCAATAGCTGATGATCGTTTAAACAGTTTGCAACCATTACCAGAAGAATTTGGAACGTATTTTTTTCAACCACACGGAGTTTTCTCAAAAGACCAACAAACATTTATTTTTAGTGCAAGAGGAGAATTTGGGAATTTGGATATCTACCAAAGCGATAAAGTTAATGGTGTATGGCAAAGTCCAGTAGCAATAAGCAACCGAATAAATTCAACTTTTGATGAAGATGCGCCATTCCTTTCTCAAGATGGAAACAGACTTTATTTTTCATCCAAGGGACACAACTCTTCAGGAGGTTATGACTTCTTTGTTTCGGAGAAAAAAGATGGTGAATGGTCAACACCAATGAATATGGGACATCCAATGAATTCGGCTGGAGATGACATTTACATCAGCTGGAATCAAGATGAACGAAGTGGCTATTTTTCATCTAACAGAAATGGTGGATTTGGAGGAATGGATATTTATACTTTTGGTACGGTAAAGAAGATAGTGCAAGGGACTGCGACCGATAAGAAAGGGCAAAATCTCGCAGGTGTTGAAGTCAAACTGATCGACTTTGAATTAGGAGAAATTGAAACAGTAATTACTGATGCTGACGGTAAATATTCTTTTTTAGCAGATCCAGAGCGAAAATTCGAGATAAAAGGAAATAAAGAAAATTATTTTGGGGATGCCAATTCTGTAGATACTTACAGTGAAGATGATATCGTCATGGCGAATCTTTCGCTTGAAAAAGATCCAGGGATATCCTTGTATATTTTAGTGAAGGATGCAGAAACCAATCAACCTTTGGATAGTGTTTTAGTAACTGTTTTAGATAATATGGTAGATGAAACAACTGCCACTATGACGAACAAGTCAGGCGATTTTATCATGCCATTAGCCAACAAAAAATTACAAGATAGAGGTAGCTATAACATCAAACTTGAGAAAAAAGGATATTTAGTAATCACTGAAACGTATAACGTACTATTTGATAAAGAAGGACAATACAATGTTTTAGAAGATTTACACATCAAAATGGAAAAAATTGAAGTTGGCTTAGATCTCTCAAAAGTAGTAGACATCAAACCCATTTATTTTGATTTAGGTAAATATAAAATCAGAGAGGACGCGGCGCTTGAGTTGGACAAAATTGTACAAGTAATGAATGACAACCCAGAGATGGTTATTGAATTAGGTTCTCATACTGACTCAAGAGGAAGTGCTACTTCTAATCAATCATTGTCTGACAAAAGAGCAAAAGCATCAGCAGAATACATCAAAAGTAGAATCACAAATCCTGACCGAATTTCTGGAAAGGGATATGGTGAATCAAAACTGGTGAATGAATGCGCTGACGGGGTTCAATGTACCGAAGAACAACATCAAGACAATAGGCGCACAGAATTTATTATTATCGAAATGTAAATTTGAACGATTGCAATCGTATTTTTGAAATAAAAATTCAAGCGTCTTGACACAAATCAAACCATTTAAAGCAATCAGACCGAGCAGAGACAAAGCCTACTTGGTAGCTACCAGACCATATTATGCTTATAAAAAGCACGTGCTTGAAGCAAAGCTTGAAACCAATCCGTACACTTTTCTCCATGTTATTCAACCTGAATTTCATGAAAAGGTTCAAACAGCCAGTAATTCTATTGAGCGTTATCAGAAATCTAGAAAAAAACTAAACGAGTTTATTGCAGAAGGCACCTTTGTTAAAGATGAAGAACCTACATTGTATGTGTACCGTCAAACCAAAAATGGTCATGCCTTTTTAGGTATAATTGGCGGCGCATCAGTTGAGCAATACAATAATGGTCACATTAAAAAACATGAAGCAACCATCACTTCACGTGAAAAACATTTTTCTGATTATTTGAGAGTTGTTGAGTGCAATGCCGAACCGGTATTGTTATTCCACCGTGAACATGACAAATTAACTGCATTGCTCCAAGATATTGCACAAGAGCGCCCTGAATATGAATTCTCGACAACAGAGAAAATCAAGCATGAAGTTTGGTTGATTTCAGATTTACTGAACCTGACAAAAATTCAATCTTATTATTCTGAACTTAATGACGTATACATTGCTGATGGTCATCACCGTTGTGCATCAGCTGCTAGATACGCAGAAGAAGTGAATGCCAATTTGAACGGAATAAGGGGGCACTTTTTAGCTTATTTCATTTCTGAAAAGAATATGGAAATAGTTGACTATAATCGACTTGTGAATGACTTAAATGAATTGGACACCGAAGCTTTCTTAAATAAACTAAGAGATAAATTTAGAGTGACTCCGGTTTATGCAATTGAAAAACATCAACGTCAGCAAAAGCATATATTGCTTTACATTGAAAATGGCTGGTGGAACATTGAAGTGCCCGCCAATATGGTCGACAATTCTGATGTTGTGAATAGCTTAGATACTGCAATCCTCACCAACGAATTGCTGGATCCAATTTTGGATATTCAAGATTTAAAAACAGATGAACGAATTTCATTCATCCACGGTAAAAAAGGATTAGAAGGAATTGAAGAAAAAGTCAATAACGGAGACGCAATTTGTGGATTCGCTCTTTGTCCGGTGACTGTTGAACAGTTAAAGGCAGTTGCAGATAACAATAGAATCATGCCACCTAAATCTACTTGGATTGAACCAAAATTGAGATCTGGCTTAACCATGTATCCTTTAAATCATGATTAAAGAAAATTTAGACTACATCCAATCATTAGTTCCTGAGCATGTTACCCTGGTTGCTGTATCCAAAACAAAGCCTATTTCTATGATTGAAGAAGCTTATGCTTGTGGGCAACGAATATTTGGAGAAAACAGGGCACAAGAATTACAAGAAAAAGAAGCTGCGCTTCCTAAAGATATTGAATGGCACATGATTGGCCATCTTCAAAGAAATAAGGTGAAATATATAGCGCCATTTGTTGCGCTAATCCATGGAGTTGATAGTTTCAAATTACTCAATGAAATCAACAAAGAAGGCAAAAAGAATAATCGGACAATACCCGTTTTACTTCAATTTCACATAGCACAAGAATCAACTAAATTTGGGTTCGATCTTGAAGAAGCCGTTCAAATGTTGGAAAGTTCAGCGCTTAAAGCTTTACAAAACATAACTATCAAAGGTGTTATGGGAATGGCTACATTCACCTCTGATCAACGATTGGTAAGAGAAGAATTTCAGGATTTGAAAAATATTTTCAAGCAGCTAAAAGAAAGCCACTTCTCAAACAACGAGGACTTTAAAGAAATATCAATGGGAATGAGTGGTGATTTTGAGACCGCCATTGCTCAAGGTTCTACCATGGTGAGAGTTGGGTCTTCAATATTTGGAGCAAGAAATTAACCTTTGAAATATATTACGATTTCTGTTCCTGAGTTATTTTTGAAAGAAACAGATCCTCCTAATTGTTCTGAAAGAATATTAATTAATTCAATTCCTAAAGTTTCTTTACTTCCGTTGATGAAATCTTCAGGAATTCCGATACCATTGTCTTTAATCACCAAAGAGTAGTTGTCAGCTGAAATGTGCTTTAAATGAATTTCTATTAAACCCGTTTGTAAATCGGTGAACGCGTATTTAACTGCATTGGTTATTGCTTCATTTAATATTAATCCAAGTGGAACAGCAACCTCCAAATCAAACGATTCATTTTCACTTTCAACTTTAAAATCTATAACTACCGTCTCATTAGTGAAAGACTTGATAATAGAATCTACCAGCCCTGAAGCATAAGATTTGAAATCAATACGCTTCACTTCACTTTTTCTATAAAGCATTTCATGCACCAAAGACATGGATTGAATTCTCCCCTGGGCATCTGTCAATACTTTTTTCCCTCTTTCATTTTCCTCAATTCCATGCTGCAGATTTAAAAGCGAAGAAATTATTTGAAAGTTATTTTTTACACGGTGATGAACTTCTTTAAATAAAACTTTATTTTCCTCTATTGAATCAGAAAGTTCCTTGTTCATTTTTTTATTACGGCGATAGGCATTTGAGATGACCATAATTACCAAAACCAAGCAGAGGGTGGAAACTAAAAACAGGGTATAGATCCAAACTTTTTTCTCATTCTCACTGTCTATTTGCAATTGCAGCTTCTCTTTTTCTTGGACATTTTTTAAGTTCTGAATCTTATTGTTTAATTGTACTTCTTCAGATTCAAAGAAGGTGATAAACTCACGCACAATGGTTTTGTCATTTTTAAGATCTAAAGTCTTTCTCAATTTCAGTGTAATTCTGAAATAATCATTCGCCAATTTAAAATCATTTTTAGCCTGATAAACTTCAGCCAATAATTCGTAAAAATTAGATTGCTCTTTTTTACCAAAATGACTCAAATATGAAGACTCTAATTCTAATAAGGTAGTCAAGGCTTTATCCAATCTATTCTGAGCTTTATAGCACTTAGCTCTGCTAAAATTGTTTCTGAACATTTCTTCACGATTATCAAGAATTTCAAACTTTTTATCGGATTGCTCCAAATAGCTAAGGCTAAGTTTGTATTTCCCTCTTCCATAGGCCGCATCTGCAAGTACCTGAAAGCTATATCCAATTGAACCTTCTTGACCTAGCTTTTTCTTCTGCTCCATACTAGCAACAGCATAACTCTCTGCCATTTGATAGTCACCTAAATAATAATAAGTAGACCCCAAGTTCGATAAAATAACAGATCGCAGAACCTCACATTCCCAAGAATTTAACCGTTCGGTACTTTTTAAACTTTTATTGAAATGTATCAAGGCACCATTGTAATCCTCTAAACTTAACAAAACCATACCAATGCTTGTATAGCAATACGCCCTATTCAAGATTACCTTATTACGGTCAATTTGAACATACATTTCAAAGTTTTGGTCAATAATATTCGATACCTTTTTAAATTGCACCAATGCTTGAATATTATCTTCGTTATAAAGAAATAAGTTCCCTTGATTATATTCTGCAATAAAATATTCAATTGAATCTTTGTAGTTCAAAAGAATATCAATTGATTTTTGACCAAAATACATTGAGGAATCAATTTCCCCTTCGTAAAACTCACCTCTAGCCTTTAATTGTAGAGCTTTTCCCAGGTAGTAATCACTTTTAATTTTTTTGGCGTGATCAATGCAAGAATCTAAAAAATAATGTGCCGAATCTAAAACGGTAGTTTGATACTGTAATGTGACATCATATAATCTCGAAAACTCTTTAACCTTCTCGTCTTCAGTCATCTGACCAAAAGAGAAAACACACAGTGTGAGTAAAAAAGATATGAAACCTAATTTTTTCAATTCAACATTTTGCTATTCTTTACGTCTGAAAAGCAATAAAGATACGCTTTTCAGCATTTTTTTTATTCCTTCAAGTTCTGCATTTAAAGCATTAATTGCCAATACAATTGTGTACTTTTGCACCCTAATAAGTTATGGAAAATAAAGTTGTAATCATTAAACCGGGTAAGGATAAGTCAATTGTTAGGCAACATCCTTGGATATTTTCAGGAGCAATTAAGGATACTGAAGGCAATCCTAAAGAAGGAGATTTTGTAGAAGTAAGAGCCAATAAAGGAAGGTTTTTAGGCTATGGACATTATGCAGAAGGCTCAATTGCTGTGCGCATGTTGACTTTTGATGAATCAGAATCTGTTGAAGATTTATATCAAATCAGAATTCAATCGGCCTGGAACCTGCGTAAATCCTTGCAACTGGTAGATAATGAGAACACCAACATTTTCAGATTAGTTCATGCTGAAGGTGATCGTTTACCAGGACTAATAATTGATCATTATGCAGGTCATCTTGTAGTGCAATGCCATAGCTTAGGTATGTATCAAGATATAGATAAAATCAAAGCTGCATTAATTAACACAGTAGGCGATCACTTAAAAAGTATCTACTTAAAAAGTGAAGCCACTTTACCAAAAGGAAATAGCATTTACAAAGGTGATGGCTTTCTTCATAATGAAGCAGAGATGCCAATCACTGCTTTGGAGCATGGAAATAAGTTCAATATCAATTGGATTACGGGTCAAAAAACAGGCTTCTTTATCGATCAACGTGAAAATAGAGCTTTAATTGGAAGATATTCGAAGGGCAAAAAAATGTTGAATACCTTCTGTTATTCAGGCGGATTTTCTATTTATGCTTTAAACGAAGGAGCAGAAATTGTGCATTCATTAGACTCTTCTCAAAAAGCAATTGATCTGGTAGAAGAAAATGTAGCAATCGGTGATTTTGATAAAAGTAAACACGCTTCTTTCACTGAAGATACTATGGAATTCATCAAAGATTTAAAAGAAGATTACGATATCATAATTTTAGATCCACCTGCATTTGCGAAACACAGAAAAGCAAAGCACAATGCGGTTCAAGGCTATAAAAGGCTGAATGCACATGCTATGCGCCAAATTAAACCTGGTGGAATCATCATGACGTTCTCATGCTCTCAAGTGGTAGACAAAACACTTTTTACGAATACCATTATTGCCGCGGCAATTGCTGCAGAAAGAAATGTTAGAATATTAGAACAGTTGCATCAACCAGCTGATCATCCTATTAACGCTAACCACCCTGAAGGTGAGTACCTAAAAGGATTAGTGGTTCAAGTAGAAT
Source organism: Crocinitomicaceae bacterium (assembly GCA_039939375.1). GTDB lineage: Bacteria > Bacteroidota > Bacteroidia > Flavobacteriales_D > Crocinitomicaceae > Paracrocinitomix. The sequence continues at coordinate 400,875 of JBDVJO010000002.1, read as the reverse complement.
AAAAAATGTTAGAGCTCAGCTATAAAAAAATTCTTTTTATCGCATTGCCCCTCATGTTCGGAACATTTGTTCAGTCCATGATTGGAATTATTGATGGAGCTTTTGTCAGTAGCTTAGGAAATACAGCATACAACGCCGTTGGAAACGGCTCAATAATGTATGTGGCCCTCTTTATGCTTTGTCGTGGATTAGGAGACGGAACTCAAATCACAATCGCTCAAAAATTTGGAGAAGAAAGACACAATGAAATTGGACTGACGCTTTTTAACGCTCAAATTCAGCAGCTAATCATCAGCTGTTTCATTTTTACTTTGTTCTTTTTCTTTAGTGGTGTTATTATTGATGCCATTGTAAAATCAAAGCCTTTAGCTGCCTCCATGACCGACTTCATGAAGTATCGAAGCTGGGGAATATTCTTTGCATCCATGCAAGTTACCTTAGCTGCTTTCTTTATTGGTATCGGTAAAACAAGAATCATTATTGTCTCTACCCTTCTGTTGGCACTGTGCAACATCCTATTGGATTTCGGTTTGATTTATGGAAAATTCGGATTACCTGAACTTGGAATGATAGGCGCTCCAATTGCTTCATCTATTGCCGAAATGGTTACCAGTATTTTTCTTCTGATGGTTGTATTGAAAGGAGATAAGTTTAAAAAGTTCGCCTACTCTTTAAAGCTTGGATTTGAAAAGGGTATTCAGAAAACTTTGTTCCTCCTCTCCTATCCTTTAATGTTGCAAGGTCTGGTTTCACTATCTACTTGGTTAATTTTCTTTACCATGTTAGAGCATTTAGGTCCTAATGATCTTGAAGTGGCACATAATATTAGATACATGTATTTCCTTGCCTTCATCCCTATTTTCGGTTTTGCATCTGCTACTCGAACTTATGTTGGAAATTTGGTGGGTAGAAACGAGCGTCATTTGATTCCTAAAATTCAATTCAAGATTATAACATTGGCTTTTTTCGCGATTTTATTGATTTTTCATGGCGCAATAATCTATCCTGAAGTTTTAATTGGAATTGTAGAACACAATCCTGATATCGATCCAGCCGTGATGGAGAACAGTGCCAAAGCTTTGCGCTTTGTGAGTGGATCAATTATATTCTATGCTGTAGCAGCTGTTCCTTACAACAGCATATCAGCACTTGGCAAAACAAGACTAGCTTTTTTGATTGAGTGTTGCTCCATACTGCTTTACCTATTAGGCTGCTACTTTTTTATTGAAGTATGGCACTGGAATATCGTTGAAGTATGGGCGGTTGAATACTTATATTTTGGTCCAATTGGAATTTTGAGCGCACTTTACTTATTTGTAAACCGCTATAAATTAGGACTGGTAGTAAGAAAATAAGCGCTTGGTATTCAAATATTGATATATTTGCCTCTGCAAAAACTTTATTTCATGAGTACTGAAAAAGCTGATTTATATCTAGTTCCCTTTGATTTTACAACCGTTACCGAAGAAGCAATGCATTTTGCTTTGCAACTTGCTCATAAAGGTGGAGGTTCAGTTTTGTTAGCGCATATCGTTAAAAACGAAGATGATGTTATTGAAGGAGAACAAAAACTAATCCTTGAAGTAAAAAAACTAAAGAAAGAAGATCAAGCAATTATTGACGTTAAAGTAATGGCCGGATCTATCTTTGATGATTTAGATAAAATTGGAGATTTAACCGGAGCGTCTGTTGTTGTTATGGGAACTCACGGTGTAACTAGATTTCAAAAATTATTTGGAAGTAATGCGCTGAAGGTTGTTTCTAGCTCAAACATTCCGTTTATCATCACTCAAGAAAATCAACGTACACCTAAAATTGAGCATATAGTGATGCCGTTTAGTTTTGCTAAAGAAAGTGTTCAAGTAACTCAATTCGCTACTTCACTTGCTTCAAAATATGATGCTACTATTCACTTAGTTGGATATAAAGACAGTGATGAATGGTTGTTAAGAGATATGAAAACCAACCAGGCCATTGTAAGACGTCACTTAACTTCTAATAAAGTAAAGCATGAAGTTGTCAACCTTGAAGGTAAAGCATCTTATGAAGAAGAATTAATGGCATACGCCAAAGAAATTGGAGCCGATCTTTTTGCGGCAGCCTATTTCTCTCAAGGAATCAAATCAATCTTTCATTCTTTCTTACAGGCAATGATTACCAACGAACATAAAATTCCGGTAATTACAATTAATGCCCCAGAAGTAATGACTGTTGGATCTGGATCCTTTTTAACTGTATAATAATTATGAGTAAGAAAATTGTATTCATGGGCACACCAGAATTTGCGGTGGAGTCATTAAAAACAATTTTAGAAAATAACATTGATGTTGCTGCTGTAGTTACAGCTCCAGACAGACCAGCTGGAAGGGGGCAACAATTGAGACAATCAGCTATAAAAGAATATGCGGTTGCTCAAAACATTCCTGTTCTACAACCAGAAAAATTGAAAAGCGAAGAATTTATTTCAGCGCTTGAAACTATCAATGCTGATTTATTTGTGGTTGTAGCATTTAGGATGTTGCCAGAAGTGGTTTGGAATATGCCCGATAAAGGAACCATTAATTTACACGGATCTTTGTTGCCAAATTATAGAGGAGCTGCCCCAATTAATTGGGCAGTAATAAATGGAGAGAAAGAAACTGGGGCGACCACCTTTTTTATTGAAAAAGAAATTGATACCGGTAAAATTATTGATTCGGTTAAAATTCCGATTGGCGAAAACGACTCGGCTGGAAACGTGCATGATCGATTAATGGTTAAAGGAGCAGAATTACTTGCCAAAACAGTGAATGAAATTTTAACTAGTGAAGTTAAGGCAATTGCCCAATCTGAATTCATTGAAGGAGAATTGAAAGATGCTCCTAAAATTTTTAAAGCAGATTGTCAAATTGATTGGACGAAAACAAGTAGTGAAGTCCACAATAAAATAAGAGGAATGGCTCCTTACCCAACCGCTTGGACTAAAATTGAAAGTGATAAGGGCTTAAAATCTATCAAATTATTTACCTCTGAAAAAATTACAGATGGTAAAATGCATAGTAAGGAAATTAAGATAGATGATGATTTGTTTTTCGGAACGGCTGACGGCTGGGTGAAAATTATCGAATTACAACTAGAAGGAAAGAAAAGAATGAAAGCATCAGACTTTATTAAAGGCTTTGATTTTTCAGATTGGAAACTCGCATAACATGGTAAAGTCTTTTCTCCTCTCATTGTTCGCTTTTATTTATTCGTTTGGATTTAGTCAACAAGTGATTCATGCTGCGAAGCAAAAAGCAAGTGAAGACTATGAGAACATTCTTGTGAAGAAACTTTCAGATGATGAGAATCAAACTTCATTTATGATTTGGATAAAAGAAGGCGTTGCTTTACACAAACATGTGCATCATACTGAAAACATCTTTGTTTTAAAGGGAAAAGGAGAAATGACTATCAATGACGAAAAATTCGTCATTAAAAAAGGCGATTATTTCAGCATCCCAAAAAATTCTTGGCATGCTTTAAAAGTGCTTTCATCAGGTCCCGTGCAAGTTATCTCAATTCAGTCTCCTCAATTTTTAGGAAAGGACAGAATCTTCCCAAATGGATAAAAATCCTCAAAACCCTAGTAAAATCAAGGATTTTGGCCGCACTTATCAACATTTTGCCGATTTTATTAACAAAATGACCCTATTTTACCCTACAACCCTTGCGTGGTAAGGATATTCAGATATATTTGTTCCGTTATTAAAAAATTGTTTAACCAAAAAATCAAATTGATTATGAACAAATCAGAATTAGTAGATGCAATTGCATCAAAGTCAGGATTATCTAAAGCAGATTCTAAAAGAGCTTTAGAAGGATTTATCGGAGCAACTGAAAGCGCTTTGAAAAAAGGAGATAAAATCTCTTTAGTAGGATTCGGATCTTTCTCTATCTCTAACAGAGCTGCGAGAACTGGAAGAAACCCTCAAACAGGAAAAGAAATCAAAATCGCTGCTAAGAAAGTTGTTAAATTCAAAGCAGGAGCTGATTTATCTAAAAAAGTAAACTAATACACTTTTTTAAATAATTTTGAACCCTGTCTTGGCTTAGCCGAGACAGGGTTTTTTATTTTCAACTCAGGATATGACAAAAGACGAATGGATGCTCAGCCAGTTCTATGAACACATTTCAGAAAACAAGCAATTCTTGTTTGAAAAAATCATTCAAGACAGAACCAAACATATTACGATTGCATTAGAAAACTTATTTCAGCCGCACAATGCTGCTGCTGTATTACGTTCATGTGATTGTTTTGGAATTCAAGACGTGCATATTATTGAAAATGACAATGTCTATGAACCCAATAAAGAAATTGATATGGGCTCTTCTAAATGGTTAGACTTGCACAAATACAATGAATTAGAGCACAACACGGTTGCAGCTATTCAAGATTTAAAGTCTAAAGGGTATCAGGTCATAGCAACTACACCACACACCAACGACTGTTCAATTGAAGAATTAGACATTACTAAACCCACTGCATTATTATTTGGAACAGAATCTACCGGTTTAACTCAAACCGCTATGGACCACTCAGATGGCTTTGTTAGATTACCCATGTATGGTTTTACTGAAAGTTACAATATTTCCGTTTCTGTGGCATTGGCTTTATTCAGTGTAACGCAGCGTATACGCGAAAATTCAGAAATTAATTGGCAATTGTCACCTGAAGAACAAACTGCTATCAAATTAGATTGGGTGAAGAAAGTAGTGAAACATGGTGAAAAAGTAGAGAAAATTATTTCTTCTAAATTCCCTAACGATTAGCTAATTCTTTGATCGTATTAACAAAATCACTTTTTAAGTGCTCGAAATTGAAATGATTTCCTTCTTGAACCACTAAATTCCCTTTTGAGATGGTTCCAAACTGCATTTTTGCATCAGCACTGTATAAAATAGTACTCGCTAAATTCACAGTTGAACAACTTTCAATTAATGGATGATCATTTGCGATTAAAGCAGCATCCAATAGTTCACCCACTTTAAAATACTCAGCATTAAAATTATTCATAGCTTTTCTGCCTGCAACAGTCGCTTTTTCTAAAGCAAATAATCCACTATCTCCCTGATCTCTTGAATAAAAAGTATTTCTTTTATGACTAATTAATCGCTGACCATAATCTAGAATTCTCAATTCTTCTAAAGGGTTAATTCCTATGTGAGAATCCGTCCCAATACTCCAAGCCCCTCCTGCTTCTTGATATGCTCGCAACGGGAATATCCCATCTCCTAAATTCCCTTCTGTTGACGGGCAAAGCACTACATTTGCTCCGCTTTTTGCTAAACCAACCGTCTCTTCATTGGTTAAGTGCGTAGCATGAACTAAATGAAAACGGTCATTCATTTCAATATTATCTAACATCCACTCTACTGGCCTTTTTCCTAAATAAGCAATTGAATCTTCAATCTCTTTTAGTTGTTCAGATACGTGAATATGAAACGGCAAATTTTGCGGACCATTTTTAGCGAGTTCAGCAATTATCGTAGGTTCTACACCTCTCATTGAATGTATCCCCAAAGCACAATTCGCACGTTCATAATATCCACATGATTTTTCTGAAGCTTCTACCAACTTTAAATAACTATCTAAATCTGGTGAAATAAACCGTTTTTGTCCATCCACCGGATCCTTTCCAAACCCACCTTTTTGATAAAAAATTGGAACCAAAGTTATTCCTATGCCTACCGATTTTGCCGCTTTAACCAATCGTTCTCCCATTTCTGAAAGATTGTCAAAAGCTTGTCCGTTTTTTTGATGATGTACATAATGGAATTCGGCAACATGCGTATATCCATGTCGTAACATTTCAGCATACAACATTTTAGCAATGGCTTCAAGATTAACTGGTGAAATACTTAACGCTAATGCATACATAGCCTCACGCCAAGACCAAAAATCATCTGGGGTTTGTTCAGTTGAGTGACGCTCTGCCAACCCAGCCATAGCATATTGAAATGCATGTGAATGAGCATTCTGAAACCCAGGAAGCGCCCAAACATTTAGAAAAGTCTCTGAATCTATTGCTAAATCATCAGTGATTTCGGTTATTAAACCCTTGTCATCTGTTTTAATTGTTGCATTTCGCAACCAACCATTATTGGTAAGAATTCCTCTAAACTGAAACGTCTTCATAATCTTTCAAAGACGCTAAAGTAGTAATATTTTACTCTAAAATTTGCTTATAAATAGCAGATGTAAAAACTGGCATAAAGATTAACATAGTTCTGTAAGACGGTGAAAGTTGCATCCAATTTCCACCATTAATTGCCCATTCCTCTAAATCTTCTGTTGTTGTCGTTGAAATTCCAGATACAACACCTCCGGTTAAAGCCCAAGTATTCCAGTTTGTTGTAAACAATGTAACATTAACTCCTTCTCCAGTGATTGTCCAAGAATTATAATTTCCAGCAGTTGTTAAATGCGCCTCAATATCTAAGCCATCCACCTGCCAAGCTGACCAATCATCATTTTGACTTGTATGAATTTCACCATCCTGACCTAGCGTTGAAAAATGCCAACTATTAAAATCATCAGTCGTATTGGTTGAAAAAGTATTTCCACCTAACATCCAACTATTCATATTGCCAGCAGTTGTTGGTTTAATTTTACCATTCATGAATAACTCATGCCCGGTTTGAGCAAAAACAGTTGAAATCCCCATTAATCCAAGGAATAAAAGAAAAAGTGCTTTTTTCATAAGATCATTTTTATTTAAGACGAAAACTATTCTCAATAGTTCCCTATACAGAGCTTTTATATATTTGTTTCATGAAGATAAGTGAAATAACTGATTATTTAGAATCTTTGGCACCAATAAGTAGTCAAGAAAGTTATGATAATTCAGGATTAATCGTTGGTAATAAGTCCACAGAAATTACGAAAGCTTTAGTTTGTCTTGATTGTATTGAGAGCATTATAGATGAAGCAATTGCTAAGAATTGTAATTTAATTATCGCTCATCACCCCATTGTTTTTAAAGGATTGAAAAAGTTGAATGGTAAGAATTACGTTGAGCGTACCCTTTTAAAGGCTATCAAAAATGACATTGCTATTTATGCCATTCATACGAATTTAGATAACTATAAACTTGGTGTAAATAAGAAAATTGGTGATGTATTAGGAATTAAAAACACCACTATTCTATCGCCAAAAGGAAACGTATTGAATAAGATTTCAGTGTATGTTCCAACCAATGAAGTTGAACAAGTTCGAGAGGCGGCATTTGCTGCTGGAGCTGGAAATATTGCTAATTATACAGAATGTAGCTTTGGAACAGAAGGAGTTGGAACTTTTAAAGGAAATGAAGCTTCAAATCCGGTTTATGGTGAAAAAGGCAAGCGATCTTCAGAGGCAGAAACTAAGCTTGAATTTTTAGTTAGCAAGCACAGTAGTCATCAAGTGGTTCGATCAATTATCAATGCACATCCTTACGAAGAAGTGGCATACGATATTTATGCTTTAGAAAATGAAAACCAAGATGAAGGATCTGGAATGATAGGAGAACTTGATTCGCCAATAAATGAAACTGATTTTTTACAAATGGTAAAAGACAAGTTCAATTGCGGAACAATTCGTCATACAGCTTTACAGAATAAACCAATTGAGCGCGTGGCATGGTGCGGTGGATCAGGCAGTTTTTTATTAAATGTAGCCAAATCTAAAAAGGCAGATATTTTTATTACAGCCGATTTTAAATATCACGAATTTTTTGATGCTGAAAACCAGCTAATTATCGCAGATATTGGACATTTTGAAAGCGAACAGTTCACAATTGACTTAATTGCTGACTTTATCACAAAAAAATTTCCTACATTTGCACTCTGTTTAACCGAAAACAATACGAATCCGGTAAAATACTTTTGACAAAATGGCAAAAAAGAAAGCTACTGAGAACACAATCGAAGAAAGATTAAATGGCTTATATAATCTTCAACAAATTGATTCTAAAATAGATAAGATTAGAACTATTAGAGGTGAATTACCTTTAGAAGTTAGAGATTTAGAAGATGAGATTGAAGGACTTACAACTCGTTTAGAAAAATTACAAGATGAGAATAGCGATTTAGAAACGTTAATTTCTGACCGTAAGAATATGATCAAAGACGCGAAAGCGGCGATCAAAAAATATACAGAACAACAAAAGAACGTTAGAAATAACCGTGAATTTGATTCTATCTCTAAAGAGATTGAGTTTCAAGAATTAGAGATTGAGTTGTCTGAGAAAAAAATCAATGAAGCAAAAGCGAACATTGAGCACAAAGCCGAAGTTTTAGTTGCGGCTAAAGAAAAGCTAGATGAAAGACAAAAAGATCTTGACATCAAGAAAAAAGAATTAGAAGAGATTTCTGCTGAAACTGAAAAAGATGAAGAGAAATTGATAAAAGAATCTGAAAAAGCAAAGAAATCGATTGAAGATAGATTGGTTGTTGCTTATGAAAGATTAAGAAATAATTCTAGAAATGGTTTAGCTGTTGTTTCTATTGAAAGAGATTCTTGTGGAGGATGCTTCAACCAAATTCCACCACAAAGACAAATTGATATTCAAGCAAGAAAGAAATTTATTGTTTGTGAGCACTGCGGACGTATGTTAGTAGAGCCACCTGCAGACAGTAAATAAACGATTTATCAGATTATATATATTAAAGCCAGTTTCTTTTAGAGCTGGCTTTTTTAATGTCCAAAAAATGATCGTCTATCCCTTTTGAACTTTTAATTATTATATCTTTGAATCTGAAATTAAAACCGCGCTTTGCGTATAAATAAATTACTATGGGATTATTAGATGGTAAAGTTGCCATTATCACTGGAGCCTCTAGAGGAATCGGGAAATCAATTGCAGAAAAGTTCATTCAAGAAGGTGCAACTGTTGCCTTCACTTATTTATCTTCAGAAGAAAAAGCAAAAGCTTTAGAAGCTGAACTAACTTCAAATGGCGGAAACGCTAAAGGATTTAAATCTAACGCTTCTGAATTTGATGCAGCTCAAGAATTAGCTGATGCTGTTATTGCAGAGTTTGGTCAAATTGATATTTTGGTGAACAACGCTGGAATCACAAAAGATAACTTATTGATGAGAATGGGCGAGCAAGATTGGGATGATGTAATCAACATCAACTTGAAGTCTGCTTTCAACTTAACTAAAGCCGTTTTAAGACCTATGTTAAAGGCGCGTCAAGGTTCAATCATTAATATGAGTTCTGTTGTAGGTGTATCTGGTAACCCAGGGCAAGCAAATTATGCTGCTTCAAAAGCCGGAATGATTGGATTCACTAAATCTGTTGCTCAAGAACTTGGTTCTAGAAACATCAGATGTAACGCTATTGCTCCTGGTTTTATTGAAACTGAAATGACAGCTACCCTTGACGAAAAAGTAGTTCAAGGCTGGAGAGATGGTATTCCAATGAAAAGAGGAGGAACCCCAGAAGATGTTGCAAAAGTGACGGTATTCTTAGGATCTGATTTATCTTCTTATGTTACTGGCCAAACGATTAACGTTTGCGGTGGAATGCTTACATAATTGTTAAAAAAATATTGAAAACCGAAAAGGAATGAGCAGCTGTTCATTCCTTTTTTTATTATTCTAAATCAATTAGTTACGTTAAAAACTCTATTTATCGATAAAACTAATTCACTCGTCTATTTATTATGCACGCATAAATAATATTCATTGACTTGGCACGTCTATTGAAGTACATTTGTTCTAACAACAGCAAAATTAAATGGAAACAGTTAAATGTAGAATTTCAGAAGTGCAATTAAAAAATGAAGAGACACTCTTTATAAATATTGCAGCCGAAAAAGATTTTGGAGCGGCAGATTTTAACGAATTAAAATCAGCAGCTAAAAAACTAGGCAGTGGGAAACGCTTTTATAACATTATTAATGTTGGAGAATTTACGTTGCCTAGCAAAGAAGCGAGAGAAATATCATCAAGTACAGAAGGCTCTATTTACAAAAAAGCAGATGCCTTTGTCATCCACTCATTACCGCAAAAAATTGCAGGTAACTTGATGCTTAAGATTAATACGCCTGTCGTACCAACAAAATTCTTTTCAAAAATTGAAGATGCAGAAAGATGGATTAACAATTTAAAACGTACAAAAATAGCTTGACAAAACACAAATTAACTTTCTGCATAACCGTCTAGGTCCAACCTAGGCGGTTATTTTTTTGAACCTTTTTTTAATATTCGGGTACACTAATATATGAAATGGTTATTCTCAAGTATATTTTTAATTTCTCTATTAAGTTCATGTGAGGAAATTAGCACGACTGACGGAAGTATAGCAAAATACACCTATTCTATTGACAGCTGGGAGAATCTAGGTGGTCAAACTATCGTAGTTCTTGACGCAGGTAACCCATCTTCATTAGATCAAGAATTAAGTTTTAGTGTTGAGGCAGTGAATAAAAGTGGCGAGCGATTCATAAAAGATACTTCTATCCATTTTTCTAAAACAGAGAAATCAAAGAACTTTGAGTTGATCCTTGATACTGAAAGTGAAATTGAAAAAGTTGAAGTTTCTGTTCAAGAAAAAATCTAATCGTCCGCTTCAGGAGGATCATGTAATTTGTCTAATGATTTTGCGACAACCATGGATACGGTTGCATCTCCGGTTACATTAATGGTAGTTCGTAACATATCCAGCGGTCTGTCTACTGCAAAGATCAAGGTCAGTCCTATGGCAATTTGCTCTGGTGAAAATTTACCGACAGCTTGTAATACAATAACTAACATCACCATTCCTGCTCCAGGAACTGCGGCAGAGCCAATTGAAGCCATTAACGCTGTTAAAATAATTGTCAATTGATCAGCCAGGGTTAAATCTACCATCAAAGCTTGTGCAATAAACACAGCTGCAACTGCCTGGTACAAAGAAGTTCCGTCCATATTAATCGTGGCGCCTACAGGCAACACAAAACTTGACACTTCTTTATCTACTCCCATATGCTCCTCTACCCTTTCCATTGTAACGGGTAAAGTTGCGGCACTGCTTGAAGTAGTGAATGCAAGTAATTGGGCCGGAGCTAGCTGTCTTAAAAACCAAAAAGGGTTTTTCTTCGTGTAAATCGATACCACAAGCACGTAAAAAACAACCATCAATAATAAGCCAAAAACTACGGTCATAGAATACCAAAGTAAGGCTTGTAAAACTTCCCAGCTTTCTGATGATACGATTACTGTGGCCAATAATGCAAAAACTGCATAAGGAGCTCCGATCATGATAATGTCCACCATTTTTAGGACAACATCATTTAAGGCATCAAAAAAGTCTTTAATTGGTTTTGCTTTTTCTTGAGGAATCATCAACATAGAAATTCCGAAAAAGATCACGAAGAAAATTACTTTCAACATGCTTCCGTTATCGCCCAAGGCACTAAACAGATTTGAAGGCACCATATCTTCAATAAATGAAAGCGGACCAGAATTAGCAGTAGCTTCGGCTGTTTCCATTTTAGAAGTGATTCCTTCATTACCACCATAAGACTCTGTCATTTTGGTAATGGTTTCTTCAGAGATGCCGTCACCTGGTTGAACGATATTTACCAATACCAAACCAATAGTTATTGCAACTACTGTCGTTCCTATATAGATCAAAATTGATCTGCCTCCTATTTTGGCAAATTTTGAAATATCCTTTAGATCTAGAATACCTTTTAATAGGGAGGCAACAATCAGAGGAATGGCAATCAACTTTAGCAGGCTCACGAAGATGGTTCCCCATGGTTTAATCCAATCCATGATAAACCCTTTCCCCCAATCAAACTGTGTCATCACCAACCCGAAAATCACACCAATTAGCATTCCGGTTAAAATCTTAAGATGTAAGGGGAACTTTTTCTTTGCCGTATTCATAGGTCTAAAAATAGCGAGATTTATTGAAAACCTTTCAGCAAGGGCATAAAAAAAGGGCCCCAATTAAATTGGAACCCTTAATATGATTAAAATTCAAAAGAGATTACTCTCCTTTTCCTTCCATTTCAGATTTCAAAGCAGATAACGCATCCAAATCACCTAAAGTAGATTTTTCGTTTGAGCTATTTACTTGAGCTACGGCTTTAGAACCACCACCAGATGATTTCTTACCACCGCTTGATTTAGTCATTGGTTTGTCTTCACCTTCTTCGAAAGTTCTAGTGTGAGAAACAACAATTTTCTTCGCGTCTTTGTTAAACTCGATTACTTTGAAGTTTAATTTCTCTTCAACAACAGCATCAGATCCGTCTTCTTTTCTCATATGCTTCTTAGGGCAGATTGCCTCAACACCGTGAGGTAAAGAAACGACAGCAGCTTTATCTTTTTTATCTTCAATGATTGTTCCTTCGTGAACAGATCCTTCAGAGAATGCAGCTTCAAACTCATCCCATGGATTTGACTCCAATTGTTTGTGTCCTAAAGCAATTCTTCTGTTATCTCTATCTAATTCAAGAACAACAACATCCATATTGTCTCCTACTTTACAGAATTCAGATGGATGTTTGATTTTCTTTTGCCAAGAAAGGTCAGAAATGTGAATCAATCCATCAACACCTTCTTCTAATTCAACAAACACACCGAAGTTCGTAAAGTTTCTTACGATAGCTGTGTGCTTAGAATCAACAGGGTATTTTTGATCGATATCAGCCCAAGGATCTGGCATTAATTGCTTGATACCAAGAGACATTTTTCTTTCTTCTCTATCTAAGGTTAAGATAACTGCTTCAACTTCATCACCTACAGCCATGAAATCTTGTGCAGATCTTAAGTGCTGAGACCAAGACATTTCTGAAACGTGGATTAATCCTTCAACACCTGGAGCGATTTCAATAAATGCACCGTAATCAGCGATTACAACTACTTTACCTTTTAATTTATCTCCAACGTTTAATTTTTCATCCAACGCATCCCAAGGATGAGACTGCAATTGTTTTAATCCTAATGCAATTCTCTTCTTGTTGTCATCAAAGTCTAAGATTACAACATTGATCTTCTCGTCCAATGTAACGATCTCTTCTGGGTGATTAACTCTACCCCAAGAAAGGTCAGTAATGTGGATAAGACCATCAACACCTCCAAGGTCAATGAATACACCGTAAGAAGTAATGTTCTTAACAGTTCCTTCAAGAACTTGTCCTTTTTCAAGACCACCAATAATTTGTTTCTTTTGCTCTTCAAGTTCAGCTTCAATAAGCGCTTTATGAGAAACAACAACATTTCTAAATTCGTGGTTGATTTTCACAACTTTGAATTCCATGTTTTTTCCAACAAACTGATCGTAATCTCTAATTGGTTTAACATCTATTTGAGAACCTGGTAAGAATGCTTCGATTCCGAATACGTCAACGATTAATCCACCTTTTGTTCTACATTTTACGAATCCAGTAATTACTTCACCAGTTTTAAGAACATCATTTACTCGTTGCCAAGCTCTGTGTGTTCTTGCAGTTCTGTGAGATAATACTAATTGTCCGTATTTATCTTCTAATTGCTCAACGAACACTTCAACAGAATCACCAATTGTTAAATCAGGATTGTATCTAAATTCGTTAATTGGAATAACACCTTCTGATTTATAGTTAATGTTAACTACAACCTCTTTTTGAGTTAGTGCAATTACTTTTCCATCAATTACTTCTTTCTCTTGGATAGAAGTTAAAGATGAATCATAAACGTCATTTAACTTTGCTACTTCAGCTTCAGTGTGACCTTCATTTTCGTATGCATACCAATCAAATTCTTCTTTTGGTGCTACAGCTACTTCTTTAATTCCTTCTTTTGCTTCTTCTTTCGCTTCAGCAGCAGGAGTTTCAGCAACTACTTCTTCTACAACTTCTTCAGCTTTCTCAGCTTTTTTAGTTGTTTTTTTAGCAGCAGGCTTTTTAGTAGATTTTGCATCATCAGATGCTTTAGATTCAGCTTTCGCTGTTGTTTTTTTAGCAGCAGGCTTCTTAGCTGGTGCTTTTTTTGCAGCTTTTTCTTCAGCTGCGTCTTTTTTTTCTTCTGCCATGATTTGGCTTTTTTGTATCCCGCTTTCCAGTATTTGCGAGAGAAGTTATAATTATTCGATTCTGGAAAATCGACCATTCCTTCTGGAATTGGAGTGCAAAGATAGGCTTTCCTTGACTTACAAACAAATTTCTACGCTTTTTTTGAGACTTTATGTGGGATTGAACAAAATATCCTTCAAATACGCTTATGAAATTCACGAATTGACCCCGACAATCTGTAAATTTTTGACTAGCTTTACGTCTCAATTTTTAGAACAAAAATCAAATAATGAAAGACGTATATATTATAGCTGCTACCAGAACACCAATCGGAAGTTTTGGAGGAGCATTATCAACAGTTCCAGCAACTAAATTAGGTGCTGCTGCCATTCAAGGAGCCTTATCAAAATCAGGAATTAACGCTGATTTAATTGACGAAGTATTTATGGGAAATGTGCTACAAGCTGGTTTAGGTCAAGCACCTGCCAGACAAGCTGCAATGTTTGCCGGAATCTCAAATGCTGTTCCTGCAACTACCGTAAATAAAGTTTGTGCTTCAGGAATGAAGTCAATTGCTTTAGGTGCACAATCAATAATTGCCGGAGACAATGATATCGTTGTAGTTGGTGGAATGGAAAACATGTCTGCTGTTCCGCATTATTACAATGCAAGAAATGCTACAAAATTAGGAGATGTTAAAATGAAAGACGGAATGGTCTTGGATGGTTTAACGGATGTTTACAATAGAGTCCACATGGGAGTTTGCGCTGAAAAGTGTGCTTCAGAAAAAGGATTCTCAAGAGAAGAGCAAGATGCTTTTGCAATTGAATCTTACAACAGATCTGCTGCTGCTTGGGCCGCTGGAAAATTCAATGATGAAGTTGTTCCAGTTGAAGTTCCTCAAAGAAAAGGAGATCCAATTATCGTAACAGAAGATGAAGAATACAAAAACGTGAAAATGGAAAAGATTCCTCAATTACGTCCCGTATTTGATAAAGAAGGAACGGTTACTGCCGCCAATGCTTCAACTTTAAATGATGGTGCATCTGCATTAATCTTAGCATCTGCTGAGGCAGTTGAAAAACACGGATTAAAGCCAATTGCAAAAGTTATTGGATATGGTGATGCAGC
Organism: Crocinitomicaceae bacterium; assembly: GCA_039939375.1. Classification (GTDB taxonomy): domain Bacteria; phylum Bacteroidota; class Bacteroidia; order Flavobacteriales_D; family Crocinitomicaceae; genus Paracrocinitomix. The sequence continues at coordinate 385,752 of JBDVJO010000002.1, read as the reverse complement.
GCACGAACCAGAATGGTTTACTACTGCTCCTTCTAAAGCAGTTCCTGTAGCTTTGAAAAAAGCAGGGAAATCTATCTCTGATATTGATTATTGGGAGTTAAACCAAGCGTTTTCTGTAGTAGGATTGGCTAATACAAAAGAATTAGGGCTAGACCCTTCTAAAGTTGATGTGAATGGTGGAGCCGTTTCATTAGGTCACCCTCTTGGAAATTCTGGGTCAAGAATTATCGTTACCCTCATTAACGTGTTAAAACAAAACGGAGGTAAATTAGGTGCTGCTGGAATCTGTAATGGTGGAGGCGGTGCTTCTGCCATGGTGATAGAAAACATCTAACTATATATAAAACTAAGAGTAAAGCCTGTTGCACTTGTTGCAGCAGGCTTTTTTTGTAATCAATTAATTTTTAAGGATTAACCCAACCTTTTCTTCTACAAAAACGTTAATTTTGCAGACAAAAACCTATAATGGCATGCTTAAAAAAATACTAATCCTTCCTACCCTGTTATTGGCAGGGATTTCATTCGGGCAAAATATCCCTACAATGGTGTCTTACACTGTTGACACTCTATGTGATGGTGATTTTAATAAACAATTCATAACTATAACAGTTGAAGATCTTGATGCAGACAGCACTTACCTAACTAACGTTGTTCCCATGAATTCTGTTTTAGACGTAAATGCCGGCTTTACAATAATAAGTCCTCCCTATGTTCCTACAGAAACTTTGAGAACTTTCCAAATTATTGGTTCTGCAAACTGGGGACTACCTTCAGGAGTTAACCTAGAAGATATAGGCGTTGATATTATTGGAAATTCAGGAAATGATGGAGGTGCTGGATATGCACAACCTACCGGAATTCCGGTTTACGGTTATATTCAAGTAGATTTTACGACAAGTACAATTGATATTTGTACCAGCGGACCTGCAATAGACTTAAATCAATATGCCGTAACACCTGGTGGAACTTGGAGTTGGGCAAATCAAACTAGTCCTTATGAATATTCAGAAACTAATGCTTTAGACCCAAGTATTGCTTATGACGTTTTTGTTGCGGACGGTGGAGATGGTTATTATATAGAATATACGCTTGAAAACTCTGCAGGATGTTCAGGTTACAGTATGTTGGAAGTTGGTTTCTTTGATCCATTTGATGTCAACATGGCGGTAACTCCAAGTACATGTGAAAATGCAGATGGTTCAGCAACTGCCACGATTGTTGGAACAAGTTCTCCTTATGATGTTTATTGGACTACAGGGTTCTCAGAGACGTTAACAGGCGCACCTACTTCTACAATTAACAATGCATCATCAGGTGTTTATTATGCCAATATCACCGACATGAACGGTTGTAAAGCAGTTGGAAAAGCAAACATTTATGATGCAGATATGATGGTATCTGAGACCATTACACCAGTTTATTGCGCAGGTCAAACTGGATCAGTTGATTTAGATATTACATCTAGTGGAACTGTGACCTCAATTTACTGGTCAAATGGACAAACAACTGAAGTAATGAATGCACCTGCAGGAGAATATTCAGTTCAAATTCATACAGACAACAATTGTAACTTTTTTGGAACCTATGAGGTCCTGGATTCAGCTCTTACAGTAATTGTCAATGATGTTTCTGATAATTTCAATTGTTTAACGACACCTTCTGGTTATGTAGATATTACTACAGTTGGTGGAATAGGAACTTATACCTGGGATTGGACAAAGAACTCTTCTGCTTTTGCTACTTCAGAAGACATCAGTGGAATTGATGGAGGTCTTTATGTGTGTACCGTAACAGATGGTAACGGATGCGAATATGCTTGGAATGAAACAATTGGCAATAATTCTAATGTTTATTTATTCCCAAATGAAATAGTAAAATCTACTTGCGGAAACATGGACGGAAGTGTAGATATCTTTATTGACACCTTTGGTGACACTCCAACTTTCTATGAGTGGAGCAATGGTTCAACGGATGAAGATTTAACAGGCGTTGCAGCTGGTTCATACACGTTAACCTACACTGACCAGGGTGGATGCACCAACTTTTTAACGGTAGATGTTGCTGATGAACGCCCTTACCAACCTCAAATTTGCTTGTTAACTGTAGATACTTCTTTTACCTACAACCAAGTTGTTTGGGAAAAAGTTCCTGGAGAAGCAATTGATGGATTTAAAATATACAGAGAAACTTCAGTTTTTGGAATATTTGAAGAAGTTGCTGATCGTCCTGTGGCATTAGAATCATTCTTTATGGACAACTCTGCTTCTCCGGCAGATAGATCATGGAGATATGCAGTTACCACCTATGACGCTTGCGGAAACGAAAGTTTTAAATCATTCATTCATAAAACGATACACACAGTTGCTTCAACAACAAACGGAACTGACTACACAATTTCTTGGGATGATTACGAAGGGATAACTTATACTTCTGTTGATTTATATAGACATGACGACACGAATGGCTGGTTAAACATTGGCAACTTCCCTGTTGGTACAAATAGCTCTCCTGATACGCCACCTGTTCTTTCTGGGTTAGATTACATTGTTAGTTTCAACTTATCTGATCCTTGTACTTCAACTAAAGCAACAGACTACAACTCATCTAGATCAAATAGATCAACTTCTTCTGCTAACTATAACCCTGGTGGATCTACAGTTAGTTTAGAAGATGAAGAATTGGGTGAAATTAACATCTATCCTAATCCAACAAACGGAAATGTATTTGTTTATGTTGAAAAGGCTGAAGAATTTGAGGCAATTGTAGTCAGAGATATGAATGGTAAAATCATTCAAACTTTAAACACTTTGAACGTAAACAACACGATTGATTTAGGAGAATACTCTACTGGAGTTTACTTTATATCTATACTATCTACGGATAAAATTATCAATCAAAAGATTGTAAAAAAATAATATATTGAACAATTCAGTTATAAAGCTCTCTAGGATTAACCTAGGGAGCTTTTTTATTTTGTTCCCCTTACGATTCGATCTTTACCTTGTAAATCTTGAACTATCTTAACTTCATTAAATCCAGCTTGAACAAGTACATCTTTCACTTCATTTCCAAAGTTTTCATGAATCTCAAAATATAGTTTCCCACCTGTCACCAAGTGATCAGCTGCTAGGGTAGTAATTCTTTTGTAAAACTTCAAGGGTTCGGAATCTGTAACAAAAAGTGCTAAGCCCGGTTCATAATCTAACACAGAAGTCGTCATTTCTTTTTTATCAGATTCTAGAACATAAGGAGGGTTGCTCACTATGATATTATACTTTTCAGCTCCCAAATCATTATGTAAAATATCCAATAGCTTAAAATTAACATGAACCTTGTTAAGCTTTGCGTTTTTTTCAGCAATCTCCAAAGCAATATCAGAAACGTCAAGCGCATAAACTTCAAGAGCCGGAGCCATACTTTTTAAACTAACGGGAATAACTCCAGATCCCGTACCTATATCTAATACTTTACCGATTGGGTTTTCTTTAAGAATTAAATCTACCAATTCTTCAGTTTCAGGTCGTGGAATTAGAACACCTGTTTCAACTTGAAACTCTAAACCGTAGAAATGAGCATTGTTAAGAATGTATTGAATTGGTTCTTTTTCTTTCAATCGTTTAACGACCGCTCTAAATTGCAACAATTCAGATTCAGAGAACTTTCGTTCATTGAGGATTATTTGACTTTTATGTACATCAAATTTTACTGCTAATGTAATCTCAGCGAAGAGTTGAATTTCTCTTTCAGAATACAGCTGATTTAATTTATCATCAAAATACTTAAATACGGAGGAAATAGAGTTGTCTGCAAACATTTTACATTTCCATAATCATGATATCTGTACGTCTGTTTAGCGCTCTATTCTCTTCAGTGTCGTTCTTCACCTTGGGCTTTGATTGCCCAAAACCTTCAGACTTCAATCTATTTTTATCAATTCCTTTAGAAATAATATATTCCATTACACCTCTAGCACGATTTTCACTCAAGGTCTGATTTTCGCTAGGCACACCTTTATTATCAGTATGTCCTTGAATAGAAACTTTAACAGTTGGGTTCTCTTTCAAAAACTTAACAAACTGATCCAGAACGAACTTTCCATCCTCATCAAGCGCATAAGATTTAGTGTCATATAAGATGTTATCCATAGTAAAAGATTCGCCAACTTTAATTTCCTCAATCTCCATTTCAACACCCTCTGTAAAAGTCTCGGTGGTATTTTTAAGCTCTTCTGCTTTTATCAATTTGGTATCGAAAGAGTAGCCCTCTTTTTTCATAGTGATCATCACATCCTGCTCTTCTTTTTCGTCCATCTTAACAATGGCCGCAAAACTTCCGTCATCTCCATTTACTTTCACTTCAACTGATTCTCCGGTTTCTTTGTAGGACACCTCTACTTTTGCGTCTTTAACAGGCTCTCCATTATCATCTTTTACTTCTCCTTTTACAAAAAGTACTTTTTTAGGTCTTGCCTCTTCATAAAGCTCAAAATAATAGATATCAAAACTTCCTCCTTTTTGGCTACTCGTAAAATAAGCTAAATGCCCATCTGTTGAAACAACCAATCCTACTTCATTGCCTTTAGAGTTAATTGGATACCCTAAATTTTTAGGTTCTTGCCATTTGCCGTTTTCATCTTGTCTCGTATAAAAAATATCAGACCCTCCAGCTCCTAAGCGTTCTGGCGAACAATCTGAAACGAAATACATGGTCTCGCTATCTTGATGAATAAATGGCGCTTTATCATGTCCCGGAGAATTAATCGGTCCCGGAACTAGTCTAGCCTGTGACCATTTACCATCTTTTCCTCTGGTAGAATAATAAATATCAGTTAACTGAGAACCATCTCTCCAACTTGCAAAATAAAGTGTATTTCCATCAGCAGATAATGCAGGCTGTGCTTCCCATCCATCTTTTGTATTAATAGCTGGACCTAAATTTTCAAGAGGCGACCACTTGAACTTGAATCTACTTTGCTCTTCTTCTGGAATTCTCTCAAATCTAGTCACATAAATATCACAATTTGCGTGATTTTGATAATCTACGTCTTGACAGGCACAGATAAACATTTCTTTATTATCTAATGACATTGAAACACCTCCATAATTTTTATAAGCCGGAGTATTAAATGGCGCTCTTAAAGGCTCTCCTCCTGAAAATTCTCCTTTCGCTTTTGGACGCTCACTCATGGTAAACTCTTCAACTACCAAGCTTTGAATTCCACCATCAGACTGTTTCCCTTTTCTTGTATAAAACAACAATTCATTATCAGGTGAAATCATTGGTAAATATTCTTCTTTTGAAGAAGAAACATTAGCTACTTTGACAGGTTCGTATGGAACAGGTGTGTTAAAAAATTGGTCAAAAAATTCGATTTCTGGCAGTATTTCTTCCAAATCTTTTTTATTCTTAGCATAATTCGGTCCGTAAGCATTCGGGTCATCAGACTTAAAACTTAAAAATTTATTGAAGTAGACCATTGACTGCCCTTTGTCACCTAGCAATCTGTAGATATAACCAATCTTATAATATGAGTCAGAATGAAATTCTGGACAAAATTCTATTGATTTTTTATAGGCATTAACCGCCGCCATGTAGGCATTTGATAAAGTTTTAAAATTTGCTTTGCCCTCATCAAATCTGTATTGAACTTCTTCTGCCAATTTGTAGTTATAATTCGCAAAAGAAAAATACACATACGCATTATCAGGAACGGCTTTAACGGCATCTGTATACGCTTTAATACGCTCCATCTTTTCATTCTTAGGATTCTCAGCCACTTTCAGCAACTTCATCACGCTTTTGCTAGGCTCAACACAAGATTCATCTTCTTCATCTTGAGCATAAATGGTTGAATTGAAAAGAATAGCAGTAAGTACTGCCAAAGTTGAGAGTAATTTTGTATTCATACGGTTGGTTTGTTGTTGTCAAATAGTTTCTGTGTTGTTGAATTACAAAAACTATTCCTAAAGTACATTACTCAAATTCATTGATTTGGTTACACTTTTATTAGGGATTTATAAAGTAAAATCTTAGTTGCATATCAAAACTCACAATTTTACTTGTACTACCTGAAGCTTGCACTGAATTTTCTTTCCACAAATTGATGAAATGATACCTTGCCATCACACCTAATTCAAACATACCATTATCTCTTTCTAAAAAAGTACTAGCTCCCAGTGCTGCATAGGGCTGCACTCTATTAACAGAAGGAGAAATATCTACACTCCAACCGCTCCAAGCTCTATTCATAATTTGATACTTGACTCCGCCTCCAAAATGCGCATACCAATCGCCCGTTATCTGATATAAATAAGTCAAAGGCAAATTCAATGTAGCAAATCTATTGCTGGATATTAACATGTTGTTTGCTCGATTATCAAATGCAAAATATTCAAAGGTTAATCCGGTTTCAACTCCTGAATATTCGCCGAAATGGTATTTTAATGGAACACCCAAATTAAATCCATAACCTGACTCATAAGTTCTGATGGTGGTTGTTTTATTACGGTGCATATTTAACACCCAAGCTGGTGAAACTTCTACTCCTAGCCTCAGCCCTTCCTGCGCAAAACTTAATTCAGAAAGGAAAACTGTTAATAATACTGCTAATATCGTCTTTCTCATTGGTGTTACTTTTCTCCGTTCCATTCAGCATAAAATTGCTCTAAAAAAAGCTGCATAAAGCTGTGTCGTTGTTCTGCAATTCTCTTTGCTGACTCGGTATTCATTCCATCTTTTAATTTAAGTAATTTCTCGTAAAAGTGGTTAATGGTATGTGTTCTATTTTTTCGATATTCATCTGCACATTTAAAATCCGCTGGAGGCACGTCAGGATTATAGAGTTCATTCCCAAATTTTCCTCCAAAAGCAAATGTCCTGGCAACACCAATTGCGCCAATTGCGTCTAATCTGTCCGCATCTTGAACTATTAAACCTTCAATTGTCTTCATTTTATTCTCCCCTATTCCACCTTTAAATGAACAATTATGAATGATGTGCAAGACCTGTTGGATCACTTCTTCTGAAACCCCTGTATCACTTAATATTGCCCTTGTTCTTTTCTCCGCCTCAAATTCAAATTTATCTACAAATTTATGATCAGCTATGTCGTGGAATAAAGCACCCAACTCAACGATAAACAGGTCGCATTTTTCATTGGCCGCAATCAATTTAGCATTTTTCCAAACGCGTTCTATGTGAAACCAATCATGCCCAGTAGATTCACCTGAAAACTGAGCCTCCATGTGCTCAATTACTTTTTGTATTATTTCATTTTTCACCATAAAAAAACCCGTCTCGGCTAAGCCAAGACGGGTCAAATATAAGATTTAACTCTCTTATTTCAAGTTCATTTTTTGTGATAAAGGTCCGTTATTAGAATCGATAGTCACAATATAGTTTCCTGCGTTGATATCAGAGATATCAAAAGTGAAGTTTGAATATTGATTAGCAATTGGGAATGTTTTAACCATTCTTCCTTGCATATCATAAATAGATACTGATTTCATCATTACGTCTTCAGAAATGCTATTTAAGATTAAGTTGTTATCTGCTTGGTAAATTCCAAATTCAGGAGCAGTAACGTCAAAAATACCAGTGTACTCTAAATCGTCAACTAAAGCAGTGATAACGAAATCAATCATTAAACCACTCCAAGCAGTTTCAACATCATTCCAAGAATCATCAGACCAGATTTCATAAGAATCATTTCCACAAGGGTCTACAGTTGAAGTAATACCTAAAGTATCATCTCCTAAAGCCCATCCTACCATGATATAGAAATCATCAGTAACAGCTGTTCCAGCAAAAGTATAGCTGTATAATCCAGCAGCTCCACCAGAAGTAGTATCAATATCACCAACACCGTGAGGAGTTGCAGCAGTCAATAAAGCTTGGTTATTGTCATAAAGACCAGCAGTTACTAAAGTAGCTCCACCGTTTACTTCGATAGCTCCATAAAGAACTTGTGCTCCAACTACAGTAGCTTGACCATCTAAAGTAAATAATTGACCTTTAGCTTTATCTCCGTATGCGTTCATACCACCAACATAACCACCTGCAGTTACAGAATATAATGCTAAACCACCAGTGATACAAGCATCTGAAAATGAAGCTGGATTTAAAGTATCTTCAGATCTTTCACCGAAATCAGGTAATCTGTCCCAAGTTTGAACAGCGTCTCCTGCTTGTTTTTGTCCAAAAGACAAAGAAGCAGTTAATAAAGTAAGTGCTAAAATGTAAATTTTTTTCATAATTGTTTTTTTATATGTTTCACGCAAATATAGGGATTTTTCAATTATTAATCTAGTAGTTCTGTCGATTTGTCAAAGGATTTGTTAACAATGCTTTATTAATTTTGCCGAAGAATCTGCAGCCTAGATGAATCCATTATATTTGTTTACAAAATAAACTTGATGAAAATCTCCGTAAAACATTACAATCAACTTTCATTAAATGAATTCCATGACCTTATCGCGTTGCGAATGGAAGTTTTCGTAGTAGAACAGGATTGTCCTTATCAAGACCTGGATGGATTAGATAAAGACGCATACCATCTTATCATTGAGGAAAATTCAGAGATTATTGCCACGAGTAGAATATTAAAAGCCGGTGTTGCTTATCCTGAAATTGCTATTGGTAGAGTTGTCAGTTCTCCTAAACACAGAGATAAAAAACTTGGCCATCTCATCATGTCAGAATCAATGAAATTTGTAGAGTCAACTTTTGGTCAACAAAATATTAGACTAGGCGCCCAAACTCATCTTACCAGTTTTTATGAAAACTATGCATTTAAATCTACCGGTAAAGAATACTTAGAAGATGGTATTCCGCATACTGAAATGTTATATGATTCAATCAAACAATAGAATATCAACGTTTTAGAAGTATGGCAAAGATTTTGTTTTATTTCACCTAAAAAGCAATATGAAAATTGAATTTAATAATGTACTTCCTTTTCCTTTAGCTGAATATCCGCATGGAGAAAACAGTGTTTGGAACAATCGTTTTTCGGTTCAATTTCCAAAAAAAGTTGTACTGAATGCGAGCAGTGGAAAAGGAAAGTCAACCTTTATTAATACACTATACGGAATCAGGTCTGATTATGAGGGGCAAGTTAGCATTGATGATCAGCAAATTTCAAAATTCACTTTAGATGAATGGGTAACGCTCAGAAAAGATAAATTATCAGTTGTTTTTCAAGATCTACAACTTTTTCCCGACCTCACGGTTTGGGAAAACCTAAGTTTGAAAAATGATTTAACACAACATAAAAGTGATTCTGAAATTGAAGAAATGCTTTCTCTTTTAGGAATCGCTGAAAAGAAAGAGCAGGTTTGCAAGAATTTATCTTTAGGTCAGCAGCAAAGAGTTGCCATAATCAGATCGTTACTTCAACCTTTTGAATTATTACTGATGGATGAGCCTTTTAGCCATTTGGATGAGGAAAATACCAGAATAGCTCTAGAGTTAATAGACAAAGAAACCGACCATAATAAAGGTGGATTTATCTTAACCACATTAGGCAGTTATCATGGATTTAGTTACGAACAAGAATTAAATCTATAAGCTATGTTGAAGAAAATTCTTTTTAAAAATAGAACCAACTTACAGTTCATTTTTGCAACTGCTGGGGCCTTTATAGGACTTACTGCATTGTGCTTAAGTTTTCAGTTAACCTTAGATGTTCAATCATTTCACAGTGGCGAAGAAGATTTATTTGGCCCTAATTCTGTAGTCATACAAAAGAAAGTGACCAAACTCAGTTCATTAGGCATGAACAACACTGATTTTACTGATGAGGAGATTATAGAACTAGAAAACAAACCATTTATTACAGATGTTGCGCCTTTTGAATCTGCTGATTTTAGAGTTGCGATTTCCGAAGTAAAGGGAGACGGGTTACCACCGTTTTATGCCGATATGTTCTTTCAATCGATTCCGGATCGTTTTATGGATATAGATGTAGAATGGGACTGGAATGAGGAAAGTGAATTTGTTCCGATTGTTTTACCCCGTGATTTCTTAATGATCATTAACTATGGTATTGCGCAAAGCCAGGGATTTAATCAAATCTCAGAAGAACTTATGCTAGCGGCCAGATTGACTATTCATTTAAAAGGTGAAACTAAAAACGCGCAGAAAATAGGAAGAGTGGTTGGATTTTCTCAGAAAATCAGTTCGATTCTAGTGCCTAAGTCATTTTTAGATTACTCAAATGCCGAATTTGGAAGCGGAAACCATATTCAGCCCAACAGAATTTTTATCACAACAGTGGATGATTCTTATGGGGAACTGGAAGACTTAATGGAAGAAATGAATTTAGACATTGCAAAATCAGCTATTGACGTAGCTAAGATAAAGACGATAATTTCTGTGGTAATTGGAATTTTCGGAATTGCAGCTATTTTAATCATGTTGTTATCGCTCTTAGGATTTATTCAATACTCACAACTTGTTTTAAGCAAAGCGTCTTATGAAATAACGACATTGCTTAGGCTTGGATATGGCACCAAAGACATTATCATTACTTTTATACGGCAAATGGCGATAACTTTTGGGATAATTACTTCATCCGCGATTTCTGTTATGTTAACTGTAAAATTATTTTTCGTTGATATTTGGCTAGAAAACAACGGAATACACCTAGAGGAATCAAGTATTTTACCTACAATATTTTTAGCTATAGGATGTTTAGTTTTGTTCGTTTTTGCTAATTTTATGAACGTAAGAAAAAGCGTAAGAAACCTAGGCAAATAAGTAATTCGTTAATAAATTGTTAAAGTGATGACCTTAGAAGTTTTATCTTCGTCTACACATTAAACCACAATCAAAATTTGAATTCAAATTATTAAAAGTCAATATGAAAAAGTTACTTGTATTATTAATCATTTTAGGAGCGGGACTCAAATCTAACGCTCAAAACTTAACGTTTAATGTAAATGGATTAAATGACACAACTGTTTATTTAGCAAAGTATCTAGGTAAACAATTGTTCTATGCAGATACGACTCAAGCAAAAAATGGAAGTTTAACTTTTGATGGTAAAAAACATCCAAGAGGATTATACGCTGTTGTGATTCCAGGCGTACAATACTTTGAATTTATACATGACAATGAAGAGGTTGAAATGTCCATAGGAAACATGCAAGACATGATTGGCTCTATGAAAGTAGCCAAATCAACCAATAACAAGGTATTTTATGAGTACATCTTATTCATGACCGAAAAGAAAAAGAAGAGCGCCCAATTTAACCCTATATTTAAAGATTCGACTGCCACTAAAAAAGACAAAGAAGAAGCGACCGCCAAGTTAAAAGCAATTGGAAAAGAAATTTTAGAAGGTCAAAAAAAGTTCTACAAAGCCAATCAAGATCGATTTATTGGTACTATGATTTTAATGTCAATGGAGACGGAATATGTTGATCCGCCTAAAGATAAAGATGGAAACATTACTGACTCAAATTTTGTTTATAATCATTATATCAAACATTTTTGGGATGGTGTTGACTTTAAAGATGATGCCATTGTAAGAACACCCGTATTTCATAATAAATTAGACAAGTTCTTCTCACAACAAGGAATCATTCAAATTCCAGATTCAATTACGGCACAAGCCAAAATCATATTAGATCAAATGGAGTATGGTGATCAAAACAACCAGGTATTTCAATATACTGTTCACCATATTACCCAGAAGTACGAAGCTTCAAAAATTATGGGGATGGGAAGAGTGTTTGTTTACATGGCTGACAACTATTACTGCGGAGCAAACAATCACGCTTGGTGGATGAGTGAAGAAAACTCAAAAAAACTTTGTGAAAGAGCAGACAAAATGAGACGCACTATGATTGGTGAACCTTCACCAATGTTAATTCTACCAGATTCAACTGAAAAGAACTGGATTAACTCCTATAAGTTACCTGCTGAATTTACGGTGCTTTATTTCTGGGATCCAGACTGTGGACACTGCAAGAAAACTACACCAAAACTTCAACGACTTTATGATGAAAAATTTAAAGAAAGAAATATTGAAGTTTATGCAGTAGGAAAAGCAACTGGTGAAGACTTTGAAAAATGGAAAAAATACATTCGTGAAAATGAATTGACATTTATTAATGTTGGGCTAACTAAGAGTGTTTACAATCAAGCAATGGAAGACCCAAGACCTTTATTACAGAAAACAACCATTGAAAGTTTAAATTATACAGATACTTACGATATCTACTCTACTCCGAGAATTTTCATTCTGGATAAAGACAAAAAGATATTATTTAAGCAATTGTCTATTGGCCAGTTAGAAGAGATTTTAGATAATCTTACAGGACATAAAGGTGATGTAAAACTATATCCGAAAGAAGATCCAGAAAATGGTGCAACGGATCCGGATGATCACTAAAATTTGACATTTACCGATTACAAGTTTTATTATCCGTTAAAAACTTTGAACAATTTTATTATTGAATTGTTATTGTATTGTAAGCGAATAATTATCATATTTGTAATGAAAACATTATTCATTCGTCAAAGAATGAAAAGCTTTGAGCGGGTGTTCAGTTGATAGTAGAAGTATTACTTTTTCATAAGTTTTGGGTTAAATGAAAAGCTCTACACGTCATTGTCACTCGCTCATTTTTTTTTCAATAAGTTGAAAAATGAGCTCTTCCCTAAGTTCAAATCCACATAACCCTCAATTCCACTTACCGTTCCTTTTTCTGAAAACTGCCAGGCCTGAACGTTGTCTTGTTTCATTAAATCACAATGCACTCCGTACTGAGCAATCCAAAACAATTCATTTGCGAGATCTTTTAAATCATGCGTTTTATAAAAATTTGAATAAGTGTATAAGATGGGTCTATCCCCTATTCTGAGTTCAACTTCGTTCAAAAACACCATTATAGAGTCTTGCAGCCTATCGTTAGTGAAATCCCCATCAAACTCTAAATCAAGTACAGGTTTTAAACTGTACTTTTTTTCTTGAATGTTCTGACAAAAGAATGCTGCTTGTGCTTTTGCTCCAACTGAGGGAATAAAAAAGTGATAACATCCAAAATCTAAACCTACTTGCTCTGCTCCTGCTGTGTTATTATCAAGTTGATCGTCTTTTAACGTGACTCCTTCGCTTGCTTTAATAAATATGAACTGAATTGAATCTTGATTGTGTTTTGTGTTTTTGACTTGCTGCCAGTTTATATTTCCTTGATAATGGGAAACATCTATTCCTAGAAGCGGATAAGATGTCGGAATTGGCACACCAAAACTAGCGTATTCACCATTTAACTGTGGTTTTGATGTTAAATAGTAAACAAAAAAAGCGATTAAAAATAAGCTGATTAATAAAGCAAATCGCGCTCTTAAATTCATGAAAAAGAAATTTTTAATCCATCATTGGCAATTGCGACATTATCTGGCAATTCTAAACTTACTTCTTCATGCAACCCTAATAAGTGACTGATATGGGTTAAATAAGCCTGTTTTGGATTGATCTCCTTGATGAATTCTAAGGCCTCTTCTAGTGTAAAGTGAGAAATGTGTTTTTCTTTTCTCAATGCATTGATGATTAATATATCAGACCCTTTAATTTTTTCCTTCTCGCTATCATCTACATAATTGGCATCAGTGATGTAAGTCAATCCTCCCACTCTGAACGCCTTTACAGGTAATTTATAGTGCATCACATTAATAGGGATAATCTCTGAACCCGCAATCGTGATGTGTTCGTTTGATATCGTATTGAGATTAATTCTAGGAATCCCTGGGTAAGTCAAATCAGCAAACACATAACTGAACTCTCTTTTTAAAGCTTCTTGAACACGCGGTGTGGCATAAACTTCCATGTCCTTTTTAGACTTAAAGTTAAATGCCCTGATATCATCCAAGCCTGCAACGTGATCTTTGTGTTCGTGGGTAAACAGAACAGCATCTACCATTTGAACATTATTGGTCAGCATTTGCTGTCTAAAATCCGGCCCTGTATCAATCACAATGTTCTTACCATTGATTGTGAGCATCAACGAAGATCTTAATCGTGCATCTTTAATATCTGATGATTTGCAAACACGGCAATTGCAGCCAATAACAGGAACACCCTGAGAAGTTCCTGTACCAAGAAAAGTCGCAGAAAAGTCAGCCATTTATTTTTACTGAGATAATACCCAAACGGTTCCGTTATTTTGTTCCATTCTTATAATTCCGTAAACTGAATTATAATAAATCTTTGAGAAGTTTTTAGGTCCATCCTTATCAGCATCAGTTGATAACAACTCGTTCACCTCAAACACGTTATACCAATCTATACTGTTGAATGTAATGGTGTCATGATATTCAACTAAATCTTTGAAAAAACCTGTTTCAAGATTAGCATTGGTAATAGGCATTTCAAATAAGTTTGTTCTGTAGGTTCCACCAGCATCTTGATATGGCATATAAACGGCTAGCGTTTTTTGTGAATTTTCTTCAGTTTGCAGATACCTTAATCTTAACTCCATTTCTAAAGAAGGATCTACCGAAAAAGTAAAGTAGGTTTGATCCCAAGCGAAATACTCCTCACTTCTAACTCTCTCTTTAAAGTTTAACACCCAAGTTGAATCTAAAGCGGGCAGTCTCTTAAACACAAGATTTCCTGATGTATATGGAACGAATTGAATATCTGACTCTGTATAAGGTGTTGCTCCATCAGGAAGGTTATTCGTTACTGGCGGCTCAGTTTTATTACAAGCAATTAGAAAAACACTAAAAACCAGTATCAATATTGTATGCAAATAGTTTTTCATCTTCTGTAATTACGTAAAGTTCAACCATTTTGTTGCCTGAGTCATCTAATTTCGCCCCATATAGTAGCGATATCCGAATCCGATACTCAAGAATCTAGTAATACCAACGAAGCTTTCGTCTAATAAGTTGGGCACATTCTCTAGCGCAAGCTGCTCAGGTTTAAACTCATTCATAACCATGTTATACCCTAACACAAAGCTAAATCCATCAGAAGAGTTTTTATCTGTCAACAACAGTAACTCAACTTGTGGTTCAATAAAAAAGGCATCATCCGTATAGGGTCCGCCTAAATTCACGTTACATGAATCGTTGGCAGAAACAATCATTGAATACCCCATTCTTAATCCCGGAGAAATAGAAAATCGTTCTGTTATAAATTTTTCATAACCCAATTTTCCAAAAGCTGAAGGAATGTGATATCCTCCTGTCAAGGTATTATTAAACGCAAAAGAGTTGAGTAAAAAGAAGGAATATTTTGCACCAAACCCAATGGTGAAACCTTTTACGATATTATATTGATAAGTTAACCCACCATTAAACAAGCCATTCATAACTCTACCAAAGCCTTCATTTTTACCTTGAGCGGGAATGCCGACATCTACTGCAAAACTACCTGTAGGTTCAAATACTTTATTTTGGGAATTGGCATGACAACCGATTACCATAAAAAGTACAAATAAGGTATGTTTAATAAATGGTTTCACGGTACTTAGAACGAACGGTTCAGGCGATTGTTATAATTCTCTGAATTTTAACGTTCTCTGATGTTAAATATAAATAATATTTTCCCTTTTCATACTGAGCGGGATCAAAATCAAAAGGATATTCTACCTCACTGCTTAATTCATCCGCTAAAACAGCAATGCAGTTATCATTCATATCTTTCAATTCAATTTTAAATTCACAGCATTCTGGGTTTTCTACCAAAAATTTAGTTTTTGTCTGAAAGTAATTTTTTTGAGAAGTAATCAACTTCATATCATTTAAAGTAACCATTTTGGCTCTTCTAAATCTTCTGATAAAAAGCATATAGGAAATTACCAATACTGCTATTGCAGTTCCAATAAATACAATGGCTAGAATGATATCTACAGTTGTTAGTTTTCCCATTTTATAGTGATATTACTCCTTCAATACCTGTCATTTGCTCATACTTAGCAATGATTTCATCTGATGATAACATCATTTGACGAATTGTGATTGACGAATAGTTTCCGTTTTTAGATTTTCTTACTTGATATTCTGCTGTTTCATCAAAGACCTGCTTAATCTGAATGAGTTTGGCATTGTCTTCTTTGATGATAAATTTGAATGGATACAGTAACGGAAACTTTTGTTCAGCTAAAAGCTCTCTTAATTTTTCGTACTTATCACTCATTTGCTGTTATTTTCTTTGCGCGTAAAACAGAAGTAACCAATATTGAAAAGGGACCTTCTATCTCACTTTTAAGTTCTTTGCAAAGATAATTCTTTATTTCAGATTCGGTAATATCATTTGCCTTAAGAAACTTGAACAATTCATAGGTTTCAAACGGGTCAGACATTTTAATATCCGTTTCTTGATCTAACTCACTAATCGGGGCATAAGAAGATAATTTATAAATTAACTGATACTGAAGCTGAAGTAAATTTTTAAGAGAATTACTTAAGGCACTCGCCTCTTTCGCGTTAGAGATGTCTAATTTCAGCCTAAGCAGGTCAGATTCATATTCATTTAGCTCATCCGACAATGTTTTAGAATGGCTATAATCACCATGTTTAAACTCAAATGATTTATCAATTCTCAAGATTTGTTTTAAAATCAATTTAGGATGTGGAATCGTTCGAAGGAACTTTTGTTTGATATCAAATAATTGTTCTTCGGATAGGGATGCGATCATTTCTATATTTTCTTCAACCACCTTAGGGCGTCTGCTTCATTTTCAAATAACTTCGCTTCGTAGTTATGCGGAATCAATTGTATACCGACTTTAAAAAACATTCGCGAAGATGGGTTCAAAATTACATAAGCTTCGGCTTTTTTAAAGTCTGTTCTGTATTCTTTTTTAAAAAACTGTAAATATCGTTGTTCCATCTTGAATCCTTCTTGAACAATGACTAAAAATTTCATCTCTGTTTTTCTACCCAATAGTGAACAGTAATGCCCATATAAAGAAGCATATTCTTCTTTATCCAAGAACGCACCGGTTTTAAAGACCAACTTAATAGTGTCTTCATCCAGCTTAGAAATATAAGCAGACTTAGTTTCAATCATTTTCATACATTTGAAAATAACATCACAAAAGATGTTTTTTCATGGAGCAGTGTACTACAATTTACGAAAAAATTCAATACGCCTTAAACGATTTACCCGGGGATTTCGCTCATAAAGAAATGTATCCGATTAGAAAATCCATTTCTGAAATCAATTTAGAAAATGAGGTTTATCGCAGCTCTGCCGTACTGGCACTGCTTTACAGAGAACATGAAACAACAAATTTGATCTTGACCCAACGCCAAGAATACGAGGGCAAACATTCTGGTCAAATTTCTTTTCCGGGTGGGAAAAAAGAAGACTATGATACTGATTTTCAAGACACTGCAAAAAGGGAGACAATGGAAGAAATTGGCTTAGAGAAAGAAAAAATCCATATTCTTGGAAAGCTGACAGACGTTTTTATTCCAGTAAGCAGCTTTTTGGTTCATCCTTTTATTGGCTATTACGAAGAATATCCCGCGTTTATTTTGTCAGAACGGGAGGTAAAAGAAGTGATTACTTTTGACATAAACCTACTTCAAGATGAGCAAATATTGAGCGAACGAAAAATTCATTTAGGCGGAAATCAATATTTAAAAAATGTGCCTGTTTTTGAGATAAATGGAAAAATCGTTTGGGGAGCAACCGCATTAATTCTTAATGAAATTAGGCATCTTCTTAAAAAGCTGTAAAACCTTATAGTATTAGGGGGAGAATATCGATTTCAATGAAAAACTAAACTAAAAAAGCCATCAATTCAGAATTGATGGCTTCCTTTTTAAGTTATTTTACTCTCTAGAATCGCACTCTTGCAAACCCGAAGGCTGCAGAAACCGTTGGTGAGTTTTGCGTGAAGAATGTTACCGCATCTCTGGATGCAATTCCAACTTCATAAGCTCCTCCACCTAGAACGAAGTTAATTCCTAAAGGCATTTGAATATCATATCCACCTCCACCAGTTACACCGGCCATTAACTGAACTTTACCTCCTGCTAAACGAACTTCTCCACCAAGTCCCCAAGCCAATCCATTTACAGACCCTGGTAACTCTCTATTGAAAGGAGCTACTAAATCTAATCCCACTTGGGCAATTTTCCCTAATTCTAAACTAGCTCCTAAACGCATAGTTCCGGGTAATTTTATTGTTGTTTCCTCAACGCCTCTCAATTTAAACAATCCACTTTCTTCTAATAATTCTGGAACTGAATTGGCGATATTCATGTCTTGTAAACCTTGTGCACTGTATTTAACTAATAAAGTGTCTTCGCCTTCATAAACATTACCTGTATACGTCATAGACCCAATATTCGTAACAGAAGCTGCTAAATGTAAATGCTTAAATAGGGTCACGTTCACACCAAAATCTAAACCATACCCTTGACCAACCGGACTTCTAAAGAAATTTTGTGCTTGCCCTGCCATGGCTGATGGATTTCCAGATGCAACGGCTCCGTAATCGATATCAAATCCTGGTGAAAAAGCAGAAATTAAAGAATAACCTGAACTGTTACTTGTCAAGTTCATCATAGCAATTCCTTGAATATATTTGAACCCAACTCCTGCGTAAACAGCAAACGTACTATCCTGTCCAAAAAGCTTTCTTCCGTATCCTAAATGGAATTCACGATTCAGGCTTAATCGCATATAGCTATCCCCTACTATTTCAGAAATTGTGTTTGGCATTGATGCTGTTCCACTAACTACGTTAGCAGCAGAATCAGGACGCATATTGGGATAATTTGCAATATTCACGGTATCCGTTCCGTTGAAATACTGTAAGGTGTCAAAATAGTTAGAGAATTTACCTTGAAAAAGCATATCTGAAAATTGGGTATCAAAACTTGAAGCCCAAGTTGCTCTAGATCGAATTGAGATGGCAACTCCACCAAATTTCTCATTTTGGTAGGATGCGCCAAACATGTTGTAATCCCAGTTAAAAGCAAAATCTGAAGCAAAACCCTCAGCTGCCATTACTTTATCTTCATAACTAAGCGAATCTAACGACCCACTTTGAATAACGCCCCAGATATTATCTCTAAGGTCCTGTTTTGCTAGCGACTCTGAGTAAATTGACATTCCGAACTCAGAGGAGCCCATTGTCACACTTTTTTTGTCGTATGCTTTCCACCCTAAATTGGCTGGATTAATTCCTAAACAATGATAATCTGTGACAAAGGTTGAACTTACCCCTTTACCTGTAGCAGGGTATGCAATAAATTCGTTTTGGGCTTGTGAACTAAATGCAGCGACTAAGCCGAGAAGAGTAAAAATTTTTTTCATAGGATCTATAAATAAAAAACCCTCTTCTCAATAGTTGTGAAGAGGGTCTCAAGTTAGATATTATTCAATTAATCGGCAAATTTTTCGATTACTTCTTGTGTCACACCAGTATTCGAAAATCCTCCATCATGAAATAAGTTCTGCATGGTCACATATTTCGTTAAATCAGAGAACATTGAAATACAATAATTTGCACAATCTAATGCCGAGGCGTTTCCAAGAGGAGACATTTTCTCAGAGTAAGAAATGAATTCATTAAATCCTTTCACTCCGCTACCCGCTGTGGTCATAGTAGGTGATTGAGAAATTGTATTTACTCTTACATTGTTTTTAATACCATAATGGTATCCAAAACTTCTAGCGATAGACTCTAAATATGATTTATTATCGGCCATGTCATTATAATCTGGGAATACGCGCTGAGCAGCAATGTATGACAATGCTAAAACAGACCCCCAATCATTAATAGCGTCTAATTTATAAGCTGTTTGAAGTACTTTATGAAAAGATAATGCGGAAACATCTAAACCTTTCATAGTCCAATCGTAATTTTCATCTGTATAATGCTTGCCTTTTCTTACGTTAACAGACATTCCGATAGAGTGTAAAATGAAATCTACCTTTCCGCCTAAAATCTCCATAGACTTTTCAATCAAGTTTTGGATGTCTTCTACGCTTGTTGCATCTGCAGGAATAATTTGAGAATTAGTTTTTTCTGCTAATGCATTAATCTCTCCCATTCTCATTGCTATTGGAGCATTTGTTAAAACAAATTCAGCTCCCTCTTCATGTGCTCTCTCAGCTACTTTCCAAGCAATAGATTGGTCATTTAAAGCACCAAAAATAATTCCTTTTTTTCCTTTTAATAGTCCGTTTGACATAGTTTCAATTTTGTTTTAAGTGGACAAATTTACCTTTTTTGAAAAGGCAAGTATTAAAATACACCCATAATTTTCAACAATCCAGCAACAGCAAGTGCGCCACCTAAACCGAAACATACAAATGCTCCTATTTTGTATCCTTTAATTGCTGACCCTAACCCCGCTTGTAACTCATCTTCAGATTTTGTTGAAACTATAAATGGATATTTCTTATCCGTTGGTCTAGACACCACCAATGATCCATCTCTATCATTTGCATCTCCTAAAACATATAGCTTCTGCCCTAGTTTTATTCCAATTTCTTTGTATTCGTATCCTATTGTTCTGTGATTAGAGTTTCCTCCTCCACCTAAACCGATAGAAACACCACCCAATTTAATATTTAAGCCAGATTGTTGTGGTTCTCCTTTTTCGAATTTTGAATGCAACTGAATGGTATCCATCTTTGATTTCTTAGGATTGATGGCAACAAACCCTGTATCATCTTTAACACCAAAACCTGGTGCCCATTGCTCATTTTCAGAAACAGTATCTTCTCGCTTCACCCACTTCTTTTGCATATTCCCGTTAGAATCTTCTTTATTTTCTAAACGTTCATACTTATGAATGACTTCTGATTTGTAATACACCACTTGCTCAGAAGACAGTTCTGCCGTTAATGGTGCATCTGAATGTGCTGCTCCTTTGAGCTCACAAAAATGCGTAAAGCTTCCTGTTCCTACAGAATCTGTTATACTTTGATAGTTTTCTTGTACTTCTGCAACTGTTGAAGTTTCAGTTAAATCTAGATGCGCAGACTGTCCTGCCTTTTTTCCCATTACCATCCATAAAATTAGACCGACAATCGCAATTACCGCTCCGCCTATTAATAAGCCCATAGTTCTTGTAGTTTTAAATTAGTGTTTGAATATAGAAATTATTTTTAAGCATCTCTCAATCAGTATTATCAAAATAAAAATTGAATTTACCCCAAACTATTCTGACCGCTCTTTGTTATATTTGTTAGTATGAGTGAATCAGAAAACAAGAAAGAAGATTTCGTAAATCCAATCAATCCAGATAAGGTTGCAGAAAACCCTCATTCTTTAGAATATGGTCATCATGTTGGCTCGGCTGCCATTAAAGTTGAAGATATCGGCAAACAAAAAGGTCGTGCCTTAACAGCAATGGAGCATCAGACCGACCAACAACTAGGACAGATTTACGAGCAAATGAAACTGCTGGCAGATCAAGCTAAAAAAATCAATACCAGAAAAGAAATTTCTGAACAAATTTATCAGGCAAAATACAGGTTTGAGCCAATTATAAATCACGTTTACCACTTATACGATAAAGATAATGGTGAGCAGGTGCTTTCTATTATTGCTCCCGATCAATGGGGAAATGTGCATAAAGACAAGCACATTTGGGTAGCTTCTGTGAAACTATTAGGAGACCACACCTGGGACATACTGGACAGCGCTGACACTGAAGATTAATTTCTTTTTTATATTTATAGAAAAGTAATTAAATGAAGATTGAAGCAAAAAACCTAGACGACTATATTTCTAAATGCCCTGAAGACCGAATAGAAGCCATGCAAAAACTGGTGGATACGGTTAGAGATAACATTGATTCAAAATTTTCTGAAGCCATGAGTTACGGAATGCCTGGATGGGTTGTTCCTCATTCAATATACCCAGATGGGTATCACTGTAAACCTGCAGAACCTCTTCCATTCATGAGTATAGCTTCACAAAAAAACTTTGTCGCTTTTTACCACATGGGAATTTACGCAAATGAAGAATTAATGAAATGGTTCGTTGATGAATACCCAAAGCATTGCTCTAAAAAATTAGATATGGGTAAAAGTTGTATCCGCTTCAAAAAAGTAGATGATATTCCTTATGAACTTTTAGGTGAATTAGTTTCTAAGATGTCAGCGGATGACTGGATTAGTCTTTATGCAGAAAAAATTAAAAAATAATATGGAAAAGCGCACGAAAGATAATCCTTGGCAATTAAAAACTCCTCCAGGAACTTCATCTTACGAAATGTATATGGATGAAAAAGATGGGGTAGAAATAATAGTTTGTGTAGTTGGTAAAACCATACTTCATTATGATGCAAGAATCATATCTGATATGCATCAAATGCTCAAAGAGCATGGTGATTGGATGCCCATGGGTAGCAAAGATGAAAAGGTGGAAACAAAAGAAGGCACTTTAGAGCATTGGGGTAGATCTGAATCAAACCCTATTGGAGGTTGGTATGGTTTAAAAAAGAATTTTAGAGGTAGAGTTGGCATGTATTTGCCACCTTTAATGGAGGAATTAGGGTTAGCAGAGATTGAACATAACGCCAGAAACAACAGAATAAAGGCCATTTAGATGGAAGATCAATACACCGCATATATTCAAGAGTGGGGAAAAGTTGAACGTAAAGGCAAAAAGAACCCATACACTTCACACAATGGGCATATGTTCACTTTCTTAGATACGAAGAATAACTATTTGGCCGTAAGATTATCAGCGGAAGGCAAAAAGACTTTTAACGAACAGCACAAACTTGGAGATGTAATTCAATATAACTCTGTAATGAATGGATACGTTCAAATTCCGGATGAAATATTCAATGACAAAAAGGCGCTTTTTGAGATGCTAGACCAAAGTTTTGAATTTGTATCTTCTTTAAAACCGAAACCAACGAAAAAGAAAAAGTGAGAGGTTTAGCTGTTCTTATATTTATTTTCATCTCTCATTTATCCATTTCTCAGTTCACCACAACTGAGAAAAAAGGAAAAATCGGTATCCAGTACAAGGGTTCTCTAATCGTAAAACCCAAATTTGATTCGGTTAACATAAACGACTCTGAGATAGCAACAGCCTATAAAAAATCCAAAACCTTCTACTTCAATGAAATTGGAGAAAAAATTGCAAAAAGAAAAAGTAGTCTAGCTGAACCTTTCAAGGATGGATTCGCAATTATTTCATCCAAAAAAGGACTTTATGGTGCAATCAATAAATCTGGAGAAGAAACGATCCCACTGATATACAGTGTTCGTCCAGAACAATTTGGTCGATTATTATTAGTCAAAAAATATAACCACTTCTATTATTTATACAACCCAGAAAAAAGATTAAGTGGTCGAATTGATTCAATTAAGCTTGATGAGCAGTGGCTGATTGGCTACCAAAAAAAATCTGAATATCATCACTATGTCAAAGAAGGGTTTTTAGGTCGTAAAAAAGATAAATCATATTACACCTACGACCACTACTTCAATATTTATGACTTTAATAAAGGAGTTTCTATCCTAGACTCCGTTGTTCATTTCTATCAAGATCAGGCTTTTACAATTCACACTTTAATTGACAGTAGCATCACTATTTTAAACCAGCAAAATGAAGAGATAGCTTCAGGAGATTATAATGATGTTCAAATCAACGAAAACACTATTTACTCTACCTTAAATAAATCTAAAACAACTGAAATTAGAGATTTAGACGGAAAAATATTGCGTGAGGATCTTCTTTTTATCAGCTCTTTGGATAATTCGCGACACATTTTTGAAATCGATTCTTTACAATATATTGGAAATGAATATGGAGAAGCCCTAAGTCCCAAATTCAATGGATTTGGATTTGAACAAAACGGATGGCGAATTATATATGATGGCTTCTGCTATTCTTATATGAACGATTCAACCTATGAAGTTTTGAATTTCAGATTGCCTGTAGTTCTCAAAGACAAAATAACCTATTCTGGTGGTGGAGGCAATGGATGGAAACTCGGAAGAGGCATTAGAAATTTAAAAAGAAGAATTGGAAACTTTGGAAGACGCTTTTTAGGAAAGCCAAAAAAACTATTAGAAACTGGATCTTATTCCCACACCATCAAAGAAGAAAAAGTTCCGGCTTACCAATATCCTGTCACGGGAAAATACATTAAAGTATGTATAAACTGTATTGATACTATTGAAAATCGCACGGCATATAAAGAAGAGGATATAAACTTTAGGGCCAAATTTAATTACCTCAGTTTAACAGGAGAATTAGTAAATTCTATAGCATATGATTTGGTTGAACCGTTAACCAATGATAGATTCATTGCAAGAAAAGATGGAAAGCATTTTGTTGTTGGCACTGACGGAATAAATAAGACTCGTGAATTCAACTGGATTAAAGATGATACTTTGGGATATTATGTGACCAGTCTCACGCATTACCCCACCATTTATGGTTTACTTGACAGCAATTTAATAGAAGTTTTACCTTGTAAATACAAGGATCTGAAATTCGTAGAAGACGGATTTTATCAGGTTGATTATAGAGGAAAGAAAAGACTTCGCTACAAGCTGCCTGAATAATTCTCAGACAAGTTCTATAAAACAAGTGAAATTTCAAACGAAGCTTAAGAATAGAAAATTTATTTTCTACATTTGCTCGCATTAAATTCAACTGAACATGAAAGACACAGCATTATCAAAAATACACGAAAGTTTAGGAGCGAAAATGGTTCCATTTGCAGGATTCAATATGCCTGTTCAATATGAAGGCGTTAAAGCTGAACATGAAACTGTAAGAAATGATGTTGGTGTTTTTGATGTATCCCATATGGGAGAATTCCTTTTAACAGGAGAACATGCTTTAGACCTTATACAAAAAGTATCTTCTAATGACGCAACTAAACTGACTCCAGGAAAAGCTCAATATAGTTGTTTACCCAATGATAAAGGTGGAATTGTAGATGATTTAATCATTTACATGCTTGAAGAAAACAAATACTTATTGGTTGTAAACGCATCTAATATTGAAAAAGATTGGAACTGGATTTCTTCTCACAACAGCATGGGTGCTGAGATGAGAAACCTCTCTGATGACTACTCATTATTAGCAATCCAAGGTCCTAAAGCAGTTGAAGCTATGCAATCGCTATCATCTGTAGATTTAGCCGGAATCAAATTTTACAACTTTGTGGTTGGTGATTTTGCTGGAATTGAGCATGTAATCATTTCAGCTACAGGATATACTGGTTCTGGAGGATTTGAAATCTACTGTAAAAATTCTGAAGTAGAACAAGTATGGAAAAAAGTGTTTGAAGCAGGTGCTGATTTTGGAATCAAACCTATTGGTTTAGCAGCAAGAGATACCTTGAGACTTGAAATGGGATACTGTTTGTATGGAAATGATATCAACGACACCACTTCACCATTAGAAGCTGGTTTAGGTTGGGTAACAAAATTCACCAAAGATTTTATCAACTCTGAAGCACTAGCTGCGCAGAAAGAAGCAGGTGTTACGAGAAAATTAGTAGGTTTTGAGTTAATCGATAGAGGAATTCCAAGACATGACTACCCAATTGTGGATGCAACTGGAAATGAAATCGGAATCGTAACTTCTGGAACCATGTCTCCTACTTCTGGTAAAGCTATTGGTTTAGGATATGTTCCTACAGCGTTAAGTACGGAAGGATCTGAAATCTACGTACAAGTGAGAAATAAAAACTTAAAAGCCGTGGTTAAAAAACCACCTTTTATTTAGGATATTATTTTATATGATTATAGTTAAAGGCTTCTTGAAAAAGAGGCTTTTTTTATTGCATTTCATCTACTTCAGCAGAAATATTCGCTTTTTCTTTTGGTGAGACAACAAAACTTTGTCCTTTCTTCCATCTAAAGTAAGATAAAGCACAAAACACTCCAAAAAGTATAATGGATATTGGAACCCATGTTGGAATTGGTAAAGGATCTCCTTGAGCGTAAGAATGCAATCCTGACAAATAATAATTGACACCGAAGAATGTCATAATTATTGAACCATAAGCCCAAAATGATAAAAAGTTAAAAGCGAACTGTCCTTTAAGTTTTGGAATGAATCTCACATGCAGGACAACAGCATAAATCAGAACAGAAGCCAACGCCCATGTTTCCTTAGCATCCCAGCCCCAATATCTACCCCAGCTTTCATTTGCCCAAACTCCACCTAAAAATGTTCCAATTGTTAACATAAATAACCCTATTGTGATGGTCATTTCAGTCACATTAGTTAACTCTTTACTTAATAGAAAAAGCTTCTTTACATTTCCTTTAGTAACAAATAAATTCATACTCATCACGATTAAACTCAATATTGCTCCTAACCCTAAAAACCCATAACTTCCTGTAATAATAGCAACATGAATCATTAGCCAATATGATTTTAGAACAGGAACCAAATTAGTAATCTCCGGGTCCATGTGATTCATGTGCGCGACAAATAACATCAACCACGCTAATATTCCAGTAGCACCAAGAACAACTTTTGACTGACGATAGAACAACAGTCCTGATAAAATTGTTATAAATGCAATAAATACTACCGCCTCATAACCATTACTCCAAGGTGCATGTCCTGATAAATACCATCTTAAACCTAATCCAATTCCGTGAAAAATAAACATGGCGGCAAACAACCAAAGTCCAAGCCTAATCGGCCACTTTAAATTGAATTTTGGAATAAAAATTTGAACGAATTGAGCTATCAATAAAAGAAAGCCGATTAACAAGTAGTACATCTGTAATTTCTTAAAAATCTCAGCATTGTTATACCAAATTTCCAAATCAACATCACTTTTTGACAATAAGGTTCCTTCATCACCCGTTCTCTGCTGATAAGTATCTATCAATGTGATCACCTTATCAGCATCTTTCCAGTCACCAGACTCATAGCCTTTTGCAACGCCAGCAAAATACAGTTTCATCACACCTGAAATAAAGGTTGAATCTTCTGCCTCAAATGGATTTTCTAGCTCAAAAGGACTGTACCAATTATTTGCAGAATCTGCTGGTTTCGGGAATATCTTTAAATAAGAATAGTTGAAAATACCGAACATGATGTTGATTCGTTCATCAGTTTTTAAAACGTCTTTATCGTATTGTGATCGGTTAGCTGGCTTCTTAATTCTTGCATTTTCAGCATCCTCTTGCAATAAGTAATCGATATGCCCATCTCCAATAAACAAGAAATCCGAAAGTGCTGCATACTTTCCATCCAAGTTGTAATTCTCTCTAATAGGTGTTCCTGAAACATAAATAAATGGTTCTTGAAACCAAATAGGATTCGTTTGAATTCCTAAAAACACTTGAACTGGATTCATTCCACGATATTCTCTGCCTCTATGAATTTTTCTAACTAATTCATCTGCTAAAGTGTGTACTGGAACGAATCGCCCATTATGACTTTGAACGACCAATTTTGAGAATTTCTCAGCATGTGCTTCATCAATTTCAGTAAGATCTTGTTGAGCGAAAGAACTCATTCCAACTAAAAGTAGCAGAGCTGCTAAGCCTTCACGCTTTAATCTCAGCGCTTTTGTTTTATTCATTAAAGTTCTGAATCTCCCTTTAGGCGCAAACAAATTAATAACAAAACCTAAGCCCAATAATAAGTACCCTAAATAGGTTAAGTTAGTTCCTGGAGCATCATGATTAACACTCAAAATGGTTCCTTTTTCATCTCGATCATAAGAAGATTGGAAGAAACGATATCCTCCATAATCTAGGACATTATTCATGAAAATTCTGCGCTCATCCTCTATTCCATTTTCAAGATCAATTAAAGTCACCTCACTGGCAAATGAAGATGGATTCATTGTTCCTGGATAACGCTCTAATTCAAAATCTCTTAAGTGAATATAAAATGGCACCTTGATACTTTTCGCCCCATATCCAATTTCAAAATTCAGATCTGCAAAACTAAACTGTTCAATTGACGCAAGCAAACCTTTACCTCCTTTAACTGTGGTAATCATACTTTCACCGTCTACTTCAACCTTAATTTGGATGCCTAAAAAACCATTTCCATTCGGCTTTCCTTCAATTGTTTCTTTTACAGCACCAATATAGTATTGGTTGAAAGCAAATTGATCTCCACCCACC
The DNA here is from genome assembly GCA_039939375.1 of Crocinitomicaceae bacterium. GTDB lineage: Bacteria > Bacteroidota > Bacteroidia > Flavobacteriales_D > Crocinitomicaceae > Paracrocinitomix. The sequence goes on along the minus strand of JBDVJO010000002.1, from coordinate 357,686 downwards.
ATGTATAATCTTTTCGGAATAAATTCTTGGACACTATCTCTTATGATACTCCCTTGAGATTGATCAGACATTTGAAGGTAATCTAAGTCATACGGTGTGATTACAAATAATCCTGAATCTGTCGTTGAGATTCTGATAGCATCTGTAAATTCATCATTATTAAAGGCAACTTTTAAACCAGTCTGAAACACTTTAACCTCTCCTGATTTCACGTAATTGTAATTTCTACCTTGCGCTCCACCCGTTACCAATTCAATATATTCATCTCCACCGGCTGTCGGAATTAGGGTATCCTTAGGATTATTCATCACGTGCTCAGACGAAATCTTAACCGCTTTGCCTTTAAAATCAAAAGAATGTTCAAAATAATTATTGTGGTTAAAAAGCCATCTTAATGGATTTGAAGACCAACCTTCGTCTACATAAGCAACAGAATTGGTGTCAATAATGACCGGCATATCAAATGTATATTGATCTACATTATCATGCGCTTTGATCTGAAAATATGTTTGTGAAGAAATAATTTCGTTTGACGAATCACCTTCTCTAATCATCATGGTTCCTTCAAAACCAAAATACCTTGTGACAATTGCACCTAACACAATCACCAAAAAAGCTACGTGAAAAAGGAAGCTGCTCATTTTCTTCCACTTGTACAATTTGAATCGAATAATATTGTAAATAAGCGAGACGAATAAGTAAAATAAAATGAATGAAAACCAAAAAGAAAGATATACCCATTTATAAGCGATTTCTCTACCGAAATCATTTTCAATAAAAGTTGCCCAACCTATTGATAGAAAGAAGAAAAACAGAAACAACACCATCAAAGGCATTGAAAGAACTTTATTAAAAAATTTGCTCATTTATGGCTAAAAAGATGATTTTAAAACTCCACAAAGTTAATCCGAATTTTCTTTTATCATTTCAGACGCGCACTTATTTCAACGAACAGATCATAAAAGTCTACTTAAACGCTTTTTCAACATGTCCTACAAATCGTATTCTCAAATTTCTATAAACCTCTGTACGCCTTAAATTAAGGGGCAGAAAATCAAATAATTAAGAATTAATCGAATCCCTTGAAAATTAAATAATTTGGCATATTCTGAATTAGCTATGAATTCGTTGGTTATTTACAATTGAAGTTCTATATTTGCACCCGTTAAAAACGTACATTAATAAAATGAGAAACAAAGGATTTTTTTGGTCAATCACGATTGCGTTAGCATTGGCATGTATTTACCAACTTTCTTTTACCTGGGCAACCAATGGTGTAGAGAATGATGCTGAAGAATATGCTCAAGATAAAATAGATTCTCTTGAGGAATTCGGCATTGAAACTGCATTTGTTGGTGGGGAAAACTACAACACATCTGATGAAAGAGATATCGATCACATCAGAACGTATTATGTAGATGAATACCTACGTTCTAAGGCAAATGAAGAGGTATATTTCAGTTATACATATGCTGAATGTCAAGAAAACGAAATCAATCTTGGTTTGGACCTTCAGGGGGGAATGAGTGTAACACTCGAAATTTCAGTACCTGATTTAGTAAATGAGTTAGCAGGAAATACAAGAAACCCTGCATTTAGAAATGCAATGTCAGCTGCAGCCGTGAGAACAGACGCTGGTGAAGGAGACTTCATTGAGATGTTTGTTGAAGAGTGGGAAAAAGCGAATGCTGATGCCGCTTTAGCTAAGATTTTTTATGTTAGAAATCAAGACGAACTTAAATCGGATGCAACAAATGACGAAGTTGCAGAATTTTTAAATGGTAAAGCTAACGGTGCCTTAGACGGTGTTGAAATCATCATTGAAAAAAGAGTAAACACATTTGGTGTTGCACAACCAACTATTCAGAAACTACCTGGAACAAGCAGAATTTTTGTAGAGTTACCAGGTGTTAAGGATAAAGCTTCAGTTAGAAGAAAATTACAAGCAACTGCAAACTTAGAGTTCTATGAGGTTTATGATCCAGCACTAGACAGAATCGGAGATTTAATCTTTTCAAGAGACCTAGAGAAAAAATTAGCTGATGCGCTTTACGGAGAGCAGTTAATTGAAGAAGACTTAAAAGAAGATACAACTAGTACTGTTGATACAACATTAATTGATGGAGCTATTGACTTGTTAGGTGAAGACAACCTTCTAGGAGAAGATAATCTTTTGGGTGATGACAATAATGATGAAAACAGCCTTCTAGGAACAGAAGAACCAGATTCAGCTGCTATCGCAAACATGTCTGACGCTGAAAAGAAAAAGGAATTCCCTATTCAAATGGTTTTAGCGCCAAACATTTACCAAGATCCAAGTTCTGGACAACAAATCTGGGGAACTGGAGCTGTAGGTTATGCTAATGTTAGAGATACTGCGGAAGTAATGTCTTATTTAACGCATCCAGCATTTGCTGAAAACTTACCTGAAGACTGTGTTTTCATGTGGGGTGCTAAAGAAGCTGAAGATGACCAAGGAATTCCTGTTGGGATTGTATACTTATATGCGATTAGAGTTCCTTCTAATGGAGCGAAAGTAGACGGAGACGATATTGAAGATTCATACCATACGGCTTCTCGTCAGATGAATGGAGAATATGAAGTTATCTTAAATATGACCGGTTCTGGTGCAGAGAAATGGGGAGAAATGACTGAATTAAATACAGGTCGCCCAGTTGCTGTAACAATGGACGGTTATGTATTCACTGCTCCAACAATTAATGAAAAATTGACAACTTCATGTAGTATCACTGGTGACTTTGATTTATATGAAGCAAAAGACTTGGCAGGACTTTTAAATGCAGGTTCTTTACCTTGTAAAGTAAATATTGTTGATGAAACAGTGGTTGGACCTTCATTAGGTGGTTCAAACATCACTTCAGGGCTTTGGTCTTTTGTATTTGCATTATGCCTTGTATTGGTTTACATGGTATTCTATTATAGCAAAGCAGGATTCATTGCAGATTTAGCATTGATCGTTAACGTATTCTTCTTGATTGGAGCCTTAGCTTCAATGAAAGCAATTTTAACGCTACCTGGTATTGCAGGTATCGTGTTAACTATCGGTATGTCGGTGGATGCCAACGTACTAATCTTTGAAAGAATTAGAGAAGAGCTTAGAAACGGAAAAGGAGTTAAAGGAGCAGTAAAAGATGGTTACCAAAAAGCATTGGCTGCAATCTTAGATGCCAACATCACTACATTATTAACTGGTATTGTATTAGCAACATTTGGAACAGGACCAATTAAAGGATTCGCAACGACATTGATCATTGGTATCTTTACTTCTTTCTTTGCTGCAGTAGTGATTACAAGATTGATTATTTCTTCATTCTTAGACAAAGAGAAAGGAATGTCATTCTCAACTAAAATTACAGAAAACTGGTTTACGAAAACAGCAGTTCCGTTTGTGAGAAAAAGAAAATTATTCTATCTAGTTTCAGGAGCGATTATTGTTCTTGGGTTAGGTTCACTTTTCACTAAAGGATTAGATTTAGGAGTTGACTTCACAGGAGGTAGACAATACGTTGTTCGTTTCCAAGAAGAGGCAAACAACGAAGCTATAAAAGCTAATCTAACGAAGCAATTTGAAGGACAAACGCCAACGGTAAAAATGGTTGAAGATAAATTCACAGCCATGATTACAACCAAATATATGGTAACTAAGGTGGGAGATTCAACTAATACTTTCATTGAAGGCAAGCTTCTAGCAGGTTTGACTGATTTTGAAGCGAACGGAAAAGTTGAAATCATTTCAAACAACATGATTGCTCCAACCATTTCAAAAGATTTGAAGAACAACTCAATTTATGCAGTAGGATTCTCATTATTGATCATTTTCTTATACATCTTATTTAGATTTAGAAAATGGCAATTTGGATTAGGAGCCTTGATTGCAATGGCACATGATGTTTTAATTGTATTGTCATTGTTCTCAATTTTCTACGGATTACTTCCATTCTCAATGGAAATAGACCAAGCCTTTATTGCGGCGATACTAACAGTAGTTGGTTACTCAATAAATGATACGGTTGTTGTATTTGATAGAATTAGAGAGTACTTAAAAATCCACCATAAAAAAGAACAGAAAGAAGTAATTAACATGGCATTGAACTCTACTTTAGGTAGAACGGTGAATACTTCAATCTCAACGTTTATTGTATTGTTCATTATCTTCTTATTCGGAGGTGATGCAATTAAAGGATTTACATTCGCATTAATGATTGGTGTTATAGTAGGAACCTACTCTTCATTATTCATTGCTACACCAGCGGTTATCGACTTTTCTAAAAAAGCGACACCAAAGGAAGTAGAATAAACCAAAGAAATTGGTAATTTTAGCCTTTCTCTTGGATGATCCAGGAGAAAGGCTTTTTTTTTGCAAACAAGATTTATGAATTTTCTTTTCTTAAATAGTTTAGGTACCGGCGAAGTTGTTTTGATTTTGTTTGTTGTCCTTATTCTTTTTGGATCTAAAGGAATCCCTGACTTTGCAAAAAACCTAGGTAAAGGAATGCGTGAAATCAGAACAGCTTCTGACGAAATCAAAAGAGACCTACAAAATTCTGCCCTTGAAATGCGTAAGGATTTGAAAATGCAAAACCCTTTGGAGGACTTGCCAAAATTGAATGATATCGTCAAAGAAGACGAAACAGAGAAAAAGCAAACTCCGCCTGCCCTATTGTCTGAAGACGAATTGGCAAATTCAGAAGAACCAGAAAACCCTGAAGATAAAGCATGAGTTATTTATGGTTGATAATGGGACTTGCTGTATTAATTGCAGGAGGTGAGTTTTTAGTTCGTGGAGCTGTTGGAATCGCAAAAAGGGCTAAAATTTCAACCTTAGTTATCGGAATGACTGTAATCTCTTTCGGTACCTCTGCACCAGAATTATTCGTAAGTATTGGATCCGCTTTAGAAGGAAATCCTGAAATAGCCATAGGAAACGTTGTAGGTTCTAATATTGCCAACATTGCACTAGTTTTAGGAATAACCGTTCTAATTTTTCCTATTGCTGTAGATAGAAATTCCAAAATCATTGATTGGCCAATGATGATGCTAGCTACTATATTATTCATAGCCTTTTCATGGGATTTACAAATTGTGTTTTGGGAAGGAGCAGTTCTTTTTGGTATTCTCTTAACATTCACTTATTTGCTGATCAGAAACTCTAGAAAGAATAACAAAATAATTTCAGCTGAAGATCAAAGTGCTGAGGACATACCAAAGCCTGTCTTGCTTTCTGTTGGTTTTACGCTATTAGGTTTGGTTGGACTTTATTTCGGTGCTGAATGGTTAATTAAAGGAGCTGTTGGAATAGCAGAGTCTTTCCATATGGAAAAGAGAATTATAGGACTAACAGTAGTAGCATTCGGAACCTCGGTTCCTGAATTAGTAACTTCAGCAGTAGCCGCTTTCAAGAAAGAAACTGATATTTCAATCGGAAACTTAATTGGCTCCAACATATTTAACATCATGGCAGTGATTGGCGTTACTGCAATGGTAAAAACTACGGCGGTAGATGCAGAAGTTGTAGCTTCAGACATTTGGTGGATGGCATTAATTTCGCTTTCATTATTGCCAATGATGATTATTGGTAAAAAAGTAGGGAGATTAAAAGGATTTATGCTAGTGAGTACCTATGTCATTTACATCTCATTGATTATCATTTCTGGATAATGAAATTCGCTTTGCTCATAAATTTTCTTCTATTATGTGGTATCACAAAGGGGCAAGAAAATTTATTGGATTATTTCGAAGTTATTGAATCAGACTCTTTCCACATTAGGCCTTTTGACTATTTGCAAAGCAATCCACTTTCAACAGAAAAATTCAAACAGTTTAAAGGAAAACCAGTTCCAAGAAGTCACTCTGAATTAACTAGTTTAGAGAGTGCTTTAAGTCCAGATAAGTTCTTTGCTAATGAAGCCATCAAAATTGATAGCAATCATTTTGCAGGTATGCTTGTTGTTCAAGACAAAGATGTTTATCGATCTGTGGTTTTGATACTTATTCTTAATAAGAAAGGAAAAATGATCTCCTTTTTTCAAGCTGCCTCTTGGACTCATTTAGAAGGCACCATGGAGGAAACTCAAAACGCTTGGATATTTGACGAAGATCTTGACGGAGATCTTGACATTGTTGTGATGTCTGATTTGGTTGATTATGAACTTCCAACCGAGGATGCACCCAATATTTCTGGCGTCACGGCGTTAACTTATAGAAATCTTCTTGGAAGCTTTGAAACAGTAAATATCTCAGACGAACTCTGGTATAAATTATCCGTTCAAAAATAGCTTAATAATAGGCCGAGAATAGCAAACCAAACAATCCTAATCCTAAAATTGTCACCCAGAGGCTAAACAAAAACCAATAAGATTTTTTCTTTCCAACGACAGTTTCATTGTCTTCGTTTATGGTCACCTTTCTTTTTGAAAACAACTTGTGTCCGCCTGCTAATAAAAAACTAGGAATCGCCAACACAATGAATAAAAACAATGAGAATACTAAATTGTAAGTAAAAGTTCCGTGGTTAATATGATCTGACCAAAAATAGCCAGCAATTAAAATCACTAGTGGTCCAAAATAAACTGCTTTTTTCATAATTAAAGATTATCAATTAAATCACTGTCTTCTTTTCTTGAGTTTTTATCAAAGCCTTTGAATTTGGCTGGAATCACTGCTAGCAATATAAGTGGCCATATTAGAAATGCTAAACCGCCAATCAATAAAAATATAAGAAAGGCTCCCAAGCCACATAAAAAGCCAGAACAATCTAGTGCTGGAACTACTATGAACACATACAACAATCCAATCAATGCAATACATGCACCTAAATTGATAAAGAAAAACTTTAGCCCGGCAGGACCACCTTTTTTAGAAGCATTGACTCCGCTTACTATCCAAGCAACAACAGATCCAACAAGTAACAGTAGTGCAAAAACTCCACCCATGCTCCTATTCTACTATGATAACTAGGTACTTAGATACTTTCCAGAATGATTTAGCATCATTTATTTTAATCGAATGCTTTTGACCATTAGTTGTCATTTCGTAAGCAGAAGAAGGGTGGTCAGTAACGAATGTCACTTTCTTTCCTGTTACCTCTAAAGATTTCGTTCTCGTAATGTCAATCTGAGTAAAATAATCTTCATTAAAATCGTCTTTCAAGTTTGTCTTCTTTCCAATTCCTATGAATCCACCTTCTCTAACAATTACACCATTTTGCTCTAATTCTTCTACGCTTCCATACGCATAGAATCCTTTATTTAATTCTTTAATCGTTTCTGCTGTTAATTGAGTTTGCTCTTGATACTCTTCTAACAACTCAACATATTCTCTATCCAAATCTGCCAATTCAACTCTTAACATTTCAATTTCTTCTTCTTGAACTTGAATCTTATCCATTAAATTGGTAATCATAGATTGTAGCTCAGTAATTTGAAGGTTCTTATCTTTCAATGCTTTGTTTAGCTCTCCAACCTTCTTTGTGTTGGCTTCTCTCAAGTAATTGATATTTTGAATTTCTTGTAAAATCCATTGTTTACCATCTTCTTCTAACTCAATATCAGTTGACCTGAATCTGATTTCATCTTCTTTCAGATTAATCATTGCCAAGTTTTGTTCTATTTCGTTAAATAACATGATTGTCTCATTCAAAGTAGAATCTTTAGCAGCTAACTGATCTTCCATTTCTCTCATTTCAGACTTTAGTCTAGCCATCTCTTCAGATTCGCCAGAAGCCGAATCAGTAGTCGTTTCTCCTTGGTTACAAGAAAATAATAATGTTGAAAATAGTGCAATTGCTGTAAAACGCTTCATAAGTTATCATTTGTGTTACCAACAAATCTAACCAATATTTAATTCAAATGATTACTTTTGAGTCAAAATCAAGCAAAATGAAGAGCACCATTTTTTTACTGTTATCAATCGTTTATTTTTCGTTGAATTCTCATGCAATGGATGTGAACTATCAACTATCTATGAGTCAACCAAACTCACATTACTTTGAAGTTGAAATGGAGGTTGCTGATTTTAAAGCGAATGAACTGGTGATTAAAATGCCTGTTTGGGCACCTGGATCATACCTAATCAGAGAGTTTGCGAAAAGTGTCAACTTAGTAAAAGCCTACACTTTTGAAGGAAAACAATTAGATGTTAAAAAGAGAGATAAAAACTCTTGGGTGATTCAAACAAAGGGGGTAAGATCTGTAAAAGTAACCTACCAAGTTTATGCTTTTGAACTTTCTGTTCGAACTAGTTTTCTAGATGATTCTCATGGATACATCAACGGAACATCCGTGTTTATGTACGTTGAAGACAACAAAGATGCTGATGGATATTTAAAAATAGTTCCGCATGAGTCTTTCAAAAAAGTGGCAACTTCTTTACCTAATGCAGGTAAATTCACTTATGAATATAGAGATTATGATCATTTAGTAGATAGTCCTATTGAAATTGGTAATCATGAAACTTTCACCTTTGATGCTGCTGGTGTTAGACACACAGTTGCTATGTATGGAGAAGGAAATTATGATGTAGAACGGTTGAAAACTGATATGGCTAAAATCGTTGAAGCTGAAACGAAAGTTTTTGGCGAAAACCCAAACAAGAATTACTTGTTCATCATCCATAATTTAACTGTAGGATCTGGTGGATTAGAACACAAAGAATCGACCACGTTACAGGTTGAGAGATGGACTTACGGTGAAGATGATTATCTAGGTTTTTTAAGTTTGGTTGCTCATGAGTACTTTCATTTATGGAATGTTAAAAGAATCAGACCTAAAGCTTTAGGTCCATTTGATTACGACACAGAAAATTATACTGACCTTTTATGGGTGATGGAAGGATTTACATCTTACTATGATGAGTTAATTTTAAGAAGAGCTGGTTTTTATTCTGAGGATGAATACATGGCAAAGTTGTTTGGTACGATTAACTACGTTGAAAGAACACCGGGTAACAAAGTTCAGCCAGTTGCTCATGCCAGTTTTGATGCTTGGATTAAAGCATACCGCCATAATGAAAATAGTGTTAATACTACCATTTCTTACTATCCTAAAGGGCACGTTTTAGCGGCTATGCTTGATTTGTATATTATCAAGAAGTCAAACGCAACGCAATCTTTAGATGATTTTATGAAAATGCTTTACGCCGATTATTATTTAAAATCTGACGTTGGATTTACTGAAGAAGAATTTCAAGCAAGCCTTGAAAAATTCTTAAAAGAAGATATGAATTGGTTTTTCAAAGACCATGTGTATGATACCAAAACCGTTGATTTTGCTAAATTCTTTGAAGGTGTTGGATTAAATGTCTTCCAAGCACCTCTTAAAAAAGACGCATATCTTGGGGTTAGAACATCTGAAAGTGGCGGAAAATTAATTGTGACTACAGTTTATGCTGGTTCTGCTGCAGAAAGAGATGGTATCTCGGTTAATGATGAGTTAATAGCTATTAATGGCTACCGTTTAGATAAGGGGTATTTCAATGCTTTATTGGCGGATGTAGAACCTGGAGAAACTTTTGAATTAACTCTTTCTAGAGATAACATCATCAAGAATTACACTATCAAAATGGGAACCAAAAACACCCGCGATTATCAAAGAACAGCAGCATTCAACGAAACCAACAAGAAGAACTTCGATTATTGGTTGCGTGTAGATATCAAATAAGGTGAAACAATTCTTTCCAAAATATTGGCGAAATTTCGTCTTAAAAATGAGCATCTTGATGCTCATTTTTACGTTTTGTAGAGTTTTATTTCACATTCACAACGCAGAACATTTTCCTGAAATTGGGATTTTAGATTACTTAGCTGGAGCTTGGTTTGATTTAATCAGTTGTTGTTTACTTTTTCTTCCTTTAGCAGTTGTTCAGCTATTTCCGAATAAAAATCGAGATAGAAAATGGATTAAACTTAGCATCAGTATCCTTACTTGGCTGCCTATAACATTAGGTACTTTTATTAATTTGATAGATGTTGAATATTTTCATCACACCTCAAGTCGTTCTAATGCCGGGCTGATAAAAATGTTAGGGTTTGGCAATGATTTAGGACAACAACTCCCTTCTTTCTTCTCCGATTACTGGTTTGTATTGGTGTATTTAATTGGATTTCTTTTTCTGTATTGGATAGCGATTAAAAAAATTAGAAATAAAGCTCAAGAGAACGAAACGGTATCACTAAAAAGGCAAAGCCTTGTTTATATAACTTCATTGTTTATTGTCTTATTCATAGCGAGGGGTGGATTTGTATCTAAGCCCATTAGAGTCACTGAAGCAGCAAAGTTTACAGCTGCAGAAAATGTTCAATTCATTTTAAATTCTGCTTTTAAAGTCATCAACAGTTGGGACAGCCAAACAATCGCTGAAAAAAATTACTTTCCAGAAAGCGAATTGAAAAATTATTTCAACCCAATTCAACAGTATCATTCAGAAAACAAGCTTAAAAACCAAAATATTGTGATCATTATTTTGGAGAGTTTTGCCATTGAATATATTGATCGCTTTAATGTTGATCATGAAAAATATACGCCGTTCTTTGATAAGCTGGCAGATTCTAGCTTAATGTTCACTAATTGTTTCGCAAATGGTAAAAAATCTTTGGATGCCGTTCCTTCTATTATTGCATCCATTCCTAAGTTAATGGAATCAGAGTATTCTATTTCCCCTTACAATTCAAATCAATTGGATGCTTTACCTGAAATCCTTTCAAAAGAGGGCTATTCAACTGCATTTTTTCACGGCGCAACAAACGGTTCAATGAACTTTGATTCGTTTACCACTTTTGCTGGTTTTGAAAATTACTTTGGACGAAATGAATACAACAACGATAAAGATTATGACGGTACTTGGGGCATTTATGATGAAGATTTCATGAACTGGTCTGTAGATGAATTTTCAAAATTGAAAAAACCCTTCTTCAGCACCCTTTTTACCATTTCAAGTCATCCACCATTTGCTATACCAGAAAAACACAAAAACACCTTCAATGAGGGCCCAACTGAAAGACACAACGCGATTTCCTACACAGATTACGCTTTAGAACAATTCTTTAAAAAGGCAAAACAACAAGAATGGTATGATAGCACACTATTCATTTTAGTCGCTGACCATACACCCGGTTCATCTCGCCGAATTTACCTACACGAACGCGGTCAGCTTAATATTCCTATGCTATTTTATCATCCAACAGACACCTTTTTTAGAGGAACAAACAACGATATTGTCAGTCAAGTTGACATTATGCCAACAATTTTGGATCTATTAGGGTATCAAGAAAAATTTTATGCTTTCGGAAGTTCTATTTTTAATCAACATCAAGAATTTACAGCGGCAGAACTCGGAGGGAAATTTGTCATCATTGGAGAAGTAAATCAAATCAAATACACACTTAGCTTTCAAAACGAAGAGGCTTTAGAGTTATACAGAACGGATGATTTGTATCAAGACAATAATATTTTGGAGGAATTCCCAGAAGTATCAGCTATCTTAACTCAAAAGTTAAAAGCCATGTTACAGACCTATAATCATGATTTGATTTTTAACCAAACTACTGCAAACTGAAGCCATCAAAAAACATACTTTTTCTATTAAACCCTATATCCGGCATAGGTGAAAAAGGAGATGTACCTGATTTAGTTAAACAATATTTGACAGATCATAAACATGAGTTAAGATTTACAGCTTATCGTAAACATGGCGAAGAAATAGCGAATGCTGAAAAGAAAAATTTTGATGCAATTGTGGCTATTGGAGGTGATGGAACAGTTAATGAAATAGCAGGTGCCTTAGCAAATTCAGATTGCGCGCTTGGTGTTATTCCGGCAGGATCTGGAAACGGATTAGCCAGACATTTGAAGATCCCTTTAAATATAAAGTCAGCTATTGAGCGGATTAATTCCTTTGAGCCATCATTATATGACACAGGTACAGTAAATAAACGATTTTTTGCCGGTACTTGTGGTTTTGGTTTTGATGCCTATATCGCTGAGCTTTTTGATAAATACCCAAAAAGAGGATTCTTAAGTTATGCCAAACTCATTGCGCGTGAATATGCAAAGTACCAACCTTTAAATTTTAACGTTGAAATTGAAGGACAACAAATACAAGAGAGCGCCTTAATTTGCGCAGTAGCTAACTCTTCACAATTTGGAAACGGTTTCACCATATCTCCAGATTCAAAAATGGATGATCAACTCTTTGAGATGGTCATGATTAAGAAATTTCCATTCATTAACACCATGGCTATTGGAACGCGATTTTTCACACAGAGCATAAATGCTTCAAAACATTTCAACTCTACTACCTTCAATAAAACCATAAGTGTAGCCGTTGAGAATCAAGACAAACACTATTTTCATTTAGATGGCGAACCATTGCTAGGTAATGGCCATTATGAAATTCAATTAAATGCAGCCAATTTGAAAATTCTTTGATGAATCAAGAATAAATCCTACTTTTAAGATATGGGAGGAATACTACTATTCATGCTAATTTTTATTGGTGCTACGGCAGCAATACTTTTAAGCGTGCTTGCCTGGAGATTGAAAAACAGCAGTCTTTTTTATGTTGCAATAGGCGCAACCGGAATCATGTTGATTTATGAATTGTACAACATTAAATGGATCATCTCTCTTTTCAAACATGATTTTATGTTCGGAATGCTGCACCTCATGTTTTTAGCGATACCCATTTTTTTCTTGATTAAATATGCAACTGATAATGCCAATTCAGGATTTGACGGAGCAAAAACAGGAGCACCAGTTAGTCAAGAATACCTTGATGAAATTATCAATGCGCCAGATGAAGACATTGATTTTGAAGATGGCTTAGACCTTAAATAGTCTCTTTCCCTTTTCTTAGTGATTTGATTTTTCTCGCAACTAAGAAAACACCAACCAATACAAGCGGAATACTTAAGTATTGTCCCATATTTAATCCTTCTAATTCACGATCAAATCCATCTTGATTTTCTTTCATGAATTCAATTAAGAATCGTGCTCCAAAAATTAAAATAAAGAATCCACCCAATAAGAACCCTGTGAGTTTAGCAGCATTTGTTTTCCAATAAAAGAACATTAATATTCCAAAGAACACCAAGTAACAAATAGCTTCATATAGCTGCGTTGGATAGCGATTTGGAACATTGTCTGCAATGTATTGTGCATACTGAGGATCACTCAATAATTTATCATAGGCCGCAGAAGGATTCGCATCTTTTATCCCGGTAATTTGTCTTGCTAAATACGCCGGAATATCATGTCTGATAAACTGAAAACCAAAATCAGATCCTGTCGCCTTACCTACAATTTCAGAATTAAATAAATTTCCCATTCTGATTAAAAATCCTGCCAATGCAGTTGGAACAACGAAGCGATCTAATAACCAAAGCACTGAGATATCCGTGTGTTTTCTAGCTAAAATATAGGTAGCAATTATGATTCCGAATGCGCCACCATGACTTGCTAACCCACCTTCCCAAATATAAAGTATCTCTATAGGGTTAGATAAGTAAGCCGCTGGTTCGTAAAACAAACAGTGTCCAAGTCTTGCGCCTAATATCCCACCAGCCATCACATAAATGAAAGACTGATCTAATAATTTTTGAGGAACGTTTTCAGAAGCATACATTTTCTGAAGGATCTTGAATCCAATTAAAAATCCTAATGCCCACATAATTCCATACCATACTGGCATCTCCCAAGAAGGCACTACTCTAGGCTCAAAATTCCAAACTACTGATAATATATTCACGCGCTAAGTTTGGTGCAAAATTAATGAAATCCACAGAACATTTTAAATTGTTGAAAAAACTCTAAATTTTAGTCCCGATTAATGAGCACAATCCTAAAAATTGCTTTTCCTTTGTACTAACTAAACACCTTAATCTCAGTTTATGTCTAAAAAGCATAATTTTGGTGCAGGACCCTGCATTTTACCACAAGAAGTATTTCAACAAGCATCTCAAGCTGTCATTGATTTTAACGGACTTTCAATTTTAGAAGTTTCGCACCGTTCACCAGAATTTGTTCAGGTAATGGAAGAAGCAAGAAGTTCTGTTAAAACGGCATTAAATGTTCCTGATGGCTATACCACGCTTTTTTTGCAGGGTGGTGCTAGTCTTGGATTTTTAATTTCAGCTATGAATATGAGTGGAGCTAATAAAAAGGCTGCTTATGTAAATACCGGAGCCTGGTCTACCAAAGCAATTAAAGAAGGTAAAAATGCCGGCTTATCTGTTGATGTAATTGCTAGCTCAGAAAATAAAAACTTCAATTATATTCCAAAAGGATATTCAGTTGATGCTTCTTATGACTTTGTTCATATCACTTCTAACAACACCATCTTCGGAACTCAAATGAAGGAGTTCCCTAAAACAGATGTGCCTATGGTATGTGATATGTCTTCTGATATTTTCTCTAGGCAAATTAATGTATCAGATTTTGATATGATTTATGCCGGAGCACAAAAGAATTTAGGACCGGCCGGAGCTACTTTGTTCATTGTAAAAGAAGATATTTTAGGTAAATCTAGCCACCAAAATATTCCAACATATCTTGACTTGAATACGCACTTTAAGAAAGATTCAATGTTCAATACTCCTCCTGTGTTTTCAGTTTATGTTTCAATGTTGAACTTAAGACATTTAATGAAGAATGGCGGTGTTGCTGAAATTGAAAAAAGAAATCAAGCGAAAGCTGATCTATTATACAATGAAATAGACTCCAATCCTTTATTTAAAGGAACCACGGCAATTGAAGACCGTTCAAATATGAACGCAACGTTTGTGTTAGAAAATGATGCTTTAGCAGATGAGTTCAATAAAATGTGGAATGATGCCGGAATTGTAGGATTAAAAGGTCACAGAGACGTAGGAGGATTCAGAGCCTCAATGTACAATGCTTTAGAAATTGATAGCGTTCAGGTACTGGTAGATGTTATGAAAAATTTTGCTCAACAAAAAGGATAAAAAAGAATGAAGATTTTAGCAAATGATGGAATCTCTCCAGAGGGAGTAGCAGCATTAAAAGCTGGTGGATTTGAAGTTTCAACAACAAATGTTCCGCAAGATCAATTAGCTGATGCTATAAATAATAAGGGATATGTTAGTGTACTTGTCAGATCGGCAACAACCGTCAGAAAAGAAGTTATAGATGCTTGTCCGGGGTTAAAATTAATTGGTCGTGGTGGTGTAGGAATGGACAATATTGACGTAGATTATGCCAGATCAAAAGGATTACATGTCATCAATACACCTGCCGCTTCTTCTCAGTCAGTCGCTGAATTAGTAATGGGAAGTTTATTTGCTTTATCTAGAACAACTTTTGATTCTTATAAATTGATGCCATCAACCGGCACTTCAGATTTTAAAGCGTTAAAGAAAAAATACGCAAAAGGACAAGAGCTAAGAGGCAAAACCCTAGGTATTGTTGGATTTGGTCGAATTGGTCAATCACTTGCTTCATATGCTTTAGGAGCAGGAATGAAAGTAGTAGCTGTCGATTTATTTACGGAATCAGCAGAGATCAAAGTGAATATAGTAGGTCACGGTGAAGTTGCAGTAAACATCAACTGCGCTAAAAACTTGGATGAAGTAATTTCAACCTTAGATTATATTTCATTGCACGTTCCCAAACAAGCAGATGGATCAGCCGTAATTGGTACTGCAGAATTTGCCAAAATGAAAGATGGTGTTGTGCTAGCGAATGCTGCGAGAGGTGGCGTTATTGATGAAGACGCCCTGATAGAAGCACTAAATTCAGGAAAAGTTAGAGCAGCTGCTTTAGATGTTTTTGAAAATGAACCAAACCCTAGAGCAGATCTTTTGAATCATGAAAAAATCGCATCAACTCCGCATATTGGAGCTGCAACGACAGAAGCTCAAACAAGAATTGGAGAAGAATTAGCCAGTCAAATTATATCACTTTTAAAATAAGCATCATGCCAATTATTGCACCTTCATTACTTGCCTGTGATTTTGCCAACCTTCAATCTGAAGTAGAAATGGTAAACAATACTTCAGCAGATTGGTTTCATGTTGACGTAATGGACGGATCTTTTGTACCGAATATATCTTTTGGATTACCTTCTGTAAAAGCCGTTGCAAAGCATGCTAAAAAGCCCTTGGATGTTCATTTAATGATCAATAATCCAGATAACTACATACAAACTTTTGCAGATGCAGGAGCGGATTACTTGACAGTTCATTATGAGGCGTGCACACATTTACACCGAACTATTCAAGGAATTAAAGCAGCAGGCATGAAAGCCGGTGTAGCTTTAAACCCTCATACGCCAGTGCACTTACTTGAAGAAGTCATTGCAGATTTAGATTTGGTGCTTATAATGTCTGTAAACCCTGGTTTTGGTGGACAGAAATTTATTCCGGCTGCAGTAAACAAAGTTGCAAAGCTGAAAAACCTGATACAAACTAAGGAATCAGCATGTATCATCCATGTTGATGGTGGTGTGAACACCAATACAGGTGCCCAATTGGTTGCTGCCGGAGCAGATGCCTTGGTTGCCGGAAGTTTTGTGTTTAAGTCTGAAAACCCTTCCCAAACAATTGATGCTCTGAAAGCACTTTAATTGGCAAAAGTTAAATTTTACCTATAGAAAACTTATAGGTTTGTTAATGAGCTGTTAAAGAGAAGTTAAAGCGCAGAAAACTATTGCGCAACGCAATTTACATGACGTAATTGCGGTCATGCTTCATGATTTAATCCACATCCCAAAACCATGCCATGAAGACTGGAACAAGATGTCGCCTACCCAAAAAGGTGCATTTTGTAAAAGTTGTAAAAAGGAAGTTTTTGATTTTACCAAGAGCAGTGTTTCTGACATAAAAGAGACCCTTGTTGGAATTCAAAATCCTTGCGTGAGAATCACACAGCAAAAATTAGATGAACTAAATTTCTTTGAGTGGTTCAATCATTTGAATCTCAAAAAGAAACTGAAATATGTATTTCTATTCGCATTTCTGATCGCACAGAACAGCCTCAAGGCTCAAGAATCAAACTGCTACGAACCTCAGTTCGTAGCAGTAGATTCTGTTGACATTCTTCTACCCGAAGATGTTACCAACGAAATCCTGAAAGAAACTGAAGCGGATGAAATTTCGAATTTAGAATTGGATTGGGAATGGCCTGAAGAAGCTATGATTCATTGGATACCAAAAGAAGATGACTACCTAATTTACGGTGGTATGTGGGTTGGATCAATTAGCATACCTGAGCCAGAACCACAAAAAGGTGTTCCTTTTTTTATTGGAGATGTAATTGGTCTTGCTCCTAAAAAGGCGGAATTCTCTGATGAAATTCAATTGCGAAACAGTGAATATCAATTCAAAATTATCAACGATACCTTAGTTTTTGATTTTGATGCCATTATTGATCACGAAATCACGTTAAAAATTACGCAAGACCAGTTTGGTCCTAGCATCTATCCAAATAACAATGTTTGTTTTTTAGCCCCCATTAAATTGACTCAAGGCAAAGGACGAATTACCTATCCAGTAAATCATTTTCTAAAAGGCTCCTACTCTATTTCTATTATAAACAAAGGAGAAATGGGAGTTGCAAGAATCACTAAAACCTAATCCAATGAAAAAAACAATTTTTATGTTTTCCTTAGTCAGCATAGTTTTCAGTTGTGCAAATTCCAAAACTACTGCCGAAATGGTACAAACCAAAAATGACGTTTCGAAAGAAGTGAACACTTCAACAGTCAGAGAAAGCTCGCCTCAACAATTTATTGACAGTAGCTTTTATGTTGCTGTTAACCCGAATCCAGTGTTCATAGATTCTACAGCTATAATTGGCTGGCCGATTGAATACCCACCATATCCTGGGGAAGTTATTACACCTTGGCCGCCTATTGAAATTGGATGGTGGCAACCCTTTGAAATTACTTATTGCTGGTTTGTTACGGATACAATAGATGCTTACAAAGAATTACCAGTTCAACATATGACCTCACATAAAAACTGCTACTCTTTTGAAACTATTGATGATGGTTTAGTGTTTTCCATGGACGTTGTAGAGCCAGAAATATTAGAATGCAATCTTCATCAATTCGGAGATTGTTTTAATCACTTACCCTTAAACGTTTCTTGGGTGAACACCCCTTTATTAATGAAAAAAGGGAAAAAAGACATTCATTTCACTTACCCAAAGTATTACGAATTAGAATTACTTCTTCAGTTAAAAAGCACCCATAACGCTGAGGAAATTGTGCTAATTTCTTGAATTTTTATGGATTTTAAAAGAAAACTTCATCTAATAAATGAACCTCTTTAACAAGAAGTTGTACTGACCATTAAACGTCCATAAATGGGCACAATAATTGTGATAATTCTTAAAAATCCAAAGTTATGATTCAAATTCCAGATCCTTGTAATGAAGATTTCAGTAAAATGACTGAAACTGAGAGAGGTGCTTTTTGTGAAAAATGCAGCATTGATACATTTGATTTTACCAGATTATCCACCGATAAAATCAATCAGATTATTAAAAATTCTAAAGGCGAACACATCTGTGGACGAATTACCAATCAACAATTAGCGGAATTAAATGCGGGATTCGAACATTGGAAGAAACAAAGCAGAAGAACTTTCCAAAGCAAATTCGTTTTAGCGCTAGTAATGGTATTTGGATTGACCTTATTCGCTTGTGAAGATGATGACCAACCAATAATTCAAAATATCAAACAAACCATACAGATAGATGAATTTGCCAATCCTAAATTGGATTACATCAACCAAGGATTAGAAATCTCATCAGTTGATTTAGTTGAATATGTCGAAGAAGTAGAAATTACAGAATGTTTTGTAACTGCTGGTGAAATTGCATACGAACAAGTTGAGCTAGTTGAACCTACATACACAACTGGAGGAGCAATGATTTTGGGAGGAGTTGGGTCCACTATTGGATACACTGAATATTTAGAGGCAACATTAGAGGATACTACAGAAGAATCAATTTTAGCCGAACCTATTTTAGCAACTCCAGATTTATTTGAAGCAAAGGCATTTCCAAATCCAACCACCACTACATCACAAATTGAAGTGGATATTAAGGATGAAGGAATCTATCAAATATCAATGTATAATATGAACGGACAATTGATAAGGAATATACATAACGGAGAATTATTCATTGGCCGACAATTGTTTGATCTGAATTTAGAAGATCAGAATTCAGGTCTTTATATTGTTACAATTGTATCAGAACAGCAAACAGAAACCTTAAAAGTTCAAAAGGTTAATTAAAACTTTGTCCAGCATAGTGAGGGTTGTGCTGGAATTTCATGGTAAAAAGGGAGGTAATTAATTATCTCCCTTTTTTTTGAACCTTTTTCTAAAACGAATGTACAGAGCCTTGAAAAACATCCTGTACTATGAAAAAGATTAGCATTCCAGAGCCTTGTCATGAAAATTGGGCAGATTTTACACCCACTGAAAAAGGCGCCTTTTGCGGATCATGTCAAACAGACGTGGTAGATTTTAGCAATAAAACTCCCTTTGAAGTAAAATCCATTTTGGCAGAAAATGCTGGAAAACATATGTGTGGTAGATTTCGAAAATCTCAGTTAGAGGAATTGAATCATGAATATGTTGAATGGGAAGGCCAATCAACAACTATTTTCAGAAGTAAATTCTTGTATGCCTGTTTAGTTGTGTTCGGAATGTCTCTGTTTACGGGATGCTCTATTCAGGAATCAAGCTTGGCTCAATCTATTTTCTTAAATAATACGGAATTAAATCTTACCTCAATGCAGGTTGGAAATGATCCGGTGGATCCTGATTCCTTAAAAATAGAAACCAGACACTTGAAAGGAAAAGTGGCCTACACGCCACCTTTAGTGGAAACGCCAACTGATTGTTCAGTTGTTCCAGACACCAGTGAAGTTGAAGAAATTTTTGAAAAAGGTGATATCGCCTATGATCCGAACGATTTTCTATTGGGAGATACAATTTACGTTCCACAAGAAGAAGAATTGAAAGGAAATTTGATAGAAGACACTACGAAACATGAAGTTATTCAAGACACCTTATTTGATGACACTATGATTGACGGTCTAATTCGATTTCCAATTGAAGAAATTGAGGATACATCAGAAGTAAAAGTAACACTGTTTGATGACGAAATGATTGAAGGTAAAATAAAGTTAGACCGAATAGAACTAGAAACACCACTTATTGAAAAAGTAGAAGAAGTTTCAATAGAAGAAAAGATTGAAGCAACAACTCCGCTAGAGTCAACTTTTCCTTCGTTATCATACATTCCTGAATTCAAAGCAAGTGTTTTCCCGAACCCAGCATCAAATCTAACTACAGTTGAAATTGAAGTGGTGCAAGAAGCATTGTTTGACATCTATCTTTATGCAATTAATGGTAAAAAAATAAAAACTTTATTTAACGGTATTTATGCGGTAGGAATTCAACGAATTGTAGTTGACCTTAAGGCTTATGAAGCAGGAAGTTACTTGATTGTAATTAACGGTGAAAAGCAAAAAGAAACATTTAAGCTAGAAAAAATAGACTAAAGCCCTATCTTTTTCGTCTTACTTGCGTATTAATAATTGAAGCTAAATTTGCACCAATAAAAAATGCGCTTACCAAATAAAACAGTACCCCGTTGGCTGATTTTTACAGTTGACTTGATGATTGCTCTTTCGGCATTAATCGTGGCGTATTTCGTGCGTTTTGATACTTCTAATTTGCCTTTTGAACAAGAGTACAACATCTTTATTACTGGATTGCCATTTTATATTTTAGCTAGAGGAATCGCTTTTTTTGGATTTAAAATTCATAGCGGAATGCTGCGATATACAGCTTCTGCAGATGTTAAAAGAGTTATTTTTGGTGTTACCACGGGAACCTTGATAATGATTGCCATGTCATTCATCAAATTCCGTTTCTATGGCGGAGCATTTTTATTCCCAAGCTCAATTATCATAGTAGAATATTTCGTTTGTATTTCTTTTTTATTGGTTTTCAGATTTGCAGTGAAGCTACTTTACATGGAAGGATTGAAACGAGACAAAGATTTAATTCCTACCGTTATATACGGAGCCGGAACCTATGGATTGATTACAAAACATACCGTTGAAAAAGAAGCTAGACTTGACGGCAAAATCATATGCTTTATTGATGATGACAAGAACAAGTTGGGAAAGTCAATGGAAGGTTTAAAGATTTTTCATGCCAGTTCACTTGAACAAATCATAGAGACGAACGGCATTAAGCGTCTCATCATGGCGATTAAGAATCCTGACAAAAAACAGAAAAGAGCAATCATTGATTTATGTTTAGCGCATAACGTTGAAATATTAAATGTACCCTCTCCTACTGATTGGATCAATGGAGAATTCACTACGGGCCAAATCAAACCCATAAAAATTGAAGATTTATTGGGCAGAGAATCCATTAACCTGGATTCAGAAAAGTTAGCCAATGAATTTGATGGTAAAACCATTTTGGTTACAGGGGCTGCCGGAAGTATTGGAAGTGAAATTGTTCGTCAACTTGTAGCTTATAATCCTGAAAAAGTAATCATGCTTGATCAGGCCGAATCTCCCCTCTATAATTTAGAGATGGAGTTAAAAGAAAAACGACTACTTCATCTAACAGAAACTGTAATAGCTGACATTAGAAACTACGACAGAATTGAAAACGTCTTTACCACATTTAAACCACAAATCGTTTTTCATGCTGCGGCATACAAACATGTTCCTTTAATGGAAGACAATCCATCAGAAGCCATACTTACTAATGTTAGAGGAAGTAAACACTTGGTGGATTTATCTATGAATTTTAAAGTTGATAAGTTCGTGCTTATTTCTACTGATAAAGCTGTAAACCCAACCAACGTGATGGGAACTTCCAAGCGTATCGCAGAAATTTATGCGCAATCTGCAGATAAAATTTCAGAAACTAAATTCATCACAACACGATTTGGAAATGTGCTTGGTTCCAATGGTTCTGTAATTCCATTGTTTAAAAGGCAAATTGAAGCCGGTGGACCTTTAACCGTTACCGACAAAAAAATTACACGATATTTCATGACCATACCTGAAGCTTGTGCCCTTGTATTAGAAGCCGAAGCCATGGGAGAAGGAAGTGAAATCTTTGTGTTTGATATGGGTGAATCCGTTAAAATTTACGATTTGGCAAAGAAAATGGTCAAATTGAGTGGATTGACATTAGGCAAAGATATCGAGATCAAGATCACAGGATTACGTCCTGGCGAGAAACTATACGAAGAACTCTTAACGAATGAGGAAAATACAAAACCTACTCATCATCCTCAAATATTAATCGCCAAAGTTAGAGAATACGATTTCAATGAAATTTCAACAAATATTGAAGAACTAACGGCCATGTTCAATGATCAAAACAATGAAGAAATTGTGCGATTAATGAAGTGGATTGTTCCTGAATTTAGAAGCAATAATTCTGAATTTGAAAAATTAGATAAATGATAAGTACTCCATTACAGATTAGATTCTCAGATTGCGACATAGCTGGGCACATTCATAACGCCGTTTATTTGCAATATTTTGAAACAGGAAGGATGTACTTTTTTGTGAATCAACTTGGAAGAGAATGGGATTGGAAAAAATACGGAATCATTCTGAAAAAAAATGAAGTGATTTACCACCGACCGGGTCAACTCGAAAATCAATTACGAGTAGATGTAAGTTGCGCACATATCGGCGACACTAGCTTCACCCTTTCTTACAAAATTATAGATGAAAAAGAGCAACTCATTGCTGAAGGATCTTCGGTTCTAGTTTGCTTTGACTATACTGTTCAATCCATCACCAAAGTGCACGAACAGTTTTTACCTATTCTTAAAAAACATCTTTCTGAATAGTTTAAGGCATAATAATTGAAGTAGAATTATTACTTTAATGCTCCAACAAACTAACAGATGAAAATTACATTCTTAATAGGACTAGTATCCATTCCATTTCTTTTAAACGCACAAGAGGGCTTAACTGACCAGATGCTAACGAACGACAAAAAAGTTGAAGCTTTAAAATGTCGTGATACACGTTTCAGATTAGTTCCTGACTGCGCAAACACGGTTTATTTTGATCAGGGCAGTGAAGCTACCATGCATAAAAAATCAGGAAAACCATTTACTGGTGCTTGCAAAGTTTGTCATATGAACGGGAACCTTGAGATGTTCTTGACTTTTGCAGGAGGAAGACCACAAGGAGTTGATACTGTATGGTATGATAATGGGAATCCAAACCTTATCAGGTCGCACGATACTGAGGGATTAGGAAAAGAAGACGGTCAATGGAAGTTTTATAGAAAAGATGGTAGTTTGAAATGGGAGAAAAACTTTGTTATGGGCGCCATGGATGGTGAAACCCGTTATTACTTTCCAGATTCTAGTTTATGGAAAGTTGAAACTTGGAAAATGGGATCATTGGACGGTAAAAAACAAGAGTTCTGGCCAAACAATACCTTGAAAAAAGAAATCATGCATAAAGATGGTGAGTGGAACGGTAAGTACATCACCTACTTTGAATCAGGCATGGTAGAGTCTGAACAAGAATTCAAAATGGGCAAGAAAGAAGGACTTTCACGCTATTATTATGATACTGGAGCACTATTGTATGAAGAAAATCACGTTGATGGATGCAGAGAGGGAGAAACCAGGCGATTTTACTTAAAAGATGAACGTAAATGGACGGTAGAGAATTACAAAGGTAATTTAAGACACGGCGTGTTTGAAGAATACTATGACAACGAAAAGAACACGAAAAAGTATTATGCCATTTATAAAAAAGGAGTTGTAGTTGAAGAACATTTTTATGATGAATTTGGAGATGAAACTTCTGCTCCTGAGGGATCTCCGTTTGCAACGAAGGATGAGGCGGCAGATGCTAAAAAATGGCCTGAAACACCTTCAGCTGATTGGCTGAAAGAAAACGGTCTAAGTAGAAAACAATACGATAAAAAAAGGAAAAATTATTTTAAGTATAAAGCAAAACAAGCTGCTCAACAAAGCACCAGTGCTGGTTGCTAGTTTTTAATTTGTTGCTTGTACCAAGCAATCGTCTTTTTTAATCCTTCATCAAAACCAATTTGAGGATCATACCCTAGAAATTCTTGGGCCTTTGCAATGGATGCTTTCGAATTATCTATATCCCCCAATCGCTTATCACGATATTGAACAGTTCTTCCAGATTGAATAACTTCCTCTACTTTTTGATATAATTCGTTTAATGAAACCTGCTGTTCCATAGCAATATTAAATAGGCGATCGTCATCTTTTTTCAGAACTGTAAAAGCTGACAATATATTCGCATAGACCACATTTTCTACGAAGGTAAAATCACGAGAAATTTCACCGTTTCCATTAATAAAACAGTCTTTATTATTCAATAAGTTGGATATGAATATTGGAATTACAGCCGAATATGGTCCTGTTAAGCTCTGTTTTGGTCCAAAAACATTGAAGTATCTAAGGCCGATAATATCCATGTTATAAACATCAGAAAAAACTTTTGCATAAAGTTCATTAGATCGTTTACTTACAGCATAAGGAGATAAGGGATTACCTATGTTATTTTCAGTTTTAGGAAGATCAAGATTGTCTCCATAAACTGAAGATGAAGACGAATAAACAATACGTTTAATTCCCGCGTCCTTTGCTGCAGCCAATACATTTATAAATCCATTCGCATTTACATTATTCGTAGCAATGGGGTTATCAATACTTCTTGGAACACTTCCTAAAGCAGCCAAATGAAAAATTACATCCACCCCATTTAATATAGACTTAAGGTCATTTAAATCTGTAATTGAACCATTCACAAACTCTACATTTGAAAGGCCTAAAAATGCTTGAATATTTTCTTTAGATCCAGTTGATAAATCGTCAAAAACGATTACTTTTTTTGCTTTAAGCGCTATTAGTTGTTCTACAAGATTAGAGCCTATAAACCCAGCTCCACCAGTCACTACAAAAACGGAAGATTGAATTTTGTTAGAAATATCAGAGCTAAACATGGATCAAAGATAATTTTTAAAAGGCTTACTTTTTAGTTAAATAAGTGTTTTTCATTTTTCTTAACCATTCATTAATATCTGGCGATATTTTGAGCCCGACAACAGTTACCCAGAAAATGAGAGTGAAACCAGTGGAATAGACAATTAATCTGGTTACAACAGGCAAATCAAACTTAATAAGTGAGGCAGCTATTATAAAAACCGAAGCCAAAACTAACCCTTTTAGGAAGTTTTTATTGAAAGGTTGAAGACCATAATACTTTCTCAGCATAAACCACCTCAAGAAATTTACAATGATCATTGCAAACATTGATGCTATAGCTGCTCCTTCAATATTCCATTTTTGAATAAAAATATAGTTCAAGATTACAACACAAACCGCAAGCACTATTGCAAAATACATGTTATACTTATATTTTTCTGAAGCCTTTATAATAGACGTATTGACTCCTGCAGACATTTCAATCAATAACCCTAAACCTAAAAAGAAAAACACCCAAGCATGATTTAAATAAGGTTCAAATTTTGGAGTCAAAGACAAAACTGATCTGATACATAACCAGCCTATTCCGAATAAATAAGCTCCAATTATCAGTTGATTCAATGCGCTTTTTTCATAAATCTCCTGCACTTTCTTCATGTCTTTGTTGGTCCATGCCTCTGCCAAAATGGTTGTAGAGATACGCGCAATTCCTGTAGAAGGTATTATTAACAATCTTGCGGCAAAAAACAACGTTGCGTATACACCTAAGGCCTCTAAAGAAAGTAGCTTATTCACCATTAAACTATCCACATACAAAACCAATGAACCCGAAGTTCCGGTCAATACACCAATTATAACTAGACCAAAGATTCCTCTGAGTTCATTTTTTGACAATAATTTTGGACTCGGTTTAGTAATCTTTTCAGTTTTAACAATCGAATAAATAAATATGATTAATCCTGGCAAACACAAATTAATCGTCTGAATATAGACAAGGTATCTAAAATCGATTAAACCAACAGCCAATGCGACTAGAGAGAGTAAAAGAACAACTTTTGTCAATAATGACTCTAAAAACACCCCAATTACTGAATTGAAAAGCATTCTTGCATAGCCATCTAAGTTCTTAAACAATATCCGAAATAGAATCAACGGAAAAACTAAAAATGAAAACGAAAGAAACCATTTGTTTGTTTCAGAATTATCGCCCAAAAATAGATGTTCACCAAAGTAAAAGACAATCAATCCAAATAATACACCAATGAAAGAGAGGTATAATCCGAAAGCCAGAAAACCATTGTGACCAGATTCATCATTTCTAAATTTTGGAAAAACACGAATCAAGACTTGCTCAAATCCTAAACAGAAAATAATTGCAAACATTCCTGAAATAGCATCTAACAGTGATAACAAGCCAATTTGCGCTTCAGATAAAAAAAGCGGCATTGACATTCGGCTACCGGCTCCAAAAAAGGCACCTGTGAAACTAAAAGCAGCATTACGAATTGCTTGTTTCTTAATTATTCCCAAAACTAAATTCTTTCTGTAAAGAAAAGAATTATTCTCCATTCACTTTATGCTTGAGCTATAATAACTAAGCTCTAATTAAATTAATTAGGTAATTTTAGTATTTTAGCATAAATGTTAAACCCAAAATTATGAAATGGATTATTACTTCTTTGTTGGCGTTTTCAATGACCGCAGCTTTTTCTCAAACTGAAAATTGCCTTGAATTTGACGGGGTGGATGATGGTGTGTTCATTGGTGATTTGGCCGACATGGGCACCAGTGATTTCACGATCGAAGCTTGGATTTATATAAGTGGTACCGGTGCAGGAATGGGCCAAAAAGTTATCTCTAAAGGTATTTCTTCTGTAGGTACTCCTGCTAACGCTGGATATTGTTTAAGAGTTTTAAAAACTGGTTCAGAAGAATTGGAGTTTTTTGTTGTCAACTCGGATGGAACAAACACCAAAGTTCTTTATAACGGTATTCAACAAAATGAATGGATGCATATTGCAGGTGTTAGAAGAGCTGATAAAGCGTATTTGTACTTAAATGGCGTTTTAGTAGGTGAAGAAACGTGCTCTTCAGTATATAACGTTGATACAAATTTACCGCTTACTATTGGTTATTTAGATAAAATTGATTTAAGTACAGACAATGAGTTCTTTCAAGGTAAAATTGATGAAGTGAGAATTTGGAATACAGCAAGAGTTGAAGCAGATATTTTAGCTTATAAAGATTGTGCTATGGATCCCAATACGGTCGGTTTAGTGGCACTATACAACTTGAACGAATCTTCTGGAACAGTGGCTATTGATTCAACATCAAATAATTATGATGGAACTTTCGAAAGCAACCCTACTTGGGTCACTTCTACCGTAGCAACTATTTGTGTAAGTGATTTATCTAAATTTGAAAAGATTGAGAATTTGACTATTTTCCCCAATCCAGTAAAAACTACGATAAATATTGACGAAATTTTAAATGAACTTCCTTACTTTTTAACTGATATGAGCGGAAAATTAGTTTTGAACGGAAAAATAGCTGAATCTAAAATTGACGTTGAAGATATTCCAAATGGAACCTATATCCTTCAAATTAATGATGGAGAAGAAGCGTACAGAGTTAAACTTATCAAAGAATAATAAAGCCTTTTAATTTGTGAATAAATTAAAACAAGTATCTAAAATAAAGGAGTTATTTGCTAAAGGCGAAAACATCATCCAATATTTAAAATCAAGTAGCTCTAGTGACAAAAACTCAATTGAGGATATCTTGATTAGCTATGACTTTCAGTCTGGCGCATATGTTAAAGATTTAGCTAAGAACTCTCAATTTAAAATTGATTATTGTGATTTGCTAGCAAAAGAAATCAATCAACTAGGTGAGTTCAACTCAATTATAGAGATTGGAGTTGGAGAAGCAACAACAATAGGTGTTTTATTAAAAAAACTGATCGCACAACCTAATGATAAACTTGGTCTTGATATTTCATGGTCACGCTTAAAATTTGCACAAGATTTCCTAAGAGAAATTGATCAATCAGATGTTCAGTTGCTAGTTGCTAATTTATTTGAAATACCTTTTGCCGACAATTCTATAGAAGTAGTGTATACCTCACATTCTATTGAGCCCAACGGAGGCAGAGAAAAAGAAGCGTTAGAAGAACTTTATCGAATTTCAAGTAAATATGTGGTTCTATTAGAGCCTGCATTCGAATTAGCCAATGATGAAGCAAGAAAGCGTATGCAGCATCATGGATATATCACTAACTTACATCAAACCGCACTAGACCTAGGATATAACGTAATTGAACATAGACTATTTGGACTATCTGCAAATCCTTTAAATCCTACAGGTTTATTAATTATTGAGAAAAATACAGCAACCTCAAATACAGCTGAATTAAAGTGTCCATTAACTGGTACAGAGTTAAAGAAACATTCAGATTCTTTGCTGTTTTCTGAAGAGAGTTTATTGTCCTATCCAATCATAGAAGGAATACCTTGTTTATTGAAGGAAAATGCGATTTTAACAGCTCATTTAAAAACGGACTTTCAAGAATTTAAAAAAACCAATCAGTTAGAATTCGATAAAATCTAATGTGATTGGAGTTCCGGCGAGTAGATCAATAGTCACTTTTTTACCCAAAATTTGATCATAGTACTTTGGATGCAAACCGAACCCTGGTCTTACGATTCTTACATTATCCGTAGTAAGCGAATCTCCTTTCTTTAGATCTTTAGAAATAAATAGTGACCTGGAGAACTCCCGACTTTTCTTCTTTTTGCTTGTCATTTCTAAATCCACTTTGCCCAGCATCTTTTCGGCCTTTCTTACCGCACACACTAGCTCAGTAAACTCTTTTTCATCAAGAGAGAAATGCGCATCTGGTCCACCTATTTCTTTGTTCAGAATAAAATGTTTTTCAATTATTTTTGCGCCCATAGCTACTGCTATTACCGGAGCTTCAATTCCAAGAGTGTGATCTGAAAGACCTGATATTACATCAAATTTTTCAGCAATTGCTGGAATTGTTATCAGATTAGCATCCTCTGGTAAAGCTGGGTATGCAGAAGTACATTTTAATATAGCTATTTGATTATTTCCTTCATTTTTGCAGGTTTCAATTGCTAGTTCAACATCCTCCTCATCTGCAATCCCTGTTGAAATGATAACCGGTCTGCCTTTTGAGGCTACATATCTTATCAAAGGAATATCAGTAATTTCGAATGATGCAATTTTATAAGCTGGAGGGTCAAATTTTTCTAAAAAATCAACCGCGGTCAAATCAAACGGTGATGAAAAACAATCTAAGCCTTCTTCTTGAGCTGTTTTAAAAAGTTTATCATGCCAATCCCATGGGGTGTGGGCATCTTGGTACAAATCATATAGATATTGACCATCCCAAGCGGTTCCTTGTTGAATCATGAAGTGATTATTCTTCACATTCAAAGTCATTGTTTCTGCCGTGTATGTCTGAAGTTTAATAGCGTCTGCCCCTGCCCTTTTTGCAGCTCTAATTGTCTCTAAAGCAACATCTAGGCTACCGTTATGATTTGCAGATAATTCAGCTATGATATAAACCGAATTGTCTTCATTTATTTTTTTAAATAGACTCATGAAGTGATAAAACTAATAATGTTTAAGAACTAAGTAAAATAGATCAGTTATAAATAATAATCAAAAATTAGCATCTCAGTTGATTCATGATTTACAACAGGCATAAATCCTAACTTTTTAAAAACTGAAATTGATGCAAAGTTATCTGATTTTACTTTGGCTCGGATATCCTGTTTAATTCCTTTCTTTCGCAAATAATGAATACCACAGGCAATAATTTCTGTTCCAAATCCTTTTCCTCTGTGATTTTTATCAATTGAATATCCTATTTCAAATCGATTTTCATTTAAATCAAACCTGAGTTGGCCAGCAAAATCATCTCCAATTTTTGCCATTAGTAGAAAGCAAGTATCTTGTTTTAATTTCCGCTCGAACCATTTTTTATGATCAGCTAATAATATAGGTTCAGACGTAAACGAGTTCATTCTAACCTCCTTATCATTTGCCCAATCAAAATATCTCATTAGGTCGTTTTTTGAAGCTTCAACAATTTCCAGATCTGACAACAGAGGATAAATAACAGACATGATATTCTCTTTATTGAGCCCACTAAAGACTTCTATTTGACGCTTTATTTGATTGCTAAAACTTTTCCCCAACACTTCTTGAAGTTTAACACCCAAGTTTTCTCGTGAAATGGAATTTATATTCCCTAATCCTTCAGCTAAACCCTTCTGAACTAAGCCTGTATAAAGATCCTTTTGATTTTCCGTATACCACCCTATGGCTAAAGGAATGCGGCACGAGCAAAGCTCATATGAAATGGTACTGGCTGATGATATCGCAAAGTCACATTTTTCAACCAAATCAATGATTTGATTTGCGCTTAACCTTTTATGAATTTTTAAGTCAAAATTATAAGTTTTGTCCGCTAAGGGTTGATCATTAAAAGAATTTCCTACCATCAAATGAACCTGATTAATACCCTCTAATTGATTAATTTCATTTATAATTTTAGTAGATAAATTGTTATCAGATCCTCCTAAAGAAATAAACACCTTTTCAATTATGGTCGTTTCATAGGATATTTTTGACTTGCTAACTGACAAAAACTCATTTCTCAAAGGTGAAAAATGTGCCCCTAAGGCTAATCTAGAACTTCCTGAATAATCTGAACTACTAACTGCGATTGAAGGATTAATAACAACATCAGCGAGCATAGAAAAGCTGTGAAAATCATCTATGAAGGCAATTTCAAAACCGCATTCTTTCAGCTTTTGTTGATAGTATTGATCAAAATTATAACCATCCAAAACAAACGTTGCTGTATTTGGGTGGAAGTTATTTTTTATAAACGTAATTTCATCTTGGTCTTCAAACCTTACGATATCCCAATTTGAAGGAATGATACCTTCAAGATTGTCTTTTGACAAAAACAGAATTTGAGTCTTCCTCTCAAAATACTCCCCTATAGCTTTCAGTCGATATAAATGACCTAAACCAATTTTTGAATTGCCATCCGCTCTAAGAATTAAAGTTTTCATGAATTCATCTGTCTGTTTTGAGCATTTAAGCGAGCAACTTCTGGATGATTCCTTAAATAATCGACTACATGCTCGAATGTGGCATTTTCTCCAAGTTCGATAAATATCTTATTTATCATTTCATAATCTGAGGGATAATCCAGAGTTAACCTTAGATCTGGATAATTTTCATAAATGTATTGGCCAGTATTAAATTTTGTAGAATCTTTCAAATATGGAGTGACATGCTCTCGATCAAATAATGAATTTGTTTCTAATTGTGCCTTTTCAAGACAGTCAAAATTAAACACTTCAAAGTTACATCCCAATGGCAACCCTTCTGACCTGGTATAATCAAAATTATTTTCTAAATGAAAGTTGACCACTTCTATCATTTTAGAAGGATCAATGAATGGATTATCTCCTGTCAATCGAATAATTGTGGTCAGTTTATTGACTTTTGAACAGAGATAAAAACGCTCTAAAACATCATTTTCACTTCCTCTAAAGGCAGAAGGAAATCTTTCTAACAATGGATCATCTACTTCGCTTTCAGTGGTGGCAATAATAGCTTCATACTCCGCCGGAATTCTATTCAAAATATGATCCAACAAACTAATGTGACCATTTTCAGGTAAAGTTTTTAAAACCTTGCCCGGCAACCTACTGGAACCCATTCTAACCTGGATTATCGCACCAACTTTACGTTCAAATTGTCCAGCCACCATCCACTATTAGATTATGTCCAGTAATATACTTACCGGCTTTAGATGAAAGCAACAAAAGTGCTCCACTAAGATCTTCAGGAGTTCCAATTCTTTTCATCACTGTTTTCTGTTCTAAACGCTTTATAAATTCTTGGTCTTTTTGCACCTTTTCTGAAGGAAAAGGACCTGGTGATATAGCATTAACATTTATTCCATATTTAGCCAAATACATGGCATAGTACTTCGTCAAATGAATAACTCCAGCCTTTGCTGTTCCATAATTTGGAGGGTTTAAGAATTCTTCCCTGCCGTTGTAAACATTTAAGTCTGGGACTTCTACCCCATACATTGAAGAAATGTTGACAACATGCCCACCATCTTTTTTCATATAAGTAGTTACAGCTTGAATTGCATCAAAAACAGCATTCAAACTGCCATCTATTCCAACTCTAAATTCCTCTCCGCTCATTTTCTCAGGATGGTTCGTAACTCCAAAATACGCATTATTTACTAATATATCAATCCTTTTCTCTTGATCAAATACTGTCTTAAATGCCGTCTCAAAACTCGCCATTTTACTTATATCCAGCTCGATAAATTTTACAGAATCATTCTGAAATATTTGATTGAATTTATCTTGAGATCTTCCAGCGACATATACTATTGCACCAAACTCTGCAAGAGTTTTTACCATAGATTGACCTAAATAACCATATCCACCAGAAACAATGGCTACTTTATTGTTTAAACTAAAAATATCTTTCATTTCCAATGCATTGGTAAAACTAAAAATTCATCATTGCTTGCTAACTTATTTAAGTCATGTTTTAAATTGTCAAACGACTCAAAAGAATCTAATCCAATCAAGTTCTGTCTCAATTGACTTTCAGATTCTAGTCCGATAACTACCTTACTAATATAAGGGTTTGAAAGGACAAATTTGAGCGCTAATTCTGAAATAGACATTTCGTTTTGAAAAGCCAAATCTTGCAAGGCATATATAGAACTTTGTAAAGGTTTCAAATGATCATTGAGTTGAGTTGGGTTTAAAAAAAATAGACCTTGTAAAAAGGTACTTCTACTGTGAACTTCAATTCCTCTTGCCTTTAGCTCTTCAAAGTACACTTCAAATCTTGTATCGAACAAGTTATAAGGTAGTTGTATAATATCAAAATTTATATTTCGATCAAATAAGTACTCCAATTCTTTCAAAGAATTCAAAGAAAATCCAACTTTTTGAACCTTACTCTCAATTTTTAGTTGTCTAAACAAATCGAAAGAAGTAGTTGTAGTCTTGAATTTCTCAAAATTATGAACCATTAATCCATAAATACTTTCCAAGTTTAACTCATTCAAAACTGTGTCAAAATCACTTACAATGTTTTCAAGAGCCAGTAATTTGGAAACAACTTGAAACTGACTTAGATCTTCTTTTCCAAGTTTTTGTTGACTTTTCCCATAAGCTAGAGCTGTATCTATGGTGTCAATTCCTAGATCTGCAGCAGCGAATAAAATCTTCTTTATTTCGTTTTGACTTACTTCGCCTGTCTTATTACTAATCCCATAATCTAACCCAAACTGGACTGTTCCAATTGCTATTTTATTTTGCACCGACAAACTCTAACACTGTTTTAATTACAAACTGAAGCTCCTCACCAGTCAAAGTTGGAAACATTGGTAAACTGATGCATCCTTTATAATAATTTTCTGCATGAGGTAAGTCGGCGTCCTGGTAACCAATATTTTTATAGTATGGTAAAGTATGAACTGGTATGTAATGAATTTGAGCATAAATGCCCACTTCTCTCAGATGATTGTATAATTCTTTTCGATTTTCAACTTCAATAACAAATAAATGATGAGCATTCAAAACT
This sequence comes from Crocinitomicaceae bacterium, assembly GCA_039939375.1. GTDB lineage: Bacteria > Bacteroidota > Bacteroidia > Flavobacteriales_D > Crocinitomicaceae > Paracrocinitomix. The sequence continues at coordinate 323,991 of JBDVJO010000002.1, read as the reverse complement.
CCTTGTTTAAGAGATTGAAACTTTATCACATTTTGAAAAGCCGCTTTATAAGTATCGGCAATCTCGTTTCTTCTTTTGACTCCCTCTTTATTTTTGGCTAATTGAGTAATACCCAAGGCCGCTTGAATATCAGTGATTCGGTAATTAAAGCCTAATCGCTGCATTTCATAGTACCATCCCCCATCATTTTGAGTCATCCCTTCTTTAGTTATACCATGTGTTCTCAGCATAGAAAGGATATCATATAAATCTTTAGAATTTGTAGTCAACATTCCACCTTCACCACAAGCTATGTGTTTTACAGGGTGAAAAGAAAACACACTGATGTCTGCGAACATACCGTTTCCACAATTCTGTTTTTTTCCATCCGTGCTTTCAAAGTAACCACCAGGTGCATGACAAGCGTCTTCTATTAACCAAAGACCATGTTGGTCTGCTAACTTTCTGTACGTTTCTAGATTAACAGGTAAGCCTGCAAAATCAACCGGAATAATCCCACTAAAAAAACCTGCGGGTTTCGATAGAATTAATTTTTCAACTGCATTAATATCAAGTAAATAAGTATCAGGATCTATGTCTGCAAACCAAACTTCTCCTTTGTTATATCGAACACAATTTGCAGATGCTGCAAAAGTAATTGGTGTTGTGATCACCCTTAACTTGGTATCCTTTTCTAGAGCTTTCACAGCAATATGAAGGCCTGCAGTTGCATTTGAAACCGCCACCGCATATTTCGCTCCTACATAATTTGCAAAAGCTTCTTCAAACTCTTTAATCTTTGGTCCTTGAGTTAAATAATCTGCATTAAGTGTTTCTACTACTGCGTCAATATCTTCTTGCGTGATATTTTGTCGTCCATATGGAATTGAAAATTCGCTCATTTAAACCACTTCAAAATCAGCGTCTACATGCTCTTTTATCAAAACTCTCAACGATTCTGGAGATTCCCAATCGGTATTATCTCCTGAATTATACGTAAATCCTTTTTCTACTGGTGTTGCTTTAAACTCGTTAACAAATTCAGAAGTGTTCCAATTAGGGACAGACGGTATGATAGCATAATATTTCCCTAAGTCATAGGTATAATATGAATCAGAAGAAGTAATCATTTCTTCATGAATTTTCTCTCCCGGTCTTATTCCTACCTCACGTTGTTCTATCCCCGGAGCAACAGCCTCAGCAACATCAGTTATTCTGTAAGATGAAATTTTTGGCACAAATATCTCACCTCCCCAAGCATGCTCTAACGCATGTAAGACCATATCAACACCACCATCTAAAGAAATGTTAAAACGAGTCATTGATTTATCAGTAATGGGCAGAAAGCCTTCTTTTCTTTTATTTATAAAAAAAGGTATAACTGATCCATTTGACCCCATTACATTTCCATATCGAACAACAGAAAATCGAATAGGATTAACTCCTTTAATATTGTTAGCCGCAACAAACAATTTATCAGAGGCTAACTTAGTTGCTCCATATAAATTAATTGGCGCTGCTGCTTTATCTGTTGATAGGGCAACAACTCTTTTTACTTCACTATCCAGACATGCATTTATGACATTTTCAGCTCCTATAATATTTGTTTTCACGCATTCCATAGGATTGTATTCAGCTAAATGTACATGCTTCATTGCTGCTGCATGAATGACATAATCAATACCTTTGAAAGCTCTTTTGAGTCTATGCTCATCTCTCACATCTCCAATAAAATATCTAATTGCAGGGTATTTTGACTGTGGAAACTCCTGAGCCATAACAAATTGCTTTTGTTCATCCCTTGAAAATATGACCAATCTTTTTACTTGTGGAAAACTGGAAAGGATTCTTTTGGTCAAAGCTTTACCTAAAGAACCTGTACCTCCAGTAATTAATATGTTTTTATTGTTTAAATCCATTTTTGAAATCAACTTTATTTAGTTGTAATAAGTTTATAGCTCTTAGTGTATTTGTTTACCAATTTTTGATCTTTTTCTTTCAATTGTCCCAATTCATAGCTTTGAACTTCTCCACCATAAAGGGCATTAGCAAACTGCAATTGAAGCAGAAGTCTATGATCTTTGGTAAGCGGTTTTCCCTTGTGCAAAGCACGCGTATCAGCAGCTATAACAGTGCCTCTTTTTCCTTCAATCTCAATCATGTTTTCAGATCCAAAAACACTTCTCACTAATTCATCATCCATTCTACCGTCTTTTCTTAGCTTCTTTGGTAATCTTTTGTGAGATTTTTTTACGAAACAATGAGGACCATTTTCTTCATGAACATCCGTTAAGTAAATGAAAAACTTTATCCACTGGAATCTTGGAAGGTCAAAATGATACAGTTGTGCTGCATTAGATTTTTCAGCCTCTCCGAAAGGAAGACTCCACCACATTGAAATTCTGTCAAAAATTGGTTTTGAACCAAAATATTCATTTGAAATAGCAAGAAACGCTTGATTGAAAATCATTTCCTGCACTAGAGGATCTCCGACAACATCTTGAGGGTCGTATTGATAACGCGGTGACTCAGGATTATTTACATCCAAAATAAATTTTTCTTTAGCGAACTGGATGTTTTTTTTACCTGTTAGCAATTTTCTTACAGGTGTTTCCTCAGCAAATTTTTCAAGTGAATCAATAATTTCTTTTGGTAAAGTTTTGTCAAAAATGTAACACCCATCTTCTTTTATCTGGTCCACCACCTCTTCCAATGACTTGTCAGTTAACATTTTTAAGCTTTCCTTATAATCAACTGACGAATATGATTTTCTGAAAATTTTAATCATTCCACTCATGAAATCATGGCTTCTTCCATTAGTCAAAACAAAAAATGCGCGAAACCCTAAGATCCCTAATTTGGGAACCTTTTTTGTGAATGGATAAACCAGAATTCCATAAAAAAAGAAAAAAGGAGATAATATTTTTTTTGCTGTCGCTTTCATTCGAATTATTGCACTCAATATATCAATTAGAATTGGGATGCTAAGATAGCAATTCCTTTATTCTAATAAAATATCAATAAGTACTTATATTCGCAGTTGACTTGAGAATAAAACATGTTAAAAAAACACTTAAGAAACAAAGTTGCCAGGAAAGAACTTTTAAACCTAGCGAAACAAGCGGTTATTGTAGAGGAGACACAAATCAAATACAAGAAAATACTCTTCTGCCCTTTAAATGGTACTACGGTCAATACCTATCGAGAAAGTATACTAGCATTAGGTTGCGAAGCAAGAGGAGCTAGTGTTGAAATGCTATATCTGGATAGTATTTTTGAATCTAGCGAATTTTATAAATCAACAAGCGAGCGACTTATTTATAAATTCAAAGTCAATAAAAATATTTCATATTGTAAAAAGTTAGGAATCCCAACTGTAAAAAGTTCGAATTTTAATATTGAAAAACGAGATAAACTTCAACTAACTGAGTCTAACATAAATGAGTTTAATTATAACGGTATTCTCTTGGGAGATTTAGTTTTAGCCTCAAGCGTTCGAGCGCATTTATGCAATAGTGCAGAATGGCATAATCCGGCGTTTGTTGACACCATTAACAAAGTGGGAGCATCTGCTATTAAATTGGCACAACTTTATGACAAAATTTTAACGCAGCATCAACCAGACAAATTAGTCATGTCTCATGGAATGTATGTTTCGTGGGGAGTCCTTTTCAGATTAGCAAGAAAAAGAGGAATTGACGTTGTTGTTTATAGTAGTTCATATAGAAAAAACAGCATTCGATTTTATCATAATGCTCCGGCTGCTCCATTTCCATTAGCTGATTGGGGATTATATAAAGATGTCCCTCTGAATGCTTTAGAAAATAAATTATTAGACGAATATATTAAAGGAAGGGAGAAGCAAAAAGACGACAATATTTCACTTTTTGACGACCGTACGGTTGTTCCAGATCACTTAAAGGAATTTATTGAAGAGAATAAAGGCAAAAAAATATTTTGTCTATTTACGAATATTGCTTGGGATGCATTTGCATTTTCAAAGGGAAACAGTTTTGGAGACATGATAGAATGGTTAGACGAAACCATTGATTTCTTCAAAACACGAAAAGACGCAGCTTTAATTGTTAAAGCACATCCTGCAGAAGAGCATTTTAAAACTCCTGTAGAATATAGAGTAAAAAGTTTTATTGCCACCAAGAAACTATCTGCAAACATAAAGTTTATAAAAGAAGATGAAGAAGTTAAGCCATTTTGGCTTTATGATAAAATTGATTTTGGATTGATTCACATATCGACAGTGGCGATTGAAATGGCGCTTCAAGGAATCCCAGTTTTAACTTCTGGCGCTAATGGTCATTATTCACACAATGGTTTTACGGTTGACCCTGAATCTAAGAAAGACTATTTCAATCATATTGAGAACTTAATTAAGCAAGAGAATTATTTTGTGCCTGATATCAAGAAAGCTAGAGAATATATGTTCTTTAGATTTTTTAGAGAAGCAATTGAATTTGATGTCATCAAACTTAAAAACCTTTCTACAATTGAAGGCTTAAATATTAAAAATAGAAAAGAACTGTTAAAAGGAAACAACAAAACTTTAGACCTTATCTGCGAGGGTATTCTAAATAACGGTAAATTTATAACCGAATATGAGTAAATTAGGAGTAGTATCGTACACCACATTGAACGTAGGTGATGAAATTCAAAGTCTGGCTGTTAAAGGCATGTTACCACATGTGGATTTTGAAGTTGATCGCGAAAAGTTGTTCAATTGGAAATCGCCAGATGGAGAACAGCATAAATTTGTATTAAACGGATGGTACATGGAGAAACCTGAACAGTGGCCTCCTTCTCCCGACATTAAGCCTTTGTTTATTTCTTTTCATATATCACATGAGCATGGAGCTGTTGAAAAAATGACTACTCCTGAATGTATTGCTTATTACAAACAGCACGAACCAATTGGTTGCCGTGACATGCACACAACCAACTTGTTGAAATCTAAAGGTGTTGACGCTTATTTTTCAGGATGTGCTACGCTTACTTTTCAGAATAAAGAGACCGAAAGAAACAATGATATTATCATGGCCGACCCTTTGTTCAACCTTTGGCCCTATAGCTATGGTAAATATACTGCGGACAAATTGGTTCCTGAAAAATATCAAAAAGACATAAAGTACATTACACATAGAAGACCTACTAGAAACCGAACACATGAAGAACGTGTAAAAGATGCTGAAGATATTATCAAGGCTTACTCAAAAGCTAAATTGGTTTTTACTTCAAGAATCCATGTTGCATTACCCTGCTTGGCTCTAGGAACGCCAGTAATCTTTGTGAATGCGGGCTATAATTCGGTGAATTTAAGTAATCGATTTGAAGGATTAGTTGGTAATATGCGTACACTGACAGATGATGATTTTGTTTACAGTAAAAAGAATACGTTTAACTTATTCGCGAGAACAATGGGATTGCATAAGTTGTCTTCTAAACCACAAGTTTTAGATATTGATTGGGAAAATCCTCCTGCTAATCCGGTGGATATTTCACCTATTGCTGATAAAATCAGAGCGAAGGTGAAGGATTTTATTGCCGTTTAAAAACAAAACCTAAAGTCACCCACCAACGGAAACGAATAATCATGTTGCCTTTTGCAGTTTGACCTTTGAATAGGTATACCCACCATAAAACAAGGCTTCCGAACCACATAATTTTCTCTTTAACCCAGCGTTTCAATAAGGATATGAAGCCCTCATTCTGAGCTCTTATGCGTTCACTTCTTCCGTTGCCCAAAGCCTGTCTTTTAATAAACTCGGCGGTTGTTCTTTCATTTGGAACACAATGATAAACTAATGCATCCGGAACAAAAATCACCTTCATATTTTGTATGCGATAGATGCGTTGAAAAATATCTTTTTCCTCACTACCCGCAAGATTATTCCCTTTTCTGCCCAATTCAACATTGAAGTCTCCAGCTGTTTCAAATACAGACATTCTAAAAGACATGTTTGAACCTCTTGGATAATCTTTATCTGTCCCTTTATAATCATAAGGCTCATCTGACGGATCATACCAGCCCAAGAGAGAGTTTAAATACTTGTTCTCCCATGATGGAATGACATCCTCATAATGCAAGAGTATCTTACTTCCAATAGCAGCTACAGTCGCATCTTGTTCAAAATAATTATAAATTTTTTCAAGATAATTGTCAGCGAGAAATGCATCATCATCTATGAAGGTGATGTACTTTCCACTCGCCTCTTTGATGCCGCGATTTCTTCCGTATGACAAACCCTGATTGGTTTCTAAATGATAAGAAACTTTTAATTCAGGGTTGGATGCCATAAAGTCTCTTGCGATTTCTTCGGTATTACCTGGAGAATTATTGTTGACCAATACAATCTCAAAAAGATCTTTGTTTAAAGTTTGACGTTTCAGCGAATCCAGTACCTGAGGAAGATATTTCTCCCTATTGTATGTACTAATTGTAGCTGTTATCATCTGTTCTTTTATAAATCAGAAATCTCAACGTTTTCTGGAATCACGTCCTCATCTTCTTCTACTTCTTCATCCCCATCATCATCTTTTCGCTTGATTTCAAAAAACACTCCTCCTATCAACAATAAGATGATCACACTCGTTCCAATATAAGCGTATGTTGTAGACTTTCCGAATGATTCATTTACATAAGTCATTTCAATCGTATTCTCACCTGCTGGTAATTCAATCGCTCTCAATAAATAGTTCACTCTGATAATTTCAGCATCTTGTCCGTTTACTTTTGCAGACCATCCCACTGGGAAATAAACCTCAGAGAATACAGCCAATTGCGTATCTGAAGAAGACGATTTATAAGTCATTTTATCTGGATGATAAGCTGTCATAGTTATCTCTCCATGACCCGTATAAGATTCTTTTGAAAGTGATGATTTATACTCTTCAGACACTAAAGTAGTTGTTCTTGGATCCCAACCTATGTTTGCCGATTCTGAAATGGTTAACACTTTTTTGAACGAAGTATCAATCATTGATGAATAGGCCCAGCTCCATGTTCCAGGTTGCTCACCTTGAATTAGAGCTAATTCTTGACCACCCAATTGACCAATTGGCAATTGTTGATCAACAGTATCTACGATTACGTTACCATCCGGTAAGTAAACTGGTCCGATAAATCGAACTTGATCCAATTGACCAACTTTCATCTGATCTACTGCTGGTGCACCATTAACGAATATTCTATATTCAGGAGATTGCAATTGTAGTTCAACTGCAGCTTGTGATGTCATTGATTTAATTTCTTCGTCATTTGAAGCAACATACTCAAGATCTTTAGCGAACCAAGCGTTCCCCATTGCATCTGGATTAAGAGACAATGAACTTTGCGTATTTCCAGCCTGATCTCTAAAATAGTTGATTTGATACTTCGTATTTAACATATTTACCACTGAAGCATTCATTCTTGAAATCTGGAATTCAATCAATTCTTGATATCTGCTCAATTTAGCTCCATGATAACCACCAATTGATTTATGGAAATAAGAAGTTTTTGAGGAATTGAACGCATTATTTGTATCAAATACCCTGTAATTCGTCATTCTATTTAAAACTCTAAACTTGAGCCAATCTTGTCTTCTTTTCTTCTCTCCAGGTTCCATATCCTTAAAGGCATCTGCATTTGCTTTGAATGCACTATCAACTGCCACTTGTATTTGCGGATTAGCTAACACCTCATTATTGTATATTTGAAGATCTATATTTGACGCCGTAAACGGAACTTCTTGTTTCCAAGTTTCTGTCCATTGCTCATAATTTTTACCACTTTTTTCGTTTGCCAAGTATCGCTTAACAACTAAGCCCATATCCGCTAATACTAAAACCACCAAAATTGGCGCAATTATAAATTTATGTACTTCTGTTTTTAAGTAAACAAAAATCACTGCGGCCGTCAATATCAAGAAAGCAAGTGACCTTAATACGTCCGCTCTGAAAACTGAAATTCTAACGGCTACTAATTCATCATAAGCCTCACTATATTGATCAAATGCTGCCGGATCTAAAATTGAATCCAAATTGTTTACTTCAGCCTCACTTAAAAACGTATTAAATAATTCTGGAGCACCAGCGAAGCCAATAAGAATAACGGTAAAGAATCCTGTTACAACAAAGAATCCCATCATATTTTCGGCAATGGCTTTTCTAGCTTTAAAAAGTCTGTTCAAGAACATCACACCTAGCAATGGAACACATAATTGTGCAACCGCTAGAATAATAGTAACCGCTCTAAACTTATTGTAACCTGGAATATTGTCGATAAAAAAATCTGTTAAGCCCATGAAGTTTTTACCCCAACTCAACAAGACGGTAATAAAAGCTGCAGCCAACAAGCCCCATCTCGCTTTTTCTTTGGAATAAACCAAGGCTAAAAAGGCTAAAAAGATGACAATAATTCCAATATATACTGGTCCTGAAGTAAATGGTTGATCTCCGAAATACTGATTATTACCTTGGACAAATGGTTTGTATTGTGCCGGTGTATCTTTCAACAACTCCTTACTGTCTTCATTTTGAGCAATAGCTTGCGTTGGACCTCCTTTAAAGTTAGGCACAATGAACGTAAACGTTTCTCCCGTTCCGTAACTCCAATCAGTAATATATTCTCTGTCTAGCCCTGAAGTAACATTATCATCATTTGAAGTTCCATCTACATTCTCAGTTAGATTAGAACCTCCCCTAGTTGAATATTTTGCGTACTCAGTAGTACCTGATAAGTTTCCGTAATTAACTAAGAAGGCAACTCCATAAGCGATTACAATTCCTGCCGTGACTTTTCCAAAATGCACAAAACTTTTCTTTTTCATGGCATATCGAATTACTTCCACAATCCCCAATGCTAGAAGAACAAAGCCCATATAATAGGTGATCTGAACGTGGTTAGCTGAAATTTCCATGGTCATAAAAAGAGCAGACAATCCAACTCCTAGCACCCAGTTTTTCCAGCGATACGCGAATACCATTCCTGCGATTACCAGAGGTGCAAATCCAATTGCAAAAGCTTTAGTTAAGTGACCTGCCTCTATGATGATGATTTGATTTGAAGACAATCCAAAAGCAATAGCCCCGACCACTGCAGCCAGCGGCTTTATTCTAAAGCTTATTGCCATTATGTAAAACGAAATAAAGTAGAGGAACATGAAACAGATGGGGCGTGGTAGCCAAAGGGTAAATGCATCTTTCATGAAGTTGATAAATCCTCTTCCTTCATAGGACATTGAAATTTGCGTTGCCGGCATTCCTGAGAACATTGAATTGGTCCAGCCAGGTTGGCCATCTGTCGCTCTATAATCTTTTACTTCTTGGGACATCCCCACCCAGTTCACAACATCTGGTTGATTGACATTATAGCCTTTCAATGCTGGTGAGAAAAAAGCCATTGCAATTACAACGAATAACACCAAAGCACCTAAATGCCATAAATTTGACTTTTTAAATAATCTCGCTTTCAATTTGTCCATAGGTCATTTATTATTCAGAATCTGCTTGATTATTCAAGCCAAAGAGAATATCTCCCTAAAAGTTCTGATAAAGGATAAAAATATCATTTTTTTAAATAGCAATGCCAATCTAAACCTGTAAAATCAGTTCGTTTGACTTTTTTAACAAGTAAAAACTATTTTCTTTAATCTTTGATTTCTTCAAAATCAGTAAACTCGGTATCATTTATTCTACCGTCTACTTTTGAAATGGTTGTTTTACCTAAGTTTTTACGGGATTCTTCTTTCAATTTTCGCGCAGCAGCCTCATCTCTCAACATCCTATCTTGATCTGCCACGTTTCTTCTTGCCTGAGCTAGTTTTCCAATAATTCTCAATAAAAAGATGACTCCCAAAATAATTAGGAGCATTTTAAAAAGACCGGTAACACTCAGTAAAATCATTATTTACTCAAGTAAAGATTTCGCTCGCTATAAATTTTCTGGAACAAAGGATCTTTCAGATTGTCGATAAATTCAATCGCTTCTCCTGTAGATTTCATTTCAGGTCCTAATTCCTTATTCACATTCGGGAATTTATCAAAAGAGAAAACAGGTACTTTAATTGCGTATCCTTCTTGAACGGGTTTGAAATCAAAATCTGTCACCTTGGCTCCCATCATAACTTTTGCCGCGTAATTCACATAAGGCTCTTGGTAAGCTTTTGCAATGAACGGAACAGTTCTAGAAGCTCTTGGATTTGCCTCAATCACGTAAACCTTATCATCTTTAATGGCAAATTGAATATTGATCAATCCAACTGTTTCTAAGGCCACCGCAATTTTTCTGGTGATATCATCAATTTGAGCCATTACTAAATCTCCCAAATTGTATGGAGGAAGCACCGCGTAAGAGTCTCCTGAATGAATTCCGGCAGGCTCAATATGTTGCATTACTCCAATGATGTATACGTTTTCACCATCACAAATAGCATCCGCTTCTGCTTCAATTGCACCACCTAAAAAATGATCCAAAAGAATTTGATTGTCTGGTAATTCATTTAAAATATCAACTACATGATGCTCTAAATCTTCATCATTGATAACAATCTTCATTTTTTGACCTCCTAATACATAAGATGGTCTTACCAATAATGGGTATCCAAGATCAGCAGCCAATTCTAAGGCTTGTTCTGCAGATTCTACTACACCGAATTTCGGATAAGGGATGTTCAACTTCTTCAACATGGTTGAAAAACGACCTCTATCTTCAGCTAAATCAAGTGCATTGAAAGAAGTCCCCATAATTTTGATACCGTATCTTTCTAACTTCTCAGCCAATTTCAATGCGGTTTGTCCACCTAACTGAACAATGACACCTTCAGGTTTTTCATGCTTAATGATGTCATAAATATGTTCCCAAAAAACGGGTTCAAAATACAATTTATCAGCCGTATCAAAATCAGTAGAAACCGTTTCAGGGTTACAGTTAATCATGATAGTTTCATAGCCCATTTCTTTAGCAGCTAGCACCCCATGGACACAAGAATAATCGAACTCAATTCCTTGACCAATTCTGTTTGGACCTGAACCAAGCACTACAATTTTCTTCTTATCTGTAACGATAGATTCGTTTTCTTCTTCAAACGTAGAGTAATAATAAGGCGTTTGCGCTTCAAACTCAGCCGCACAAGTGTCTACCAATTTATATACTCTGTTGATTCCCATTTCTTCACGTTTAGAATACACTTCAGATTCTAAACATTTCAATAAGTGGGCAATTTGTCTATCTGCGTATCCTTTTTGTTTAGCATCAAAGAGTAATTCTTTTGGAATATCAGCAACTGTATGTTTTTCAATTACCTTCTCCAACTTAATTAACTCATCAATTTGACGCAAGAACCACGGATCGATTCTAGTTTTTTCTTGAATCTTCTTGAAAGGAATCCCCAATTTCATGGCGTCATAAATGTGGAATAAACGATCGCCAGAGGGTTTTTCTAAACTGTAAAGGATTTTGTCTTGATCCGTTAATTCACGTCCATCTGCTCCTAATCCATTTCTACCAATTTCAAGTGATTGACAAGCTTTTTGTAAAGCTTCTTGAAAGCATCTTCCAATTCCCATCACCTCACCTACTGATTTCATCTGTAATCCTAAGTGCGGATCAGCTCCTTCAAATTTAGAGAAGTTCCAACGTGGAATCTTCACGATTACGTAATCCAACGTTGGCTCAAAAAGTGCTGAAGTAGTTTTAGTAATCTGATTTTTTAACTCATCTAAGTGATATCCGATAGCCAGTTTAGCGGCAATCTTCGCAATTGGATAACCCGTTGCTTTAGAAGCCAACGCTGAAGATCTAGATACCCTTGGGTTAATCTCAATAGCAATGATATCTTCATTGGCATCATCAGAAACAGCGAACTGAACATTACATCCACCCGCAAAATTTCCGATTTCTCGCATCATCTTGATCGCCATATCCCTCATTTTCTGGAATGTGGTATCAGATAAGGTCATTGCAGGTGCTACGGTAATAGAATCACCTGTATGTACACCCATTGGGTCAAAGTTTTCAATTGAACAAATGATTACCACGTTATCATTTGCATCTCTCAATAACTCTAACTCATATTCTTTCCAGCCCATTACGGCTTTATCAATCATCACCTCATGAATAGGCGAAATATGTAATCCTCTCGTCAATAATTTATCAAAATCCTCTTCGTCATAAACAATTGCCGCTCCTGCACCACCTAAAGTAAATGAAGCTCTCACACACAATGGGAATCCAAATTTCTGTGCAATTTCCTTTCCTTCTAAGAAAGATTTAGCAGCTGCTTGAGGTGCCATTGGAATTCCAATGTTCTCCATCAATAATCTGAATTCCTCTCTATTCTCTGTAATTTCTATGGCATCAATATCAACCCCAATGATTTTCACTCCATGTTCTTCCCACAATCCCATTTCATCACACTTGATGCATAAGTTTAATGCTGTTTGTCCTCCCATGGTTGGTAGAACGGCATCAATTTTATGCTTTTTCAGAATCTCCTCAATTGAGGCAGGAGTCAATGGCTTTAAATACACATTATCCGCCATTACTGGATCTGTCATGATAGTTGCCGGATTGCTATTGATCAAGGTTACTTCAATACCTTCTTCTCTTAAAGATTTTGAAGCTTGAGAACCTGAATAATCAAACTCACAAGCTTGTCCAATAACTATCGGTCCACTTCCGATTATAAGGATGGATTTTATGCTATTATCTCTTGGCATAGGGGGGATTTTTTTTGCAATTAAATTGCCTGCAAATTTAGACAGAATATTTTGGAGATTGGTTAACAAAATATGAATGTTATTCACATTATTTTAAGTTGGCATTCCTATTTTGAGCAATTCACTTTACCTCAAGCAGTTCTCGATTGATATTTAGATTTAATTAAAAAAGAGTTTTGTTTATCTTTGAACCATGGAAGCAAAATCAATTGTATTAAATCAAGCACAAATCATTCAAAAAACTGAACGCATAGCTTTTGAAATACTTGAAAATACCTTTGAAGAATCTACCATTTATATTGGTGGAATTGCCGGAAACGGTTTTGTTTTTGCCGAACGGCTTGTGGCCCAATTAAAAGCTAATTCAAATCAAGAAATAGTGTTATTTAAAATTGAAGTGAACAAAGAAAATCCACTCTCAGAAGCTATTTCATTCTCAATTGAAAACTCAAAATTGGAAAAAGCTCCGGTGATTGTAGTAGATGATGTCATCAACTCTGGCAGAACACTTATTTATGCGGTAAGAGAATTGCTTGGTATTAATTTAAAAGCTTTGAAAGTTGCTACATTGGTCAATAGAACACACCGCAGATTTCCGGTAAGAGCTGATTTTGTAGGTGTCAATATATCTACAACTCTGCAAGACAACATTCTGGTTGAATTTGGAAAAGAAGAAATTGCTTATTTAGCTTAATACGTGTAGAATTGAGCTTCTATAGGATCTAGCATGACCGGGTCTTTTAAACCTGCTGGTTCTTCTTCTAAAAAGATAGGTTCAAAAACGTGATCCAATCTTTTTCTCCATGCTTTATTGACTTCTTTCCGTTCATTTAGCGCAAGACGCTTGTTATAATGCCATCTAATTTTTTCCTTTTTCAAATACTGATGAAAGCATAATAAAATGTATGTTTTCATGGCGTACGGATAATAGATTCCCCTTTTATGAAAGAAGAAAACAAATGAAGAATAGCCTTCTAGGCAAAACTCTTTACGCATCCTGAAGCCGCTTTGATGCATGCCATCCTTAACTACCTCTTGCTCAGTTTTATCAATGAATCTAGCCATTTTCTCATCTCCACAAGTCGCCAAAATCTTAAAGGAGTGCAACATGCTTTCAGGAATATATTTAGCCGTGTACTTATAAAAGTGATACTCTCCTTTTTTGTATGTAATTGGTGGATAATTTGGGTGCGTACACAAGGTATCCATCCCAAAAGAAATGGAGCTAAATAAGAGCAATATGAAAGCTAGGGTTTTCATTTGCTATTATAATTCAAGATTGTTAGGTGGTTACATTTATCTATAAAAACAAATTTTTCAAGTCAAACTACCTCGAATAATGATATTTAGATTTTTTTAATGAAACTCAAGAAAAAGTAGGTTAATTTCTATTTACCGGATTTGTAAATAAAAGTCACTTCTCGTTGATCTTGATTTGGGAATACGACCGTGTAAGTCTCTTTATCAGCATCAAATGAAGCATAATAAGCAATTGAACTATAATCAGCAATGAACGTCACATCTAAACCGCTGTAAATTATCGTTCCTTCTTCCCAGATGACATCTTTTTTATCGCCTTTTTCGCCGACTAATTTATAGCGCAAATCTTTCGATTTTCCTTCAGTATAAAATACAGACCATAATGCCGTTAGTTCAGAAAATTCTACACCATTTAAAGCTGCTCCTGAAGTTTTATAATCTTCTGAGTAATAATAGTCTTCATTTTTATTCTTCTTAATACACTTTTTTCCACAAGAAGTGATTCCAATAAAAACAATTACACTAAATAAAACTACAAAATGCTTTTTCATGATATTCTGATTTTTAGCAATTTACAAAATATTTCGAAAATCTTAATCTTCACTCTAAAAAACAACAGAAATAGTTTAACTTAAAGACTTTAGATTTTTTTACACAGATAATATGGATGAAATTTTAGACAATGAGCCTCAATCAGAACAGAACAACTTTAAGTTACGAGCTATTTATATTTGGCTATCTGTTCTAGTTTTAGGCATCCTTTTTAAATTAATGCACTGGCCAGGAAACGCAATTCTCATCATATTGTCTACAGCTGGTCTTCAAGCCTATTGCTTTAATTGGTTCTTGAAAAATAAAAACCAGTTTAATTCTGTGGTTTCAATTCTAGGTCTTGTATGGCTTTTAGTTCTTATTTGGGGGATTTTCTTCAATGGTGGACATCCGTATAACATAGTAGGATTAGCAATTTACGGCATTGTATTTTCCTTGTACTTTATAGTTTATTACTTGATATTTAAAACGAAGTCAAAGTAACTTGTTTCAACACAACTTCTAACTTTCGTTTATTATAATCGTTCAATTTCTGATGATCGGGCATCCAGCCCAAAAGAAATCGTGAAAAATCTGCACAGGCATAAGAATAAAGATTTGTCCATTCCTCCTTCAGCAATGGAATATCAATTGATTTTTCCCTTGATTTTAACCCATTATCTAATTCAATAAAATAAAAATCTAAAAGTTCCGCTTCCAGTTCTTCACATGCCACTCCTGACAAACAGCTCCCCAAGAAATAAGCAACATCCTTCATTCCACAACCTCCGCCAACATATTGAAAATCTACTGCTGCCACTTTATTTCCATCTTCAGAAAAACAAAAGTTAGCAAGTTTCGCATCTCCATGAACGATTGTCTGAAATTGGCAATTATTCAATTTTTCATCAATCAACTGAGCTTTTGACTTCAATTCGGTGTTTTCAATTTTTTCAAATTCTTCTGGACGCGTTTCTAAATGCCAATAAGTTCCGGTTTTCCATAAACCGAGAGGCTTTCTATCGATAAACTTAGCATGAAAATTTGCTAGCCATTTCAAACATACCTTGACCTCATTTATTGATAGCTGACTTTTTCTCAAAGGATAGTGTTTATTCAAATCTTCCAAGACAATCCATTGCTCATTTAATTCCTCAAATTCCCCAATAAATTTTGGAACAGGACAAGAATCATCACAATAATGCGCAAAGTTTTTATACCAGAATGTTTCTACTTCGTATGATCGGACTTTACGTAGGTGTCCGAAATCCGTATTCCAACCTCTTGGATGATCGGCGGACGCCTGAACATTAATATTCTTAACAACAACCGTTTCAATATCTGAATCGAACAATTGGTAACGTGAAATCTCCCCATACCCACTCCATAACGATTGAATCACCTCTTTTTTAAGGCAATTTGAAGCATTGGTTAAGTTCAAGAGATATTTCTCAAAGTTGCTGTCCATGTTCGATTTGACTGAACAAAAATAAGATATTTCTCAGCCCTAATTATAGATTCAGAGTAGCTTTTTTTAATAGATGACGACTATGGAAAAAAGGTCTCACATCAAATAATGTTTCCTAGATCTCAAAAAAAAGAAACATAAACGATTGTTCTTCAGGTGTTTGGATTATTTTGTTTAATATTAGAACAAAAACATTAAACAAAATAGAAGCTTTACATGTTCCAACATAGAATACTTAAACTAATTATTATGAAAGAAAAATTTAACACTTTAAAAAATTACATCTTGGCCGTGGGATTATTTTCGGCAACCGGAATTTTTGCACAAGATGCAAGAGTCCAAATCATTCACAACTCTGCAGATGCTGCAACTGAAGTCGTAGATATCTATGCCGGAGCTACTTTACTAGTTGACGACTTTGAATTCAGAACCGCGACTTCATTTATTGATGTTGCTCCTGGAGCGCTTCAAGTCGGTATAGCAGCAGGAAATTCTATGAGCGCTGATGATACTCTAATCGCATTTGACCTTACATTAATGTCTAACGAAACCTATGTCGTAATAGCGAATGGAATTTTAAGTGGAAGCGGTTATTCACCGGCTCCGCCAATTACTCTTGATGTAATGGTAATGGGACAGGAAACAGCAAATTCAACAGGGAATACTGACGTCCTAGTATTTCACGGTTCAACTGATGCACCGACAGTTGATGTTTCAACTCCAGGAGGCGCAATGATGCCACTAGTTAACAACGCCGAATATGGTGATTTCACATCCTACCTAGAACTACCAACAGCTGATTATACTTTAAATGTAACGGATGAAACAGGATCAGTCGTAGTGGCAAGTTTTCAAGCGCCATTGGCAACATTAGGTTTAGATGATGCAGCTGCAGTAGTAGTGGCAAGCGGATTTTTAGACCCATCAAACAATAGTAACGGTGAAGCATTTGGACTTTGGGTTGCTCTACCTTCTGGAGGAGACATGGTAGAATTACCAAGCTCTCAAGCTAGATTACAAGTAATTCATAATTCTGCTGATGCAGCTGCTGCTACCGTGGATGTTTACTTTAATGGAGATCTTTTAATTGATGATTTTGCATTTAGAACTGCCTCAGCTTATATTGACGTTCCTGCAGAAGTAGAAAACGAAATTTCCATTGCACCTGGAAATAGCACTGATGTTGGTGATGCAATCGTAGATATTCCAACGACCTTTTCAGCGAACGAAACTTATGTGGCAATCGCAAATGGAATCATTAGCATGTCTGGATACACTCCGGCAACAAGTTTTTCTTTAGATGTATTTGACATGGGGCAAGAAACTTCAAATGTTTCAGGAAATACAGATGTTTTGGTATTCCATGGTTCAACAGATGCACCGACAGTTGACGTTTCAGCAGTAGGAGCCGGAACAATTGTAGATGATGCAATGTATGGTGATTTCGCGGGGTATTTAGAATTAGCAAATGCTGATTATATACTTGAAGTTCAAGATATGACTGGTGCAACCACATTATTTTCTTATTCAGCACCTCTAGCTACACTAAGCTTAGCGGACTTGGGAATCGTAGTTGTTGCAAGTGGTTTTGTTGACCCTGCTGTTAACAGTAACGGAGCTGGCTTCGGATTGTGGGTTGCCTTGCCTGCTGGTGGAGCTATGGTTGAATTACCTACAGCGTTTGCTAGTATCGACCAAAACGAATTACAATTAAATGTATTTCCAAATCCAACTGCTGATTATATAAGAGTTGAAGGAATAAACGAAACTACTTTTGTTCAAATTATGGACATGACAGGAAGAATCGTTTTAAACTCTGAAGTTCAAAACAATGAAGAAATCAATGTGAGTAGTTTAAATACTGGTAACTATATTGTTAGCTTCTCAAACTTAAAAGGAACTTCAAACTTACCTCTAATGATTAGAAAATAGATTTTCATTTCCTATAATCAAAAAAGGGGTCACTTCATATTTGAAGTGGCCCTTTTAATTTAAATACCTATTCTACTATCAACCTTTTAGTTTCGAACCCTTCAACCTCAATCAAGTAAACTCCTGCAGGTAATTCTTGAACATTTAACTGGTTTCCAGTCATTTTTAATACTAATTCACCAGTTAAAGTACTTACCGTAACTTTTGATGTTTCAGTTATACCCTTTAATACGACTTCGTTGTTCGCTGGATTGGGATAGACTTCAAAATTTTGAGCTGTATTGTTGTCAATAGACAAAGCCGAGAAATAACCTCTTGTATACATTACTCTATTCTCGTATTCGTCTCTGTAAACAAGATGCAAAGATCCGTCAGTTCCAATTGCCAAATCACAATAGTTTTGAGAATTAGCAATATCTAAAACTGGTGCCGCATTGGCTTCATCCCAATCTGAAATTCCGTTAAATGAAAAATTGTACCAAAGATTTGTTTCTCCATTTTCAGCTTGTTGCCAAACAACCACCACCGTATCTCCAATATTAGCTAAAGCAGGATGATTCACATTGTCTACTGAATCAGTTGCAATTACTTGTTTCTCTTCATAAGGTGTAGCATCTGAAAGATCATCTTGAACGAAATAAACCATTTCATCTCCTTCACCTTTATTCATGTATGTTGCGTAAAGTGTTGCATTCACCAATTCTATTTCTGGGCCAGTTGATGGGCATGCAGTTAAATACCAATCATGATCATCCAAACTTACATAATCAGGAAAAGACGTGCCATGATCAGTTGAAACAGCAGCTTTTATATCTCTTATATTATTATCGTCATTTCTAAAAGCCAACACTTGATAATCATCATTTGCGGCAAAAGCAGCAGGACAGCAATAACATGCTTCATCTCCATACCCTGCGGAAACTTGTGTAGCGCTAGAAAAAGTTTGTGCACTGTCTACAGATGTTTTAACAATGTATTGCGGATTTACTCCTCCTGTTCCGTGTGTCATATAAGTGACCATAACACGGTTTCCATCATAAGCTTTAACCGCAGGATACATGGCTAATTCTCCACCGGCATCTTCTATCTGATTTTTAATGCCCCAGGTGAGGCCTCCATCATCAGAGTGGCGAATATACACCCTTCCTGTTGTCACATTCTCTTCTTTAAAAACAACATAAACGTTTTCACCGTCTGTATCAATTTCAGCTCCACCCCAATCATAAGTTAACAGGTTGGCATCATTCATTTGAACCGGCTGGGCAAAATCATTGTTTTCCCATTTTGAGAAATATAAATTTTTACCACTTAGTAAATAAGTAGAATACATCAAAACTGGCGAATTATCATCTAGCAAAGATATTCTAGGTCGTTGACCATCTTCTGATTCTTCAATAACAACTGGATCTGTCCAGTATATCGTGTTTTGGGCAAAAGTGCTTGATACAAGCGTAATTGCGAGGGGCAAAAGGGCAAATTTCATATAATTATTATTTTTCTTACAAAGCTACAGAAGAGTTTGTGCTTTTACATCCGTATTTAGACGGATTTTAAACATTCTTATACCTTTCAACAGTTGGTTAAACTTTAAATAGATATCTTTAGTTTTAAGAAGTTATTGAATTGTTTCGGTCAACAACCCATTGGAAATATTGATGATTTTGGAGTTAATTTTCTTGACGTCTACACTTTTTCCTTTATTTCATTTTTAATCATAATAGTATTCATCACTGTTAAAGTCCGAAACAGAAAATATCATACCCAAGAAAACCTAGAAAAAGATATTCTGGGACAAGAAAAAACAATCGAAATTTCGGGTAAAACTACATTACCATTTTCTGAAAATTCTAGGAGATCTAGTTTTAAATTCCTTTTGATTTTACTATTTCTTGGAGCAACTATGCTTTATGTGATAAATTTTCTTTAGTAAAATGAAACTTGATTTTTTTAAGCAAATAATTAATGGGTATGCTGCAAAGGCCTATGACAAAATTTTAAAAGAGAAACTTCAGAAAATTAAAGCAAACCCTATTTTCTGGAGTGATTTTTCAAATGGTTATATAGAATACTCTGAGTTGGCTGGTTATCGTTTTTTAAATATTAGAATAATTGGACCCACTAAATTAGATTCAGTTAATGGTTTAAGTTTTGAATTTATTTCAGGAAACAAATCCGAAACACTCAATTCTGATTCTGACATTGTTAAGTCAGATTACTCAGATGTTTCTCAAATTGGATTGACGAAATTTGATCTAGATTGTGAAGATAAGACCATTCATTTTTTGTATAATCACAAGGTAGATACAATTAGATTGTCAGCTAAAAATGGTCAATTGCTAAAAGAAGAGGTGGTCATGATTTTTACTAATTTCGATCAGCAAACGCTGCTAAAAAAACTTCCTAAATAAAAATTAAATTCTTCAAAACTGAATTGAACATAAAATATTAGTTATTTCATTTTTTATACCTTTATCGGTAATCAATATTCAGCATGGCGAAAAAAGTTTTTAAAGAAGGAAAATGGCGTTGTACGCACATAGATTTATCAGGTGAAGATGCATGTAATCATGTAAATCGTGGACCGGCATTAAAGTGCGAAAAATGTGGAAAACACCGACCTAAAGATGTTGTTTTTTATGTTCCTAAAAATGCACCAATCATTAAGGATGCTCATAAAATTGCTGATGCAACTTCAGGAGCCAATTGGCACTGTTTTCATTGTAATTATCACAACAAAGCAAGTTCAGATATTTGTGTCCATTGCGATACGCCGAGAGATAAAGAATATGAAGAGTGGATTGGTTTAGGTGGAGATTTAAAAACGAAATCATATTCTGGAGGTCAAGCTCCGACTGGTTCACAGAAAAAAGCAGCAGCCAAGGAATATGTTCCCGTAAAACAGCGATTTAAGAAAATCGCCCTGATGGCGGGCATAAGTTTGGTAGCTATTTTAGCCATTGTATTTATCTACCGTCAATTTTTTGCGACCGAGAATTTAAAAGTTGAAGTCACTGGGTACAGTTGGGAAAGACAAGTTGAAATTGAAAAATCAAGAACAGTTAGAGAAGAAGCTTGGAATATACCATCTGGCGGAAAAAAAATTAAAAGTGAACGCAGAAAGAGTGGCACAAAACAAGTTTATGACCACTCTGAATGGGATGAAGAACCGATATATGAAGATGTCCAAGTAGGTACTCAACAGGTTGAATGCGGAACCGTGGATAAAGGAAATGGATATTTTGAAACGCAATACTGCGAAGAACCAATTTACGAAAGTCAGCAAGTTGGAACGGAAAGAGTGGAAAGAGAAGTTTATCGAGATGAGCCTGTTTATGACACTTGGTACACTTATGAAATAGACCGCTGGGAACTAGACAGAAGTCCAATTATTTCGGGAAAAGATCATCATCCGAAATGGCCTGATTATAACTTAAACAACCGTGAGCGTGAAGGTCAACGAACAGAAAAATACGTGGTCAATTTAAAAGTAATTGGTGGAGATTCAGATCACAGTGCCTTGTTTTATGAAACGAATGAAGGTGAATGGAATAGTATCATGATGGGGGAACAATTCACGGCTAAAGTTCGAAAATCAGGAACCGTAGTTTCTTTAGGTCCGCCTGAATAGTCGCTGGAGGTGATTATCAACTTATTTCACCTTAATAAAGTAGATATACCTAATTGGATACAAACATTAAAATGGAACCTCAAAAAACGTATTGCTCATTTGTTGCAGATAAACCAGCCGATAATCTTCACAAAATTTATCATGATACCGAATATGGTTTTCCCATTTTAAATGACAACGAGCTATTTGGCAGACTGCTTTTGGAAATCAATCAAGCAGGCCTTTCTTGGAACACAATCCTTATAAAGAAAGAAAACTTTAGAGCCGCATATTCAAACTTTGAAATTGAAAAAGTGGCGAATTATTCAGAAAAAGATAGAAATCGTTTACTTTCTGACCAAGGAATCATCCGTAACAAACTAAAAGTGAATGCCGCTATTTATAATGCTCAAGCTATTATAACGCTTCAAAAAGAGCATGGATCCTTTAGAAAATGGTTGGATGAAATGCATCCATTAACAAAAGAAGAATGGGTTAAATTGTTTAAAAAGACCTTCACATTTACTGGCGGCGAAATAACCAATGAATTCTTGATGAGTGCAGGATATTTACCTGGAGCCCATGATAAAGGCTGTCCTATTTATGATAAAGTGTTAGCTGAAAACCCAAAGTGGAATGAAAAATAATAAGCTGCTTAAAGCTATAGTAGTTACTTCAGTTGTTTTAATTGTGCTCGGTTCAATTATGCATGTTATGCATTGGCCAGGTGCTAAGTCATTATTAGTTGCTGGATATGCTTTACTTTCTATTGGATACCCTCAATTTGTTTTAAATAAAGAAAATCGAACGAGAAGAGACTTGTTAAAGGGAGGTTTAATTGTACTTTTTGCCATAGGTCATATTAGCTACTGGTTACTATTACCAGACAAACATTTTTTAATCAAAGGATTGGCTAATTTGTGCCTACTCATCTTTGCAGCTTTGTATATTTTTGATGGATTCTACTATAAAAAGGATACTAACTTCACCTTACTAAAAGTACTTTTCGTTATAGGAGCTTTTATTACAATTACAGGGCTATTTTTAAAGATGATGCATTGGCCCTTTGCCCGAATTGGAATATACGGTGGCTTTGCTTTAATCGGGTTTTGGATGATTCTAGAGTTGTTTAGAGGAGAAGAAGAGACTGAAGATTAAACTAATCTTTATTCGGTCGTTTCTTTTTCCAGGAATCTTTCTTAGAGTTCCAGTTTCCTTTTTTCTTTTTAGGCTTTGACTGATTGTTATTTCTACCCCTTGATCGTTGTTGCTGAGGCTTCTTTTCTGAAGGCTTATCTGTAGGTTCAAATCCTTCAGCAACTTCTGAATCAATGGCTTTACCAATTAATTTTTCAATGGCTTTCAACTGCTTGATCTCATCTATTTCAACCAAAGAAATAGCTTGACCGCTTGCCCCTGCCCTACCTGTTCTTCCAATTCGGTGAACATAGTCTTCAGGAACTTGAGGTAACTCATAATTGATTACATAAGGCAATAAAGGAATATCCAAACCACGAGCAGCAATATCTGTGGCCACTAAAACTCGTACATCTCCTTTCTTGAAAGCCGCTAAAGCTTTTGTTCGCTGTCCTTGACTTTTATTTCCGTGAATAGCTGCCGCCGGAATTTTTCTTTTGTCTAGTTTTCTGCTCAACCTGTCAGCTCCATGCTTAGTTCTGGTAAAAATCAAAACTTGCGACCACTCGCCATCATGTATCAATTTTACAGTTAACGCAGCTTTATCTGATTTATCTACTCGATATACTTTTTGATCAATTACCTCAACAGCTGTGTTCTCTGGAGTAGCCTCTACCAGAATCGGTCGATCAAGGAATTTACCTGCTAAATTTTTGATCTCTTTTGAAAAGGTTGCCGAGAAAAGTAAATTCTGTCTTTTTTTAGGAAGTAAAGCAAAGATTCTATTGATGTCTCTTTGGAATCCCATGTCCAACATTCTGTCCGCTTCGTCTAAAACCAAAAATTCAATTTCTTTGAGACTTAGGGCGTTTTGCCCATGTAAGTCTAACAATCTACCTGGTGTAGCGATTAAAATATCAACTCCTTGTCTCAAGGTCTTCTTTTGCGGATTAATATTCACCCCACCAAAGACTACCGCACTATTAACATCTAAAAATTCGCTATAAGCTCTTGCATTATCTTGAATTTGAGCTGCCAATTCTCTCGTTGGAGTTAAGACTAGTGCACGTAATCTTCTTTTGCCTTGACGTTCTTTCTTAGATATGATTTGTAGCATAGGCAATATGAAACCAGCTGTTTTACCAGTTCCTGTTTGAGCAGATGCCAAAACATCTCTGCCTTGAAGAATTGGTGGAATAGCTTTCTCTTGAATTGGAGAAGGTTCAGTATACCCTTTTTTTGCAACAGCTTTTAATAGAGGAGCCGATAAACCTAAGGAGTCAAAAGACATAGAATTTATTTGCTGCAAAGGTAGCGTTTAAATATGGATGCCTCAAATCGTCATGAAAACAGCTCTCAACAAAATATTGTGGGATGTTGGTTCTTAAAATCTAGAGTGATTAGCACCATAGGTCTTAATAAATGGATTTGGCGCCACATAACGAAGTGAAAATTCAATGCCACCTCTTGTATTGGTTACAACTTTTAATGCTGAAACATTGATATCATAACTGACACCGAAGCCCCAGCCACCCATTTCAATTAACATTTTTGCAGAAATAGCATCTCTGGTTCTCATATATGCTCCCCAGTAAAAGGCCGCACCATTCTTAAATCCAGTAAACTTTGAGTCTTGCGCTAATAAATGCCTCAACAAAACACCAAAGTATATTTCTTGAGCAGGCCCTTGTCTATAGTACATGAAACCTGGGCAAACTGCCATTTTTGAAGACTCTGCCAATGAAATAACACCATTACCATGGACAACAACTTTCATTGGCAGTCTCTCATCCGAACCTATAAATGAATATTTAGGACGATTCAAATGCATTACTGCAATTCCTGCATTGAAATTTAAATCGTGATTATCGGTCACTTTTATATCGCCACCTGTATTGTTATAAACCCAACTCAAACCTGCGCCCATATCAAATTTAGTAAAGTTAGGTTGTCCATTTACCATACCTCCGGGTAAAGAGCTATTGTGTTGGTAGCCATCATATTGTGAAGCCCACATTAACCCCGTGGCATCCATACTTCGTTGAAAATATCCAAGTTGCATTCCTGCTCCAAGTCTGTTGTACTCATTCAATTTTACATGATAGGCTAAGGCAAAATTACCTTGACCAGTTCCCATATTTGCATCTCCAGCCTTATCTGCGAAGAAGTTTGCTCCGGCAGCTAAATAACCGGCACTTGATCTTTTCTTATCAAAACGCATGTGGAATCCTAAACCAAAGGTTTTATATGGATCACCAGCTGCACGCCATTGATCTTTGTAATTGACATTCGCTTCTAATCCATAAACGGCTCCTGCCATTGCAGGGTTTTGCTGTAAAGGATTCATATAAAACTGCGAAAAATGTATATCCTGAGCTGTTGCTCCAAACCCAGTCATCACAATCAAAAATGCTATTAAATTTTTCATCTTTTAATATGTTATAGATTATCTAACTAAGGTTATATTTCCGTTCTGTTCTAACTTCTCACCTTGCGCCGTAGTCGCCGTAAGGACATAAACAAAGACGGCTGTACTCATTGGTTTTCCGTTTCGCATGTGCGTTCCATCCCAACATTCATCTTTACTGAAGGTTTCAAAAACAAGTTCTCCCCATCTATCATAAATACGCATGTGAACTTGTGTTAAACATCCACCAATTACACATTCTAAACTGTTCTCATCATCACTGTTAGGCGTAAAAATATTTGGAACAAATACATCTCCACAATCAAGGTTAACAAGAACTTGAACACAAGCTGTATCTGTACAACCATTGTCTATTGCAATCACACAATATTGGGTTGATTCAATTGGTGATGCTGTTGGATTTGCACAATCATTACAACTTAAATATTCATCTGGTGTCCAAATATAAGAAGTACCACCTGTGGCTGTCATTTCAACATCTTCTCCCCAGTTTATCCAGAACGGCCCGTCTATATCAGCTGTTGGAATATCATTTACTGTAATATCAAAAGTTGCAACTACTCCACATGTTCCTGTCGTTGTATATGTAATTGTGTGAATTCCAACACCGGCAGTTCCTGGACTGAACTCTCCAGTAGCTGGATCCACAATACCCGTTCCGCTCCAAGTTCCACCTGGCTGTGAAGCATTCAAGATATCATTTGAATCGTATAAACAATAGGGTCCTGCCGGATTAATACTTGCTGATCCACCATCTGAAATGGTGATATTAAACGTTGAAGAAGCTGGACAAGCCCCATTTGTGGTGTAAGTAACTGTATATGTTCCAACACCTGTAGCATCTAAATCTATCTCTCCGGTTGAACTATTTATTACTCCTCCATTATCCATTGTAAATGTTCCACCTGCTGTTCCTGAAATTGTTGCTGATGGATCGGTATCCATAGTACAGAAGCTTGCTGCTGCGTATGAGAAAGAAGCGTTATCTGAAGGACTCACTACAATATCTATATTATCAGTGTCTCCGCATCCACCTCCAATGGTGTAAGTTATCGTATGTGTTCCTGCTCCTGCAGTTGCTGGATCAAAGGTTCCTGTGTTGGCGTCAGTTATTCCTGTTCCGGTCCATGTTCCTCCTGCATCTGCGGCTAGAAGATTAACTGCTGCATCATTTTCACAGAAAGGTCCAGCTGCTGTAATGGTTGCGTCTGCTCCTGAAGTTAACACAACTTGAACTGTTGTAAAGGTTGGACATGGTCCGTTTGTGGTATACGTTATGTCATAAGTACCAGCTCCTGAAGCGGCAATGTCAATTTCACCAGTAGTTGCGTTGATTGTTCCACCATTATTTATGGTAAATGTTCCTCCTGCTAATCCAGTTACAGTAGGTGTTGGATTAGGGTCTGTTAAACAATAAGAACCTGCTGTATAGTTAAATGTAGCATCATCTGCTGCGTTTACTGTAATGTCGATATTATCAGCATCTCCGCAGCCACCTGAAATCGTATAAGTAATGTTGTGTGTTCCTGCTCCTGCAGTTGCTGGATCGAAAGTTCCTAAGTTCACATCTGTGATTCCTGTTCCGGCCCAAACTCCACCGCCATCTACAGCGACTAAGTTAACTGCTGCATCTGTTGCACAAAATGGTCCAGCTGCTGTGATGGTTGCATCTGCTCCAGAGGTTAACACGACTTGAACTGTTGTAAAGGTAGGACATGGTCCATTTGTGGTATACGTTATATCATAGGTACCTGCTCCTGAAGCGGTAATATCAATTTCACCTGTAGTTGCGTTGATTGTTCCACCATTATTTATGGTAAATGTTCCTCCTGCTAATCCAGTAACGGTAGGTGTTGGATTAGGGTCTGTTAAACAATAAGAACCTGCTGTATAATTAAATGTAGCATCATCTGCAGCATTTACTGTGATGTCGATATCGTCTACATCACCGCAGCCACCTGAAATGGTATAAGTAATGTTGTGTGTTCCTGCTCCTGCAGTTGCTGGATCAAAAGTTCCTAAGTTGGTATCCGTGATTCCTGTTCCGGCCCAAACTCCACCTCCATCTACTGCTACTAAGTTAACTGCTGCATCTGTTGCACAGAATGGACCAGCTGCCGTAATTGTGGCATCCGCGCCTGCTGTAATTGTCACCGCAAATACAGCAGAATTAGGACAAGTTCCTGTAGTAGTATAAGTAATATTATAAGTACCTGTTCCGCTGGCATCAAGATCAATAACACCTGTTCCTGCGTTAATTGTTCCACCGTTATCAATGCTAAATGTTCCGCCTGCTACACCAGTTATTGTAGGAGTTGGGTCAGCATCTGTCACACAATATGAAGCAGCAGGATAAGTGAAAGAGGCATCATCTAATGCGTTCACAATAATATCTTCTGTATCAGAATCTCCACAAACTAGGGTGTATGTGATGGTATGTGTTCCTGCTCCTGCAGTTGCTGGATCAAAGGTTCCTGCGTTGGCATCAGTTATTCCTGTTCCACTCCAAGTTCCTCCAGCATCTACTGCCGTTAAGTTCACTGCGGCATCATCTATACAAAAAGGTCCAGCTGCTGAAATGGTTGCATCACATGCTGTAACAGAACAATTCGGTAATAAGTTAGGATCGGTAATAATTATCGTAGAACCTACATTATCGGTCACTTGTAATGGAAAGCTTGGCGGAGTTATAGTTGTTCCGTTTGCATAAAAGGTCCAGCTTGTTACATCTACAGCACAACCTGCCGGGAAGTTACATCCAATAATACATGCACCACAATCTTGGGTGATGGTTTCTTCTTCCCATGTATAAGGACCTGTTCCGTTAGTTATAGTGATATCTCCGTTCGTTTCAACACAAGCTTCAAGATTGGTACATGGACTCACAATTACGTCAATCTCATCTGTACCACAAGTAAGCGTATACTGCACAGTAAACACACCTGATCCCGAAACTGCTGGATCAAAAGTTCCTGCATTCACGTCAGTTATCCCAGTTCCAGAAAAAGTTCCGCCCCCGGTAGTAGTAAATAAATTGATAGCTGCATCTGTTTCACAAAGCGTGTCTTGAGGACAGATGTTTGCATCACAACAAACTAAAGCGTATTGAGCACATGCACCTAAACCAGCCGATTGCATTTTCCCATTTCTGTTTGTAGAGCCATTGTCTTGCTCTGCTCCAACAGCAATGACTTCACCGTTTGAATTCACAGAAACATCATAAACTGAAAAGTTGGTAATTGTCTCTGCTAGAAAATTTAAGTTTTCATCAAATTTCACAATTCTGTCATCTGCTCCCGCGTAGACATTACCACAATCATCCACTGCTAATCCACTATTATGAACAACCAAATCTCCTAAAACGGTATTACTATTTCCACCTGGGATTGGGGCTGAATTTATTAGTGCTCCTGTTCCTAAATCTCTTTGGTGAATTTCATCACCTGCATGTGTGTAAAAGTAATTGTCATTTGCTACCAAGGCTTTAAGGCCTCCTCCGTTTTGAGTTTCTGGTAGGTAGTTCTCACATTTATAGGCGAGATGATGTCCGTTATCTAGCTCAAAATACGGATCATCAGTAGGACATGCACCAATATTTTGGTTGATTGCTCCTACCTGATTATGGGTTAAATAAATGTATTTCGCATTTTTTGAAGAAGAAATAGACCTTACCTCAACTGGCGTAAATCCGCCACCCTGTTGACCTACCACTTGCGTATTTAAAACGTTTCCGTTGGTAACATCCATGTCATAGATTCTGGCCTCAAAAGGTCCAAATATCCCAGTTGCGCCAGTTCCACCAACAATTAATTTTGTTTTATCACAGTTGAAAGTGATTGACCAATACTCGGTTGAAAAACCTCCACCGTTCGTATGCCACACCATGTTTCCAGCATTGTCTACTCTTTCTATTTCAGGAGAAGTACCTGAAGTAACATAAGAGGTACCAGCATCATCTGTTGCCATTGTTCCTAACCATACTGAATTCGTATCCCAAGGAGTCACATACGTCCAAGTTAGTGCTCCACCAGCGGTATATTTTCGCAGCTCCATTGGTGTTTCACCTCCAATTGAATAAATATTTCCGATTCCATCTGTTTCTACTTCCCAAACCGCAGAAGATGTCGTAAAAGTTGGTGAAATTACCCAAGGGTCGATTATGACTTCTTTTGTATTGTCATAGTTTTCTAAGTCAAATGTTAAAACATCATTTTCAAATTTAAATTTGGATGGAATTTCATTTTCAGTCAGTGATTCAAAAGTGAATGGTTTTTTCTCAAGAATACTTGCGAGTGAAGTCTTGATTTCAAATTGACCTTGATCATTCAAACCATACGAAATGTGCTCATCTTTTGTATCTGTATGTGCAGAACTATATTTAAGTTTAACTTGAGTAGGGTCTGCTCCTGGATGCAAAATAATCGAGTATTTAATTCCACCGGCTGGATGAATGACATACTCTACATCAATGTTATCATATAGATTGATATAAGTAATTTTCTGATAACCAGATATTCCAGGAATGTTTTTAGTTTCTTTTCCAACCCCGGTTCGAACGGCATAAGAGTAGTAATTAGAATTTTTCTCTTCTGCTTTTATCTCAACGTTTTCGTTGGCACCAATCCAAGTAGCGTGGATTAATTCTGAAATGTTCACTCGTTTGTGAGAAGTAGGATCTTCTTTTCGGTATTCCGGATTTTTGATGATTTTATCAAAACGATAGGTCAATCCTTTATTGGTAAAGAAAATGTAAAATGGATTTTCATTAATCGCATATTTGACTTCATCTTTTTTCCAGTTTCTGTTAATGAACTGTCCTTTGTTTTCAATAAAACCTCTATTGCTAGTCAGGTCGAATTCTAAAGGGGTTTGCGAGAAAACTGAGGTTGAAATTGCCAAAAAGACAAGGATAATCTGGGCTCTTTTCATGGTGAAAATCATTAAATTAGGGTTTTAATGGAGCTCAATTTATGAAGAAAATTACGGGAAACAATTACTAAGCATGCATAGCATTAATAATTTAACACATTGTTAAGTCATTGTTAATCTATTGATTTGATAGAACTTATTAAACAGGAGACATTTGCATGACTCCTGTTTAACCCTTTTTTGCTACTAAAGCGTCTTCTTGATTTGATCTAGCGCTTCATCTTTGTTCATTTTAGCTAAATCTAATTCTTCAATTGTTCGTTCACCTATTTTAACTTGCTTTAGCTCGAAATAGGTTTGCCCATCTTTGTCACCCATGGCAATAATATATGCTTGTTCGCCAACTGGCATTAAGGCCATTGGCTCGTTATCTCCATGTGTAAAAGAATAATTACCATTCTTCATTTCATACCCCGGAATAAAAGTTCTTCTTGAAGGAACGACTAAGCTAATTGTGAAATTCTCTAGACTATCTATGGTATTTTGAGCCACATTATATCTTATTTTTTTGACGTTATTTCCTCTAGTTAAACAATCTATATTCGCCCAACCTAGTTTTTTCATTCGAAAAGTATTTGCCAAATCTTGACTAACTCCCCCCAAGTTAACACCAACCATGTCGTTCGCGTTTTTATTCATCAAAAAATCATTACGCCCCTGCCATCCACCGCCTAAGGGTGCAAAATCATTGTCAAACCAAGATTGAATTGAATCAATCTCTGCCTTTGTAAAAGTTTCTTCATTAAAAGATCTGTTTTTTATACTTTTTTCAGTGATATCATATCCAACTCCCTTTTTGTTCACCGTTACTTTGATTAATTTCAGGTTAGTGTATGAAGATGAAGTAGCTACCATCTCATTTTGGACAAATTCTACTTGACCCTGTGCAACTATTAAATCGACCTTAACCTGATTATCAACAGCTTCTTCATTCAGCTCTTTTTCAATAGGAACCGGATTAGCCCAAACCAAATTACCTTCTTTCTGTTCACCTTCAAAATAAGAGTATCCTTCTTCAAATTCAGTTGGAACAGTCACCTTTATGTTTTTTCCTTCTTTTACATACACCTCATTACCATTTTGATGAGCCGTTAGTTCAATCATTCCTTTTGACTGTAAAATTTCACCATTACTTGTCACAGTTGCCAGGTTAGCTAGAACAATTGCTTCAGTTGTTAAAGCTTCTTTCAAGTTGATATCAACATTACCTATAACTTCATTTCCAAAAGCATCTACAAATGCATTTTCAGGAATTTTAACCAGTGTTCCTTCTTTTCCTTTAATGGTATTTGCTTGGTTGGCTCGAATAGTTTTCTGTTGATTTTCTAATTGATGGTGTCCAAGTTGACCTTGAATCGAATTAGACTCTTCTTCAAATTCAATGATGAATCCATGATCTAGTTTTTGAGAACATGGAATTGTCCCGCAACCTACTTGAACCTTTGTTTCCCATTCAACATTTGCCAAATCTGCCCCACTTAACTCAGACATTAAATTCTTGTAACGACTATTACTCAATTCATTTTGCCCAAATGATGGGTTCGCGTTATTGTTAGAATAGAGGTACGTAATTTTTTTAATCTGCTTACCAGCTAAGTCCTGATCTCTAATATCTGACAATTGTGGCTTTGCGAAAGGTGAAGCAATAAATAAGCTATTCTTCCCCATGTTTTTCGCATCCATCTCTTTGACAAAGTTTACCTTGTCATATATGGGTAAATCATTTTGCGCTATTGTTATGTTTGCTGCGAACAGTAAAAGTGCTAATCCTATATTTTTCATAATTGTATGTTTTGTTTCTATAGAATGTAAGTTGGTTTAAAAGGTAACCTAAAGAATCAAAAATCCCCCAAAAGCAAGAGTTAAAGAATACTAAATTACTCTTGAGGGATAAATCAAATTCATCTTTAAGACCTCAAATGAAATTGATTAAAACCAAATTAAACTGAAACTTATAGCTGTTTATGTACAGGTTAAAAAAAAGTAACCCAAAAAAAAAGCCCAGGAACATCCTGAGCTTAACTTCTATTTTTTAATTCCTTTTTAAGAAAAGAACTGTTTGCCTTCTCTCACCATTCTTCTTAATAAAACAGAAGGACGGTAACGGTCTTCGCCATATTCAGCATGCAGGTGTTCTAGTTGTTTTAAAACATTATCAAGCCCTAATTCGTTTGCCCATCTCAACAATCCCTTAGGATAGTTCACGCCTTTTGTCATTGCAAGATCTACATCTTCTTCCGTAGCGATATTCAAGAAAACTGCATCTACTGCTTCATTGATCAACATCACTAAAATTCGGTTTAAAATTTCTTTTCCAAGCTCTTGATTTTGAGTTGGCGCAGGTAATTCAACCCCTTCAGCATAGCTGTAGTAACCTCTTCCGGATTTTCTACCGTACCATCCTGCTTCTGAATGTCTTTTCTGAGTAAATGAAGGTTTATATCTTGGATCATAATAAAACGCAGCAAATACTGTTTCGGTTACTGTATAGTTGATATCGTTCCCGATATAATCCATCAAGGTAAAAGGTCCCATTCTGAAACCTCCCAACTCGGTCATTGCCCAATCAATAGTTGCAAAATCTGCAACTCCTTCTTCATAGATTTTTAGCGCTTCTCCATAGAATGGTCTTGCTACTCGATTTACAATAAACCCCGGAGTATCTTTAGCCAAAACCGTCACTTTCTTCCAAGAATCAATTAAGTCTCTTGAAGTTTTTGTCGTTGCATCTGAAGTTTGAACCGCAGGAATTATTTCAACTAACGGCATTAATGGAGCTGGATTGAAGAAATGGATTCCTATAACTCGATCTGATTTTTCACAAGCAGCTGCAATAGACGCCACAGATAAAGAAGAGGTATTGGTTGCTAAAATACAAGCCCCGTCAACTATACCTTCAATGGTCTTGAAAACCTTTTGTTTGATTTCTAAATTTTCAATAATGGCCTCAATGATCATTCCTGATCCAGAAAAGTCATTCATATCTGTTGAGTAGGTAATTCTATTTTGAATGGCTTCGGCTACGTCATTTCCAAACTTTCCTTTTTCAACCAATCTCGCCATGATTTTAGCCAGTTTTGACTTTGCTTTATCCAATGCCTCTTGATTGGTATCTGCCAATACTACTGTGTGTTCAGACTGAGCAGCAACCTGAGCAATGCCAGACCCCATTGATCCGGCCCCTAATATTCCTATTTTCATCATTTTTTTCTTTTGTAATTCGTTGAATAGTTGATTTGAAATTGGTTGAATGGTTAAATGTTAACAATGCTTAAGACTCCTATTTCTTAAATTCAGATTTTTGATTTTGTAAAAAGTTGATGTATCCGTTTAGCAGTTTTAAAGTTTGTTCATAAGTCTTAATCAGTTCATCAAATTTAGATTGATCAATATCTTTTCAACTAATAACCAACATCAATTCCCTTTGAACTCTGGTTTTCTCTTTTCTAAAAAAGCGGCAACGCCTTCGTTATAATCGTGTGTTCCCCCAGCAATGGTTTGCAATTCTTCCTCTACTTTTAACTGTGTAGTTAAATCTGAAATCATTGATAAGTTCAATGCCCTTTTCGTTAAACCGATTCCTTTCGTTGGCATTTTAGCAAGTTTGGATGCTAATTTGAAAGATTCTTCCTCAAAAACATCTGCTTGGAAAGCTTTATAAATCATTCCCATTTCTTCAGCTTCTTTTGCTCCCACCTTATCTCCAAGCATCATTAAAGCTGCTGCACGTTGCATTCCTACCAATCTAGGCAAAGTGAATGTTCCACCAGAATCCGGAATTAACCCGATTTTACTGAAAGCTTGAATGAAACTTGCCGACTCTGTAGCCACACAAATATCGCAAGCCAAGGCAATATTTGCTCCAGCTCCGGCTGCAACTCCATTAACTGCTCCAACAATTGGTTTTTCTATGTTCCTAATTCTTTCAATAATCGGATTATAGTGATCTTTAACAATAGAAGTTAATTCTGGACCATTAGGATCAGTGACTTCTTGTAAATCTTGACCTGCGCAAAACGCTTTCCCTTCTCCAATGATGTAAATTGCTCTTACCTCATCATTTTCTTCACATTCATCTAAACGCGATTGCATGGCTAGTGCCATTTCTTTATTAAAACTATTGAATACGGCTGGTCTGTTTAACTTAATAATTGCGACACCGTTTTTTATTTCGAATTGTATAGAACTCATTTGGTATATTTTGAGATAAAAATAATAGTTCTCTATAGAATGTGGCTGATTAAATCATTAGTTTTATCCACAAGTCATCCAATTTAAAGATTCATGAAAGAAATTGCACTCATAACAGGAGCAACAGCAGGATTTGGTAAAGCCACGGCAGAACTTTTTGCTGAAAACGGTCACGATTTAATTATCACCGGTAGACGTGAAGAGCGTCTGCTGAAATTAAAAAAACGTTTAGAAGTTGAATTCGGAGTGAACGTTCAAATGTTATGTTTTGATGTTCGGTCAGAGCAGGAAGTTAATGCAGCTATAGAGTCGTTGAAAGCGCCTTTTGACAACATAGGAATTCTCGTGAACAATGCTGGCTTGGCTTCTGGCTTAGAACCTATTCAAGATGGATCAACTGAAGATTGGAACAAGATGATTGACACCAACGTGAAGGGACTCTTGTACATGTCTAAAGCTGTTATTCCTGGTTTGATTGAAAGAAAAAAAGGACATATAATCAATATAGGGTCTACCGCTGGAAAAGAAGTTTATCCTAATGGAAACGTTTATTGTGCTTCAAAACATGCAGTAGATGCCATTACCAAAGGAATGCGTTTGGATTTACTACCGCACGGAATTAAAGTGACACAAATCGCTCCCGGAGCAGCTGACACCGAGTTTTCAACCGTTAGATTTCACGGAGATAAAGAACGAGCAGATGCAGCATATAATGGGTATCAACCTATGTTGGCGGAAGATATCGCACAATTGATTTATTATTCAACGACTTTACCGGCACATTTGTGTATTAACGATTTAGTGGTCACCTCATTAGCGCAAGCCAATTCTTATGTCATCCACAGAAAAGATTAAAGCTGTTTTTTCTTGCCCGTTAGGCAATTTACAAGCGCAGTTTGAGGGTGAGTTTTTGACTCAATTAGTTTTTACAGATGCTGCTGCTGGCGTTGAGAATAATGACAAAAGGATCATCCTATTAAAAGCAGAACTTTCAGCTTATTTTGAAGGAAAACTGAAAAATTTTTCGGTTCCGATAAAACCAAAGGGAACAGAATTTCAAGAAAAAATTTGGCAATTACTTTGTGAAATTCCAATTGGAGAAAAGCGCAGCTACACTGAGTTATCTGAGTCATTTGGAGATAAAAAAGCGATTAGAGCAGTTGCAACAGCAAACGGCGCCAACCCGATTACCATCTTAATTCCGTGCCACCGAGTTATAGGTTCAGATGGAAATTTGCGTGGATATGCTTGGGGTTTGGACAAAAAACGAAAGCTTTTAGAATTAGAAAGTCAACACTCAACGGCATGGCGTTTGTTTAGATAAAATGTTAAAACGTAAATAATTTTGGGCTGATACCTTGAATTTCATATTTTTACACCAAATCTCAACTATGAAAAAGTTAACGCTTTTATTTTCAATGCTTTTTATTTGTTTAATCAGCTTTGGGCAATCTGATAATTTTGAAGGCAAAGTGACTTTTGACTTTAGCTATGAAGGAGCAGATGTATCTGCTTATGATTTTTACTTGCAAAAGCAAAGTGTTTACTACTTCAAGGATAAAGATGTGAGATTTGAAATGATTGGCGGAATGGCTTCATTAATGGGAAGTGTTTTGATGGATGGAGATGAAAGAATCGCCTATACCATCAACGATTTACAGAAGACAGCCTATATAATGGATCGAGATACATCTGATAATCAAACCTTGGAAAAAGATCCCAACATTACTATTACGGATACAGGAATCATTGAAGAAATATATGGATACAAGTGCAAGAAGTATAAAGTTGTGGATGCTGAAGAAGGCACTGTTTTATACATCTGGTTGACAACCGAACTTTCATTTACTAATCCTGAAGAATACGGTGGAGCTGCTGCCGGACTATTTTTCCCGGATACTGAAGGGGTTATGTTGAAAATGGAATCATCAATGGATATGGGTGACGGAACAATGTTGACAGTGACGCAAGAAGTTTCTTCAATTGATGAAACTACTCAAGACGCTACATTATTTAGAATTCCAGCTGATTACGAAATCAAAGAATTTGATCCAACTGCGGCATTTGGTGCTGGTCAGGCGGGTTATTAAGCTACTTCTTCCCAAGTTACAACCTCCGTTACACGGTTACTTCAGTCGTAACTTGAGAATCAGTATTAGCTAATTACTTACTTAACGCCATAAACCACTTTGGCAACATCTACCAAGCGAATAAATTCAGCTCGATATCCGTTTTTGTCTTTTCCCATCCCAGCTTTAGCCATTGCTAAAACATGATCAAAACTAGATTTTTCTTTGTGTTCAGAATCCGTTAAAAGCATTCCAAACTCAGCTACCGCAGCAGAAAACTTAAAGGCATTAGAAAGTTGTTTTTCAGATTGAATTTTATTCTCCATTACTCTTTCAAGCAATTTTGAGGTATCTTCATCTGGCTCTTTGTATCTGAATTTTACTGTTAATAATTCATTTCCAAATTCACTTTTGTTCTTCTTGTCTTGATACTTTAAAGGGTCAACATCTACCTTAGATTTCCCTTCACCTTTCATCACAACTTCATAAAGCGCCGTTACAGAATGTCCGGCCCCAATTTCACCAGCATCTTTCTTATCATCATTGAAGTCTTCATCATTTAAAAGTCTATTTTCATAACCGATTAATCGGTACGACTCAATCACAGAAGGATTAAACTCCACTTGAATTTTTACATCTTTCGCAATCGTTAATAAAGTGGCACCAATCTCAGTTACTAAGACTTTCTTTGCTTCCAATAAGTTATCGATATAGGCATAGTTTCCATTTCCTTTATCAGCAAGAATCTCCATTTTAGAATCTTGATAATTACCGGTTCCAAAACCAAGACAAGTCAAGAATATTCCTGATTCTCTTTTCTTGACAATCAATTCTTCCATTGCTGAATTTGAGCTCATTCCGATATTAAAGTCGCCATCAGTTGCCAAAATCACTCTGTTATTTCCACCTTTAATGAAGTTTTGTTGTGCCGTTTTGTACGCCAATTCAATTCCTGCTCCACCTGCAGTTGATCCACCCGAATTCAACTTATTTAAAGCTTCCATTATTTTAGTTCCGTTAGAACCTGGAGTTGGCTCTAAAACTAATCCGGCCGCACCAGCATATACAACAATAGAAACCTTATCTCTTTCAGACAATTCGTTTACCAAAAGTGAAAAAGACTTTTTCAGCAAAGGCAATTTGTTTGCACTTCCCATAGATCCAGAAACATCAAGTAAGAAAACTAAATTACTCGGTGGCAAATCTGACTTATCGATTCTTTTGCCTTGCAATCCTACATGAACCAATTTGTTATCAGACCAAGGGCATTCTCCTACTTCCGTTGCAATCGAAAATGGCGTATTATCTTTCGGGTCTTCGTAATCATAATTAAAGTAATTGATCATCTCCTCTACTCTTACGGCTCCTTTAGTCGGTTTTTGCCCATTCAATAAAAACCTTCTTACATTAGAATAAGAAGCAGCATCAACATCCACCGAAAATGTAGATAATGGATTAATTTGTGTGGATTTAAAAACGTTTTCATTAATCACATCATAACCTTCAGTATTATGTGGAGTTTGGTCATGATAGTGTCCGCCAGAAATTGATGAATTATTTTGGGCGTATGAAGCCGTCATTTTACGAGATCTTTTCGCATCATAACTGACACTGATGTCGTCAACCTCATTTTCTTCTACCTCCATTATAACTGGTTCTGGAACAACTTTAGACACTAAAGAAGCATTTCTAGTGGTTGTTTTACCCGCTACAATTTCTATTCCTGATCTTCTAAAATCTGCATAAAACTTATGCTCTACTTTAAAATAGTATTTTCCTGCAGGAATATCTTTGATTTCGTATTCTCCACTTTTAGAACTAACAGCTTTTAAGGTCGTTTTCTTATCAGAAGATGTGATTACAATCTTAGCAGACTCAATTGCCTTGTTAGAATTATCCTTATCTGTTATTTTCCCTTTAAGGATTCCTAAACTCACTTGAGAGATTGCTCCTGTTGAAAGAAGCATCATCAAACCAAGTAATATAAATTTGAATGTTGTTTTTTTTGCGCTCATAATATTCTTTTTTAATGAATAAAAATGAACAGCAAAAAGGTTCAATAAATTTTAAAAAGGACTGAAAGTACGCTGGTTTAATCTGTTGTTATCTAATTCATATTTGAACCCCATTCCTGTGTCAGACAGTTTTACATTATTCAAGAAGCCATCCAATTTATTTTTTCGGTGACTAGAATGGATGGCATAAGCCGTCAAATCAAATAAGAATAAAAATCCTCCTTGTAGAATTATTCCGTTTCCAAACCCTCTGTTTTGGTGATAAGTTGCTGGATCATTATTTGCTATGCCTCTTAGATAGAACCCTGAGGTGATGTAGGCAATGTCTAAAGCGGAGTTGAATAAAAACACTTTTTCTGCTTTGTTTTGAGCTTTCCAGGTTTCTGCAAAAGTAAGCGAAGACGGATCTGTATTTCTTGCTTTGATAAATCCCGGAATTGCCAAAGCCAAGTCTATCCCACTCCAAATCGTATTCATCTGGTGAAAGTATTTGGCTTCATTTTCTGTGGTTGCCCAACCAACAGAACTAACGGCGATATTCGCAAGCGACCAACCGCCTAAAGTCAGCATTAGTTTTTTATCGGTATTTAGCCTAAACTCATTGAATTCTTTTAGTTCTTGTCCGAAGCAAGAAAATGATAAACTGAATAGGATGAGGAAAATAGCTTTCATATTGACAGAACATTTGATTCAACTATTAGTTCAATCTTCCCATGAATTCTTTGATCTCTACCTTTTCTTTTAGTGCTCTGATAAAAGCTGATCCTATTATCCCGCCATTGAAATATTCGCAAGCTATTTTAAAAGTTGTATGATCATGGATACCAAAGCCCATTAAAATTGGGAGATCAATGCTTAAATTTTTCATCTTTTCAAACTGCTTTATTTGCTCGTTAGAAAATGCCCCAGTTTTGCCAGTAGTTGATGCTGAACTTACATAATAAATAAATGTAGTACTGTGTTTAATGATCTTTTTTAATCGTTCTGGAGCTGTTCTTGGAGTAGTTAAAAACGTCAATGGCACTTGGTATCTTTCAAAAACCTCTTTAAAACTTAACTCATACTCCTCAATTGATATATCTGGAATAATCAAACCATCCACCCCAGAAAGTTCGCACTTCTGAAGAAATTTTTCTAATCCATAATTATAAACCGGATTAAAGTACCCCATTAAAACAATTGGAATTTGGGATTGAGTGCGAATGGAAACAACCTGTTGAAAAAGAAGGTCAATGGTCATGCCATTTTTTAAAGCGATTAAAGAAGAGGATTGAATCGTCTCACCATCTGCCAAAGGATCAGAAAACGGCATTCCAATCTCTACTAAGTCAGTACCATTTTTTTCTAGTTCAAGTACGGTAGAGACAGTATCTTCCAGATTCGGAAATCCAGCCGTCAGAAAAATGCTACAAATATTGTTTGGCTTTTCTTCAAATAATTGATTGATGCGATTCATAGGTAATTTATGTAAGTTGCTAAATCTTTATCACCTCTACCGGAAAGGTTGATGACGATCGTTTTGTTTTCAAATGCTCTTTTTTCTAATACGGCAAAGGCGTGGGCGGACTCGAGGGCGGGAATTATTCCTTCTGTTTTTGACAAATTAAAGGCAGCATTTAATGCTTCTTGATCTGTAATCGCAAAAACACTTGCTCGTTTGGTTTCTATTAAATGTGCATGCAATGGGCCGATACCGGGATAATCAAGTCCGGCTGAAATGGAATGTGGTTCAACAATTTGACCATCTTCGGTTTGCATAAGCAGACTTTTTGATCCATGAATTACACCTTTAGTTCCGAGAATTGATGTAGCAGCTGATTTTCCTGAATCAACTCCTTCGCCCGCGGCTTCTGCAATAATTAATTCAACTTCTGGATGATCTAAAAAATGATAAAACGCTCCAGCAGCATTTGATCCCCCTCCGACACAAGCAATGACACTATCCGGCTTGTCTTTTCCTGTCTTTTCAGTTAATTGTGCTTTCATTTCTTCTGAAATAATCGATTGAAAATAAGCTACCATTTCTGGATATGGATGCGGACCAACCACCGAGCCAATTATATAATAAGTTGAAGGGTTGTTTATCCAAAATCGGATGGCTTCATTTGTCGCATCTTTCAAGGTTTTACTTCCAGATTTAGCCGGAATGACTTCAGCACCTAACATTTTCATTCTCGCCACATTGGGAGCTTGACGTTCAATGTCTACTTCTCCCATAAATACCTTGCAATTCATTCCCATTAGTGCACAAACTGTAGCAGTAGCTACCCCATGCTGCCCAGCGCCGGTTTCAGCAATGATTTCAGTTTTACCCATTCGCTTTGCCAATAAAATTTGCCCAATGGTATTGTTGATCTTATGAGCGCCGGTATGATTTAGATCTTCTCTTTTTAGATAGATGTTCGCTTTATGTTTTTGGGACAATCTGCTTGCAAAGTATAAAGGTGTTGGCCTACCAACGTAGTTTTTTAGCAACTCAACATATTCTTTTTTAAAAGCTGAATCTTCTTTAATAGCATAAAATGCTTCTTTCAACTCTTCAACAGGCGGATGCAATAATTCTGGAATGAATGCACCACCAAACCCTCCGTAATATCCGTTTTGATCTATTGTGTATTTCATGCTCTTTGATCTATGTTGATTTTAGCGGTACTTGCTTCCTTTAACTCATTTACAAACTGCGTTAAAAGGTCAGTATCTTTTAGTCCAGGTTCAATTTCAAAACCAGAATTCACATCTATTCCTGCCAGCATTGGGTGATTAATTTTCAGGATCTCTGACAAATCATCCGGACCAATTCCACCGCTAAGAAAGAATGGAGTTTCACCTTTATAATTATTCAATAAGTCCCAGTTGAACTTCACACCGTTACCACCTCTTTTTTTCCCTTTTGTATCAAATAAAAAGTAAGACGCTGATGAATATTTGTCCAGATTAAAATCAAAACTCTCATCCACTGAAAACGCCTTTATAACTTCATAAGAAGTGGCCAAATCATCTAATTGATAAGTTACTTCATCTCCATGAAGTTGTATGGTATTTAGTCCAAACAATTCAGCTTTTGCCCGAATAAAATAAGTTGGAGCATTTACAAATACACCTACTTTTTTACAATTCAGTTTATTCATTGCTTTCATCAATTCAGGGCTGTAATCTACATTTCTTGGTGAAGCTTCAACGAAAATAAATCCAGCATAATCAACTGGAATTTGACCAATGCGATTAACATTATCTACATTTCTTAAACCGCAAACTTTAGTTTTCATAACGCACCGTTTTAATGTGATTAGCTGCCTCAGTTAATTCTGACAATAGTGCTTCATTCTTTAAAACTCCTTCGCCAATTAAAGCACCCTCAAAGCCCAAATCGTACAAAAACTTAAGTTGATTTACTTCATGAATCCCGCTCTCGGTAATCTTCAATGCGCCAAATGGCAATTGCTTAATCAACTTTTCAGAAGTTTCTATTCTGGTTTCAAGACTTTTTAAATCTCTATTGTTAACGCCTATTAAATCTACCGAATCGTTTATTTTTTCGATTTCTTCAGCGGAATGAAACTCCATTAAAACCTCTAAACCAATAGAATGAGCTATAGTTGTTAGCGATTCTGCATGATAAGCATCCACTACTTCTGCTATTAACAAAATGGCATCCGCGCCGTTTGCCTTTGCTTCAAACAATTGATACTCATCAATAATAAAATCCTTTCTGAGAACAGGTCCATTTGCAATGGCAGCAGCTTTCTGTAAATCCATTAAACTTCCCCCAAAATAAGGTTCATCTGTTAACACAGAATATCCAGAAACCTTATTTTCATTGTAAAAACCGAGAACCGTTTCTAAGTCTTTATCTAGAATTTTACCTGCAGACGGAGAGCATCTTTTAAACTCGGCAATTATTCCTGACCCCTCTTTTATTGCTTGCGAAACAGATAATTTCTCTTTATCAAAAAGCGGCATTTTTATTAATTGATCTATTGAAGTTTGTTTTCTTCTTACCTCAATTTCTTTGCGTTTAGACGCAATTATTTCATCTAACAAATTCATTACTTACAACTTTTGTATTGTTAATTAAATCATTGAAATTTTGAGCAACCTTTCCACTCATTACAGCATTTTCAGCTTCTTGATAGGCAACTTTAAATGTTTTATCTGAATCAAAACATTGAATTCCGAATGCTGCATTTGTTAAGACCACTTGCATTTGTGCATCAGTTGCTTCTCCTTTTAAAACGTTCAGAAAAATTTCTTTAGCCTCTTCTATTTTATCTCCACAAAAAAGGTCTTTTTCTGCGAGCGGTTTCAACTCTAAATCTTCTGGATATAAAATCAGTTCTTCGTTTTTGTTCGCTACTTTAAATGCAGAAGTCAAACTAATTTCATCATAACCATCTAAACTATGAACCACTTTAAAATTGGATCGTTCATTGCTTAAAATCTGTTTGTAAACTCTAATCAGTTCAAGGCTATAGACGCCTGTTAACTGATATTTAGGTTGAACTGGATTTACCAAGGGACCCAGAAAATTAAAGAAGGTTCTCATTCCCAAATCTTTTCTTAAAGGAGCTACCTTTTTCAAAGCTGGATGAAATAAAGGTGCATGCAAAAAACAAATATTCTGCTCAGACAATTGTCGATTTAATAAGCTTGAGTCGGTGGTGAACTTATAACCTAAACTCTCTAGCATTGTTGATGATCCGACCAAACTAGAGACTCCGTAATTTCCGTGTTTTATTACTTTATAACCTGTTCCAGCAATTACAAAAGCCGCTAAAGTTGAAATATTGAAGGTATTTTTTCCATCTCCCCCTGTTCCACAAACATCAATTGCTTCTGTGGTATATAGCGCTGGAATAACTGCCTGCTCTAAAAGTGCTTCTCTAAAACCATTTAATTCTGCGGTAGAAATGGTACGCATTTTAAGAGCAGTCATTACCGCAATGATTTGTGCATCATTAACCTTTCCTTCAGTTATCTGAGTCAACAGTTCTCTTGCCTCTTCTTTAGAGAGCAATTCTGCGTCAAATATTTTATTGAGTAACTTTTGCATAGTTGTATTTTTTAGCTTCAATGATGAAATTTTTAATGAGTTGAGCTCCATTTAGGGTCAACACAGATTCTGGATGAAATTGAAATCCGTAAATAGGAAACTCAAGGTGCTTGATTGCCATAACCTGATTATCTTTGGTTGATGCAAGCACCGATAATGGAGCAAGGATAGTTTTCTTATCTAATACCCAAGAATGATAACGCGCCGCCTCAAACTCAAACGGTAAGCTCGAGAAAATAGGATCACCTTGATGCAATATTTTAGCGCCAAAACCATGAATTGGTCGGTCTAAATTTTTCAATTCACCACCGAATATTTCTCCAATAGCTTGCATTCCTAAACAAATTCCAAGCATGGGTTTATTCAGGTAATATTCTTGAATGATATCCATCATTTGACCTGCCTCACTCGGAATTCCAGGGCCAGGAGAGAATACGATAGCTTCAGACTTTTCAATATCAGACGATTGAATTTTGTCATTTCTTTTCACCAAAACTTTTGCTCCACAT
Organism: Crocinitomicaceae bacterium; assembly: GCA_039939375.1. Lineage (GTDB taxonomy): Bacteria > Bacteroidota > Bacteroidia > Flavobacteriales_D > Crocinitomicaceae > Paracrocinitomix. The sequence continues at coordinate 280,175 of JBDVJO010000002.1, read as the reverse complement.
TCTTCTAATAAACTTTTCAAGTTGTAAGTAAAAGAATCGTAATTATCTATTAGTAAAATCTTCATGATTGATTAGCATTTTTAATTGCAGTTTGAACTGCGTTAATCTTATTATATACTTCTTGGCACTCACCTTCTTCAGTAGAATCATAGACAATTCCGGCTCCGGCCTGATACTTGAGTTCACCCTTATGCGATAAAGCAGTTCTAATCACAATGGCCATGTTCACATCTCCATTCGCAGCTAACAATCCTATTGCACCGCCGTAATACTTTCTGGGTTTATTTTCATATTTATTGATCAGTTCCATTGCTCTATATTTTGGCGCTCCAGACAAGGTTCCTGCTGGAAAACTACCTCCAAAAATTTGTAAAGAACTGGCCTCTTGAATTCTTCCAGTGACTTTAGAAACCAGATGAATGACATGAGAAAAAGACTGCACTTCTTTCAGCTTTTCAACTGCAACTTTGGAGCAAGTTTGATTCAAATCGTTTCGTGCCAAGTCAACCAACATAATATGTTCAGCATTCTCCTTTTCATCCACTTTCAGTGCTTCAATATTTGATAGATTCTCTTGAAAATTTTCCGATTTTCTAACGGTACCTGCAATTGGATGAATTTCAGCTATTCCGTTTTCAATTTTAATCTGCGCTTCAGGAGATGCGCCAATTAACTTCGCTTTTTCAAGGTCAAAATAAAACATGTATGGAGAAGGGTTGAGTGTTCTCAACTGTCTGTAAAAGGCAAAATCATCCCCTTCAAATTGTTGAGAAAATTGGCGCGATAAAACCAATTGAAACACATCACCTCTTAAAATATGCTCCTTGGCCAATTTCACTTTCTCTTTAAAAGTTTCATCTGTTTCAGAAGATTTCAATTCTCCAATAGTTTTAAATTCTCCTGCATTTGAAAAGCTTTTATTGATCGATCTTAAGATAATCGGCAATCTATTTTCTTTATTTGTGAAGCTATTATTTAGGATCGTTAGTTGATTATGAAAGTGATCAAACACCAATACGAATTCGTAAGCTGCTAAGAAAACTTCTGGTAATTCGTCCTGTTCGTTATCAATTTGAATGTCTTCAAACAAGGGAATGGCGTCATATCCAATAACACCAAAAAAACCATTGTGATGACGCTCTGAATCATTGACAAATTCAAAAGAATCTTTTAATCGAGTTAAATCTTCACTACTAGAAATCAAGGATTTGGAGTGAATTTTACCGTTCAGGCGTGCCTCCATTTCTCCATTATTTACTTGAATGGACACAATAGTATTAACGCCAATAAATGAATGAGCATTTGCTTTTGAAGTGTAATCTGAACTTTCAAAAAGAGAAACATTGGCAAAATGATCTCTCAAACTTAAAAAAGTACTGATTGGTGTTTGCGTGTCGCAAAGAAGTTGTTGTTTATGTGTGTAAATATTCATTTCAAAAAATTTAGGGTAAAAAAAAACGGCTTATCGTGAGTACGATAAGCCGTTTGTAAAATTATTAGGGTATACAATTAGTTCATCCACTCATGTTTATGAGAAGACCACCACCAATTTGTATTTAAATTTCTAAAATTCATTTTGTGTCGTTTAGACATTGCAAAGATTGAATATAATTTCTCGATAAAACAAATCTTTTTTAAAACATTTTTTTCCTTACCTATGGTAAGGGCAGATAAAAATTAAAAGATGCTAGGATAATCAAAAAATATTTTGAAAGATTTGTACCAGTGAGAATAGCAATGAACATAACTTCTTGGAACTGGTTTGTAAAACTGGATTAGGAAGCTATGCACATATACGAAAATGAGAGCCTTCCTAAATTTTGGAAGGCTTTTTTTATGGTGTAAACTATTGTCAAGCTTGTTAAATGAATAAATTAGATGTTGAGATGCAACAATTAGATCAAATTAAACGACCGATTATTATTTCAGGTCCCTGCAGTGCAGAATCACCAGAGCAGGTAATGGAAACGGCACTTCGCTTAAAAAAGTTAGGTAAAATAAATATTTTGCGTGCTGGAATCTGGAAACCAAGAACCCGTCCAAACTCGTTTGAAGGTGTTGGTTCTATTGGCTTAAAATGGTTGATTGATGCAGCAAATGCAGTAGATCTTCCGGCCATTACAGAAGTTGCCAATGCACAGCACGTTGAACAAGCATTAAACGCAGGGTTTAAAAAACTGTGGATTGGTGCAAGAACAACTGTGAATCCTTTTACTGTGCAAGAAATTGCAGATAGTTTAAAAGGGACTGGTGTTGAAATGCTGGTGAAGAATCCAATTAATCCTGATTTAAATTTATGGATAGGTGCAATTGAACGATTTCACAATGCCGGATTAACCCATGTACATGCTATTCACAGAGGTTTCTCTTCATTTAAAAGTGATAAATACCGAAATGAGCCCATGTGGGAGATTCCTATTGGATTAAGAGCCGAGTTTCCTAAAATAAAATTGATTTGTGACCCTAGTCATATTTGCGGAAGGCGTGATATTTTGGAAGAAGTATCTCAAAAAGCAATAGACTTAGCTTTTGATGGACTCATGATTGAATCGCACATCACACCAGACGAAGCGTGGAGTGATGCCAAGCAACAAATCACTCCAGAAGTTTTAGGAGATTTATTAGAAAACTTAGTCATCAGAGATATTGAATCGTCAGATAAATCGTTTTCTGAATCTTTGGATACCCTTAGATCAAAAATCAATGAAATTGATGAAGAGCTGGTAAAACTAATTGCTAAAAGAATGGGGATTGCTGAAGAGATTGGTGTATACAAAAAGGCACATAACATTACTATTTTACAACCAGAACGTTGGGAGGAAATAAAACGTCTTCAATTTGCAGCAGCAGAAAAAGAAGATTTATCACATAAGTTCATTATTAAGTATTTAGAGGCAATTCATCAAGAATCGATACGCCATCAAACTTCAATTATGAATAAGAGATGATCGTAAGTGTTCCAACCAACTTTAAGGTTACAGAAATTCATGCACCAGCATCAAAAAGTTATGCTCAACGGGCTCTTTTCGCGGCTTGTCTAGCCGATACCCCTTGTTTACTTTCTAACTTAGGAAACAGTGATGATGTATTGCACATTAAAGCTATTATAGAACAACTTGGAGCCGAATTGAAACCAATAGGCAACCAGCTTTCAGTGCAGCCTAAAGCCAATGATATTCAGCGAGTGTTAGATTGTGGAGAATCTGGCTTGGGAATTAGACTAACAACCTCAATTGCAGCTAGTTTTGGTGGCACCTTTGAAATTCATGGAAAAGGAAGTTTAACGCAACGACCAATGCAGGATTTTGAACAATTCTTACCTCAACTAGGCGTCCATTTCTCATCTAGCCAAGGTTTAGTTCCGCTTAAAATTAGCGGGCAATTATTAGGAGGAGAAGTTCAAATGGATGGTTCTTTATCTTCTCAGTTTTTGTCTGGGTTATTAATGGCATTGCCTCTTTCTCAAGACAATTCGATAATTCATGTAAATGCACTTAAAAGTACGCCATATATAGACATGACGATTGATTTACTGAAGGATTTTGGAATTGAAATCAGACATGAACATTATGAGACATTTACAATTAAGGGTGGGCAAAAGTATAAAGCACCTGTAAATTATTCTGTTGAAGGCGATTGGAGCGGTGCGGCTTTTTGGATAGTTTACGGAGCGATTGCAAATCCAATTCTGATCAAAGGATTGAATCAAAAATCTTCACAAGCAGATCGAGCAATCATGGAAGTTTTGAAACAAACTGGTGCACGTTTTAGTTGGAAAAATGGCGACTTAGCCATCCAACCGTCAGTTTTAAACCCCTTCAATTTTGATGCTACCCATTGCCCCGACCTTTTTCCTATTCTTGCTACTTTAGCAGCTGCAATCGAAGGAACCTCCATTATTAAAGGAGTTGGAAGATTAAAATTTAAAGAAAGTGATAGAGCTACTGCTATTCAGCAGGAATTTTTTAAATTAGGCTTGGAAATTGAAATTCAAGAAGATACAATGCTTATTAAAGGCACTGGTTTGTTGAAAGGAGGATTAGTTTCTTCTAGAAATGATCACCGCATGGCCATGAGTTTAGCAATTGCTTCAAGTATTAGTGAAAGTGAAATAACCATTACTGAGGCTAAATCAGTAAATAAAAGTTACCCTGAATTTTGGGAGATTTGCCCAAATAAAAAACAACTAAGTGAATAAATTCTTCACCCTTGAAACAGAGAATCCAATTGATCGTGTAAAGTTCAATGTTACACGAAATATGTTCACTTTTTTAACGATTGTTTTATCTGCTTTAGCTGCAGTCAACTTTATTCAAAAAGACATTAATAAGTATGCCTTAGCTTGTGGAGCAGGGATTTCAATTCTTGTTTTACTGCTGCTTCTAATCCTTAAAAAGTACAAAATAGCAGCTGCCGTTGCCATGATATTTGGAACCTGCATGACTTTTTTTAACATGATGGTGACCTCTAACTTTGGTCATTTTGTTGACTTCTTCTGGGTGATATGCATGGCTGTATTTGTCTTTTTTGTTCTTGGTAGAATTTGGGGTACGATTAATCTTTTTGTCAATATAGCAATTGTCGGGGCAATCCTTTATATGGACGTAACAGACCAAATAGTTAGGGTTTTTAAGGAATACACAGAGTTTTCAGCGATTAATTTTTTAATTAACCTATTTATTTCTGGAGTTGTATTTACCTATTTAATTGTTCAGGTTTTATCCGCATTACGATTTACAGAAACCAACTTTGTGGAGGCCAATATTGAGTTATCAAAATCAAATGAAGAAAAGACCGTAATGCTTAAAGAAATTCACCATAGGGTGAAAAACAATCTACAAGTAATCACGAGTATGTTGCGCTTGCAATTGCATGACGTACATGACGAAACTACGAAACATCATTTTACGGATTCTATAAATAGAGTATCAGCCATGGCAACCATTCATGAAAAGATGTACGCCACCGAATCTTTAACTGAAATTGATTTGGAATCATATTTAGACGCATTAGTGAGTGATCTTATTTCATCTTATGCCGTCAACTTAAAAGTTGAAACTTCTATTAATTCTAATGTTAAAAGAATAGAGCCAAAATCAATCGTTCCGATTGCATTAATATTTAATGAGCTTGTTTCTAATTCAATTGAACATGGTTTCGCGGATAGAGTAACTGGTAAAATTGAAATTCAGGCGCAGCAAGATGAACATGGCGCAACAAAGGTTACTTATCGTGACAATGGAGAATGGAAAGCTCCGAGCAGAGAGAGCAGCTTAGGTGTTGAACTGATTGAATCATTCACCGAGCAACTAGATGGAACTTGCCAACAAAATCATTCGAGGGCTGGAACAGAGTACATCTTTGTTTTCAACAAACTTTTATAATTTCATTCGCTGAGCGTGTACAGATGTTTTTGGAGGATTCCACGGATCTTTGTACGACTGCTTGAAGAAGAATTCTTGTATGTAAGCAATGGTTCTAACCACTCTTAAGTAATATCCAAAATAGAATACCATGCAAGGAATATACACCAAAAAATAGGTATATGAGGCGTTAGTTCTTGCCCTGTATAAACTGTATACAACGAATTTAAAAAAGTTAGTCAAGGTATATAAGAGCACGTTGGTAATCAAAATATTGACGATCATTGATCGGTAATTGATTAGCATATCCCCCAAATAGAAATACCATTTAAAATTCAGTATTAAGTTATAGGTGATGTTCTCTAAAAAGGCAAAGAAGTTTAAGAAACTAAAGGCCTGATTAGGGATCAGTACATCTTTGTGCTTTCTAATTCTAAATCGAATCAAGGATTTATCCCAACGCAAGCGCTGTCGGGTTAGCTTTTTCACTGTATTTGGTACCGAAGTTAAACAAACTGCTTCTTGTTCAAATTTGATCTTATACCCCAGTTTTCTGAGCTTTACTGTGATATCTCCATCTAATCCGGGACCAATATCCCAGCCTTTTACTTGTTCTAAAGCATCCGCTCGAAAGGCACCAAAAGCACCAGAAATAATTCTGTAAATCCCCAGATAAGAAGTAACTACCCTACCAATGGATATGGTATCATAATATTCAATGGCCTGTAAAGAAGTCACTAAAGACTCGTCATAATTACGCACCATTACATTTCCACCAACCCCAGCAACATCTTTATCTAAATAAAAAGGAATGATGATTTTCTCAATGGCATCTCTGTCATAAGAACAATCGGCATCTAAATGGACAATGTATTTACCTTTAGTGAAACGCAGAGCAGTGTTAGCTCCGGATGCTTTTCCACCCCTAACTTCGTTTCTGATAAACACATCAATTAAGCCGGCTTTTTCAAGGTCTCTCCCAATGACCGGTGTATCGTCATCTGAACCATCATCAACGACAATTATTTCTGTGTTTTTATAGGTTTGTTCATTTAACGACTGGATGAGCTTAAACAAGTGTTTCCCCTCATTCTTACCTGGAATTATAATCGATACTAAAGGATACTCAAAATGAAATTCCTTTTTCGCTTTCGCGTATTTCTTCTTGTTCCAAAGTTTACTGAGTTTCCAAAGATTAAGCACAAAGAACTCAAGCAAGAAATAACGCATGAACTCAAAGAATATATAAAACCAAAACAGTCGAATAAAATGTCCGACTGTCAAGCTCTCCAGGAATCGGAGATAGTTATCTAATAATTCTTCAAACATTAGCCAAAGGCTTTCGTCAATTGCTGGATATGTAATTGAGGCGACAACTTGTAATCCAATTTGATTACCTCATATTCAAACTCTACTTCTATATCTTTAAATGTTGTTGCGATTAATCGTTTCAACATGTCAATAATCTCTTTTAAGATTCTCTTCGCAATTCTTTGAGGAATCTCATTCATTGATAGGATAATTGTAGATGAACTTTGGAAGGAAATAATATCCGAAGAACGAATATTTGATCGAATCACTTTCACCAAATCTTTCAACAACACCTTTTGAACTTCAGATCCCATTTTAGAATAAATCTGTGATGGATTAGACAAGTGAATAGCACATAAGTTAGATGCACCCTCTGTTTGTCTCAAACGCTCAATCTCATATTTAAGCATAGTAATGAAGGTGTCAAACTTAACCGTACCAATAATTTCTTCAATATCTTTTGAAGTAGAAACGAAACCGTTAATGGCCGCCAGTTCACCTTTTTTGGTCAAACTATACCTTCTAACTTCTCTTCCCTTTAATTGCTCAACAAGGTTATCAGTACTACACGAAAGACATTTAGCCTTCACATTAAAGTCTTGAAATTTATGGTCGCAAGCTTTACATTCATGCAAAACAGATGGCTTATCATAATCCACCCCAATATGACGCAAACGCTTGTTACACTTAGGACAATCTAATTGATCATCAATCTCGTTGGTAAAATCACTTAGAGGCCCCACATAAGCACATGGAAAGTGATGTATAATATCTTCAGTAGTTGAATTTGAACTTCCACATTTAGGACAAACCTCTCTGTAGGTTAAGTGTCCACCTTGACAAGAAGGGCATAAATAAATTCGATCAACGTAAGTTGAATCAAAGATTCCTTCACGTTCAGCAATATCCAAGATATCTAAAGCAATGTGCTCATCTCGTTGTCTAAAATTAACGGATAAAATTGGGTACGAATAGTTATTTGAAGAGTAGATATACGGAATTGGTTCTAAATCCGAAATCTCGCAGGTATACATGAAAGAAATGGTTTTCTCAATCATCTGCGCTTCAAAAGAAATTGAATTCGTGAAATGGAGATCTTTCGTTTTTGTCAAAATACGCTCAACTTCTGGAATAATCAATTCAATCTGCTCAAGGCTGTATAAGGTTCCATCAATTAACTTGTTCACTAAAGGATCATTGAAATTGATTCCTTTTAAAATAAAAACAGGCTTCAGATAGATGTCAGGAGAGTTATGCGACCTGATTCTTCGAACAATTTGGCGAATAAATGCACGGTCATTCCCCTCAAGAATAACTGCGGAATGAAATTGAACTTTTTCAACGCTCAGGTTATCCATCACATTGATGTGCAAAAATGAAAATCCTGCAAATTCAATTATCGATTCTTCTTTGTTTATTTTTAATTGTGGCGCCATTTAAAAAGTTCTTTTAGTCACTTTCACACTCAACTTATAATACTTCTTCCATACTTCTAGGTCGTTCTCGCCTATTGGTAAAATATCAGCAGCTAAAGTTCTTGTAGTGGGTTCAAATTTCTTTTGAAACTCTTCAGGTAAGATATAGGTTGCAGAATAAAATCTATCTACTAAACCTTTGCTTTCTGTTCCGTCAGGGAATTCAACATTAACAATATCACCTGCATTGAGGTACTTTAAGTCTTCTTGATTAAAGAATCCTTTTATGTGAACGTCATTTGGTTGATGAATTGAACAAATGGTCTCTGTTTTCAAAGCAACTTCATAAGGTTGTTTATGGATTCTTGTAATGTTTCCGTTAATTGGACAAGTGAAGATCTTATAGTTTTGAATATTTTCTACACCAGCAAGCATTAAGAAATCTTTTCTTTCAGAGTTTTTATAAATTTCATTAAATGCGCCTTCTCTTCCTCCAAAACCACTTCCGTTAGTACTGGATTGCTCAATCTGTATTTTTTGTGGATCTTCTTCTAATAACAACAAGCCTTCCAGGTATTTAATTTGTTTACTGTAAATACCAATTTGTGCACTCAATAAGTTGATATCTGCCTGAAGTTTTGAAATTTGATATTCTAAATTCTCAAGGTTAGTATGCGAAACAGCATCTAAGATCACTTCATTTCTAACTCTTTCTAAGTCGCTCTCATAAACCGCTAGCAAAGCTTTATCATCAGCTATTCTGACTCTATTTAAATCTGAATTCTTTTTGAGGGTATAAATTTCACGTTCAATCCATGAATCTTTTTTACGTCCACCGGCAATAGACACAGAATTGGATCCGCCACCTCCGCCATCTCCAAACATGTCATCATCTAAGAAGTAGGTAAATAGAGTATCTCCAATTTGGACATCATCCCCCTCTTCTACGTTAAATTCAAGAATTCGAATATCATCTGTATGTCTAATGTCAACACTTTCAAATAGCACCTGGCCATTTCCTTCAATGTAGAAATATGAATTAATGATAAATCTCCCCGTAAAGAATAAGAAAATAGCGAGCAGCAACAAATAAACAAAACGATCCCAGTTAAAAGGACGCTTTGATTTACGGGCACTTTGTTCTTCAAAATACCTTAGGTAACTCTCTTCTTTTCTTTTAAAGTTTACACTTTTCATTCTTATTCAGCTCTTTGCTGTTCTACTTTTCAATGTTTTGGCGGTCAAAAGAAACCATTCTACGCAAGTCATGATACGCAAAGGCGTTCAAAGATGTTTGCGTTTTAAGCTCTTTTATTTTTTCTTCCATCTCAATTCTGTTGGTGAAATCTTCTGTTCTCAACGCCAAAATGAGTTTATCTTTTCCGTTATCTATGAATGGTTTTACTTTATTAACGATATAGGAGGTCTTCGTGTTTTCATAACACATAAAATAAATTTCATCACAAAGCGCTAATAACTTATCGACCACTTCTTGCCCATAATGCAACGGAATAGAAACAGCCAGCTTTAAATCGTGATCTTTACAGAAAGTGCTAATCTTACCCATTAACTCTAAGTATTGACTAATGATTTTTTGTTTCTCAGTATCCCATTCTGCAAAAGTGTGCGGTTCTATATCAATATGAATTCCAGCGGGTTTTACTTCTTTGTACTTTTCTAATACTTTACTTAAATACTCTCCGATATTATCAGAATAAAACAATTTGTTCTCTCCAATCATGAAATGTACTTCGGCATTTTCTTGAGCATATTGCATGAACTGTAATTTTTCAGGACTAGAATTACTTAAGGCCGTAGACACAATTACCTTATTGAACTCGTTATATATACAATACTCAGATAAAAATCCTGGAGAGTATTCTTCAAAGGTTTTAGACCATACATAAACTGAACGTTTCTTGTTGTCTACGTACTGGTTAATTTGATCGGTAGTTTGATATTTGATGACATCTCTAATGTTCGCATGCGGAATTTTAGAGTGAACTTTCAAGGCTTTTAAATACAGGTTTTGCAATAAATCAACCAGTTCAATATCTATTTGCAATAAATCGTCATACAATTCTAAGCCCAAAAGTGGATCAATATTGTTGTCGTTCAATCGTACCTTTACCTTCTCTACTCTAAGACGTTCCATAAAAAGTTTACGTTTTTGATAGAACCCGATAAACTGCTTCAGCTTATATCTAAATTCGTAAGCTGTGCTCAAAATCTCTTCATGTAAATTGATTCTGTTTTGAACGAGTTTTTCGTTGTCATATTTATACTTTTCGTTTGCTACTTCATTCTTAAGTCTTGTGTTGAATGGAATTGGAATATTAAAGTTAAATCCTGCCGAGAAAAAAGACCGATTGCCCGGTTCAACCAAGTCATAGTAGCTATACTTTGCATAAGTTTTCAATGAAATTTGGTGATACCAGCTATAGTAATCTTCATATACTCTGGTTGATAATAAACTATCTGTTTGCTTTCCGAGCAGGTCAAAAATCTTAGTGTAATCCAAATCAATCAGTGGTAAATTCTTAACATCAAACTCTAATGAGTCGTTTTCTGGAACCAAATAGTCATTGTAGCTCTTGTAGACATTGATTAAACTTTCAACTTCAGATAATCGAGTATCTAAGGTAATGAGGTCTTCTTTTTTTAATCGTTTTAAATAAACCAGTTCAGAAATGGTTTTATACTGCTTTTCTAATTGCGCACGTCTTGCATGAAGCAACTGGATTTTCACCAAATTAAAGGTGTAGATCGTGTGATCAAATCGTTTTAAGTAATTATAGCTTTCCACCGCGGCATCTTGCCCCATTTGCTCTCTTAAAATTCTATCTTCTAAAATTCTTGCTTTTACTTTGTTTTCAAAGAATCCACTTTTCAAAAGATTCCACTCTGCGCCCAAGTTAAATTTTCGCTGATAAAAAATATTATCTTCTAAGTCTCCTATTGTCGGGTTAATGTTTTCAAGGTATCCACCAGTAAGCGCTACCCCGTAATCTTTTTGTGCTAATTCTAATTGTTTTTCAAGATACAAAGACCTGGATACGTCATTTCCCTTACGTTGCATTTTAGAAATTTCGGCTATTACGGCAAGTGAGGTATCGCCAAATTGGAGCGGCTTATAATTCGTCTCATCAAAGAGGCTCTGCAGTTTCTTTACCTTCACGATAAATAACGAGTCTGTTTGGGCATGTGCAGCACTGCCCAACACTAAAAGGATCAGTATTGATATAATTTTCTTCAAAGTAGCTGTATCAGCCGACAAAGATAGTCCATTTTTAGACTAATCAATGTAATACTTCGTTAAACGGGAATTAATTCAACTGGGTTACATCTATTTTCAAACCGCAATCAAAGTGACCTTTTGGGCAAGATTTTTTACCGTGTAATCCGCAAGGACGGCATTCTAATTCTTTATCTATTTGAATAACACGGTTTTGATCTGACAATGGTCCAAAACCAAAATCAGGAACCGTTGAGCAAAAGAAGGCCGTAACTGGCGCATTCATGGCGGATGCTAAATGCAAAGGTGCCGAATCATTTACAAAAGTCATTGTTGATTTTGAAATCAAGTAAGCTGATTCTAATAAGTTTAATTTACCAGCCATCAGCTGAATTTGTGGATGTTTTGAGCCTGATTTTATCTCACTTAGATAGCTCACATCTTCTCCTCCACCTATTAAATAGATGGTTGTATTTTCAGATGTGTGGTCACAAAGCTCTATCCATTTAGTTTTGGGAAGTTGTTTTGTGAACCAGACCGAAGATGGCGCCATTACTACGAAATCACTAGTAGATGAAAGGCTATCAACTTTCGAACATTGATTAGGAGAGGGATAAAGTTTCGGCTTTTTAAGTTCAAAATCACCGATTGATTTTAACAATTCAAAATTGCGATCAATCTCATGACTCCCTTCTCCTATTTGATGATTAATTTTGTGGTGGAATTTAAAGCTGAATGGATTTTTTTCAAAGCCAGCAATCACTTTAGCTTTACTTTTAAAACAGATGTAACCGCTTGAGGCAAAACGCTGAAGATTTAAAATCACATCATACTTTTCAGTCTTTACTTCTTTGGTTAGCTTTATCAAGTTTTTATACTTCTGCTCTTTCTTGTTCCAAACTAACACCTTATTTAAGTGCGGATGATCTTTTAATAAAGATTCGTTTCCTTTTCTTAACAGAAAATCAATTTGCCATTCCCCTTCATGCTGGGCAATTGACTCTATTAGAGCTGTAGCCAAAATGACATCTCCTATAAAGGCCGTTTGTATGATTAATACTTTCTTCAAGAATTTAAATGCTCAAATTGCTGTCTAACGGTTTCGTCAATTGGAATAGCATCTCCATGTTCATCAATTCTTACAAAAATGAAAATCGTTGAACAAACCAATTTCTCTTCACCCGTATAAAAATTATAACTTCTTGCTTCTATATAAACGGTCAAAGAAGATTTCCCCATCTTCTTTACTTCGCCATACACATTCACCTGATTTCCAACTTTGACAGGACGTTCAAAAATGGTTTCGTCAATTTTAACCGTCACCATATTAGGATTTCGACATAAACTACAGGCCCATGTTGCTGCAGTTTCATCTAACCAAGACAACATGGTGCCTCCAAATAAATTTCCATGAACACCAATATCTCGGCCCATGCACAGCTTTATTGCTAACTTCTCCATTTTATAAAATTGACATTAAATTCTCGACCCACATTTCTGCATTGAATGAGCGACCCAGGTCATTACTTTTTTCGCCCATTGCTATTAATTCTTTATCAGACATGGCTATCATTTGTAGCATTGCCTTTTTCAATTCTGCTTCGCTTCCAGCTTTAACAGAAATTCCATTGTCCTTTAAATACTTCGTTTTTGCCCCTACCGCATCACTTACTATCATTGGAAATCCACTAATCGCAAACTCTTGAACAGTTACACCCCATGGCTCAAACTTACTTGGTAAAATGTAAACGCCCGTATCTTTTAAATATTGACCAAAATCTGCTGGTTGAACGAATCCTACGTGTTTAATTCCGTCAGCTTCTACCCTATTCTCCCATTCATCTCCCGTACCTAAACACCACAATTCCCAACCTTGCCTTTCTTCGTCTGTTAGACTTTTAAAGGCGTTCCACATTTCAAATATTCCCTTATGCTCCACATATCGCGCTACATAAAGAAAACGTTTTGGAAAATTCGCTTTTTTGGATTCGAATGTAGCTTCAAATTTTGATTGAAATAAGCTCACATCAGCACAATAAAAGTTACGAATCAAAACATCATCCTTGAACCCTAATTTATTGGCGAAAATTGCTTGTGGATCTCCAGGCACCCAAGCATGCGTAAATATTTTCTTTAAATATAACGGTGAAGATAGGGCGGCTATTTTTTGTTTTAAGCTTCCGCTCCAATGATTATCTAAAGTAAGTACAGTTGGAATCTCTTTCTTAAAAGATTTAACGGCTTTTACATACCCCTTATCCATCCAACCAGAACAAACTAAAATGTCTGGACCAAATGATTTTAATTCTTTTTCTAGACTTATTTGATCAAAATTTGACCTGTCAATGATCTTAACATTCGGAATTTCTTCAAATTTAAAAGGAGCTTCTTTATTTATCGGCCATCTAAAGATGAGCACCTCAGCTGATTTTGCAAGTTCTTTAACATTCGCTAAAAAATAACCGGCAATTTCTGAATATAAAAATGCTACTTTTCTTCTCGACATTTAGTAGTTTTAAAACAAAAATACACTTTTGATTCATGTTGAAGTCTAAACACACTTTTTTTTGCAAAGACATAAACTTTGGTATCCTTGATGAAACCGAATCTTTGCATGCTATTAGAGTTTTACGCTTAAAAATAGGTGACCATATTAATATCATTAATGGCAGAGGAAGATTTGTAATCGGAAAAATTACTTCAACGCATAAAAAAGAAGCAGGATTTGATATTGTTGAAGAGCCCGATATTGATACCCACCCTATTCCACTTCACATAGCAATAGCGCCAACAAAAAGCATTGATCGTTTTTCATTCTTCGTTGAAAAATGTACAGAAATGGGAATCAAGGAAATTTCGCCAATTCAAACTTCAAATTCAGAACGAACTACGTTGAGAATTGATAAAGTTGAAAAGGTGGCCTTAAGTGCTTTGAAGCAATCAGGAAATCTATACCTACCAAAACTTACTGAACTGCAATCAATTAGTGATTTTCTTGAACAAGATTTTGGTACGGCATTAAAATTTATCGCTCATTGTGAAACAGATGCAGAAAAGATTAAGTTGAGCCAAAGCATTGAAATGAATAAAAAATGTGTTATTTTAATAGGACCCGAAGGCGATTTTACTCAAGAAGAGATTAACTTAGCCAAATCAAAGGGATTCCAAGCGATTAGTCTTGGAAGCACAAGATTAAGAACAGAAACAGCAGGAGTTTTAGCATGCCACAGCGTATATTCTTTATACTAGTATTATTGATAGCAGCTAATTTTGCGAACGCGCAAAACAGTTCTTATCAGGTTGCCGTTTTAAAATACAACGGGGGTGGTGATTGGTATGCAAATCCTACATCATTGCCTAATCTAGTTAAGTTTTGCAATAAGAACTTAAAGACTAACATTTCAGAAACCGTTGAAACCGTAAGCGCAAGTGATCCATCTATTTTCAACTATCCTTTTATACACATGACAGGACATGGAAACGTTGTTTTTTCATCTGCTGATATTCAAAACTTGAGAAATTATTTGATTGGTGGCGGATTCTTGCATATTGATGATAATTATGGAATGGATAAATTCATTCGTACTGAAATCAATAAGGTATTCCCCAATAATAAATTGGTAGAACTACCTTATTCCCACCCTATTTTTCATCAGAAATATGACTTTGATAACGGTCTACCTAAAATTCATGAACACGATAAAAAAAGACCACAAGCCTTTGGAGTCATCTATGAGGGCAGGTTAATCTGTCTTTATACATACGAGTCTGACTTAGGAGATGGCTGGGAAGATTCAGAGGTGCACGGTGACAATATTTCTAAGCGAGAAGAAGCATTAAAAATGGGAGCTAACATAATTCAATTTGCATTCAATGCTGCGCATTAAACACTGCCTTTTCTTTCTATTATTCTTTGTGAATTTGCCACGTGGTTATTCGCAAGATGACACAGTGCGCTATGTAAAATCTCCGTACCGTTCAGAGTACACCCCTTATTTTGAGCTTTCACAATTTAAAAGGGGATTTTCAAACGATTCTTTAAAAAAAGCCTTAGATACACTTGAAGCTAAACCTAGAAATATTTGGTTGCGATCGGACAGTTTAAAATTTGCTCAAATTTCATTGCAAACAGGGAATCGATCTTTAGCTAAATATTACTTCAATGAATTGAAGGTTGATATTGACAAAGAAGAAAGATACTGGTACGATCAATTGATGATTCCTTTTTTGGATAAAAAGTACGACCAAGCACAAAAGAGAATTAGAAAGGAAAGCCCCATGGTGCTTCAATTTTCAAGAATTTACTTTTTTGAAAAAATTATCGAAGCAGAATCCAAGCAAAAAGCAGATGACAAATGGTTTAAAAAAGGAGTGGTACTAAATTGGCCGATAGATTCTACTTTAAACACACTCGACAAAACAAGCAAAGAGTTTAAAGACAAAATAATCACACCGCTACAAAATTTACAGTTTGTTCTTAAACTTATCATTGCTCATATTCACGAAGAAGACCCGGTTATCGCCAATACTTGCCAAGAAATGGGGCACTTAATTGAGGCTCACTTGTCTTTAACTCATGCTTACTTGGCTTACAGTTTAGGAAGACATTACAACAAGTGGGACAAGGATTTACTCGCCGATTTAAAGGCCGTAAAAGGGAAAATGACTGAGAAGAAGTATAAAATCCCAAATTTCAGAAAGTACTTTCCAAGAATTGAGTATTGGAGATTTGATTACAAAATGTTAAAGGAGAAAGTGATTTTTGAAAAAAATGACACCACTACTTACATTGCTCCAAACACTATGAAGCCTAAACCTGAAGAGAATTTGAGCTTTCCCTATCAATACATTATTATTGCGGGAATCGCCATTTTCTTTTTATTAATTTTGTTTTTTATTCGAACTAAAAAATAATTTGGAATAACATTTGATTTAATACTTTAAAACTATACCATGAAAATGACAAAATACTTATTCATTATAGCAGCAGCATTGAGTATCACCGCATGCGGTAACAAAAAAGACAGCAACAAAACAGAAGTGGTAACTAAAAAAGCAATGCTCATTGACGGCGTTAATGATTATAAAGACAATGCATCAACAACCATCAATAATGCCTACATCTCTGAAAACAATATGGTTTTAGATATAGTTTATTCAGGTGGATGCGAAGATCATGAATTCAGTTTATTGGGATCAAAAATGATTGCAAAATCGCTTCCTGCTAAAAGAGGAATTTTCTTGTACCATCAAAACAATGGCGATTCTTGCAGAGAATTAATTGAAGAGACCTTAACTTTTGATATTAGTGATTTCGCCTATACGGGTGAAGAAATCATTCTTTTGTTAGAAGGATACAAAGAGCCTTTAACGTATAGCTTAAAGTAGTTTTTTATAAAGGGTAGCAAAATCTTTGGCGAAATAAGTCAGAATAGAATCAGCTCCTGCTCTTTTCATAGATAAAAGCATTTCTGGCATGGCCTTGTCATAATCTAGCCATCCATTTTGGCAAGCTGCTTTTAACATGGCATATTCACCAGAAACGTTATATGCAGCTATTGGTAAACTTGAATTTTCTTTTAGCAAGGCAATAACATCTAAATAGCATAAGGCTGGTTTTACCATCAAAAAGTCTGCCCCTTCAATTTCGTCTAACTCAGCTTCTCTTAAAGCTTCCATCTTATTGGCCGGATTCATCTGATACGTCTTCTTGTCCCCTCCTTTTGGAGCAGAATCTAAGGCATCTCTAAACGGACCATAATAGGCACTCGCATATTTTGCTGTGTAAGACATGATAGAAACATGATCCATGTTAATGGTATCCAATGCCTCTCTAATAAACTGAACCCTTCCATCCATCATATCTGATGGACCAATGATATCAATACCTGCTTGTGCTTGCGCCACAGCCATCTTCCCTAATATTGGAAGTGTTTTATCATTCAAAATCTCTCCATTCTCCACAAAGCCATCATGACCATCCGTACTGTAAGGATCCATAGCCACATCACTCATCAACACAATTCCTGGAAAGTTTTCCTTAATTCTTCTAATAAAGTTGAGATAAAAATTATCCTCAGCATAGCTATAGGTCGCAACTTTATCTTTTTTGTTTTCTGGAATTACAGGAAACAGTACAAAGGTTCTTAGCCCCACTTCCATTGCAGATTCAATCTCTTTGCAAAGGCCATCAAAATTTAATCTAAATAAATCTGGCAAAGATTGAATAGCCTCACGTTCTTGGCTACTTTCTTGAATAAATAGCGGGTAAATAAGGTTCGCAGGTCGAAGAACTGTTTCTTCAATCATGGCTCTGATTGCCGGGCTCTTTCTATTTCTTCTTGGTCTGTTTAACATAAATAATTCCGTAACAAAATTAATTATTAATACTGATTATTCAGGTCAATGTTTCAAATACCTACGCCCTATTTTATATTCCACCTGAAAATTATTCGTTTTCCATTGAAAAATCTCACGGATAATTGAATAATTTTTATAGTTTTGGGTGTAAAATTCTAACCTATATGAAAATTCTAATAAAGTCTTTTTCTTTGCTCTTTATTTCATCTTTAGTCGTATCGTGCGGTGGAGAGGGAATTGAAGTAGATTCAGATCAACCTGAAGATGGTGAAATCATTGTCGTTCAGGAAAGTGAACTTGATTCTTCTTCTGCGTTAAACTCCACGATAAACGGAAAAATGTTTAGTATTCCTTCGCCGATTCAAATGGCAACAATGATTAGAGACAATGTCTCTACTTTTAATGAGGAATTATTAACTGATCCTGAAAATGTTGCCAACTTTACTACAAAGTTTAAGCGTGCAATTAACATGGGGGTTTACGGAGCAGATCTTGGATATGCTACAATTTACGAGAACAACACGAAGGCTGTTTCATACCTTTCTTCAGTTGAAAAATTGTCAGATGAGTTAGGAATTGCTGGTGCATTTGACCAGGATTTGTTGGAGCGTTTTATTGAAAACGGAAATAATCAGGATTCAATGTTAGTTATCATGTCTGAAGGATATCGTGAAGGCGATAAATTCTTGAAGGACAATGAAGAGCATGATGTAGCCACTTTAATTTTGACTGGTGGATGGATAGAATCACTTTATTTTGCTGCAATGAGTTATGAGTCTTCTCAATCTCAAGAAGTTGCGAACAGAATTGGAGAACAGAAAACAGCACTTAAAACAATCATTGAATTATTAGAAGATTATAATGAAGATGAGTTCTACACAAATTTAATTGCTGACTTAAAGGATTTACAAGTGGATTACAAATTGATTGAATTCAATTACACATTCATTGAACCAATTCATGATGCTAAAAATCATCAAACAACTATTAAAAGTAAATCTTCTGTGAAAATGGAAGGTGATGTATTGAATAACATCATTGAGAAAATCAAAAACATTAGAAACAGCCTAATCGGATAGAATTATGAAAAAGTTATTATTAGTATTAGCTGTTGTCAGTGCAGCATTTGGTGTTCAAGCTCAAGAATGTGATTCTTTAGTAGACGTTTGTTATCAGTATTTGAGCCCGAATAAAAATTCAGGAAAAGTTTTCATCTCTGACGGTCAAGTATACAAGGCATTTGTTGATGCTGAACAATCAGCTGAGTTTAAAGTTACACTTTACGGTGGATCACTTTACAGAGTGGCAACTACTGCCGGAACAAAAGATGATTACGTAATTTTCAATGTATATGATCAAGACAGAAACCTATTATTTTCTAATGCTGATCACGAAAATCACCCATATTGGGATTTCAAAATTGACAATACTTTAGATTGCTATGTAGAAGCATACTTAGATATCGACAAAAAGGTATCTGGATGTTTAGTAGTATTAATAGGATTCAACAAGTAATCCGAACAACCTTACTTTTAAATGAGTGAAAGAATATTAAAAGCCTTAATGCAACTCTTTGCGATTATTGCAAGGGTTGATGAAAACTTAGATCAAGAAGGACCAGTGACTTCTGGAGAAGGTCGTAAAATTGTTGAGGCATTTTTAAGTCAAGAATTAAGCTCCCAAGCTGTACAAGAATACCTCGCTATTTTTGATAATTTCTTGATTACTTTTCAAGGAAGCTCTAAAAAGAAAGATGGAAAGCGTAAAAAGACTTCAGTACACTCAGTAAAAGTATTGAGAATCTGTACGCAGATTAACGAAGAGTTAGCTCAACGCCAAAAAATCATTGTACTTGTTAGAATTCTAGAGTTTATCAATGCGAATGAACGTGTTGATGAGCAAGAATTAGAATTTGCCCAAACTGTAGCAGATACGTTTAACGTATCCATGGATGAGTACAACGAGATTAAAGAATTTGTAGAATCTCCAGTTGATCATATCCTTGATCATGAAGACATGCTTTACGTGACATCTTCTCCAACAGAAGATTTCAAAAATGCAAAGCATATCTATTCTGATGGCATTGAAGGACAAATTAGAGTTCTAAAAATTACCTCTGTAAACTTTCACTTCTTCAAGTATTTAGGAGATGCCGAAATTAATCTGAACGGACAGCCTTTATTAAAAGGACGTCACGTGATTTTGAACCAAGGTAGTTCTATTCGATCATCTAAGGTTCAACCAATTTATTACAGTGATATCATTGGAAAATTCCTTTCCGATACATCTGCTTCTAAAATTGTTTTCAAAACTGAAAATGTTGTTTACAAGTTTAAAGGAGGTAAAATTGGATTACACGACTTTAATTTTGCTGAAGAATCTGGTTCACTATTAGGGATAATGGGTGGATCTGGAGCAGGAAAGTCTACTTTATTGAACGTATTAAATGGAAATTACACTCCTGCTGAAGGAGCTGTAACCATTAATGGTGTTGATATTCACCATGAAAAAAATAAAATTGAAGGTGTTATTGGATATGTATCTCAAGACGACCTTTTGATTGAAGAATTAACGGTATTCCAAAACCTATTTTACAATGCAAAATTGTGTTTTGGCAATATGGATGACAAACTCATAGCTAAGCGTGTATTAAAAACACTGACTTCTTTGGGATTGTATGAAACGAAGGATCTAAAAGTTGGATCACCGCTTGAGAAAACCATTTCTGGTGGACAAAGAAAGCGTTTGAACATTGCTTTAGAGTTAATTCGTGAGCCTTCTGTTTTGTTTGTAGATGAGCCTACTTCAGGACTCTCTTCAAGAGATTCTGAAAATATTATGGACCTTTTAAAAGAGTTAGCTCTTAAAGGAAAATTAATATTCGTGGTAATCCACCAACCTTCATCTGACATCTTCAAGATGTTTGATAAACTACTGATTTTAGATGTTGGAGGATATCCGATTTATAACGGTAACCCTGTTGATGGTGTAATGTACTTCAAAAAGTGCATTAATCACGTTAAAAGTGATGAAAGTGAGTGTCATGAGTGCGGTAACGTAAATCCCGAACAGATCTTTAACATTATCGAATCAAAGGTCGTTGATGAATACGGTAATCAAACTCAGCATAGAAAAATTTCACCAAAAGAGTGGAATGACAACTATTTGAAAGAGCTTGAACCAGATCCTGACACAATTGAAAATGCTGATGAAATTCCAGAGAGTACTTTCAAAAAACCTGGGTTTTTCAAGCAATTAAAGGTGTATTTTGTAAGAGATGTCTTATCTAAGTTGACCAACAGACAATACATGTTGATTAACTTGCTTGAGGCGCCGGCATTGGCATTTATCCTTGCTTTCTTTGTAAAGTTCTATAACCTTCAAGACGGAGCGGAATATACATTCAGAACGAATCAGAACATTCCTCAATTCTTGTTCATCTCTGTAATTGTCGCCTTGTTTATTGGACTTACGGTTGCGGCTGAGGAGATTATTAAAGATCAAAAAATATTGAAACGTGAATCGTTCTTGAACTTAAGTAGGGGGTCCTATTTAGTTTCAAAGATTTCAATCATGTTCATCATTTCGGCGATTCAAATGGTGTTTTTTGTAGCCATTGGGAACTGGATTCTTGAAATTCAAGGCATGTGGTGGCAATATTGGTTAATCCTATTCTCACTTTCTTGCTTTGCAAACCTGTTAGGATTAAACATTTCAGCGAGTTTCAACTCTGTAAAAGTTATTTACATCTTGATTCCTATTCTAATTATTCCGCAGCTATTATTTAGTGGTGTAATTGTGAAATTTGATAAACTGAACCCAATATTTGGAGATGAAAGTGCCGTACCACTTATTGGTAATGTCATGGCTTCAAGATGGGCCTACGAAGCACTTGCAGTTGAGCAGTTCACCGGTAATGAATACGGAGAAATGTATTTCACCAATGAAAAATGGAAGAGTTTTGGAACTTGGAAAAAAGACTATTGGTTGCAAGAATTAAATGCTAAGATGGACTTTGTAAAAACCAATCTAGGCAACATCTCTGCAGTTGAAGAAACGAAGCAAGCCATTACAGTACTTCAAAACGAAATTGAACGAGAAGAGAACTTTGTAGAGATTGAAAGAAGCGGAGTTAAGGAGTTCTTATTGTGTGGCGATTGTGTTGAGTCTTCTGTATTAGAAGGCATGTATCCTGAGATATATGGAGAAACCAACAAAATTGAGAAGAAAGAAGTAGCGGATGATTTCGCAATCACTGAAGAACCTAACGTGTTGGCGACTTTAAAAACTGAGCGCGGAGTTAAGTACTTGTATACACTTAGCTTTGGTTCAGAAGAAGAGAAGAACGAATTTGTTTCACGATCTAAATCACCAGACAATGCCTATAACCAGGCTTATGAAACGTCTAAAATTTACTTTGGTATTCTGAAAGATTACTACAAGAAGATTGTAGAAACGTACAGAGCCAATATTGATAATTTGAACAAAGAAATTATTGATAAATATGGAAAAGAGAAGTATTTAGATTTGATTGACAACCATACCAATGATGCCTTAGAGCAGTTTGTAACCAACAAAACTGATTTAACTAAGTTAATTGAGTCAGAAGGTTACTTGGTTCAAAAATCAGATCCAATTTTCCTTGATCCTTATGATAAGTATTTCTGGAACGCACATTTTTATGCACCTAAAAAGAAAATAAAAATGTTAGATATGTACGTTCCAACCTTCTGGGCGAACATCTGTGTAATATGGTTAATGAGTATCATTCTGATAGTTACACTGTATTTTGATGCCTTAAAGAAATTCTTAGATGGCTTAGAAAAACTCTTCGGAAAAATTAAGTTTAAAAAATCTGAAGCAAAGTAGAAAGTACTTCAAAAAAAAACATTTATATTTGCGCCCGCACTCTCTGTGTAGGGCGCTTTTTTTATGGTGGTTGTAGCTCAGTTGGTTAGAGCACCGGTTTGTGGTTCCGGGGGTCGTGGGTTCGAATCCCATCTTCCACCCATCAAAATGAAACCAGTTCGTATGGACTGGTTTTTTTTATGCGCACAATTTCGATCAAGCTTGCTTGAATGAGAAAATGTAAGTGTAAATAAAACAAGCGCAGCGCGTTTCATTTTGATGAAGGCTCAACAGAAGATAAAGGGATCATAGGGATGTAATCCCATCTTCCACCCAATAAATGTAAAAAGCCTTGAATTCATTAGTGATTCAAGGCTTTCTTTATTCATATGTTTTTGGAAATTTACTAGCTTTGTTTATCTGTCGTTATCAAAAGCAATTTATGAAAATGTTATTCAAGTATTCAATTTTACTGATGTTGACTTTAAACTCATGTAAAAAGGTAGATCTAGAACCAATTGAAACTAAACTCAATCCAAACTTAGAGTATTTTGGGTTTACCTTGATAGATGTTTATTGGGATGATCCAAAAGACAAATCTGATAAAATCAATTATTTAGATGAGGTTTCCTCTTTCTCAAATCTAGCAGATATTCTCGTGATTGACCCTTCTGATAATATTATCGATCGTATCAATGATTTTGATAACAATCAAGTTAAGGCTGTTCTACATTTAAATGAAATTTTTTTCGAACAAACATCAACAGGAGGAAACAAAAGTGGTGTAATATATGGTTTGCGTTCAGATTACAAAACGAGATGGGATGAATTTATTTCAGTTAATTCTATCAATTCTATGGCAAATAAAATTGCCTGTCTATATATTGGAGAAGAACCGGCATGGAATAGCATTTCAGAATCTGAATTTCAAGAGGCTACTGATTATGCTAAGTCCACTGTTCCAAATATTCCTATTTTGAATGTTGAGGCGTATGCCTCTATTGATGAAATTTATTGTCCGAACAGTGTAGATTGGGTGGGATTTGATCATTATTTTATTCAAAATCCTTCAGTTGATCCAACTTTTCAAAATGAGTATGCAATAATGAAGAATAAAATGAAGAACCATCAAAATATTCTATTGATTATGGATACTCATTGGATGAAAAATTTTCATGGTAGTGTAGGTATTGCAAAAAATGATATGGATTTCATTGCTAGAGATTACTATAATATGGCTAATAATGATACTTCTGTCGTAGGTATATTAGGTTATTTTTGGCCTAGCGGTTTCGATTTTAAAAATTCGGTTGGAGCTAGACACATGCCCAAACATGTTATTGAAGAATATAAATTGATTGGTAAAACTATAACTGGGAAATAATGAATATCATGAAGTGTATAGCTTTTGTTGCATTCTTGTTGGTTTTTGAGAGTGCCATGACACAAGAGAAAGAGAAAGGAAATGTAAATATTCATGTAGGTACTATGTTATTTTACAACACGATTTCTTTAGGTTACGAGTCTTTTGATTTTACAAAGAATCTTCAAAAGTTACAAGTTAGAGGCAATGTAAAAACAGGTTTATGGTCTGCGTCAATCTTAGATGCAAATCTAGGTTTTCAAAGCGCAGCAGGGATTTCTTTTCTATATGGAAATAATCATAAGATAGAGTTTTCAAATGATATTGTTTTTCATTTTGATAAAAGTATAAAGCACAATGGGATGACGTATATTGCTACAACTTACCGCCCATTTATTGGCTATCGATTTCAAAACCCTGAAAAGAAATTAATTCTTAAACTTGGTGTCGGTTGGCGCGAAGTTTTTCAGTGTGGAATAGGGTTCAAAATTTGATATTTGGATTATTCATAAATCGCATGATCAATTCAAGATCGATTGTGACAATTTGAGTTGGATTTAAGTATTCAAATCCCTTGGAAAAGTTCGACCTAAACCCCATCTTCCACCCATCAAAATGAAACCAGTTCGTATGAACTGGTTTTTTTATGCGCGAAATTTCGATCAAGCTTGCTTGAATGAGAAAATGTTAGTGTAAATAAAACAAGCGCAGCGCGTTTCATTTTGATGAAGGCCCAACAGAAGATAAAGGGATCATAGGGATGTAATCCCATCTTCCACCCTTCAAAATGAAACCAGTTCGTATGAACTGGTTTTTTTATGCGCGAAATTTCGATCAAGCTTGCTTGAATGAGAAAAGGAAATTGCGGGAAACACTGAATTTTGTCGTATTTGAGTCATACTTACGTTTACAAACGGCTGTACCCGTTTATTTGTGGAATTTATTTCGGATATTTAGGTGAATAAAAACTATTAACTTTAGTTACTAGTTAGGTGTCATTGACTCAAGATGAAAATTACAAGAATCGAATTAGCAAATGTTAGAGGGTTTAGAAGTCTACCGAAGACAGAACTTGCTGAGAATATAAATATACTTGTTGGTCCCAACAACTCTGGTAAATCAACCATATTGCACTCCATATACCGACTTCAGCGTCCAGGGATATTAAATGCCAACGATTCCACCTTAGGTACATCTAATGGAGATATTATGCTATCATTCACTGGGAGTCACAAAGGATTCATTGCCAATCATAAATTGAACGATAGATTATATATGCGTTTAAACACGAAGCAAATTGTGCTTCATTATAAAAATGACAATCATCAGAACTTACCAAAGCCCGTTGCGGAGAAAGAACCATATAATTTAATCTATCCATATTTCTCTAAGCGAAAAACAGTTTCATTTGAGGTTACAATAAACGAGACCAATACAACATCTGTAACTGGAAATTTGACGAACTTGTACTCAAAAATAGACCGATTAACAACTCCACAATTTCAACCCGCCAATTCTCAATATGTAAAAGCCTGCAACGATATTTTAGGTTTTGAAATTGCTACGCTTGCAAAGGGAAATGGGAAACAAGCCGTTCTGTTTATACATAATCAAGAACATATTCCATTAACTGCAATGGGGGAAGGTGTTACGAATATGCTTGGTCTGATTACAGATTTATGTGTTGCTGAAAACCGGATTTTCTTAATTGAAGAACCAGAGAATGATATTCATCCTAACGCCCTAAAAGCCCTCCTTGATTTGATAGCAGAAAAAAGTAAATCAAATCAATTCTTCATCTCCACACATTCAAATATTGTAATGAAAAAACTTGGTGCGGTGGAAAATGCGAAAGTATTTGAAGTAACGAATAAAGAATTTGACGAAGAAAAACCTAAGCTTGCACTTTCTTCAGTGACCGAAATTTCAAACGATCCTAATGAAAGAAAAAGAGTTTTGGAGGATTTGGGATATGATTTTTTTGACTTTGATCTATGGAAAGGTTGGTTGTTTTTGGAAGAATCTTCTGCTGAAATAATAATTAGAGATCATTTGATTAGATGGTTTGTTCCCGAATTGAAGAATAAATTAAGAACGTTTTCAGCAGGATCTACAAGTAGAATTGAACCGAAATTTGAAGATTTCAACAGTTTATTCGTTTTTCTTCATTTAGAACCTACTTACAAGAATAAAGTCTGGGTAATAATAGATTCCGGTGAAAATGAAAAAGAAATTATCGAACGTCTTAAGAAAAAGTATTTAGGTTCAGGTTGGAGTGAAGATAATTTCAGACAATTCGATTTCCATGATTTTGAGGAATGCTATCCTGAACAATTTCAAGAAAAAGTAAAGGAAGCACTTGACATTAAGGATAAAAAGAAAAAAAGACTGGCTAAACGAGAATTGTTGGAGGAAGTAAAAGATTGGATATCAGAAAATGAGGAAGATGCAAAAAAAGCATTCAAGGAAAGTACTTCCGATATCATATCTAAATTGAAAGCAATAGAAAAAGAATTGTGAAACGTCACCTAACAAGTAAGTAAAATTCACTGCTTGCGCAGTTCGGCATCAATGCCTAATTTTACTCAGACGTTAGCATCAATGTTATTCTGCCTCCAAAAGGTAAAATCAAATCCACAAAGATTCAATGTAAAACATTAATTTTAAATTAATATTAAGCTTCACCACCAAATCACGTGAAATATTTTTTTTTGCATATTAACTTAAACCCGGATAAAGAAATTTATAATCAAATTTCAAAGGTACTCGGTGTTGAACCAATGAAGTTCACGCCTACAAAAAGAATCAAGAAAAATGATTTTAGTCTTTGGTCTTATCGGCTGATTGAATCTGATGATGAATCTAACATTGACTTCATTAATGAATTCATGGATTTGATTGAACCCAATATAGCAGCTCTAAAAACTTTAGGTGTTCAACCAAATGACATTGATGTTTGGATGAACTATGAATATCAACATCAATGCGCAATGGAATTTACACCATCTGAAATGAAGCGTTTGTCAGCCAATGGTATCACTCTCTGTATAGATTGTTTCCAAACGGAAAATTCACAAATCGAATAATATCCCATCAATTCAACTTAAACTTTTCTATATAAGCTGTTGGACTGATTCCTTCTTTCTTTTTGAAAAGGCGAGAAAAATACTGAGGGTATTCAAACCCTAATTCATACGCCACTTCTGCAACACTTTTATTTGGCTTTAACAGTAAGTTTTTTGCTTCGTCAATTAAATATAACTGCAGATGCTCTGTCGTTGTTTTCCCGGTTTCTTTTTTAAGCGTATCACTCAAATAACGTTGCGTAATTCCCATCACACTTGCAATATCCTCAATTGAAGGAACACCATTTTCTTGTATTGCCCCACTTTGAAAATAAGCTTCTAAATGCTTATTAAATTGTTCTAATAAATCAATTGAATGCTCTTTTCTGTTGATGAATTGTCGCTCATAAAAACGATTGGCATATTTGAGCAAGGTGCTGAGTTGAGAAATGATAATGTCTTTGCTAAATACATCTTGATTGTTATGATATTCTACAGCAATACTTTCAACGATTGATTCTATTTGCATTTCCTCTTTAGGAGATAAGTGCAGGGCTTCATTCGCAGAATAAGAAAAGAAACTGTATTTCTTAATTTGATCAGCTAACTCAGTACCTTTTATAAAATCTTCATGAAAATTAATCGAGAAACCTTTTTGTTCAAACACGACAGAAGAATTCCATTGCAGTACTTGCCGTGGCGCCATAAAAAACATGGCTCCATTTGTGAAATCATATTTTGTTCTTCCGTAATTTAATTCGCCACTCACAATTTTTTTCAGACTAATAGAATAGCAGTCATGCGTAATAGGAGGCGAACTGTCTTTAGGGCAAGGCAGAAATTCATCTTCTTTCGCTAGCATAACACTGAGCATTGGATGTTCAGGACTAGGCAGTTCCATGTATTCAAAGTATGCTGATAATGTTTTAAAGTGTTTCATCAAAATCAAATTTATTCATTTAAAACTTATGTTGATTAAATCTCCCAGCTTACACCAGTTTCTTTTTCAGAAAGCTCCCACAATCTTTTAGAGGCAGCTTTGTCTTTTGCATGTGATTTGATTTCATGTGCCCCTACTGGTCCTACCCAATTGCTTCTTCCTGTTGGTCCGTAAAATCCATTTTCATCTAAGTTTGGTTCTGTTGCACACATTAATTGTGGATACGCACCGTTTTCTGCGGGTTGAGTTAAAGGGGTTAATTTCATAATGCCAAATATCATTTTCATCATGAAACTTCCGCTGGTTGCAATTAATGATGTTCTTGAAGATCCAGGATGGCAAGCATACGCTTTTACATCAGATTTACCTGTAGCTTTTAACCTGTCATTCAATTCATACATTGACATGATTTGCGCAAGTTTACTTTGGCTATAGGCATTGTTTGGTGAATAGTCTTCTTCCCAACTCAAATCGTCAAACTTAATGGCTTTGATTCCCATGTCGTAACCTAAACTACCTACCGTTACAATTCTACCTTTTGATTTTTCAATCAAGGGATAAAGCAAGGCCTGTAAAGTAAAGTGACCGAAATAATTCACGCCCATTTGAACTTCCCAGCCTTCAGGAGTTAAGTTACGATTTGGTGTTTGCGCAATTGCCGCATTACATAATAATGCGTCTATTTGTGAAACCGTTTCAAGCACTTCTTTAGCTGCAGATTTAATTGAATTCTGATCGGCTAAATCCATTTTGATGGCAGATACATCTATGTTATTACCCAGTGTTTCTTTTAATTTCGCAATGCTGTCTGTAGATTTTTTAGGATTACGATTCAACATCACCACTTTCGCACCTTTAGAAAGAAGAATTCTTGCTGCTTCGTACCCAGTTCCGCTAGTTGTTCCTGTTATTAAATATGTTTTACCTGTTAGGTCTTGTATTCTATCAGGTGTCCACCCATTTTTTCCGTATTTGGTATTGCTCATTGTTTTCTGTTTTAAATGTTTAGGACAAAGTTAGCTGAAGTGAAAGCCTAAATTCTTATACACATTTTCATTTAACGTATACTTTTTGGTGGATGGCTGAATTAGATATCGATATTGGAATAAATCCTAAGGAAATAAAATCTTAACTTTATCTGACTAACCCAAAACAAAAACATGGAAAACGAAGCTTTTGAAGAAATAGTTTTAGCTCAGAAAGATTTGAACTCATTGATTAACGAGCAGAAATTTGGTATTTTCTGTAAAATCAGAAAAAAGGACACAATGACTGTTGAGTTCATTGATTGGATTAGTCCGAAATATATTGCTGCTTTAGAGCATATTTATGCCAAGCATATTGAAGAAAACCCAGCAATTGTGGCGAGTGTATTACGGGTTAATTTTCTAACTAACGCAGCAGCCAACGAAAAAATAGGAAACATTGTTCAACCCGCGCTTGAGCAATCATTAAGCGCGGCAGAAGAACTTTTCCGTTTAGCCGATAATCCAAGATTTGATTTCAAAGTTGGCTTGACACTGTTGGATAAAATATTTGCAGCTATTCCGCTTGCGGTAATTCGTCTTTACAAGGCATCATTTGCTGAGTCCTTTAAAAAAGAGCTTTCTGAAAAATGTTTGGCCATTGCAGATAAAATGAAAGGTCTCAAAGCAAGGCGGAATATGGAACAATTTGTCGTTTATGAAAACCTTTTAGAAAAGCTTGAGAAATTAAAGCTGGGCGGTGAAAATTCAGATAAACTAGAAAATCACCAAAAAAACGTTAAATCAAAAAATGTACTTGCCATAGTCATAGGTTCTGTCTTTGCACTTGCGGCTATTATTAGGTTGATTATTGGAATGATGGGATAGCTACCATTTCATCTTTGAATCCAACCGAAACTTAAATTGAATGCCTATATTGACACCACATGAACGTAAACAAAATCACACTCCTGCTAGCAGAGCTCAAAGATCACATTCAACATAAGTCAGTTTTGAACGAAGATGTTTCAAAAGCGTCAGTTGAGTGGCACCTTTCACATACCATTCAAATCTTCTCTGCCATTTGTAAAAATGCCACGCAATCCGCCCCAGAAGAATATCAATACGCTTTTAATAAAAACAGATTTAAAATTTGGTTAATCGGCTACATCCCAAGAGGAATAGGTAGATCGCCGAAAGCTTTTTTGAATCAAGAAGAACTAACTGAGGAACAACTTTTAGCTTTTCTCAATAGAGCTGAAGAATTGTTTGAAGATTTTCAAAAAGTATCTAAGAATCATTTCTTTACCCATCCCATTTTTGGTCAACTGAATAAAAAAAGAACCTTGTGGTTTCTGCACCTGCACACCAAACATCATTTAAAAATTATTCGAGACATTATTAAAAAGTAAATGGCGTAGTTTAAATTGACCTTTTTCAGAAACTTTTTAGCGAAAAATCGGTTTAGTTTTGACGCAATATGGAGAGTAAAATAATAGAATTCAAAGGAATGCCGCTATTTCAAAAAGCAACATTCCAACCACCATTTGTGATGCAAGGTACCTTAAAAGACTTTGCATGTTTCTTTTATATGCTAGAAGGAACCATGAAAAGTTATGATGCACGTGGTGTACATCAAATTTCTGATAAAGAAGCCATCACGAAAAGCTGTGGTAGCTACGTTCAAAAATATGTCAATTCAGATGAATCTGGTAAATGTGAAGCTATTGCGATTTATTTATACCCAGAACTTTTGAAAGAAATCTATAAAAATGAAGTGCCAGGTTTTCTGTCAGGTGCAACAGTTCAAAAACCGAAAAAACTGATTGGAAACAAACTGATTGAGCAATACATGAGTAATCTGGTTGTATTCTTTGAAGAGCCAGAAGCCATTGATGAAGAATTAGGGATTCTAAAGTTAAAAGAGTTAATCATGATTCTATTGCGATCAGAAAACCACAATAATATTCAACAATTATTGTCAGATTTCTTTGCACCAGTTAACGTAAAGTTCAAAACAGCTATTGAACAAAACATATTCAACCCTTTGAGCCTTGAAGAACTAGCCTTTATTTGCAACATGAGTCTTTCTACATTCAAAAGAGAATTCAAAAAAGAATATGGAGAAACTCCTGCACGCTATATCAAAGAAAGAAGGCTTGACCATGCCGCAAGTTTAATTGCTTGCGGAAATGACTCAATTACTTCAATTTCATTTGATTCAGGCTTTCAAGACATCACTACTTTCTCTGATAGTTTTCAAAAGAAATATGGCCTTTCTCCTTCAAAATATCGTTTGACCTTTTTAGGAAAATAGTTGAGCCTAAACAGAAATTACTTCTTGTTTTTCATCACGAAATTTGTATCAAACAAATAATTAGAAAAATGAAAAAAGTAATTGGATTAGGAATTTTGTTACTCACTTTAACAACTACAACTATGGCAAAAGAAAGAGGATTTGACTTGGAAAGAGAAATTACCATTAACGTTCCTGCAGAACAACTTTGGGAACTGGTAGGACCAGGATTTACAGATGTATATAAATGGGCTTCAAATATAGATCACTCTGAGGGAAAAGGTAAGGCAGAATTTGAAGGAGCAAGCTGCAATGAACGATTCTGTGATGTATCTGTTAAAGGATTTGATAAGATCAGTGAAAAATTGGTGAAGTATGATGCAGCAAAAATGAACTTGGCCTATGAAGTATTTGATGGAATGCCTGGTTTTATAACGAAAGCTAAAAATGATTGGACTGTTGTTGCCATTGATGAAAATAGCTCAAAACTAGTCATGAAGGCTATTTTTAGATCAAAAGGTATAATGGGGGCTATGATGAATGGAATGATGAAGAAAAAAATGACAGAGACTTTAGATAATGTTCTGAATGATGCTAAGATTTATGCTGAAACTGGTAAAATTTCAGAAATGAAAGCTAAAAGAATAGCCGAAATTCAAAAAAAATCTAAAACTGCTGCATAATTATTAAGGGGATGGATCAAAAAGAGAAGTCCCCGTTTTTACGTGCGTCATTCGCGATAAATTATTTAAATTGAAAGATAAATAGAAAGAAATCGTCTAATCAATTAAAACTGTATGAAAAAAGCAATTTGGAATGGCGTAGTAATCGCTGAAAGTGATGAAACTGTTAACATTGAAGGCAACGCATACTTTCCGCCTAGTTCAATCAAGAAAGAATACTTTAAGGAAAGTGATACCACTTCAGAATGTGCATGGAAAGGCACAGCTTCTTATTATACACTTGAGGTTGATGGTGAGGAAAACAAAGATGCTGCTTGGTATTATCCGGAGGTAAGCGAACTTGCAAGAGCCATTAAAGGTTATGTTGCTTTTTGGAAAGGTGTCACTGTTGAAGGATAACCGTTATTTTTTGTATATTTTATTCAAAAGCAATTAATGCCTGAACACCTTAAAGAAATTTTTAACGCTTGCAGATTACGGACAGAAGAAATTTGTTCACCATTAAAAACAGAAGATTATTCTGTACAGCCTATGGTGGATGTTTCACCACCAAAATGGCACTTAGCTCACTCAACTTGGTTTTTTGAACAATTTGTACTGTGCGTTTTTAACAAAGAATACAAGGTGTTTTCTGATGACTTTGCCTACTTGTTTAATTCTTACTACAACAATGTTGGTAAGCGCGTTTTAAGACCTAACCGTGGTAACATGACGCGTCCGGTTGTAGAAGAAGTTTATGACTATAGAAGATACGTGACTGAACAGGTTAATCTTTTATTGGATCAACATAAATCAGAAGAATTAGCAGAGGTGCTTACTTTAGGTATCAACCATGAACAGCAACATCAAGAACTGCTGATTTATGATATCAAATACATTTTAGGCAACCAACCCACATTTCCAACTTATTCAGCCGATTTTAAGCTGGAGGCGCAGCAAATGAAACCAACATTTCATAAAGTAGAAGGTGGTTTATATACTATCGGACATTCGGCTGAAGGCTTTTGTTTTGATAATGAATTAGGCGCGCATCAGGTTTATCTTGAACCATTTGAAATATCCAATCAATTAGTCACCAATGGCGAATATTTAGAGTTTATAGAAGCTGGCGGATACGAAGACTTTAACCTTTGGCATGCAGAAGGATGGGATTTCATTCAAAATAACAGCATTAAATCACCGCTTTATTGGCATCAAGAAAACGGAAAATGGTCAACTTATGACATGACTGGATTCCGACCATTAGAACTAAACGTCCCTGTTTCTCATATCTCAATGTATGAAGCTTATGCCTTTGCTGAATGGAAAGGTATGCGTTTGCCAACTGAGTTTGAATGGGAAGTAGCCAGTAATTTATTTGAATGGGGACAGTTATGGGAATGGACGAATTCGGCTTACCTACCCTACCCTAAGTTTTCAAAGGCACCAGGAGCAATTGGTGAATACAACGGTAAATTCATGATTAACCAAATGGTGTTGAGAGGTGCTTCAATCGCTACAGCAAAAGATCATAGCAGACATACATACAGAAACTTTTTTCCGGCCTCCATGAGATGGTTGTTTAACGGAATCAGACTAGCAAAATAAAATGAACGAGAATTTTAAAGAAGACGTCATCAACGGACTTACGAATCATCCTAAATCACTACCATCTAAATATTTTTATGATGAAATTGGAGATGAATTATTTGTTCAGATAATGAATTTGCCAGAATATTACCTCACCGATTGTGAAATGGAAATATTCCAAGATCAGACAAACGCCTTAATCACGAGTTTAGGTGTTCAAGTTAACAGGCCTTTTGATTTAATAGAGCTGGGCGCAGGAGATGGTTCAAAAACATTTCATCTACTCAAAAAGCTGGTCGATCAAAAATACGATTTCACCTATAACCCCGTAGATATATCAAATCACGCGCTTGAAGGTTTAGAAAGTGATTTAAATGCTTCTATTCCCAAGTTAAATATTGAGAAGCAACAGGGCGATTATTTCAACATATTATCCAAGTTAAAAGATAATGGAAAGCAAAAAATCATCTTGTTCTTAGGATCTAACATTGGGAATTTCATGGATAACAAGGCGCATTCCTTTTTAAAATCTGCCGGTGAATTTATGTCAAAAGAAGATCGACTTTTGATAGGTGTAGACCTCATCAAAGCAAAAGAAATAGTGTTACCTGCATACAGTGATAGCCAAGGAGTAACAGCTGCCTTCAACTTGAATTTATTGGATAGAATTAACCAAGAATTTGAAGGAGATTTTGATAGAAATCAATTTAAACACCTAGCAACCTACGAAGAACATGAAGGAATAGCTAGGAGTTATATCGTGAGTCAAACAAGTCAAACAGTGCATTTAAAACTACTTGATTTAAAAATTGAATTTTCTGAGAATGAAAAAATTCATACTGAAATATCCAGGAAATACAACGAGGACATATTGAATAAAGTTTTGGTTGGAACTCAATTAAACATTGCCTCTAAAATCACTGACAGCAAAGGTTTTTTTGCTGATTTTATTTTGAAAAAATAATATCTCGATATTTTATTACTTTTGGATGAATGCGTCAGCTCATTTTATCTATAACGACTCTTGTCGTACTTTCTTGTGGAAGCCTGAACAAAGTTGAGTCAGAGGAGGTTCAAACGAACGAACAAACCGTTTTAATTGACACCATCTATTCAGACAGCTATAAATTAACGATTAAAGACTCTATTTGGCATCCTTTTTTTATAGAACAAATAAACGATAGCATCAGGTTTACAGCATATGTGGATAATGAGCTAAAGGCGAGCTATACCTTTTTTGAAAAATTTCGAGTAGGTAGGCCTGCTTATCTTGCTAATTTTAGTCTTGACAGTGCCATTCTTCCTTTACCCGAGGATTACACGATTACAAAACCCGATATTATTAATGAGTCTTATGCTAAAGCAAATTTAGCCTTTGAAAAGTTGAATGATACTATTTTATATATCGAACATTGGCAAAAAGATATCCATCCTAGTTCGCCTTATATGATATGGGATGAATACGGTGAGAGCATTGATTCTTTGGATGAAAACGGGTTCACGGTTTATCCACCCACTATTAAAGGTTATTCTAAATCAAAACTTGTTAATACGAACACCCATCAGCCTCTGCCTACTCCGGACTTTTCTTTACTCTACAAAGGTAGTGAACTGAACTTGCTGCTATCTTCAGATAAGATTAGTAATTCTTACATTTATTCTACTGATAGAGAGTTTAATATAAGGTTCATGGATTCATCTACTTTTGATTTTTTAAACAAACCAGAAATACTTAAAACTCTTGTTGATCAAGGAGGAACAGAACATCAATTAGCAAACCCAACTCAGGTATTTAAAGCTTATGAAAAATACGTCCCTATCACATTTAAAAAAGGTGAAAAATCTGGTTTGTACAATTTAAAAAATGGAAAAAACATGCATCCATTATCTTCATTTTCTTGGTATCATCCTCAAAAATACGTTGGATTATATTTACAAAACGATTCTTTGTTTATTCTAGATTATGAAAAAACCTATACGCGTAACGGCGTCAGACCTATAGCTATCACAGACATAGATTCTATTGCGCATTCATCTCATTTTGGGCTGTTTTTCAATTTGAATGATACGATTCCAGAACATTCACCAATGCATCACCTTTGGATTTTTAAAAATGAAAAAATAGCTGGAACAGATTGGGACCATAACAGACCTTATGTCTATGTTATTGATGAGAATACTGTCTATGTTTATAACAGAATAATTGAAGAATATCAGGCTGAGATAAATGAATACGGTGAAACGGCCTATGATGAAAATGGAGAAGTTATAACTGTTGGAAAGAATTATCCGGGAAGGTACAAATCAGGCATTTTTGACTTTAAAAAAGATACTTGGGTTATTCCACAATGTTACCAATGGGTAATGGCTTATGACACCCATTACATAGCAAAAAAGCCAAGTTTAGATGCAGACGGGTTGTATATAGGTGCCACTTATGATTTATACAACCTTGAATTTGAAAAATACAAATCTGTTAATTCGGTTGATGATTTGCCAGAAGAGTTTAGACAATTAATGCGTAAGAAGGTAAATTAATTATTTACAGTCCTTTGCAATTTTCAATACTTCAACAATCCCCGCTTTTTTAAAATCTTCAAAATCATTGTACTTTGCGGCAACCTCATCAACGGCACAACTACAGTATTTTGCTGCACGTTCTTCACCCAAAAGTTTGGAAGATTTGGCTTCACAGTCATTCACAAATTCTTTTATTTGTTTTTTGGTCCACCATTTTGCTGCGCCTTTGGCTAAAGCCTTGCAAGAACAGAGCATTACAATAAAAGCTATGGCGATAAATATTTGCTTACTTCTTTTCATATTTTAAGTTTAACTAAAATTTCTACACGCTTGAAAAATTTCGTGAAGCATATTTAATTAATTTTGGAGTGTGAAGCGTATGATTGCCCTTTTTAGTCTATTTATTGTTACGTCAATTTTGACGCTAACCTTGCTTCCAACTGCAAAAATTGTTCACTTCTTTGCTAATCAAGAATCCATTACTCAAGAATTTTGTGAGAACCAAGATAAACCAGAAATGGAATGTCATGGTAAATGTCACTTGAAAAAAGTATTGAAAATCAATTATCAAATTCAAAATACAAATACGGAGCAGTTTGATAGCCATGGTTTGTTCGTATTTCAAATATTTGAAAACGGTCAATCAATTCGTATAGCTGACTTCAACAGCTCACAGCCAAACAATTTTTATTTTCTAGATTTAAGCTCAGAAAAACACGCTTTCAATCTGCTCAATCCTCCCGAGATTTTATTCGTTTAATGAACTAATTAATCACGAATAAAAATTAAATGAAAACATGCATATTGCTTTCATTGATTTTGATTTCATTCCAAAGTTTTGCCTGCGATAATTGTAACGTTTACATGGGCTTGTCACCCAATGATGACAAGAATATGGCTGGTGTTTACTATCGCAGTCGTCTCATGATGGGCGCCTACAATTTTTATGGATTACAAACCATGCAAAAACATGCGGCTCATGGAAACGATCCGGCATTTTGGGGAAATCAGGTCAGTGAATATTTCAATACAATTGAATTAAGAGGAGAATTTCTCATAAAAAAAAGATGGCGAACTACGGTAATCGTTCCTTATGTCATAAATACCCAAACGTTAGATGAAACTAGAAGGTATTTGATTCAAGGAATGGCGGATCCAATAGTACTACAAGGTTACCAATTATTAAATCCTTACAAATTATGTACAAAGGATGATGTAGTGCAACGACTCGAAATTGGAGGAGGATTAAAAGTACCAGTTGGTGCGATTAACAAAGAAGTGAATGGCCTTTATCCTAATCTTGATTTACAGCCAGGATCTGGAAGTTTAGACGGACTAATTTATGCAAAGTACATATTCAAGTATAAAGGATTCGGAGTAGCTGCCAATACTAATTTCAAGTTTAACGGTAAAAACAAAGACCCTTATCGATATGGAAACACCTTTAATTCAACAATCAATTTCTTTTATCAAACCAAAATAAAAGAAACTACGTTTATGCCTATGATAGGCGTAAATTTGGAAAGAGCGGCATTTGACGAATCAACCGAAGTTCATTATGACACAGGAGGTTCAGCATATTTTGCTCAATTAGGTTTAAAAGTCTTTTTGAAAAACTTCGTGATTTTTGGAGAGTTTCAAAAAGCGATATCCAATCAAATGAATGGATATTCTCAATTAATCAATAAACAAAAGCTAAATTTAGGCCTGGCCTACAAATTTTAAAATATGAAAACTACAACAATTTTAATAGGATTACTTTCCGTTTCAGCACTTACAATAACTTCATGTAAGAAAAAAGGCTGTACAGATCCTACTGCAGATAATTTTCAAACTGAAGCAGAAAAAGATGATGGAACTTGTGAATATACAACAGAAGGAAATGTCACATTAAATTTCACGCATAACTTTGGCGGAACAGCTGTAACTTCGGCCGATTTTGATCAGCTGAACTATACCAATGCAAACGGAGATTTACTGTCAGTAACAAAGATGCAGTATTTAATTTCTGACGTAAGGTTTTACAAAACTAATGGTGACAGTCTTTATGTGAGTGGTTATCATTTAATTGATTTAGATGATGCTGCAACACTCAGTTATACTTTACCAAAAGCTATTGACATTGATAACTATACTGGAATTGGTTTTAATTACGGATTTGATATAGAAGACAATGTTGATGGCGCCTACGCCGACTTAAACGTAGCGAGCTGGTCTTCACCAATGATGTTAGGAGGCGGTTATCACCAAATGAAGTTTGAAGGTAGATTTGTTGATGGCAACATGGACACCACAAGTTTTCAATATCACAATTTAAGTACAGCTAGAGAAATCACAATGACCGATACAATTTTTCATGCGAATTACGCAAGTATTGACTTGAACAAATCATTTACTTTGAGTGGAGATGCTAATGTGGATGTACAAATGGATATTAGTGAGTGGTTTGTAAATCCAAATTTGTGGGATTTAGACTCAAATTACACTATGCTTATGCCTAATTACGAAGCGCAAGTAATGATGACTCAAAATGCTTCTACTGTCTTTTCATTAGGAGATATCACAGAATAGAAATACTCAGTATAAAAAAAGCCGCAACAGTTAAACTGTTGCGGCTTTTTTATTTTATTATCAATTCCTTAGAAGGTATATCTAATTCCTAAGGCCGACCCGTATCCGAAACCACCGTATCCATTAGATCCGATAAAATTCCACATGGGTCTTGCATCTAAGCTCAAAAGCAATGGGGCTCCGTGTTGATTGAAATCATATTCTATCCCAATTTGACCACCTAAAGCCAAGCCAAAACCGTCATTAAAATTGTCTTTTCCACTGTACATAGAAATATGTCCTCCAGGACCAACGTACCAGTTTAAGCCATCAGTGATGTTCCATACCCAATGGTATACAACAGCGACACCAAGACTTGACCAATTTTTATGATTTCTCCATCCAAGATCAACTTCTAAACGATTGGCATCCCCAAATCCGTGTTGATACGAAATCTCTCCTCCATAATGACCATAGTGTGATCCACCAAGTCTCACACCAATAGCGTGCGGATTTACTTGAGAATAAGATAAAGTTGAAATGAATAATGTAAGGGCAAAAAGTATTTTTTTCATACGATAAGATTATGGTTATACTCAAATGTACACCATTAAAAACAGCAATCAAAAATTAGGGAAGTGCTTTTCGACAAGGAGCTAAAATGAGCTGCTAAACTATGATTTAAATGATTTAAGCGCAATTTTTTCAACGCAATTCATACCATCAAAAGCTGCTGAAACGATTCCTCCTGCAAAGCCGGCACCTTCTCCGCAAGGATAAAGTCCTTTCACCTCTGGATGCTCTAATGTTTCAAAATCTCTAGGAATTTTAATTGGAGACGAAGTTCTAGATTCTGGTGCATGTAAAACCGCATCATTGGTAATATAGCCTTGCATTTTATTTCCAAAATCTTGAAAAGCCAGTTTTAGCCTACTTGAAATCATTTTAGGTAATACCTGATTCAAATCAACAGAAGCAAGTCCAGGTTGGTAAGAGGTTTCGGGCAAGGAATTAGAAACCTTTCCTTGAATAAAGTCTTGCATTCTTTGCGCTGGTACTTTTTGAGTTTTTCCTGCGGCAACCCAACAGTCATGCTCTACCTTCTTCTGAAACTCTAGACAAGTCATGGGATTACCGTTCCAGTTAGGGTCTATATCTTCTGGTGTAATT
The DNA here is from genome assembly GCA_039939375.1 of Crocinitomicaceae bacterium. Taxonomy (GTDB): domain Bacteria; phylum Bacteroidota; class Bacteroidia; order Flavobacteriales_D; family Crocinitomicaceae; genus Paracrocinitomix. The sequence goes on along the minus strand of JBDVJO010000002.1, from coordinate 240,522 downwards.
TGTACCACTACTCCAGAATTGGAATAAGGATTATTACGTTTTGAAGGTGACCATCCGTTCGTCACTACTTCTTCTTGGGCAGTTGCACATGGAGCAACGATCCCTCCTGGACACATACAAAATGAGTGAACACCCATCCCTTTTACTTGCGTAACTAACGAATATGATGCTGGAGGCAAATCCTCTCCACTCAGTTGCCCATGATATTGTATTTCATCTATCAAATCTTGTTGATGCTCAATTCTAACCCCCAAGGCAAAAGGTTTTGCTTCAAGTTTTATGTTTTTATCGTTCAATAAGTAAAATATGTCTCGCGCTGAATGTCCTGTGGCCAGAATTACGTTCTGAGTTTCTTTGATTTCTTCTCCGTTTATCTGAACACCCGTAAGTTGTCCATTCTCATAAAGAATATCTGTCATCTTGCTATCAAAATGCACCTCCCCCCCATGCTCAATGATACACTCACGCATAGCTTGAATAATTTGAGGCAACTTGTTGGTTCCTATATGCGGATGCGCATCTACCAATATATCTTTATCTGCTCCGAAATGAACAAACCACTCTAAAGCCCGTTTTACATTTCCACGTTTTTTAGATCTTGTATATAATTTACCGTCAGAATAAGTTCCCGCACCGCCTTCGCCAAAGCAATAGTTTGATTCTGGATTTACAGTGTGATGTTGATGAATCGCTTTCAAGTCTCTTCTTCTTGCCCTTACATCTTTACCACGTTCATAAATGATTGGCTTCAACCCTTTTTCTAAAGCGTAAAGTCCGGCGTAAATCCCTGCTGGTCCTGCTCCAATAATCACAACTTCAGGACAATCTGCCACATTTTGTGGTTCAAATAAAAACTTTGATTCGTTGAATTCTTCACCAATATAAACCGCAACTTTTAAGTTGTATTTAATCTCCCTCTTTCTTGCATCTATTGAGCGCTTAAGAATTTCAATGTGGTTTACGTCATCTATACGAATAGACAATTCACGACAAATTTGCTCATGGATGTATCCTTCGTTGTTAATGTATTGAGATGGGATTCTTAGTTGAAGTTCGTGTACCATTTGTTGGTTCTTGGTTGTTGGCTCTTGGTTGTTGGTTATTGGCTCTTGGCTCTTGGTTGTTGGCTCTTGGTTGTTGGTTGTTGGTTGTTGGTTCGTCCATGCTCCGCTGGACTTTTCGTTACTGAATCGCACGGGCTTCTTTGAACTTGTTGTTCATTAACTTTTCTTTTTTTGTTTGATTAAATAATTAATATATCCATTAATTAACCTGATACATTTTTCGTATTGATTGTAAAGTTCATCAAATTTTTCATTTGTAATATAATTTTCATCCAAAGCAACAGTCAAATGGTCTAAAGTTTCAGTTAGTGAACCCTTCGCTATTCTACAGAACTGTATATTTTCTTGATGGTGATATCTACCAAAGCCTTCAGCAATATTGGCTGTTACAGAACTTACCGATCTCACTATCTGACTCGTAAGTATAAATTGTTCTTCTTTCGGAAATTTTTTCGCGACTTCACGAATAATCATTCTAAATTTTCGTGATTCTTTCCAAACTTCAAGGTCTCTAAAATCTTTCATGAATTAATCAAATCTAAGAAATCCTATTTATCCTGAAAAGTAATATTCGAAGTAAACTTTTTTGGTAACATCATAAAATATTGAAAACTTATGCTAGATGACTGGCGCCAGAAGTATCGGACTCCCGATACGAACTCTTTAACTAAAAGCGAAGCGTACCATCAACTGCGCTTCGCGCATTATCCCTCAAAGGTAATCGAAAACCACCACATTCTAGACTTTAAACTTTCTATTGGAGAAGAGAAAAAGGTATTGTCTTGAATCATAATATTAGTGATTCCTCTTGTTGTTTTTATTTCTAAGCCCAACTTGAAATAAGGTAGATAGAAATCAAATCCACCGCCCACATGGTATTGCCAATCATGTTGCTTTAATTTAAGAATAGGACTTTGTACGGATTGCTCAACATCTTTTTGACTGGCCAGATCTAAGCTATATCCCGCTCCACCAAGTGCGTATGCCGAAAAATTGTTGATACGTTTCGTGTTCACTTTAACGAACAGGGGAAAATTCAAATAAACCGGTTCTGTTCGGTATTGCTTTCTTTTTAATCGACCTTCTTCGTAATAAGCATAATTGAAATTAGTTTCATGAAAAGAAATACTCGATAAAAACCTAAAATGAAAGGTTTCATGCGCGTTGTAAGACACCAAAGGAATATGAATTGCCATCCCAGGTCGACTTTCTATGTTGATGTTTGAAACAGAATCGTATTGAAAAGGATTGTCTTTAAACTGTACGTTATAAGAAGTTGTGTTCGTACCTAACATTGTTCCAAAATGCCAATTTCTATATTGAAAAGATGGAATGTTCTTTCCAAATTTCTGAGCGTTTGAATTCCACGCTATAAGTGATATAAAAATGACGATTAAAACTTTTTGCACAATTGCAAAACGCTTGAAAAGAGAATTTATTATTATCCTTCAAAAGTGATTGAAAACCACCAAACCTTAGTTTTTAATGAAGCTAAAGGATCCATAAAGAAGGTATTGTCTTGAATGGCAACATTCTTTATTCCATTAGAAATCTTTAATTCAAGTCCAAGTTTGAAATAAGGCAACCAAAAGTCAAACCCTCCTCCTACTTGATATTGCCAATCATGTTGCTTGATTTTAACAATAGGGTCAATGTCTGATTGCTCTACATCTTTTTGACTTGCAAGGTCTAGACTGTATTGAAATCCACCTATGGCATATGCCGCAAAATTGTTCAATCGCTTAGACCTTAACTTCAATAAAAGAGGAAAATCTAAATAAGTAGATTCTAAGCGATTTTCTTTTCTTCTCAATTCTTTGTCTTCGTAAAAAGTGTAGCTAAACAGTCTTTCTTGAAATGAAATGGAAGGAATGAATCTAATGTGTACTGACTCATGAATATCCCAAGAACCAATTATTCCGAGATTAAATCCAGGTTGTTTTTTTACGGTAATGGATGAAATTGAATCTGTGTAAGCTGAATCTGGATTAATCTGATATCTAAAATCTGACGTATTACCGCCTAAAGCAAATCCAAAATGAAGGTGCTTGTAATCAAAAGTCGGATAATTCTTTCCGTACTTTTGTGCAAATCCACTAAAGGTCAGCAGAATTAAAATAGTTAATATGTAAATTTTCTTTTGCAAAACTCAAAGCTAGTAATTTGAATGAACAAAACACAGCCTATTAGAGAATAACGTAGATATTAAAACGCGTTACTTTTTTACTTCTCGCCTACGTAAATCGTTGCAATTCCGCCAGAAACTAATTTAGAAGTAATATTTTTGTACCCCACTTTTTTCATGATATCAATAAAGTCTTGTCCTTCAGGAAAAGCAGCTACTGATTCAGGCAAGTAAGTATAAGCCGCCGAATCTTTAGAGATTGATTTACCAATTTTAGGGATGATAAATTTTGAATAAAAGGTAAAAGATTGTTTAACGGGAAACTTCTTTGGCTTTGAAAATTCAAGAATTATTCCTGGCGCTCCTGGCTTTAACACTCTCAGCATCTCACCTAGGCCAGCTTCTAAGTTCTCAAAATTTCTGACACCAAAACCTACAGTATAACCGTCAAAATGATTGTCTTCAAACGGTAAATTTTCAGAATCCCCCTGAATCATTTCAATCGTTCCATCAAGGCCTTTCTTTTTCATTTTTTTTCTGCCTACTTCAAGCATTCCTTCAGAAAGGTCCAACCCTACAATTTTAGTAGGTTTTAAGCGCATTGCAGAGATGGCAAAATCACCTGTACCGGTTGCAATATCTAAAATAACTTTTGGTTTGTATTTCTTCAGAATCTTTACAGCTTTCTTTCGCCAGATTTTATCGATTCCCATAGAAAGGAAGTGATTTAAAAAATCGTAACGTTTAGAAATATTATCAAACATCTCAGCAACTTCTTCTTTTTTAGTAGAAGTTGATTTGTTATATGGTTTTACTTTGGTACCCAACTTGCTTATCTTAAATGTGTAATTGCCTCACTCATGAGGTCTTCTTTATTAACAGATACAACACCAACTTGTTCGCAGACTAATCCACCAGCCAAATTTGCTAAAGTGGCCAATGTTTTATTGTCAACATCAGCAGCTAAACAAAGCGAAGCAACTGAAATTACCGTATCTCCCGCTCCTGACACATCTGCAATTTGTCTTGGAAATGCTGGAATGAAATGCTTTTCTTCTTTATCACAAATAAAAACTCCGTGTTCTGAAAGCGTTACAAAAGTATTCATTGGTGCCATGTCGTTTTGGATAATCTCTACAGCTTCTAAAAAAGTTTCTTTTTTCGCCATATCAACATCCACACCTGTTCCTTCTCTCAATTCTTTTAAGTTGGGTTTAAAAAGTGATACGTTTTTATACAATTCAAAATTATCTTTCTTAGGATCAACAGCAGTTAACACACCAGCTTCATTGGCAAATGCGATAGTTTTCTCAATTAAATCTGCAGTTAAAACTCCTTTGTTATAATCTTGGAAAACAATTACCCCTGCTTCATCCTTCTCAACAAATTCTTTCACTTTTTCAAGTAATGCAAACTCTGCTGATGAAGTGATGGCTTCTGCTTTTTCATGATCTACGCGTAACAATTGTTGATTATTACCAATCACTCTGGTTTTAACAGTAGTTACTCTATCATCAAAAGGGATAATTCCTTTTGGAGTGAGTTGTGCGTCATTGACAAGCTTCATGAAATTTTCAGCCTCATCATCCTTACCAATAATTGTACATATAATTGGATCTGCTCCTAAGGCTTTTAAATTAAGTGCCACATTTGCTGCCCCACCTAATCTGCTGCTTCTGGTTTTAAAGTTCACCACCGGAACTGGCGCCTCAGGTGAAATTCTATCTACTGTTCCCTCAATGTAAGTGTCAATCATGACATCTCCCAGAACAATGACTTTTTTACCTTCAAATGATTTAAATATGTCTTCTACTCTAGACATTAAGCTAATTTATCTAATGCTGTTTTAATTCTTGCAATTGCTTCTGTTAGCACTTCTTCTGAAGCGGCATATGATAATCTGATGCAATTCGGATCACCAAACGCTTCACCTGTTACCAATGCAACAAGGGCTTCATCTAATAAGTACATAGATAAATCGCTCGCTGATTTTATGGTATGATTTCCGTATGATTTTCCAAAAAACGAACTGATATCTGGAAATACATAGAACGCTCCTTCCGGAACATTTAATTTTACGCCATCAATTTCACCTAATTTAGCCAAGACCAAATCTCTCCTTTTGTGGAAAGCATCTACCATGAACTTAATCTTTGATGGATCTGCCTCAACAGCTGCTTTTGTTGCTCTCTGTGAAATAGAACCTGTTCCTGAAGTAAATTGCCCTTGAATTTTAGAACATGCTTTCGCTATTGCTAGTGGCGCTCCGATATAACCTACACGCCACCCTGTCATTGCAAAGGCTTTTGATACACCATTTACAGTAATCGTTTGATCATATACATGGTCAAATGCTGCTAAACTGACATTTTTTCCAACAAAGTTTATGTGCTCGTAAATTTCATCTGAAATTACGTAGAAGTCTTTTTTGGTAGCAATTACATCCGCCAAGGCTGCTAATTCATCATATGAATAGGCTGACCCTGTTGGATTACATGGATTACTAAAAACCATCAACTTCGTTTTATCAGTCATGGCTCCTTTTAATTGCTCTGGAGTCATTTTAAAATCGTCATCAATTGATGTTTCTACAATTACGGGGATTCCTCCAAACAATTTCACCTGTTCTACATAAGTTACCCAGTAAGGAGCTGGAACAATCACCTCATCACCCTCATTTACAAGAGACATGACCACATTAATCAAACTTTGCTTAGCTCCAGTTGAAACTACTATTTGATCAGCTGTATAATCTATACCATTATCACGTTTAAACTTGGCAGCAATTGCTTGCCTTAAATCCAAATACCCAGGAACTGGCATATAAGTAGAATAGTTCTGATCTATTCCATCTTTGGCTGCTTCTTTTACGAAATCTGGTGTATGAAAATCTGGTTCTCCAAGACTTAATGAAATGATATCTTTTCCTTCTGCTATTAATTCACGACTTTTAGAAGCCATTGCAATGGTTGCAGATTCCTCTAGATTATTGACTCTGTCAGAGATATGGGACATGTATTCCGTTTTTTTTACAAAGCTATTAAAAAAAGGTTCTCCACCTTAAGAAATTAAGTCCAAATCAGTCATGGTCATCCCACTTTTTTGATAAGGATATGCGTTAAAGGTTCCAGTTGCAATAGCCACTTTCTCTCCACTCGCTTTATTTATAATTTCACCTTGAGCGATAATTATTCGTTTTCCGTTAGAGATAACTTTTCCTACCCCTATTAAAACATCACCTTTACGTGCTGGTTTTAAGTAGTTAATTTTAAATTCAACGGTTGAAACTAAATTGCCATTTTCAGAAGAAACATATAAGGCAGCCAGTCCTAAAACCCCATCCATATAGGCGGATAACACTCCGCCATGAGCTGTTGTTGGTGTTGCTAAATGCTTATCTGAAATTGTCATTTCGTAAATAATTTCGTCTGACTCAAATTTTTTCAACTCAATTCCAATTAATTTTCCAAATTGATTTGTCTGTGTATAAATTTTAATGAGTTGTTCTCTAATGTTTTCCATCTTCTAAATTGAATTCTATTGCAAATTTAGTTTTTTAAAAACGGAATGTATGTTTACCAAATTGGAAAGTTTATTATATTTGCCCTGTAATTAATTTACAAGCGGGAGTAGCTCAGTTGGTAGAGCGTCAGCCTTCCAAGCTGAGGGTCGCGAGTTCGAGTCTCGTCTCCCGCTCTAAAAGAGGTAATCTGAAATCAGATTACCTCTTTTTGTTTTTAGACATAAAAAAAGCCATGTCCGTGAAAACATAGCTCTAATTCTTTTAGAAAGAAGCTCTTAAAATCTTGCTCCAATAGAAAAAGATATTCTTGAATTTGAAATATTCATATTGGAAAAGCTTCCATTAACTGCCGGATCATAAGCATAATAATCTTCATTTCTCTTTTGAAGAACATAAGCCATATCTAGATAAACGATTCCAAAATTGTAACCAACTCCTGCCGTAAAAAATTGAATTGGCGTAGTATTGTTACCACTTTCTCTTGTATAAGGAGATCCATACATGGCGTAACCTAATCTACCATATAATTGTGGTGTAAACCTTGCTTCTACTCCAACTTTAGCGTTTAAAACGGATCGATAAATATTGTCTATTTGGGCATTTTCATTATTAAAACTATATGGTGCAGATGCTTCTCTTTTATCGCTTAATTTAGCTCCTGAATAATCCACGAACTCTATTTCTGCTCCAACAGAACCATATTTCTTAATTACCGCTGCGAATGATGCATTTGCTTTGAAGGGAGTAATTACATTATACTTATAATCTCCAGTTGGAGCTTCAAAAGGCTTTAAAACACCATCACCTGTATTTGTTGCCATGTCATTCCACCAAGAATCAGACATCATATTAAAAGTAGGTGTCTCTATTGCTAGACCGACTCTCATAGAAGGTTTGGGCATATAAATCACCCCTAATCGAGCATTGACTCCATTTCCCAGAATATCAAGATCTCCTTGATACACTATGTCTTTAATCCATAATGATTCATCCGTATAGTTTTCTGTGTGCTTGTATACCTCTTTATATTTAGTTCTGATATAATTGAAAGAAGCACCCACCAAAAGTTTATTCGCATAATTACCACTAACCGTCAATAAATTATATTCTGTAATTCCTCCTGATCTATAGATTTCTCTCTTTTGTTCAGCTTGACCTGACGAAAATTGAGTGGTATAGGTGTTGTTTGGACCAGGATCAATAGCGTAAGTTTCATAAGCTAATGCCGCCGTAAACGGATGCCAATCGTAGATTGCATTTTCTGGTGTACCATAAGCTTCATTTGCAAACGAATGAAGAATAGACGAATCTGTAGTTCCAGCGTAGGTCATTTCCTGATTGAAACTTTTAACTCTAGTCATTCCAATTCCAATCTGCACAGAATACCAGTTTTTAAACGTATTTGGATTTAATTCATAAGCCTTAACATAAGAAAGGTTCCCAAAATTATAGTTGGCCACGGTAGCTTTCGTGTTTTCTCCAACAAAACTGGTGTTAACGTGATTCACTTCCACATTTTGAGTAAAACTGAAATTACTTTTGGTCATTCTTCCTAATCCTGCAGGATTTTGAGCAGCATTTGAAAAATCTCCTCCCAAGGCAGACAATGCTCCCGCATAGCCCATATTTCTGGCTGTTCCACCAAAATAAGTTAAACTGTATCTTAACGCATCTTCTTCATTTTGAGCAAAAGATGTTGCTCCCAAGATTAGGGTCACAATCAAAACTCGCAACTTCATAGCTTATCTTTTACGTCCTGTAGATCCTGATGAAGTTGAACCTCCTCTTGAGCTAGATCCTGAAGTATTAGAAGATGTTGATCCTCCTCTAGAACCAGAGTAGCTTCCGTTTGAACTTCCACTATTTGTAGAACGATTTCCTGAATAGCTAGAATTGTTATTAGTATTTGTTCTTCCAGTAGAATTGTACCTTCCAGTATTTGAATTGGTAGAAGTATTCGTATGTGATTGTGTAGTATTAGGATTTGTTCTATTTCCGTATTTATTAGGGTTAGTATATCCTGAATTACCAGCGGTACTATTATTGCCAGAATTAGTATTTCTAGAATAAGACCCTGAACTGTACGTATTAGATGTCCCTCCAGTTCTTGTCACATTTCCAGTTTCAAACCTATTTCCTGCAGGCTTCGCTTTTCCATTATTAGCTGGATTAGTTCTTTCAGCAGTATACGTATTAGTTTGATTATTTACTGGTGTTGAAGTATAAGAAGATGGATTTGTTTTGTCCACTTTAGTGCCTGAACCGATAACCGTTCCTGTTGTTGGCTTTGAATTTCCAGCAGTGTAAGTAGGTTTAACTGTTTGACCTGCGGTATAAGATGGAAAAGGTGTTGAAGAAGTTGCCTCAGCAGATTTAACCGTATGCTCATAAACCGTTGTGTTTCCAGAGTTTCCTCCATAAGAAGTTCCGCCTCTATGTCCATGATGGTGATTCCCACCTGTATTATTATCTGTTCCGTTTGCTACAATACCAGAGTTCCCTCCGTTACCCCACCATCCAAAACCAAATAATCCTGGGTTTCCATAGTTATATCCTCCATAGTATCCATTGCCATAATAGCCGTTTCCATAAAAGTTATTTCCATAATAATTTCCGTATCCGTAGTTGTTTCCATAACCATAGCCGTTTCCATAACCATAGTTATTTCCGAAAAACCCGTTGTTACCACAGTAATTATTACCGTAATAGCCGTTATTTCCATAGTAATTGTTGTATGGATTATGCGGATCATAAGTTCCGTATACCACAGAACCATTGCATGACCAATTGTAATTCTGATTTCCGTAATGATTGGTATGCCAACAGCTACCATAAGAGTTGTAGGTCATACAACCATATTGACAACCATAATTGAAGTTGCTGTAAGATCCGTTTTGATTGTAACATACATTAGGGTTAGCACCATAATAATCCCATGGTCTGCTATTATTGGTTCCATTATTATAACTGTACTGGTTGGTACCAGGTCCGTAATAAGAAGGATTCCCTAAAGTTTTATTATCGTATCGATTAGTGTCTACTTCTACATCATAGACATCTTCTTGATTTTTGATGTAATCAGCATAACCTGCTTCATCATCTACATTAACAATTGGCGGAGCTTTTGCTTCGTCATAAGCGTCATCAAAAATTTCAGATGTCTGTGAACAAGACATGAGAAAAGTCAAAGGCGCGATCAAAAATATTGACTTTTTCATAGTGGATTGGTTTAAGGTAGAAAGGTTTTTGGTTTTTCTTCCTACATTTGTTTTCACAGGAATAAGTTACAAATATTATACCAAAAATGGCAGAAAAAATCACAAAACGTGAAAATGATTATTCAAAATGGTATACCGACATCATCAAAGTCGCTGAATTAGCTGAGCATTCGGACGTTAGAGGTTGTATGGTTATCAAACCTTATGGCTTCGCTATTTGGGAAAAAATTAAAGACCAATTGGACAAAATGTTCAAGGAAACGGGGCATCAAAACGCATATTTTCCACTTTTCGTTCCAAAAAGTTTGTTTGAAGCTGAAGAGAAAAACGCAGAAGGCTTTGCAAAAGAATGTGCGGTTGTTACACATTATCGATTAATGAATGACACCGAAAATCCAGGAAAATTAAAAGTTGACCCTAATGCCAAACTAGAAGAAGAACTCGTTGTTAGACCAACTTCAGAGGCTATTATTTGGAGTACTTATAAAAAATGGATTCAATCATACAGAGACTTACCTATTCTAATTAATCAATGGGCAAATGTTGTGCGTTGGGAAATGAGAACGCGTTTATTTTTGAGAACAGCTGAGTTTTTATGGCAAGAAGGACATACGGCACATGCAACGAGAGATGAAGCCATTGCAGAAACGGAGCAAATGAATGCCGTTTATGCCAAATTTGCCGAAGAATTTATGGCAATGCCAGTTATTCAAGGCTTGAAATCAGAATCAGAACGATTTGCTGGAGCAGAAGAAACTTACTGCATTGAAGCAATGATGCAAGATGGTAAAGCACTTCAAGCTGGAACTTCTCACTTTTTAGGTCAAAATTTCGCAAAAGCTTTTGATGTAAAGTTTGCAGACAAAGAAGGGAAACAAGATTATGTTTGGGCAACTTCTTGGGGTGTTTCCACCAGACTTATGGGAGCTTTGATCATGACCCATTCAGATGATTTAGGATTAGTACTACCACCAGCCTTGGCACCAATTCATGTGGCAATAGTTCCAATTTATAAAGGTGAAGAGCAACTCAATGAAATTTATGACCAGTTAAAACCAATCATAGACGCGTTAAAATCGAAGAACATTTCGGTTAAGTTTGATGATGACGACAATAGACGACCAGGATGGAAATTTGCCGAATATGAAGCAAAAGGTGTTCCGGTTAGACTTGCTATTGGCGCAAGAGATTTAGCGGCAGGAAATATAGAAGTTGCAAGAAGAGATACTCAAGAAAAACAGACTATTGCTTTGGACACTTGCGTTGATCATGTTATCGGATTGTTAGATGAAATTCAGGCCAACTTATTTAAGAAAGCCCAAGATTTTAGAGCATCCAATATCCAAAAGGTTGATTCTTATGAAGAATTTAAAACGAAAATTAATGATGGTGGATTTTTCTTGGCACATTGGGACGGAACGGCAGAAACGGAAGAAAAAGTGAAACAAGATACTAAAGCTACAATCCGTTGTATTCCTTTAGAAGGAGATAAAGAACCAGGTAAATGTATGGTGACTGGGGCACCGTCACAGCAAAGAGTGATCTTTGCAAAAGCTTATTAATATGAGTAACATAGAAGGAAAAGAGATATTATTAAACATGTTAAAGGCCAAATCTGGTCATAAACAGCTCGTTTTTAAAAATACAAAAGAGTGGTTTGGGATTTTCAAAAAAGAAATTTCAGATTGTGTGGATGTGTTGAAAAAAGGCATCAACAATGATAAAATCAGACTAAAATTCATAGATCGTGGTGAAGGTGAAGCCCAACTTTTTATCGGTTCAGATGTTTTGGTTTTCCACATGCATTCTAATGTGTTCAAACTACCATCAACAGATTTTGCAACACAAACCTCTTATGTCATGAATAATCCGCAAAACGCATATTGTGGAATTATAAATGTTTACGACTTTTTAGCAGATTCTTTTGAATACAATAGACATAATGATGCGGGGTATATGCTTTGCAGAATTTTTATCAATGCTGAAAATCATTTTAAAGTTGAAGGAAAAGGTCCAATGGATTTTATTTACAACAACTTTATGAACCAGGTAATATCAGCAGAAATCATTCAAGAAATCATCATTAGAGTAGCTATTTACGCCTTAGATTTTGATTTATTGACGCCACCATATCAAGCGGTTAGCCAAGTTTCGGTTGCAGAATTACAAACTTTAAGTAGCAATTCGAAATTGAAAACCGCGAAGCGATTAGGTTTTCAGTTCAGTTCGGATCATGACATTACCGCATAATTTTTATTCAAAATTTTCATTTTTTTCTTGCGATAAAAATTTTTAGCGGTATATTTGCACCCGCCTACAGGCAAAAACTTCTTTAGAGAAGTATGATTTTCTTAGGAAAGTCAGCCAGTGCGGCCCATTCGTCTAGTGGTTAGGACGCCAGGTTTTCATCCTGGAAACAGGAGTTCGATTCTCCTATGGGCTACTAAACTTTTTGAAACGTCAAAAAGGAATGAATTAAAGATTATTGTAAAGGCCCATTCGTCTAGTGGTTAGGACGCCAGGTTTTCATCCTGGAAACAGGAGTTCGATTCTCCTATGGGCTACTATTAAAAACTACCGAGTAGAGGATTGAATTTAAGTGTTCACGTTTACTCAGAACACTTAGTGAATTATAATGATTCACAAAATTGAAGAGAAATAAATAAAGATTATGGCAAATCATAAATCAGCATTAAAGAGAATTAGAGCTAATAATGCAAAGAGATTAAGAAACAAGTACCAGCATAAAACTACACGTAATGCTGTTGCTGTTTTAAGAGATACTACTGATAAAAAAGAAGCAACTGCAATGCTTCCGAAAGTAGCTTCTATGCTTGATAAATTAGCTAAAAGAAACGTTATTCACAAGAATAAAGCGGCTAACTTAAAGTCTAGCTTGACAAAAAGAGTTAACGCTCTTTAAGTCGAATTTCTTGATAAAAAATAGTGGTCTAACCTGCATTGCGGGTTAGGCTTTTTTTGTTTTATAACATGGAACTTAAACTTAATTCACATTGGAAAAGCATCCTATCAGAAATAGTTAACTCAACTGATTATGCGCAACTCTGCGATAAAGTGAAACAATCTATAAAACAGTCTGAAGTACTCCCTGAAAAGGAAAATATATTTAGGGTTTTCAATGAATTAGAGATTGACCAAATCAAAGTTGTGATTCTTGGTCAAGACCCCTATCCCACTCCTGGTCATGCAAACGGGTTGTGTTTTTCTGTGAATAAGCAGGTTCAACCTTTACCAAAATCTTTAAAAAATATATTTAAAGAGATAGAAAGCGATTTAGGAATCCAAAAAAAGCATGGAGATCTAAGTGACTGGAGTGATCAAGGAGTATTTTTATTAAATACAGTATTAACCGTAACTGCCGGCGAAGCCAATTCTCACAAAAATTACGGATGGCAAAAATTCACAGATGCGGTGATTCAAGAAATTTCTAATCGAACCACCGGAACGGTTTTCTTGTTATGGGGAAATCAAGCTATTACTAAGAAAACTTTCATTAATTCTGAAAAGCATTTTGTTTTAGAGAGTGTGCATCCGTCACCACTTTCTGCATATCGTGGTTTTTTTGGCTGTAAACACTTTAGTAAAGCAAACGAATTGTTAATTTCGCAGGGAAAAGTTCCAATAAACTGGTAAATCAATGAGCGAGTATCAAAACGACTTAATTTTAAGAACGATAAATGGAGAACCAACAGAGCGCTATCCTGTTTGGTTAATGCGTCAAGCTGGCAGAATTTTACCAGAATACAGAGCAGTAAGAGCAAGTTTAAGTGGATTCAAAGAATTGGTTGAAACTCCTGAACGTGCCGCAGAAGTTACGATTCAACCGGTAGATATTTTAGGTGTGGATGCCGCTATTATTTTTTCTGACATCTTGGTGATTCCAGAAGCAATGGGATTGCCTTATCAAATGATAGAAAAGAAAGGACCTTGGTTTGAAGACACCATTAGAGGACCTGAAGATTTAAAATTAGTTTCAGATCAAATAGATGTGGCTGACAGATTAGGTTATGTTACAGACGCTATCAGAGTTACTAAAAAAGAATTGAATGGTCGTGTACCATTGATTGGATTTTGCGGAGCTCCTTGGACAATATTCTGCTACATGACAGAAGGAGAAGGTTCTAAAACTTTCTCTAAAGCTAAGAAGCAGTTATTTCAAAATCCTGAAATGTCTCATAAATTGCTGGAGCAGATCACAAATGTGACAATAAAGTATTTAAAGCTACAAATTGAAGCTGGTGCAGATATCATTCAAATCTTCGATTCATGGTCTGGAATCCTTGGTCCAACTGAATATTCGGAGTTTGGAATGAAATATGTAAGTATGATATGTGACGCCATTAATGAAGTTCCTGTAACAGTTTTTGCTAAAGGAGCGTATTACGCAAGAGAAGAGATTGCGCAGTTGAATTGTCAAACTGTTGGTATAGATTGGAATATGGACATTAAACAAAGTAGAGCGATACTTGGAGCAGATAAAACCTTACAAGGAAATCTAGACCCATGTGTATTGTATGCTGACTTTAAAACCATTGAAGAGAAAACAAAAAACATGCTAAATTCTTTTGGAAATCAAAGGCATATAGCTAATTTAGGGCACGGTGTTTATCCAGACACAGATCCTGAAAAAGTTAAATGTTTTATTGAGACTGTTAAAGGGTTTGCTAAAAATTAAAAAAATTGAAAAGATGAAAAAAATTGCTATTTCGTTATTATCACTAACTGTCGGACTAATTTCTTTTGGTCAAGATTCACAAAACATGGTAGAAAACCCAAGTTTTGAGTCGATTGAAGGGAAAATTAAAAGAGGTGGAGCGATAAACGTTGCCGTAGGATGGATGTCGCCAACAAAAGCTTCTGCTGATTTGTTTTCAGCTAAAGTAAAAGAAGGTTACGGAACTCCTTCAAATACATTAGGAAATGAAGATCCGCAAGATGGAAAAAATTACGCCGGAATCAGAGCGTTCTCTTATAATGATAAAGAGCCAAGAAGTTATGTGTCTACAAAACTGAAACTTCCTTTAAGAAAAGATGCAGCATACTGCGTTAAGTTTTATGTTTCATTGGCTGAAGGATCAAAATATGCATCTAACAACATTGGAGTGAACTTTTCAAAAAAGCAATACAATATAGATGAGAATAAAAGTATTTTATCAAATACTCACATTCAGCATAAAGACAACCCTGTGTTCAATGCAACATTTGGTTGGGAAGAAGTTTGTGGAACTTACATTGCAAAAGGTGGAGAAAAGTTCTTGACGATTGGAAATTTTTATTCAAACGGTGAAACAAGTAACCAACGATTAAAAAAACCAAAAAACTTTACTGGAACTACAGTTGTTTCTGCTTATTACTACATTGATAACGTTTCTGTAGTAATGGTTGATGACGAGTCTCAGTGTGATTGCAAAATCAAAGAGCACGAAGTTAAAACTGAGTACATCTACCAAGTGGGATCTTTGAATACTGAAGGTATGAAGGATGATATGATTGCAAAGTTTACTGAATTATATTTCGGATACAACAAGGCAGACTTTACAAAATCTGACTTTGAAAACTTAGCAAACATTGAAAAAATCATGTTAGGTAATGATGCACACAAATTAACTATTATTGGTTATGCTGATTCTGATGAAACTGCAGATACTAAGGCAGCAGGAATTGATAAGAAAAGAGCTGAAGCAGTGAAGAAGCACTTAGTTTCTAAAGGAATTTCAGCAGAAAGAATCACTATTGTGACTAAGGGGGATACTGCTCCTAACAGTACCACAGGAGATGAAATTGGTCAAGCGAAAAACCGAAGAGTCACCTTCAAGTTAAATTAGACTTGAGGTCAAAAATAAAATTGAAACCATCTAGAATATTCTAGGTGGTTTTTTTTTGCCATCTTTAAACCATGGCAAACCCTATCAAAAAAGGAGATCCGAAAACAATGCGTGCCTGGGCGTTTTATGACTGGGCTAATTCGGTTTATCCACTTGTTATTTCTACTGCGATATTTCCGATTTTTTATGAAACTGTAACAAGCACAAAAGTTGACGGAAAAACGGTTTCCGACTTGGTCACTTTTTGGGGATATGAGATAAAAAACACCGTACTTTATTCTTACGTTGTGGCAGCCTCACTTTTGATGGTTTCCTTTCTTTCACCGCTATTGTCTGGTATTGCCGATTATGCAGGAAGTAAAAAGCGCTTTATGCAATTCTTTTGTTATTTAGGCGGAGGATCAGTAGCAGCATTGTATTTTTTTAATGATGTTCCTTTAGAGCTAGCCATGACATTTTTGTTTTTAGCAAGTTTAGGATTTTGGAACAGCTTGGTATTTTATAATGCTTATTTACCAGAAGTTGCTGAACCAAAAGATCATGACAAGCTATCAGCACAGGGTTTCTCTATGGGATATTTCGGTTCTGCTTTACTATTAATAACACTTTTAATTTTGATGCAAGCTTTTGAATTAATTAGAGCAAAAGATTGCTTTTGGATTACGGGTTTATGGTGGATTGGTTTTAGTCAAATTACTTACAGTAAACTCCCCAATAAAACCTCAAAAAATAAGATAACTCGTCAAATAATGGGTGACGGTTTTAGGGAATTGAGAAAAGTTGGAAAGTTTATTAAAACCACTAAACGTTTGAAACGTTACTTAATTTCTTTCTTTATTTTTTCAATGGGAGTGCAGACGGTAATGCTAATGGCCGTACTTTTCGCCAAGAAAGAAGTTTTTAAAGACGGAAATACTGCCGGTTTAATAATTGCAGTGCTTCTCATACAATTCATTGCTATACCAGGTTCATTGTTGTTTTCTGTTATTTCCAAGAAACTTGGTAATTTAAAAACTTTAGGAATCGCATTATTTGTTTGGGTTGCATGTTGTGCGTTCGCGTATTTCTTTGTTTATGATGAAATTAACTTTTACATTTTAGCAGGAATAGTCGGTTTTGTCATGGGCGGAACTCAGGCCTTAAGTCGATCGACTTATTCTAAATTTTTACCAAAAACGAATGATACCGCCTCATTTTTCAGTTTCTATGATATTACTGAGAAAATTGGAATCGTTATAGGAATGGTAATTTTTGGTTTGGCTGAAGCTTATTCAGGCGATATGCGCTTTTCGGTTGTAGCATTAATGGTATTTTTCTTTGCTGGATTTTTTGCTCTTTGGTTCGTTCCAAAAGACGAGAATGCCTCAATGCCAGATTTTGAAGAAGATGCACCAGAATTTGATGGCGAAGATGAGCTTTTAGACGATTCATCATTGACCACTACTTAGGCGAAGAAAATATTTGCCAATATCAGTCCTTTGATTGCGATATAAAGAATTTTCATTTTAGTCATAACATCAATTTTAGAAGGTACAATTGGTTAATGTTATGACTTGTAATTAGGCGGAAGGTTTAATCTTTGATTTGCGTTTTTTTCTTCTGACAAATAGGTAGATTACTGTTACCCCAAAAAATGTCCATAGAACTCCATACCAGAAAAACCTGTGGGTCAACATTACTTCGAAATAATATGGAATCAATTTATAGTTATAAGGCTCAACACCTAAGTTAGATTGCCAAAATTCAACATTGTAAGTTTCTAAAGAACTCAATTCTTGCCTTGTCAAAGAATGTGTTTGAAAACTCGTATTTGATCCATCTACAATAACTTCTAAAATTGCGTCTCTTGGTAATTCACGGATAGCCGTAGCGATAAATGTTACCCCACTATTCTCATAATGAAAAAAAGATGCAGGAGCTGTTCCCATGGAACCTGACATCCAATAAAGATTGCTGTTTTTTGCCAAATCCTCTATCAAAGGTTTAACCTCCGAACTAAAGTTATTTCCTGTAATTGATTGCGTGTTGTCTGAAAACAATCCATTCAAGTCTGAATATCCGTCCTTCCAAATTGTACGGTGCGTATAAATGAATATATTATCATAGGCTAACCCGGCTCTTTGGGCAGACTTAATCAGACCTAATTGCTCATTGCTCAAATCTCCGTTATTTTTCTCTGTATCTAAAATAATATGCAGGTCATTTGCAACTTCAAAACTGAAATCTGTTTCACCATAATTATCCTGATATGTTGTTCCGGAAATATCGTGGTTACCAACTGTATTCACCAAAGGACTTTTTAATTTACTGAAAAGCGTTCGTTCGTAATTGGGGATGTTGGTATTAACATCTTTGAACAAATCACCTAAATGAATAAACATATAAGGTTCCTGCTGGTTTATCCAATCAAGATTGCCTAGTATAGTGTTTGCAGGCAAGCCAGATTGATTTTTATCAGATCCATAAAAATGGCCACTTACAAAAAAATGATACTTGGTTGTATCTTTTTTTATTTCTAGACTGTTGAATGGAGATATATAATCATTAGCTAAACCGCTACTTGAAATAAAAAACAATACGAAATATACAACTATCCTATTCATCTTATAAAACTTCAGCTTTTAAGTTCGTAGTTGATTTATACAGGTCATAAGTTGACTTTTTCTTTGAAAATGAACCTTCGTCAATTTTAAAACCTACACCATTTTTTGAATCTATTGTAGTCGTAATGAATCTACCAAAAGAAGCGTTATTTAATTCTGCGAATACTTCGTTCTCTAAAAAGCTACATCCCCAAGTTAAAAAAGTAGAGATATGATCAAGTGTGGCCACTTTCTTAAAATGGCTAACCTCACTTTCTTTCATTTTGATTACAGAGTTATTAGCTTTTATCATCTCTTCACCATTAAATGCGTAACAATCATTAAATACCAATTCAGATTTATTAGCATTTATCCAAGTCTCTACCATATCTGACTTACATCTCAGAAACTCAAAATCTGATTCTTGAGCTTGAAATAATTCAGAAGTTTGATTTACGAAAGTACAATTGTTTAGCGCTACTTGAGAATTGAAAACAGTGATAGCACCTTTTTTACCATCAGTAAACAAAGTATTGACAGCAATAAAATCAGCATTATTAATCAAGAGTTTATCACTTCCTAAAAGATTAAACCTAACTGGATTCTCTTCGGTTCCTAAGCTCTTTAAACTTCCTTTAATAATTAATTGACCACCATCTAAAAGAGTAATTTCCTGACCAGGATAGAGTTTTAACTCTTTTCCTTTTTCAATTACAACAGTTTCAGAAATTGTGATTTGTTGATGGTTAAAAACGTAGGTATTTTGAGACAAAAGATTTAAAATTGAATCGCTTGATTCAGATCCAACATTCCTGTCTAATTCAAAATTAAAAGATGGAAAATCGGATACTTCTATTTCAAAGTTTTCTCCACCTGGAATTGAAACTTTTAATCGTAAGTTTTTAATTTTCTTAGCGCTATGATGAACAGAGAAATAGTAATACTGCGAAAAGGTATTTCGTGGTTTCGGAGGAATCAAAACAGCTTCATTTAGCTTTACCTCCTCATCATCCTTAAAAATAACGCTATGAATTACAATAGGAAAATCACTAACTGGAGCCACCGATATTAATACTGAATCAGCCGTTTTATTCTCAACGAACGCATGTAAAGGCTTTGGTAAATCGAGAATATTCTTAATCTTTTCAATGTTGTCAAAATAAGGTTCATATGAAAACTTAATGTAAGCGAATTCATGTGCTAAAATTCCTAACTTTTTATTTAAGTCAACGTTGATTTTTTGTTGAAAAGATTCAAAATATTCTACATTACAAATTCTTCTTAACTCTTTTATATAAGCCGCATAAAATATAGAATCTGAAAATAATTGATTGTGGTAATCTAAATTTACAAGAGCTTCAGTGACTGGTTGTCTTTGACCTGCAATCGCCACCGTTTCTCGCACCGAGAAACTCTCATATCCGACTGGTTCAATTTTACCCGTTTCTTGATTATAAAAGAATTTAATGTCACTCCAATCTAAGGAATGATGTCCTCCAATTAAATCAACTATAGCATGAAACTTTGCCATTAGCTCAACATCAAAAATATCTGAAGTCTTGTACTTTCCTCTTCTAAATCCTTCTAATTTTTCAGCCCCAATTAAATATGTTGCCAGCAATGAACTATCCTTTCTGACAGTACCTCTATCGTATGGCTCAACGAAAGTGTTTTGATATTCGCCGTTCTGATTATCATAATAATTACCTCCCATTTCGTTTATTCTCCAATCCCAATATAACTCGGGGTTCCATCTTAAAATAGCACCATTAGGACGATCATTTCCAAGTGGAACATGTTGCCCAAAATGTTCCTCAATAGCATAAATCCCAAGGTCCTTATCATTCAACTTCAATCTGATAAAATCATATTTTAAAGCTATGATTCCTTCATGTTTTAAAAGCTCATGATATAACCACTCATTAGCGTAGCTTCTTGTTGCTGGATTCTGCAGAGAGAAACGATACATTTCTTTATAAGTACCACTTTCTAACTTAATTCTAAACGACCACTTATCACCTTCAAGGTGATCCGTCATGTGGCCTTTTAATCTCATTTCACCAGACAACGTATCTTCCGTCACCCCTAACAACTTACAAGGAACGTAGCTTTCTCCCTCATTAATTTGAATCCCTCTGTCTAAAGCGATTTCTCTCTTTTCTTTTAAAAAATTGAAGTCTTCTTCTGAAGTAAATAATTCCAATACTTCTGGTTCTACATTTTCTGCGAGCGATTTATTTTGCCAATAATTAGACGTAAAGTCAGAAATACTATCAAATCCTTTGGTTTTAACAAACTTATTTGAAAAGTAAATTCCTGCAGTTAAAACGATCAACAGCAACAACAACGAGCGTCTAAATATCTTTCCCTTATTTACTTTCTTCATTTGAATTGGAATCGGTTTCGTTTACATGCTCAACCTCCACATTTGGAGCAAAGTTCGCTATTATAATTGTTAAAATGGTTAAATAAATAATGGTGAATGGATTTAAAGAGGCAACTAACCATGATTCATAAGTCACGTTAAAACATAAAGACACCACAAACGCAATGACGATATAATTAAATTTCATTTGACGGAACATGATTACAATTAATGCCCCGAAATATGAAATGACTCCTAATATCCCTGAATCAAACCACATTGAAAAATAAGAATTATGCACTCCCCCTTCATGCCCTTTTTTTGACAACCAGTAATAATTTGGACGCATAATATGCTCATCATGACCAAACCCACCACCTATAAAATAATAGTTCTGTATCTCTGACCAGGCAAATACCCAAGCAATTTTTCTACCTGACCCCTCTTCAATTGTGTCTACTCTGAAATAATCTTCAAGTCCAAAAAACTCAATTATTGTTAATAGTACATCAAATATCTGGTCATTAAAAAAAACGAAAATCAAAATTGCAATCACTGCTAAAAACCAATTAATTTTAACAATTCTATGAACTACATAGAACAATACAATACTCATCATTCCATTTCTGGAACCTGACCATACTAATGATATTACAATAACCAAGAAAATGTAAACATTCTCCTTTTTAGTGAAAGTTGCCAACCTCATCTCTTTAACAACTATCCACAAAATAAAAATCAAGTTTAAGAATACACCAAGACCGTTTGGATTTCCGAGCACTCCTTTATATCGTCCTCCTTTCAACATTGCGATATCTGGTGCGGCAAACCTTAACACCAAACCGATTGAAAGCATGCCAATTAAAAAAGTAATCAAGGCTTTCCAAAAATACTCACCATCATCAAGATTTAACTTGTTCACATACATTGGGACAACCAGCATCATCAAGATATAAGAAACTGTTTTTTGCATTCCGACCGTCAGATTAATAGAGTCCGTTAGACCCAGTGTAGCAATAGCAAGAAATGGTATAAAATAGAGTATCAGTTTGGAATATGGCTGGAATGAAATTCTATCCCTGACAAAAAAAGCAAACAATGATAGCGGTACCAAGTTTTTTAAATCTTTAGCAAATTGAAGATCATCATGCGTAGCGTTTTCCACTGGCACATAATCTGCCAACATTAACGTCCAAACACCAATAATAAAAAGCTCAAAATATCTGAACCTTAAGCCAAATAAAAATAAAAATAGTGGATATAAAATATAAATGACAGGTCCTGCCCACACTCCTATTACGTATAAGATTGCAAGTATTAAAATGAATTGCGAATGTTCTTTATAAGCAGCTATCATTATAAACTATTGACCTGTTCTAAATAGATGGCTTTTCTATTTAATAAAAACTCTAAATTCTCATCAACGTTTGATTCCCAAATGTCCATATTAGAAATCCCTCTCCATCTTTTGATTTGATAATGAATATCTTCTTCATATTCACTACGCATCTTCTTAAATTCTCTGTTAATACTGTTTTCAGAAAGATGTGTAGACAAAATTTGTTTTACTCTTTTTTTAAACTTGTTTTTAAAATCTACATTTGAAATCAAAGCTGAAAATAAAATGGAAGTATAACTACTCGAATTCTTAAGTTTTTCAAACATATTCACTTTCAAATTCTGATCTCCTGGATAAGTCAAAGTTACATCTAGATCATTTAAAATCCACTTCCATTTGCCTCCTTTAACTTTGTACCAAGTGACATTATTATGGAGCCAATCGTTATTTGCATAATAGGTTTCGAAAATAATGTAATCAGTAAAAGATAGCAAATCTATTTCTGTTCCAATTCGTCCGTAACTACCCTTATCAAGTGCCTCTTGTTTAGGCAATGATTCAATTAATCGATCAAATTTTTCTTTTTCTTTGGAACTTCCATCTCTTAGAATTGATCGATCTCCATACACTTCACAATATAGTATGGTTACATCCTCTTTTTGACAGTTTTCTTTTTGCGCAACAAAATTTTGATCAATTCTTTCTCTTAAGTTGTATATCCCCCAATATCTTCCGTTCAAAAATACATGAACTGGCTTCCCTTTTTGTGTTAACAAATTTGATTTTGCAGCTAAATTTTGTAACGCCAAATCACAAAACATAGTTCTAGAATTGTCGTTACCAGAATTTCGTAGAAGTAGCGTTTTCGATTTTTTTATTCCTTGATTTTTCCAAAAGTTGTATTTAAAATTTTTAGTACCATAGTCCTTATTTGCATACAATTTCATTGATTTTTGCGGAAAATATCTACTGGCATTTCCACTAATTTTGAAGCCGCAATCTTGATTTAAAACCATGGCACTGTTTTGAAAAAATTGAAAGTTAACCTTCTTTTTCCAGGTCTTTCCTCTTTCAGTAAAATTGGCCGACCTATACCACCATTCTTTATAAAACCCTTCATCCTCTTCAGAAGATTTACCATAAATCATGGCACCTTTTGACCAGTCAAAAAGATCACTCTCATTTATTGTGATACATACCGCATCTAGTTTTGAATCAAAACTAGATGGATGGTTGAAAATTTTAGTATTCGAATACTCAGACGTACCTTTCTTATTCGCTACTATAACTAGATTCGTGAAAAATGGTAATCCAGATTCCGGATGCTTCCATCTAATAGCAGTTGATTTTAATTCGATTTTAGCGTTGGAAAGTTCAGAAAAAGTTAAAGCGTCATCATTTAAAACTTTAAAATCTCCCCCCCCATTCAAAGAATACAAAATGTCGTATTCTGATGACACTTTCTCAATGCGAATTGAATGTTCTTCTTGTTTAATTATTGCAGCTTCTGCTAGCTGAAAAGCTTCAAATTCCTTCACTCTTTCACATCCATATAAAGCTGCTTTATCAGGAATAAAGTACCACAAACTAGCTAATGCTAGAATTAGTATCAGAGGAAACGAATGAATATGTTTTACAAAAGACACTAGTCTTTTTGTAATGGTGTAATAATGAGTAAAAGTGCGAATAATATCACCCCGATTACGCTTTGAATCACACTACCAACGCCGCAACCTACACCTATGATAACCATAGCAAATTGCGACAGTTGAGATTTGCGATTGTCATCCTTAGGAATCAGTAGAATCAATGCAGCTGCACCTAATGCTGTAAAGGGAAGTGAATATTTAACAATAGCAGACAAAATGCAAACTAAAGCCGCTATTAAAGGACCATGTTTAGAAATTGATTCATTAAACTTTTTATTCAACAAAATTTGAAGAATATAAGCTAAAACAGTTGCACAAATTATCTGAAACAAAAACAATGGTACATCACTCAATGCGAAACCATTAAGACTATCAATAAAAATATTTTTTAGTAACTCCATAATATAATATGGATATACGTAAAATTATAAAATATGTTCGCTTGCTTTTTGAGTGTAAGTAGGCAATTGAATTCCAAAGTTTTGCAAAAAAGTTGGGAAAATCTCACAACTATTCAATTGAGTGGTTAAAATATCAGATTTCTTAAAGGATGGGTGATACACAAAAAAGTGCCCTTCAGGTATATGATACGCCGTTGCTGAAGATTTATCTTCAATCAAAACATTTTCTAGCCCCGAATCTTCGAACACCACTTTTTCACCATTTAACTCAATCTCGCTTTTCTTTAAATTTTGTTGACCTAAATCTAATGAAAACCTATTCTCGCCCATGTAACGGTAGCTAATCGCATTTCCGTTAATCTTAAAAGTGTCAATCAGTTGTCTGAATTTATCTTCATCCTGGACGAAATAATTAAACTGCGGAAGCATAGAAGGAAGGAACTTGAAAGCATTATTATCCATGTCGAACAACGAAAAGAACTTTTCATGATCAACTATGTATAATTGCGTTTCAATTGGTTCACACTCAATGGCATCTTGTCCCATACTTGACGCAAGTATCAGCCTATATTCCGGATTTTTATCTACAAATTTTGCTAATTTCTTCAGCATATCGTCCGTTTTATCCATGGTGAATAAAATTTCGTTGCTATAGGTATTTAACCATTCTTCGTCATACTTCAAATCTTCATAATCATCTGGAAATAATGCAGCCCAGTAACGGTGCTGACTTGATGCCACGTGATTTGTGAAAAATGTTGTGAAATCAGGTTTGTTTTTAACCAATAACTTATAGAAAACATCAAAACTGATAACGGTTTGATAAGTCCGTCTTCTTACTGATTTCCATTTTTTTGTTCTTTCTTGTGCCAAATGCCCCGCAACATCTGCCATGGTTCCAGCTTTAAACCCTAAGCTTCCAACTTTTCCAAACAACTTTAACATATCCCGTAAAGGAATGGACGAATCAACATTTCTTGCAGATTTTCTCGACAATTTCAAATTGATTTCTTGAAAAATCTCAACCGACTTTGGGAAACATTCGCTTCCAGCGGCAAAAACATCTGGAACATAAAAGCTATAATCACCTTGATCTTCAGGTCTTGGATAAGAATGTAGTGATCCAAACACTCCGGTTTTAACATTATTCTTTTCTAAAACTTTCCAAATTGGGGGAAAAGCAGCATCTACATCTGTTAAGTTTTGATTGAAATCGGAAATAAAATGCTCTGCATTTGTAACACCTCTATGAACAGTAGGCCACGTATTCCAAGGAGAAAGATGTCCTCCGTTTTCAGAATATGTGACACTTTTTTTTAGACTATCATAGTTTTTCGCAATCCATGAATTCGGTCTCATTTTTTGATAATATTCAAAGATCCTCATTGGAACTTCATTCAACTCATAAAAAATCAACTTATGCATAAGGGGCGATTCTAAAATATCTAAAAAGTAAAAATATAAAAAAGAAGTCGAAGCGTATTCATAATTAAAGCTTTTCGCATGGTTTGACTATTAATTCATTGAAAAATGATTAACTATATTTAGCCTCAAATGAAAGAAAAAAGTAGTCATATAATAGTAATCAACAGTCTAAGAGGAATAGCGGCAATGGCTGTTGTGCTTTATCATTTCATTTGTAAAACAGTAGATTACGTTCAAAATGAAACAGTACTTTCTATTTTCCATTATGGACACAAAGGGGTGCAACTCTTTTTCATTATTTCAGGAATTGTAATCCCTTTATCTTTAATAAACTCGGGGTATACGCTAAAGAAATTTGGAACTTTTATTAAAAAGCGTTTCATAAGAATTGAGCCTCCATACCTTGTCGCTGTCGCTATCGGTATATTTTATCTAATCATTCGAAATTACATTCCCGGAACGGTTGAAAATGATTTAACTCCTTCTTTCATAGAAATTATACTTCATCTAGGATATTTAATTCCATTTTTTGACAACGTAGATTGGGTTAACCCAGTTTTTTGGACTTTAGCTGTAGAATTTCAATACTATTTAGTGCTCGCATTATTATTTCCACTTGCTATTTCCAGCAAGATTGGACTTAGAATAACTTTCTATCTTCTCATTGCTGGGGCCACATTTCTTCCAATTGGAATGAGCTTTTTTCCATATTGGGGCGCCTATTTTATGGTAGGAATAATTTATGTTTTATACTTAAAATCTTACGTTTCAGCATCTGAATTTTGGATAGTTTCGGTAATTCTTGGAATTATTATCGGTTATCATCAAGACTTCGTGGATTTAGTGATTGCAATAACAGCAATCTCAACAATCCATTTTTTGCCAAATATTAAATCAAAAATCACCTTGTTTCTAGGAAAAATATCTTATTCCCTTTATTTACTTCACTCTATAATTGGTGCAGCTTTCGTCAACTACCTCTCTCATATCTATACGAGTCCTATTCAACAAGTAGTTGTCATTTTAGGTGGAATTACAGTTAGTGTTATTTCGGCTTATGTGATGTACCGATTAATAGAAAAGCCTACGCATAACTTTGCGCGAAAAATCAAATGATTTATCTCATCTTATTTTTTTCATCTAACAATTTCAATAGGTATTCTCCATATTGATTTTTAGATAAAGGTTCGGCTAATTTTCTTAATTGGGCAGCATCTATATACCCTTTTCTAAACGCTATTTCTTCTAAACAAGAAACCTTAAGGCCTTGTCTTTGCTCAATTGAGGCAATGAAATTAGACGCCTGAATTAACGATTCATGCGTACCGGTATCTAACCAAGCCATTCCTCTACCTAACAACTCTGTTTGCAAGGTTCCTTCCTCTAAATACAATCTGTTCAAATCGGTGATTTCTAACTCCCCTCTAGGAGAAGGTTTCAACGCTTTTGCCTTTTCTATAACTGAATTATCATAGTAATACAATCCGGTTACGGCATAATTTGACTTCGGATTTGCAGGTTTTTCTTCTAAACCTATTGCTTTTTTATTTTCATCAAACTCCACTACTCCATAACGCTGAGGATCGTTCACATAATAACCGAATACAACTGCCCCCTCCTCTATTTCTGCGGCTCGCTGTAATATGCTTGATAAACCATATCCATAAAAGATATTATCGCCTAAGACCAAGCAAACGCTATCATCACCAATAAATTCTTCTCCTAAAATAAAGGCTTGTGCTAAGCCATCTGGTGAGGGTTGAATTTTATATGAAATTTGAATCCCTAACTCTTCTCCGTTTCCTAACAACTCTTCAAAAACAACAATATCCCTTGGTGTTGAAATGATTAAAATCTCTGTTATTCCAGAAAGCATCAACACTGACAATGGATAATAAATCATTGGCTTATCATAAATCGGTAAGATTTGTTTTGATACCGCCTTTGTTAATGGATATAACCTTGTTCCTGATCCTCCCGCTAAAACTATTCCTTTCATAATATTATGCTATATCTTTATTACGTGAAAAGTCTTCAAACTGTTACTGAAAATGGCTTTTTTATGATTTTTTTGGAGTTTTCATTCATGCCATCTAAGAAAGGAATCTATTTTTGTTTAAATCTAAAGCTTAAACTATGAAATTGTTACTGCTGATAAATCTGTTAATTTTCACCGCTTTTTCGTGGGCTCAATGTGACTCAACAGAGCATGTTTTAGAAGGTAAGTTCACAAGTAATTCAGTGAAAAAAGTGGTTGTTTCTTTAGATTCAAGAATTGGTAAACCTCACACCGGAACCGAAGTTGATGTGATGAAATACTTTGAATCTTCACTTTTTGGTTTCAAATCTACCGGTTGGTTGGATATAGCCAAAGCTCAAATTATTTCATACAATGAAGCTACTAACTCAGTAAACCTTAAAATTTTAGAGGAGCATTCTGAAATGACGGTTAACGGCAAAAAGAAGAATCATTTTGAAAAAGGAAACATTGTTAAGCTGGAATGGAAATCTGGACCTGAAATAGAAATGACGTACGAAATTGTTAATGAAGATACACTAGCCAAAGGCGAATTATGGTGTGGTAAAAGGCATGGTATTTGGGAATATTACTACTTCAACGGTAAACTTCAAGAACGTGATAATTTTAAAAATGGACAGCCACATGGCGAGTATACTGCATGGTATGAAGATGGAACTATCAAAGAAAAAGGCAACTACAATGAAGGATTAAGAGAAGGCGAAATGACCACCTATCATGCCAACGGTCAAGCAGAACGAATTTTGAATTATAAGAATGGATTAAAATCAGGCCATTACGCTAAGTTCAGAGAAAACGGAATCTTAGAGTATGAAACCACTTACATTGAAGATCAATTAACAGGTCCTTTTAAAGTATATTATGAAGACGGCTCCATAAAAGAAGAAGGGCATCATGAGAATGGAAAAATTAAAGGTGAATTAAAAGGATATTTTGAAACGGGTCAACTTTATTTCATTGCCAATGTTGAGGATGACAAGAAAGATGGCAAATACCAAGGATTTTATAGAAGTGGAGAAAAATACATCATTGCCTATTACGATAAAGGAACTCTGAACGGAACATTTGATGAGTTCCACAAAGACGGATCGACAGCAATAAAAACGACCTTTGTTAATGGTGTTGAACAGGGAGATTACGTTTCCTATTATGAAAATGGACAGTTAAAATTGAAAGGTGAAAAGAAAAAAGGCACGAAGATTGGATATTGGGAAGAGTACTATGAAAATGGCAGTCCTAAAATGCAAGGTACTTTTGATGACGAAGGAAACAAAACAGGAAAGTGGTTTGAATGGGACATTAATGGAAAGAAGACAAAAACTAAACACTAATTTTTAGTATTTTAGCTTCATAAATGAATTAGAGATGATGAAAAGGCTACTTATTTTATCCGGATTGGTATTAGGAACATTAAACGCTAATGCACAATGCGATTCAAAAGAATACACTGAAAAATATAAAAACGGATCTTATGTTATCGGTCAAACGGCTTGTGACGAAAAGACGGGTGAGTGGAAATATTTTGATAAAGATGATAAGTTACTGAAACGTGTCAACTACGTAAAAGGTCAATTGAACGGGGAACGTTCTATTTGGTATCCGAACGGGCAACAAAAAGCGCTTGAAAATTGGAATGGTGGAAAGTTAAATGGAGTTGTCAAATATTGGACGGAAGATGGTACTTTAATTGAAGAGTCTAACTACGAAAATGGCAATTTACAAGGCCTTTCTCAAGCTTGGTATGAAAATGGAAAAAAACAATCTTCAACCACCTACATTGATGGCATGAAGTCTGGCGAATATGAAGTTTATTACGAAAACGGAAATTTAAAAGAAAAAGGGAAATACCTTGAAGGAGAGCCTGACGGAACGATTAAGTCATTTTTTGAAAGTGGGGATTTGTCTTCTGAAATAAACTACCAAAACGGTGTTCAACACGGAAAATACACCACCTTTTTTAAAGACGGTTCTGTAAGTGTTACGGGTGAGTACGAAGAAGGAAATCAAATTGGACTTTGGAAAACATTTCATGTGAACGGACAATTAATTGCCAACGGATTTTACAAAGCGGGAAGCAAAGATGGATTATGGGAAGAATGGTATATGACAGGAAAACCTAAATCAAAAGGATCTTATGTTAACGGAGAAAAAGTTGATATCTGGTACGACTGGTCAGAGACAGGCAAGAAAACTAAGACTAAGGCTGATTCTTGAACAACTTCCTTAAAACACTAGGTCCGGGAATATTATTTGCGTCAACCGCAATAGGTGTTTCGCATTTAGTTCAATCTACACAAGCAGGTGCCAATTTTGGATTTACACTTGTTTGGGCAATTATTCTTGCTAACCTTTTTAAATATCCCTTCTTTGAATTCGGAAGTAGGTATGCTAATGCTACCGGTGAAAACATTATTGAAGGCTATCGTAAATTAGGTAAACTTCCGCTTTACATCTACTTCTTGATTACCCTCATTTCAATGTTCTTGGTGACTGCCGCAGTTGGATTTGTTACCTCAGGTTTCATGCAACAACTTTTCGGAATTAGTAGCACAGTATTCACAGTTGCTCTAGTTTTTCTGGTGTGCGTTCTACTACTTATTTCTGATAATTTCAAAGTTCTTGATCGACTCATAAAAGTGATAGGAATTATACTGTTAAGCTCTACACTTATCGCATTTGTATTGGTTTTGTTTAAAGGAAAAATGGGCAATGCGCCCTTAATGAGTTTTGAACACATCAATTACGCTGATTACCTCATTTTCTTAATTCCTTTAATGGGGTGGATGCCTACCGCAGTTGATTTATCTGCTTGGAATAGTTTGTGGACCGTTGAGCGGATTAAGCAAACCGGCTACCATCCTAAGTTGAAAGAAACACTCTTTGATTTCAATTTTGGGTATATCCTATCTTCTTTA
Organism: Crocinitomicaceae bacterium; assembly: GCA_039939375.1. Lineage (GTDB taxonomy): Bacteria > Bacteroidota > Bacteroidia > Flavobacteriales_D > Crocinitomicaceae > Paracrocinitomix. Next base: position 210,032 of record JBDVJO010000002.1, on the reverse strand, counting down.
CTTGCTATATGTTTTGTGACTTTAGGCGCATTTATCATGTTCGGAACAGGAGCCTCATTTTCAAAATCTCCGGTTGGATTTTCAGGAGAAGTTATTCAATTATACACCAACACTTTTGGCGATTGGGCCTATTTAATCATAGCTATTTCTTCGTTTTCAATCATGTTCGGAACCTGCGTAGCAGTTTTTGACGGCTATTCAAGAGCCATGTCGGCAACACTGAAAATTGCCAGAAGAGACTTAAACATGAATTATAAAAACATTTCTGACAAAAGAGACTACCGCATCATTTTAATACTAATAGCTGGTGGATCTTTCTTACTCATATATTCCTTTTTAGGAGATATTGAAGGATTCATGCAACTCATTAATTTGGCGACTTCAATATCATTCGTAATGGCTCCATTTGTTGCAATTTTCAACTTGCTACTGATGAAAGAGAAATACATTGGAGCTGATTTTGTGCCTCCTATCTGGATGCGCATACTAGCTTGGATGGGCATCATCTTTTTATCCGGATTCACCTTCTATTTTATTTTTAAAGACCAGATAATTCAATACCTAATTCAATAATCAGTTGATTTTAACCACTAGAATCACAATTCTCTTCCTTATTTAATTGGACTTCAGAAAAAGAATTAGAAAAATCTAGGTAACTTCGCAGCAAACAAAATTATGTCAAACAAGCCAATTAAAGTACTTGCAATAAGCGACTATAGAGAATTTCACTCGGTACGACCTGAAGCAGAAATTTTTATTGGCTTGAAAAAGGCAGGCTTGGAAGTTCATGTCATGTCTTATGAAGACTGCGAATATGGCAGACGTTTCAAGGAAGCTGGAATTAAAGTAATTGATTTTCATCCAGAAGAAAAATTTGACAAAAAGGAGCAGGAATTTATTCGCAAAGTATTTGTTGAAGAGCAATATGATGTTGTTCATTTATTCAATTCTAGAGCTATTATTAACGGATTAAAAGCGGCGAAAGGATTAAAAACCAAAGTTGTATTATACAGAGGTTATTCTGGAAACATCCACTGGTACGATCCCACAGCTTACTTTAAGTTTTTACATCCACGAGTAGATGCTATCATGTGCAACTCTATTGGTGTTGAACAGATCATCAGAGCCCAAAAATTGACCAATAAACAAAAGGCAGTAACCATCAATAAAGGTCACAGACTTGAATGGTATAGCGATATTGAAGCTTCAGATATTAGAAAAGAATTAGGAATTCCTGAAGATGCTTTTCTCTTAATCAATGTTGCTAATAACAGAAAAATGAAGGGTATCCCTTATTTGTTAGAAGCTATGAACATGTTACCTGAAGGATTAAACATCCACCTCATACTATTAGGAAACGGGATGGACGATCCAAAACACTTGGAAATAATCAATAAAGGTAACTACCAAAAAAATATACATATCCCTGGTTTCAGACCAAATGCGTTAAGCATTGTAGCGGCATCAGATGTTTTTGTGCTTCCATCCATTATGGGAGAATCAATTACAAAATCTGTGATTGAAGCCATGTCTTTAGAAAAAGCTCCTATTATCACTGATATTGCTGGGAACGTAGAATTAGTAGAAGAAGGAATAAGCGGATTAATCGTTCCGAAAAAGAATTCAAAAAAGCTTTCTGAAGCTATTTTAAAACTTTACGAAGATCGTGCGTTAACCAAACAATTAGCAAAAGGTGCCAAAGAAAGAATTGGAACAGAATTAAGTACCGAAAAGACCATTCAGAAGGTAAAGGCCTTATACGAATCACTTTTAGCAGAGTAATTTCAAAACTAAATACCAAAACACTTCGTTTGAATTGCTTTTAATAGTATTTTTGCCAAAAAAAATCAACAATGAGCATTGCAGACTTATACGAAAACGGTGAAAGAAAACAAGATAAAGGACACTTTAGAAATCTAGTTATGATTGCTGAAGCAGACGGAATTGTTGCCGAAACTGAAACAAAGCTTTTGAACGAGTTAGGAATGAAGTTAGGTTTAACTGAAAGTGATATCGCTGATATCAAAAAAAATCCTGAAAACTACAGAATTACTCCTCCGGTTAGTCGTCAAGAAAGATTTGAGCAAATTGTTGAATTAATTCAAATGGTTCAAATTGATGGTAAAATTGACGAAGCTGAAATGCACATGTTAGAAAAAGTTGCCGTTGCAATTGGATATAACGATTTAGACGAAGTAGACGTTGAAAGCATCTTGGCCTTAATCGTAAGAGGAGAAGATACTGAAGTAATTATTACAGAGCTTTTATAAGCCGCATATATAAAATTGAAAAGCCGCTTATGACCTAGGCGGCTTTTTTTGTGCGTAAACTTTTTTTAATCCTTCTAAAACCTTGATGGTTGCTGGACAAACCTCCGTATTTTTCACTGTCAAATCTAAAACCTGATAAAAACGCTTTCTATTGGTGTGCGGGTACTCCCTACATGCCAATGGTCGCGCTTCATAAACTGAACAATAATTATCGCTTCCTAAAAACGGACAAGGCGCCTCTCTAAACACATAATCCCCGTCATTATCCATCTTCATGTGCTGTGCAATCAAATCAACTGACTTCATACGTAAATGTTTTGCCAAGCGGTCAACATCTTTATCATGCATGCCCGGACTTGTGGTTTTGCAACAATTTGCGCAGCTTAAACAATCTACCGTATCAAACACCTCATCATGCAAATCCTGAACCTGCACATCCAAATCTTTTGGTTTCTTCTTTTTTAAGCGTTTTGTAAAATTTTTATTCTCACTTAACGCTGATCTACCTTTTTCTAGTTCCTTTTCTACATCCATCAAAAACAAAGCTAAAACATCTCTTTAAACCTTTTAACAAAAAAGATGTCTAAACATCATTATTTAAAACTAATTTTGTCCTAATGAATAAATTAATCATCACACTTTTCGCACTTTTTATAGGCTTAATGAGCTTTGCACAGCCGCCTGGCGGAGGAAAAGGAGGACGTCCTGGAGGGGGGAATTCAGGAACTAAAGGAGAAATTTTCGGAACGATAATCGACTCGATTAGCGGTGATGCGGTTGGTTATGCAACAATCATTGCTTTAAAGCAACCGGGAAATGAAATGAAAGCTGGTGGCGTAACTGAAGATAACGGAGCCTTTTCACTAGCAGACGTCCCTTTAGGTACTTACACTTTGAAAATTTCTTTTGTAGGATATACCACCAAGTTCGTTGAAAATATCGAATTGACTGAAGAAAAATCAACGTATCAATTAAAGAATTTTGAATTGGCACCAACTGTTTTAGAAACAGTTACAGTTGTTGGTGACAAACCAGCTATTTCTTATGAAATCGATAAAAAAGTAATTAATGTAGAAGATCAAATTAATACAGACGGACAAACAGCTGTTGAAATTTTAGAAAATGTGCCATCTGTCACCGTTGCGGCTGATGGAACAGTGAGTTTACGTGGTTCTTCTGGTTTTACTTTGCTTATAGATGGGATTCCAACGGCTATGGAGGCTTCAGATGCCTTAGCTACAATTCCGGCTTCTAGCATTAAAGACATTGAAATCATCACTAATCCATCTGCCAAGTTTGACGCTGAAGGAACCAGTGGGGTCATCAATATCATCACCAAAAAAAGTAAACTGGAGGGAATGAGTGCCCTCATCAATGCAACTGGCGGACGTTTCTACAATAACAACGGGGACTTTTCCTTGAACATCAAGAAGAAAAAATGGACCTTTGATTTATCAGGAAATGCAGGTAATCGATCGCGCCCTACCGAATTATCAGAAATCAGAACCACTACGTATGACTCCTTAGTCAACAGAATTGAATCTGAAGGTGAATCTAACTGGCAAAGAAAATATTACGGCGGTGGCGGAGGAATCCAATGGGCGCCTAACAACAGCCACGTTTTGGCGGTAAGAACTAACTTTAGATGGACCAAGATGATTCCTTCTAACATCAGTGATTTTAGAACCTATGATGACGATTCATTGATTAGTACTTTCTTAACGAATTCATCTGCAAACATTGACATTTTCAATAATACCTCTAATTTGTATTATCGTTATAATATCAAACGAAACAAAGACCACTTTATAAGTTTTAAAGCCATTGCTAACCTAAAAGATGTGGTACAAAACGACACCACACTTTCCTATAACGGAGACGGTGATATTATTAGTGGAAACCTCTACACAGAAACCGGTCCGGCAAATTCATACCGATTTAACATTGACTATCAGCTTCCAGTAAACAAAAACATGAAGTTTGAAACCGGACTTCAAGCACAGTTTGGGCAAAGTGGAGATATTGGTAAAAACTACACCTACAATACCGACATCAATGAGTTTGAATTCAACCAATTGTTTAGTTCAGATGTTGACTACGTAAGAGATGTGCATGCTGCTTACGCAATATTAGGTGGTAAAAAGGGAGATTTTGGTTACCAAGTAGGCTTAAGAGCAGAATATACTTACCGAACAATTACTTCAACCCAAGCAGTAGATTTCACAACCATTAACCGATTAGACTGGTTTCCTTCAGCACATATTAGCTATTCATTCAAAAACAAAAGTCAGTTTTTAGCTAGCTATTCAAGAAGAATTGAACGACCAAGAAGTTGGTTCTTTGAACCATTCATTACTTGGGAGAGCCCTTATGCTGTGCGTTCAGGAAATCCAAACTTGCAGCCAGAATATATTAATGCTTTTGAAGTAAGTTATATGCATCCTATTAAAAAGGTTGGTTTTTTCAGTCTTGAAGGATATGCAAGAATCAATAGCAATGTGATTAATAGAATTTCAAGTGTTTATGATGAAGGCATTTTAATTGAGCAACCTTATAACATTGGAACGTCTAGCGCATACGGAGCAGAAGCAGCCCTTGATATGCCTATAAAAACTTGGTGGAAAATTAACTCAGGATTCAATGCTTATTATTTTGAGCTAGATGGCGCTTTGAATGATGTTGCTTATACAGCCCAATCATTAAACTGGGGAGGACGAGTAACCAATACCTTCATTTTAGGTAAAAAAGAATCAAGCAAAAGAGACAGGTGGATGCTGCAGTTAGTATCAAGATATAAATCAGGATCTGTAACAGCACAGGGTAGAGAATTGGGGGCTTTCACGCAAGACGTTTCCTTAAAGAAAAGCTTCTGGAAAAACAGATTGGCATTTACCTTACAAAGCCGAAACTTATTGGCAACTTCACGAAGAGTTAATTATTGGTCAACTGAAAATGTAGAGATAGAATCTATCAGAAAACCCTTAGCGCCACAAGTTCAATTAACTGTTTCACTGAAGTTGAACAATTATCAAAAAGTGTACGAGCGTCAAGAACAAATGGACGATTTTTAATGAAGAAAGCCTTTCCATATATCATGCTGGCCATAGCTGCAGGCTCAATTATCTTTTTAATGGGCTCAATTACCACTAAAGATACCCAGGGTATTGGTTTAATGCATCCTAAGCATGTGATATCCGCTTCGCTTTTCATTATTTGCTTTACCATTGGTGGTTCAAAGCTGTTGAAGTAGTTTTTTTTTGTGACAAGAGATTTTAGAGTCTAGATTCTAGATTCTAGAGCCTAGATTCTAGAAGTTAGATTTGATCAGAAGCATTAATCTAGAATAGGGTTCTTGAATTAAAAAAAACATATTGCTGGAACTACGCATTCACCAGTTTCACTTGTTTTCAAACTACTTAACCCGTTTAAAAGTGAAATTTATTTCCCATATTTAGGGGGATAAATTGCATATTATCTTTATTTAATTGTTAACCTTTATATAAGACCATGACCCAAAAAAATTTGGACAAGGAACTATCTGATCTTTTACTTAAAATTAAAGCCGCAGCGATAGAAAGCAAGTTTACTGAAGTTGCAACATTTAAAATTAAAGATGCGCAAGTAAGAATAGAATGGATCCTCTTAGAAAACCCCGGAATATATTTAATTGAAATAAAAAATTCTCGTGGACATACAGATTTTAAAGAATGGTTTAAAGAATTTGAAAAGCTTTGGACTGATAAAAAATATCAAGGTTGGTATACACCAAGTATAAAAAAGAAAAGAGTTATTGCACATGAAACTGTTTCAGAATGGATACCAATCTATATTGGAAAGTCAAAAAAAATATCTACTCGTATTAAATCACATTTAAACAAAAAGCGGATTCAAAAGACTTTTGCGTTAAAATTATTAGAGCGTACGAATTTATATCAGGAAACATTTAGACTAAGTAAAATAGATTTATCTTTAATTAACTATGATACAATTGCACCAATTTATGAAATTGAAAAAAGAAATTTAATAAATCCAATAATTGGTAAACAGTAATTATTTATCATGGAAGGTACATGTAGACTATATGATGTCAAAACAGATTTACAAAAAAGTCATATCATTCCAAAATTTGCATTCGACTATATGAAAAAGACCGGTGGCCGCTTTCTAAGAGGCTATGAAAATCTAGATAAACGCATTCAAGACGGACCAAAAAAACATCTTTTAAGCTCAAAGGCAGAGCAAGAATTTTCTAGAAGAGAGAGGTGGTTTGCAAATAAAATATTCTTCCCCTATCTCAACGAAAATAAACAGGAATTTATCTATGATGAAAACTTTGCGTACTTCACCATATCAGTTCTATGGAGGGTTTTGTTAGATCAGCTGGAACACCCAACAATATCTAATCCAAAATTAGATTTTTTAAATGATGTCCAAGAGGAATGGAAAGGTTTCTTAGCAAATTCAATTTATCCTATTAATTACGATAATATAAACGTAATGTTGACTGACCGAATAATTTCTCAGACACCAAAACAAAGAAATTCCGATTTATATATGTCAAGAGTAATTGATGCTACTATAATAACGAATGATGATTGTTCAACAGTGGCAGTTTATGTGAAGTTTTTACGATTTATATTTTGGAGTGTGGTTAAGGGTAATCCTACAAATGGCAAAAATATAAAACTCAATTTTTCAAAATCAAAGCTTACTCTACCACAATCTATTACTGATGGTTTCTTTGGAGGCTTCATCTATAATAGAATAAAAGAAATTGATGCAAAATCAAAAATTTCTGATTCACAACAGCAAAAAATAGTTGATGAAATTGTAAAAAATGAATTAGACTTTTTTAATAGTGATGCAGCAAAAGCAATGCTTAATGATTACAAGTTAAATAATAAAAACATTGGTTAACAAAAGCTTATTTTCATTACTGTTTCGTACCTTACAGCAACGAATACTTAGCCAAAAGTTGTAAGTAATCGTGAGGCTGATAAAAAAGTATAAATTGAAAAATGGCAAAATATTTAGATACATCTCAAATTTCTAGCGAATTGATGCAGCTTTTAAAAGAAGCTAAAGAACGAATCATTTTAGTAACATATTCTCTTAAGGTAAATACTCAAATTCAGGAAAGATTAAAAACTAAAAGCAAAATAGGAACCTTAGCTGAAATCTCTCTTATTTATGGTAACACCAAGCCTAAAAAATCAGAATTAGAATGGATGGCTGAAATTGATGATTTGAAAGTTTGGCAAAAGAAAAATTTACATGCTAAATGTTACATCAATGAAAATAAGGCTATAATTTCCTCTATGAATCTTTACGACTATAGTCAAACAACGAATGTAGAGATGGGATTTTTAATTACTAAGGAAGATGAGCCAGAAGCTTATCAAAAAATGATGGATGATATTGATGATTTGAAAATTAATGGGGACAGATTAAAGCCTTGGATTCTTGAAGACGAAAAGGCTGAGAAAGAAAAAACTGAATCAAAAAGCAAAACAGAAAAAAGTGATATTTCAAAATCTGAGTTTTCATATAATCAACAGATAAAAAAGCAACTTTTAGAGTTTTTCAGAAGTGATATGTCTACTGAATTTAGACAAAAAGCGCAGTCAATTTTATCCGATTCTGCTATTCTTGATATAATTACTAAAAGAAATCTTACAAAAGCCCATCTAAAACAAATTCTAAAAAGTGATAAAAAAGTAAAACAACTTGGTGAAGAAATACTTGACATTGCTCTCAGCGTTGATTCAGATAACAACATAATCGGAAGAATAGAAGATACAAGGTATCAAAATGATGACTTTAGTTACGACCAAATAAAAATGTTGCGCCTAGATACCATGAAATCTAAATGGTACGACACTAAACAAGAATTGCCAAGAAAGGGGCAAATAGTTGCCGTAAGACTCAACAATAATTGGTTTAATGACTACTTGCTACTGGAGGAAACGGATAATATTGAACAAACCAATAACTCAAAGAAAACAGATTTTTCAGCTTCGACATATTATACTACAAAAGAATTATCTAAACTAAGTGGTCTAAGTAGCCGTGATATTAATTCTGCATTAGTTTCACTAAAACTAATGTTTAAGAAAGAACAAGATTGGTTTGCTACAAAAGAAGGGGCAGCACTAGGAGGCATTCAGAAAGAAGGTCAATACGGTAAATTCATAATCTGGCCTGAACAAATTTTAGATGAACTTGAATTAGCATAAAAAAACTTTTTACAACGCAGTGTATTGTGAATGCCCTGCGGGATACACACCATATAATAACCGTTTTACCTCATCCCCAGCTATCGTGCGATTCTATCGCGTGAGTTTCCAACTTTAATTTAAAACTCCAATTACCGTAACTACGCATTCACCAATTTCACCGGTTTTCAAACGACTAAACCCGTTTAAAAGTGGAATTTATTTCTCATATTTAGGGGGATAAAGTGAATATTAACTTTATTTACTAGTTATATGCCATTCAAAGAATGCTTCATACAAGATGATACTTGCGTAGAGAAATTCAAGCAAGCACACATTCTTTCTCAGGCAGCAACAATGAAGCTAGTTCAAGGCGAAACTAAAGCTGGACAGCACGTAGTTCATCTTGGAAACACGAATGAGCAAGGTGTATATGAACCTATATCTATTGGTTGGAAGAAAGCTTCTGCATATCATTGCTTTTGTCATGATCATGATAACGACTTATTCGTGCCAATCGAGAATGACAATGAACTTGATCCAAAAAATAAAGAACAACTTTTTCTTCATGTAATGAGATCATTCGCATATGTCTACTACAGAAAAAAAGAACAAATGCAGACGCAAGAAGAACTAATTGATGTTTTTAATTCAATTGGAGATTCATTGGATCAACTAAGAGATTTGATGGCTAAGTTCATTGTTCTTCCTCCCAACAAGCTTGCAGATGAAGATGAAATGAGAAAAAGAATGTCCATGAGTTATTGGTCATTCAAGTATGTCAAGAATGAACTTCTGAAAAGCTTGAAATCTAATGATTTTGATCGCCTTGAATATCGGTCACTAATAATTCCCGAGAGACTACCATTTGCAAGTGCAGGAGTCCTTCTTGCTAAAATTGTAGATCCCAATCCGAATAAAATAATGATGGTTAGCATGAACCCTGGAGATCCAGTTGTTAAACCACCTGCACTGATGTTTAATGTACTCCCTGACAAATTTGATAGAACCATCATTGTTGCTGCGGCAATTAAAGATGATCACAATGCAACTTACCTCTTACGAAAATTTGACAAACTGGAAAAAGGAAATCTAGGCCGCGCCTTGACAAGATTACTTTTTGATGCAAATCAGGACAATACTTTCCTTCACCCAAAATTCTGGGAATACCTTAAAGAAAATGGGTATTCAGAACAAATCATAAAAGAATTGAATGAAGACCGTGGATTTGATTTGATGTCTGACCCATTGAAACTTTCAGAGCTTAATTTGTTCAGTCCAGAGTTCTACTGCAAGTCTGTTGGCATTGTGTGAAAACGGCATATAACGCAGTAGGTAAAATTCACAGTCATCACTTTGTCCCCCGCTAAAAGCACCCAGTGGCGTGTCCAGTATCCGGGGTTGCCAGCACACGGTCGGACAGCCAATATCCGGGATTTTTCCTCCGCACTTTGCGCCGGCATTTAAAATTGCCTAATTTTACACGAACGTTAGGTACTATTAATGACTAAATTAATTTCATTCGCATTCATCTTTTTAATTCTGACGAGCTGTGGTCATCAGGAAAGCTTAAAAGACTATAATCAGACGAATGCTCAAGAAAAACTTAATAAGCTTCTAAATCTTAGAATAAACGGAATGTCGTTTGAAGAATCAATTGCGGACTTTTATTCAAATCCAAGTCTAATTAATCAAGAAACATCCAATGATAGTTTAGTCCTAAAACTAACCCGAACGTTTTCTAATCATTTAGTTGATCAACTGATGAACATGGTGCCTTTAAAATGGGCATGGAATGAAGACCTATTATCTGCCGAAATTTATGAAGGTGATAGCCTATCAAACCTAACTATAGACTGGGTCTATGACACAACTGATTGCGCTGAAAACTTATTCATTAGCGAAGGAAACAAACTGAATCAAGAACTATACAATTGTGTTTGTTTTGATTCTACAGGCTTAATTTTGTCTGTAGTTCCTTTATTAAACTCTGACAACTTAGAAATTGATTGGTATTAAAAACAGTACCTAACTTAGAACCATGCTAAAAAGCAAGTAATATTGCCCAGCAACTACATCCCGAAGTTTCAGGACACCCCGCGCGTAAACTACATTTTTATTTTTTATCTTCATTCTGTGTCTAGAATTGATAACTATAAAGAAAGATTAAATCGAGCTTTTCCAAAAGCAATTAAAAATGATGTTGAAACAGTATGCAGCATTTTACCATTAGACAACCATAATATTGAACTTAAAGATGGTAAGGCTTTTAACATGGCTACGCTAATTCATGAACAGGAATTCACAGTAATCCTTCAAGATGAAACTTTGGTCATTCCTTATAGATTATATTTTGATGAACCAGTCCAAAATCTTGTTGAAACTTTAAATAAAATACAAAAAACAATTCTTCACTGTATTTACTTAAGGCATCATAACGGTTTTGTCAGAGGAAGACATCTTAGAGAACTAATAGATCATAATGAAGCTTGGATAATACCTCATATATTACCACTTTTAGGTGAGTATGTGTACGAATTAATTGAAATTTTGGATGAACACATTTCTAAATCAAATATTAGTTTTTATTACTCTTTTATCCAAGAGAATCCAAAATATTGGAATACCATTAAAGGTAGAGTCACGAGTTATTGGAACGAATATTATCGAGACAAAAGTCCACAATTCAAACATTACTTGGGGAAAAAAATTATTCGGAAAATAGAAAAGAACGCGGAATTGAGGGAATAAATAGGTTTAGCTAACTTCAATCATTCAATCCTCCCGCCTCACACTCTACCCTACCCCCCTACTTATCCAACTCACTTAAATTCCTAAACACGATCTTTAGGTCCATTACAAAAGAGTGATTTTTGGCATAAATTAGATTCAAACGAGAGATGGCTGCTTCGTCTAGGTTAGACGCCGGAACCATCATCAAAGAATTCAATATTCCTTTTTTGATGCTGGGTAATTTTAGGTTTGACGCATGGTGAATTTTAGCGTATCCTACAAAAGATATCTTACCAAAAAAGACTTGAAACAAGTTCTTAAAGTATTGCCCTTTTGACTTGTAAAACCACAACATTAATGGCGACAACAGAATCAGAATAAATGACAAAAAGAAATCAATGATACGTTTGTTTCTGCGGTTAGCTGGCTTGTTGATGCGGTTAATGTCCATTACATACAAATCGCCTTGGGTGTCAATAGAATTACTCCCTATTAAGAAAGAAGTCTCTGGCTGGGCGATTTTAAAATCAACCTGTCCATCACCTAAATCCAACATGAAAGAAATAATTTGAGCCGCCGAAACGTTCTTTGCACAAAATATAACTTCATCAATGTCATGCATGTCAATTGCCTGATCTAACTGTGAAATATTACCGATATACTTATCTGATTCAGCTGCATCTTCAGAAGCAAGAAATTGAACAGATTGTACCTTACTGTTGGTTTGAAGTAAGATTTGATTCACACGTTCTGCTTCTTCAATATCCCCAACAATGACAAATCGTTTATTCTTTGCGCCGCCAATTCGGTAGCTCTCTCCTACCGCGAAATGCAAAACACTTCTTGAAAGAAAATAGTAAAGCGCCACCCACAGTCCGCCCAATAAAATAATTAAACGTGAGAACTGCAGCTCTTTTGACAGCAAGGCATACACCATTAAAATAACGGCTGTTCCTACCACCGCACCCAGCGCATTTTTAAATAGCTTGATGGGTTTATCATATCCACCCACAAACAACTGACTCAAATACCAAATACAACCGTAAATTGGCAATCCCCAAATCAGCAAATCTCTTGGAATCACCTTATCTTCAGCTTCTTGATAGCCTTTAGCGATTAAAAACAAGCCCAAAATAATTAACGCAATATCAATGGCCGGAACAATTGCTTTTTTAGCAAATCGGTTCATTAAAGCTAATCCTGCTCTGAAATAGATAGCTAAATTGATCAAGAAAGAATACACCCTGGCATTTTTTGCAGAAAAGTGCTTCTTCGCAAAGATGATCATGGCATTATAAAACACAAAAACATAGTTGACACTGCTCTTTTTGGTGCTTTCTCCTTTGTAATGAATGATGCGGGTATCTGGGAAATAATAGTTTTTATAACCGCCCAAAACAATTCGATAACTCAAATCAATGTCTTCACCGTACATGAAGAAATCCTCATCTAGCAAGCCTACTTTATCTAGCGCTTCTTTACGCATGAGCATAAATGCACCAGACAAGATTTCAATTTCATGGGTCTCATTTAAATCTAAAAAAGACAAGTGATACCTACCAAAACGCTTAGATTTTGGAAACAAACGAGACAATCCAAAAATCTTATAAAACGCATCTTTTGGTGTGGGTAATCCTCTTTTAGATTCAGGTAAAAAGTTTCCTTTACCGTCAATCATCTTCACGCCTAATCCACCAGCATCTGGATGCGCCTCCATGAAATCAACACACTTTTTAAAGGTGTCTTCTTCTACAATGGTATCAGGATTTAACAAAAGATGATACTTACCTTTTGCAATTTTTAAGGCTTGATTATTGGCCCTAGAAAATCCGACATTCTCTTTATTGGCAATCAATTGTGCCTGCGGAAACTTTTCACGCACCATATCTAATGATCCGTCAATAGAATTATTATCCACCACAAAAACTTCTCCTTCAACATGCTTTAAGGCCTCAAAGGCAGAGTTTAAGCATTGTTCTAAGAAGAACTCAACATTATAATTAACTATGATAACAGATAACTGCATGCACTATTTTTCCAAATCTGACTGCGAAATGAGCGCAGTATGCACGCTTATTTTCGTTTTGTTTAAACGTGTCCAGATAGGTCTTATTACTCCATTGTGTACAGAAATGTTCGTATAATCTCCAAAAAACACCTTGGGATTAGGGTCAAAGGGACTTTCACTGATTTTAAAATTCTCAAAATTTTCTCCACCATCTTTGGATACGGCCAGGTATACGTCCGTTTTTCTGTCTGAATGATTTCGGCGATCATAAAATACGCAATACACATAACCTGTTGTTTGGTCAATGGTCATCCAGGTTAAAAATTGATGATGTTTAGCATCATCATTATTCACTCGCTTAGGTGTTGACCAGTTCTCCCCTTTGTCAGTCGATTTTATCAGCCAGATATCGGTATCATCTGTTCCGTTTCGTTGATCGGCCCAATTCACGTAGATGGTTCCGTTATGTACTGAACCACTTAAATCACAAGCAGTAACTGGCAATCCATTGCATCTAAAAATTCCCGGAATATCAATTACCCAGCCATTAGGTTGCGTTGCAATCAATTGTTCTTTGGCCTTCCAGGTTTCGCCTTCATCAAAAGAAGCATTAAAAAAGATGCTGTCGTTTCTAGACCATGCACAGTAAATTTCTCCATTTGGTCCAACCGCCGGAACAGCACCTTCGGCAGTTTTATCGTTGTCTTTACAATCTCCTGTTGAAGTTGAAATCACTTTAGGAAAAGACCAAGACAATCCGCCATCAAACGTCTTCGCAAACAAAATTCTAGATTTATCTTTCGGATCTTCAGAATCATAAGCGTCAAACTGCGTCCACGTCATATAAATATGATTGTTTTTGGGATTCAATGCCACCCATTCTTTATCGTGAAACTTGCCATTATCCAAGGTATGACCTTGGTATTTGAACTTCCCTTTTAACTTTTTAGAGTATTGAGAAACCATTCCATACTTCAAAACCTCACCATCTTTGCTAGATAGATGAAAATAAAAATAGCGTCCCAATGTGTCAATCAACATACAAGGGTCACCGTTTACGCCATATTTAGATTTGATTGAACGTGATTTCCAAGTGGCCCCGCCATCTTCTGACCAATAATAGTCGTTCATTACGGTTCCCGCAATAACCTCATTGGTGTTATGCGGATTCACAAATATAGACGGCTCAACTTGCGAATAGGCGTAAGTGGCCTTTTTAGGCAAGGGTAATTGCACATTCTTATACTGCCCAAAAACAGTAAGGGTTGCAAATGCAATTAAACAGGTGACTAAACTATTTTTCATATTAAAATGGATAACCGATTCCGAAATTAAAGCGCCAACCATGTGGCAAAATGTAATCCACTTTTTTACCAGATGCGTCCACTTTGAAGTAAGTATCGTATTCAGTGTGATCTGCAGTTAACCACCAACGGTTTCCTTCAGGTAAGTATGGATTGTGGATTTTCCAGGCAAAATCTAAACGAACAATTAAGAAATCTAAATCTGCTCTTAAACCAAAACCTGTTCCAATGGCGATTTGCTTATAGAAACTATCAAAACTAAATACGCCAGGATCTAGTGCCGCATCTCCTTTTATTTTCCAAATGTTTCCAGCATCCACAAAAACAGCTCCGTTTAAAATTCCGGCCATTTTGAAACGCCATTCAAGGTTCAACTCTAGTTTCATATCACCAATTTGGGTAGTGGTACTATTGGCGTTTGCATAGGTTTGCGTACTACCAGGTGCCATGGTTCGTGCATCAAATGCTCTAATGTCGTTTGATCCACCTGCCACAAAACTTTGAGTGTACGGCAATGAAAAACCGTTTCCGTAAGCATATCCAGCTCCGGCTAAGAATCGATACACCATGCGGTGGCGTTTATTGATGAATTGATTGAAAGTAAAGGTATTTTCAAGCTTCACAAATTGTGAAAACTGAACGGCAAAAAGTTCTTTTCCATCTCTCGCAAAGGCTTCAACATAGGTTAAGGAATCGTGTGTTAAGGCGTGAATTCCATTTACGATTAAACCAGAACCGGTGAACAAGAAGTTATTATCAAAGGTATGTTTCGTTGTTCTGAGGGCTTTTTTCTTTTTTAAATTGTTGTAGTGATGTCCAAATCCCAAAACGCCAAGCGATAAATAGTTACTGTATGAATTGATTAAGAATGGGTCATTTGTAGCGTTCAAATTGGCGTTGAAGGTAGAATCCTTGTCAATAAAAACGTAATCAAATTTTAGCGGAATAATCGTGAATATCTGTGTGAAGTTAGGAGATGACAATTTCCATTTGTAAGAAGCCTCACCAATATGACGGTCAAACTCTGAACGCTTTTGATGGTTATACAACGCGCCAATTGTTGTTGAAGGAAACGATCGTTTTGACACTTCTTGCTGTTGCTTTTTAGTTAGCGGATAAAATCGCGGTAATTTATAAGTTATCTCAGGTCCCCATTCAAAGGTGTTCAGTCCTCTAATTCCAAGATTGTTATCGGTTTGAGAATCATCACCAGCTACCAAAGGTTGCGATTGGAATCCCCCAGAAATTGAGACTTTTAATTGATTCGCATTTCTAGCCAAGCTCTTGTTGGTGTATGAAATCTCGCCCGACACCCCTAAAATACTTTGGGTATTTGTGGCCCTTGGCTCAATAGTAAACTGCTGCTTTTCTGCTTGCTTCAGCTCATACGTCACATCAACAGTATTGCCGTTTGGTTCACCTGGTGTAATCTCCATGGTGGGTGTTATTCGCTCAAAAACATCCAAGCGCAGCATACTTTTGAAAGATCGCTCAACATAGTAGTCTTTGGCAAATTCTCCGGGCTCTAAAAAGTTCTGCTTATCCAATAATGATGGTCTTACAAAAGCTTCTTCATTGTAGATGTAAGTTCCTTTATTGTAAATGAGCGTATCTATCCATTTTTCAAAGATTTTGACATTATGAGCTTCTCTTTCTTCAGGGTTAAGAGTCATGTATCGTTTACGGATTAAGGTATCAATCACCTCCATAGTATCCAGTAACACATAGCCATCTTTCTTAGAATAATATTCTTTGATTCCGAGATCAGCACACCTCTTTTTGTAGGCATCAAAATCCTTGAATGACAAGGAATCAACATTATATAATTTGAAATAAACTTTATTGACGAAATAAGTTTTGTGCGGCAAAACTCCACTTGAATCCGGCTTCATTTTTTCGTGAATGTAAATTACTACATCAGCCTTGTTGTTACCAATGGTCGAATCCACTACAAAACTGACATAGTTCTTGGTGAATCCGAAAAAAGCATGATCTTTAAGGTAAGTGGTATAGTGTTCACGTTCCGCATCTAACTTAGCTTCATCAAGCAAATCACCTTCCTCAATATCAGTCCATTCTTTCTCCACCATTTTATTATATTGCTTTACTAAAAAATAATTTCTAGATGCCGGATCAAATTTGATAGAGTTGATGATTAAAGGCTCTTTTGGGTCAATGTAATATTGAACGGTAGCTTTTTGCTTTTTCTCATTAAAGATAATGGTATCAGTAACCACCGCATTTTTAAATCCTCTTTGGCTCAAGTAAATTTTAATTTGCGATTCAGATTTTGCAATTTTGGTGGTATCCATAATTACTGGAGGCTGTCCCCAGTGCGTGATTAACCAATTTCTCCAGCCCAATTTCGCAGATTTAGGCGGAATGGTCTTTTTCTTATACTCATCCTTTCCTTTTTCTCTGGCCTTTTTTATTCTTTTTTTATTGATTCGATCTTCTTTCTCTTGACGCTTTTCGTTTTTACGTCTTGCCTTTTCTGTTCGCTTTTGAACTTGCTTTTTATAGCGCGTAGTATCAATACGATTATAAATAAACAATTGAAGTTTAGAATTCGTTTCAGGTCGAATTAAATCGGTGATGGCACCTTCATCTATTTGATGATGCTCATCTTCCCAAACCAGCGAGCTGTCCTTGTCTTTATCGGCATAAAAAACTTCGTTCTTTTTCAATAAATAATTGCCTTCGCCTACATACTTTGATTGTCTGCAACTTCCCAACACAATGGAAGCACAAACAACAGTTATGTATAAAAGCCATTTTTGATTCATGAAATCATTTATATTTGCCGAAAACATTCGCTTTTTGAATGTTTTACAAAAATAAACGAATAAGGTTTGTCTCTTTCAAAAAACGAAATAAAATTCATAAAGTCTTTGCAACAGAAAAAATTCAGAGAAGCTGAAGGACTTTTTGTAGTGGAAGGAATTAAGCTTTTCCACGAGTTAGTGGCTTCTTCAGCTTATCAAATAGATGAGATTCTTATTGTTGAAGATGCTCCGTTAATTGATGAACTGCAACCTGAACAGGCTTTGTTATTGAAAATCATCAGTAAAAAAGATTTAGAGCGCATTTCAGGATTAAAACAACCCAATCAGGTGTTGACTGTTGTAAAAAAGAAAGCAATTGCTCAGCCAGATTATTCGGCAGATGGATTGGTACTGTTTTTAGATGATGTCAAGGATCCTGGAAATTTGGGAACGATCATCAGAACGGCGGATTGGTTTGGTGTAAAACAAATTGTTTGTTCGCGAACTACTGTTGAGCTCTATAATCCTAAAGTTGTGCAAGCCTCAATGGGGTCGATTTTTAGAATGCAGATGACTTATTCAGAATTACTGCCTGCTCTAGATGAAGCAAAATCAGCAGGTTTTGATTTGGTTTGCGCAGATATGGACGGTGAAAATTTATACGATTTTCAATTCAATGCCAAAACTGGATTAGTAATGGGATCAGAATCGCACGGCGTTTCAGAAGATATTAGAAGCATCACAAAGGCAATTACAATTCCTAAAAAAGGTCAAGCCGAATCCTTAAACGTAGCTATGGCATGTGGGATTATCAGCTCAGAATTTAACAGAAGCACATAAAAAAAGACGGCCTCAACCGTCTTTTCAAATTTTGATATTTCATTGACTACTTTAAAGTAGTAATATGTCCGTTTAATTCTTCAACGCTTTCAGAACTTTCAAATTTTTCTTGAACAATTTCTAAGAAGTTATCTTGATCTGTACAGTTTGAATAGGCTTCTTTCGCAAAGGCTAACTTGCTGTCTTCACTTTGCAAGTGATCCATGATCTCACTTAACTGATCTAAGTTGATGCATCCTTTTTTCAACGCCTTTTTAGCAGCTTTTAATTTTAACTCTTCTGAACCTTTCCCTACAAGAATGGTCATGATTTCTCTATAATCTTCTGCACTAATCGGATCACAATCTGAAGTTGACATAGTTACGGTAAGCTCTGAAACATTCGCCATTGCAGCACTTGCCGAGCCTAATAATATTCCTGCTAAAATTAATCTTTTCATTTCTTTCGTTTTTTATTCTAAACGTCCCTAATTTACGTAAAAAGTACCTACGTATTAAAAGTTTCTTTATTTCTTAACACATTTCGTGTCATTTATAAATTATCGTTTCAATATCCATGCCGAAAATCCTTCTGCAGCCTTTAACAGTTTAACTTGCGCTTCAGCATCCTCACGATTATCACTGCATAAAGGAGCAACATACGTTAATTTTGCTCCTTGAATGATTTCACATTGATACCCTTTTTCATCCAGCTCGGCTGCTTGTTTGCTCGCGTTTTCAGGAACTGAAAACGCTCCGCTTATTACAAAAAACCGACAATTTTCACTGCTTTCAGGAATCCTTCTGTTTTTAAATCGATCAGCATTTTTGCTAGCACTCTCGTCTATACTTGACTTAGGGGTAATTGAGGACAATTTAATCAGTGGTTCATCATTTACCATTAAGGTATCAGGGTTGACTTCTAAACCGGAAGTGTCTCCAACTTCTACAGAGTCGGCTGAATTTAACTTTCGGTCGCGTGGTTTCCAAAAAGTTGATAGATCAATGCCGAAAATTGAATTGCCATTTTTTAAGCTGTCTAAATGAAAATCTTTAAACACTTCTATTTTGCCAGAATAACAGGCCACCCAAATTTCAGATTCCTCCCAGTTTCCACAAATTCCTATTGGTTTTTCTGCCGTGGCAATTGTTTCAATTAGTTGCATATCATGGGTTCTAATTTTTGAAAACGAATGATCAAAGTAATTCACCACATACAGGTAATCTTCATTTTCTGAAAGCGTCATGGAACGTGGGCCAGATGGTGTTTTACAAGTTGTCTTTTCTTGGGTAAATCGATTATATTTCACCACTTTAGAACCCGAATTCATAGATACTAACAAACTTGAATCATTATCAGTTAAAATTAAATGCCTGGGAGATCTACCTATTTGAGTAATATAATTCACTTCATAGGTTTCTAAATCAATTTGAGCCAGTTTGGTTGATCCCATTATCGTCACAAAAGCAGTTTTACCATCTTTGGTGATATCCATTCCTCTCGGATGCGCTCCAACATCCACTTTTTTAACTTCTTTCTCTGTTTGCAAATCCACCACAGACACATCATTAGAGGTCCAGTTAGAAACCAATAATTTTGAATCATCATCACTAATAGCTATGAATTTTGGCACTGCTCCGACCTTCACGACAGCTTCAATTTCAAAATTGGAACAATTAATTTTATACAAGAAACTAGGATCGTAAGATTTACCCATGCATCCATCACAGCCTTCATTTTCAAATCCAGGACCTACCATACTATAGTTAGAAACCCACAAATATTTGCCATCTGAAGTAAAAGCCGCTTCAACCGGTCCACCCAAATAATTATGATCTTCATATTCATCAAAATCATAATCTTTTAGGTTAACGCCATCTTTAATCTTTGCTAATCGCGTCCCTTTTTCATTATAAATGGTAATGGTATGCCGATACATCATATTTTGCGCAGCAAATAATCCTTGACCAGAAGACACCACAGATTTAGGCGAAATGCCATCTCGGATTTCTAATTTTTTAAGAATGTAAGATTTTGATTGCCCAAACGCAGAAGCTGAAAGTATTAATGCAACTACGATTCCAAGATAAGCTGTAATTCTTTGATACCTTCTACACGATCTGACGCGCCCTTTTTGTTGTAAGCAAAAGTGAGGTTCGTTAGCATCCTTTTTAATATTTCGGTATTGGAACACGGCTCAAAATAATTCTTTTGTAAAGGTAAGTTTAAACTTCTAAGATAATTTTCTATCTCATTATGGTCAAAAATACGTCCTTTACTGAACGGATTAATGTAGAATAAAATATTTCTATCCTCAGTTAATCCTAACATTTTTAAGGTTTGAAACTCATCTACAAACCCAAGCACAAAATGATTTGGCAAATTAACCCCGTAAATTGGAATCTGTAATTTCTGTGCAATTACTGAATAAAGAATGGATAAGGATAAAGGATTTCCTTTTTTAGAAGACAAAACGGTATTGATATATGAATTCTCTTCAGAGTAGAAATTAGATTTACTTGATACGAATCCGCAAATATCAAAAATGACATGATTAAAAATCTTAACGATTTCAAAAGCTGTATTTTCTTCGTTGATTTCTAACCAAACTTTCTGTTTGATTTTATCCAACTCATCTTCTACTTCTCGTTCTTTAATTTCAGGGAACTCAAATTTAGAAATGATCATTGAGCCTTTTAACAAGTCTCTAGTTGTAGAGGCTCTCCAAGCTAACAATTCATTTTTTACTTGATTGAATTGAATTTCTTTTATGATGTGCTGAAGTCTATCTTCATGTCCACCATCATCAAACGCAAATTGCTGTTTTCTGATATTCAAGGTATCCTCTAAAGAAGGAACAATTTCATGCCCCATTTCTACTAGACGTTGCTTTACGTGTCCATATACATTTGGATCTGGATCTTCAACGAGTCTGATGAGAGCAACAACTTGGCTATTTTCTAAATTCAATGTTTCCACCTAGGCAAATGTACGGTGGAGTCTTTTTGGTTTATTTTACTCTCCCTAAATGTTTTACACTTGGTTTTGTTAGTTTACTTCAAGTATAAACCCAGAAGATTAGAAGCAAGTAGTTGATTAACAAATTATTAGCAAACTTAATTTTTAGTGGATTTTATGCTGTTAAACGATCTAAAACCGTCTTAACCAATGACTTCATTTGGTCTTTATAATCTGGCATAAACTTATTAGAATATCTGTTTGCCAATACTAAACAACAAGTCACAGCCTCATGTCCTAAAGCATTTGAAAGTGCAAACAGTGCT
This sequence comes from Crocinitomicaceae bacterium, assembly GCA_039939375.1. Taxonomy (GTDB): domain Bacteria; phylum Bacteroidota; class Bacteroidia; order Flavobacteriales_D; family Crocinitomicaceae; genus Paracrocinitomix. Next base: position 188,634 of record JBDVJO010000002.1, on the reverse strand, counting down.
GAAGTTTCCATCTCTAAATTGGTAGCTCTAGCTCCTTCCCATTTGAATTTTCTGAGGTTTTCTTTAAAGTCAGGAGTGCTTAACGGAATTCTAATAGATCTACCTTGCGGTCCGTAAAAACCATTGGCAGTTGTGGTGATCCCCTCTTCCATTCCTACTTTTAATAAGTCTCTTAAGCGGTCACTGGATTTTTTAATATAGGGTCTGTTCAAGTTTTCACCCCAACTCGTTGCATTTACAAATTCTTGCATGGCTGCTTTTTCATCTGCTGTATACGGCATTTGATAAAAGTTGGCCACGCCATCAAGCCCAACTGCATACTTAGAAATAATGTGAGAACCTGGTTCTATATCTGCATGCAAAGCTCCACAGGTTCCAATTCTCACAAAATCTACTGAAGTTTTTTGACTTAATTCTTCACGCTTTTCAAGATCTATATTAAAAATGGCATCAATTTCAGTAAGCACGATATCTACATTATCGGTTCCTATTCCCGTAGACACGCATGAAATAGGCTTACCATTGTAAGTTCCTGTAATTGAGCAGAATTCTCTATTCTGAATTTTAAAGGTAACCTCATCAAAAAATTCTCCCACCAAATCTACTCTGGCTTGATCACCAACCAAAATAATCGTCTCTGCCAAGTCTCCAGGGGCTAATCCTAGGTGGTAAATTTTTCCGTTTTTGTCTAAGGTTAATTCAGAAGGTTCAAATGCCATAACTAAAGTTGAATCAGTCTAACGACTGGAGTTTTTTCTGCCTGCAATTTAGGAATTAATTTATCGATAATGTCTGGCTGCGCCAAGTAGTACATCAATATATTCTCGTATCGTTCTTGAAATCCGCCATTTGGAAAATAACGATCTGTTATTTTTTGAATCTGTTTTTGTGTTTTTTCAAACTTGCCTTTTTCTGCTTTCAACATTTTACTCTCAATTCGATCTATTGATTTAGCAAACTTTGCAAATTCTGCAGCAATCATTCCGTCCATGCCTTTCTGAATAGCATCTGCCTTCGTGATTAAAGATTGTTGCACATTGAACAGCGTTTCTCTTATATCTGTTAAATCCAATTCATCTTGAGCATTCTCAGTTGCCATGTCTTTGAGTATCTGATCTACACCCAATTTCAAATCCATCAAATCAAGCTCCAATTCTTTCAACAAGTCAACTTCATTTTGTTTGATGAGCAACACTGAGTCTCTCACTCTAAGCATTGGGAAAGTCACATCAAAGCCTTCAAAAGTACTTTTTAATTGTAGCCAATACGCGATTTCTCCTCCTCCACCTATATAGGCCAAATTTGGTAAGATTTGCTCTTGATATAAGGGTCTCATCAGGGCATTAGGAGAAAAATTTTCAGGTTGCTGAATAATCAGTTCCTTTATTTCATCCAACGTATAATGTCGATCTCCAATTACAAATTGCTCTTTATGATATTTAATGCGTTCTCTTGCACCTTCTGGTTTAATGTAAAAAAGATTGCATTCTCTTACATACACTTGCTGATGATAATTATCCGCCGCTAATTGAGCATTGGTCGCTTCTACTGTTTTTTCAACTTGAAGTTGAGCTACTTCCTGAAGGGCAATTTGCTCAAACATTTTCTTCAGTTCAGCATCATCTCCATCTAAAACTACAATTCCGTGCTCACCAAAAAGGTGATTCACTAATTTACGTGTGGCCTCAGCCATGTTTTTGGAAGTTTTATAAGTTGCTAAAAAGGCATCCAACTTTGATTTCACTTCAGGATTTTGAAATTTACTTTCAATTTCATTTAAAAATCCCTCCATCTGATTGAACTCGATTCTTCCAGCAATGACATTTTCTTGTCCTTCTTTTTCCCACGCAATTTTTTGTCCAAACAAGTTGATGTGATTGATTTCTTCAAAATCATGATCTTCAGTTGCCATCCAGAAAATTGGAACAAAATTCTGACCTGGATTTTGCTCCTTCAAGACTTTACAAATTTCAATGACCTGACCTATCTTATAAATTGAATACAAAGGACCAGTCAACATGTTTAGCTGATGCCCTGTAGTAATGGTAAAGCTATTGTCGTTTTTAAGAACTTCAATATTCTGTTCAGTGGCTGGTGAAATGGTACTTAGTTGTGACTGTTTTTTTAAAGCCTTAACTAAAACTTCTCTTTGCGCATTAGAAAATTTTTTCTCTTTAATTTGAGTTTGGATTTGATCTAAATCAAAAAATCGATTCACGTATTTTTCAATGGTAGTTTTCTCATTGATTAAATCGCGAATTAAAGGAGATGAAAATTTTAATTCATCAAAAGAATAAAAGTCTTTTAGCATACAACAAAGTTAATCATTAGGGCTCAAAATGAACCCATAATTTCAATCCATCAGTCGATAAGCTCAACAAATACTTTCATTATTTAACAATCATTTAAGAATAGTTAATTTTGTACCGAATTAAAATTAAAGAATGAAAGCAATTATCACAACCAACAAAGGCGTAATGACGGCAGAGTTATACGCAGAAGAAACACCAATAACAGTTAGCAATTTCGTAAAATTAGCAAAAGACGGATTCTATGACGGCTTAATCTGGCACAGAGTTCTACCTGACTTTGTAATTCAAGGAGGATGCCCTAAAGGCACTGGTACAGGTGGACCAGGTTACACAATTGATTGTGAAGTTACAGCTGACAAGCAGCATCATGAAAGAGGTGTTTTATCTATGGCACATGCCGGAAGAAACACGGGTGGATCACAATTTTTTGTATGCCACAGTAGAACACAAACTTCTCATTTAGATGGAAATCATACTTGTTTTGGGAAAGTTATAGATGGTGTTGATGTAGTTGACGACATCAGAGTTGGCGATACTATTGACAGTATCGTAATTGAGGATTAAAAAAAAATCCCCGATTTTCATATCATTTGGAATGAAAATCGGGGATGATATAATTTTATGGGACTTATATTAATCTATAACTTCCATTTTATCTGCGACATCCGGACATTTTTCAGCTAAAGCTTCTGTCCAACCTTCGTCAGCGAAAGTTTCTGCTTTGTAATCTAGTTTAATTGCTTCGTTACATTCGTAGTAATTGATATCATAATCCCCGAAGGTATCTTGATCCATACAATCACAAAATGCTGTTGCTGCTTTTCCTTGATCTTCGCTATATCCTCCGCATGAGGCTAATAATAATCCGGCGCTTACTGCTAAAAATGCTCTTTTCATATTCCTTTTTTGACTTATTTGCTTCTAAAATAGTGATTTATTTGTATTTCTTTAGGCGAGATAAATTGAATCTATAATATCTACCCCTGCCGCTTTATTTATTTTCTCAACGATTTTCGTTCGTTCTTGCATCAATTCATCACGCATAACTGAAGAATTCAACTCCACATACAAAATTCTATTCTTAATGTATTTTTTTTCGGTTCTTCGCTGAACTGCTCCCCCCATTATCTCTTCCCATCTTGAAAGTACAGATGCTTCAATCATTTTTTGATCGATTCCCATTGCCTCTAAAAAATTCTGGACCGAATCTTTCATTGACTTGCTATCTTCATTTCTATCTTTTTTCAACACTTCCCTCCTCTACTTTAAATACGAATCGTTCAATATCTATTTCTTTGAAAACCTTTTCAATTCGGTCTTCATCTGTATCTGTAATAAAAACTTGACCAAAAGCATGATCTGAAACAAGCTTCATTAAATGCTCTACCCTATTGTGATCTAGCTTATCAAAGATATCATCCAATAACAAGATTGGCTTCATCTCCAACAATTTCGAAATTAACTCAAATTGTGCCAGTTTTAATCCTATCAAAAATGATTTTTGTTGCCCTTGTGAACCAAACTTTTTAATGGGTTGCTCATGAATTTGAAATATCAAATCGTCTTTATGAATCCCAACGGTGGTATATCCAACGGCAGAATCTTTTCTTTTCGCGCGTTCTAATTTTTCTGTAAAATCACCATCTGAAAGCTGTGAATCATAAGCAATTGAAATACTTTCTGATTTGTTTGAAATCAAATCAAAATACTTTTGGAAAATGGGAATAAAATCACCCAAAAACTCCGCTCTTTTTTCATGAATGGTAGTTCCTAAACTAATTAATTGTGCATCCCAAACCTCAATACTTTCTTGATCAAAAATTCGCAATTCTTGAAATTGCTTTAACAAAGCATTCCGTTGCGCCAGCACCTTATTGTACCTAATTAAGGTGTCTAAATAAAACCGATCATATTGACTAATAATGCTATCTATAAACTTCCTTCTCGTTTCAGATCCCTCAATAATTAGGTTGGTATCGTAAGGAGAAATCACAACCGCCGGAAACTGCCCTATGTGCTCAGCCAGTTTTTCGTATTCTTTTTTGTTGCGTTTGACTTTCTTTTTTTGACCCGCCTGAACAGCTATGTTAATATCAACTTTCTTCTCCTCTTTTTCATACTTTCCATTCAACATAAAAAACTTCTCATCTAACTTGATGTTCTGTTTATCTACTGGATTTAAAAAGGATTTGCAAAAAGAAAGGTAATAAATACCATCTAGCAAGTTTGTTTTCCCTTGCCCATTGTTTCCAACAAAAACATTTATCTCAGAACTCAGGTCAATATTGGCCTCTTTGTAATTCTTAAAATTGATAACTGAAAGCTGGCTGATGTGCATAAAACAAAGATAAAGATACTTGATAGAAACCTTGAACTATTCCTTAAAATTTACTTCTCAACTTAGATTCTTGGTTTAAAAAGGTAGAAAATTGGCTTTTTCGCTATCTTCGTTTTATGTATCCGAAATTAAATTTACCCGAGTCTGAAGTCCGATTAAAAGAGGATAAAATTTGGGATAGATTGCGCAAGAAATGGTACAAACTCACGCCTGAAGAATGGGTGCGGCAGCATTTCATAAATTACTTGGTTGATTCAAAAAATTTCCCTGAAGGAAGGCTAGTTTCTGAACATTTGGTAAAGTATAACGGCATGAATAAACGTTGCGACATTGCCCTTTTCTCAGATGAAATGCAAGTAGATGTAGTGGTGGAATGCAAAGCGCCTCACATTGAATTGACAGAAAACACTTTTTATCAGGTTGCACGGTACAACAAAGTTCTTGAAGCTTCACTGCTTATTCTCACAAACGGAATTGCACATTACTGCGCTTTTGTTGACTTAAAAAATAAGGAATTGAAATTTTTAGCGGAGATTCCTGAGTTTAAAAAACTTCAAGAACTAATTTCTAATTAGAGATTCTATATTTTCCTGTCCCGAATCCTTTTAAAAATTCTGACCAAGATGCAGGATTCAATAAATTATTAGCCGGCTGTTGTCCTCTTGAATATTGTTCCTGCATAAATTGCTGCTGATAAGTGTTGTATGAAGATGAGCCGTCAGACTCCATCAGTGCACCAACGAAAGCCATTTCTTGTGGAGTCAACCTTTTTCTTGCTCTTTTTAACGCGTCATTAGGGCTTTCCATATTTACAAAGGCTGTTGCAAATTGTTCTCTTGATGGCCAAGGATAAACATTTGTTGGATTAGCCATTAAAGTGTCATACTTCATTATCTGCACCAAACTGAAACTATTTAAGTTCGTAGTATCTGATACGATATATTGCTTCTTTTTAAATCCTAAACAAGAAAACTGAATGGTATCACCAGGATGAACAACCAAGGCATAATAACCATAATAATCTGCGATTACTCCTCTATTGGTGGTTAAATCCACAATTTTGGTGAATGGAACGCGCGTCAAACTATCCGTTAACACGATACCGGTCATTTGGATATACTTTGTTGAATCTTTTTTCACGTTGGCCTTTTGTGCAAAAGCTGCCTGGCTGAGCATTAGAATTACAAGAATCCAACTATTTTTAATCAATTGACGCATCAGTACAAATATCCCTATTAATGTGACGTTCTCAAAACATTTTAACAAAATTTAGAAACATAGCTCTAATTGCCCCATTTATTATAGAAGATTCAAATTCATTTTTATTAACTTTGCGGGAATTTATAAACGAAATAAATTCATCAAAATGGGAATTTCAGATCTTAAAAACGTTAAAGAAGGTTTAACTTATGATGATGTACTGCTAGTTCCTAGATACTCAGAGGTACTTCCAAATCAAGTAAGTTTAAAAACTCAATTCAGTAGAAATATTGAGTTGAATGCTCCCATTGTTTCTGCAGCCATGGATACTGTTACTGAATCTGCTTTGGCTGTTGCAATAGCGCAACAAGGAGGAATTGGTGTCGTTCATAAAAACATGAGCATTGCTGAACAAGCTTTAGAAGTAAGAAAAGTAAAACGATCTGAAAGTGGAATGATAATCGACCCAGTTACTATTTCTGCTGACTCTTTGGTTAAAGACGCACTTACATTGATGGAAGAAAATTCCATTGGCGGAATTCCAGTTGTAGATAGCGACAAGAAATTATTGGGAATCGTTACCAATAGAGATTTACGTTTTGAAAAAGAAATTAATCGACCAATTGTTGAAGTAATGACATCTGAAAATGTGGTGACTGCTTCTGAAGGAACAACGTTGGTTGATGCTGAAAAAACTTTACAACAACATAAGATTGAGAAATTACCAGTCGTTGATAAAAACAATAAGTTAATAGGCTTAATCACCTTTAGAGATATCATTAAAGTAAAAGAGCATCCGCACTCTTGTAAAGATACTTATGGTAGATTAAGAGTAGCAGCCGCAGTTGGTGTTACTCATGATACGATTGAACGAGTAGATGCTTTAGTTGAAGCGGGAGTAGATGCTATTATCATTGATACAGCTCACGGCCATACGCAAGGCGTGGTTACTAAGCTAAAAGAAATTAAAGCCAAGCATGACGGAATTGATGTGGTTGTTGGAAATATCGCAACTCCAGAAGCAGCTAAATTCTTGGTGGATGCTGGTGCAGATGCTGTAAAAGTTGGAATTGGACCAGGATCTATTTGTACAACAAGAATTATTGCAGGTGTTGGTGTTCCGCAGCTTTCTGCTGTCAATGATGTGGCCATGGCACTTGAAGGATCAGGAGTTCCGGTTATTGCTGATGGTGGAATTAGATACACCGGAGATTTCGTAAAAGCGATTGCAGCCGGAGCCGATACAATAATGGTTGGTTCAATGTTTGCAGGTGTTAAAGAAAGCCCTGGAGAAACAATCATTTTTCAAGGAAGAAAATTTAAAGCTTATCGTGGAATGGGATCTGTTGAAGCCATGCAAAAAGGTTCAAAAGACAGATACTTTCAATCTAACGAAGCAGATGATAAAAAATTAGTTCCTGAAGGAATTTCAGGACGTGTACCTTATAAAGGAAATTTAGAAGAAGTAATGCATCAGATCATTGGTGGAATAAGAGCGGGGATGGGATATTGTGGTGCTCCTGATATTCAAAATTTAAAAGGCGCACCGTTTGTACGTATTTCTAGTGCAGGCGTTCAAGAAAGTCACCCTCATGATGTTGCTATTACTAGAGAAGCACCAAACTACAGTAAATAAAAATTAAAATGAAAAAATTACAATTATTATTACTTGGACTTATTGTTAGCGCAACAACTTTTGCGCATACTGATCCAAACGACCCTGTTGTTTTGACAATTGACGGAGAAGGAATTCATAAATCAGAATTCTTGTATATCTACACGAAAAACAATCCGAAACCATCTTTCAAAAAAGCAGATTTGGATGAGTACATGGAACTTTTCATCAATTATAAATTGAAAGTAAAAGAAGCTGAAAAACTCGGGTACGACACCATTCCTAAACTTCAAAGCGAATTAGCTCAATATAGAACACAATTGGCATTGCCATACATGGTAGATAAAGATCAAAATGAGCGTTTGATTAAAGAAGCTTATGACAGAACTGTCAGTGAAGTTAGAGCAAGTCATATCTTGATCAGAGTAATTCCTGAGGCTTCACCAGAAGATACTTTAAAAGCATACAACAGAATCATGGCGATTAGAGATCGCGTGGTTGCTGGAGAAGATTTTGAAACATTAGCTGCTGGTAAAGGTGGTTCTGAAGATCCTTCTGTTGCTACAAACAAAGGAGATTTAGGCTATTTTTCTGCTCTACAAATGGTTTACCCTTTTGAAGAAGCGGCATTTAACACAGCTGTCGGTGAAATTTCTATGCCGGTTAGAACCCGATTTGGATACCACATCATCAAAACGGTAGACAAAAGAAAATCTAGAGGAAAGATGCAAGGTGCACATATCATGGTTTTATCAAATGATAAAATGACAGACAAAGAGCAAGCTGAAGCCGAAAAGAAAATCAATGAGATTTACGAACTATTAGAAAAAGGAGACAAATTTGAAGATTTGGCTGCCAAGTATTCAGACGATCAATCTTCAAAAGCTAAAGGTGGATTACTACCTGTGTTTGGAGCTGGATCTAAGCAAAGAATGGTTCCAGAATTTGAAGCGGCAGCTTTTGCGATTCCTGAAGTTGGCGGATATTCTAAGCCAGTAAAAACTGCTTACGGATGGCACATAATCAAGAAAGTTGAGACTTTCCCTGTTCCTTCATACGAAGAGATGTACAGAGAGCTAAAATTGAAAGTTGAAAAAGATGTTAGAGCTCAATCTACAAAGAACTCATTCGTAAATAACCTGAAAAAAGAATACGGCTTTACAAATGGAAAGGCAGATAAGTTATTGCCTTTATTCTACAACACAATGGGTCCTGAAATTTTTCAAGGAAGATGGAAAGGTTTAGAAGATGATGCACATGATTCAGATATTCTTTTTGAATTTAAAGATCAATTTTATACGGTTAAAGATTTTGAAGATTATCTAATCAACCTGAGTGTTAATGGTCAAAAAACAGCCATCAAAACATTTGTTGAAACACAGTATAAAAACTTTGAAAATGCTTCAGTTTTAAAATACGAAGACAGCCAGTTAGAAAGAAAATATCCGGAATTTAAATCCTTGATTCAAGAATATCGTGATGGTATTTTAGTTTTTGAAATCATGCAAAATGAAATTTGGAACAAGGCTTCTGAAGATACAGTGGGTATCAAAAAATACTACGAAGAGAACAAAGATGATTTTACTTACCCAGTAAGATATAAAGGTGAGTTGTATAAATGTAAAGACAAAGAAACAGCAAAAGAAGTTTATGCTTTGGTTGAATCAGACAGTTTAACATTTGGTCAAATCCAAGAGAAGATCAACAAGAATTCGCAATTGAACCTAATTGTGAAAAAACACACCTTCAATTCAAAAACGACAGAGGCCTTCAAAAAAGGAAAGAAAGGCAAGAAATCGCTCGTATTCAAAAAAGGATTAAATAAAATCTTTAGCAGAAATGATGAGTACTATGTATTTAATGTTTCTGAAGTGCTTGAACCAAGAAACAGAGAGTTCAAAGAAGCGAAAGGTTTAGTGACTGCAGCTTATCAAAACCAACTTGAAAAAGACTGGTTAGAACAACTGAGAAAAGAACACAAAATTGAAATCCAACATGATGCTTTATATGCTGTTGGGAAATAATAATTATTGTTAAAGAATCTAAAGCCAAACGCAAGTATGAAGCGTTTGGCTTTTTTTATTTCTACATTTGATTTGATGCGAACGCTAGTTTTACTTTTACTTTTACTTATCTCAATCGGGATCTCTTCTTGCAAAACAGAAGTAGATAAAGGAAAACTTTTAGCAAAAGTAAATGAAGCTGAACTTTATACAGCTGACCTTGATTTCTTGTTTAAAAATGAAATCATGTCAAAGGCAGATAGCGCTGAAGTAAGCCAGAGCTATATTGACAATTGGGTGCAAAAACAAATCTTAAGTCAAGAAGCTTTACATAATGAGCGTATCGACCAAGAAGAAATTAATCGTAAAACCGAATCCTTTAAAAATGATTTATTGGTGATGGAAATGGAACAATTGTTGGTTTCAGAAAGATTAGATACGGCAGTTTCAGACAAAGAGATATCTGCTTATTACGAAAAGCACAAAGATGATTTTCAGCTGAATGACTACCTGGTGAAAGTACTTTATATCAAAGTAGCTGTTGATGCCCCAGATTTGGATAAAGTATCATCTTGGTATAAATTAAGCAAAGAAACAGACGTTGCAGAGTTGGATGTTTATGCGAAAATCTACGCCAAAAACTATTATTATGATGAAGAAAACTGGATCTACTTTGATGATTTGTTAAAAGAGATACCTTTGCAAGACGTAAATAAAGATCGTTTTATAATGAAACAGTCTAAAACGCGTTTTGAAGATGGTGGATACTATTACTTTTTAAATGTGATAGATTACAAGTTGAAAAACACTATTTCGCCACTAAACTTTGAAAAAGAAAACATTAGAGAGCGCATCATTAACGTTAGAGTTAAAGAATTAAGAGAGGAAATTAAAAATGAAATTATTTCAAAAGCATATGAACAAAATGCCGTCACTATCTACTAAAATAACAAAGGTATTCAGCCTTTTTGTTTTATTGCTGTCTATCAATTCAGCCGTAGCACAAGGAACACCTTTAGACCGAATTATTGCGAAAGTTGGAGATGAGTTCATCTTGTTGTCTGATTTGCAAAATCAAAAATTATCTATGCAGCAAAATGGCATGGATGTTTCTGCCGCAAATGATTGTCAATTACTCGAAGGATTACTTTACGAGAAACTACTTACCAACCAAGCTGTAATTGACTCAATTGAAGTGGGAGATGAAATTGTAAACCAAGAAATGGAAAGCCGTTTACGAGTTATCGCTGGTCAAATTGGCTCAATGGAAGCTTTAGAGGAGTTTTATGGTAAATCTGTCGCCCAAATTAAAGCAGAATTTTTTGAGATCATTAAAAAGAGAATGCAAGCAGAGCAAATGAAAGAATCAATCACTGAAGGTGTTGACGTTACTCCTAAAGAAGTGAAAGAATTTTACAACAATTTGCCAAAAGATAGTATTCCGTACATCAACCAGAAAATTAGTGTTGCGCAGATTGTTATGTACCCCAAATTAACAGATGCTGACAAAGAACTTGCCTACAAACAAATTCAAGAGTCAAGAGAAAGGGTCATAAATAAAGAAATTACCTTTCAAACAGAGGCTGTTTTAACTTCTGAAGACCCAGGATCATCTGTACAAGGTGGTGATTTAGGATGGCAATCCAAAGGAACTATGGTTCCGCAATTTGAGGCGGAGTTATTCAAATTACAGAACGGTGAAATTTCACCAATCTTTGAAACGCAATATGGATATCACTACCTAGAACTGATGGACAGAAAAGGGGATAATTATCGCGTTCGTCACGTGTTAATCTCACCTAAAGTGAATAAATCAGCTTTGATTAGAGCTAAAAAGTCTTGCGACAGTATTTATGCGGCAATAGAAAAAGGTACCATCACATTTGAAAAAGCGGCTGCCATGTTTTCAGATGACACCAAATCAAATACAAACGGTGGAAAAATCGTCAACCCTTATTCTGGCGATTACAAATGGGACATTCAAAATATCAATGAAATTGACCCGCAAATGTCTAGATTTATTGATCGTTTAGAGCCTGGCGACATGGCTCCACCTTCTTTATATGAAGATTACATGGAACAAAAACAAGGAGTCAGAATCGTTAAACTTTTAGGAAAAACAACTCCTCATCTTGCTAATTTGAAAGATGATTACCAATTGATTCAAATGGCAGCCATGAACGAGAAGAAACAAAAAGTAATTGATGATTGGGTAAAATCAACCATCTCTTCTAACTTTATTTGGATCAATGACGAGTACGCTACCAGGTGTAATTTCACGCACGAATGGGTGAAGAAAGGGAGTTGATCGCATTTGACTTAGAATTTTAGAAAGACTCTTTTCAAAGAAACGGGTAGATAGCTATTCCAACAATTCCGCTATCTTTAACTCAGATGTACTTTCTACTCAAAATACTTTGCAAGCTTACCCTACTCGCCTACTTTAGAAAGGTTAAAATTAGCGGTCGCGAACATCTCAAAACAAAAGGTCCCTATATTTTTGTTGCCAACCATCCATCTGCATTTATGGATCCAGTAGTGGTAGGAACTTCAATCAAACCACCCGTGTATTTTTTAGCCGCAGGCGAATATATGGGCAAAGGTTTTAAGTTCTGGTTTTTCCACAAGTTCTTACACATGATTCCAATTTATCGACCTTCTACCATGCCGGGCGATACGCACAAAAACAAAGAAGCATTTGCAAAAAGCATTCAACATCTCACCATAGGAAAATGCTTATTGGTTTTTCCTGAAGGAGTTAGTGTTACCGAAAAAAAGATTCTTCCGCTTAAAACAGGTGTCGCGCGAATCGCGATTGAAACTGTATTAGCTGAAGGCAAAGAACTCGGCTTGAAAATAATTCCGGTTGGTTTAAATTATACTGACCCTCACAGTTTCCGGTCAGATTTGTTTGTGAACATTGGAGAACCTATAGAAGTAGCTGATTTTGTCAAGGGTGGAAACGAAAAAGAAGAGGTTAAAGAATTGACCCAACACATTGAAGACAAAATGATAGATACGGTTCTTCATATAGAATCAAAAGAGGTAGAAGAAATCATTGACAGCATCAACAAAACTTATACCCGTGACTTGAAACACAAATTGGGTGTGCAATTTACCGATCAAAACAGAGAGTTTGAATTGAATAAACTCACAATAGCGGCAGTTCACCACTTTCAAACTGAAATGCCGAAAGATTATTCTGAAACAACACAACTTTTAGAAGATTATATTAAGGCACTAGAAGAAAGAGGAATAAAAGACCGGGAATTTAGAAACGTGAATAAAAAGGTTCCTTTCTTGCTCACCTTAGGATACATATTAGGTGCGCCATTCTTTGCCTTAGGTTGGTTAGGAAACTATCCACCATACTTTCTAAATGCTCTGTTACAGAAGAAATTAGGCTTTACAGATAGCTTCAAAGGATCTATGATTTTAGGAGGTGGACTCGCCTTGTTTTTGCTTTGGTACAGTTCACTTGTTGCCGTGTGTTGGCTAGTTACCCCATTATCTTATTACGCTCTACTTATTCCAATAGCGCTTTACTTACTTGGAACATATGCTCTAATCTACTTGTCTTCGGTTCGATTTATTTTGAAGAGAATGAAGCTAAGAGCCTACTTGCAATCAGAAGAAAAATATGCGCAATCCATCTCAAAAAAACGGAAAGTTTTAATTGAAAAGTTAGAAGATTACCGAACTGAATTTGATCAAACCGCTTAAAAAACGACATTTTCACCTTTTACAATCAATTGAATTACAAGTCCTTAAAGCGTTTATGTAAAAAATATCATACATAATGTATTGTTTATTTAACATCATGTCATATATTTGTGTCATCAAACAGCATAAAAACAAATTAAATTGACACGATTATGTCACTACAAGAAAAGAAAGCATTCTTCAATATAATTAGCTCTGTCTTAATTATTGGAGGATTTATTTATTACACTTTTGGTATTAAGTCAGACGTAAACTTGCCTTTACAAGATGATGCACAGTTTTGGGCGCAATTCATGCTCACCTTTATTGTGACCACGATTGTTCTAAAAATTATCGTTCACATTTTCTTTCACATCTATCTCACTCAAGCGCATAAAGATGAAGACGTAGAGTTTGAAGATGAATACGACAAGCAAATTGAAATGAAATCTGACAGAAATGGCAATTATTTTTTCATCCTTGGATTTATCTGTTCATTTATTCCAGTTGCCATGGGAGAACCCGTTTATTGGATGTTTTTAATTCTATTAATTTCGGGATTTACAGGCGGAACTTTAGGAGACGTTTGGAAAATATATTATTACAGAAGAGGGCTTTAAGATGAGTAAAGATCACATTCAGAATAACATAAGAAAACTTCGCTTTTTCAAAGATGAAATGACGCAGCAAGCCTTAGCAGATGAGATAGGCGTCACTCGTCAAACCATTGTTGCAATTGAAAAAGGAAAGTACCCTCCAACCTTAGAAATTGCTTTCAGAATAGCCACTGTTTTTGAAGTAGAATTAAGCGAAGTGTTTTCGTATGACGCTACTAAAGACAAATTCAAAAAGCGAAAACAAAAAAAATAACCATGCACATTCATGTATTAAAAACTGACTTGAACAACCTTCAAGAAGTGAATCGTATTGCCCCAATTTTAGACTTGCATCCAGCTATCAAAACCTGGACAGTAGATACAGAAGACATTGATAAAGTCTTACGATTGGTGTGCACCGCAGACTTGCAAGAAAATCAAATCATTCCACTCCTAACTCAATATGGCGTGCAACTTCAACTTTTAAATTATTAATATGAAAGCAGTTAAATTCAGTAAATATGGCGACTTTGAATCCATTGAAATGGTTGATGCAGAAGTTCCAAAACCAAAGCCTAACCAAGTCTTAATCAAAATGAAATGTTCTTCTTTAAACGCCATGGAGTGGCATTTATTCAGAGGAGTACTTTTAGCCAAAATGAAAACTGGTTTTCCACAGCCAAAACTGAAGCATCAAATTTTAGGTGCAGATATAGCTGGTATTGTTGAAGCGGTAGGATCAGAAGTCACTAAATTTAAAAAAGGAGATGCAGTTTTTGGAGAGGATTTCACTGGAGCATTCGCTGAATTCGTGTTGGCCGATCAAGAATCAGTCAGTATAAAGCCTGAACTAGTTAGCTTTGAGCAAGCAGCTATTTCTCCTGTTGCTGGATTAACCGCACTCACAGGATTAAGAGAAATTTGCAAAGTTGAAAAAGGAGATAAAGTAATTGTAAACGGTGGATCCGGAGGAGTTGGTTCCTATGCCGTTTTAATAGCTAAATATTACGGGGCTGAAGTAACAGCCGTATGCAGTGCAAAAAATAGTGAATTCGTAAAGAGTTTGGGAGCCGATCATGTGATTGACTATAACACAACAGATTTTTGTGCAACACAAAAGAAATATAAGTGGATTATCGAAGTGACAGGCAATCGTACACCAAAAGAAATCAAACCCATTTTAGAGCCTGGTGGTAAATGTGCGGTAATCGGATTTACAACTGCCAAGCATTTGATGAGATACATGTTTAGTTTCTCTAAAAAAATTAAAATGGTGAATCAAATTGCGTCTCCAGAAAACTTGGCCGAACTGTCAAAAATTTTAGCGAGTGGAAAAGTGGTCATGCCTATAACCGATCGTTTTGAATTAAAAGATGTCGGAGAAGGAATTAAAAAAATAAGCACGAGAAGAACCACCGGAAAAATGCTTGTTAACATTGACAATTCCACCGTTTAACTATTCTTAAAAAATGTGAAAAAGCATTTTACATGTAACTTTTAAGATGCGGAAGGGTCATATAGTTAAAACCAATAATTAACAATATGAAAGTTTTAACAACAGCATTTTTAGCCTTAGTATTCTGCACTATTTCTTTAGCGGAAAATTCAACAGATGGTGTAAATCCAACAACAAAAGTTTACGAAAAATGGCAAAAGAACTATGTGATCTATCCACAAACATCCTTAGAGGAAAACAAAAAGGGCTACGTGCTTATTTCATTTGAATTAGATGAAGATGGAAAAATGATTAATGCGAAAGTGGCAGAAGGAATCTCTGAAGACTTAGATCAAAAAGCTTTAGAAATTGCCAAAAACATGCCTACAGCACATTTAACTGAAGAAGGAAAAACATACATCTTACCTGTAAAATTCAGTATTCAGTAGACGGCTGCTTTTTTTGAGGATTTAACTATCTTCACAGAAAGCCATAAAACATGTTTGGATTATTTAAGAAAAAACCGGCACTTCCGGCTCAAATAGACAAGGTTTGGAAAAGCGAAAGAGAGAAAAACGATGGAATAATAAAAGATATCAATCAGTTTGTCGGACAAGGCCAAAGCGTAGTGCTCTTTTATTTTTTCGATCAATCTAGAGCAGCTTTAAACGGATTATTGGCAGAGCGCCAGCTGGATTTTTCTGAAGATATTACAGCCAACAAGCAGCTCTTTTTAATTAATGCCAATGATATTGATCGTTCTGCAGCTTTTGCCAGCACCATGACCGATAAATTTAGAAAAGATGTGGTCAAATTATTTTTTGCAGAGCACTACCCCACCAAAACACTTGAAAACATTTTAATAGAAACGTTAAAAGATATGAGTGAAGAAGCCATATCTCCTGTTTACTATGTGTCTTTAGAAGATAAACTTATGACCACATTTGGCTCAGAGCGTATTATCAAAGTCATGGAAAGTCCCATAATGGGGATGAAAGATGGCGACTGTATAGAACACAAAATGGTATCGCAAAGTATTGTAAATGCACAACAAAAACTCGAATCAAACGTCCAAAACGAAGTTAAGTGCGACTCTCAAGAAGAGTGGTTTGAGAGAAACCTTCCAAAGTAGAATAATTGAGTATTGGAAGAAGTGATGGTGTTAGATTTATGAATGATAAATGGACTTGATGAGTATTCAAGAAATTATAAAACTAGTTGGCGGAGTAATAGTTACGCTTCTTTTTTATTTCATGTTCGCAAGAAACAAATCCACTGGACCTGAATTCAGAGAATTGATAGAAAAAGAGTTAAAAAAATATGGCCTAAAATTTATCTCCTCAAGCCCCACAAACAAAAGCGGAATAAGTTTCTCGATAAGACCTTTGCTGAGATCTGGTGGAGTAAAAATCCCCAGCAAGAGACAATATAACAGAAAGGTGCAATTTGAAAACCAACACAAACAAAAGTATAGTGTTGACTGCACCATCATATTAAAAATTGAAGGATCCGTTAATATCAAGTTTGACAGAGAATTAAAAGAGTTTTGCTAACCTCCCTAAATCCTACAAAACTGCTTCTTGCTTTGATTTTCTTTTGATTTGCAATACCCCAAACAACAAGAAGAAAATGATTCCGGATACCGAAATCATGGCGCCAGTTATACTCACGTTCATCCAAATAGCCAAGTAATATCCAATTATCACTGATAAAACACCAAATGCACAAGCCCAGAACAACATAGCTTTTAACTTAGTTGCAAACAACTGTGCTGTAGCAGCTGGAATGATCAAAAAACCGACTACTAAAACAGCTCCGACCACTTCAAAAGAAACCACCGTTACCAGAGATACCAAGCCCATCATTACGTAATGTACTCTTGTCATATTTACACCTAAAGACAAACCATAATCTTCATTAAATGAAAGTAATTTGAAACTTTTGAATCCTTTCATGACAACTGCTGCAATCACTAAAAAAGCGAACACTTCAATATACAAAGCCCTTGGACCGATATACAAATTGCCATCCACCAAAATTTTATCAAGATTAATTAAAGCGATATCTCCGTATAAAACACATTCCATATCGATATCAATATTCCCTTTAAACCAACCAGAAATCATGATCATTCCAACTGCAAACAGCAAAGTATAAGTGATTCCAATAGAAGCGTCATTTTGAATTTTTGCCTTTTTTCCTAACCAATCAATCAGTAAAGAAGTTAACACCCCGGTAAAAGCAGCCGCAATTAAAAGCAAAGGAGAAGTTCTATCACCAGAGAAATAATACGCTACAACAATTCCTGGCAGCACCGAATGTGAAATCGCATCTCCTACCAAAGACATCTTGCGTAATACCAAAAACACACCCAAAATGGAAGCATTTATGGCAACTAAGCTTGCAGTTAATATGATGAATATGTCGTTCATTTTATTGGTTCGTTGGTCGTGGTTCGTGTTTCGTTGGTCGCGTTTCGTGTTTCGTAGTTCGTGTTTCGCTGGTCGCTGGTCGTGTTTCGTGTTTCGTTGGTCGTGTTTGTAGTTCGTGTTTCGTAGTTCGTTGGGAGCGGATCGTGTTTCGTGTTTCGTAGTTCGTGTTTCGTAATTTGTTGGGAGTGGATCGTGTTTTGTGTTACTTAAATTTCGAAAAACCATAAACGAATAACGTCATTTGTCAAATCGTACGAAGCTCTGAGCAGCAGAGCGCTAATAGTCTTCTTTCGGTATACCTGTTATTCCTAATTCTTTTTCTAGTTCTTTTTCCAATTCTGGTGAAATGATATGTTCAATTGCTTCTGCCCCTGAGTGTACGTGATCTTGGTCAATTGAAGTTCGTTTTAATAAATATTGTTCCCATAAACGGTGTAATCTTACAATTCTTCTACTCTCTTTTTTGCCTGACTCTGTTAAATAATAGGCATTTCCGTCTTTTAAAATAAAGTCTGCCCGCATCAGTCGAGCGATTCCTTTCATGAGGGCGTCTGTTTCAAATTTTCTTCTGGTCAGGATATCACTAACGGTCAATTTATCGGCCAGTTGCTGCTGTTTTCCTTGTTTTTCATGAATATGATAGATGGCTTTCAATATATTTTCGTGCAAGATTTTTCGTCTGTTATTTCTTGCTCGTTTAAATCGGGATATAATTCCGGTTTTCGGTGCGAACAAAATAGATCCAAACATGAATACCGACAAAAACATCACTACCCAAGGACCAGTTGGCATTCCTGAGCTGGAATATGAAACATAAGCGCCTCCGATTCCTGAGAAAACAGAAATTAAAATCGCCACCAGCAGAATTAACTTGAGCTTGTGCGTCCACAATCGTGCAGCTGCGCCAGGAGTCACTATCAAAGCCGACATTAATATGACACCCAATGCTTGAATTCCAGATGCAATTGCCAAGACAGTTAAAGAAGTAATCAGAAACTCAATGAATCGGACTGGCAAACCAATAGACTTTGCAAAGTCAGCATTGAACGCCACAACAACAAAAGATTTGAAAAATAGGACGACCG
Source organism: Crocinitomicaceae bacterium (assembly GCA_039939375.1). Taxonomy (GTDB): domain Bacteria; phylum Bacteroidota; class Bacteroidia; order Flavobacteriales_D; family Crocinitomicaceae; genus Paracrocinitomix. Next base: position 169,916 of record JBDVJO010000002.1, on the reverse strand, counting down.
CCAAAAGAATCAATGCAAAAATCACTGCAAACAAACCAATCTCAGATTTATTAATAGCGGCAGCTTGGCCAAACAAAAAATGATCTAATCCTGACTGCTGTCCTGAGGCCGAATTTTGAATATATGTTAGCAGCACTACTCCAACCGCAAAAAATGAGGATAAAACAATTCCGATAGCGGCATCTTGCTTCACTTTTGATCGATTCACAATGGCATCAATCGCATAGGTAGCGATCCAACCAGTGGCAACAGCTCCGAGCAATAGATAAGTGATGTTTTTCTCCCCCGCGAAAATAAATCCGAGACATAAACCAGGAAGTAAAGCATGTGCTACCGCATCTCCTACCAAAGCGCGTTTTCGTAAAAAAGCAAAAGTTCCGATCAATGCAGAAGATGAATTGATAAACAGCATACCCAACACAACGTAAAGTACGTTAGGATCTTTAAATGATATGAAGTCTATGAAGGTGTTCATGTTTTCACTCGCATTTGCTCGTTTTTCGTGGTTCGTTGCTCGTGGTTCGTGTGTGGTTTTTCGTGGTTCGTTGTTCGTTGTTCGTGTTTCGTTTTTCGTAGTTCTTGTTTCGTGTGTGGTTTTTCGTTAACCGAGTTAATCGAGCGTAGCCGAGAGGAAGGAGGGTTTGTGGTTCGTGGTTCGTTGTTCGTGTTTCGTGGATCGTGGTTCGTGGGTCGTGGGTCGTGGTTCGTGTTTCGTGTTTCGTGTTTCGTGTTTCGTTTTTCGTTTTTCGTTTTTCGTTTTTCGTTTTTCGTTTTTCGTTTTTCGTTTTTCGTTTTTCGTTTTTCGTTTTTCGTTTTTCGTAAAATAAACTATAAGTCAACATCTTTTTCTCTAATTGGAAATTCTGTCTTTTTAATTAAGTCAACCACTTTTGCTAAGAGGGTCAATTGGCCACCGTAAGCATTGGATAGGTTTTCTTTGGTTAATACTTCTTGTAAGGTTCCTTTTGCGATTAAGCGCGTGTTGAGTAGTACTAAATAGTCAAAATATTCAGATACCGTTTGTAAGTCATGGTGAATAATGATGACCGTTTTGCCCTCATTCTTCATTTCTTGCAGGAGCGACAAAATCGAACTTTCAGTTGCAGCATCCACCCCAACAAAAGGCTCGTCCATCAAATAAAGATCGGCCTTTTGTGCCAACGCTCTTGCAATAAAGACACGTTGCTGCTGACCTCCCGATAATTGAGAAATCTGTCGATTCTTGAATTCAGTTAAACCTACCTTCTCTATGCTCTGATTAACAATTTCAATATCAGCTTTATTCGTTCTTTTGAGCAAATTTCGTTTTCGATACCTGCCCATCATCACCACGTCAAATACAGAAGCTGGAAAATCCCAATCTACTGATTCTCTCTGCGGAACATAAGCTACTCGTTCTCTAACATCTGTCAAGGGTTTATCATAGATTTTTATAAATCCAGATGATGGATCTAATAATCCCATGATTGATTTTAACAAAGTCGTTTTTCCTGAGCCATTGGGACCAATAACGCCAATAATTTGACCTTGAGGCAATTCAAAATCGATATCCCAAAGCACAGGACCTCCGCCATAAGATACGGTTAAATTATGTACTTCTACTGAGACTTTTTCTTTCATTTTAATCCGGCTACAATTGCGTTCACATTAGCTTTTATCATTCCAATATAAGTACCGGCATCTGAATCTGGTTCTCCTAGAGCATCAGAATATAAAGGACCTGCTAACTTAACTTCATACCCTTTATCCTTGCATCCATCAACAATAGATTGTGCTATTTTATCAGAGGTTGATGTTTCTACAAAAATGGATTTCAATTCGTTCTCAATCACAAAGTCTACCATTTCTGAAATCTCTTTTAACCCAACTTCTGATAGCGTTGAAATGCCCTGGATTCCTTTTACCTCAACATTATATCTCCTTCCAAAATAAGAAAAGGCATCATGTGAAGTGACTAAGATTCGCTGACTTTCATTCAAAACATCCAACTCATCTGCCACCCATTTATCTAGCTTTTCAATCTCCCCTTTATAGTTTTCAAAATTTGCAGTTAATGTGCTATCTAAAGTAGAATCAATCTTAATTATTTCTTGTGTTACGTGCTCCAATCCATCCAACCAAATTTTCGTATCAAACCAAATGTGTGGATCATTCGCGTCTTCAAAATCTGCCGACTTGATAATGTCTTTCTTTTTAATTCCGTCTGACACAAAGATTACGGGTTTTTCTTTTGCATATTTTTCAAGCATTTCTGCCATTTTCCCTTCTAAATGAAGTCCGTTGGCAACAATGATATCTGCTTCATCTAATAACTCAACATCTGAAGGTGTAGGTTTGTAAATATGCGGATCTGTTCCTGGTCCCATAAGCGCGGTGATATCACATTCACCTTGAACTAGTGAAGACAATCCGTCCTCAATAATTCCTGTTGTCACCACGATATGAAGATTACCTAAACGCTCTTTTTCGTTTTGATCATCTAATCGGCAACTATGCAATCCTAAAGCTGCAACAAATATTAATACAATTATTCTCATCTTATTTAGCTATGTATTTTACTGAGATATTTTCAGATATTTTTTTGGATAAACTTAATGTTGTTTTCTCATTTAATTCAATCGTAATTGATTCGTCAAATGCGATTCTTTCTTTTACTATTATTCTACTGCCTAAGCCTAATTTAATTTGATCTAAATACTGTAACAAGGCAAAGCTATCTTCGTTCACTTGCACTACTTCAACAGCCGTATTTAAACCAGTATCAGACAGTTTAATTTTAGATTCTAAATAATTGATATTTCCATCTTTATCCGGAATTGGGTCGCCATGCGGATCTACTTTTGGATAATTCAAAAACTGATCGATTCCGTTAATTAACTTTAGTGATTGGATGTGCTCTAATTGCTCAGCAACATCATGAACTTCATCCCATCCAAAATTTAATTTATTCACCAAAAAAGTTTCCCAAAGTCTATGTTTACGGATGATATGGATCGCAATTTTTTCTCCTTTTGCTGTTAAGCTACAGCCTTTGTATTTTTCATAAGACACCAATTTTTTATCGCCTAACTTCTTCAACATATCTGTTATTGAAGATGCTTTTGAGTCGAGCTTATCAGCTAATGAATTGGTACTAACTTTTGCATGATCTTTGCCTGAAAGATGAAATATTTCTTTCAAATAATTCTCTTCTGAATGAGAAAGGATATTACTTTTTGCTGCCATCTTTCTTTTTAATTTGTCGCCTCTTTTTGCTTTTTTGTCGGCCTATCTAGTTGCCATCTTAGTCCTACAAAGAACCTTCTTACTTGTAAAGGTCCGAAAGCATAAGAAGTATCAAAATTATCTCCATATGGATTTCCCGGATCAATTAAAGGAGATGGCTGTGTGTAATTGAACAGGTTTTTTACTCCGGCATACACATCCAATCCTGCCTTTTTAAAATTCTTCGTTATTTGAACATGCTGAACCGTATACCATGGGGATATATCTGGTCTTGCAAATTCATCTGTAAATGTAGGGAGCTTTTGTTTTCCCATTACTTTTCCTATCCAGTTAAATTCCATGCCTGCTTTCTTCCAGCTATACGTCAGCCCGAAGGTTCCTGAAAACTTGGGTGCAAAAACTTGGTCTTCTCTTATCACATTTCCATCCACATCTTCTGATTTTTCAAAAACATCCATGAAGGTTACTCCCATTCTTAAGCGCATTGGAAACTTGAACGAATGATTCACGGCAACTGAAGCCCCTCTTGTAACACCATATCCACTAATATTGTCATAAACAATCAAATTAGGGTCTTGATCATAATCAGGAATTATCTTGTTCATGAAATAAGTATAAAATAAGTCGACATCAAAATTTCCATAACCTAAAACAGTGTAGGTGTGATTAAAATTTATTGTCGCATTATGCGAACGTTCAGGCTTTAATTCATTCAAAATAACAACATCTCTAGCACCCGATACAAAGGCATGATCTTCAGTAAATAAATGGACTTGTCTAAATCCTGTTCCGTAGTTTAATCTCATTGCTGTGAATGACCCAAATTGCTTTTTCATGCTTAACCTAGGTGAAAAAATCAATCCGTGTTTTTGATGATAATCTAGCCTTGCGCCCCCTAGTATTTTAAGCTCATCCGTTGCATCCCATTCATCTTGGATAAAGATTCCCGGAACGTAATCGTTTTCATCTGTTTGTGAAGGTGTATTGTCAGTATAAATATTGTATCGATTCGCGAGTCCCGCAATCAAATAATGTCTGCTTTTAATTTTTTGAGACCAAATCAGATTCGAAAAGAAAACTTGTTGATTAGCTGCGTAACTAACATCTCCATACCAAGAATCTTGCTGATGTGAATTCGCCGAGAAATCTAACTTCAAATTTCTACTTTTTATTGGGAAAATATACGACCCCAACACTTCAAAACGCTCAGTTTTAATGCTTTCTCCGTAAACGGTTGATGAGGCCCTATCCGCCTTCGTCCATTCCATCACTCCACCAAATCGATCTTCATTATAATATCTAGCCGCTAATGAAAACACCAATTCATCTTTCTTATTATTCACTTGCCACTTATTAAATAACGAAATTCTGTTGTTTAATGGAATGTCAGTAAAACCATCTTCATTAAAGTCGATTTTTTTATCATTATAATAGTAATCACCGCTAAATGAAGTAAATACGCGCTTACCGATTTTAGGAGAAAATGCGAAATTTGCTTTTAATTCTTCATGGGTATTGAAGTTAGATTCTACATCTATTAAAGGAGATTTTTCTGGCGATTTAGTAATGATATTAATAACGCCACCAACAGCCTCTGTACCATACAATGTAGAAGAAGGTCCTTTTACAATTTCTACGCGATCAATTATTGACGTTGGAATTCCGTTAAAACCATAAACTGAAGATAATCCCGAAACAATTGGCATTCCGTCAATTAAAACAAGTGTATATGGACCTTCCATCCCGTTGATGTGGATATCATTGGTTCCGCAAACACCACAATTAACTTGCTCTTGAACTCCATTCACAGTTTCTAAAGCTTCAATAACTGAATTTACGGGAGAAGACCTGAAAAACTTTTGAGATAGCACTTCAATTTTTACGGGCGATTTTGCGACTGAAGTTTCGCGCATAGTTCCGGTAACTACCACTTTATTCAATTCAAGATGATCTTCTAATTCGATTTGAATTGGTTTAAAATCTTTTTTAACGTCTATGGCTATTTTGTGTTCTTTAAAACCAACAGATGTTACTCTTATTTCATAATTCCCCTCAGGAACATTATCGATAATGAATTTTCCGTTTTCATCAGAAATAACTCCTTTTTCAAGCGGATACAGTACCACCTTAGCGAAGGCAATTGCCTGTTCACCAGACTTAATTACGCCTTCTATTGAATTTTGACCAAAGGCATTTACCGTTAGTAAAATCAATAATAGCAGCACTATTCTTTTCATTTAACTCAAATTATTTTATACAAATATACATTTTATTTTTAGGCTTACCTAAAAATAAATTAAGTTCTGTATAATTAACAAGTAAAAGAATTCGATTAAAGGAAAAAGTATGAGAATAAAATCAAAAGCTTATCTTTGCGCCAAATTAACATTAGAAATAAAGGAAATGGCTACAAATAGAACATTCACAATGATTAAGCCTGAGGCAGTTGCAGCAGGGCACGCAGGAAAAATTATAGATGCAATTATCGCAGCAGGATTTAAAATCAAAGCATTAAAATTAACTCAACTTTCACCTGAAAGAGCTGGTGAGTTTTATGAAGTTCACAAAGAACGTCCGTTTTACGGAGAATTAGTTGAGTACATGTCAAGTGGACCTATTTATGCTGCTATTTTAGAAAAAGATAACGCAGTTGCTGATTTCAGAGCTTTATTAGGAGCAACTGACCCGGCTGAGGCAGCTGAAGGAACAATCAGAAAAAACTTCGCTAAATCAAAAGCTGAAAACGCGGCTCACGGATCTGATTCTGATGAGAACGCAGCTATTGAAGGAGCTTTCCATTTTGATGCTTCAGAGATTGTAGGATAAACAATTTTCAATCATATTTAAGACCGTCTTTGTTCATTCAGAGGCGGTTTTTTTTGTGTTTTGTTGCGGGGTGAGCGTGGTTCGTTGTTCGTGTTTCGTGGCTCGTGTTTCGTGGCTCGTGTTTCGCTAACTGAGTTAATCGAGCGTAGCCGAGAGGAACGAGAGGGCGTGTCTCGTTTTTCGTGTTTCGTTTTTCGTGTTTCGCTAACTGAGTTAATCGAGCGTCTTGTGCTGACCGCGTGTCGCCTTAGCTTTAGCGGTGGCACAGCGGAATCGAAGTAAGCCGAGAGGAAAGAGAGGGGCGTGTTTCGAAATTACTTAACAACTATCCAACTCATGCCTTATGCCTTATACCTAATCAACTATTGACTTCCAACTCATTGACTCATTGACTTATTAACTTCCGACTAATTGACTAACTACTACCCAATCAACTACTCCCCTCTTTCTAACTCCCTCTTACGTTTCATATACCTAAAAGAAAAACGATAACCTGCTCTTAAGTTAAACATCAAATTGAATGGACCCTTTTCTGGTTTTATTTGATCAAATGAAGATGTGGAATGCTCGTACATTGGTCCCAGGTCTATTCCCCAGTTCCAGCGGTTAGTTGCAAAAAAAGTTAAACCAAAGGATAAGCCGTGCTGAATTTTTGGACTACCTTCCCATGAAGCAGCAAACAAAACACTTCTCTGTGCAATGTGAAACCTTTCTTTTGAGCGTTCTATTTTAAAAGGGTAAAACTTAAAACCAAAACCAGTTGCAGGATATCCACAACCAACCTCAACAGCCCATCTTCTACTTAGCAAAAAATCATACGAAAAACCAATTAAACCAGTTACACCTCCAAAATGAGCAGAAACTGAAGACCGATAAACACCTGCAAATTCGTAACTCTTTAATTCTTTTACCGTGGTACTATCAATCTCCTCTTGACCTAGGGCTACAAAACAAATGAAAAACACGAATAAGACAAGAAGCTTTTTCATAGTTCAGGAATCTCTTTGTATTTCTTCTTAACTACGAATTTAGATCCGTTCCAATCTAATTGAATTGCTGGAAACTCTGTTTTATTATTATTGATTGAAAATTGTAATTCTAAGGGATAACCTTTCTTTGGTAATAAAAATTTCCACTGCGCTACTTCCTCTTTGGTTCTATCTTGTTTTTTTAATTTTCGATACAATTTATCAAAATGACGCACCATTTTCTTAATCGGAAATATTTCATTCGTTACCGTACGTTGCTCAGTTTCGCTAAATTCAAAAAAACTGCATTCATACCTACAAACTGGACCGCAATTGACAGCAGTTACACCAATTAAATCATGACCGTTATCCATCTTCCACATAGCCATGATATAATCTCCACCTAATCCACCCGAAATGTGCACATAATTTGATGCTAAATCTTTGACCTTGTAGTAATAATGTTTTCCTCTTCTTAAGTCAACATCTGCTTTATCATCCATTATTTTCGCCTTCATCAATCGTTCAGCATACATATGAATGGAAGCAAAAGATTTTTTTGCATAATCTTGAGAATAAGAAGATACGGAAAAACAAATTGTAAGAATTAGAATAATTCTATTCACTAGATAATAACTTTAATTTCTGTGTATTTTTTCTTGATTGAGAATTTTGTTTTATCCCAAGTCAGTTCAAGAATAGTGGTCTGCAATTCATCTGCTCCTACAATTAAATCAACTTCCATTGAGGTACCTTTTTGAGGAAATCTAAAATATAATTGGGCATCCTCTGGATAATCAAAACCACCATATTTGTCATCATTCAATACTTTTTCATGCATTTCTTTTTTATGCGCTTCAATTTCGTTCATTGGCATTATTTCAGTCATCTCTATTGGACTTGCATCCTTTCCTTTTCCTTTATAAAAAGTGAACGCATAATCACAAACGGGACCACAACCTACCGACATAGTACCAATCAAATCATCCCCATCAGTCATTCTCCAAATCACATATTCATTCCAACCTTCAATCGCACCAGTTACACTTGCAAAACCACCCGCTAAATCTAACTCTTGATAAAACCATCCGACAGCATTCTCCATATTTGACTCCTCTGCTGTTGCGGCGATTTCACCTCCAATGAACATTTCAGCATAATCGTCAATTTGCCAATTACCGTCTTCATTTTCAGGAATATATTGCTCTTCTTCAAGAACTTCATTACTAGAAGAATCATTGGCAACAACTTCCACTTCCTGTTCATTTAGGTTCTCTGCATTGTCTTTCGAATCTTCTTCGGCTCCTCCACAAGAAACCAAAAATAACCCAACAACTATAAAACTTAACTTTTTCATATTTATGATTTTGAATGTCCTACTAATTCTGTACTCCATGCGGCCGGTTTATCCGAAAACCAATCCTTTACTTTAGGCCAAACCATCCCAAACAATTCAGTTTGACGGTATGCATCTAAAGAAGTCTGGGCGTCCCAAACACTGTAAGTAAAAAACACGCCAGAATCCGCTTTATCTCTTAACAATCTTACTTCTGAACAACCTGGCTGTGATGCAATTTGATCTTTTATTTCGTTAAAAAATGACTGAAATTCATCACAACGTTCCAATTTAAAAGTCATTTTAACGATTCGTTGTATAGCCATAATTTAATCTTCAGTAAATAAATCTTCAATCTTATCTTTTGATCCCTTTGGATGGAATTCAACTCTTACCACATCTTTTACATGAACGCCTAAAAGCGAAGATGCTCCACCGCCATTATCCTGCACTCCTTTGTTGATTGCAATTTCTAAAAAACCATTATCATTAAACAAAGCCAACTTTTCTCCCATGGTCACATCATAATAGTTGCTGGAAATGTTCTCAATGAAATAACGCGAGTTTCTAAAGAATATCGTAAATGGATTTCCTGCCCCAACTTCATTAAAAAGACGTTCGGTGATATTTACAATTACGTTGCCGTACTTATCTTCATGAATAATACTTCCCTTAATCAAGTCTTTTGCAATAGTAGGTTGAGCCGTGAAGGCCTTTCTTATGTCTGGGTAATTTTCTCCCATTTCGCTCAACGGTTTACCTTGACATAAGGCAACAATTGCGGGAACATAAATATTTCTTGTCGGAAAACGCAAGGCCATTTTTGCACTAAAATCTAATCTAATAATTTGTTCAGCTTCTTCAAAACCGTTGATAAGAGAGAAAATCCCATTATCACAACCTACAAAAAAATGCCCTTTTAACTTCATCACTAAAGGGTACAGATTATTCTTTTCGTTAGCAATAGAGATATTAGGCAAGCTATCTACCCCAATAAAATGAATGGTTCCTTCAGGAAAATCTTCAATAACATTATTGATATAAAAAGCCGCTTGAGCAATATTAAACGGTTGAACTTCATGAGAAACATCTACAATCATACAATCATTTACCTGCGATACCAATTGCCCTTTTAATGCGGCAACATAATGGTCTTTTAAACCATAATCTGTGGTTAAGGTAATTATTGTCATTTTTCTGTAGCGATCTTCTAAATCAATTCACTATTTTTAGTTCGAACGGAGCCGAATATTACTTAGTTTTATCAAAATTAATTTTAATTTTTACTCCTTTCATTTAATCTCAAATATTTAATTAACATTTTGCAAGAGAAAATTATTGAAATAACCGGAATTGATCCAATCACCATCTTGGGTGTTAACGATCAGAAGTTGAAGCAAATCAAGAAGTATTTTCCGAAACTTAAAGTGGTTTCTAGAGGGAATCAGCTCAAAGTAATGGGTGAACCTGAGGTAATCGAACAATTTGAAAAGAAATTTGAATTGATTATTCGTCATGTCAATCGCTATAATGCTTTAACAGAAAACAACATTGAAAATTTAATGTTGCAAGACGCTCAAACCATCCCGTTTAAAGATCACGGTGAAACCATAGTGCATGGTAATGGTGGATTGTTAATTAAAGCCCGATCAGCTAACCAAAGAAAACTTGTAAAAGCCAGTCAAGAAAACGATATGGTTTTTGCTGTAGGACCCGCTGGAACCGGAAAAACGTACACCTCAGTCGCCTTGGCCGTTAGAGCCTTAAAAAATAAAGAAGTTAGACGTATCATCTTAACAAGACCTGCGGTTGAATCGGGCGAAAACTTAGGTTTTTTACCAGGAGATTTAAAAGAAAAATTAGACCCGTACATGCAACCTTTGTATGATGGACTTAGAGATATGATTCCGGCAGAGAAATTGGCAGAATATATAGAACATGGCGTTATTGAAATAGCCCCCTTAGCTTTTATGAGAGGTAGAACTTTAGATAAAGCTTTTGTGATTTTGGATGAAGCCCAGAATACCACAACTGCTCAAATGAAAATGTTCTTAACGCGGATGGGACAGTCTGCCAAATTTATAGTTACAGGAGACGTTACACAAATTGATTTGCCAAGGAATCAAAGTTCAGGATTAGTGATGGCAACTAATTTTTTAAAGAATGTTGACGGTATTGAAATTGTTGAACTTGACGAGAATGATGTAATTAGACACCGACTGGTTAAGGCAATTATTTCTGCGCTTAAAGATGTGTAGAGATTTTTTCAGAGTATAGAGCATAGATTCAAGAGAAAAGATTTTAAACTCAATAAATGCATTTGTCTTTTGAACAAAATCTCAAATCTTTAGAATTTGTAATTGAAAACTTCCGTATTTTGTGGATAATTAAATCAATTATAAAGTTGTTTTCATTCTAACTTTGCGGCATAAATTTAAATTCAATGGAGGCCGTAAAGAATACCACGTTCAATTTCCCAGGACAACAATCTGTTTACAACGGAAAAGTTAGAGATGTTTATACATTAGAAAATGACTTTTTAGTCATTGTAGCATCTGATAGAATTTCAGCATTTGATCATATTTTGCATGAGGCCATTCCTTATAAAGGGCAAGTGCTGAATCAATTGGCTGCAAAAATGCTTAAAGCAACTGCTGACATTGTTCCTAATTGGTTGATTGACACTCCAGACCCAATGGTAGCTGTTGGACACAAATGCGAACCGTTCAAAATTGAAATGGTGATTAGAGGGTATATGTCTGGACATGCAGCTAGAGAATACAAGGCGGGTAGAAGAATGCTTTGCGGAGTTGAAATGCCAGAGGGAATGATAGAAAATGATAAATTTCCGACACCAATAATCACCCCTGCAACGAAGGCTGAAGAAGGACATGATGAAGATATTTCAAGAGAAGAAATAATTACCCAAGGCATTGTATCTGAAGAAGATTACAAGATTTTAGAGCAATATACCTATGCTTTATTTGAGAGAGGTACGAAACTAGCCGCTGAAAAAGGATTGATTTTAGTGGACACTAAATACGAATTCGGTAAAAAAGATGGGAAAATCTATTTGATAGACGAAATCCACACGCCAGATTCTTCTCGATATTTCTACGCTGATGGCTATAATGAGCGCCAAATGAAGGGTGAAAAGCAAAAGCAACTTTCAAAAGAGTTTGTTAGAGAATGGTTGATTGCTAACAACTTTCAAGGATTGGAAGGTCAAACCTTACCGCATATGCCAGAGGAATTTGTGAATTCAGTAACCGACAGATACATTGAATTATTCGAAAAGATTACGGGTGAAACGTTTGTAAAAGCTGACAACTCTGACATTAAAAATAGAATTGAACAAAACGTTTTAAAAAGTCTAGCAAATGCTTAGAAAAATAATGCCCCTAGTTTTATTGACTCTATTAATAAGCGCTTGCGGTGGTTCAGAAGAAAATAACCTAGATCAAAACGAGAACCTTAATGCTAAAACAGATTGGTCAATTGAATTAGAAGAACTATTTGATAAGGACTATCCTAACAACCCTGATATTTCAATCAGGCACTCTTTATACACACAAATTGAATATGGAGATGTTAATTTGCAAAGGTTAGATAACGGAACGTTTGACATTATCGTAAACCCTATTGATGAGAAGGACACCGTAGCATTAAGAGGGATTGATTTACTTGAACTGATGCCCACAATTTGCAATAAAATTAAAGGCAATGAATACCTTGAAAAAATTGCGGTAATCAACCAAGAATGGAACCGTCATCAGGTAAAATTTTTAGAGGGCGAGTTTGACGTTACGGGAGAAAATTCTCAAGGAATTAAACGCGTTGATATAGCTCGAAACTGCCTTAATTCTTATTTATGGGAAATCATTTTTTATGCAGAAGAAGACAGTATTCTAAAACCATATTATCACGGATGGTTCGATTTTCCTCATGAACTATATGCTGACTTGTTTCAAGAAAGAAATGATGTTGAATTTTCAACTTACGAAAAATCACTGGTGGATTGGGTTGACCCAGAACACGAAGCCATTGATTTATCAAAATTAAGAAGTGTTTCAACAGAAGTTAATGCTTCATTTACCAATTTAAATCATGAAGAATATCCTTTAGCCGGAGAGCGCAAAAAGAAGCAGATGAACATCATGTATCCTAAAAACACTACAGTAATGCAAGACTTCTTAACTGACTCAACAGTATTTGCAACCTTCAGCCCTCCTGGCTTTTACAATCAAGAGGACCCCAGAAAAACCGAACTGAGTAGGCTCTCAAAGTTGCATAGTGTTTATGTTAGAAAACTAGAATCAGATCTATTTGAATTGGAGTTGAGATTCAATTTAGGCACCCCTTCTAAAACTACTAATTTCATTGTTTCAGGATTAAACAGAGAAGAGATTCCAACCTTAAATGCGAGCGAAGTAAATAACGGCTGGCAAAATTCTATGGGCTTTGGAAACCATACTTTTTATGAGTCTTATACTGATGCCTTGAATCGATCTTCAAAGACCTCAGAATATTTTGCTTATTTATCTGATGTTGATGGCTTATGGATAGACAGCCATCATGTTGGAATTGACGGACCAATGATGCATTGGGATAGTGATAATCCAAATTTATTACATTTCTGGATTTTATCTTTTGAAAGACATGCCTTTGTTGGTCATTATATCATTGATTGTACTAACTTAACCTTATGAATCCACAGAACTTTTTCAGAACAAACAAGATAATTTATTTCGCTTTATTGATGGGGATGTTGCTGTTTTTAGCGGTTTCCATATTTATCTCAAAAGAGGATTTGGTGTTTTACTTAGATTTTTCAGAACCTTTATTCTTAGTTGTTCCTGTATTAATGTTTGGATGCATTGCTGCTTCAACCTTTATACCAAAAAAACTGCTCGCACCAATCAAAAACACAAAGGATTTAACCCAAAAAACTACAGTTTACAATACAAGTTCTATTATTAAATACGCCTTGATTGAAGGACCAGTATTACTTTCAATTGTATGTTTCATTCTTACCCACAGCCTGTACTTTCTCGTTTTCACGGCTATAGGGATTTTATATTTCGTCACTTTAAAACCGAATCCAGAAAAAATTAGTCGCGACTTAGAATTGACTTATGATGAACGAAGTGAGTTAGGGTTCAAATAGATTTTTTCGGTAGTGGGCAGAAGGTTTTTCAATATTTTCGCATAAACATTTCATCTTAAATAAATTATAATCGATATTTGTACTGATGAAAAAACTACTACTACCCTTATTTTGCGCCCTTTCGTTTTTAAGTTTTGGACAAGTTAATTTGAGCCAAAACCTAGTTGCGCACTATCCTTTTGACGGCAATGCAAACGACTTAAGTGGCTATGCTTTGCACGGAACAGCTTTTGGCGAAACATATGCCACCGGTGTATATGGTGCGCCTAATTCATCTATCCAATTTGACGGAACATCTGGTTCTTATGTTGATTGCGGAACAGATAACAGAGGCATAACAGACACCCTATCCATCTCAGTATTTGTTAGAACTACTTTTGATGGAATTGGAGATTTAGTGAGTAAATATGATCCGGGTTCTGACGAAGGATACCATTTTCAAATCAGTTTAGGAAAAATAAGACTTGCCGGTAGAGACGGTTCAGGAACCTATAGACAAACTGGATTTTCTAGTACAGTAATAAACGATAGTCTTTGGCATCACGTGCTCGGAGTAGTCAGAGGAGACACTTGGATTTTATATGTTGATTGTAATTTAGAAGGTGCTGAATCAAATCCAGGACCTACACCAGATATTTCTTCAAATGCAGAATTGGGTATAGGAAAAGACGTTTTTGGAGATGCAAAATTTTTAGATTGTGAAGTTGATGAAGTTAGAATGTATACACGCCTTTTAACAGAAGATGAGCGCGATTCACTTTGCGCAACTGCTGTTTATGCTGGAATAGAGAGCCCAGAAACTCAAGCTCCTCACATACAAGTTTACCCTAACCCTGCACAAGACAAAATAGCCATAGCAGCAGAAAGTACACTTGAAAAAGCAACTGTAGAGATTTGGGATTTAAACGGAAAACTTTTACTGACTGAACGCAACCTCTCTTCAACACCTATAATTGATATATCTGACTTAGAATCTGGAAATTATATCGTTAAAATCATCCAAGACCAGCAAGTATTTACAGAGAAATTTGTCAAAATCTAGATGAAGGTCAGTCTTCAAAAACTTGCGTTGTCTCATTTGGACAAGTTATGCGAGTACGCAGATAATATTAAGATTTTTGATAATTTGACGGATCAATTTCCTCATCCATTTACACAAGAAAAAGGAGAGGCCTTTATCCAAAAACAAATAGATTCAGAAATTGATTATGTGCTCGCTATACATGCTGATGATAAATTTGTAGGTTGCATTGGCATTCATCAGCAACAAGATGTGTATCGCAAAAATGCAGAACTGGGATATTGGGTAGCGGAAGAATTTTGGGGCAAAGGAATCATCAGTAAAGCTATTCCGCTAATGGTAGAATATGCCTTCGCTCATTTAGACATTACCAGAATCTTTGCAAGACCATACGGACATAATATCGCTTCTCAAAAAGCACTAGAAAAATCTGGTTTTAAATTAGAAGCGCATTTGAAAGATACCTTCTATAAAAACGGAAAGTTTTTAGATGAGCTGATTTATGCAATCAGAAGAAATTAATCTTACATTTAGACAAAGATTCACGATGACATTAAAACAAATTTTAGAAGAAAGAAGTAGCAATCAATGTGAGTTATGTGCGAGCAAAGAAAACCTTGGTTTATATAGTGTTCCACCTCAATCGGCTAATGATTCTCAAGACAATTCTTGTTTAATTTGCGCTACTTGTATAGATCAAATTGATCATCCAGAAAAAAGAGACAACAATCACTGGAGATGTTTAAACGATTCAATGTGGAGCGAATTCTCACCTGTGAAAGTGGTTGTTTATCGTTTACTTCATGAAATGAGACCAGAAGGATGGACGCAAGATTTACTGGACATGATGTACATGGAAGAAGCCGATTTAAAATGGGCGCAATCAGGTTTATTAGCAGACGGTGAAGAAGCCGTGATTCATAAAGATGCGAACGGAGTTAAATTAAACGCTGGTGATTCAATTGTCTTGATCAAAGACCTTGATGTAAAAGGTGCTGGATTTACGGCTAAACGTGGAACTCCAGTCAGAAACATTTCTCTTGATAGCGAAAACGCCAATCACATTGAAGGAAGAGTTAATGGTCAAAACATTGTGATTTTAACGCAGTATGTTAAGAAAAATTAAGCGAAATAATCCGTAATAATTTTATCAAAAGTTTCTCTGGTAATTGGTTTTGGCAACAACTCTTTAGCCAGTCTTTGTTTTTCAAATGACTCAAAGTCTTTCTGATAATTTGTTCCGGAAACAAAAATGACAACAAAGTTAGGATCATCAAAATGCTCATCAATTTCGTCAAGCCATTCATAACCATTCATTTCAGGCATTTGAATATCAAGCAAAATAAGGTCAGGTAATTTCTGTTTATTTTCGTCAGCCTTAACCATTACTGACAATGCTTCAATAGCATCAGTATAAGTAGAGATGTTATTTATACGGTTATGTTGAGAGGCTATTTGCTTTGTTATTGCGTTATTAATTTCTGAATCATCTATAATGAAAACATCTAATTTGCTCATGCTTACTTCTTATTAATTGCTTTTGGACAAAGGTAAATGAAACAAAACCCTTAATCATTATTACTTGTCGATTGAAATGGCAACCTCAACGAATAAGTAGGCTATTTCTCCTTGCCGGCTTTGACTTTTGGATATTTCAAGTCCAGCATAACAATAATTGCCGTGAATCCCCAAACAGGAATTGTTGCTTTATCGGTATCCAAATAATTGTTCAGAATTCCGTGAGCGAAATACGTTGTCAATCCTAAAAACAAGGACAACATGATGTTTCTCATCTCCCCTTCTGGCATTCTGATATAAAGCATAATTGCCGTATAGCAGATGTAAGCGACCAGAGCAATCATGAGCAACATCCCTAACAATCCTTGTTCAGATAGTGGACCTAAATATTCTGAATGGGCATTACCTCTGTTTCCTGAATTGGTAGATATGATGGTTTTACCAGATGACAATTGAAAAGGCGCGTAAACCATAGCATAAGTACCTGGTCCCCATCCTAAAACTGGTCTTTCTTGAAACAAACGAATCGCACAACCCCACCTATTTAAACGCTCTAAGTTTGAAGCATCAGTTGTCACATTAGTCATTGACTCAAGACGCTCGTTCATATTCTCAGTAGCATGTTCTGATCTATTCTTTTCGGCAGCATGCATTATACTCGTCCACGAAGCTGCTACGTAAATCCCGGCTGCAACTCCTAACACCGCGAGATATTTAAATTTCACTTTAAATCTGATCAAGAAATAAACCACTAAGGCCCCAAATAAAGACAACCAGGCTGCTCGCGTATAGGACATGATAATTGCAAATCCAAACAAAACAATCAATCCTACCAATAAGATCCGCATTTGAGGCGAATTCTTTTTTCCTAAAAGCAACCCAAAAAAGACGGGATAAATCAAAGCTAAAATAGCCCCGTATGAGGTATGGTCTTTAAAAAATGGATACATCACCCAGTGCCCTGTCTCTTCATCAAAGCCATTGATCGCATGATTCGTCAAGGTGTAAAGTACAACGATAGTCAATGCAGCAATATACAGCCAAATGAACCACATAATTCTGCTTTCTTTTTTAAAGAAAATCACGCCATAAAAGAAAATCGGAATGATAAACCACATCTTCATTAACAAGAATTTTAGAGACACCATTGGCAACTCAGAAGATATAGTTGTGATTCCAATCCAAAGCAATTGAACGATAAAAATGATAGCTATTGGATGGCGGATGAGCTCTTTATCAAATTGATTTTTTCGGAGTTGATTAAAGCAAATGATGATGAGCATACCAAAAAGAAGGGGCTCGGTGGGTAAAAACAATCCAATATCTGAACTAACGAACTCTTCAATATTTACAGACAATGGCGTCATTAATACCACAAACAAAAACAGTTTATCAAAGTGGTATAAAGCCACATAAACCATTAATAACGCGAAAGGAATAACGTTTAAAATAATGTCTCCTTGCCACACAAAGTATAAGTTAAGCGCAATAAAAAATGCACTTAAAATGTAAACCCCATATGTCTTCAGAGAAGCTGTCATGACAATTTTAAACTCGATTTTAGAAAGAATAAATCAGATAGATTTATTCTGTCCAATTACTTCGCTTCAATCTTCTTAAGCTCTCTTAACTTTTCCATTGCTAAGAAAAAGAACACTGTGAATAAGAAAGTGGCCACTGTCACCATGATTACAATAATAGCTCTTTTCGGTTTCGCCTTTTTATCAGGAACCTCAGCCATTGAGTGACGGATGGTTTGTTGGATATTTGTATGCGCATACTGATGAGCTTGATCATTCACATCCAAAATATTAGAATATCTCAAGCTGAAAAACTCAGACAAATTTGAGTAAATATCAAAGTCTGACCCGTATTTTTGAGAGGCATCAATTTTTCTTTTGATCTCATTCGCTAAATCATTTTTGCCCGCTTTTAAGGCTGCTAAATAATCTGAATACAATCTACTTCTTGTTTCAGAATTAACTACACCAGAATCACTCAAGGCTTTCATTTTATCAGAATAATCGCCCATTTCGGTTTTAATTAATCCAACCTCTTCCTGAACGGCATACATAGGACCTAAAGAACGCTGCTTAATCATACGGTTCATTACTGTATCCACTAATCGGACAATGTCATTAGCCATATCTGCAGCAACGACCGGATCATAATCGTAAACTTCTATGGTTATTGAATTATAGCGTGTTCTGTTAAATTGAACATTGCCTTCATAAGCCTTTTGAAATTTAGCTCTCGCTTGACCTTTTGTTGAGTCGATATCGTAATGTTTGTACAAGTCGTATTTTTCTGTTAAACTATCTCTAATTTCAGGCGAAATCAGAACTTGCAGCAATCGTTCAGCATCTGCTTCATCACCGAACTCTACCACTGAATTTCTTCCAGTTCCCTGAAAATCTACTGAATTGGATCGTGTTGGAAAAACAATAGCCTGTGCTTTAAAATAAGGTGTCATCATTAAAGAAATAACGATAGATGCTACAAAGGCAATCAATGTGATAATAATTAAAGGCTTTCTTTTACTGTAGATAAAGGCAATTAGATCGCCCGAATTAAAACTTGTATCTTGGCTCATTAGGTTTATTTTTAGAAGTCAACTAACCAACTTCTTGATAAAATTTTGGTCAACAAAAGTAATGATTTACACCAATCAGGAATTCAATCATCACAACATTTAGCTGAACGTAGCATATCTCTTTTTCGTATTTTAGACCAAAACTATTTTTAATGTCAAAGAGATTCCTATTTGTTTCAGGCGCAATCGCCCTAAGTTGTGTAAGCCTTTTCTTTTTAAATTCTGAACAACCTGACCTTAAATTGCCGACAAGCTCAGAGCAATTCATACCGATTCCTACACAGGTGCACGAAAAAATGGAAGATGAAGAAGCTTTTGAAAATGCGAAAGAGCAATACTTAGAATTGTGCCATACCAATGGATTAGAAATAGACTGGAAAGCCATTATTCAGCAAAACTTTCAAGATAGAGTTGAATGGCGGAAAGAAATACGTCAAAATAAAGCAGTCGTCTCTTATGCTAATGGTGAAATTGCTGGTGAGTGGTTTGAAAGAGGTTCTACCAATCAGGCTGGAAACGTGAGAGTTTCAGTTTACGAAGAGCAATCAGAAGCCGTTTACGCTATTTCAGATGAAGGAATTTTGTTTAAAGGCGACTTGTTAAATTCACCGTGGGAATCACTGAATGATAGCTATGTTTTATCACCAGATGTCATTGAAACAGTTCGAATGCCTGACGGAAGTCTCAGATTACTTTCTACAGTGGGCAGCAGAATTTACTATTCAGATGACGAAGGTGAAACTTGGACCATGGCAGACGGTTTTAACGGCGGTGCCAACGGAACTGGAATAGATTTATTTGAACTTTCAGATGATGACAGCACCATTGTTTACCTATATACACAGGTTAACTTTTTAGGTAATGGAGTGAATAAATTCGCCTATTCAACTGATCATGGAGAAAACTTTACAGAAGTTGTCAGCTTAACTTCTTATAATTCATCAACGGCATCAATGGCCACATTATGGAACTCTTCAGTTGCTTTTGTTTTGAATAAAAATGAAGAAATCTACAAATTTGAGGCTGGTAATTTCACCCAAGTTTCTTCAGGTCTTGGATTATCTGGGAGTTCTACAGTACAAGTAGAAGCCGTGATGGATGGTGCCGATACCGTACTTTATGTGTTAACCAACGGCAGTAACTTATATAAATCTACAGATGCAGGAAATAACTTCAGCACGGTCGGACCTTTAGCAAGTCCTGCATGGGATTGTGGAATTGGCGTTTCGATTGATGATCCTAACGCGCTTTATTACGGTGAAGTAGATTTATACCGATCAACAGATGGCGGACAGAACTGGAACATGGTATCATCTTGGGGAGATTATTATAGTGATCCTTCCTTTTATATTCATGCAGACATTATGGATATTTCATCTTTTAAAACAGCTGGTGGAACCGAATTCACGTTAATCTGTAATCACGGTGGAATCAACGTATCTTATGATAAATGTATCACTACTCCAAATGTTGGAATGACAGATTTGAATGTGGGGCAATACTACGATATTGCTACGAGTCCTATCAACTCCGCTTTTATGATTGGCGGAACACAAGATCAAGGTTTACAAAGAACGAGTTTAGCAGCGAGTACTGGTAAAGTAGGATTTGAACAAGTTATTTCAGGAGATTACGGAGCTCAGCAATTCTCTAATAACGGCCAATCTTTTTGGACAGAATATCCATTTGGACAATTTTCTTATTACCCAAATGCAACATCAGGAGGAGCCGCCTATTGGTATGACATAGATGGAAACAATATGCCAAACGCAAATTGGATTATCCCTACAGGAGCCGCTCCTAACCCGTCTGATGATTACATTTTAGTTGGTGGCGGTAGTGCAACTGGTGGTGATGGCTCCTATTTAATCAAGCTTGAAAACGTTGGTGGAACAGCAGTTGCAACCAATTTTCCTTTTAACTTTTTAGATGACGCAGGTCAGCCGATAGCAGCTATGGAAACCACTCCACTAGACGAAAACAAATGGTATGTATGCACTGAAAATGGTAAATTCTATCATTCAGAAGATGCTGGTCAAAACTGGACACAATCTTCCAACTTAAATCTTCCGGCAAATAATTGGATTTGGACGTCAGATATTTATGCCTCAAGGTTAACTGCAGGATTAGTGTTTATTGGAGGAACCAATTATATTCAATCTTCTGTATGGGTTTCTTTTGATGGTGGTGAAAACTTCGTTCAAACAGGTGATGGTATGCCAGCAACAATGACACATGAAATGTGCATGGATTCAAATGAGGAATTTTTATTTGCAGCTACGGATGCCGGTCCTTACGTTTATAGTATGTCTCAAGAAGAATGGTTTTATTTAGGAGGGTTGGACGCCCCAATTCAAAGTTATGTGAGTTGTGAATTTGTTGAAAATGAAAACACGGCAAGATTCGCTTCTTATGGAAGAGGTATTTGGGATTTCAAACTTTCAGATGTGACTTCTATTGAAGAAAATCCTGATGAAAATTTGGCAAATATATACCCTAACCCAAGTAGCAACGGACAATTTACATTCAACTATATAGACTACAGCCAAGTGAAAGTAGTAGATATGCAAGGTAGAATTGTTGTTGAATTTGCTATTCTTCCCGGAGACAACCCAATTAATCTGTCTTTCTTAAATCAAGGAACTTATTTAATGGTTGGTGTTGATGCCCACGGAAGAACGATAAAGGAGAAGGTAGTTATTGATTAATAGCTCTCCGTTATTTGAGTGATGAGTGATGAGTGATGAGTTATGAGTGATGAGTGATGAGTGATGAGTGATGAGTGATGAGTAATCAGTTTTAAGGAAGAAAGATGAATAAACTATACGACACACCAAAACCGGAAGGTTTCCGAACGGCAAACACCTATTTATTTGTTAATGATGCACCATCATATATTGATTTTATAAAGTCCGTATTTTTAGGAGAAGAGTTAAGCCGAACTGTTAGACCGGATAATGGGGACATTGCAAATTGTATACTCAGCATTGGAGATACAAATATTATGATTGCCCAAGCAAGAGGTGACTTTGAAAACATGGCAACTGCTATCTACCTTTATACTTCTGAAGTAGACAAGCTATATGAGGCCGCTATTGATGCTGGATGTGAATCGGTTTTTAAAGGACAAGATATGGATTACGGAGATTATCAAGCAGGAGTAAAAGATATCCAAGGAAATTACTGGTGGATTTCTAAAAGAGGATCAGCCGACTCTTATTAAATATTGAAGATTTAAAAAAGGAAAATTAAAAGTAATGAACATGGTTTGACTTATTGACTTTTGACTAACCAACTAATTGACTTATCGACTTATCGACTTATTGACTTATCGACTCATTGACTCATTGACTCTTTAACTAATAACTAATTGACTACAACCCAAAAACCAACTAATAAGAATCCCAC
Source organism: Crocinitomicaceae bacterium (assembly GCA_039939375.1). Lineage (GTDB taxonomy): Bacteria > Bacteroidota > Bacteroidia > Flavobacteriales_D > Crocinitomicaceae > Paracrocinitomix. The sequence continues at coordinate 147,854 of JBDVJO010000002.1, read as the reverse complement.
CTGGCTGCATAACCTCTACAATCAATATGAATCGTCATTGTTCCAGGGTACAATCCCATTCCGCCTTTACTGCCTACAATTCCTTCTAGTATTTCTAGAGCTATTTCTTTGTCTTTTTGATTTGCTTTACCGTCATTATTGATGTCTTCTATCACTAAATCGGCTGCCTTTCCATATATATGCTGACTCTTACTTGCTCCGCCTCTTGCTTTGTTCAATTTAGGGTGTCGGTGACTTTCTCTAACATAAAACCCATATTTATTCAATCCTTTTTCATCCAATTGATCAATGAACTCAACGATCATATAAATCATCTTACGATCAACCAACCAATATTGCGTTTTATTCGCTTCAAAATCTGCTGCATTTTCAGACTTATAACCATCAGAAGCCATAAAATCTTGAATTCTCGTTTTTCCAACCACAAACTTCAGCACCTCATCTCCTTTTATTACAAAATATTCGTATGATTTTAAGTTAGCCTCAAAATCACCATAAGGGTCTGAATAATTTATATAACTAGCTGGCAAGTCTGTATAATCTATCTTTTCCAATCCATCCAAAACTGCGTCAACTTCATCTTTGGTCAAAATTTCAGTTTGGCCTGTTTCTCTGTCATATTTGGATTCTGGAGATTCACAAGACCAGAAACCAAGGAATAGAATGGGAATTATTTTATGAATAGATTTCATTTCTGAAAGATACAGCCTTCTTAGTTTCTAAAATCTTAAATAAAGTTAATGCCGTAATTAGGAGTGATGAGTGATGAGTGATGAGTTTTAAGAAAAAAGTTATTTCACCGAGATTAATTTATATATGTTAATCGAGCGTAGTCGAGAGGAACAGGAACGAGGGATGAGTGATAAATGATAAGTTATGAGTTATGAGTTTGATATGACTAATTGACTCTTTAATATTGCCTCATTGCCTTTTGCCTAATCAACTATCTACTCATTGACTCATTGACTATTGACTTATCGACTTATTGACTCATTGACTATTATCTCATTGACCTTTCCTTATCAACTATTGCCTAATTGCCTTTTGCCTAATCAACTATCTACTCATTGACTCATTGACTATTGACTTATCGACTTATTGACTCATTGCCCCCCTTCCACCACAACACAATCAGCCCCTCCAATAATCCAAAATAATTATCTTTACCTAAACCCTTTTTGAAATGGAAGAAAAACGCAGCATGATATCTGAACTTATAGAGTTAGCAAAGGTTGACGGACAAGTATCAGAACAGGAAGTAGGATTTATAAAACAAATCGGCAATATGATGGGCATGCAGGATGCTGACATTTTAGCCTTATTTAAAGAACCCGCCCCATTTGATCCACCTGACCCGCACTTTGACCGAATTGTGCACTTTCAGCAGATGGTGTTGCTTATGAACGTTGATCAAGAAGTAGATAACAGTGAAATTTCACATTTGCGTTATATGGGAATGAAACTCGGCTTGAATCCTAATGCTGTAAATGAAGTATTGAAAAGAATGTATGAATATCCGAATAATATGATTCCTGCGGATGAACTCATTAAGATTTATGCTAAGCATATGAACTAAAAAAAGCGGCCTAGGCCGCTTTTTTTAGTTATTTATTCTTCAAGATTAATCCACTGGACTCAGAGAATAACTTCCATCTCCATTGAAATCTGTAAAGGTTAAAGTTACGGTCCAAATCCCAGGTGTACCAGACGAACTTTCCCCAGAATAAGAGTCATTTCCTCCTGCAGATCTTGTTTTATTTAACACTTCATTTTTATCTGCATCTTGCAACACAAAATTTAATGATCCTGTAGGAGTTGTTATATCAAAATTCACTTCAGCTTTAGAAAAATTATTTTGCCATCCAAACGCATATACTCCAGAATCACCTCCGCCTGTAAAATCACCTCCTGGGTCTGATCCACCAGAAGTAACCATTACATTTCCATCATAGGTATTTGTAATTACTTTTCCATCTTTTACTTTGTTACACGAAAAGGCAACAAATGCCAATGACAATCCAAATAATACTTTTTTCATAATTCAATTTTTTAATGTTTTATTTTTGAAATAAGAAGGTGACTTAAAGCCACCTTCATCCTAACCAAATAAAAAGTAGAGTTTTCTCATGGGCCAGGAATATTTGTTATTGAAACGAATAGTCTCCAGTACCGTTAAAGTTCGTTAATGTAACATTCGCTGTCCAAGTTCCGGTTGTACCTTGACTACTTGTTCCTGAAGCGTCTTGAGCACCTGAACCTGCAGTTAAGGTATTAGACATTACTGAAGTTCCGTCTGCATCAAGAATAGTTAAAGTAAATGAACCTTCAGTAGCAGACTGCGCCATGTCCCATCCTACTGTTGCATTATTGTTTGTAAACTGAACTGAAGAAGATGCTGTTCCTCCAGCGCCATTGACGTCACCTGAAGATCCGTTTCCTGCAGTATTAATTACTGGGTAAGTACAACTTTCGTCATCTTTTTCTGCTTCTTGATTGTAGTTGTTGGCATTCATATCTGTACACCCTTTTTTCTTGCAACTTCCAAAAGCTAACATGCTTCCTGCTACTAAAATCATCATTGCTGTTCTTTTCATAATATCAAGTTTAATTATCGTTTGTATTATAAAGCCGAACCGAATTAAAATAGGGTTGGAAAATTTTCACTAAAAGTGATAAGATAATCCAAAATAAATTCCATTTGAAATTAAACTGCCGTGACTCAAGGCAGAGTTTACTTCGGTTTGCGAAGATTTGATGTTTTTCAAACCAAAAGAAGAATTTAATCCTACTTCTGCAGAAAAATTCTTGATTCTTCGTGATAAAGTCAATTTACAATTCAAGCCAAAGTCATTTTTATTGAGGTTTGGATTATTATCTATTAATACTTCATTTCTGTAGATATTCCCAGATCTTAACCTAGAGTAATATCCTCCTAACGCAAAATTGAACGTCATAGTCTTGGCATAATTTAACGGCAGTTTTTTTCCAACATTTAAATAAACGGATTGATAGTCTAGCTCTGTCCTCTTCACGGTATAAGTTAATTTTTCGTAAGTACCGATTGATCTTTTAATACTATTCTTCACAAAAATGGAAGTCTCGATAAAAATACCTGACTTAAAAGTATATCCACCAGTTAAACCATAGGCAGTACTCAATTCAAACTTAGATTTGGCGTTTGAATTTTTTGATAAGGCATGCGAGTTTTCAGGATCGGTTAATATTGCATAGGAGAGTTGAGTGAATCCGCCCAATGAAAAACCTGTTTCAAAAACGCGTTTCTTCTCAATTTTTATTGGAGTTTCAGCTATACCATCATTGAATTGAACAGAATTCAGCACATTAGGAATAGGTGTTAAGCCTTGTTTATCAATCAACTTAATTTCGTTTTTAGGAAGCTGATTTAACTCTTGTTTATTCACAAAGTGTTCAGCCGATTTCCCTTCATTATTTGCGTCTTTTCCATTATAATTAGATGCTTCAATTAAAGTCTGTTGGTTTTGCTCTGAATTAATACCCAAATCATGCGAACTCTTAAAAGCGGCAAAGTTCTCAAAGTTCATTTTGGAGTTTGACTCTCGTTTAAATTCAAATTTCCCAATAAATTGTTCATGATTAACTGTTCGCTGCCATTTGGAATCATCATTTTTTAAAAAGAATAAAGCTGATGAAGAAATCAACAATGCCAAAAGACCAACCCAGCGAACGTAAAGAATTCTAAGTTTCTTTTTATTTAAAATAGCTAATAATCTACCCCAAACTGTTTCGACATCTAAGCCATCTTGAATAATCTCCCAGCTGCCAACTGGCAATGCTTCATTAAAATTAAATGCTTCTTCTATTTCAGCATCAAGATCAGTTGCTGAATTGTTCAGTTTTTCGTGAATGGTATCCCAGCCCTCATTGAGGAAATCATTATCATTTTCAGAGAAGCTTTCTCTAATAAAATCATCCATATTTCCTTTCTCCTCACTCAAAACTAATGTTCTCCTTTAATAAAGTTCTTGCCCTATTTAGCTGCGACTTTGACGTTCCAACAGAAATTTCTAAATAATCTGCAATTTCTTGATGAGTCAGTCCTTCTAAAACATATAGTTTTAATACTAACCCAGCCTTTCCGGGTAATTTATTAACCAGTTCTCTTAACTTTTCTTTCTTCGATTTTGCTTCTTCAATTTCATATTCCTCTGGCAAGATAATTCCAGCGTCTACTTGAAGATTAATCACTTCTTGGTATCTTTGTTCTTTTCTTAAAGCATCAATCGTTCTGAAGACGATTACTTTTCTAACCCATCCTTCTAAGGAACCTTCAAAACGAAAACTTCCTATTTTTTTAAATACTTCTATAAACCCTTCTTGTAAAAAATCCATAGCCTGAGACCTATCTGTGGCGTATGAGCGACATACATTGTACATTTTGGCTCCATACTTTTTGTACAATAGCTCTTGATAATGTCTATCATCATTGATGCAGCCTTCTACAATGGCTTTCTCAGTTATATCTATATGATTTATTTTATCACCCATTAATCAGAAAAAGTAGCTGATGTAGTTTCATCAATACGATCGGCTATTAAATCATAAATATCTTCGTTCTTCTCTTCATTTATAAGTAGGGTTTGAACACCATCTACGTTATATAAGTTCGCATTATTTAGCATGTTCATACTCACAATGTCGAACCAATAAATGGGATCAAATTCAATAAATGACAATGCTGGGTTAGATTTATCAAGGACAATTAGAGCAGAAGAGCCAGAACTTTCTCCATTTACACTAAAATATTCACTTGACATAAACTCAAAAATCAATGGTATATCTTCATTTGAAGAATTCTTGAAAGTTCCTTTTACTGAAATCGTTGGTTCATCATTCCCTTCGTGAGTATCAAAATTTATATCCAACGAAGTATAATTACCTTGAGGGATATCCATATGTAAAGCGTCTACAAACTGAGTTGGACTAAAATCTATAATTAATCCTTGTTCAAATTCTTTACTAAGTTCAACATCAGCACCTTCTTGTCTTTTACCTTCTACAGTAAATTCAGCTATTCTGATATATCCTTTTGTGAATAATAAATGTCCTTCATTACTATTTTCTCTGTTAATGTCCATTTGAACACTTACATCTACCGGCTTTTTTAACTGATTCTTTTTACATCCTATTGCCAGAAACATTATGGATATCAGCAGATTTATTTGAATAATTCTTTTCATAATCAACCCTTTCTCTTAATTAAGTCGCACGAAAATACCTTAAGGTTGGAAATATTACTTTTGTTTTATGTCTTTTTCAAAACAAAAATTAGTCTTTGAAGGAAAATCGGTCATAATATATGAGTGGTTGGTTGGAAAAATTGGGCAACTACCTTCAAGAAAGAGTGTGAAAAAAGCACTCTCTTCGGGGGCTATTCTGGTTAATGGGAACCCAGTTAGCTGGAATTATTTGTTAGAAACTGGCGATACAATTGATTACATAGAAAATAAAACATCACCTCCCAAACCTTACCGACTTGATGTTGAGATCGTTTTTGAAGATGATCATCTCATTGCCATTAATAAACCCTCTGGCTTGTTGGTCAGCGGTAATCAATTCAAAACAGCATTTAATGTGTTGGCCTATGTTTTCACGCCTTCAACAGCAAAAGATGCTTTACCAACTCCTTTACCGGTTCACCGTTTAGACCAAGCTACATCTGGAATTCTTTTAGCGGCCAAAACGCAATCTGCTAGAATTAAATTGGGTGAAATGTTTGAAGATAGAGCTATACAAAAAACCTATCTCGCGATAGTTATTGGTGATATTTCAGCCTCCGGAACTATTGAGTTGGATATTGATGGAAAGCCATCATTTTCACAATTCAAAAAAATAAAATCAGTGCGATCATTACGATCAGGCCATTTAAGTTTGATTGAAGTTTATCCTAAAACGGGCAGAAAACATCAAATTAGAAAACATTTGGCATCTACTGGTCATCCTATTTTAGGTGATAAGCTCTACTGCCCACAAGAATTATTATTAAAACATAAAGGTCTCTTTTTATGCGCAAAAGAACTTAAACTTCAACATCCTGAATTTCAAGACGAAATCTGTTTGTCAGTCGATTCGCCCAAAAAGTATGAAAAACGATTAGAATCTGAAGAAAAAAGATGGAATCGTCAAAATAAATCTTTGTAATACATACGTTTATATACGCTATTTATCCCAGATTATGTTAATTTCATCTAAAAACTGAAAATAATGTAATATTTGTGACAACTAATCGTCTACTATTATGTTATTATTGCACAACTAAATAAAGAATTGTTATGGCACGAAAAAAGTCGAATGAAAAAGTAGAGAAGATCTTAAATGAAATTAAAAATTCAACGCCTAAGTTCAAGTTACAATTGGATAAGAAAACAACAATTACTTTAAAAACTCAGGAACAATTGAACAAGTGGATGGAAATGTATCCAAAAGCTGTTTTAATTTCATAACTAGATTTTAATTAATTTTTAAAAGTCTCGATCAGTCGGGACTTTTTTTTTGTCCGTATATTTGTAGAGATGATTGAATTAGGAAAAATAAACACACTAAGAGTAGTAAAAGAAGTTGACTTTGGTCTTTACCTAGATGGAGGTGAATTTGGAGAAATCTTACTTCCAACCCGCTATATTGACAAAGGAACAGAAGTTGACCATTTTATTGATGTCTTTATTTATTTAGATTCAGAAGATCGTTTAATTGCGACAAATGAAAAACCTTACGCGCAGGTAGGAGATTTCGCCTTTTTAAAATGTGTTCAAACCACTGAATTTGGTGCCTTTTTGGATTGGGGATTAATGAAAGATTTATTAGTTCCATTTTCTGAGCAGACGATTGACATGGTTGAAGACGTTCGCTATTTCGTTTACATCTATATAGATGAGGAAACAGATCGTATTGTAGCTTCAGGTAAAATTTCTAAGTTCTTAGATAATGTCCCAGCTGAGTATGAAGAAGGACAAGAGGTAGAATTAATAATAGGAACCAGAACTGATTTAGGCGTAAAAGTTATAGTAAATGGTGAGCATTCAGCCCTACTCTATCATAATGAAGTTTTCACAGAATTAAGACCGGGTCAAAAAACGGTTGGTTATATCAAGAAAATCAGAGAAGACGAAAAGTTGGATGTCACGTTACAAAAAGGAGGCTACGAACATGTGATCGGCGTTGCTGGTGATATTTTAAGAAAAATGGAAAAATCTGGAGGATTTATTGAAGCCACAGATAAATCTTCTCCTGAAGTAATCAAGCACATGTTTGGTATTTCTAAAAAGGTATTCAAAAAGGCTATCGGCGCACTTTACAAAGACCGAATGATTACTATTGAATCTAATGGGATTAGGTTGGTGAAATAATTCTTTTATCCCGCAATAACTCCAAGCGCATATTTCGTTTTAATCTCAGCCTTTCTATTGTCAGTAATGGTTTCAATCAATTTTAAGCGTGCATTGATGTACCCTTTCTCTCTGCTGTTCACCATAAACAAGGAGCTTTCTCCAATGTCAAAGAGTGTTTTTTCACTATCTAGTAATCGTCTATAATCTTCTGTAGTTCGAGACCAGATGGTAATTTGTTTATAGGTAGTTGCCCATTGATTGATTGTCATGTCAATTTTATATGCAATTTGTTCAGTTTTAAATGCCAAATCGGCCTCTAAATTTTCAATTTTCAACTTGCTAATTCTCAATTCACCTCTTTCTTTTCTTAAGAAAATGGGAATCTTAATGTCAGCTCCCCAGTTGTAGTTGTTGATACTGTAATTATCGACAATTGAACCTCCACCAGTAAACGTCAATGTATTGTATTTGAAGTTAACGTCAGGCTTCAAATTTTCTCGACTCAATTTTAAATCAACTTTTGATTGCTCAATTTTGTAAAGCGTGTTCAATAATTCTGGATGATTGGCTTTAATAGAATCAATTTTTAGAACTAATTCAGGCTCTATTTGCTTTGAAAGAATTTCTAAAGGTGGAGAGGTGTTCGAATCCAATTCAACCGGAACAAACCCATCATTCCAAAGAAAAATTTCTAAATATTCTCTACTGTTTTGGTAGTCAAGTTCTGCATCTAAGAAGTTGAATAACCTATTTTGAAATTGAAGGCTCGCCTCAAGCGTATCAATGAAAGGCTTATCCCCTAAATTCGCACTACTTTTTACGCCTTCTAATCTTACGAAGGCATTTTCTACTGCTTCTTGATAAACCATCATTTTATTGTACGCTTTATACCACTCCCAATAAGCCATTGATGATTGCAAATACAATTCGTTTAACATCACTCTTTGTTCTTGAACTGAGCTTTCTACATAAATTTTAGCCTTTTTATATTCAGCCCTTCTTTTATCTATGATAAGTCCTTTTCCTAAAGCCAAATTGATTCCTGCATACCAAAGACCTTCATCAGGAACCACTCGTTGTGGGTTAAGCTGAGATCCGCCATTTAAATCGTATCCTGCTTGAACAGAAACACCATACCAAGTTGGCACCTTTAATCCAGCATTGATCAGACTGTAATATTGATCACCTTTAAAATACTTTTGATTGATTCCTCCCATTAAAACAGGATCAAATCCTCCTTTTGATTTCAATAAATAGGCTTCTCCTAATTCAATTTGATTCTTTGCTTGCTTTGCCAAAGGGTGGTGCTCTTTTACAATCTGCAAGTAATCCTCATAAGTCATTTTCAACTTGATCGAATCCGACTGAGAAAAACAAGGTTGAATACTCAATAAAAACAGTAAGCATATAATTACTCGCATCATTTCAGTTTGAGTTTAGATTTATCCTTTGGAGAGCTACCGGTATAATAATTAGGTGGAAAATCATTAATCTTTCGCCATAATTCATACCAAATAGGCACGTCATTTAATAAGATCATTGAGTTCACCCCTCCACCAAAACGCAAGGCTTCAGGCCAAGGATGGTCATTCGGATCTTCTTCAATCAATAATCGGTACTTTCCGTTATCAGATATGTATTGGTCAATTGCATAAATTCGTCCGCCATAAGTTCCATGACTGGCATCAGGCCATCCTGAAAACACAATTGCTGGCCATCCATCAAATTGCATTCTTACGTGCTCACCTACTTTTACCAATGGCAAATCGATTGGATCAACATATACTGCAGCAGCTAACTTATAATCTGTGGGCATGATGCTCACAACAGGAGCTCCTTCTTTAATGGTTTCACCAATACCTTTTGCAAATAAGTTGGTTACGTAACAGTCTTGCGGTGCCAGAATGTAGTAGTATGAATTTCGCTTTTCATAATTAGAATACATGTTTTCAAGCTTTGTCACTTCTCCTTCAGTCGTCAATCTACTTGACAAAGCAGAGAATTTATCTGACTTGGCTTTAGCAACATCCGTTTCATACTTCATTTGAATATTTGACAATTCAATTTGAGTTGAAATTAATTCTGACTTACTGGCCAAGAACTTGTTTTCAGCAGCGATTAAATAAGAGTAACTGTCTTGGAGTTTAATATTTCTATTCTCCATATCTGTTTTTGATTTCAAGCCTTTTTCATAAAGCTCATAAATACGCTCATATTGCTTTAATGCCGTTTCGTATGACACCAAAGTTGCATTGTAATTGATGCTGTCATTGGCAACTTTCAGTTTAGCTTGCTGCAGTTTAATCTTTCCTTGATCTAGTTTTAAATCTCGCTGTAGCGTTAAGGCATTAATTTGATTTTCTAACGCAGTTATTTTTTCATTATAAGAGTCAACGCTTTGCTTCTTAAAATCAGTTTGATCAGATGTTCTCTCCATCAGTTTAGGATCAAAATATTCTGGTTTTACCTCAGAAATAAAAGCAATTGTATCCCCTTGCTTAACAAAGTCTCCCTCTTTTACATACCATTTCTCAATTCTACCCGGAATTATAGAATGAATGTCTTGAGGTCTTTGGTCAGGATCTATTGTAGTTACCAGACCGTGCGTTCTAATATTTTGAGTCCATGGTAAAAACATAATTATCAAGCCTAAAATGAAGGTCCCTCCTATTAAGCGTAAAAGAACTTTGCTGGATTTTCTTCCTTGCACTTCACTCAAAGATTTGTATTGGTCTTCAAGTATTTTTCCTTTTACTTTTTGTTTTGAAATATTTAACATCTTATAAAAGTTTATCTTTCATTTGTGAATAATTCCCTTCAACTTTTACAGATCCCTTTTCGAGAATAACGATCCTATCTACTTTTTGTGCAACATAAGCATCACTGGATACAATTGCTAGGGTCCAAGGTTGATCTTTGCTCAATAAGAAATCAACTATTTGATTTTTCTCTTCTGATCTAATTGATTGAAAAGCATCTTTAATCAAAAGCAGTTTTGGCTTGTCAGCAATACTTCTAGCCAAGAGCAGTTTATCAATCATACCTTTAGAGAATTTTCGCCCTTCGGGATCAATTATGGTGTCGTAACCTTGGGGTAGAGATTTAACGAACTCACTCAATCCTAGATTTTGAACCGCCCATTTCACGTTTTCAAAAGTTGCGTTGGCTCTACCAATAGCAATGTTTTCATACACTGTTCCTTCAAACAATTGCTCTTCCATTAAACAGTCACCTATTACTGATCTTAAATTTTGGGCTTGTAGGTTTCCTTGTGGATAATCGTTGTAGGAAATATATCCTGAACTTGGTGCATAAACCCCAGCAATTAGGTGAAGCAAAGTTGATTTACCGGCATTATTATGCCCCGAAATTAAAATGCTTTCTTTTGGCTTGAAGGATAGATTTAACGAATTAATTATCGGCAATTCTGAATCTGGATAACCAAAACTCACATTACTCATGTCTACCTTTAACCCTTTGTCATTGCAGTGATCAGAAATTAAAACTCCTTCTTCAGATTCTAATTCCAAATCTGTCACTTGAGCTATTTTTTCTAAGGAAGTTAAAACATCATATATAGTCTCTAAACTCAGAATCAACTTTTCTACAGCACCCAACACTAATAAAATAATGATTTCAGAAGCTACGAACTGACCAATGTTCATCTGCTGTTCCATTACCAATAAACTACCAATTGCCAGTAAACCTGTTGCCACAACAACTTTAAAGCCTACCATCAAACTAAATTGTTGAATCAGTACTTTAAAGTGTTTTTCTCTGGATGACACATATTCTTCAACTTCTTCGTCTACCCTTTCTAGCGGCAAATTTGTCTCTCCGGCCAACTTAAATGTCACATTATTTCTCGCCATTTCTTCTAACCAATGCGCAACCTTATACTTACTCTTTGATTCTGCTAAACTCGTTTCTAAACCTCTTCTGGCAGTAATTTTAAAAATTACGTAAATCAAAATGATGAGAATCAAGCTGAAAATGATAAAAAACGGATGATAAAAAGACAGTAATATCAGTCCAAATAAAACCTGTATACTAGCGGTACTGAAATCAATCAATACTTTTGCTAATCCTTTTTGAACTGAAATAATATCAAAAAACCTGTTCATTAGTTCAGGCGCATAATACTTATAAAGCGCCTCTAACTTAATTCTTGGAATTCTATACGCAAACTCAAAAGCGGCTCTTGTAAAAATCTTTTGTTGCAAGTTCTCTACAATACGCATCTGGCTGATCGTTAAAATTCCGTTTAAAGCGATTCCGAGAATCACAAAAATGACTAGAATAATCCAAGATGTACTGACTTGCCCACCTTGTATAAGATTAATAATCGCCTGAATTCCTACAGGTAAAGATAAGTATACCAAACCATTGAATAAAGCATAAAAATATACGTTCCTTATTTCTAATTTATCCGGTTTTAGTAATAACCAAAACCTACTTATTGTCTTTTTTATATCTAATCTTTCCATTTTAATCTTTTAGTAATCTAAAGGCCATCTCTTTATAAAAAGAGGTCACTGCATCTTCGTTTTCAATAAAATCTGTTAATCTTGGTAAATGTTCTGCAAAAAAACGCTGATGATGCGCACCTTCAATTATTGTAGAAACCAACATATGAGGGTATTTAAATTGGGGTTTTATTTCTAAAATAATATCGCTCACTCGCTGCACCAAGCCCTTATATTTTAAGAAAAATCCAGCCGAATTTTCTTCTTCTACGTTTTTATTGAAATAGATTTTAGACGAATCTGATATTACAATTCGATTCAGTTTTATTTCATTTATGTGCGAAAAATCGGAATCTTCCTGAATTTGCTCTGTCAATGTTTTAATTGCGATTTCAAGTCTCTTTTCTGGACATTCAATGTTCACCAATCTAAAAACTAATCGATATTCCATCCAAGACCAATACCAAAGTATAATATAAACCAGCAGGTGCTGCTTACTATCAAAATATCGATACACAGAAGCTTCAGTTGAACCTATTTGTGTGGCCAACTTCTTAAACGTGAATTGCTCATAACCGATATCATCAATCAAATCAATAGATCCGCTTATGATCTTCTTACCCAACTCAGAAGAATCAGGGTCTTTCAAGTAGACATCATTATTTATTTTAATCGAAATATTTGATAGAAAATCATCCATGTCTGTAAATTTTAAATGCAAATATAATAGTAATACTATCGTAAAAACAAGTAAAACTAAATTTTGTTCAGATTTTTTAATCTTTTTTTTACAAAAACATAGTTTTGAAACTTATCTTTAATCGTATGGAGCTGAAAAACCTTAATCAAATGTCAATTTGTAAGTCAGAAATAGAAGCTCGTGCAATTGCTGAGCGTTACTTTCAGAGTAAATCTAATCTATCATATAAGATTAATAACACTCAACATCTTGAAAACTGGATAGATGGAAATCGCAAAATTGATCATCCTGTTTGGGTGGTAAACTGCGTTAATATGAAGGAATCCGTTTTTGAAGGAAATCATTTTTTATCCATAGTAATTCACCCAGACTCAGGTGAAATCTTGGATTCATTCGCTCATTAGTTCAAGTTAATAACATCCTTTTCATACCGAAATCCTTCAAAATCATTAAATTGTAGCAAACTCAATTTATGAAAAAGTATTTTTTTATATTGTTTTTGTTTGCAGTAACGAATTCAACTTTAGCCCAAAGAACAGTAAAAGAACTGGTTGCAGAAGGAATTGAATTGCATGATAGTGGCGATTATGCTGGTGCGATTGAAATGTATAAAAAGGCATTAAAAAAAGATTCGAAATCTTCTTTGATTCATTACGAATTGTCTTTGAGTTATTTTAAAAATGAAGAATACGAGAAATCAATTCATCATGCAGAGTATGTTATTAAGCAAAAAGATGAAAATGCAATTCCTGCATACATCAATAAAGGAAACTGCTTAGATCTTTTAGGCAAACCTGATGAAGCCATAAAGCTTTATAAAAAAGCAATCAAAAAGGAGAAGCATCATTACTTGCTGTATTTTAATTTGGCCGTGACTTGCAGCAAGCAACGCATGTATGACGAAGCAGAAGAAAATTGCATTTTAGCAATTAGAAATAAAGGAGGTCATGCAAGTAGTCACCTATTGCTTGGGTCTGTAAGCAGTATAAAACAAAACAAGGTGCAGTCAGTTTTGGCACTGCATTATTTTCTTTTATTAGAGCCAACCAGCTCAAGGTCAGAAAATGCTTACACTGTAATGAAAGAGAATTTCGGAGGTAATATCAAAAAAGACGGTACCAATCAAATCACAATTACGTTATCTCCAGATGGAGACAGTCGTATGATGGCTGCAAGTCTTTCCTTAGCCTTGTTTTCAACTACTGATGAAGAAGATTCTACCCTAACCGAAATGGATCAGTTCATTGCAAATACCACTGATTTTTACAAGGTTTTAGGTGAAATGTTAGAGGAAAAAGAAAAAGAGATTTGGTGGAACTATTATATTCCTTTTTATGCTGAGCTTGCAGAATCTGAACACATGGAAACCTATTGTCACTACATTTCGCAATCTGGAAGAGAAGAGTCAGCAACATGGATTGAAGAAAACGAAGATGATTTAGCTGCCTTTGCAAATTGGTTAAAAGGAGATTAATACACAATGATCACAGCGCTTCTTATCATCTATCATATCTGGATTCCTGCAGCACCTGTGGAAAACCACAAAGCACAAAACGAGCCCAACATTGCCGTTCTTGAAATTTTGGATAAGAAATGTAATAGTTGTCATGCAGAGAAAAAAAAGTCGTCACCAATCTTCACCTTGGAAAATATGGAAAGCGAAAAACTGCGGATTAACTATCAAGTTTTCGTCAAAAAGAGAATGCCGAAAGGAAAGAAACACGACTTAACCAGTGAAGAACGGGCTTTACTTTTGAAATGGATAAAAGGCTAATTAAACTTCAACACGCGCACCCTTTCGTCTTCATGCAACATAGTCTTCACCTCCTTTTTCGTTAAATCTTGATCTCCTTCAAAATAGATCAACCTAATTTCAGAAGATAAATCTTTCGATCGAGCAATTGCTTCTTTATGGAATCCAGTTCTTGAAAAGTTTTGCATAGCTTCAACCGATTCCCATTTGGACAACACATAAAAATTCGTCAAGCTTCCTCCTAATAGTTTCACCTCTACATTCCCAGCAGCTTTTAAGGCTTGCTGTTCTATCTTTTTAGAAAGTCTTAAAAACTGAAACAACTGTTTTTTCTCTTTTAATTTAAAATTTCCGATTGCGATAAACATGCTCAAATATAAGAATTGACAACTAATGTCCTCTTTTTCACGTCTTACGAAGTAAGACGAATGAAACACTACTCTGAAATAATTCTCTTGACGCTTATTGGGATATTTTTTAATGTCCAATTTGTTGGGGCACAAACTTTTGTTAATGGCGAGTTAGCAGGAAGTGTTTGCACGGCCTGTATCCCCACCTCTTGGCAAGAAATCCCATTTACCGATCCGTTTTGCCAAGCCAATTCGGCACTTGAAGCAACCGTTGAAGTTTGTGATGCCACTGGTCCTTCATTAGGAGGAGGAATTAACGGCAATCCCTTTTCGGGTGCAACTATGGTTTCAGGATTACATGCAAGCAATGGAGGCGCATCTACCTGGCATGAGGGAATTATGCAAACGGTAAACGGATTCACACCCGGTAACGATTATTCAATTTGTTTTTATCAAACTGTGGTCAAACAACAAAACTGTTTAGATGAATCTGGATCTTGGTCGGTTTATTTTGACAATACTTTAATCGCTACAACTGCGCCATCAACGAGTACACTCCCTTTTGATAGCAATAATTTAGTTTGGGACCAGCGAACCGTGACATTCACTGCGACCGCGGCAACACATACCATCAAATTTATTCCTTTGGATGATGACGCTAACCTTGTTACTGACTTAGCGGATATAACGGGAGCGCTTAGAATGGGGATAGATTTAATTCAATTTTCTATTCCGGTAGATGCTACTTTAACTCCAGCAGGACCTTTTTGTGTTTCGGATAACGCCCAACAACTTGTAGCGGCAACTAACGGCGGAATGTGGTCAGGCAATGGTATCACAGACCCTTTAAATGGTCATTTTGATCCTACAGTTGCGGGAGCTGGAAGCCACATTATTAGTTATGAAATAGCAGGTCCTTGCAATAGCACCATTACCGAAACCATGACCATTGACGTTACCAGTTCGGATGATCCATCTTGGACTCCTCCAGCGGGATTATGCACTGATGGAACTACAGTTAACTTAGACAATTTTGTTTCCGGAAGTCCAGGTGGAACTTGGTCTGGAACCGGAGTAACAGGAAATATGTTCGACCCTTTTGGACTAGCTGGACCAATTTCAATTACCTATACCGTTGGAAGTGGAGCTTGTCAAGGGATTTCAACTCAGGATATAAACGTAGTCTCCTTAAACTCTAATATTCAATCTACACCTATTAGTTGTAACGGTGCAAATGATGGATTAGTCAGTATTGCGCCTTCAGGTGGAACTAGCTACACGCATGTTTGGAATGACAACAGCACCAATTTGGCAATTACGTTTGCTGGTCCTGGCACCTATTCCGTTTTAATTACAGACAATGCCTCTGGTTGCACTCTGGTTGATTCTATTTCTTTAACTGAACCTCCGCCCTTAGATTTAATAATGGAATCTTCATCTGGTTGTTCAACAAGTGCATGGGCAAATGTATTAGCGTCAGGAGGAGCAGGTGGATTTACTTATAGTTGGGCTCCGAACGGAGAAACGACTCAACAAATCAGCAATATCTCTGAAGGTACCTATACAGTTACGGTGACAGATGGCAATGGATGTTCTGCAACGGCAGATGCAACCATCATATCAGTTTCTGCTCCAACAATCACTACGATTCAAGACACAATTATTTCTTTAGGACAAGAAGTTCCTTTATTTGTAACGGGCGCTACTTCATATCAATGGTTTGATGATTACGGATTAGATTGCTATGATTGTGAGAACCCTATCGCCTCCCCATCAACTACAACAGAATACTGTGCGATTGGTTTTGCTAATGGCTGTGCAGATACTACCTGTGTAAAAATTTACGTGAACTATGACTGCGGAGATACTTTTGTTCCATCTGCATTTTCACCCAATGATGACGGTGAAAACGACATTTTATGTGTTTACAATGACTGTTTAGAACAGATAGAATTTTCTATTTATAATCGTTGGGGTGAGAAAGTATTTGAATCTGGAACCACCTCAATTTGCTGGGATGGTTCTTGGAAAGGCAAAGTGCTCAATTCAGCAGTATTTGTTTACACGCTTAGAGCAACTACTTTTGGTGGACAAAGCATCCACAAAAAAGGAAATATCTCCTTGATTAGATAGCTCTGACTTTTTTACCAACCACTACTTTATAACCCGCATAGGCAGCACCAAGAATTGCAATAACTGAAAAAAGACTAATGTTATACATCATCCATTCAAGAAAATTTCCTTGAACCATGAATCCCCAAAAACCGGCATAGCCTTCAGTGTAATGACTCCATGAATGAAAAGCAGCTAAACTTGTTAAAGGAATAATGTACACCGCACCTAATCCACTCACAATTGCAGAAATCACCCCTATTTTATGTGTTCTTGATTTAACTATGCTCCTAATCATTAATCCTACTAACAATCCGTACAATACGCCGAAAATTCCATAAGCAGACTCTCCCATATTATGGGCTAAAAATGAGAAGATTACGATAGAACCTAAAAAAGTTAACACCCCTACTTTCCAAGCTTTTTTATCCGCACCTGGAACTTCTGTTCTTTTTTTTGCCGGTTCTGCTTTTTCTAATTCACTTAAAAAATCGCGCTCAGCTTTTTCAAGTCGTTGCTGTTTTTTTAATTCTTCCTCCGTCATATTTTCTTTTGCTTTTTCTCTTGCTAGCTTTCTTTCTTTTTGCGCTATCACTTCAGGATCTGTTCCGCTAAGTGCATTCATCACCTCTTCAATTTGAGACTCAGATGCACCTTTGTTTTTCAAGTGGCTTAAAATGATTCTGAACGAATCTCCCCGTTCATGCATTTTTTTACAATAAGCCAAATATGGATTTTCATCATTCATTTTTACTCACAAAAACATGCTTTTGATCCTACTCCACCTTTTTCAATCAAATTTCCATCTTGATCAAACTTGTATGAAACATCTGCTTTTTTAAACTCAATATAATAAGAGCTTGGAGCAAAATAACTTAACCCACACAAGCATTCATAAGCCGGTTTAATAATGTTTTCTCCCTCTAAAGTCACCAAACCATAAAGTCCGTTCTTTACTACAATATAGCATTTAAAATCTGGATTACCTTTCAATCTAGGTCCATCCATTATAGAGGAATATATATTTGGAATGATCGGCTTATAATTCAAATCCATCACACCCCATTTTCTATCTTTTTGATAAAAATAGACATCACCTTTTCGCTCAAACGAACCGTATTTAGGACCAATTTGCTTGAGGTTTCTATCCAAAAAATAAACGTAATCTTTTGTTTGTACAAAATTTGAATCACTCAATATTCTTGGAATTTTCTCATAAATGAAATTCAAAGTTGTTTGCCCTTTGATATTAATATATCCCCTTTTCAAATATTCATTCATTACATAAATATGATCTTCATCTTCAATGACATATGAAATCAACTTCCACTTGAAAGGAATTATAGTTTTTCCTTTGTAATCCACTGCACCAAACAAGCTTCCCACTTCATTTTTTCTAATGGATAAATAGCCTTTTGTTGAGAAATGAAACTGCTCATTTTCGTGATGTGCTGCAATATATTCAAATGGCAGAATTTCTTTCATTTCACTATTCAGCATCCCCCAAGACAGCTTATCTTTTGTCAATAAAAAAGTGCCCTTATGGATATCTTGGACATAATAAACTTGCGTAGTGGTTCCCAAAGTATCAATTTGCTCTAACACTGAACTTGAATCCACTGACCATCTATGATTATTGTTATAAAATCCATTCAGCTCATAGATACTTCCTCCTTTTTGGATGTAAGGAACTGTTGATGTATAATCATTAATGATCTCCCCTTCTTTAGAAAGTAATTTCCATTCATTATTCAATTTAACCGGAACAGGGAAAGTAAACGGTTTTAATATAATCGGATTCCCTAAAGAATCTTCTTTACTGATATCACACCAACAGGCCTCAAAAACAGCTTTATTGAGCGAAGTTCCTTCCTTATTCTCGAAAATTAATCCGCCTGATTCAACTTTCATTTGCTGACCAAAAGAAACCACACCAAAGGTGTAAGCTAGGATTAACAAGAATTTTTTCACATTCCAATTTACCATTTTTCTAGCTTTTTGATTCTAAATAAGATTGTAAAATAATCGTTGCACTTATTTCATCAATTAAGGCTTTATTTTGACGTTGTTTTTTCTTCAAACCAGAATCTATCATTGTTTGAAACGCCATTTTAGATGTAAATCTTTCGTCTACCATATAAATAGGAAGTCCAAAAGTTGTGCCTAAGTTTTTCTTGAATCCATTTACATGACCTGTGTTGTGTGTAGCTGTTCCGTCTAATTTCTTTGGCTCGCCTAAAACGAAAGCTTCTACTTGATTCTCTGCCAAATATTTCTTCAAAAAATCAAAAATATCATGAGTTCGTACTGTAGTTAAGCCCGAAGCTATCAGCTGCAAATCATCAGTAACCGCAATACCTGATTTTTTTGTTCCGAAATCAATCGCTACAAGTTTTGCCATTACTCAACTTTTTTTCCTACTAATTCAATTACCAATATTATCGCACCAATCCCTAAAACAAAAGCTAAAAGCGGAGGAAATCCTAAGGCAGTAGGAATGGTTCCAAACACCACAGCGATTCCACCAACGGTTAAGGCATAAGGAATTTGTGTTCTAACATGATCTATATGATTACATCCACTGGCCAGTGAAGACAAAATGGTTGTATCAGAAATAGGGGAACAATGATCTCCCAGAACAGAACCTGCTAATACTGCGCTTACCGTATTGTAGAAAATAATCATGGCATCTGGTCCATCAAATCCGTTTTGAATGCACAATGCCCAAGCAGCAGGAAGAATAATTGGGTAAACCAATGCCATTGTTGACCAAGATGAACCTGTAGAAAAGGCTACAAAACCTGCCAAAATAAAGGTGATTGCTGGAACCGTCCAGTAAGGAATGCTGTTTTGTTCAAATACCTGGGTGATGAAGTCTGCCGTATGCATTTCATCTGTTACCATTGCCAATGACCAGGCTAAAATCAAAATCATTAAAGCAGGCACCATTGTTTTGAATCCACCAATAGCCGTCTCAACGGTATCTTTAAGATTCATGATTTTCTGACCCATAGTTAACATCATGGCCGCAAAAAGTGAAGCCAATGATGACCAAAGTAAAGCTGTGTATGAATCTGCCGCACCAATTAAAGTTCCTAATCTTCGTGTAAAAGAATCAATATTTACATCATAAGCAGAAAGGTTTGACCAGATGCTGCTCCATGACCCATCATTCTCTATTCCTGCAGCTGCCAACTCTCCCGAAAGGGTATCAAAACCAGTAATAACGAGTCCTAATAATGTTCCTAATACAATAATTGCTACCGGAATAACAGCATTAAATGCTCTGTGTTTAATTCCTTCAACAGGCACTACATCTTCTAGTTCTGTTAAATCTCCTGAATTATCTTCTTCATTTACTACTTCTCCCCCTCTAGCTCTTCGTTCGGCTTTCAGCATAGAACCGTAATCTTTCCCTCTATACACTAAATAAAAGATGAAGAATAAAGTTAAAATTGGATAGAATGAGTAAGCTAAACTATTCAAGAAAATAGAATAAACGCCTTCAGAAATAACTTCTCCGTCCGCATTAATTTTTTCTAAGCCATTTGAAATATATCCAAGCTCTGCCCCAATCCATGTGGTAACGAAAGCTATTGCAGATACTGGAGCTGCTGTGGAATCAACAATATAAGCCAATTTCTCTCGAGAGATTTTTAACTTATCAGTGATGGCTCTCATGGTATTACCTACTACCAAGGTATTGGCATAATCATCAAAGAAAATTGCGATACCTAAAAACCAAGTTGCTAACTGTCCGTTTCTGGCTGAATTTGCAAATCGAGCAATTCCATTTACGATTCCTTGCATCCCGCCATTTTTAGATATTAAAGCTACGATCCCTCCAATGATTGTAGAAAATACGATTACACTTAAGTGCCCTGAATCATTTAATGCTCCAATGATATAGGTGTCAATGATTTTGAAAAACCCGGTAAAAATCCCCATGAATCCTTCAGCATAAACGCCCATAATAGCTCCACCCAAGAAAATCCCTGACACCAACGAGAAAATAACCTCTTTAAATACTAAGGCTAAGATAATCGCTAGTAAAGGCGGCAAAATTGACATCCACAAAGGGATGTAGGCCGTTTCATTTGAAGAGGTTTGATAACCTTTAATTTTCCCTTCTCCTTTTTGAGATAAGATCGGATAAATAGATAGTTCCCCTTCTTCATTCTGAACTTCTAATTCTTGACCATCATAGTCAACAATACTCGGAAATGAATCATTTTGGAATGAAATTCCCACTTTGGTTTCAACACCTTCAAAGACTATGTCAGGGTATGATATCTCTACGGATTCTTGTGAAAGGCCGGTGATGTTTAAACCAAAAACTAGAAGAAATAAAAGGCTAACTTTTTTCAACATAGAACAAAAATAGCAAAAGAAAGGTGTGAAGCAAGTTAATGCCCTGCTGAGAATGCTGGAAGGAAGATATTATTGATAGAATCTTTCATTTCAGGCTTCACTAGATGGTTGTTGATTTCTTCAACATCAATTGGCTCGTATTTTCCATTTGTCCATTCATGGCGGATTGCCACAACTCCAATATCTGGATCAGTATACCCGATTAACAAATCATTGTATCCTGAATATTTAGTTCTCATTTCAATTAAATGACCCAAATATTGATTGACAATTCTGAATTTACCAAAATAGTCTTCAACAATAACAATTTGGTGCACAGGTGAATTATACAGTCCTGGAATCATTTCAACAATAAAACCAGTTTTCAAGTCTTTCGTTGGTCGATAATCAAAGATTCTGAAAAACTCGTTTGAACAAGGAGGTAAATGTAAAACGGTGTCGTTTGTAGTACAAATCTCAAGCTTTTCCATAATTGGAATTGCCTCAGCATCAAGTTCAGGATAAGGGTCTGTGACCAAATAAATTTCAGATTCGAAATTTGCTTTTTCAGCATTTATTTCCTCAGCAACATCTCCTCCACATGAGAAAAAAGCCAGACTTAATAAACCTAAAACAAACGTATTCTTCATTAATTTTTTAATTTTTCGATTGTACCGCTAATTACAATTTTTTCAGTGTAAGCTTCTGGTTCTCCTTTGTAGGAAACAGTTCCACCGCTATTAATCTTTATATCTAACTTATCCTTAGCATAACAAATGATTTCACCACCCGTTAAAATCTTTGCGTAAACACTGGCAACATCTAAATTCACCGCTCCAATAGTTCCTCCAGCTTTTATTTCATATTCTGCTAATTCAGCAACTCCTGACAACTTAATAGAGCCGCCAGCATTAATTGAAAGTTTTACCGTTTCACATTTTACGGTGGCCTTAACTTTTCCTCCATTACTACAATTAATTCGCATCTCATCAACTTCTAAGGGGTCTTTTACGACCATCCAGATTCCTCTTTTAGAATTAATTTCAGTGATTTTTTTGTAATAAACAATCACTTCTAAATCTCTTTCTTTATAGGCGTCAGCCTTTATTTTGACAGACAGTTCACTCCCTTTCACCTCAACAAGAATTTTGTCGTCATCTAATTCGGCGTCATCATTTAACACTTCGACCTTTTCAACGTCAGATTTGATCAAGGTTACTTTAAAATTTCCTTGTGCTGAAACTGTTGTAAAATGATCTACTTTAACTTCTGAATGCTCTGCCAATCCTAAAAAAGAAAAGGCTATAAATGCAATAGTCAATAAATTCTTCATAATCTTATTTTGGGAAAACGTCCAAGGCCATTTTCATTGATTTGTTGAACTCAGCTGTATCAATTGTCGTACCAATATTTGCTTCATCAAAATAGGCTAACATTCCTTCGGTTGGCATATTGCCAGTCAAGTCATCTTTTGCCATAGGGCATCCACCAAAACCTTTTATTGCGCCATCAAATCTTCTGCATCCAGCTTCGTACGCAGCTGAAACTTTTTCGTGAACTGAATCTGGCGTAGAATGCAAGTGCGCTCCAAATTCAACATTGGGTAATTCTTGAATTAATCCTGTAAAAAGTTTAGTAATGTTGTCGTGATTTGAAACACCAATGGTATCTCCAAGGGCAAGAATATTAATCCCTAAATCATTGTGTAATCTTCTCCCCCAATTCGCAGCCACCTCTAGATCCCAGTGGTCACCATAAGGATTTCCGAATGCCATTGAAAGGTACACAACCAATTTTTTATTGTGCTTGAGACAATGATTCTGAATAATTTCTACCCTTGCAAAAGATTCTTCTATGCTTGAATTGGTATTTCTTTTCTGGAAGGTTTCAGATATACTGAAAGGAAAGCCTAAATAATCAATTTCCTCAAAACTGCAGGCATCATCTGCTCCTCTTTTATTCGCTACAATAGCCAATAACTCAGTATCAGTTGTAGCTAAATCAAGTTTACTTAAAACGTCAGCAGTATCTCTCATTTGAGGGATAGCCTTTGGGGAAACGAATGATCCAAAATCTATGGTATCAAAGCCAACTTTGAGAAGTTGATTGATATAGCTTGCCTTAACTTCAGTAGGAATGAAGTCATGCAAACCTTGCATTGCATCTCTCGGACATTCAATTAATTTAAGCATTCTGTTTTTCTAATATCGCTTTATTTATTCTCTTTACCAATTTTGGGCCTTCATAAATGAAGCCAGTGTATACTTGAACCAAATCAGCTCCTGCTTCAATTTTCTCCAAAGCATCTTTTTCTGAATGAATTCCACCTACACCTATAATCGGAAAGGCTTTATTCGATTTTTCTGCAAGATACCTAATCACTTCAGTACTTCTATTGCTCAACGGTTTTCCACTTAGACCACCATTTCCAATTTTTTCTAATTCGCTTTCTGTTGCTTTTAAACCAGTTCTTTGAATGGTGGTATTGGTTGCAATTATTCCATCAATTTTTGAGGCTGCGACAATTTCAATCACTTCATCCAATTGACCATCATTCAAGTCTGGCGCTATTTTAAGTAAAATAGGTTTTGGTTTGTTATAAGTTGCATTCAAACCTTTTAACTCACTTAACAAATCAATTAAAAAATCTTGATCTTGCAGCTTTTTAACATCCCCGACATTTGGACAACTTACATTCACAACAAAATAATCCACATGATCATGCAAGGCTTTAAAGTTGTAGATGTAATCTGGTTTTGCGACATCATTTGATGTTGCGGTATTTTTTCCAATATTACCTCCAACAATAATGGTGGTCTTCTTTTTTGCCAATTTAGCGGCAATTGCATCTGCCCCTGCGTTGTTAAACCCCATTCGGTTTATAATAGCTTGATCTTTTTTTAAGCGAAACAATCTTGGTTTAGCATTCCCTTCTTGAGGTTTTGGGGTTACCGTCCCAATCTCTACGAAGCCAAACCCAAAATCTTCTAAGTCGTTTAAAAGAACGGCGTTTTTGTCAAATCCAGCCGCTATTCCAACAGGGTTTTTAAACTTCAATCCAAAAAGTTCACGTTCAAGACTTTTGTCGTTTACACGATACATTCCTTTCCTGATAGCTTTGACACCTGGAATTTTACTTGAAAATTTAATGGACTTAAATGTTAAATGATGGACCGATTCAGGGTCAAAAAGAAACAAAATCGGGCGTAAAAGAAGTTTATACATTTATGTCGCTGAAGCTTTCTACAAATTTAAAAACTCTTACGACATAATTATGCCTACATATGAAAATTTCTAACGAAATATTTAGTAGCGCGCTTTAAATTTCCATTTAATTTTTTTCGTTCGCTTATAAGTAATGTTTCTTACCGCAGAAATATTGAAAAAGAAATAGGCATCCTTTTGTTTAGAATCCCCTCTTATTTCGCCTGGATCAGTCCAAGTTGCAAAAGCGCCACTTGATGGATCTGCCTCAGCGGGCGTTGCGAATCCGTTCCCTTCAAAATCATAATAAACACCAGAAACATCATCAAAATAATCGGTGAATGTTTTTGTATAACTCAACTCAAATGTCATCCTCCATAAGGCGTCAATTCCTATTTTACAACCCATTCCAAAAGGGACGCCATAGTTGAAGAGTCCGTACTTCTTTGGTCCACCAGGTTTTCCTTGCCCCTCAGTTCCAATTGGTCTTAAGAATGGTCCACCTTTAGCCATGGGCATGTACAAAAAGCCGGTAATACCTGAAAAGGCATAAATGAGCGTGTTTTTATTTCGCATTCCTCTTAACCCCTTAATAGAATGTCTTTTCCCGAAATGTTCGTTATTAAAAATGATAAATTCTAAATGCTGCGATAGCTCAACCATATGTGTTGAGAAATTTAGATTCCTGTTGTGACGATAAGGTTCTTGCGTTCGCTTATCATCACCACTAAACCATCCGTATTGTAGAATAGTTTTTGTTGACCAGAGCGGTCTTAAACGGTAACGGAATCCCAAATGAGCACCGAAACGTGTTTCACCCCATTCTAAATCAATGAAAGAATAATCAGTTCCAACTCTATTTAAACCTCCAAGATCTGAAAGTACATTGGTAGCACCAACACCAAAAAAAATCTCTTTTCGTTGATGCTTGTAATAATCATTGGTTGTAAAGTTGGTAGGTTGACCAAAACATGGACCCACAATCCACAAGAATGATAATATATAGAGTAGTTTTTTCAATTCCACAGCAATAGTCTAACAAATTTACGTATTTATACTGATTAACAATACGTAGTTGATAAAATTAACCTCTAGTTTAGATGAAATTAACTTATGACTCTGTGGATGTTACTTTTTAATTCATTAAAACGTACCTAAGTGGGTTTAATCTGACAACTTCTCCGCGCTCAGTTTCTCCTTTAATGTTCTCAAAATAAATAGTTTCGCCAGTTCCAATTTTTTGAATTGCTTCTTTCATCTCAGCATTCAATTGATTACTTTCTTCACGAAAAACCTTACCTCCTAAGCCATCAATTAGGTGTAATTCAAAGTGAATTACATTAACATCAAGTTCTGTTGTTATCCCTTTATTATCAAACAATTCTTCTTTCGAAATTGCACCATTCACTTTACCTCCAATTTTTGGAGACAAATCTACATTTTCAATTTTGGGTGTTACGGGCTTAACAACTTCATCATTCACCTCTTCTGCCACCTCATCTTTATCCAAAATTGGAATTTCAGTGATGTCAGTGATTTCAGGATTTTCAGTTTGTTCTAAAGTAAAGTTATTATCATATGTTTCGTTCTGTTGGTTACTGAGGGAGAATGTTTCTTTTACGAGTTCGTCAATTTTGGTTTTGCTCTCATTAGGATTATTCAGTGCTATAATTTGATTCTCTTGGGGAGGCGCATCTGTTGTAATGGCTGGTAGCTGCTCTGTTAAATAGTCTGGAACACTTTCTGGAGCATCCTGAAAAATTACGGCCGATCCTACAATGACACCTACTGAGGCTAAACCGGTTGCTCCAAAAAACCAGGGAGACTTATAAAATGGCTTAGACATCAAACTGTGATTTTTTGCCAAACTATCAAAATCTTTTCTAGCCTGGATAGATTTGGAATCAACTTGAGGTCGGTCCAAATTAATTTTTAGTCGTTTCATCTGTTCAATTTAAATTATCTAACTCTCAAAAGAATCTGGATATTTAAAATAACTACCTCTTATTTAATAGTTATTTCAAGTATGAAGTTCATTTAATCATTATAAATTAATAACGACCTCCCTTGATTTGGTAACAGGGAGGTCGATTTGTTTTATTTTTTTTCAAAGTATTTTCTCATTTTTTTAATCACTCTATGCGCTTTTACTTTCGCATTATTTTCTGTGATTTCTAAAATCTCTCCAATCTCTCTAAAAGACCTTTTCTCAAAAAATCTAAGTTCCACCATCTGAATTTCTTCTTCTTCTAGCTTGGCAATAACTTTTAATAAAGCTTGTCGATTTTCGTCTGAAGTATCTTCTTCCCACTCTTCAATCATTTCAAATAAGTGCATACTCTCAACGTTTACTGTTCGTTGTGCTTTCTTATCTCTAAACGACTGGTAGAGTTCGCTTTTAGCAATTCTGTACAACCAAGATGCGAATGGAACGCCTCTATATTCATACTTGTGAATATTATTTAAGGCCTTTAGAAACACTTGAGACACGACATCATGAGCTGTTTCTTTGTCATCCATTCTCTGGTAGACATATCTAAAAATTTGTTCGTAGTACTTGTTGTAAAGCGGTTCAAAACCCCTAGGATCCTCCTTCGCATACTGTACCCACTTAAGCTCCTCTTGAAGCTTATCCTCTGTGTGATGATAAATAGGGTTAACTGACATAGTTCTTTGTTTGGTTTTATTCTCTTTGCAATTGTATAATGTAATTCGGTTGTTTGGTTACAGAGTAAATAGCAATTTCTTTGCCATAATTTGTAAACGTCTATATAATCTACTTATTGTGTAGACTATTGCTGATAATTTAAGTTTGCTTGCAAATAAAAAATTGGTCTTCCTTTTATCAAGTTACGACTTTTAAAGCATTAATAAAAATCTCATCTTCAATTTATGAAACGATTATTTAAGCTTTGTTGTTACACATTCATCTTGGTTTTAGGCCTAGCCTTCTTGTTCAATCACTTAATAATAAGCAGAACAGAAAATTACATTTATAGTGATTTAAATAATCTTCCGAACAAAGAAACTGCGTTGGTATTAGGCGCTAGTCTTAAAGGCAGATATGGCGGAATTAATGAATACTTCAAAAACCGAATGGAAGCAACTGCTGAACTTTATTTCGCTGGCAAAGTGAAAAACATTATTGTTAGCGGAGACAATAGCAGATCAGATTATGACGAGACGACAGACATGGAGAACTATCTGATCAATCTAGGCATCCCAAAATCTGCAATCATAAAAGATTATGCTGGATTCAGAACGCTAGATTCTGTAATCAGGGCTAAGAAAGTTTTCAACTGTTCAGAATTGATAATTGTGACACAACAATTTCATAATCAACGGGCAGTTTATGCTGCTCGATATCACGGAATAGATGCTGTAGGCTTTAACGCAGCTGATG
Source organism: Crocinitomicaceae bacterium (assembly GCA_039939375.1). Taxonomy (GTDB): domain Bacteria; phylum Bacteroidota; class Bacteroidia; order Flavobacteriales_D; family Crocinitomicaceae; genus Paracrocinitomix. Next base: position 120,149 of record JBDVJO010000002.1, on the reverse strand, counting down.
TTCAAACAACTTCTTACTATGCAAAACTGAGAGAGTTTGGCGCAAAATTCTGGATGATTTTAGACATTCACTGCTTTCACCGCGGACCAAAATTTCTTTAACCACATTTGGTTGATTCGTAAGTTCTTCCTTAATTTGGGTAAAATTAAGCGGTGAAAAAACTATTCTTTACATTATCGATCCTTTGCCTTGGATTAGTTTCATGCAACAAACCAACGACGGCCTGCATTGAACTAAGCCAATCTTCAGTGGCAGCTGGAACCGAAATGACTTTCACTTCTTGTTCTGAAGAAGCATTAAGTTTTGCCTGGTATTTTTCGGGTCCCGCTGGTGCACCAGAAAATGACATGGGTTGGTCTGAACCAATTTTTCATCATGCTTTTTCTGTTCCGGGAACTTACACAGTGGAATTAACAGCCTATGAGCGTTATTCTTTTGTTGGAGACCAAGCAGTGACCACCGCCACTTTTACGGTAAACTAAAATTCGTAACAACCTAAATCAGGTAAAGTTCTGGCATTCCCCTCAATATCGGACAATACAAAGGTACTTACCCCTGCATCAATTAAAGGTGAACCTTGTAATAGATGAAAATCGCGCATGGTGACATCCGTAAATAAAGGATCGCCTGCCCATTGAATGGATACTGGATACCCAGGATAAGTATACGCCTCATCTCTCTTGAAATAATTCGGTCCGAATGTAATGTCTACACCGCAATCTAAAGTATCCAAATCATACTCTTTGTCAATAGATCCGAAAGCAACATTATTCTCAAAAGTTGAATTCAGTATTTGCCTGCAATAAGTGACATTCTCCACTTCAAAATAATTTTTGATTCCCAAAGCGGGACCTGACCTTGAGCCTGCCCAGTAGTTCACTATGCTGTTATGTGTAAAATGATATTCTCCACCTGCAAACAAGTAAACAGAGCATATCCCAGCATCCCCTATCAAACAATTATTCACGGTCACATTTGCTCCAGCATTCACATTCAATCCGAAAAAGTCGTTATTATCGATAATTGAGTTTTCTAATAATAAGGTACTCGCATCCTGAGTAGAATCCACCTGTAAACCGACCGATCCATTTTTTATTACAGCATAATTAATTTGGGAGTAATTCGCTTCAATCAACCTTATCCCCCACCATTGCCCTGAAACATCATCATAAAAACTCTCCAATCGATCGCCCTGAAAAACAACTTCGTTGCCGTATGAACCTTGAATATCTATAGATGATTTGTAGACAATTAACTGGGCATTTTTGTGACAATAAATTTGAGTTCCAGCTGGAATTGTCAAATTCAAATTAGAATCCAATCCTGGAAAACCACAAGCAACCGTATTATAAAGTACATGTGGCTTATCGTTTGCCCAAACCCCGGACACCAATTCATCTGCATGAAAATAAGCATCCTGTCCCCAAACATCTAAATTGACATATTGATTTAAGCCGTTAGTTAAAAAACGAACAGAATCAGATATGATTAAAGGGTTAGTTCCGTTATTAACTTCTAAAGTAACCTCTACAAAAGTATATAAGGAGTCATTTGCCGGAATCTCGATTGATTCAAAATAATCACCTGAAACCCCATCCACATTAATTCTAAAAGGAGAATTTTCACCTCCCATTAATTGAATCTGATCAATAACAATGGGCTGGTTATTTCTATTGTAAATTTTTAATCGCTTGGTAGTTGACCCTACTGTTGTGAAAACAGTATCAAACAATACAGTATCTGCTGAGAAATCTAGATGATCTTTCGTGAAAGAAATATCCTTTTTACAAGAAGTGATTCCTATAAATACAACCGCTATAAAAATTATTAAGTACTTCATTAGTTTCATTCAAAGGTAATCACGTATTTTTACTTTTTTTATTTTATCTCAGAAAATTAAAGTTGGATAAAAAAATATTTGTAACTTTGCACTCCATTTTCGGCTCAGGCTGGAAATTTAAAGTAGAAAAAAGAATTAAAAGAATATAAGATGAAAAGTGGAATTCACCCAGAGGAGTACAGATTAGTTATCTTCAAAGATATGTCAAACGGACATTCTTTTTTATGTAACTCTTGTGCAGATTCAAAAGAAACAGAAAAGTGGGAAGATGGTAATGAGTATCCTTTAATTAAATTGGATATTTCTTCACAGTCTCATCCTTTCTTCACTGGTAAAATGCAATTTGTTGATACTGCAGGTAGAATTGACAAATTCAAAAACCGTTACGGAAGCAGAAATAAAGGATAATTCCTTAAAAATATTTAAAGAGACCCATCTTGGCTATGCTAGGATGGGTTTTTTCGTTTATTGAATTATCTTTATAAAAATTGCATGCATGAAGATTACTTTTGATGACAATGGCTTACACAAAGCTCTAGCTCCTTTAACATTAACCAGACCAGTTGCTGAACTAAGAATTGGAATCTCTACGATAAAAGAGAGTTGGCAAAATTTTCTTAATGCGGACATTGAAGCAGGCTATAATACTGAGGCCTATCTTCAAGAGAAGTATCCTGCAATTGAGAATCCAGATTTAATTATTGCCGGTAATATAAAACCAACACAAACATTGGCCACTAAAGTGACCGAATTGGCTGAGGACACCACTTTATATCTGAATAATTCATGGATTGCCACTAAAGGAAACGGAGCTAATCGTCAAGACGAGCGTATTGAAGAAGACATAATTGCGATAACAAAGCCTTGGCATTTGTTTCAAAATAATGGAGCGGCAATTAAAATTGATTTTGATCAATTAACAAAGGGAAAAACAACACAACAATTAAGCTCTACCAATACAGTTCTTGGAAACGGCGAAGTATTTGTTGAGGCGGGTGCAAAAATAGAATGTGCTATTTTGAACACTAGCAACGGTCCGATCTATATTGGTAAAGACGTTGAAATCATGGAGGGATCTATCATTAAAGGGCCATTTGCGATCTGCGAGCATGCTGTTGTAAAAATGGCATCTAAGATTTACGGTGACTCTACGATCGGACCCTATTGCAAAGTAGGAGGTGAAGTCTCAAATTCTATTTTTCAAGCATATTCAAACAAAGGTCATGATGGATTTATGGGGAACTCCGTAATTGGAGAATGGTGTAATTTTGGAGCTGACACAAATACGTCTAACCTAAAAAATAATTATTCTAATGTTCGTGTTTTTAACTATGAAAATGAACAAATGGAAGATACGAATGTTACTTTTTGCGGAGTACTTATGGGGGATCATTCAAAGACCGGAATTAACACCATGCTGAATACTGCTACATCTGTTGGTGTTTGTGCAAACATATTTGGGGGTGGATTTCCGCCTAAAAAAATTAACTCTTTTAGCTGGGGAGGATTTGAAGATAGTCCTAAATTTAGATTAGAAAAGGCTTTTGAGGTGGCTCAAAACATGATGAAAAGACGAAATGTTGAACTGACAGAAGCTGACAAAAATATCCTTTCTACCCTTTTTAATCAAATGGCATAAGAATTGACTTCTTAATTAGTAAGTGAATGAAATCACTTGAAACACAAGAGATTTTACAACATTATTAAAATACTAAGAGATGATTAACGTCTTTTAGTGACAAATTGACTGATAAAACTGCATATATGTCTGACATTTTTGAGAAAGACTTTTTAGAATTTTCCAACATCATAGATCAAGAACCTGAGTTTATTCCTTTAATCTCTGAAGAAGAAGAGGATAACTTAAATAAAGAAACTGTTCCTGAAACTTTACCTATTCTACCAATTAGAAATAATGTACTGTTTCCGGGAGTCGTAATTCCAATTACAGTTGGAAGAGATAAATCCATAAAATTAATTGAGGACGCTTATAATTCGGATAAAACAATTGGTGTGGTATCTCAGAAAAAAGCTTCAATAGAAGACCCAGTACCAACTGATTTTCATAAAATAGGAACGGTAGCTCAAATAATCAAGCGATTAAAGATGCCTGATGGTTCTACAACTATTATTATTCAAGGTAAAAGGCGTTTTGAAGTACAAGAGTTTGTTCAGACAGACCCATACTTTAAAGCAAAAGTTTTAGGCTTACAAGACGCGAAAATCGACCCTAAAACAGATAAAAATATGGCCTTAGTGTCTTCAATGAAGGACATGGCTATGAAGATTATTAAAGAAAGTCCTAACATTCCGTCCGAAGCAACTTTTGCGATTAAAAACATTGAAAGTCCTACTTTTTTGGTGAATTTCATTGCCTCTAACTTGAGCTCTGAGGTCAATACAAAGCAAAATATTTTAGAGCAAAATGAAATCTCAAAAAGAATAGAAATAGTGCTTGAACAATTGTCTTACGAAATTAAGATGTTGAGCATGAAAAATGAAATCCATTCTAAGGTTAAATTAGATATGGATCGTCAACAAAGGGAATACTTTTTGAATCAACAAATGAGAACCATTCAAGACGAGCTTGGGGGTAATCCTGTTGAAAATGAAATTGCTGAATTCAGAAAAAGAGCAACCGATAAAAAATGGTCTAAAAAAGTAGAAAAAGCTTTTAATAAAGAGCTCCAAAAACTCGGTAGAATGAATCCGCAAGGAGCTGAATACTCGGTTCAGTTAAATTACATTGATTTAATTCTAGAATTGCCTTGGGGTGATTTTTCAAAAGACAACTTTAACTTAAAAAGGTCTGCGAAAATACTAGATAGAGACCACTTTGGATTAGAAAAAGTTAAAGAAAGAATTCTTGAGTATTTAGCCGTTCTAAAACTAAAAGGAGACATGAAGTCCCCTATTCTATGTCTTTACGGACCTCCGGGTGTGGGTAAAACATCTTTAGGTAAATCAGTGGCAGAAGCGTTGGGGAGAAAATATGTTAGAATGTCTTTAGGTGGATTGCATGACGAATCTGAAATCAGAGGACATAGAAGAACTTATATTGGCGCAATGCCAGGCAGAATCTTACAAAATTTGAAAAAAGCCGGTACTTCTAATCCAGTATTCGTATTAGATGAAATTGATAAAATAGGAAGAAGTCATCAAGGCGATCCGTCTTCTGCTCTTCTTGAAGTTTTAGACCCTGAACAAAACAACAAGTTCAATGACAACTTCGTTGAGCTTGATTACGACCTTTCAAATGTTCTATTCATTGCAACAGCAAATAATTTATCTACTATTCAAGGTCCGTTAAGAGACCGTATGGAGATTATTGAAGTGAATGGATATACTGTAGAAGAAAAAATTCAAATCGCTAAGCAACATTTAATTCCGAAACAATTAGAAGCACACGGAATCACTAAAAAAGACATCAGTATACCTACGAGTGTTCTTGAGAAAATTATTGAGGATTACACCGGAGAGTCAGGAGTTCGTGGTTTAGAAAAACGCGTTGCGAAATTGGTAAGAAACAGAGCCAAAGAAATTGCAATGAAAGAAAAGTATCGAAACAAAATCGCAATTGCTGATTTGTTAACGATTCTTGGACCTGCACATTCTAAAGACAAGTATATAGGAAACGAATACGCAGGAGTCGTTACTGGACTTGCCTGGACTCAAATTGGCGGAGACATTCTCAACATTGAAACTTCTTTAACTAAAGGAAAAGGAAAATTGACTTTAACTGGAAGTTTAGGGGATGTCATGAAAGAATCTGCTGTTTTGGCGCTTCAATACTTAAAAGCCAATTCAAATCTTATCAATGTTAAGCAAGAATTGTTTGATAACTGGGATGTCCACTTGCACGTTCCAGAAGGGGCTACGCCGAAAGATGGACCATCTGCGGGAATCACAATGCTCACGGCAATGGCTTCAGCATTTACTCAACGAAAAATCAAGAACAATCTAGCCATGACTGGAGAGATTACCTTGAGAGGAGCGGTATTGCCAGTTGGTGGAATCAAAGAAAAAATTCTTGCTGCCAAAAGAGCGAATATTAAAGAAATAATTCTTTGCTATAAAAATGAAAAAGACATCCTAGATATCAATCCAAGATATTTGGAGGGTTTAAAATTTCATTACGTAAAGCATATGGATGAAGTGCTAAAAATTGCTTTATTAAAACAACGCGTCAAAAATCCGAAGTTGATTAAGTAATTTACATCAACTATATTGTAGTTATGAAAAAGTACGATAAAGAAGATATTAAAGTAGTTTGGAAACAAGAACTGTGTAAGCATGCGGCAGAATGTGCTAAAGGCTTACCGTCTGTTTTCAAACCAAAAGACAGACCTTGGATTCAACCAGAAGGCGCTTCAAAAGATGAAATTATAGAAGTAGTGGGCAGATGTCCTTCTGGAGCCTTAACTATTGAGAAGTAACTGGCACTAAGTAAAAAGGAGCTTTTTTCATTGAACGTTTTCCAAAAATTAAGAAACGTCTTCGAGATCTACCATAGATTATCTTCTCTAAAATACTAGCCTCTTTAATTTAGATGAATCAATTCCATAATGCCCCTTAAATTTAACAGTTTTACTAATTTATTGTTTTTAATTTTTCGAATCAATTGAGATTCAAAAATTTAGGATTCCCATATTCACAAAAATTCTAAAAAACGATTTGTTACTTTTTGCTTGCTGAAATAAATTTTTAACATAAATTGCATAAAAAAAACGTTAATATATGAAGAAGATTTTCCTTTTATCTGCACTGGCGCTTTGTCAATTTGCTTTTGGACAATACTACTACTTGGAGTATTCAGGTGGAACACCTGGTGATTTAAATCAAGATGGCGCTTATCCAGAAGGATCTGGTCAAGTAGCTGGATGGAACTCTATCATTGGGCCGTCACAAACAACGCCTATTTGGTCTGCTGACCAAACGATTCCTTTTACATTTAATTTCAATGGATCACCCGTTACAGATTATAAGGTATCTTCAACTGGAGTATTAACGTTTGACACAGGAGCAGGAACTGTTCCTGGAGCAACTAGTGCAGCTATTCCTTCAGCCTCAATTCCAGACAATTCAATTTGTTTGTGGGGACTAGAAGCGAGCGGAACCAATGATAATGTATCCATTAAAACTTTCGGATCAGCTCCGAATAGACAATTGTGGATTCATTTTAGCTCATGTGCAAATGGTTCAATTGCTTGGTCTTATTACTCTATCGTTTTAGAAGAAACTTCAGACAAAATCTATTTAGTTGATCAAAGAAATACGACCGGAACAGGTGCGCTTTCAATGGGTGTTCAAATTAACAGCACAACTGCTTATAGTGTAACTGGTTCACCTAATGTTGATGCGGTTGCTGGAACTGATGCAACACCAGTGGATGATTTCTATTACGAGTTTAACTTCGGAACCTTACCAGCTGCTGATGTGCAATTAACAAGTTTTGATTTATTGCCATATGTTGGAATCGGAAATGTAGACATTGAAGGATCTTTTGTAAACTATGGAGCAGATCCAATTACTGCTCTTGACGTAACATGGGATGATGGAACAGGACCATACACACAGAACTTAACAGGATTAAATATTCCTACGAATGGTTCTTATAACTTCACCCACTCTACTCCACTAGTTGCCGTTTCAGGAAACTCGTATACAATTGACCTAACCTTAACTCTAACAGGAGATGCAAATATGGCAGATAATACTTTACAAATGTCTACCATTTCTTTAACATCAATTCCTACGAAAGTTGTGGTAGGAGAAGAAAAAACTGGAACTTGGTGCGGATGGTGCCCTAGAGGTGCAGTTGGATTAGCTGGAATGGAAAGCGAACCACAATTTATCGGAATCGCAGTTCATAACGGAGATCCAATGACAATAACGGCTTATGATAATGAAATTGGAACTTATGTTCCTGGTGGATATCCTGGTGCAGGAGTTGACCGTGTTATAGACGGTGACCCTTCTGATTTTGACCAAATGTTTGCTGACAGAGTAAATGAAGTTGTTCCTTGCGCCGTGAATGAAATCACTGCAAATTACAATGACGGAACAGATAAAATTGAAGTATCAACAACGGTAGAGTTCTTTGGAACCGTTGGTGGAGATTATAGAATTTCTTGTGTTGTTATTGAAGATGACGTAATTGGAGATGGAACAGCTTCTTGGAATCAAACCAACTATTATGACGGTGGAGGATCTGGGCTTTTAACTGACCCAATAACTAGTTTTGAATGGTCAACAGCTGGAGATCCGGTAGATCCGAATGATTTTGGTGGATATGATCACGTAGCAAGATATTTATCAAGCAGCACAATGTTAGGAGATGCAGGAAGTTTACCAAGTTCAACTGTTACAGAAGGAACTTATGATTATGATTTCGCAGATATTAATGCCTCAGTTGTTGATGACATCTTTAAATCACATGTAGTAGTAATGGTTGTGAATGCAAATACCGGAGAAATTTTAAATGCTGGTAAAGCTTCAATTGGTACTTCAGGATTAACAACAGCTGAAAACAACTTCAACCTATCAGTTTATCCAAATCCGGCAAATGATCAGGTTAACTTGAGCTTTAATTTGGCTAACAACGAAAAAGTAGCTTACTTTGTAACGGATATTACTGGAAAAGTAATTTATTCAGTTAGCGAAACAGAACTTCAATCTGGAGCCCAAAAATTCACGATTGACACAAATAATTTAACGGATGGAGTTTACTTCATCAACCTTCAAATTGGAGGAAAAAACATTACCAAGAAATTGGTAATAGCTAAGTAATAGGGTTTACTTAAATTTAAATTAATCTCAGCCTCTAAGCAATTAGGGGCTGAGTTTTTTTTACCCTACAAAAGCAGTAACTTCTATTTCAATCTTCATTCTTTCATCCAATAACCCTGCCTCCATCATGGTTGCGGCTGGTCTAACATCTTCAAAGTATGCCCTTAAAACTGGCCAACACTTTTCAAAGTCATTTTTATTAGGAAGAATATAAGTCACCTTTACCACATCTTTCAATGATGCACCTGCCTGCTCTAAAGCATGTTTAATGTTTTGTAGACACTGATCAGTTTGTTCTGCTACATTTTCTGAAATACTCATGTCAGAATAGTCAAATCCGGTTGTACCAGAAACAAACACCCAACCATCTTGAACAACTGCTCTTGAGTAAGCAACGTTCTTTTCAAATTCTGAGCCTGAAGAAATAAGTTTTTTCATTTATTTAAAAACGAAATTTTGTTTTTTATGAATAGCAGGATCGAACAGAATCAATCCTTGATCTGAATTCACATATGCCTTGTATCCCATGCTTTCTAAAAAAGCAAAACATTGATGTCTGTTTTCATTTTCCCATAGCTCTAAATAAACTACAGGATGATCTTTTTCTATTAATTTTTTCGCTCCTCTTAATGCGAAAATTTCATAATTCTCGATATCCATCTTGATTCCTGCTATACTCCTGCCTTCGCAAATGGTATCTAAAGTATCAGATGTAATGGAGAACTTCTCACCTTCATTCCATTCAGTTATTGAGTCATGTACCACGTGCGCCAAGCCTTGCATCTTAACTTTTCCATTTAGAGGTAATACCATTTCAACAGACTCACCATCTTTATCCCCTACAGCTGTTGGAACCACCTCAACATTGTTCAAATTAAAATGCTCCTTTATTCTCATCAAGACTGACAAATTTGATGGCATAGGCTCAATAGCTAACACTGCTCTATCCGAAAACTGCTTAGATAAATGATAAGACATAATACCAATATTCGCGCCTACATCTAGCAAATCCCCTTCTCCTTTGATGGCATCCATAAACGCAAAAAAGTCACCCTCTTTCTTATCGGTCTTCAAAGTTTTAATTTTACGCTTCGCAAAAACGAAAAGGTATTTTTGATAGCCTAAAAGCTTTTGTAAAATGTATTTTATTGCGTTTTTCATTTGTGTTGTAAAGTTAGAAATAATTCTAGCGAAGATTCGTTTAAAAAAATTAGAAGATTCAACTATCTTTAGACCTCATGCGAATTGCAATTAATACTCGTTTTTTACTTACTTCTAAAATGGAAGGATTTGGATGGTTCACATTTGAGGTGGTACATAGAATCGTAAAGCAACATCCTGAGCATGAGTTTATTTTCTTTTTTGACCGCAAGTTTGACGAGCGATTTATTTTCGCAGAAAATGTAAAAGGCGTGGTATTGAATCCACCAGCAAGGCACCCCATTTTATTCAAAATTTGGTTTGATTATTCCGTCACAAAAGCTTTGAAGAAATATAAAATTGATTTATTTTTCTCTCCTGACGGCTATTTATCGTTAAAAACAAAAGTGAAGCAAATTGGGGTTATTCATGACTTGAACTTTGAGCATTATCCTGAAGATCTGCCCAATTCTGCTTTGAAATATTTAAAAAAGTATTTTCCTTTATTTGCTAAAAAAGCAGCACATATATTGACCGTTTCACAATATTCTAAAGACGATATTTGCGAGACTTATAACATATCCCCTTCAAAAGTAACGGTAAGTTATAATGGCGCTTCTGATTTATTCAAACCCATAACGTTCTCTGTACAAGAATTAATCCGATCTAAATACACCAATGGCGAATCGTATTTCGTTTTTGTTGGAGCATTACATGCCAGAAAAAATGTAGCAAGATTGTTCCAAGCGTTTGACCAGTTTAAAACAGCTACGGGTTCAAAAACTAAATTGGCAATTGTTGGGGAGAAACTTTGGAATTCTGTTGATTTAGAATCGAGCTACAATGCTTTAAATCACCAAAAAGATGTCATTTTTACCGGTCATTTACCCATTGAACATTTAACACAAATTGTTGGAGCCGCTAAAGCGCTCGTCTTCCCTTCTTATTTTGAAGGTTTTGGAATTCCACTTGTAGAAGCCATGCGCGCTAATTGTCCTGTTATATCTGGAAATCTAACTTCATTACCTGAAATTGCTGGTGATGCCGCCTTATTCGTAGACCCATTTTCTGTAGATTCTATTTCAGAAGGATTGCAAAGAATGGACGAAGATGAAAATTTGAGAACTGAATTGATTGAAAAAGGAAAAGTAAGAGGCGCTACTTTCAGTTGGGATAAAACTGCCAACATAATTTGGGACGTGATTGAGAAAGAGCTATAAGTGATAGTCAAAGCAATTATGAACTTAATCTCGGCTCCGCTCGATCGGCGTTACCATGCATGGAACCAAAATTTTTATTAATCTCAATAAAAAAATGTGGATTTGTATTACTCATGAACTTAATCTCGGCTCCGCTCGATCGGCGTTACCATGCATAGAATCAAGCTTTTTATTAATCTCAAAAATTTGTAGTTATAATTAAAACTACCTCTTCATTGCTCTATCCATGTCACGCTTGGTGTCTTTATCTTTTAAATCTGATCGTTTATCGTGCAGTTTTTTACCTTTTGCCAAATGTATTCTCAGCTTCGCCAAGTTTTTTTCATTGATGAACATTTTAGAAGCAACTACAGTCAACCCTTTATCTTTTAGCTTTTTTTGAAGTTTTTTCAATTCAACTCGTTGCAATAATAATTTGCGGTCGCGTTTGGGTTCATGATTATTGTAAGAGCCATTTTCATATTCTTGAATGTACATGTTGCGGAGAATTAACTCGCCTTTTACCATCACACCGAACGATTCCATGATACTGGCTTTTCCAGCTCTGATAGATTTAATTTCAGTTCCGGTTAAAACGATCCCCGCAGTGAAATCATCTAAGAATTCATATTCAAATCGTGCTTTTTTATTTTTAATCTCAATGCCCATTGAAACAAAGATAGGCAGAATTGAATTTATGAATTCATAATTACGAAATAGAAAGAAAAGAAATTGTTTCAAAAGTTTCAATTACCTATTCAGAGAAAATTGCAATTGTTCATTGAGAATTGCAATTTGCCGTCAAATTGACTAAATTAGTAGAGTGCTAGATTTGAACGTATATAATAAACTTGAACCTAAAAAAGGTAGGCTGTTAATTACAGAACCCTTTCTTGATGGAGAGTATTTTCACAGGGCGGTCATTTTGTTATGTGAACACAATGAAGAAGGATCTTTCGGATTTGTTTTGAATAATTATGTAGATATTGGTTTAGATAGTTTTGAAGGAATTCCAGACTTTGATACTCGAATTTCAACGGGAGGACCAGTCAGTACAAAAAATCTATATTACATTCACACCTTAGGAGATAAATTAGAAGGTTCTATGCAAGTTCATGGCAATTTATATGCCGGTGGCGATTTCGAGAAGCTGAAAGATATGATGGCCAAAAAGGAAGTGGCACATAATCAAATCAGGTTTTTTCTGGGTTATTCAGGTTGGGTAGAAAAACAGCTTGAAGGTGAATTAAAGCACAACTCATGGCTGGTATCAGAAATTAAAAATGTAGACGACATCATGGATGTTGAAAATGAAAACATTTGGGCTGATTACATGGAACGTCAAGGTGGAAAATACAAGGCCTTTGCTCATTTTCCGAAGAACCCAACTTTGAATTGAAGTAATTCTCCGCTGAGCGAAACGAACTCACGATAAACGATAATCCCCTTTTTTTTTTAGCTCGCACGGAGCGAAAGGCCTCACCCCCACTTTCTATTTAAAATCTCAGTGAATTGCACCGCCGTTTCATTGCTGTATTTTTTCGTACGATAAGAATCCACCCAAATTACCCCTTGAATAGCATTAGTCAAGAATACCTCATCAGCTACTAATAAGTTTTGAGGTGAGATATTACATTCATATACTTTTATTTGATTAGCCAATGCCAGATTAATAATTTGCATTCGCATAGTTCCGCCAAGCGGACCTAAATCTAAACTAGGTGTGTATAAAACCCCATTACTCACTACAAAAAGGTTAGAAGACCCTCCTTCAATGATCCCCATTTTGTAGTTTTGGATTAACATATCATCCAAGCCTCTTTCTCTAGCCTTGAGTTTGGCCATTATATAGATCAAACCATTTTTAGTTTTATAGGCTGATAAAGGGTTGATGTCCTTCTTTATTTCATCATAAAGATCAATCACATATCCTTTTTCATTCAGTTTATATAGATTAGATTCATAAGGCTTGGCTTCTATGTAATAATCAACGTGATTAGACGCGGGTAAAAATGTTCCTCCAGCTTTCCGATCTATTGAAAAACGAACTCTTCCTCCCTCTCTAATTTTGTTTTCATCTACTAACATTTGAATCTCAGAAACAAACCAATCTAAATCAAACCTAGCGGGCGGATGCATTTGCAACACTTCCATACCAGCCTGTAAACGCTTGTAATGATTATCTAAATTGATGGCTTTTCCATTTAATATTCTTATAGACTCAAACAAACCATCTCCATATAAGTAAGACCTGTTACCAGCCATTATAGAGTAAGATGTAGCCGAAATTAAAACACCGTTATTGTTCACATACTGATTCATCCTGTAATTTTTGAAAAGAAGTCAATAATTAATTCATAGTCTATAATGCACATGAAAATCACACCGAATATTGCACCTGCAAAGTGAGCATCATGCGCGATTCCTGTTCGCCCTCTTTTTGACAGAAAGTATTCAAAAGCCAACAATAGCGGACCAAAAATATAGGCCGGAACTCTCATAGGGATAAATAAAATCCCTAGCTCTGCTGTTGGATTCATGATAATATATCCAAACACAACCGCCATTACTGCTCCAGAAGCACCCAGTGAATTATAATGCATGTTGTCTTTGTGGTTCCTCAAAGAAAGTATCGTTGAGAATAAGATCCCGCCTAGATAAAGGCATCCAAAATATAAATAGCCTTTTGCCCCGTAAGTATTTACTAAATCTGGCTCTAAACTCATGGTGACGTACCTATTTGAATTCATCTCAACCCCAAACATGTACAGTACATACATGTTAAAACCTAAATGCATCCAGTCAGCATGAATAAAGGCATGCGTAAATGATCTATACCATTGTTTGTGGTGAACAACCTGATATGGATTGAACATTAACTTCCATTTAAAGTCACTATCATTGAATGCTTTAACAGAAATCAGAATTGTTGCCACTAATAATAAATAGGTAATATACATTTAATGGTTTCCCTTGTTTTTTATTGTTTGTTTTATCTAAATTGCGCTAAGTAATTGATATGAAGCACTACACATTTTTTATACTATCCTTAGCCTTTTTTGTTTCACTTAGTAGTTGTGGAGGAAAATCAAGAGCACTTTCTGAAGAAGAAACAGTAATTAGTGAAGATCTAAAATCACGATTTTCAAATGTTGAATTATTGCAATTTGGTTCTGATACTTTATTAGCATCTGAAGAAGTTTTAGATTATTACAGCAAAAGAGATTTTGCACCTATTTGGGTCACAAAAACGGGCTTCAATGATAACGGTGAAGCAATGGTTGAATTGGTTAAAAACTCCAAATCACATGGATTTATGCCAGAGATGTTCAACTATTCTAAATTAGAGGCAGCGAAAGAATCGTCTTTATTAGATGCAGAAATGATTCTTTCAAACGCTTTCATGTTATTTATTACTCACATTGATGTTGGATGCATAGACACGGTTGGTGGCTCTCATTATCGTTGGAAAAAAGACTTAATTGATTTCAAAATAGAGGATGAATTAGACCGTGCGGCTAGCGGTGAAGATGTTGTTGAAGTTATTCGATCGCATGAACCAGATTTTGCTGAGTACAAAGACTTACAAGCCGGACTCGCACATTTTTTGGAGCAGTATCCGTTAGACACCAACCACTACTCGATCCCAGCTTTTAAAGATGATTCTGTAGCCTGTTATGCAGCCGCTCATCAAGCCTTATTAGGTCATTCCTTTATAGATTCTTCTATTTCAGCCCAAGATTCTGTATTTATTGATCAAATCAAAGTTTTTCAAAAAATTAACGGATTGCTAGATGATGCCATTGTTGGAAAATGGACAGGACGGGCGTTGGAAAAAAGTAATTTAGACCGCTACTATTCTGCTGCCCTATGCCTTGAAAAATGGAGATGGAGAGCTCCTTTCCCTGAAACATACATCCGAGTAAACGTTCCTGAATTCACCCTTTATTTTGTTGATAGCGCCGAAGTAAAAAGAAAACACCGTGTGGTAGTTGGAGCTTATGCTACCCAAACTCCAGAATTTCATGCAACCATGAAAACTATGGTTACCAACCCGTTTTGGCACGTTCCCTACTCTATTTCATCTACTGAAATCCTGTATGGAGCAAAAAAAGACACTGGCTATTTCGCCAAGAAAGGTTATAAAGTATTCCAAGACGGTAAAGTAATTGACCCTAAAACAGTAGACTGGTCAAAAGTGAAGCAAAGTACCTTCAGATATAAAGTAAGACAAGATGGAGGAAGCGGAAATAGTCTAGGTAGAATCAAATTTCTTTTCCCAAATGAGCATTTCGTCTTTATTCACGACACCCCGTCAAAAAGACTGTTTCAAAATGACGTAAGAGCCTATTCGCATGGATGTGTTAGACTTCATGAGCCATTTGATTTAGCGCATGCCATTTTAATTGCTGATGGTCAAGCCATGCACAAAGACACGATTGACAGCATCATTGTTAGAGGGAATCAACGTGTATTAGAATTAGAAGATCCTTTTGAAGTTTTTATTGAATATTACACTGCAACAGCAGATAGTAGTGGAAATGTTATTTTTCATCCCGATATTTACGGTCGAGATGAAAAGTTCATCTCTAATACTTTTAAGAAATTCAATTGATTTCATTTTATGAATCACCCCTCTCCTAAAAAGCTTGCTAAATCTTTAGTAGCTCATGGACACGAACGTATCGATAATTATTTTTGGATGAATGACAGGGAAAACCCTGAAGTTATTACACATCTTAATGCTGAAAACGACTATTTAGACCAAGTATTAGCCGACACCAAAGCAGACCAAGAATTGCTCTTCAATGAAATGAAAGGACGAATAAAAGAAGATGACTCTTCTGTTCCTTATTTTAAAAATGGCTATTGGTATTACAGTAGATACGAAACAGGGAAAGAATATCCGATTCATTGTCGAAAAAAAGACAACTTAGATGCTGAGGAAATTATCTTGATTGATGAAAACTTAGAAGCCGTGCATCACCCTTATTATGATGTAGTTGCTTTTGCTGTAACTCGCAACAATAAAATCATGGCCTTCGCCGAAGATATTACCGGAAGAAGAATGTATAGATTGCGTTTCAAAAATCTAGAAACGAATGAAATTATCGACCATGAAATTACGGATTGTGGATCTGACATGGCCTGGCATAATGACAACGAACAATTATATTTTTCTGTCAAGGACAAGGAAACTTTGCGCCCTCATAAAATCTTAGTGCACAATTTTATTACCAATCAAACAGAAGAAGTATTTGAAGAAAAAGATGATACTTACATCTGTGGCGTTTCTATTGCAAAAGATTTTGGATATCTGACGATTGGCTCTTACAGTACTTTAACTACCGAATTTCAATTCAAATCTGCCCATGACGATTCTCCCTTTGAATATTTTATTCCAAGAGAGAAAGAACACGAGTATTATGTTGAATTACTTGGCGAAACAGCCTTTATAAAAACTAATAAGAAGGCAGAAAACTTTAGATTGGTAAGTTGTCCGATCAATAAAAGAGGCGAAGACAATTGGAAAGTAATTCAAGGACATTCATTGACTGTTTATTTAGAGGATTTTGAAGTATTCAAGGACTTTATTGTTTTACAAGAAAAAGAGAATGGTTTAAGCCGTTTACGTGTTTTTGATCTGGCGAAAGCTGAGCAGCGAATTATTCCACCTTTTGAAGAAACGTACACGTTGTATTTAGGAACTAATCCAGAAATAGATAGCTTAACAGTTAGGATTGGTTATAGCAGCATGACAACACCTCACTCTGTGTATGACGTAAACTTATTAAGCTTTGAAAAGGTGCTTCGTAAACAGCAAGAAGTGCTCGGTTCATTTATTGCAGAAGATTATCAATCAGAAAGAATTTGGGCAAAAGCTCAGGACGATACTTTGATTCCGGCTTCTGTTGTTTATCATAAAGCACATTTTAAGAAGGATGGAACCAATCCGATTTTAATTTATGCCTACGGCTCTTATGGCTCAACGGTAGACCCTTATTTTTCTTCTGCGCGATTATCACTTCTGAACAGAGGATTTGTATTCGTTATTGCCCACATCAGAGGAGGCGAATATCTAGGACATCAATGGTATGAAAACGGTAAACTATTAAAAAAGAAAAATACGTTTACTGACTTTATAGATGTAGCTGAGTATTTGGCTAAAGAAGGCTATTGTAATCCTGCCAAGCGTTATGCAATGGGTGGATCTGCGGGGGGATTATTGATGGGAGCCATCTCTAACATGCGACCAGAAATATGGAAAGGCATCATTTCTGCTGTACCATTTGTAGATGTAATCAGTACTATGCTGGATGATACAATCCCTTTAACAACTGGTGAATATGACGAATGGGGTAACCCAAATGACAAAACGTATTATGATTATATGTTATCCTATTCACCTTATGACAATATTGAAGCGAAAGACTACCCAGCTATGTTAGTGACTAGCGGATTACATGATTCTCAAGTACAATATTGGGAACCTACAAAGTATGTTGCTAAATTGCGAGAATTAAAAACAGACAATAACCCTGTTCTCCTTAAAACAAATATGGATGCAGGTCATGGTGGAGCGAGTGGAAGGTTTGAAGCATTAAAAGAGGTGGCTTTAGAATACGCTTTTATGCTTTGGCTTGAAGGAATGACACCAATAAAAGATTTGAACTAATGAAATTACTAGGATTATTTGCTTTAATATTAATTACTCAATTAACCATTGCCCAAGAGACCTATAAAAATGATATTTATGGGTTTAAAATTACCTTTCCTGAAGATTATGATGTAGTTGAAGAGGATAGAGAAAAAATGGATGTAATTTCTTTAAGTTCAACTAACGGAAACATGGTATTGTTGACTAGTCTTTTTGATTATAAAGAAAAAATCCCGTCTAGCGAGCTTAACTGGAAAGAAGTTGAAGCCTTAGGAGTTACTGCTGATGCCTTCAATTCTAAATTTTTACCTAAAAAAATTAAGACTTGGAAAGTAGGCGATTATGAAGGCAAAGTAAATACCATCAAAGGAAAAGTCACTAGCAAAGCAGGTAATAAAATGAAGTTTTACGGGCGCATGTATGTGCTTTGTATAAAAGATGGAATTGAATTTAGAATTACCATTTTAGCGAATAGCAAAAAGAACTTCAATGAAGCTATCGCCACAGCATTTGTAAAATCATTCAAATTCTTCGGTTAGATCCTAAAGTGATTTTAACTAATCAACAGTATATTCAAACACTTGTAGGTCTTCAACCGCATGAATAAACTTATTATCAACTGACACTTTTAACGTTCGCGAAGGCATTCTTAATTCAGCCTTAGACTTATGGTCTTTGACAACAAACTTTAGGGCACAACTTCCTGAATTTTCTTGGATGATATTATACAGCTCGTCAATCATATGATCTGTTAAATCTGAAGATTCAACTGCTAAGGTCAATGATTTGGCTTTCTTTTCTCTCAACTCAGACAAAAGTTCCATTCCTGTTACTTTGAATTCCATTTCATCACCAAACTTCTTCTTCTGAACTCTACCAGTTAGATGTATGAATGTTCCTAAAGACAACATATGCTTGAAACGCATGTAATCTTCTCCAAAAATGAACAGGCGTTGGCTATCTGAATAATCTTCAAGATCAAAGGTACCGAACGGCTTTCCGTGCTTAGTAGTTCTGTGTTGCGCATCTGTAATAATACCTGCAATTTTCAATTCTTTATTAGCAAACTTTTCTAGTTCGATAATATTAGCAACTGTTGCATTACAGAAACTCTTAATCTCTAATCCAAAATCATCCAACGGATGCCCTGAAATATAGATACCTACAACTTCTTTCTCTTTACTTAACTTGGTTAGTGTTGGCCACTCTTCAACTTTAGGTGCTTGGGGTTGTGGCACATCTTCTGAATTGGCTTCTCCAAACATGGATACTTGTGAAGAGTCTTTATTTTCTTGAACTCGAGCACCAAATTTTACCACATTCTCAAGAAACACCTTTTTATTTGCATCTTCAGCGAAAAACTGCGCTCTGTGAATATCTTTGAAAGAATCAAATCCACCAGCAAGAATAAGGCTTTCAAAAACTCTTTTGTTGCAAGCTCTTAAACTCACTCTTGAGGTCATATCAAAAATAGATTTAAACCATCCATTTTCGTTTCTCTCTTCTAGAATTGCCTCAACAGGTTTACTGCCTACTCCTTTTACAGCTCCTAATCCAAATCGAATAGCGCCAGCTTTGTTTACTGTAAACTTGTATTGAGATTCATTAACATCTGGTCCTAAAACAGGAATTCCTGCACGTTTACATTCTTCCATAAAGAACGAAACAGACTTGATGTCATTCATGTTATTACTCAACACAGAAGCCATGTATTCGGCTGGATAATGTGCCTTTAGGTAAGCCGTTTGATAAGCAATCCAAGCATAACAAGTAGAGTGTGATTTGTTGAAGGCATAAGACGCAAAAGCCTCCCAATCCACCCAAATTTTCTCTAGAATCTTTTTATCGTGACCGTTTTCATGCCCCTGATCTAAGAACTTAGGCTTCATTTTAGCCAAAAGCGCCAAATTCTTTTTACCCATTGCCTTACGTAAGGTATCGGCTTCACCTTTAGAAAAGCCAGCCAGTTTTTGAGAGAGCAACATTACTTGCTCTTGATAAACTGTAATTCCGTAAGTTTCTTCTAAGTATTCTTCTACCGCAGGTAAATCATAAACGATTTCTTCTGTTCCATGCTTTCTTCGGATAAATGAAGGAATATACTCTAAAGGACCGGGTCTGTACAACGCGTTCATTGCAATCAAATCTGCAAAGACAGTTGGTTTTAGCTCACGTAAGTATTTTTGCATCCCAGCAGATTCATACTGGAATATCCCTACCGTTTCTCCTCTTTGGAAAAGCTCATAGGTTTTCTCGTCATCAATTGGGAAATCATCTGGTACCAATTCTACGCCATGTCTTTCTTTTACGATTTTAACCGCATCCTTAATTAAGGTAAGGGTTTTTAATCCTAAGAAATCCATTTTTAACAGACCTGCATCTTCAGCTACCGAGTTATCAAACTGGGTACAATACATGTCCGAATCTTTAGCTAATGCAACCGGAACAAAATCGGTAATATCACTAGGTGTAATAATGACACCACAGGCATGAATACCTGTATTTCTCATAGATCCTTCAAGCAAAACAGCTTGATTCACCACTTCAGCTGATAAGTCACTACCAGTTGCTGTTTCTTTCAGCATGTTGGCACGCTCTATATCGTCTTGATTGTTTTTTAGTTTATCGGCCAAGGCGACATCATCTAAACCAAAAATTTTGTTCAATTTGATGTCTGGAACCATTTTCGCTAAGCGATCGGCCTCATGTAATGGAAGATCTAAGACTCTTGAAGTATCACGGATAGATGACTTTGCGGCCATGGTTCCGTAGGTGATAATCTGCGCCACCTGATTGGATCCATACTTTTCAATTACCCAATCAATAACTGACTGACGACCCTCATCATCAAAGTCAATATCAATATCGGGCATTGATACACGTTCAGGATTCAAGAAACGCTCAAATAGCAAGTCGTACTTAAGTGGATCAATATTGGTAATCTTTAAGCAATATGCGACTACAGATCCTGCCGCCGATCCTCTTCCAGGTCCGACCGACACTCCCATATCTCTTGCTGCCACCAAGAAATCCCAAACAATTAAGAAATAGCCCGGGTAACCAGTGTTGGCAATAGTTTCTAACTCAAAATCTAAACGCTCTGCAATTTCAGGAGTTATTTCACCATATCTTGCTTTTGCGCCTTCATAAGTTAAATGTCTTAGATAATTATTCTCTCCTCTTTTTCCTCCGTCTACATCATCTTCTTTATCTATAAATTCCTCAGGAATATCAAAGGCTGGAAGTAATATTTCTCTTGCCAATTCGTAAGGTTCACATTTGGCTACAATGTCGTTTGTGTTTTCAATTGCTTCAGGCAAATCTGCAAAAAGCATCTTCATCTCTTCTGGCGACTTGAAATAGTACTCTTGATTTTGTAGACCAAATCGGTACCCTCTTCCTCTACCTATTGGTGTTGACCTTAACTCACCATCTTTAATACACAATAAAATATCGTGAGCCTGAGCATCCTTTTTATTTAAATAAAAAGTGTTGTTGGATGCGACAATTTTAATGTCATGTTTTTTATGGAATTCAAGAAGTGTTTCGTTGACTCTATCTTCTTCTGGCAATCCATGTCTGATCAATTCAATATAAAGGTCATCCTGAAATTGTTCTTTCCACCAAAGCAATGCATCTTCTGCCTGCTGTTCACCAACATTTAAAACTTTGTTAGGAACTTCACCGTTGAGTCCACCGGTAAGTACCATGATATCTTCTTTATATTTCTCAACAACTGAACGATCAATTCTTGGTACATAGTAAAAGCCTTCTGTAAAGGCAATAGAAGACATTTTAGCTAAGTTGTGGTAACCATTTTTGTTTTTAGCCAAGAGTACAACCTGATACCCGTTGTCTTTATTCGATTTGTTTAAATGATCTTCACAAATATTGAATTCGCATCCAACAATTGGGATGATTGGTTCTTTAGTAAACGGTTCTCCTTTTTCTTCTGCCTCAGCTTTCTTAGCTTTTAGGGCTTTGTTGTATTTGTTGACGTCAGTCACAAAGTGGAAAGCCGCCATCATATTCCCAGTATCTGTCAATGCTACGGCTGGGCAATCATATTCACCCGCTTTGTTCACCAAGTTGTTTATCTTGATGGTAGATTGAAGAATAGAAAATTGAGAATGGTTGTGTAGATGTGTAAACGGAACATCTTTTAATCGATCAACATTTTGATTGATGTCTATGACATCTATCTTCTCTTCTGTCTGATTAGCTTGGGCGATTTTTTCGCTTTCAGCCTTTAAATTCAGATGTTTTAAACCAACTGATTCAATTGGTTCAGGATGTGCCTCTAGGAAATCAGCAATGTAATTATCAGAGGCTTCTAATTCTTGATTTGTAAAATTCCCAGTTCTTATTAATTCGAAGAAACATCTAGTTGTTGCTTCAACATCTGCCGTTGCATTGTGCGCTTCAGCAAAAGGAACTTGGAAAAGGAATTCATGTAACTCTGTTAACGTTGGTAATTTAAACTTACCTCCACGTCCTCCAGGAATTTGACAAAGTTCGGCTGTTTTTTCTGTACAAGTATCTAGAACAGCCATATCCAGCATTGGAGATTCAACAGATTCTCTGAAGAACTCACAGCCCATAATATTCAGGTCAAACTGAATATTTTGACCAACTACAAATTTAGCTTTAGATAAGGCTATGTTAAATTCAGCTAGAACTTCTTTTAGTGGCGCTCCTTGCTCTTCAGCTAAGGCCGTAGAAATTCCGTGAATTTGCTCTGATTCAAACGGAATGTTAAAGCCCTCTGGTTTAATTAAAAAGTCTTTGTGCTCAAGAAGTTCTCCGTTATCATCATGTAGTTGCCATGCAATTTGTACACAACGCGGCCAGTTATCTGTGTCCGTGATGGGAGCATTCCAGTTTTTAGGAAGCCCAGTTGTTTCTGTATCAAATATGATGTACATCTATCCTGTAATAATTAAGGGACTTTAAAGTTACAGAATTCAAGGGTTGAAATGAACTGAAGTTTTCAACAAGGCCGCTGTTATTGTGCACAAAAAAAGCCCCTTTAGCAATGCTAAAGGGGCTTTTAAAATAATTAGGTTCGATTATTTAACAATCGAGAATGTCCAAGTTGCGTCAGATACATAAGTATCGTTCTCTGAACTAGTAGTTGTTCCACCTGAAGTCCAGCTAGAAGAACCAGAGTTCTCTTCCATTGTTTTCCAAATCATTTCTTTTCCTTTCAACTGATCAATCTCGTAAGTTGATGCAACCTCACCACTGTAGTAGTTATCGTTAGAAGTTGAAGAAGAATTAGATGTGTTTGAAGTTCCTTGAGTAGTGTTATCTTCTTTTAAAGTAACATCAGACGTATAATTTGAAGTTAATGTGTTCATTACAACTCTTTCTTTAGATTTGTACGAATCTTTAACTTTCCCTAAGAAAGACCAGTTTCCTGTAGAAATATCTGTAGCAACTGTAGTCGTTGTTTCAGTAATTTCATCTCCCCAGAAATCTGTGTAAGAATCAGTTTGAACTGTAGTTGTGATAAACTCACTTGACCAAGTTCCGTCTTTCTCAATCATGTACTCAGCTTTCGTCAAAGTCACTGTAGATGTTGTAGTCACTGTACTTCCAGAGTTAGCATCATAAGAAGAATAAGTGTTAGTAATTACATCTCCAGACAATGTTGAAGTTGAAGTTTGAGAATCTCCATCAGGCTCAGTGTTCGTTGAACTTGCTTCGTATCCAGTTAATTGCCATGTTCCGGCGAATCTCGCTTTTCTAGAAGCT
Source organism: Crocinitomicaceae bacterium (assembly GCA_039939375.1). Classification (GTDB taxonomy): domain Bacteria; phylum Bacteroidota; class Bacteroidia; order Flavobacteriales_D; family Crocinitomicaceae; genus Paracrocinitomix. The sequence continues at coordinate 96,766 of JBDVJO010000002.1, read as the reverse complement.
AAACTTAAAGCAGGGTCATTTTCTCCTTTTTTACAAGAAGGTGTTGCAAGCATTAAAGTTGCAGCAGCAAACATTAAAATCGTTTTTTTCATATTAAATAAGATTTGTTTAATTGGTAATGTAGACGCAAAAATAAACAAAAGGTTTGGTTTTAAAAAAAAAGATAAAAAAATAGCTGCTAAACGTTTAAGTAAAGCAGCTATTCTAAAAGTTTATTTAAACTTCTTAATTGTTCGACAGGTATTCAGCAACACCTTCAAAAGAAGCTTTCATTCCTGATTTTCCTTCGCTCCAGTTTGCAGGACAAACTTCTCCATTTTCTTCAAAGAAATTTAAAGCGTCAACCATTCTTAAAGCTTCGTCAACGTTTCTTCCTAATGGTAAATCGTTCACAATTTGATGTCTAACTACACCTTCTTTGTCAATTAAGAACAATCCTCTGTATGCAATCATTGTATTTGTTGCCACTAACTCACCTTCAGCAGTATAATCGTATTCTCCTAGTAACACGTCATATGCATCTGAGATCGTTTTGTTTGTATCTGCAACGATTGGATATTTAACACCTTTTATTCCACCTGCATTTTTATCCATTTGTAACCAACCCCAGTGAGACTCTTCAGTATCTGTTGAACAAGCAACAACTTTAGTTCCTTTTGCTTCAAACTGATCTAAAGCCGCTTGAAAAGCGTGTAATTCAGATGGGCAAACAAATGTGAAATCTTTTGGATAAAAGAATAACACTACGTAATTCTTACCAATGAACTGATCTAATGAAAAATCTTGAACGATTTCTCCTCCGTTAACTACTGCTGGTGCAGAAAATGAAGGTGCTTTTTTTCCTACTAATACTCCCATGTTTCTTTATTTTTATTTGATTAAAATTCTAATTTCCACCACAAAGTTAGTGAGAAAATGGACAATAAAAAATCGATAATTTTTATGTAGAAATAGAGGATATCTATCTTAAGAAATTAGCATTCCTAAAATTCCTCCCACAACAATAGCCACAAGCTTTAAGGCATTTATTTTATGACCTTCTGAAGATTCAAAAATAATGGTGGTTGAAATATGTAAGAACATTCCTATCGCAATTGAAAGAATCCATTGTGGATTTAAATTCAATACTTCAATTAAAGGCTCTCCGAAAAATAACCCGATTGGTGCTGTAATTGCAAATACCGTCAAGTAAAGCCAAGATTGTTTTGCATTAAACCCTGACGCTCTCAAAATTGTCATTAATGCTACTGCTACCGGAATTTTATGCAAGAACACTCCCCAGAACAAATCATCCACGTGGTGATGTCCATGATGGTCTAAAGGAATTGATTCTATAAAAGCATGTACTGAAAGTGATAGAAAAATTGCAATCGGAAATAATTTAGGACCGTCATGGTGGATATGGGTGTGACCATGCTCAGCTCCTTTTGAAAAATACTCCAAAATCAACTGCAAAAGGAATCCAACCAATATGAAATAGCCCGTTTGAACACCAATCTCGGCATAAGTTTCAGGTAAAATATGTGTGAATATAATGGTCAATAAAAATCCACCACTGAAAGACAACAATAACTTTAAATGATTTTTCTTTTTGAATAATTCAACTAAAATCCCACCTAATAGAACGGAACCAAAAAGCGCTATTATTTTCAACCACAAATCCATTACTTCTTAACTGCCTTTATGATTAATCGATCAGAATCTTCTTTATCAAACCTTGATAAATCGTAATCTCCAAAAGTCTCAATGATTTCAAATCCGTTTTTCGTTAACATTTCTTCAAAGTAAGTAAAATTCAAAATGCGAACATTCTCTTCATAGCTGAATTCTTCTTCAGCATCTGTGAAAGTGATGGATTTTTTAATCATCCCCTCCTCTACTTTCTTATCGATATTGAACAGTATGCCTTCAATCGTTCTTTCTTGATGCGGAATAAGGTTTTTTACAGCCTTATTAACATTCAAAAAATCGATAATTAAAACGCCGTTAGCCTTTAAGTAGGAATAAATGGATTGGATTACTTTTTCGTTTTCAGCCTCTTCTTTAAAATATCCGAAGCTTGTGAACAGGTTTACCACCAAATCAAATTCGTATCCTGGAAGTTTATCACGCATATCATGCACTAAAAACTTCAAATTTTCATTTTCGAATTTCTTGGCAGATTGAATGCTTTGGTTGGATAAATCTGCGCCTACAACGCTATACCCTTTTGAGTTTAAAAACTTTGAATGACGCCCTTTTCCACAACATAAATCTAAGATTTTTGAGTCATGTGATACATTAAGGTCTCTTATCAAATTAGAAATAAAAGCACGTGCTTCGTCTTCATTTCTGTCCTTATATAATAAGTGATAGTACTTTGTGTCGAACCAAGATTCAAACCATTCAGTCATTCATTTGAATTTTTGCCAAAAATAACAACCTTTTGCCGATAACGTAAAAATAAGTTGAGGAATCTAATTCGTCTAAATAATTTTATATATTTGCTTGCACGTAGTTACAGTGAATAAAGTTTACGATATATACAAGCAATTAGAAGAGAAACATGTCCTCTTATCATTTAAGGGAATGATTACCTCTGAATTGTTAACCACGATTTTGCAGATTATGGAATCCAAAATGGACCATATTGAAGAAAAACCGAAGGTTAAACGTAAGGTGTTCAACATATTAGTTGAGTGTCTTCAAAACTTGTATCACCATATCGATCAAGACAAAGTAGTTCATGTTCCAACCGAAGATAAATCAGCATTATTGATGATTGCCAAAAATGAATCGGTTTACATGATTACGACTGGAAACTATATGAGTACTCCTGATGTTGAACCATTAAAAGCGAAGCTTGATTTGGTAAACAGTATGGATAAAGACGAGTTGAAAGCTTATTACAAGAAGGTATTGAACGAAGGTTCTTTATCAAGTAAAGGGACGGCTGGTTTAGGAATGATTGATATTGCAAGAAAGTCGGGTGAAAAATTGGACTATACGTTCGAGCCCATTAATGATAAAACAACTTTTTTTAGTTTAGCTGTTAAAATAGCAGAGTAATTATAAATAAATATGGAAAATTTAACTTTAGAAGGATCAGCAAAAACACCAACGGTAAGTTTCGATAGCGAAAATGGTGTCTTAGAATTAAAAGGTAGATCAATCCCTGAAAACTCAATTGAGTTTTACAAGCCGTTAAACGATTGGATTGACGCTTATGCTGCATCTCCTAAACCTAACACTATTGTTGATGTTAAGTTAGAGTACTTCAATACTTCTTCTTCTAAATGTATTCTTGACTTGTTCAAGCAATTAGAGAAGTTGAATGCTGGAAACACTGAAGTAAAAGTGAACTGGTATTTTGAAGAAGATGATGAGGATATGGAAGAAGCTGGTGAAGATTACCAAGCTATAATTGATCTTCCGTTCAAAATGATCGAAGTAGAAGAAATTTAAGATATTGACTGCTTTTAAAGCGTCATGAATTCAATTATAACGATCGGGATAACCGGTGGTATAGGTTCTGGTAAATCTTATATTTGCCGAATCTTAGAAGCCATGGGTTATCCCGTTTTTTATTCTGACCAAGTAGCTAAAGAAATATTAGCTACCAATCCAGATGCTGTCAACTCAGTAAAAGAACTATTTGGCGAAAATGCCTATAGTGAAGATGGTACTTTAAACCGTCCATTCCTTGCAGAGAAAATTTTCTCTAATCAATCGCTCAGAGCTAAATTAAACGCGATTATTCATCCAAAAGTTAGGCTAGCCTTTAAAAAATTTTCTTCAGAACAATCTAGTCACCTTGTTTTTAACGAAGCGGCTATCATCTTTGAAACAGGTGGACATTCTCAATTTGACAAAACTATTTTAGTATCTGCTCCTGAAGCTCTAAAAATTACTCGGCTCTTAAAAAGAGATAAGACTGATAAATCTGCCATCAGAAAACGAATGGATTCTCAATGGACGGATGAACAAAAAAGAGCGCTTGCAGACTTTGAAATTGTCAATGATGAACAACTCGAATTACTGCCTCAAATAATGAAGATCATTGAACGGTTAGAACCTCAAAGTCATCCCTAAATTAACTGCCAAGCCATACATTTTATGATCTATTGGCTTCAATTGAGGATCGTAAGTGTTAATCAAATAGTGTCGGTATTCTGGATACAAAGTAAATCCTACCCAATCAAGGTTATAAGTTATTCCCAATCCAGCAGTTGCCATCACATTAAAAATTGATAATTTATCTTTTATCAATTCAGTTTCAGAAACTATGTTCGCTCCATTCTTTCTGGTGTACGACTCATTATACCGAACATTCAATAAATTGATTGGTGTTACCCCGGCAAATCCAAACAGCTGAAACTTATCACCATAAGTATACCTTAACTTAAGCGGAACACCAATTTGCATATAAGTATTACTGAAAGTGTGTGTAGAATCTGAATCTGGATCATCATAAAGAGCATTTTCACGGTGTCCAAAATAAGTGAACCCCAAATCAAGACTTAAGAAATCATTTAATGGCATCAATAACCCTAAGGTAGCCCCACCAGAATGGCCAGCTGTTTGATTTTCCCAAGACTGATAAGCGCCATAAGCGCTTCTATCTTCAAAACTTCTGTGACCAAAGTTATACATACCAGTTAAGTAGTACGTTGTTCCGGTCAAAGAATCTCTTTGAGTTTTAACCCTTTCTTTCTTTTCTTTTTTTTTGTCTTTCTCGTCATTTTCCTCTACGCCAACATCTCCTGTAACTATTTGTCCGAAAGAAATACTTGCCGCTGATAGGAATAAAAATCCCAAAAGAAAAGTTCGCAATTGAGCGCTAGAAAGAATATATTTGATTTCCATAACAACAAATTTAAAAGATTTGGTTGAATGGATACTTGAAAAAAATTGAAGCTAGTTAATTACTTACTAGATGGTAGCAATTAGCAATCAAAGACTGACTTATGAAACTCACATTTAACGCTCCAGTTATACTTTCTTTCTCTGCCTTATGTGCCATTGTTTACTTGTTCCAGTCATTGAATATAGGCAATCAACTTTTCGTTCTATTCCCAGTTTGGGATATGGATAACCCAGTTTGGTATTTCAGAACCTTCTCGCACGTCATGGGTCATGCAAGCATGGAACACTTAATGGGCAATATGGCGTTCATTTTATTAATTGGTCCTATAGTTGAAGAAAAATATGGTAGTAAGCATTTAATCCTCATGATGTTCGCTACCGCCTTAATTACAGGGCTTTTTCATTTGACATTTTCATCTGTTGGATTAATGGGAGCCAGCGGCATTGTGTTCATGCTGATATTACTGGTATCCTTAGTAAATTTTAAAAACAAAGAAATTCCTCTAACTTTTATTCTTGTGGTTCTAGTTTTCATTGGAAAAGAAATTATTGGTATATTTTCTGATGACAACATTGCACATAGCGCTCATATAGTTGGCGGATTAGTTGGAGCATTTTTTGGTTTTAAACTAGGAGGTAGATCTAAAAAGGCAAAGCAAGACGGAATCCAGTTAAAGATTTAATGACAGAAAAAAGGATAGACATAGCACACATTTATATTGACGAAAATGGTTTTTGCAGAATCGATTTAGACACTTCAAAAAAAGACAATATGGATGAAGAGTTAGCCACTCAATTATGTGACTCTATTGTAGAAGTTTGTCAAAACAAACCCCGTAAATTCTTAACAAATACAGTTATGTCAAACGGCTATGTATCTCCAGAAGCGAGAGCTGTAATCAGGCACCACCCGGGAATGGTCATGATAAGATCTGCTGAAGCCTTTGTCATAAATTCTCTAGCCAACAGAATCATCTTATCTATGTATTTGAAAATTGATAAACCTTCAAATCCAACGAAGGTTTTTAAAGATATTGAAAGTGCAAAAAAGTGGCTTTCAAGCCTTGTTGTAATTTGACATTTAAATAATTGTTATCATGGCTTAGATATTGCGTTCAAATCATTAAATTTAACCAACGCAAATCAGATTATGAATCAACTATCAGATAAAGAAGGAGTAGATTTACTCGTAAAAAAATACAGCGAACTTAAAAGTGAAATTCACAAAGTTATTGTTGGACAAGATGAAGTAGTACAACAAGTATTGATGTCAATTTTTTCAAATGGACACAGTTTGTTAATAGGAGTACCTGGACTGGCCAAAACCTTGTTAATTCAGACCATTTCAGATTCTCTGGGCTTATCATTTAAAAGAATTCAGTTTACGCCAGATTTAATGCCATCTGATATTGTAGGATCTGAAATTTTGGACGAATCAAGAAATTTTAAATTCATCAAAGGACCAATTTTTGCAAACATTGTATTGGCAGATGAGATCAACAGAACTCCACCAAAAACTCAAGCTGCCTTGCTTGAGGCCATGCAAGAAAAAAATGTTACGGCAGCCGGTACCAAATATGAATTGGACAAGCCTTTCTTTGTATTAGCAACACAAAACCCTATTGAGCAAGAAGGAACTTATCCATTACCTGAAGCTCAGTTAGACCGTTTCATGTTCAACATTTGGGTGGATTACCCAACTTACGAAGAAGAAATTAATATTGTAAAGAACACCACATCCAACGTTAAGACAGAACTGAAGCCGATCTTAAATGGAGAAGAAATTATCTACTTCCAGCAGTTGATTAGAAGAATTCCAGTTCCGGATGCCGTATATGAATATGCTGTTAAACTAGTTGCAAAAACGAGAAAAACAGGTGGATATACACATCCTTTAACAGAAAAGTATTTAGATTGGGGAGCAGGACCAAGAGCTTCACAATATTTGATCATTGGTGCAAAATGTTATGCTGCCATAAAAGGAAAGTATTCACCAGACATAGAAGATGTAAAGGCAGTTGCTTATCCAATCTTAAGGCACAGAGTGGTAAGAAATTATAGAGCTGAAGCTGAAGGATATTCAATTGAACGAATACTACAAGAACTAATGGATGCTTAATGAAGCAAATAGATCACTGCAAAAAATGTTTAAATCGGGAGATTAGTAGAACCGAAGGAATTCTGTGTGGGTTAACCCATCAGAAACCCAATTTTGGAGACTCATGTCCGGATTATAAGGCAGATGTAGCTCAAATTAAAAGACTTGAGCGATTTGAAAAATCAGTGAACAAATCTGAAGTTGCAAAACATGATGGCTTCAAGTACTTATCTATCGGCATCCCCGCTTTTGTAATTGGAATTATAATTTCTGTGATGTATGATTCAATCGTGCCAAAATCTGTATTTCATCTCTTTTCTATTATAGGTCTTATTCTTGGCTTTTTATTTATAGTATTTGGTGTGCTCAAATTATACCAAGCTTATGGTGACTTTGAAGATGACAACACAGATTTAGACGAAATTGATTTGCTATAAATTTCTTAATGACTAGAAAAGACATCTGTAAGGTTTGTTTAAACCATGAAAAAGATAGAGACTTTGGAATAATCTGTGGATTAACCTATGACAAGCCTAGTTTTAGAGGAAGCTGCCCTGATTTTATTCATGACCCAGAGATTGAAATTCCTAGCAATTTTCAGAATAATGTCTCAGAATATGATATTTCAACGGATTCTTTCAGCAGCAGCCCAGCATATAAACCGGGAAATCGAAAAAATAAAATAATCGGTAAAAAATTAATGACAGCAGCATTAATTACAATTGTGTTTGCTGCCGGATTAATGTACTTAAGCTACAATGAAAGTATAGAGAAAGAGATTGGTGGTGTCGGGATTTTGATCTTAATTGTTGGCGTTATTATATTAGTTATTGGATTTATTATGTTTGCGTCTGCTAACAATCGTTTTGAAACTGAAGAAGACCAGTACGAAGATCAAGAAATAGAATAGTTAATAAGTATCTCCTATTTAAACTAAAACTATTCATTGCCCAAAATGAGGTTTTCACTATCTTTGCGCCTTTAATAATCGCCAATATATTTATCAGGCAAACCCTTAAACTTAAAGCAGATGAACGAATTAACTGCCATTTCTCCAATTGACGGGAGATACCGATCTAAAGTAGAAAACCTTGGAGCATATTTTTCTGAGTACGCATTAATCAAGTACCGCGTTCATGTTGAAATTGAGTATTTCATTGCGTTGACAAAAGAAAACATCAAGGCATTAGCAGATTTTCCGGTTGAAAAAGAAGCCGATTTAAGAGCGATTTATGAAAAGTTCAGTGAAGCAGATGCTGAAGAAATTAAGGAGATTGAAAAAACGACCAACCATGATGTAAAAGCGGTTGAGTATTTCATTAAAAATAAATTAGAAGCTTTAGGTTTATCAAAATTTGAAGAGTTTATCCATTTTGGGTTAACTTCTCAAGACATCAACAATACAGCAATTCCGCTTTCGTTAAAAGATGCTGTTTACAATGAATACATCCCATTATTGGATGATTTAATGTTAACCCTGAACGAGTTTTCTCAAGAATGGAGAGAGATTCCAATGCTTGCAAGAACTCACGGTCAGCCGGCTTCCCCTACGCGTTTAGGTAAAGAGATTTATGTATTTGTTGAACGTTTGGACATTCAGAAGCAGCAATTATTAGCTGTTCCGTTCTCTGCAAAATTTGGTGGCGCCACAGGAAACATGAATGCTCACTACGTAGCTTTTCCAGAAATAGAATGGGTGCCTTTCGCCAACAATTTTGTCAATGAAAATTTAAAGATTAATAGAAGTCAAACTACTACTCAAATTGAACATTATGACAATGCTGCAGCATTGTTTGACGCAATGAAGAGGATCAACTCAATCATTTTAGATTTAGACCGTGATATGTGGACCTACATTTCAATGGAATACTTCAAGCAAAAAATTAAAGAAGGAGAAATTGGTTCATCTGCAATGCCGCACAAAGTCAATCCTATTGACTTTGAAAATTCCGAAGGGAACCTTGGAATTGCCAATGCTCTCTTAGAGCATTTAGCGGCAAAACTACCCGTATCGAGATTACAAAGAGATTTAACAGATTCAACTGTATTAAGAAACGTTGGAATGCCAATTGCACACACCATTATCGCTATTAAGTCAACTTTAAAAGGCTTGAGTAAATTGTTGTTAAACGCAGATAAACTCAACTCAGATTTAGAGGAAAACTGGGCGGTAGTTGCTGAGGCAATTCAAACAGTTCTAAGAAGAGAGGGGTATCCAAAACCTTATGAGGCGTTAAAAGGGTTGACAAGAACAAATACTGGAATCACAAAAGAAAGCATTCAAGCATTTATCGAAACACTAGACGTATCGGATGAAATTAAGGCAGAATTAAAAGCAATTAAGCCTCAAAACTTCACTGGTATAAATATGGTAGGATAAAAAGTTCTTTTGAAGGAATTCAATTTTCTTACAGCAGGTTATTAACGCTTACTGGTCAGCCAATTTTGACTTGATTTCTGATTTTTCTTCTGGAGAAAGTGCCGTATCGCAATGCTTAGAGCTTGCCATTTTAAGGATTTTGGCTAAAACATGATTGTCATTTTCATATTTCTTACAAGCCTTGCAAACTCCCATGTGAAGTTTTAATTTTCGTCTTGCCCACCAACCGAGTTTCTCAAACTCACGTTGCTCCATCATTTGCCCAGCTTTGCTACAATCTATCATTATGCATTAAACCATTTATGTTGTAGGCAATCTCTCAATTGAACTTTTGCTCTATGAACAATTACCCACAAATTTGACGCAGTAATTTCGTGCTCCTTACAAACCTCTTCACTATCCTGTTCTTCAACAAGTTTGTCGATAACAATTCCTTTCCACTTTTCAGGTAAATCCTGAATACATCCCATAATTGCTGCCCGTAACTCTTTGTTTTCAAAGTTAACCTCAATTTCTGAAACAGCCCCTTTGTTTTGACGTTCTAATATCTTGGCTTCCCCTTCTTCTGAATCTGTTCCAAGAGATGACATGGGTTTCGTTTTACGCGTATCATTTTTACGCCATTGATCAATTATTTTTCTTTTTAGGATAGAAAACAGCCATGTTTTAACTGTACTTTTCCCTTGAAAACTATCTAGCGCTTTTAAAGCAGACACGAAAGTATCCTGAACCAAATCTTTCGCCAACTCGTGATCACTGACTCTTGTTACTGCAAAATTGTACAGCATGTCAGAGTAATCATCTACCCATAAAGAAGTATCTATTGTTTGTTCGGTTTTTGGCATAGTCAAGTTTAGGTATTATTTAGAATCATTCAAAACAATTTTGGATGAAAGGTCGTCAAAAATTTCATGGATTATTGAAAAGGAAATATGCATTCAGAGATGTTGCAATTACCAACCAAACTGCGTACGGAACTATTAGTAAAGACAATAGTTTCAGCTCTTTTCTAAAGAAAATTAAAGTGTAAAAGACAAGAAGTGTTAGCAGGCTAATTATTACGAGAGCGAATGCAACTAAATGAAGATGAAAAAACAGAGGGTTCCAGCCTATATTCAATAAAGTCAGTAGAATATATAGAATTATAATTTTCTTGGATCTATTTTTTGTCAGAAAAGCCATGTAAACAGAAAAACAAGCCATTATTGTAAACCAAGCAGCACCAAATACCCAACCTGGAGGAGTCCATGGTGCTTGATTTGCATTTTGGTACCAATCTGAACCTGGGCCCTCTCCCATTAAGAATCCGCCAATACCTAACGCGGCGAAATTGACAACGAGGAATAAAATTAGTCTTTTCGAAAAAGAAATTGGCATAGCTAGTGGTTTAAATTAGAACAGGTTGAATCATTTATAGTTCAAAAAAAAGCCCTCAGATTTCTCTGAAGGCTTTCATTATAACCAAATTATTTACTGATTTAAAGCATCAGAAAAACAATATTCATTTTTATCAATCAACTTAGCCGCAATTAACTGTCTTGCATCTTTCGTGTTGAAGGCAGCAACTTTAGTGAATCGCTTTAATCCCATCATCATCATTACTAACTCATCATCAGTAACAAATCCCATTAAGGCATCTTTACCATGTTTGTTGATCGCATCAGCAGCATCAAAAATGTAGGTCTTCACCATTGCAATGTATTCAGCACAAGCTGCTTCACCTTTGGCTTTTACCATTTTCTCAACTCTCAATAAGGCAGATTCTGCCGCGTAAACATAGTTCACCATGTCAGCCACATTCATTAAAATCTCTTGCTGTTTCGCTAATTCCATCATCAATTTCTGAGCAGCTGTTCCTGCAACCATTAAAATTGCTTTTTTGAAGTTGACGATATACTTTTTCTCTTCTGCGAATAAAGCATCTGAAGGATCTTCAAAGTCAGGGATGCTCATCAACTCATCTGCAACTTTCATTGCTGGCCCCATTAAATCCAACTCCCCTTTCATGGCCTTCTTCAAAATCATATCTACTGTCAACATTCTGTTGATTTCGTTCGTTCCTTCGAAGATTTTATTAATTCTAGCATCTCTGTACGCTCTCTCAACTGCAGACTCTGCAGAGAACCCCATTCCTCCATGAATTTGAACACCTTCGTCTACTACGAAATCCAATACTTCAGATCCGATCACTTTTAAGATGGCACATTCAGCTGCAAATTGCTCAATTCCTTTAAGAGTCGCTTTTTGTTTATCCATTCCGCCAGCTTCTAAAGCTTTGATTGCGTTATCAATATCTGCTCCACATCTATAAACTGCCGATTCAAGAACAAATGTTCTGATCGTTTGCTCAGCTAATTTGTGACGAATAGCTCCATATTTAGAAATTGGTCTTCCAAATTGCTCTCTTTCATTGGCATATTTTACTGAGAAATTGATGGTTTCTTTAGATCCACCTAAAACTCCTGCACCTAATTTAATACGACCAATATTTAAAATATTCAAGGCAATTTTAAATCCTCCTTCTCTTTCACCTAAAAGATTTTCAGCAGGAACCTGAACATTATTGAAGAATACTTGTCTTGTAGACGATCCTTTAATTCCCATTTTCTTTTCTTCTGGATTCAAAGAAATTCCTTCAGACTTAGCATCTACGATAAACCCAGTCAACTTTTCATCATCACCAATTTTCGCAAAAACTGTAAAAACGTCTGCAAATCCACCATTAGTGATCCACATTTTTTGTCCAGTGATTGAGTAGGTTTTACCATCTTCAGATAAAACTGCTTTAGTTTTTCCTGAATTTGCATCTGAACCTGAAGAAGGTTCTGTTAAACAATATGCCGCTTTCCATTCAGCTGTCGCTAATTTTGGAATGTATTTTTGCTTTTGTTCTTCTGTTCCATAATAAAGAATAGGTAATGTTCCAATACCTGTGTGTGCTCCGTAAGCAACAGAGAACGAATTTCCTCTACCTAAATATTCAGTAGCCAAAAGTGAAGTTGGAAAATCTACTCCCATTCCACCTAATTCCATTGGCACAGACATCCCAAGCATTCCTAATTCACCTGCCTTCTCCATCTTTGCTTGCATGATTCCTTCTTGCATAGTTTCAATCGCTTCTTTATCAGGATCAATTTCTTGACGGATAAAATCAAGGCACGATTGTGCAATCATTCTTTGCTCTTCATTGTAGTCTTCTGGAGTATAGATTTCAGAACAATCTGATTCTCTAATTAAAAATTCTGCTCCTTTAATTGGTTCTTTTGATTCCATTTTTTTTCAATTTTCAATTTCTAATATTCAATCCCATTCATCAAAAATCCATCATTGCAGATTGATAATTGATAATTGCCAATTGACTAAAGTATTTCTAATACACCTGCTGCACCTTGTCCTGTACCTACGCACATGGTAACAACTCCGTACTTTTCGTTTCTTCTTTTTAACTCATTAATGATTTGTACTGATAATTTTGCTCCAGTACATCCAAGCGGATGCCCTAATGCAATGGCTCCTCCATTCACATTCACGATATCAGGATTGATTCCTGTTTCTTTAATTACCGCGATTGACTGAGATGCAAAAGCTTCATTCAATTCAAACAAATTAATGTCATTCATTTTTAATCCTGCCATTTCAATCGCTCCTGGAATTGCATCTACAGGTCCAATTCCCATGATTCTAGGCTGAACCCCAACCACTTTGTAAGAAATTAATCGTGCAATTGGCTCTAAGTTTAACTTCTTCACCATCTCTTCAGACATCATTAAGCAAAACGCTGCTCCATCTGACATTTGAGATGCATTTCCGGCAGTTACCGTTCCACCAGCCATAAATACTGGATTCAATCTTTGTAATGCCTCAACTGTAGTTCCTTTTCTCGGACCTTCGTCATGCTCTACTACATATTGTCTTTCTGCTCTTTTTCCATTCTCATCAACATAAACTTCTGTCATGTTAACCGGAACGATATCATCTTTAAACTTTCCTGCTGCTTGAGCGGCTAAAGCTTTCATGTGCGAATTGTATGCAAATTCATCTTGCATATCTCGTGTTACTCCATATTTTTCGGCAACTGCTTCTGCTGTGTTTCCCATTCCCCAATACCAATCGGCATGTTCTTTAGAAACTTTTGCATTTGGAACGACTCTCCATCCTCCCATTGCAATGGCAGACATTGATTCTGTTCCACCAGCAATAATAACATCCGCTAATCCTGCTTCAATTTTAGCTTTACCTAATGCCATTGTTTCGATTCCTGAAGAACAATATCTGTTTACTGTCATTCCAGGAACTTTGTCAGTATCTAATCCCATCAAAGAGATAAAACGACCGACATTTAACCCTTGCTCTGCCTCTGGCATTGCGTTTCCAACAATAACATCATCAATAAGCGCGGGATCCAAATCTGGAACCTCACTCATAATTTGTTTAATGACATCTGCCGCCAAATCATCTGGTCGTGCAAATCTAAATCCGCCTTTATTGGCTTTTCCTACTGCTGTTCTGTAGGCTTTGACTATGTATGCTTGTGTGCTCATTATTTAGTATTTAGTTATCAGTATTGAATATCAAGTTTTTTTAATTCATTGATTTATTTAGAGCATAAATCATTTTTTGAACCTCTTTAACTTTCTCAATAACTAATTCAGTGTTCACATTATAAATTTTATTTATTAGCAATAATTGAGTTTCTAATTCATAACTAGATCCAGTAGCTATGTTTAAAAAGCGTTGAAAGTCTTTTTTAGAATTTCTTCCAGCTCCTTCAGCAATGTTTGAAGGAACAGATAAAGCACTTCGATTAATCTGGCTTATAAAATTGAATTTTTCAGAATCGGGCAACAAATCAGTCACCTTATAAACATCTAAAACTAAATTAAATGCCTTCTCCCAAACTTTCAAGTCTTTATAATTATGCATTATTATCTAAATTCTACAAAAAACTTAATACTCATTACTTAGTACTCTAATTACGTAGTATCTTCCCTTTCGTCACAATACTTTGAATTCTCTCCAATGTCTTCTTCTTAGTACATAGGTCTAAGAATGCCTTGCGCTCTAAATCCAATAAGAATTGCTCATCAACTTTTGTTGGCTCTGATAAATCACCTCCTGCTAAGACAAATCCTAATTTCTCAGAAATGTATGCATCATGCTCAGAGATGTATTTCCCGTGCTCCATTGAATCAGCTCCTACATAAACGATACCTAAAGCTTCATTTCCTAATACTGTGATATCTTTTGCCATTACTGGTTGCGTATATCCAGCATTATACAATGAAAGTGCAGCTTCCTTTGCTCTTGTTAACTGATAATCTCTATCCACAACAACTTCATCAATTCCCTTTCTCAAGTAACCCAAATCAAATGCTTCATAAGCTGACGTTGAAACCTGTGCTTGACCAATTGTCAAGAATGAATCTCTAAATCTGTTAATTCGAACATCTCCTTCATTCAAGTTGTCTGAAAGTCTTTTAGCGAACTCTTTCGTTCCACCTCCACCAGGGATAAGACCTACTCCAAACTCAACTAATCCCATATACAGTTCTGCGTGAGCAACTACCTTATCTGCATGCATTGACATTTCACATCCACCACCTAAGGCCATGTTGTGAGGAGCAACAACTACAGGACAAGAAGAATATCTGATTCTCATCATGGTATCTTGGAATTGCTTAATAGCAAAGTTCAACTCGTCATACTCTTGCTCAACTGCCATCATGAAGATTAATCCTACATTGGCACCAGCTGAGAAGTTTTGACCGTTATTTGAAATAACTAATCCTTTGTATTCTGTTTCAGCTAAATCAATTCCTTTTTGGATACCAGCTAATACACCACCTCCAATAGTATTCATCTTCGTGTGGAATTCTAAATTCAAGATTCCGTCTCCTAAATCAATTAAATGACAGTCTGCATTTTCCCAAACTGTTTTCGAATCTCTCAAGTTATCAATGAATAGTAGATCTTCAGTTCCTGGAATAACTTTGTATTCTCCAGAGTTTTGATCGTAATATTTCTTTTGTCCGTTCTCTAATTTGTAGAATGATGTAATTCCTTTAGCAACCATGTCAGTAATCCAAGCAGCAGGAGTTTTTCCTTGCTCTTTCATAATAGCTATAGCCTTCTCTACTCCAACAACATCCCAAGTTTCAAATGGACCTAATTCCCAACCGAATCCGGCTTTTAAGGCGTCATCAACTTTATACACCTCATCAGAAATTTCAGGAATTCTGTGCGATACATAAGAGAACAATCCAGAAAATAACTTCTTGAAGAAATCTCCAGCCTTATCTTTTGAATAATAAAGCATTCTTGTTCTTTCTCCTAAGTCATCAACTGCTTTAGTTGCAGCGAGAATTGGAAAATCAGCTCTTTGTTTTGAGCGATACTCTAAAGTTTTAAGGTCTAATGTCAAAATTTCTTTCTTCCCATCAACCTTAGTTTTCTTATAGAAGCCTTGTTGAGTTTTAGAACCCAACCAATTATTTTCAACCATTTTCGCTACATAAGAAGGTAGCTTGAATGATTCTCTTTCTTCATCATCAGGACAGTTCTCCGTTAACCCGTTTGCAACATGAACCAAAGTATCCAACCCTACAACATCACATGTTCTGAAAGTTGCCGATTTTGGACGACCCAAAACTGGTCCTGTCAATTTATCAACTTCTTCAACAGTCAAGTCCATTTCTTCTACAGCATGGAATAAAGACATGATGGAATAAACACCAACTCTATTCGCAATAAATGCAGGTGTATCTTTACACAATACTGTTTTCTTTCCTAAAAATCTAGCACCGTATTTCATGAAGAAATCTGTCACTGATGGATCTGTTTTAGGCGTTGGGATAACTTCCAGTAACTTCAAATATCTTGGAGGATTAAAGAAGTGTGTTCCACAAAAATGCTTTTGAAAATCATCAGATCTTCCTTCTAACATCATGTGAATTGGAATACCAGACGTATTAGAAGAAACCAGCGTTCCTGGCTTTCTATGTTCATCTACTTGATCAAAAATAATTTTTTTGATGTCTAAACGCTCAACAACTACTTCAATCACCCAATCACATGAAGCGATATCTTTCATGTTGTCATCAAAATTTCCAGTCGTGATTCTAGATGCAAATGACTTTTTATAAATTGGAGAAGGCTTAGATTTTAATGAAGCCGTCAAGAAGTCATTGACTAATCTATTTCTGACTGCTTTATCTTCAAGCGTTAAACCTTTTGCTTTTTCTTTATCGTTTAATTCTCTTGGAACCATATCCAACAGTAAAACTTCACATCCAATATTTGCTAAATGACAAGCAATTCCAGACCCCATGATTCCGGAACCTAAAACTGCTACTTTTTTAATGTTTCTTTTCATTTAATTATTTGTTTTCTTCTAATAAATCTGTTAAATACTCATCTACTTTTGTCATCACTTCAAAAAACGCCTTCACTTTAGTTTTTGGCAGCTTTTCGTAAAGCTCTTCATTGAACTCAAGTACAACTTTCTTAGCCACTTTTCTTTTTTCGATTCCTTCATTAGTTAAGTAAACCAGTGATTTTCTTTTATCAACTTTATCAGTTTCGCGATAAATAAGACCACTTTCCTCCATGTTTTTCAACGTTCTAGAAAGGCTTGTTGGTTCCATTCCCATTTTAGGACCTAACGAAGTTGAAGGCGTACCTTCTTTCTCAACATTCAACAAAATAAACCCCCAAGAGAATGACATATCATGCTTTGCTGCCATTTGATTGTAGTAGCGAGAAATTTTAAACCAGTTATTTCTAACATGGAATTCAAAGAGTTGTTCTTTATTCATTACAAATTAGTATCTTAGATTCAAAGATAAGTGTTTTTTCTTATGCACGCATAATTATTTATGATTTTTTTTGAAATCTTTTTTTATCCTTTATTTTCTGAATTCATCTTATGAAGTTTTTGCCATTAAAGCTGAAAGTATCTTTTTTGTTCAGCTGTTTTATTTTCACTTGTTTAAGTCAAGATTTACAACTCTCCGAAATTATGAAAGGAGATGAGTTCATTGGAGAACAGCCACAATCTGGAGTTTGGAATCACGACAGTAAATCCTTCATTTTTGAATGGAACAATACCGAAGACTATAAAACATATTACTCGTTTCAGGTAGGTGCTTCAAAACCAACTCAAATTGAACAAGAAGCACTTTCACAGACAGACGTCAATGGTTTTTACAGCTCGCCAAACCAAGAAACAATAATTACAAAAAGAGGATCTTCTTTGTTCGAATTATCAGGCAACGAAACTGAGTTAATTTTTAGGAATTTCAGACCCTACAATGTTCATTCCGTCCAAAATAATGGAGACATCTTGATTATGATGGGAGATAACTTATTTCTAATCGATAAAGCAAATCGGTCATTCTGTCAATTGACACAATTCGTTGAAGGTTCAGAACCCACAGAATCTAATTCAGAAAATTATTTAGAACATCAACAACGTGAATTGTTTCAAATTGTAAAGAAGCGCGAGTTAAATAGGAACGAGCGCAAACTATTTAACAAAGCAACCGCCTTCAAAGAAGTTGAAAAAATATACTTAAATGGATGGAATCTCGATTGGGTTGAAATAAATTCTGATTATTCTAAAGTTGTTTACGAACTGACTAAATATCCAAAAAACGAAAACACCTACTATCCTTCCTATATTAACGACAAGGGTCAAACTGAAGCAAAGTCTGCAAGACCTAAAGTAGGTTCTGAAGATCCAGAACACCTTCTTTACTTGGTTGATTTAACGAATGGCGATAAGAAGCTAATAGAAACAAAAAATTTGAATGGTGTTTATTTAAAACCAGAATTTTTAGCCAAATATAACGAAGGTAAGATAAGCGCCTATGATGATCCGAAAAAAGTAATCTACCATTCGCATGGCTTTTCTGATAACGGGAATTCTTTTTTATTGGAAATAAAATCTTACGACAATAAAGATCGTTGGATATGTAATTTAACCTCCACAGGAGAATTAATTGAAATTGACCATCAACATGACCAAGCTTGGATTGGTGGCCCAGGAATAAGCGGATGGAATATGGTTCCAGGTAATGCTGGATGGATTAATAATGAAACAGTTTTTTTCCAATCAGAAGAATCGGGATTTTCACATTTATATAGTTTTGATTTAAAAACTGCTACTCGAGATCAGTTAACTTCTGGCAAATATGAAGTGTATGAAGCCTTCTTAAATAAAGACAAATCCAAATTCTTTATATCCGCAAATAAAAGCCACCCAGGTAATCGAGACTTTCTAATGCTAGACATTAAAACGAAACAACTCACCAATATCCTTACTTCGGATGGCAATCACACTGTATCAGTTTCACCTGATGAAAAAAATCTCATTGTCAGATATTCGACTAAAAATAAACCCTGGGAATTGTACTCGGCAAAACTAGAACCGAATGCCAAATTGAAGCAAATAACCAAGTCAACAACGAAAGAATTTAACGATTACAAATGGCGATCTCCAGAAATAATCACCATTCAGGCCACTGACAACACCAATGTGAATGCCCGAATTTACGAGCCAAAAGAAGACAACAAAAATGGGGCTGCCGTGATTTTCGTTCACGGAGCAGGATACCTGCAAAACGCACACAATTGGTGGAGTGGCTACCATAGAGAGTTCATGTTCAACAATCTATTAGCCGACAAAGGATTTACAGTACTAGATATTGACTATCGTGCCTCTAAAGGATACGGACGAGATTTCAGAACAGGGATTTATAGGTATATGGGAGGAAAAGATTTATCAGACCAAATGGACGGTCGTCAATATTTGATAAACAAACTTAACATTGACCCGGAAAGAATTGGGATTTATGGTGGATCTTACGGTGGATTTATTACACTCATGGCGCTTCTGACAGAGCCTGGCAAATTCAAATGCGGAGCAGCTTTGCGGTCAGTAACTGACTGGGCACATTATAATCACCAGTACACTTCTAACATTTTAAATACTCCAAATGAAGACCCTGAGGCATTTAGGCAATCCTCACCAATTTATTATGCTGAAAATTTAGAGGATCATTTACTTATGCTCCACGGAATTGAAGACGACAATGTTCAATACCAAGATGTTGTCAGGCTTTCTCAACGCTTCATCGAACTCGGAAAAACAAACTGGGAATTAATGGGTTATCCCATTGAAAAACATGGCTTCAAAGAAGCAAGCAGTTGGACAGATGAATACCGAAGAATATTAGAATTATTTGAAACCGAACTCCTGAAAAAAAACTAAATAAAACTTTTACTCAACCTTTTTCGTAAGCTTATCGTCTAAACTGTTAACAACTTAGTCGTTAAAATGTAAACATTTATCTAAGAAATCAGATGAAATTTATAGATTTGGCGAAAGAAATTGAAAAAAACTAGTTACTACAAGTGAAACAAACTTACTCAAAGTCTGCCTCTGGCGCATTGAACGCGCTTAAATCTTGCTTAGTACTTGCCGTATTATTGCTTGGAAAAACAGGATTTTCTCAGCAAGACACCATCTTTTGGTTTGCCGCACCAGATGTTTCATCAGCGGTTGGCGAGAGTCCTATTGGTATTAAGTTGTTATCTTATGATGATCCTTCAACAGTAACAATTAGTCAGCCCGCGAACGGTGGATTCACTCCAATAGTAGTCAATTTAGCTGCAAATTCTGTTTCTACAGTTGATTTAACCCCTTTCATTGCAGATATCGAAAGTCCTTCGGCAAATACGATAAATAATAATGGTATTAAGATTGAAGCAACGGAAAACATTACAGCTTATTATGAGTTGACAGCTACTAGCAATAAAGAGGCTTTTTCTTTAAAAGGAAATAAGGCGATTGGAACAAATTTTTACACCCCTTTTCAAAAGCAATGGGACAATGCAAGTATATCACCCTCTACATTTACTTCAATTGAAGTAGTTGCCACTGTAGATAACACAACTATTGCAATCACCCCTAAAACAGACATTGTTGGACACTCAACAGGAGCAACGTTCAACATTACATTAGATGAAGGTGAAACCTATAGCGCGAGAGACGTAAACTTAACTGCTTCAACTTCTTTGGCTGGTTCAATTGTTTCTTCAAATCAACCTATTTGTGTGACTGTTTTTTCTGGAGCTTTATCTAATGCAGGGTGTTCTTCTACAATGGGAGATCAAATTACACCAACAGAATATTTAGGAAAAGATTTTATTGTCAAAAGAGGAACATCCACTGATGATCGCGTTTATATTCTTGCTACAGAAAATTCAACAAGTATTTCTATCACGAATACTGGAACAACGAGTACACTTATAAACTGGAGTGAAACTTATGAATTAGACATTGATGATGACATTAATTATATAGAAACGTCTAAACCTGTTTACGTTTGGCATGCTTCAGGAAATGGATGTAATTTGAATGGAGCTCAACTACCGAATGTATTTTGCGCTGGGAAATATGATCAGAGCTTTTCTAGAGGATCATCAGATTCATTAGGTTTATTGGTGTACATACGTGCCGGATTTGAAGATGATTTCACGCTAAATGGTAGCACTACGCTATTACAAGCTTCTGATTTTACTGTTGTACCTGGTACAGGCGGTGAATTTGTGGTAGCCTTAAAATACTTCAACACGACTAATATTCCAGTAGGTAGTTATAACACATTAAGTAATTCGGGAGATATTTTTGGTATGGCTTTAATGAATGGATCAAATGGAAATGGATCTAGCTATGCTTATTTATCAGAGTTCACTTCTTACCCAGTTATAGATGCAGGGATTGATGCATCAATTTGCGCAAACATGCCATTTACAGTGAATGGAACCATTGGAGGTGGAGATGTGACTGCAAATTGGAGTCATACTGGATTTGGATCTTTCAACTCTTCAACATCTACTTTAAATAACTCTTATCAAGCGGTAGCAATTGATTCAATAATCAGTCCAATAGAACTTATTTTAACTTCGACTGGACCATGTCCGGTAGTAAAAGACACTTTGATTTTAACAGTAACTCCGGCGCCTATCGTAAATGCAGGTGCTAATCAAACTGTTTGTGCAAACAATGCTGCTGTTTCGTTAAATGGTTCAGTTACTGGAGGAGCAGCCACAGGAAATTGGACGTCTGACGGAACTGGTACTTTTTCACCAAATAGTTCCACTTTAAATGCTTCTTATATCCCTTCAAACGCAGATACCACTAACGGAACAGTAACCTTGGTTTTAACTTCAACTGGACCTGCTTCTTGTAATGACGTAACAGACACCATGGTTGTGACCATTACTCCTGCTCCATTTGTAGATGCTGGTCCTGCAACTCTTACGGCTTGCGAAAACAATCCAGATGTGAGTTTATCAGGATCGGTATATGGTAGTACAACTACAGGAAAATGGACAACTTCAGGAAACGGCTTATTTAGCCCTAACAATTTATCTCTGAATTGTACTTATCAACCAAGTCCACAAGATGTGAATGGAGGAAGCTTATGGATTTATTTGACTTCTACTAACAATGGAAATTGTTTTAGTGCGATTGACAGTATTGAAGTTACTTTTACTGACGGCCCATCAGTCAATGCAGGTCCAAACTTGTTGGCTTGTACAAATGAAGCATCTGTTGATTTAGCAGCAATTATTTCTGGTCCAACAACTACGGGTACTTGGTCTGGTGGTTCGGGAACTTGGTCACCTGATAACACAGATTTAAACGGTTCTTATACGCCAACTGCTGGAGAAATTACCGCGGGATCAGTGACCTTGACTTTGACTTCAACCAACAACGGAACGTGTTTGGCTGAGACTGATCAAATGCAAATTAGTTTTATTGCACCACCATTTGCCAATTTTAATTATAATAACGTTTGCTTAAATGATGAAACTGTTTTCACAGATTTCTCTTTAAACGGTTACGGAAACATCAACAGTTGGAATTATGATTTCGGTGACGCTAACTCGGACAATGTTCCAAATACGAGCCATTATTACTCATCTTCAGGAACATTTGATGTTGAATTAATTGTTGGTTCTGACGCCGGATGTTATGATACAACAATTCAAACCGTTACTGTTTACGATTTACCAGTAGCTGACTTTAGTTATGCTTCATCTTGTGATAATGCCCAAATCGTTATTGATTTTACGGATGAAGCAACCGTGAACAACGGAACAATAAACTATTGGCATTATGATTTTGGAGGACAAGGCTCTCAAACCACTCAAAACCCAACTAACCTATTTACCGGAGAAGGAAACTTCATTATAACACAAATTGTGCAAACAACCAATGGATGTGCAGACACAACAACACAAGTTATCACGATTCCACCAAGCCCAGACGCTGGGTTCTTTTTCAGCAGTGCTAATGGTCAAAATGTAGGAGCAGAATTTACGTTTATAGATACTTCTGATTATGCAGCTTCTTGGTATTGGGAACTTGGTAATGGTGAAACATCTAATGATCAAAATCCAACTACGGTTTATTTTGCCAATGGAGATTATGAAGTAACACTTTACGCTACTGGACCACTAGGTTGTATTGATTCAACTTCAAAAACAATTACGATTAATACAGTTACAACAGAAATTAATACTTTAATTCCAAATGCTATTTCGCCAAATGGTGATGGTAAAAATGATGTTTGGAAGCTGGAATTCATCAATTTCGTTAATCCAGAAGCAGAGATTGTGATAGTAAATAGATGGGGACAAACTGTTTTCCAATCAATTGGTTACTCTGATCCTTGGGACGGTACTGTAAATGGAGAATTGGTTCCTGAAGGAAATTACTATTATGTCATAAAAATAAGTGATGACGAGATTTATCAAGGCGCACTACTTGTACTAATTTCACCAAATAAATAATGAAGAAGTTTTTAGTCATATCAGCTTTTATTCTTTTGGTAAATGTATCAAAAGCGCAAGAACAATACGTGTTCAACAACTTTATGATGAACGACTATTACTACAATCCTGCAATAGCTGGAAGTAAAGATGTTCATTACGCAAACATTGGCTTTAGAAAACAGTGGGTTGGATTTAATGAAGCACCATCAACATTATATGCAAACTTTTATGGGTCAGCAGGTAATAAGATGAAACATGGCTATGGTGCATCTATTGTTTCAGATCAAAGCGGATTAATGCAGAATACAGGTTTTTACTTAAACTATGCTTACCACATCAGATTAAACAATAACTGGAAACTAGGATTTGGTATAAAACCAGGCTACATGCAATATAATGTGAAATTATATGATGCTCAGCTAGCTGATGCCGGTGATGCCATTCTAACTGGTAACGTTTTAACAACTTCAGCTTTTGACTTGAACTCTGGGCTACACCTTTATTCGAAAAAATTCTTTTTCATGGCTTCTATGAGAAATATTTTAGGAGATGTGGTGAAATTTACAGCCTTTAATGACGGACTTTCAAGATATTACACTGGTATTATTGGGTACAAATGGCTAGTTAATGCTAAAAAGAAGCCAGAAACTGATGAAGAAGGAAACGTTATAAAAAGAAAGAAAGACTTTGAGCTTGCACCAACAGTGATGTTCAACTACGTTAATCCTGTTAGACCACAAGGTAGTGTTATGTTAAAAGCTACTTATGATAAAAAATATTGGTTAGGACTCACATATAGAAGTGAAGATGCTGTTGGTGTTGCCTTAGGTTTGACTATTAAAAACAGATTTAATTTAGGTTATGCTTTTGACTATTCTTTAGGTGATATTAAAGCTTATAATTCTGGTTCACATGAAATCATGTTGACATTCCAGGTAACTTCCAAAAAACCTTCGATAGAAGAACAAGACGAAGAATTGAACAATAGCATATTTGATGATAATAAAAAGAAGAAAAAGAAAGAGGAATAATTAAATACGTAGGGTATGAAGTGGATTAAAATAATCATATTGACTGTTGGATTTTGGTCATCATTTGGCCAACAAGAGGCTAAAGCTCAGATTGACACAACTTTCTGGTTTGCTGCACCGTGGGTAACTCCCGACCATGCAGACAATGTTCCTATGGCTTTCCTTTTTTCAACTTTTGGAAATGCTACAACTATCAGACTAAGACAACCCGCTTCTACATTTGACACTACCTTTGTGGTTGCTGCTAATAGTTTATTCTCTAAAGATTTGTCACACATTTTAAATGAATTAGAGACCAAACCTGCCAATACCGTTCTTACTAGTGGATTTGAAATTACTTCTGACTTCCCAATTATTGTTGTCTATGATTTTCTTTCTTCTGGAAACAACCCCGAAACCTATTCTTTAAAAGGACAAAATGGTTTAGGCTATGAATTTGTATGTCCGTTTCAAACGAAATGGTTTAGTCAGAATATCTCAGGTATAGATCCTAAGCAACAAATCAATATAACTGCAACTGAAGACAATACAACCATTTATATTACTCCTAAATGTGACGTAGTAGGTCATCCTGCTGGCGTAACATATTCTGTTTTTTTACCTTTCGCGGGTAGCTCATATACCGTAGAAAATGTAGCACTCAATACAAATGTTCCAGGCAATAACTTGGCCGGTACGATAGTCGTCTCAGATAAACAGATTGCTGTAACCTGTTCTGATGATTCTGTAAGATCTAGTGGAGGTGGATGTTATGATTTAATGGGAGACCAAATTGTTCCAGTGGATGTGATAGGAACAGATTATGTTGTCAGTAAAGGTTTTTTAGTGCCGGCTGGAGATGAATCGTTTTTTGCTGTTGCAACTGAAAACTTTACAACAATCACAATTAATGATGGTGTAACAATTACTACTCAAATACTAAATCAAGGAGACACCTATGCCCATAGTGTCACCGAACCGCTCACCTATATATCGTCTGATAAAAATATCTACTTATTGCACGCTACTGGTTACGGTTGTGAAATGGGAGAAGCCTTGTTACCACCTCTAAACTGTGCAGGTTCTCAACAGGTTAGCTTTACTAGAAACAAAACTCAGCCTTTCTTTATTACCTTAACTTGCCCTGCAGGAGCTGAAGATGATTTCGTTCTAAACGGTGGACTTATTCCAATAAACCCGTTAGATTTTGACCCGGTACCAGGTACAGGTGGAGCTTATGTAGGTGATACCATAGAATTTACTACCGGCCAAATCGCAATGAATTCTAGTAACTTATTGATTAACACTAGTGATTTCTTCTCAATGGGTGTTTTCAATGGAGGAGCTACCGGAGGAGTACTATATCATTATTTATCATCATTTTTAAGAAGGGTGAACGTTGACGCAGGTGTTGACACAACTTTATGTAACGCCGAGACTGTAATAAATTTAGATGGCTCAGTATCAGGAGGAACAACGACCGGAATATGGAGTGTTTTAGATGGCGCGGGAACGCTCAACTCTCCTACTAACTTAACTACAACTTATGTTCCTGTTCAAAGTGATTATGACCAGGGATTCTTGACCTTTGTTTTACAGTCTACAGGTAACTGTGATCCGAAATTTGATACTATGAAGGTGGACTTTATTCAATCTCCTCTTGTATCTGCTGGGCTAGATGACATTTATTGTAAAAATAATGTGCCTTCTATTCCTTTAACTGGAACTCTGCAATTTGCGGTGGCTTCAACTTGGTCTGGAGGAGTTGGAGGATCAATTTCTGACGTATCAAGCTTAAATTCGTCTTATACCCCATCTCCTACCGATTTAGCAAATGATAGTGTCGCGATTTTCATAGAATCTAGCGGTAGTTTCTTCTCTTGCCCTAATGATAAAGATACAGTAGTCATCTACTTTACTGATCCACCTTCTGTTACAGCTGGTGCTGATATTGTAACGTGTAGTAGTAATGACATGGTTTCAATTGCTGGATTGGTTAGTGGAGCTTCAACTACTGGAATTTGGTCAACTTCTGGCTCAGGCGCATTTGATCCATCTGACTCAAATTTATCGACTGATTACTTAATTAGTTCTGCTGATACTTCTTCTGGTTCTGTCCAATTAACGTTAACATCAACCAATAACGGTAATTGCCTTGCTGTAACTGACAATTTAACCATTACTATAGTTGATAAACCCGAAATTACAATCACAACACCAGACTCTATCTGTGCCAATGTGCCTTTAATTGATCTTTCCGGAACTGTAAGTTCAGGGTTCTCTCATACTTGGAATGTTGATGGATTAGGCACCATTGCTAATCCCTCATCTTTAAATACAACTTATGACGTTCAGCCAGCTGATACTATTGGCGGAACTTTAACCATTCATCTTTCAACGAATGGTGGTATTTGCCCAGTAGAAAATGACTCTTTAGTAGTTACTTTTGTAGCTCCTCCTCAGGTGTTCGCTGGAATTGATCAAGATTATTGCGATAATGAACCAGTTTCTTTGGCTGGAACACTTTCAGGAACAGCCTCAAGTGCATCATGGACGTCAACTGGAACAGGTGGATTTAATCCGAGTAACAACTTACTGAACACGTTCTATTTCCCTTCTGCTCTAGACTTGTCAAATGGTTCTGTTGAATTAATTTTAACATCTTCAACTGACTTTGGTTGTTTAGCAGATAAAGACACCGTGCAAATATCATATAAGCCTGCCCCAGTAGCAGACTTCTCTAATTCTTCTGTTTGCTTAGGTGAAAATACTTCATTTACTGATTTATCGACCATTACAACAGGAACGATAAATAGTTGGCAATACGATTTTGGTGACATGGGTACGTCAATTGCTAACAACCCTATCCATACGTACAACTCTTCTGGATCATTTGATGTGACGTTGATTGCAGGATCTGATAACAATTGCTACGACACCATCACAAGAACCATCTTTGTAAATCCAGAACCGATTGCTTTATTCAATAACAATTATGCTTGTGAAAATGAAGTAATCTATTTTAATGATGTATCATTCTTAGCTTCTGGTGATATCGTTCAATGGAATTGGGACTTCAATAATGGTGCTGGTTCAAGTAATATTACGAATCCAATATTCACTTTTGGTTCGGCAGGACAATATCCAGTGATGCTTGAAGTAACTTCAGATTCAGGATGTGTTAGTTCTATCACCAATAATGTTGATGTTTTGGCTGGACCAACTGCAGATTTTACGGTTAACCCTAATCCTGGTTTAGCACTTGAAGATATTGTTTTCACTGATGCATCTACTGGTGTACCTATCTCAGCTTGGTTTTGGGATTATGGTGATGAAATTGGAGGAAGTGGACAAACCACTGTGCATCAATATGCAAATGGAGGATTCTATGATGTGATATTAACTGTTACAGACACTGCTGGATGTACTGATTCGACTAAAAAAGAAGTGCAAATTGCATTGCTTCCTGTATTACCAACAGCATTCACACCTAATGGAGATGGCGAAAATGATGTATTCATTATTAGAGGTGGACCATTCTTGGCAACAAGCTTCCAAATTTATAACAACTGGGGACAATTAGTATTCCAAACAGATGATGCGAACATAGGATGGGATGGTACATTTAACGGAGAAGAAGCACCAATTGGTGTTTATACCTGGACATTCACAGTTGTGGTAGTTGGAGATCGTACAATAATAAAAGAAGGAGACGTCACCTTGATGAGGTAAAATGAGATTAAACAAACTTTATATAGCGTTTTTATTAGTATTTGGAATTCAATTCCAAGCTAAAAGTCAAGATTTTCACTTGTCCATGTATGATGCTGCACCCCTATTTCTAAATCCTGCAATGACAGGAGTTGTAGACGGGCAATGGCGAGTTCATGCTCAATACAGAAACCAATGGAAAGCAGTTAACTTTAAACCTTACCAAACCGCATTAATCAGCTTCGATAAACCTGTGAAAAATTGGGGATTCGGGGGTCAAATTATTAATTATAGAGCTGGAATTGGTAATTATAACGTCCTTCAAGGATTGGCATCTATGGCTTACACCATTCCGCTAACTAGAAATAAAGCGCACAATTTATCTTTTGGAGTTCAAGGAGGGTTAACTCAAAAAGCTGTTGAACACCAATTACATACTTTTGACAATCAATATTCAACCGCAAATGGCGGATCGTTTGATAACGGGCTTGCGAATGGAGAATCTTTTGGTGGTCAATCTTTTATTTTGCCAGAATTAAATGGTGGAATCTTATACTACTATTCAAAACAACAAAGTAGAATTAATCCATTTATTGGAGCTTCAGCATTTAACCTGCTCACTCCTAACGAATCATGGTATGGGGTGACGAATAAACTTCCAATGAGGTTTTATGCACACGCAGGAACTAGAATCAACATCACCGAAACCTTGTATTTGATTCCTAAAGTTTTATATCAAAGACAAAAAGAATTTTCAGAAATAACCTTTGCCTCAGATATTGGTATTTTCTTAAAGAAAAGTGAATTGTATCTTTTAGGTGGATTAATTTATAGAGCAAATGACGCAGCAGTAGCTAGTCTTGGTCTTAAAAAAGCAAATTATATTGTCAGAGCAAGTTATGATGTGAACCTTTCAACTTTAACAGCTGCCTCAACAGGTAGAGGTGGATTTGAAATCTCTTTCACTTACATGCATCAAAATAAAGACAAAAAAACTGTGAAAATCTGTCCTAGATTATGATGAAGAAAAGTTTTTCATTTTTTGCTTTCTTATTTTTTCTAACCATTTCCTTAAACGCGAATGGACAAGCAAAGAAAGTATGGTTGTATAAAGCAGATGGATTTTACGAAAAAAATGATTTCGCATCAGCCTTAAGGCTATACAAAATGGTTTTAGATGATTCTCTTGGACTTTCTTCAAGAGTGATTCCTTATGAACATCAAGTCTCTAACCAAAAACTAAAAGTTAAATCTGATGATAATGACTCTGTAAAAACAGTTTCTACAGAGGATTATGTCCATCATCAAATTGCAATGTGCTACAGAAAATCGTATGATTATCAGCGATCTCTAGAACACTTTCAATCATCTGCTTCAACCGGAGGATACCCCGAAGACTACTACTATATAGCAAGCTCTTTAATGAATATGGGTAAATATCCAGAAGCCATGGAAGCTTACAGCAAGTTCATTGGTATGGAAGAAGCCTCAGATGTCCTCTTAAAAAGAAGTCTTGAAGATATGTCTGGATGCAACTATGCTATTAAATTAGAAGCAGATGATGATATCTTTGTAACTATTGGTGACACAGGAGTTTTCAATAAAGGAACTAGCGCATTTGGTGTAACTTATTGGGGAGGCGAAAATAAAGTTGTTTTTTCAAGTGCTAGAACTGGATCGGTATTGTTAGATCCTGAAACGCAAGACCCAGAGTATCTCTTAGACTTATACTGGACAGAAAAAGAAGAAGGAAACGAAAATTGGAATGCACCACAAAACTTTGGAAGACCATTAAATTCTTCTAGACATGAAGCATCTGGATGCTTTGATGCCGCTCACGCAATATTCTTCACAAGATGGGGAGATGAAAACCCAAGAGAAAGGTACATTTATGTAGCAAGAGAAATTGGGATGAAGTTTTTCGAATCTCAAAAATTAGATTCTTTGGTAAATTTCCCAGGGTTTCAGTCTATAAACCCTTACGTTACTCCTGATGGAAAATGGCTATACTATTCTTCTAACAGACCTGGAGGAGAAGGAGGATTTGATATTTGGAGAATTAAACTTACCGAGAACGGACAATTAGACGGAGAACCTGAAAATATTGGAAAGCCAGTAAATTCTGAGTTTGATGAAAGAGCTCCATTTTATCATGAAAAATCTAAAACATTATTTTTTAGTTCAGATGGGCATAAAACAACAGGAGGACTTGATGTATTCAAAAGTAATTACGATACAGATGCAGAATATTTCAGTATTCCTAAAAACTTAGGAAAGCCCGTTAATTCTGAACATGATGATAGTTATTTCATAGCCAATGAGGATTTAACAAGCGGATTTTTATCCTCCAATAGAGATACCTGCACAACCTGTGATTCTTCATTTGCTACATTATGCTCTAGCTGCTACAAAATCTTCAATGTTCAGTTGCCACCATTAGAATTTAAAATTTCTGGATACGTTTATGACAAAGCAACGGACGAAATTATCCCCAATGCTTCAGTTGAGTTTAAAGATGTGACCTATCAATGGGAACATTTCACGGTAGAAGCTGATGAAAACGGTTATTATGAACATGAATTAATTCCAAACCTTGAATTATTCTTAAGAGCTCAGAAAAAGGATTACTTTGCAGATAAAGCAATTGTTTTCACAGCTGGTGAAACTGAATCTAGAAATTATAGACAAGATTTTTATTTAGAGCAAATTCCTAAAGGCGAAATTACCATAGAAGGTATTGAATACGATTTTGATAGTGCTAACCTTAGACCAGTTTCTAAAGAAATCCTTGATAACCTAATCGAATTCTTAGAACTTAATAATAATCTAAAAATAGAAATTCGATCTCATACGGATGAAAGAGGAAGCGATAGTTATAACCTTAAACTTTCTCAAAGAAGAGCGCAATCTGTAGTAGATTATTTGATTGAAAACGGTATTCCAATGGAAAGATTGGTTCCGAAAGGATATGGTGAAACTATGCCATCAGAAATTACCAAGGATGGTGAAGTTGTTGTCTTAACTCCAGAATACATTCGTAGCATGGAGGATAAAGATCTACAGGAAGAGTATCATCAAAGAAACAGAAGAACTGCATTCTTCGTTCTTGAGCAGAATTAATTCTTGAAAACCTTAAGTCTATTTGACTGTACTGGTTGGATTATTGCTGCGTATATAAGTAATACGTTATGAAAATCCAAAGCTATATTCTTAATGCTGCATTTATTTTTTTATCGACTTTTACAAGTTGTATTGACACTAATGAGGAATATGAAATTCCAGAACTTGAGGAAGTCACTACAGACTCAATCGAATGGCTCAAACTTGAAGAATCTCAGAAAATAGGTGATTATTTTATATTGAATGAGGAGGTTTATTGTGGTGAAGTGGCCTATAACACATTCCCTTTAGATGGTGTTGATATTAACTCATTTGAAGTTCTTTCAAACACTAAATACGCAAAAGATAAAAACAAGGTTTACTACCCTCTCCTAACTGTTTGTGTTGACGGTGAAAATTGGGGAAACTGTCATGCTGTTGAATATATAATGGATGGAACTGACCCAAATAGTTTTGAATTCCTTGACAAGGACTACACAAAAGACAAAAATCATATATACTGGAGGGGTAAAATTGTTAAGGAAGCTGATCCTGCCACATTCCATATGGTAATTAAGGAGTTCGACACGACAGCACTGGACAGCAGAAATAGTTTTTCAAATGGCCGAATAACGCAAGATTATTAGCATATAAGCAGTCAGCTTAAGACCATTCCATTTCCATAACCTTTCTCAACAATGAGTCAAAGAAAGACTATTGATAATCCAGAACTTCTTGATGATGATCATGATCAATCCCCATGCAACTAAATTGACCAAAGTGCCCAAACTTATCCGTAACAGTCTCTTTAAGTCGACAAAATAAAAAAGCCTGATCTCATAAGAAGTGAGACCAGGCTTTTAATTATTTTATTCGTTCAACTATTGAACAATAATTCTTTTTGTTACTACTTGTTCCCCTTTTACGAGTTGAACCATGTACACACCTTTCTCTAGGTGCGATAGATCAAATGCTGTTATTCCTGAAGCAATATTTGTTTCATTCATCACTAATTGTCCGTTAAGGGCAATAATTTGTATAAAATCAGCACCGTCAATTAACTCTATATTCATCAACCCATTTGTTGGATTAGGGTACATCTTAACCTCAAAAGCCGGGTTTTCATCAAATCCAATATCATCAACCGTTATAATATTTGAAACCTCAGAAAATTTTGAACATCCATTGTCATCCGTATAAAGCAATGTATACTGTCCATTAACCCCTTGAACTACCCAGTTTAGCGAATCATTCGTCTCCCCTCCTACTGGCGAACCATTATAATACCATTGATTCCCTGAAGAATAAGAAGAAATTAACCAAGGTCCGTTTTCAACAATAATTGGTGCTCCAGGCAAAGGATTAACCGTTACCATCACTGAATCTTCTCCAAAACAACTATTCGCATCATAGGCATCAACATAATAAGTGATGGTTGACGTTGCATAAGACCAAGGGTCAGCTACGATATTAGAAGATAAAGAAGAATGGAATTCCCAAATATAAGTTGTTCCTCCAGTAGCCATTAATTGTAAAGAGTCACCGATACACATTGAAGTATCAGGTCCTGCATCAATAATAGGTAAAGCATCTAAACTCACCGTAACATCAGCCGAATTAGAACAGCCAGTAGTTGTATTCGTTCCTGTAACAGAATAAGTGGTTTGAGTTATCGGCGTAGCTGAAGGGTTAGCAATATTTGTTGCTGTTGTAAAAGTTGGATGAAAATCCCACTGATAAGCATTTGCTCCAGTTGCATTTAACGGAGCGCTATCTCCTGTACAAACACTGAAGTCAGCCCCAGCAGAAACCATAGGTAATGCATCAACAGTAATAAATACAGAATCTACATTCGTACAATTATTCACATCTGTTCCTGACACATAAAACCATCCATCAGTTGAGTTTGACACCCATGGATTAGAAACATTTTCATCAGACAAATCAGGGTTTGATACCCATACCCAATTCAAAGCTCCTGTCGCAAATAATTGTGTCGAATCTCCAATACAGTGAGAATCGGTTGGTCCGGCGTCTACACCTGGTAAAGAAATCGTTGAGATCGTTACGTCATCTGAATCTGTACATCCATTTCCATCTGTTCCTGTAACTACATAAGTTGTTTGAGATGATGGAAAAGCCTCAGGATTTGGAATCACCAAACTAGATAAAGTACTTGATGCGTTCCAGGCATATGTTAAAGCACCACTAGCGTTTAGTTGAATGGTGTCACCTGAACAAACTTGATCGTCTAAACCTGCATTTACAACTGGTAAGGTGTATAATGTTGCTTCAAGCGAGTCAATATTTTCACATCCATTTCCATCTGTTCCCGTTACATAATACCAAGTATCGGCAGTAGGAGTAGCAGTTGGATTTGGAATATTTAACTGCGAAAGAGAAGCATCTACATCCCATAAATATGTTGTAGCTCCAGTTGCATTCAATGGTTCGCTATCTCCTGGGCAAATAGAAAATGATGCTCCGGCGTCTACATTAGGTAGAGCAAATGCAGTAACTGAAGCATTTGTGCTATTCACACAGCCATTCAAGTCTGTGATAGTTACAGTATATGTTCCGGTTGAATACACGGTTATAAAGCTGTCAGTCGCTGAAGTACTCCATAAGTAATCGGTGTATGAATCAGTGTAAAGTGTGACTGAATCTCCAGTACAAAAGCTAAGTGGTGAATCATTGTAGATTACAGGTGAAGGAATTGAATTCACAACAACCGTTACGGTATCATAATCAATACACCCAGAAGCACTCTCAGAACTCACAGTATAAACTGTTGTACTTGTTGGGTTCACGGTAGTTGTACCACAAACTGTACAAGATAAGCTTCCTGCATCACCACTAAAAACAGCCCAAGTAATGTTAATTCCTCCAGTTGCTGTTAAATCAACACTTTGACCAGCACAAATAGCCGTATCATTTGATGCCACCGTTGTTAACTGGCAATATTTAATTGTACTATAATCAAGATTTGTTGCTCCCCCATGTGATGCACCAGTAACAAAAATGTTTTCAGAAGGATCCAATTGCATTTTAACCGCTTGATCACTTAAACCTGAAGGTCCATTAAAACGAGTATCCCAAATGAAGTTTCCTGCATCATCATACTTCAATGTTGTGTAATCATTATTTGTTGCACTTTCGTAGCTATAACCTGTCAAGTATACAAATCCAGTTCCTGACAATTGAATATCTGTAGCTTCATCAAAACCTACTCCGCTGGACGTATATCTATCATTCCAAAGCTCTGCACCGTTATTATCATATGCAATCGTATAGTAATCTTCACTTGAAGCCAATGATTTAGATCTACCAGTTACAAAAACATTTCCTGAAACTTGATCTACTGCAATGGCATTAATTCTGTCTAACGCTTCCGCGTCACCACTATATGTTTGCGTCCATTGATGAACACAGTTATTATTAAATTTCATTGTCACATAATCCTCCTCATGCACAGGAGCATTAAATGCCTGCCCCCCGACAAATATATTCCCAGAGGCGTCTAAAGCCATAGCATGAGGCGTATCTAAACCACTAAAGCCAGCGTCTTGAGTTGTTGAATTTGTTGGTGCACCACCAGTTGGTGCATATTTCATAATCAAAACGTCAAAATAAGTCGTTCCCGATCCAACATTTGAATGCCCAGCAACATAAATATTATTTGAGGCATCTGTTAAAACTACTTTTCCTTCATCATTGTTGGTCGTTCCGTTGGTATATGACCAATCAAAAACTCCTGCAGATGATACTTTAACCACTAAATAATCTATATCTGTAGTACTGAACGAATAGGTCCCTGCGACAATTACATCATTATTAGAATCAACTGTAATGTCTTTACCACCATCAAAATTTGTAGATCCTGTATGCGTGTATTCCCATGCCTGAACTCCCGTTGTTCCATCAATCTTCTGAATTGCTAAATCCCAATCACTTCCTGAAATAAATTTTGATCCAGTTACGATAACATCATTGTTGCCATCTAAAACGATAGCTGCAGCCTCATCTAATCCAGACCCGCCGTATACATTGGTCCATATTTCATTTCCATCAGAATCATATTTAACCGTTACCCAATCATAACTTGATCCATTATAAGAAGTACCAGTAACATAAGTGTTACCACTAGCATCTAGTTCTAAATCAACTGCTTGATCAATGAAATTCCCTGTCCCGTTGTATCGAGACTCCCATTGTACGTTGATTTGAGCGAAAGATAAGTTCAAGAAAAAGATTGCCGAAGCAACAAGTAGAATTCTTGACATAAGTGTAGTTTTAAGCATTTCAATCTGCTAAAGTAAAGAAAATGTCTATGCAATCAAAGTAAAAAAAAAGATGGATGACATTTTTTATCAGATAAATAGCTCAAAGGGTTAGACAAAGGGCTCGTATAATCAGATTAGTGGATAAAAGTTTGCTTTAAATAATTAATAATCATAATTTCGTGGTTTTGTACCTACTCACAAAACTGAGTTGAAAATGAAAAGATTACTACTACTCCTTTGTATCCTGTGTTCAGGATATTCCTTTGCTACGCACGTTGTTGGAGGTGAAATTATATATCAACATGTCGGTGGTTCATCCTACATTTTAACGTTAAAACTGTACAGAGATTGTGACCCTGCGTCTGTAGATTTCCCAAATTCAACTACTGTTCAAGTCAGAAATGGAGATGGTACCCTACCTGCAGTATCCTCTTTTAACTTACCAATGTTAGGTAGAGACACACTAAATCCTACTCTTGACACCTGTGCTTTTGACCCAGGTATTTGTGTAGAGGAAGCAATTTATTCTTCTGTAGTTTCACTCCCTCCAGGTTCAGGTGGATATCATCTTTATTATACGATTTGTTGTAGAAATGGTAGTATCTTAAATATTCAAGACCCCCTTAATGCGAGAGAGACGTTCTATGCTTATGTTCCTGATAACAACTTATATTTAACTAATTCAAGTCCAGTAATTTCTGACTTCCCACCGGTTTACGTTTGTAATCAACAGGATTTAAGTTTGGATTTTGGTGCGACTGATGCTGATGGAGATTCATTGGTATACTCTTTTTACACTCCTTTTGACGGGGTAAATGGTACTGGTATTTCTTTTGGAACCGGTCCTGCTCCGAATAACTTTCAGTCAAGTACAATAACATGGCTGGCTTCATATTCAGCTACATCTCCTCTTGATCCAGCGGGATTCCCTGGCTTAAGTATTGACCCTCAAACTGGATTCATTACTGGTTCGCCTGTAATGACCGGTCAGTTTGTAGTAGGTGTGATGGTTGATGAATATCGAGATGACAGTTTAATAGGTAGAATAACAAGAGATTTTCAGTTTAATGTCGTGAATTGTCCACCTCCGCAAGACGCCGCCATTGGTCCAGTAGACGCTTGTAATGGTTTAGCGATTACATTTGACAATCAATCAGGTGCTGGCGCTAATGGTTTCTGGTGGGATTTTGGAACAGGAAACCCAGCCGATACCTCAGTTGTTTTTGAACCTACCTTTACTTATCCTTCAATTGGTTCTTACACCGTTACTTTAATGGCACAAAAAGGAACTCTTTGTGCAGATACAGTTTATTATAACATGGTGGTTTCAGGTTTAGTTGCTGACTTTTCATTTCCAGACACGGTTTGTGTAGGAGAATCTGCTTCATTTACGGATCTATCAACACCTGCAGCTAATGGCGTAGTAAACGCATGGGAGTGGAACTTTGGAGATGGAGGCACGTCCACCGCTCAAAATCCAACACACGCTTACTCATCCTCTGGCGATCAAGTTGTTCAACTAATCGCTCATACAGATGTAGGCTGTTCTGATACGATTACCCATACAGTTTATGTAAAAGTACCGCCTCAAGCAGACATTGTTCCTTTAGTTGGATGTAATGGACTGACCGTAGATTTTACGAACAATAGTGATCCTTTAGCAAGCGGTTTATGGTGGGATTTTGGTACCGGATTTCCGGCCGATACTTCTATCTTAACTGACCCTTCTTTTACCTATGGATCTTACGGAAACTATACAGTGACCCTTGTTGCCCAAAAAGGAACTTCTTGTGCCGACACCACTACTTTTGATTTAGCCGTTACAACAATTCAAGCTGATTTTATTGCGGTTGACACGACTTGTACAAATGTTCTGGTTCCTTTTACTGATGCTTCATTTACTACTGGAGGTGGAGTTGTAGACACTTGGCAATGGGATTTTGACGGTGCTGGATCTTCAACCAACCAAAATCCTAACTTAGGGTTTACCGTTGCAGGAACTTATGACGTTCAATTAATTGCACAGTCAGATCTTGGGTGTATTGATTCAATCACTATTCCAATTGTTGTTGAAGACGCTCCAATTGCGCAAATTGGACCAACCGACTTTTGTTCAGGCTTAACCATTAACTTTTCTAACAATTCAGGACCAGGAGCATCAGGATTTTGGTGGGATTTTGGAACTGGAAACCCTGCTGACACAAGTATTTTATCAAATCCTGTATTTACTTACCCTGGATATGGAGCGTATACTGTAACGCTTGTTGCTCAGAAAGGAACAGATTGTGAAACAAGTACAACCATAAACATACAAGTATCTGAAATCACTGCTGATTTTAGTTCCGTTGACACTATTTGTGAAGGATCAATTATCAACTTTACTGATGCTTCTATCACACAAGTCGGAACAACTATAACTGATTGGGATTGGAATTTTGGTGACTTAAATGTTTCTTCTCTTCAAAACCCATCACATTTGTACAATGGTACAACAGGAACTATCCCTGTAGAACTAATTGTAACTTCAAATATTGGATGTCAAGACACTATTGTAAAAGACATTGAGGTGATTCCATTACCAGTAGTAGATGCAGGAATTGACACCGCGGTTTGTGTTTCCAATCCTAGCTTGATGCTAAATGGTTCAATAAGTAATGGCGGAACAGGTTTCTGGACAGGACAAGGTGGTGTATTTACGCCTGCTAACACCAATCTGAATGCAACTTATTTCCCATCTTTAGGAGAATTAAACAATAGTTCAACTTACTTAGTTTTAACTTCAAACCCAACGGCCTATTGTGCATCTGTCACGGATACAATGAACATCCAATACTTATCTACTCCAACAATTGATGCGGGCCTAGATATCGAAGTTTGTGATGATACCACTTACATTCAATTAAATGCAACAGTTGGTTTCACAACCAATACTGTTTGGACAACGGACGGCTCTGGTTCTTTTGATGATGATAGTCAATTAGATGCAACATATACTTTCTCACCTGGTGAGATCATTGCAGGAGACTCAATTTTATTCGCAATTGAGACGTTCAACTTCTCTGGTTGCCCAGATGATGAAGATACAGTATGGCTATTTTTCAATGCTCCTCCAACAATCGGAACTGTCTTTGATGATACCGTTTGTGCTGGATTCCCTATTCCGTTAAACTCAAACTCAACAACTGGTAATGGATTATGGACAACTGCTGGTGATGGAACTTTCAACCCAGACTCTAGTGATGCGACTTTATATACACACGGAATTGCAGATGAAACATCAGGAGCGGTTACCATTTATTTCGAATCTTTAGATAATGGTGGATGTCCGGCATTATATGACACCTTGGATATCGTAATCGTGCCTTCTCCTACCCCTGATTATAGTTTTGTTGAAGACTGTTTTGGTAATCCAACCGTATTCACGAATAATTCAACTTCAGTTGACCCTATCGTAAGTTATGACTGGACTTTTGAAACCGGGCAAACCTCAACAGATACTGATCCAACACACACTTTTACAAGTCCTGGAATCCATCCTGTTGAGTTGATTGTAACTTCGGCAAATGGCTGTCAAGACACACTTGTATTAGATGTAAATGCGCACCACATTCCAGTGGCAGATTTCGCTATTCCAGCGCCTTGTTTAGAACCTGCTAGCTACTTCTTTGATTCTTCAACTGTAGTGAACGATTCAATCGTATCATGGAATTGGGATTTTGGAGATGCAAGTGCTGCAAGTACAGAACAAAATCCTGGTCATATTTATGGTGGTTCAGGAACATATGATGTAACCTTAAATGTCACTTCAGGGTTCGGTTGTTCAAATTCAGTAACAGTTGCAATTACGATTTACAACGGACCAAACGCAGCATTTTCAGTATCACCTGCTAGTGGAAACGTTGGAGCAGATATTTATGTAACTGACAATTCAGTTGGTGACCCACAACCTATCATTAGTTGGATGTACGACTTCGGTGACAGCACATTCCTGAATGCACCTGACGGTATTCATCAATTTGATCCAGAAGGAGAATACCCTGTTACATTAATTGTTATTGATGACGCAGGATGTACAGATACAGTGACTATAGTAGTGCCTATTTATCACGGTCCTCTTGTACCATCTGCCTTCACACCTAACGGAGACGGAAACAATGATTTCTTAAACATCTTAGGCGGAAACTTTGAAACTGTAGACTTCAAAGTATACAATAACTGGGGAGAAGTAATTTATGAAACAACTGATCCAAATGATTCAGGTTGGGATGGAACATACAAGAACACTGATCAACCAATGGGTGTTTATGTTTATGTTGCCGTGGTAACTACTTTTGACGGAGAAGAACATATTTTAAAAGGTGATGTTTCACTTATTAGATAAATTGAAATGAAAAGACTTTTATTAGGAATAGCGTTTTGTTTAGGTACCTTGAGTGCTACTGCTCAAGATTTTCACCTTTCACAATATGACGCAGCTGCTTTAAATGCAAACCCGGGAATGACGGGGGTGTTTAAAGGTGATTACAGATTACATGGTCATTTTAGAACACAATGGATGGCAATTGCTACACAACCTTTTACGACAGGTTTAATTTCATTTGATGCCAATCGCGGAAAATGGGGATGGGGAATTCAAGCGGCCAACTTTAGAGCAGGTACAGGATCATATAATGTAATAAGCATTTTACCTTCTGCTGCTTTTAAGATTCCTTTTGGAAAGAAAAAATATAGCTTTTTTAGTATTGGTGCACAAGCTGGTATTTTTCAAAAATCAATTAAAATTTCTGCCTTAACATTTGGCGATCAATACTCGCCATACAATGGCGGACAATTTTCAAATGCAACAGCAGAGGCATTTGGTGATGCCAACCAGCTAAATTTAGATGTTAATGTTGGTGTTATGTATTATTATGCAAAACCAGCAATAAGAGTAAATCCTTTTGGAGGTATTTCAATGTATCATGTAAACAGACCTACTGAATCATTTATCCAAGACCAAGGGAACAAACTTCCATTCAGATACCAAGCAATCGCAGGAGCTAGAGTGGTAATTACCAATAAAATTGCAGTCATACCAAAAGTACTCTGGCAACATCAAGAAAAAGCAAATGAATTAACGTTTAGCGCTTTAGGACAATTTTATTTAGAAGCTTATGACTTGTTCTTATTAGGTGGTGGAACCTACAGAAATAAAGATGCTGCCATTTTAGAATTTGGAATTAAATATGGTCAATGGACCGGACGTTTTAGTTACGACATTAATACGTCAACATTAAACAACGCGACTAACGGAAGAGGTGGTTCTGAAATTTCAGTTACCTACATCTTTAATCGCCCTAATCCTAATCCAGTACCAACTTGTCCGAAATTATAATGAAGAAGCTAACTACTTTACTATTATTCGCAGTTTTATCTGCAGGTTCTTTATTCGGGCAAACCAATAAAGAACTATTAAAAATGGGAGATGCGGCCATGATTAATGGTCAATACTCAAATGCTGTACACTACTACTCGCTAATTTTATTCAAAATTCAAGCGGGCGAAGAAGCTTTGTATTACCCTTATGAAATTTCTACTGCCTATAAAGAGCCGGAGAAAGATGAAAATGGTACCATAGCTCCTCCATCTAATCCTAATGCAAAAGAAATTAAGGTCATTAACAAATTAGCAGACGCTTACCGTCTGGCTGATGACTATAAAAATGCCGAAAAATGGTATGTATCTGCATTAGAAAACAGAGATGAAGAATTTCCTTATGCACAATACTTTTACGGAGTTTCATTGATGTATAATGAAAAATTTGAAGATGCTAAAAGCCAATTTGAAGCCTTTCAAAACGAAAACAACGATCCTGACAACAAATACTACAAATTAGCGGCTGACAAAATTGCAAGTTGCCAATTTGCCTTGAACCCTATTAATACAAAAGAACAAATTGAAATTAACAATCTTGATTCTTTATTGAATGCCGGTTCAACTAGCTTTGGAATGCAGTTCGTTTCTGATAAGTACATGATTTTTTCTTCCGCAAGAGTCGATACAAAAATAGATTCTACAAAACTAGATGAAGACAAAAATCCATTAGAACTTTACCTTCTTGACATATACATGGTCAAATTAAATGAAGACGGTTCACTAGGAGAACCTGAAAAATTCCCTTTTGAAATAAACTCAAGAGATTACCATGAAGGTTCGGCTGTGATTTCAGCTGACGGAACATCAATGTTCTTTACCAAGATGGATCCAAACAATAGAAATGAAACGAAGGTTTATGCAAGTAGAAAGTTCAACAACCAATGGTTAAAGCCATTTGCTTTAGATGCCAATGTTAATTTGGACGGATTCAGATCTATGAACCCGTATATATCTGCTGATGGAAAAACACTATACTTCTCATCCAACCGACCAGGTGGTGAAGGTGGAATGGATATTTGGTATACTGAACTATCTCCTAATGGAGAAACCAAAGAACCTCAAAACATGGGGAATCAAATTAATACTCCCTCTAACGAAGTAACACCTTTTCTACATGAATTAACCAACACTTTATATTTTGCTTCAGAAGGACATATCGGTTTTGGCGGATTAGATGTGTTTTCTAGTCGATTTGATGAAGACACTGATTGGTTTAGTGCTGCGATTAATGCAGGGTCTCCAATTAACTCAGCAAGAAATGACAGTTACTTTATTATCGACCCTACTCTTCAAACAGGATATGTAACATCTGACAGAGACGCATGTACTGAATGTGATTCAATTTATAATTTAAGTATTCATTGTAATAAGATTTTCCAAATTACTAAACCAGAAATGAAGTTCTTCATCTCAGGATATGTTTATGATGACGCTACCAACGAAATACTACCGGGTGCAAAAGTTGAGTTTAAAGATGTAACTTACAAATGGGAACACTTTGAAATGATCGCTGATGAGAACGGATATTATGAACACGGATTAGAGCCTAACTTAGAGCTATTTATGAGAGCTTCTCAAAAAGACTACTTCGCAGACAAAGCTTTAGTCTTTACTTTAGGTGCTACCGAATCTAAAAACTATCAGCAAGATTTCTACTTAGAGAAAATTCCTAAAGGTGAGATTGAAATTGAAGGTATTGAATATGATTTTGACTCGGATAAATTAAGACCAGTATCTGAAGAAATTCTGGATAACCTATTAGAGTTCTTAGAGTTAAATA
The DNA here is from genome assembly GCA_039939375.1 of Crocinitomicaceae bacterium. GTDB lineage: Bacteria > Bacteroidota > Bacteroidia > Flavobacteriales_D > Crocinitomicaceae > Paracrocinitomix. The sequence continues at coordinate 54,300 of JBDVJO010000002.1, read as the reverse complement.
GCAACTTGAAAATTGAGATTCGTTCACATACAGATGAAAGAGGAAATGATGCTTATAACTTAGACTTATCAGACAGAAGAGCAAAATCAGTAGTTGATTATTTGGTTGACCATGGTATTCCAAGAGAGCGATTAGTACCAAAAGGTTATGGTGAAACAAAACCTGCCGAAGTTGAACACACAGACGGAACAATGGTTAATTTGACACCAGAATTCATCTACGGATTATCTGATGAAGATTTACAAGAAAAATATCATCAAAGAAATAGAAGAACAGCCTTCTTCGTATTAGAACAAAACTAATATTTACTAAAAGATTTAAATCCCATCTTGTTCATTCAGGATGGGATTTTTTTTGTTTGTATCTTTGTAAAAAATTAACGAATGAGTACAGTAAAAGATGATGCCAGCTACGGAGTTGGAATGAGTATTGCACAAAGTTTAGAAAATCAAAATTTAGAAGAGTTAAATTTGGATGAGTTTGTAAATGGAATGAAAGCGGTATTTGCAAAAGCAGAAACTAGATTCAGTCCTGAAGAGGCGAACATGAAAATTCAAACCTACTTAACTGAAGTAAACGAATCAAAATTTGCAAAATTCAAAGAAGAAGGTGATCAATTTTTAGCAGAAAACGCTAAAAAAGATGGTGTTACAACGCTACCTTCAGGATTACAATATGAAATTATTTCTGCTGCTGACGGAGAAAAACCAGAGGCTACAAGTCAAGTAACAGTTCATTATCACGGAACCTTAACTGATGGAACTGTTTTTGACAGCTCAGTGAATCGAGGTGAACCGGCAACATTTGGAGTCAACCAAGTAATTAAAGGTTGGACAGAAGCTTTACAATTAATGCCAGCAGGATCAAAATGGAGATTATACATTCCTCAAGATTTAGCTTATGGTGCAAATCCACATCCAGGTGGACCGATTAAACCTTATATGGCTTTAATTTTTGATGTTGAGTTGATCAGCATTGCATAATGAAACAACTTGTTTACATATTTATTGGTCTTTTTCTCATCTCCTGTTCAGGAGATGGGGAGAATGACTCTGTTGAAAATGATTCAGACTCAACTCAAACCAATAAGATTGAATTTGATACATATATTCAAAAAATAAGTTATTGTATTGGATTAGATCACGCCAGAGGATGCTACCTAACATACACCTCAGCAGAAGTATCTGATAAGTTTAATATTCGACAAATTGAATTGGGACTTACAGATTATCTATTAGGAAGAGACTTAAGAATTTCTTTCTTTGAAAAAGATAGTTTATTGGATCTATACTTGTTACCTGATGGTGGAATAAATGAAAATGCAGTTTCTAAAAATGATGCCAGCTATTTAGTTGGCTTGGATGAAGGCTTTAACATGGTAAGTGCTCTTGTAGGTAGAAAAATAGATCAAGAAATTGAAGTCGAGTACTTGGCAGATGGTGTTCACGAAGGTATGTCAGCAGCTGAACCAACTATGCCCTACATGGATGCAAGAAGAGAATTAACTAAGTATTACTCTAAAATTAACTTAGAAAATGGCAGCCAGTTCATGCAAGAGAACCTGCTTTTTGAAGGGGTAATTGAGACCTCATCAGGTTTGCAGTATGAAGTTATTGAAGAAGGAAATGGCGTTTCACCTAATGTCACAGACTCTGTTACTATTCACTATACTGCTAGATTTATTGATGGAAGAGTTTTTGAGTCTACAATTCCTTCAAACATTCCTTTCAAAGGTTCATTAATGGGTGTAATTCCGGGATGGCAAGAAGGCGTAGGCTTGATGAAAGAAGGTGGAATGAGCAGATTATACATCCCTCATACTCTAGCCTATGGACCTGAAGGCAAAGGGGTGGTTGAACCCAATTCTACTTTAATATTTGATATTGAACTTATTGACGTGAAAAGATTCCAATAACCCTATTCGGAACTCGTCTTTTAATCTTTTCTTTTATTGTTTGAATCTGTTCTTTATCTAGAAACAAGATGTACATCAATATCATTATCACACCGAACGAAAAAATTCCCATTCCAAAAGATATTCCTATATGAAAAATCAGTCCTATCATTAAAAATGGTGTTTTAATTTTCTTTACCCAAACTATAAAAGGAAACAAAATCATGTAAGCCAATGTTGCGTAAGTAGCGAACATTGACAAAGTTGGGTTTTCAGCAAACAACCATTCAAATGGTAATGTAGAATAACCGTCTATTCTTGAAATATACATCAGCGCTTTCCCTTCAACCCAAGGTGCGTCATACAACTTATACAAAGCACTGAAAAAGTAAACCAAGCAAACTTGGATAAGCATGATTTTGTAGAAAGCCTGATTCAAAATATTCTGAAGTTCCCCACCTACCCCTTCTTTTTTTGGTGGATGCACAAACATTAAATAGAAGAGCATAAAGTTTACCAGAACCTCTCCACCAGTAAACGCTAAGTAGCCTTTCATGAAAAGATTCACTGTGAAAAAGTAAACCATAAATGAAGATAACCTTGGCCATTTCCCGATTAATCCCAAAATCAAAAATGACATTTGACCTAAAATAAACAAGATATAAACCCAGCTATAATGTGAATTAGCTGGATGACTCAACAAGTTTATTAATCCGTAACTGCCTTGATTCAAAAACGAAATATTGGTATTCCAGCCGCGTGTTCCTATTACTCCATAATACCCAAATAAATCATGGGCAATGGGCAGAAGAGTCAAGGTATTTAGAAATAAAAATAAATAAAGTGCCTTTCTGAAAAATTCTACCTTTTCAATTTGACCAAATGGTGATATGAAATGTTGAATGATTTTATTCATTTGACAACCATTTGAATTCAGGTATTATTAAATCTCCACTAACACCAGTATCTACTTCTTCAATTTCACAGATTACTTCAGCAGTTATTGGCTCTAAATCAAGATTAACAGCTATTCCATAAACGAAACGTTTTAATAAAATATAACTGTATCCATCTTTAAAATAATCTGAAATCGGATAAAGTAACGCTTCATCATATTGAAGATTAAAATCCACTTTATCCAGCATTACCCAATAAATAAGGTTTAATTCTAACAAAGCCATCTCTCCGTGATGAGACATTCTTAAAGTGCGGTGCCAGGATAAATCTGATTCGAGCGGGTAAAACCATCCTGTTTCTCCATTTTTATGCTGAATATTAACTTTTATCTTCCCGTCTACTGTGGGACAAGGGGCAAACATTGACCAAGTTTGATCAAACAAGGGGTACACATAAGGTGAAACTATTTTTTTACCTCCGCCTGGAACAATAGACGCTGGAGCCGCATAAATAAACAAAGAAATGGAATGAAATAAAACAAACAAAAAGGCAATCCAACCAGCAATTATTTTATTTCTTGAACTCAGAATCTTATTCTTTTTAAATTTGTTACAAATTAAGCATTAAAAATACTATGTCAACTAAAATTTCAAATTCAGCTAAGTCTTGGATAAATGTATCAGAAAACTCTGACTTCCCAATTCAAAACATCCCTTTCGGAACTTTCAAAAGTAATTCAAAGAGCCCAAGGGTAGGTTCTGCCATTGGAGATTATGTCTTAGACTTAAAAGAACTTTTTGAATTGGGATACCTTTCAAACTTAGGTTTTGAATTAGAAGATTTTGACTATCAGTATTTGAACAATATGATGCGCAAAGGAAAAACTGGAGCGAGAAAACTAAGAGAACGTATTTATGACCTTTTACTAGATTCAAACGCTGAGTTACAAGCTAAAACTGAGCATCACGAAAAAGTTTTGATAAAGCAGTCTGAAGTAACCATGTTGCTTCCTATTCATTCAAGAGACTACACTGATTTCTATTCAAGCGAACAGCACGCATTCAATGTGGGATGCTTATTTAGAGACCCTGATAACGCATTATTACCGAATTGGAAACATATTCCGGTAGGATATCACGGAAGAGCATCTTCTATCATAGTTTCAGGTCAGGATATCGTTAGACCTAAAGGACAGAAAAAACCACCTACTGAAACAGTTCCCGTTTTCGGACCATCTAATTTGTTAGATTTCGAATTAGAAACGGTGTTCTATACTTTTGAAGGGAAACCTTTAGGAGAGAGTATATCTACAGACGAAGCGGATGACTACATTTTTGGTATGGCGCTTTTCAATGATTGGTCTGCCAGAGATATTCAAGGGTGGGAATATGTTCCCTTAGGACCATTTTTAGGTAAAAACTTTGCTTCATCTGTTTCTCCATGGATCGTCACTCTAGACGCTCTAGAGCAATTCAGAATTCCAGGGCCCGTGCAAGAACCTAAGGTACTTCCTTATCTTGAATACAATGGCGATAAGCATATCGACATCAACTTAGACGTAATTATTAAACCAGAAAACGGAGCAGAGAATGTAGTGGGTCAATCTAATTACAAATACATGTACTGGAATATGAACCAACAATTAGCGCATCACTCTGTTAATGGATGCAACATCTGTTTAGGAGATGCAATGGGATCAGGAACTATTAGCGGACCTAATGAAGGTCAATACGGTTCTATGCTTGAGATTTCTTGGAAAGGAACCAAGCCTTTTAAAATGTCTGACGGAACAGAACGAAAATTTTTACAAGACGGAGATACGGTCATCATGAGAGGACATTGCCAAAATGATGAAGTCAAAATTGGTTTTGGAGAAGTTTCAACTAAAATTTTACCGGCTACCTAAGCGAAATGGCAAACAACCCTGAAGGAATAGATATAGAACAAGAGCGTAAAGAAATTCTTAACGCTTATAAAGGTTTATTAAGAGCGAGTCGTAACTATCGTGACAAAGAAGATACAAGGCTCATCAGAAAAGCTTTTGATATCGCCGTTGAAGCGCATAAAGATATGCGCAGAAAATCAGGCGAACCCTATATCTATCATCCCATAGCAGTGGCAAGAATTTGCTGCGAAGAAATGGGACTTGGGACTACTGCAATAGTTTGTGCTTTACTGCATGACACGGTAGAAGATACGCATATAACGCTCAACGATATTGAAGAGCACTTCGGCTTAAAATGTCGATCTATTATTGATGGCTTGACTAAAATCCCAGAAGTATTTGACGACAATATTTCTTTGCAAGCTGAAAACTTTAGAAAGCTCATCTTAACAATTTCGGATGATTTAAGAGTAACTTTTATAAAAATGGCCGATCGTCTGCATAACATGCGAACCTTAGGTTCTATGCGACCAGACAAACGCCTGAAAATCTGTTCAGAAACCGAATTTTTATATGCACCACTGGCGCACAGATTAGGATTCAACGCCATTAAAAACGAATTTGAAGACATTATTTTCAAGTATAAAGAACCATCTATATATGAACAAATAGAAATCAAACTTGAGAAAACCAAAGAGGTACGAAACAGATTTATTCGTCATTTCACCAATCCTATTAAAGGAAGATTAGAAGCTGAAGGCTTAGATTACGAAATCAAAGCGAGAACAAAATCTATCCCTTCAATCTTCAAGAAAATACAGAACAAACACGTCACTTTTGACGAGATATATGACATTTTCGCAATCCGTATTATTGCAGATGTACCTTATGAAGATGAAAAACCTTCATGTTGGAAAATCTACTCAATTGTGACCGATTTTTATCAGCCAAATCCTGACCGTTTAAGGGATTGGGTTTCTACGCCTAAAACCAATGGTTATGAATCACTACATACTACTGTAATGAGTCCTTCAGGAAAATGGGTAGAAGTTCAAATTAGAACGAAACGAATGGACGAAATAGCCGAGAAGGGTTATGCAGCTCATTGGAAATACAAAGAAAACTCTAGTCAAGACAACACCTTTGACAGGTGGGTTGGCGAAGTAAGAGCTTTACTTGAGAACCCATCAATTAATGCAGAAGATTTCATAGATGAATTCAAATTGAATTTATTCTCTGATGAAATCTATGTTTTTACCCCAAAAGGTGACTTAAGGGTATTGCCTAAAAATGCAACAACGCTAGATTTTGCCTTTGATATTCATACCGATATTGGACTTTCATGTATCGGAGCTAAAGTGAACGGAAAATTAATGCCTCTCAGCCATGTATTGCAGTCAGGAGATCAAGTAGATATAATTCGATCTACCCAGCAAAAACCAAAAGAAGATTGGCTCAAGTTCGTGGCATCTGCCAGGGCGAAGTCTAAAATTAAATCGGCTTTAAAAGAAGAACGCAAGAAAATTGGGGCGGACGGAAAAGAAACCTTACAAAGAAAATTAAGGCAGCTAAAGGTAAACTGGACATCTGAAAACATTCAAATTCTAGAAAAATTTTACGGCATTACTGGATCTCTAGAGTTCTATTATCAGATTGCAAAAGGTAAATTAGACCTCAGTAAAATCAGGCAACTCGAAATTGACAACCATAATTTTGTAATCGAGAAAAAGCCTTCACAAAAAGAAAAAGACGATTTAACCGAAATCATCCAACAAGTAGATGCTAAAAAAGATACCATCATCATAGGTGAAGATTTCAAAGAGTTTGAGTACAAATTAGCAAACTGCTGCACCCCTATTCCTGGCGATAGAGTTTTCGGTTTTATTACAGCAACAGATGGTATTAAAATCCACAGAAGCAATTGTCCGAATGCTACTCAATTAATGTCCAATTACGCTTATCGTATTTTAAAAGCAACATGGCAAAGTGATCGTCTTCAAGAAAGATTAACTGCCTTAGTGGTTACAGGAATAGATGATATCGGTATTGTTAACTCTATTACGACAATCGTTTCTTCTGTAATTGGTGTAAACATGAAATCAATCTCATTTGAATCAGATGACGGAACGTTTGAAGGAAGAATTCAATTGTATGTCTATGATACCGAACAATTAGATGATTTAATTCTCAGATTTGAGCAAATTGAAGGAGTGAAACAGGTAACAAGAATCTAGGTCTCACTTAATTTTCAATCAGAATTCTTCGTATCTTTGCTTATAGCCTTTTTGCTATACAAATCCATCCTTATGGAAAAAGAGCAACTTCAAGAAACCGTTAAAGACATCTTCTCTAATTTTTTAGAGAAAAACGGACACCGTAAAACCCCAGAACGCTTTGCTATCCTTGCTGAGATCTATGCTCATAAAGGACATTTTGACATTGAGTCATTATATGTGAGTATGAAAAACAAGAATTACCGTGTAAGTAGAGCAACGCTTTACAATACCATGGAGCTATTATTGTCTTCAAACTTGGTGAGAAAACATCAATTTGATAATATCTCACAATTTGAAAAAGCTTATGGGTTTAGACAACATGACCACGTAATTTGTACGAACTCTGGTGACGTGATTGAATTTTGCGACCCAAGAATAGAAAAAATCAAGGCGACAGTTGAAGAATTATTCAATGTGAAAATTCACAATCACTCACTTTATTTTTACGGAGAAAAAATAACTGAACCAGCTAACTCAGAAAAATGAGTTTAAAAGTAAAAGTTAAACATCACATAACGTGCAATGAACTTTATTTAGAAGGTTCACCATTAACTGACCAAGATTTTTTCCCGCTTCAAAAACAGCTTGATTTACTTATCAACAATCAAGAATCTAAGATAATTTTGAATCTAGAAGGCGTAAAACTTTTGAATAGCCTAGGTATCAATAACCTTATCAAAGTAATGACTAAATGTAGAAATCACGGAGGCGACCTATACATTGTTAATATCTCTGATAAAATTAGTCATGTTCTGTTGCTTACTAAACTAAATACAGTTCTTAATATTGCAGCTTCGCTAAATGAGGCTATAAATAAATTCGCAATCGATAATGAAAGTTGACGTTTTATTAGGATTACAATGGGGAGATGAAGGAAAAGGAAAAATTGTAGATGTAGTTACCCCTGACTACGATATTATTGCAAGATTCCAAGGTGGACCAAATGCTGGTCACACATTAATTTTTGAAGGTCAAAAACAAGTTCTTCACACAATTCCATCTGGTATTTTCAGAAAAAACACAGTAAATGTCATTGGAAATGGCGTTGTTATTGATCCCATTACGCTGAAGGCAGAAATTGAGGCAATTAAAGAGAAAGGCGTTGATGTTGCTAGCAACATGGTCATTTCAAAAAAAGCGCACTTAATTCTTCCAACACATAAGGTGCTGGATAAGTTTTCTGAAGAATCAAAAGGTAAAAAGAAAATTGGATCAACCTTAAAAGGTATCGGCCCAACTTATATGGATAAGACCGGTAGAAATGGTCTTAGAATGGGAGACACGCAATCGCCAAATTTCAAAGAAAAATACAACGCTTTAGTTGATAAACATAAAGGAATGTTAGGTGATTACGATTACCAATCAATTCTTGATGAAACAGAATCTAAGTGGTTTGAAGCCCTTGAATTCTTGAGCAACATTGAATTAATCGATTCTGAACACTACATCAACAACGCTATTCAGTCTGGTAAAAAAGTCTTAGCTGAAGGTGCTCAAGGAACCCTATTAGATATTGATTTTGGAACCTATCCTTTTGTAACTTCATCAAACACCGTGACTGCAGGAACCTGTACTGGTCTAGGCGTAGCGCCAAACAAAATTGGCGAAGTTATCGGGATCTTCAAAGCTTATTGTACAAGAGTTGGTAGCGGACCTTTTCCAACCGAGTTAGATGATGAAGTTGGTGAAGAAATCAGAAAAGTTGGTCATGAATATGGAGCAACTACAGGTAGAGATAGAAGATGTGGTTGGATAGACCTTCCTGCTTTGAAATATGCGTGCATGATTAATGGAGCAACCCAACTTGCAATGATGAAAGCTGACGTTTTAGATGGTTTTGGCACGATTCAGGTATGTACTCATTATGAAATTAATGGAGAACGTATTGACTATCTTCCTTATGACATCACTGATTTAGATATTAAACCCATTTATAAAGAAGTGAAAGGTTGGAACAAAGATCTAACTGGTTTAAGAGATTTAGCAGATGCTCCTCAAGAATTTTTAGACTACATCACATACTTAGAGAAAGAATTAAACGTTCCTATCAGTATCGTGTCTGTAGGGCCAGATAGAGAGCAAACAATTATTCGAAACTAATTGAATACATTACATAAAATATTATCTACGGCGCTTTTTTTAAGCGCCGTTTTTATGACCAACAACAGTCATTGTCAAAGCAGATTTGACAAGAAAAAGGATGTGGTTAAATTAATATTTGCTGAAACTGTAACAAACTCAGACAAGTATAAAAACACGACTAAAGCTGTTGGAAATGTACATTTTGAGCACAATCAAACGAACTTGTATTGTGATTCCGCTCTTTTTTTCAGAGATAAAGATTTAGTTCATGCTTATGGTAAGGTGCACATTAATCAAGGTGACACCATTAACCTTTTCTGTGATTCATTAAAATATGATGGCAATACAAAAATCTCCAGATTACAAGGAAACGTCAGAATGCGTGATAACGCATACAAACTCGTGACAGATTCATTAGATTACAATGGAAATAATTCAACCGGAAGGTACTTAAGAAACGCAGTCATTACTACTATTAAAGATGATCTAAAACTAACTTCGGTTAAAGGGTATTATCATGCCAATCAAAAAACTTTCTTTTTCAAAGATAGCGTTCGTATGACCCACCCTAATTTCAAGCTAATTGCAGATACTTTAGAATTTAGAACAAATTCAAACACTGCACATTTCCATGGACCAACACAAATATTAATGGATTCTACAGAAGTTCAATGTGTGAAAGGAGTCTACTATACTTCAGAACAAAAATGTCATCTTTGGAATGGTGCCACTGTAATCGACTCCAACAAAACATTTTATGCAGATTCAATGTTTTATGACCAAAACACAGGAATTGGTGAAGGATTTGACAATGTGAATTTATACGATTCAACAGAAAACGTGCAGTTCTTGTCAAATTACATGTGGAAATCAGCTGAGAATGATACACTGATCTTAAAATCTGATGCTACCCTACTCCAATTTAACCAATCGGACACCCTTGAATTACAGGCAGATTCTATTTACTATTTCAAAGATACCTTGACTGATTTAAACACTTCAGTTGCACAAAACAATGTTGGAATAATTAACGGGGATCTAACCGTCAGATGTGACTCTGCCTTCTTTTCTGAGAAAGATTCCATCATTAAATTTCATAAAAACCCGGTCATGTGGAGCCAAAACACCCAGATGTCTGCAGATTCAATTCTCACAACATATTACGCCAAAGAATTTCACGAAGTTTACCTGCATCAAAACGCTTTTATTACGTCTGAACATGATTCCTTACATTATGACCAAATAAAAGGAAAAGAAATGACGGCTTGGATGGACAGCAGTAAAATCCAAAAAGTGTACATTGAATCAAATGCAGAATCTATTTATTACATAAAAGAAACGGAGCAAGACACTTTAAATCAAGACGTTGATATCGTTACTGGAATGAATCATATTGATTGCAATGAAATTTTCATCTATTTCGTTGAATCCGAAATAGATAGAATCAAATTCGTTGAGCAACCAAACGCCACCTATTTTCCTATTGAAGCTGTAATTCAAAAAGATAGATTTTTAAAAGGGTTTAAGTGGCAAATTGGTCTAAAACCCACCTCTATATTTGGAGAATAATTTTATCTTTATCTCCATGAAATTTCTGCTCGGTTTTTTCTTTAGTGTGATGGGCGTCTTGACCTTTGGTCAAAACATGTATCCTTACGGGCATTTCAACACCAGAAACTTTGATTATACCGAACAAAAGGGAGGATTTCAAAACTGGGACATCATCCAAAATAATGACGGCTACATCTACGTTGCCAACAATGAAGCTGTTTTAGAATATAACGGTTCTTCGTGGTATAAGTTTGAATTTGAAAATAAAGAACATCCTCGTTCTTTTGCTAAAAATGCTGAAGGAACAATTTTCGTAGGAGGGCAAAGTGAGTTCGGGAAAATTGTTTATGACAGCAAAGGAATGGCAATGATTGAAAAGATGTCATCAGAATTCGACTCACTTGATTTTAATGATATTTGGCAAATTTACTGCATAGAGGAAAAAACCTATTTTATTTCTAGGTCGTTTATTTTTATTCATGATGCAAACGGAATTGAAGTAATAGACTCACCTAATCAAAAAGAAATTATATCCAGTATTCGAGTAGATGAAGAAATCTTATGCATGACAAAAATTGGTGAAAAATCAATTAACCATGTTCTAAGAGGAAACAAATTCTACGAATTAAAAAATTCAACATCAGTAGCCCCTCAGTTCAACGTACCTTTCAACGGAAAAAACTATGTCATTGACCAAAACGGTGATTATTATGTGTTCAAAAAACGTTCTAACGTCTATCAGTTAGAGAAAGATCCAAACTTGCGATTGGAACTGGATGAAGATGTAAAAATCAAATCAATCACGGCAAATGAAAAAATGATCGTTGTTGGAACCAAAGGATATGGAGTGCAACTTTTCAGACTGGATGGTAAGTATATCCGTTCTTTTTCTGCGGCAGAAGGATTAGGAAATCTATTGACCTACAAAGCCATGTTCGATCAATACAACAACATTTGGTTATGTAACGATAACGGCGTTCTTTTTATTGAAACTTCATCTGCCATCACTTCTTTCGGTCCGGACCTTGGTGTTAGCGGAGGGGTAACAGAAGACCTCAGTTTTGATGGAGATAATATCTTATTAGCAACCCACTCAGACTTATTTATCAGTGAAGTTGAAAATAGAAGATTAGTATTTAAGTCAACCCCCAAATTTTTAACTGATCTGTACCAAATTAAAAAATTCAAGTTTTTAGACGGAACTGAATTGTCGCTTGTTATTGGGAATGAAGGTATTTTTTCAATGGATGCCGAAATGAACGTAGAAATGGCGGCTCAAGGTGTATACGCTTGGGACATGTTTCAGTCAACCTCTGATAGAAATAGAATTTATATTGCCTTGGATGGCGCTGGTGTTGGTTCAATGTATTATGACAACGGAAAGTTTACTTACGAAGGAGACTATCCGAATACAAAAGGTGATGTGCGTTCAATTTGTGAATGGAATGGTGATGTCTACTATACAGTTAAGTATGACGGAGTGCATTATTTAGACACTTCTAGAGCTCAAGAAATGAATGTTCTTGAAGGATTAATAGATTATGGAGATTCAAGTAATTACGACCAATTTACCTTGGCGTTATTTAACGACAACTTATTTATTGGTACTTCAAACGGACTGTATGAAGTGAACAACAAGAAACTCGAGCCATCCCACATTAATGATGATCATTTTAATGAAGAAAAATTGCTAATTCATAGAATCATTAATGATGAAAACGGAAAACTTTGGATTGAAATGTTTCACAACTCAGGTAGTGATAATGAACAAGCCGAATTTGGATTCTTGACCTTAGATGCCGGCGAATTAACTTGGAATTCAACTGCTTTTAACCAAGTTAAAGAAGATGTCATTTTTAGTGTAAAAAAAGCTAGAAATGGTATATACTGGCTAGGAGGCGAAGAAGTTTATGCCTACAATGAGAATACCAAATTCACTTATAATCAACCCTTCAAAACCTTCATCAACAGAGTGTTTCTGAATGAAGATGAAGTCTTTCTGTACAACACGCATTATGCTGAAAAGAAAGAATATGTAATTGATTATGACAACAACACCTTAAAATTTGATTTCAGTTGTAATGCTTACCTAGGAGGAATAGCCAATGAATATAGCTACTACCTAGAGGGCGAAGATCAAGAGTGGAGTAAGTGGAAAAATAAGCCTGAAGCGGTTTACCAACGTTTGGCAGAAGGTGATTATGTATTTCACGTGAAAGCAAAGAACTTTTACGGAGTCGAAAGCGAAGAAACTTCATTTACATTCAGTATTGCACCACCTTGGTACAGAACCTGGTGGGCTTACTTAATTTATGTTTGCCTTTTCATTTTATTGATTTACGTAGCAGTTAGACTATCCATCAGACGAGTTAAGGCACAAAACGAACGACTTGAAGAAATTGTAGAAGAGAGAACAGCTGAAATAGCAGAGCAAAATGCAACGCTAGAGCATCAAAAGGCAGAGATTGAAGAAAAAACCAATGATATTCTTGATAGCATCAAATATGCAGAGCGTATTCAAACTGCAATTCTACCTCCTGAGGATGAAATGAACCAGATTTTTGAAGGCGAAAATTTTGTATTGTTCAAGCCAAAAGATATCGTTTCAGGTGACTTTTATTGGGCTGAACGATTTGGACAAAAAGCTATTTTCTCTGCGGTTGATTGTACTGGTCATGGAGTTCCTGGAGCATTCGTAAGTATTGTAGGGTTTAACGGATTAAACAGAACTGTTAATGAGTTTGACCTGAGAATGCCTGGTGAAATTCTGGATAAATTAACAGAACTTGTAGTAGAAACATTTTCTAAAAGTGAATCTCAAATTAAGGATGGGATGGATATCGCACTTTGTACGATAGACTATGAAACGAATAAGCTTTACTATGCAGGCGCCAACAATCCACTAATCCAAATTAGAAACGGAGAACTGATAGAGATTAAAGCAAACAAGCAACCTATTGGTGAATTTGAAAATAGAGTACCTTTTACCACACATGAAATTGACATTCAAAAAGGAGACTGCTTCTACGTATTCTCTGACGGTTATGCAGATCAGTTTGGTGGACCAAAAGGAAAAAAATTCAAAGGAAAAACACTCAAAAATCTATTGCTGGAAATGAATGATCTTCCTATGAATGAACAGCACATCAAACTGAATGAAGCATTTGAGAATTGGAAAGGGGATTTTGAGCAACTAGATGATGTTTGTTTAATTGGAGTTAGAATATGACAAAAACAAATAAAATATTAGGGCTAATTACATTAGTCTTTCTGGTTTCATTGATTTGCATTGGATTTATTCTAATGTCGCAAAAACTACGATTCAGTGCTTTTTTAGTACAACTCTCAATTCTAAATCTAGTACTCTTAGAAATATTTGCAGGTCTTTTCATTATGGTCGCTTATACTCAAGCATCTGCCGTATCCAAGAAAATATTAGTGGGGCTAGGAGTTGCTTTTGGAATCTTCGGAACCCTATCTGCATTTAATATAATCGATTTTCATAATAGCTGGAACTTACTATTTGCAATAGGAATATTGTATATAACCGTTGTTCAAATGCAATTACTTAAATGGGATAAAAGCAAAAGCATTTTAAAGGTCTTAGGACTAATCACCCTTCTCTCTAACCTGTTTATGATTGCGTATTTCGCATTCAAACTTGATGGCACTGGAATAGGAACAATTCTTGACATTACCGTAATCACCTCTGTATTCTCCTTTTTAACTGGATTAATTTTATCAAGAAAAAAGGTTGAAGCATAGGCTAGGCTAACATTCAGCTATGGATAATTATCCACAACTCAGATTTTACGCGTAGCTAAATTCTCTACTTTCATCTTGGATTAGTATATCAAAGATGATTTTAGAACAATCTTTAACATTAAAAGAGCTTGCCAGTTTTTTAAACTGCGAATTCATAGGCAACGAAAACCTAGTGGTATCGGGGGTTAATGAAATGCACAACCCTAAACCGGGTGATGTTGTTTATGTGGATAATGCTAAATCTTTAGAAAAAGCAATTCACTCTCCTGCGAACGTAATTTTATACGACAAACCAATAAATACTGCCCATCATAAAGGCGTTTTATTATCAAAAAATGCGTTTTCAGATTTTAATAAAATCATTGCTCACTTTTTTCCAGATTCAAGTTGGTCAATCAAATCAGAGGAGAACGAAATTGATGCTTCAGCACGAATAGCACCAAATGTTTCAATAGGAAACAATGTAAAAATCGCAGCAGATGTTATTATTCATCCAGGAGCAGTTATTGGTGACAACACGGTGATTAAAGAAGGTGTTATCATAGGTCCTAACTCGGTAATAGGATATGATGCTTTTTATTACAAAAAATCTGAAGGAAAATACAGCAGGTTATTGAGCTGCGGAGGAACCGTGATTGAGAAAGATGTTGAGATTGGTGCTCTGACTACAATTGATAGAGGTGTCACGGGTTGGACAATAATAGGAGAAGGAACCAAAATAGACAATCAAGTTCATGTAGGTCATGACACAGTCATTGGCAAACATTGTTTACTTGCGGCAAATGTTGGCATATCGGGCTGTGTAGTCATTGAAGATAATGTCACATTGTGGGGACAAGTTGGAGTGATTTCTGATATTAAAATTGGTAAAGGATCTGTTGTTCAAGGACAATCAGGTGTTTCAAGAAGTTTAGATGCAGAAGGCACTTATTTTGGGTCGCCTGCTTCAGAAGTAAGAAAAGTATTAAGAGAAATGGCAGCAGTCAGAAAGCTTCCTTCAATTTTAGAAAGTCTATGACCTATATTTCAGAAGAAGCCATATTAGAATTAGAAAACCGAATACGGTCTAAAGAGTTTAAAATAAATTCTTTGCTTGATATCACTACCGCGATTAATTCAAATAAACCGGTAAATGAGATATTAAACATCTACAATTACATCCTTAGTGAACAACTAGGAATCAGAAAATTCATCCTTTTCAATCACCAACATTCTTGGCACGTTTTAGACAAGATGGGCATTAAAGGGAAGGTAAAAGAAATTAACGTTGAAGAAGACTTTTTAAAGTTTTCTGAAATCACTGTAATTGAATCTTCACACAAAAAATCCTTAGACAAGTTTGATGTTGTGATTCCTGTTTACCATAAAGATCAGCCTTTGGCATTTCTTGTATTAGGTGGCATCAAAGATCAACTTCTTAGCCATGATAAACGTTCATTTATCAACTTGAATTTTATTCAAACCCTAACGAATATTATTGTGGTAGCCATTGAAAATAAACGAATGGCCAAAGAAAGTATTAAGCAAGAAAGCGTAAAAAAGGAGTTAGAAATAGCCTCTGAAATGCAACGCTTGCTTTTTCCTGAAGAGCTGCCCACTAACCACAAAATAGATATTAGTGCTAAGTACCTGTCTCACTCACAGGTATCAGGAGATTATTACGATTACATCCAGCTAAATGATGACGAGTTTATCATGTGCATTGCTGATGTTTCTGGTAAAGGAATATCTGCCGCAATGCTTATGGCCAATTTTCAAGCAACTGTTCGAACGCTATACGCTTATAAAAGATTTGATTTAGAAGAGTTGGTTACTGAATTGAATTCCAAAGTATTTCAAAATGCTAAGGGCGAAAAATTCATCACCTTTTTTATAGCCGAATACAACTCTGAAACACGATTATTGAAATATGTGAATGCCGGTCACAACTGGCCGATTTTAATAAGAGGCAAGCAATCTAGTTTTTTAAACAAAGGTTGTATTGGTTTAGGGATGTTGCCTGAGCTACCCTTTTTAGAAAGTGGAGAAGTTGAAATTCAGTCTAACACAACACTCATCCTTTATACAGATGGCGTTGTAGAATTAGAGAATACAGAAGAAAAGCAATTTGAAACTGAGCGACTGACCAAGATCGTCCAAAATTTCTATCCATTGTCCATGGAAGATTTAAATGAGATCATTTTCTCTAAGCTTGATGAATGGAGAGGTAAGAAAAAGTACGTTGACGACACAGCGATATTAAGCTGTAGAATATTTTAATTTACTATGTCTAATCCAACATTGCCAAATTGGGCTAAGGCCGTTGCCATCATTCAAATTTGTTTAGGAAGTTTGGGGATTTTTATTCAATTCTATAAAATCGTAATTCCTATTATATCACGATTTAAAAACATTGCCGCCAGCGAATTTGTACAACAAGATTTTGAAGCACAACGTAACTTTACTAAGGCTACCCAATTGATAGATTTATCAGAATCTCAAGCTACTTTTTTGACTATTCTCGGAGTAATTGGATTAGTACTTTGTGTCGTTTATATTATTTCCGGAGTAAAAATGTTAAAGCCATTTAGAGCGAATTACAATCTCTCAAAATATGTTCTGATTACATTTATTCTATTCAACCTTATCAATATCGCCTTTTTCTCAACCTCAAACGGCAACATTTTAATTTTAGGAATCATGTTCTATGTCATTGTCGGACTCGTTATAGACATCACCCTACTCATTATCGGAAAGACAAGTGATAAAAGTGTTTACGGCATTGAATCCACAAAAAAAGGAACAATCGAATCTAAAAAATCTGACGAACGTTATTTAAACGAAGAAGAGATCTATTAAAGCTCAAAGTCGTATTCAACCAAGTGTTCTGACCACATTTTTTCTGCATGTGCCTGAAATCCTTCTGGTGCAGAGTTAAACTCCTCTCCTACTTCAAACTCACCACCAACTTCCATCACTTTGGTTGTTCCTCTTAACGGATATTTCTTCCCGTTTTCAAGCATAATAAGTTTTTGAGTTGATGGACTCACATCTGAAGTACAAGTCGTTCTATAAATAAATGAAATCTCAGCAATATTATTCTCATCAATATCTGTCAACGAAATAGCATCTAATTCATGAGAAACTTTAATGTCAAACTCACAGTCTTTCACAAAATCAGTGGTTTCTTTTAATAAACTAAATTCTCCCTTTGAATTCTTTACGTAATGATAAGCATATAAATATTGAGAATCGCTCACATCTCCATCTTCCACAGGATATGCCATCTCAATTTCTGAAATCGTTCTAATAAAATAATTAGTTCCGTTTTCATCAACCCATCTATAAGCATCCACCAAGTTTGCTTCAAATTTGCATTCGGTCGGAACCTCATCCAGCTTGTTCAAGGTAATATCAATTTCAGGTAGAGACTCTTCTACAACTGGATTAGACATGGTATCTTCAGATCCATTTTCATTTTCTGATGAATCTTGACCTCCGCATGACATTAAAAGACCTGCAGTTCCAAATACTAAAATGAATTTTTTCATAGGGGTAATTTTAGTTGATTGATTGTCTAAATTACAAGATTTGATTAATTTAAAGGATAAAACAAACAAGCATTAGATGAGCCTACCATTTTATCAGATAAAATCACAAGAAACATACAACCAAACCTACAAAAAGTCAGTTGAAGCTCCAGAAGCATTTTGGGCAGAAATTGCTGAGACCTTTACATGGCGAAAAAAATGGGACAAGGTATTAAACGCAGACTTAAATGAGGGAAGATCAGAGTGGTTTATAAATGGGAAATTAAACATCACGGAAAATTGTATTGACCGACATCTCACTGAAAATGCAAATAAAACGGCCATTATTTGGGAACCTAATAACCCAAATGATCCCACTAAAAAATTCACCTATCAACAACTTCATACTGAAGTGAATCGATTTTCAAATATTTTAAAAAATAACGGCATTGAAAAAGGAGACAGAGTGGTACTTTATTTACCTATGATTCCTGAAGCAGCATTTGCTATGTTGGCCTGTGCAAGAGTTGGAGCAATACATTCTGTGGTATTCGCAGGCTTTTCTGCCAAAGCACTTTCAGATAGAATTCAAGACGCTGAAGCTAAAATGATCATCACTTCTGATGGTTTAGTTAGAGGAACCAAAAAACTATTGTTGAGAAACATTGTTGCAGACGGAATAGCAGATTGCCCGTCAATTAAAACGGTTCTGACCATTCAGCATACCGGAGATCATGTAAAAACGAACCATTTAGACAAATGGTATCATGAAGAATTAAAAAATGCTTCGGACAATTTTACTGCTGAAGAAATGGATAGCGAAGATGAACTATTTATCCTATACACCTCAGGATCCACTGGAAAACCGAAAGGAGTAGTTCACACTTGCGGTGGATATATGGTTTATGCGGATTATAGTTTTAGAAATGTCTTTCAATATGAAAATGAAGATATATTTTGGTGCACAGCTGATGTAGGTTGGATTACCGGACATTCTTATATCGTTTACGGACCACTTTTAGCTGGTGCAACTTGCGTTATGTTTGAAGGAGTTCCTACATACCCAGAAGCAGATCGCTTTTGGCAGGTAATTGAAAAACACAAAGTTACCCAGTTCTATACCGCTCCTACCGCAATCAGAGCTTTAATGGCTTGCGGGGATAATTTACCTGCTAAATATCCAATGTCTCAACTAAAAGTTATTGGGTCTGTTGGTGAACCTATCAATGCTGAAGCTTGGGAATGGTATTTCAAGTTTGTTGGTAAAGAAAAGGCAGCTTTGGTAGATACTTGGTGGCAAACAGAAACAGGTGGAATCATGATTTCTAACCTGGGGAATATTGGAACTCACAAGGCTACTCATGCGGGACTTCCACTTCCTGGAATTCAACCTGTTTTGTTAAGCGCTGAAGGTAAATTAATAGAAGAAAATAACCAAGAAGGACTATTAGCAATTAAACATCCATGGCCCTCAATGATCAGAACAACCTGGGGAGACCATGAGAGATGTAAAAACGTCTATTTTTCAGCTTTTGAGAATCATTATTTTACCGGGGACGGAGCTAAGAGAGATGAAAATGGATTGTACAGAATAATAGGAAGAGTTGATGATGTAATCAACGTTTCAGGTCATAGAATAGGAACCGCTGAAGTTGAAAATGCAATCAATGAACATCCAGAAGTTATTGAGTCAGCCGTTGTAGGATATCCACACGACATAAAAGGGCAGGGCATTTATGCCTATGTGATTTGCTCTAACAATGCGCAAAAAGATGAAAACATGCGCAAAGAGATTGAAGCCTTTGTTTCTGATGAAATCGGAAGAATCGCGAAACCCGATCAAATTCAGTTTGTGACTGGATTACCAAAAACGAGATCAGGCAAAATTATGCGAAGAATACTCAGAAAAATTGCGGATGGTACTTCTGATTCATTGGGTGATGTTTCCACCTTACTTGATCCCACTGTGGTTGATGATATTATTAAAGGGAAGATTTGATGTTTTCAAACTGACCGTAATTCTGAGTCAACTTGCACATTACTAGTTTTGCTCTCATGTTGACAAGACGTGCCCACTGAAAGTATTGATAACAAGAGAATTACCATATATCGTTTCTTCTTTTCAATCTTAGATTTTTCCTAAATCGTTTAAGTAAAAAATATACTCAAACTTAACATTCCGTTTACAAGGATTTAACACCTATCATCCTAGAATTAAGCCGCTTAACTATTGTTTTAGTTTTCAAGAAATTGCTATTTGTACTTTTGAACTAATTGATAAATTGTTCAAAAACATAAACTGAACTAGCTATAAAACAACCTTTTACCCAACACCTCAAAATCCTAAATTCTATGAATCTTAGAAAAAAAATATTATTGCTCGGTTTAATGATTGTTGCAAAAAGTATTTCATATGCCGCAATCTCACCTAAAGCTTCCATCAGGCCTTTGCCCTTAAATATAGGACAAAACGAATTCTTATACAAACCTATTCTTTTTGAAAACGAATCGCTTGCAATCACTTTTAAACTTGAAGAGTATAAGCGACCGGGCACTGCTACAGTGATCATTTATGGCGTATTAAAACTCATTAATAAAACTGAAAATAACTTGTCAGTTCAGTTCCGAAAAGAAGCTTTTTATAACGGAAACTGTACTAATTGCAACAGCAGTGAAAATAATGTAGCCATATCTATTTCTCCTTTTTCTACTAAAGAAGGTGTTATCGATAACAATGAAAATGGCCTGAGAATTTTTCACTCCTTTAAAAGTGGAGAATCCAACAAAAAACTAACCAACCTCAATCTAATTGAAGTTTCAATTAAAAAAGTTTAAGCATGAAAAAATTATACTTTTTAATCTTCGTTTTAACTAGTCATTGCTCGTTAGCGCAATGTGAAATCAATACCAGCGCCTCAGTAATGGAACTGTACTGCGGTCAATGCACATCTTTATCTGCTTTTGGTTCTAGCACAGGCCAGGTTGTTTTAGATGAAGATTTTAATACAGGCGGATTTGGTAACGGCTGGGACTCCACACCAGGAGCAGTTAATTTCAGCAATCCCTGTTCACCAGGAGGAGTTGATGGCACTCCTCATGCTTGGATGGACGACAATACTTCTGTACCCAGAACATTAGAGTCAGAACCATATGATCTTTCAGGAGCAACTGCTGGGGTTACCATTTGTTTTGATTTATTGTTCGCAGCACAAGGAGATGCTGCACCTTGCGAAGGACCAGATGAACCAGACGAAGGTGTCTTTTTAGAATACTCAACAGATGGAGGAATGACTTGGCAACTCATCCATTATTTTGATCCGAATGGAGGAAACGATCCGCAATTAACCAACTGGAACAATTGGTGCTTCGAGCTTCCTTTGGGGGCAATAACGGCTAACACAATTATTAGATGGACACAAACCGCTGATTCTGGTGCCGGATATGATCACTGGGGAATTGACAATGTGCAAATTTTTCAAAATGACATCAACTCTGAAGTTATCTGGCTGCATGACAATTACAGTTATGGACTGGGAAATCCAGGAGGTGTCAATCCAACGGATGTTTGTCCAACAACAACTACAACTTATACCGCACAAATAACTACAGGAACAGGAGATGTGTGTACTTCAGATATTACCATAATCGTTCAAGATCCAGTTTTCGATATCGTTATTACTTCTGACCCAGATACTATTTGCAGTCAAAATGGAGAATGTGCAGATATCACGGCAACCGCTGATATCGTGCTTGATCAAGGCGGAATAGAAACATACGAAAACAATGAATTTTCAGTGGTTGCCTCAGGTAATTCAACACTAAATGTCAACGTTCAAGGCATAAATACCAATTCAATTTATGACGGTTTAATTCAAAACGTTGTGATTAATGGTTTCAACTTTTCAGGAACCTCATTTTGTACTGATTTTGGCGGATGTCCCTGTAACGGCACAACAGTGGCTTTTGGTGGAATGTGCAACCTTGACGCCAGTAGTTTTACAGTGACCTTAACTGCTCCAAACGGATGTGGAACAATCATATTAGCTCCTTCTGGGGTTGCCGGTGGAAACTATAACAATACCACTTTTGTTCCAGTCGGAGGAACCGCTTTAGGTGGCGGTTTTCCAAATGGTGGAACTTGGGATCCAGCCGAACCGTTTTCTAATTTAAATGGTTGCGATCCGAATGGCGTCTGGACCCTTGAATTTGATGCGCCCGGACTTGGTGCTGGTGTTGGAACTCTTTCAGGGTGGTCAATTACTTTTGATGATCCGCCAATTACACAACCAGTAAATACGGTTTGGAGTAATGATGCTACATTAAGTGACGTTAATTCGCTCACGCCTACGGCTTGCCCAACTGGAACCACCACCTATACTTTAAACGCAAATAATGGAATTCCGGGCTGTGCTACTTCGTCTGAAACGATAACAATAGTAGATTGGTGTGATAACCCATGTACACCTCCTACCCTTTCAAATACAAGTGTTGATGTCTCTTGCTTAGGAGGGAATGATGGAAGTATCGATTTAAGCATAAACGGAACAAGTTCCTACGACATTTTATGGTCTAACGCAGCTATAACTGAAGATATTAATGGACTTTCAGCTGGCACTTATGATGTCACGGTAACCGATCAATCAGATACAGGATGTTTTGAAACAGCAACAATCACCATCAATGATGGAATCGCTGGACCAACAGCCATCTTATCTGGTGGTGGTGACATATGTTTAGGAGGAACTACGGACATTCAATTCGATTTAACAGGACTTGCGAATTGGAACATAGAATACACTTTAGACGGTGCGCCTCAAACTGCGGAAACAGGCATAACAATCTCACCGCTAGTACTCAACTTTTCAGCGGC
Organism: Crocinitomicaceae bacterium; assembly: GCA_039939375.1. Lineage (GTDB taxonomy): Bacteria > Bacteroidota > Bacteroidia > Flavobacteriales_D > Crocinitomicaceae > Paracrocinitomix. The sequence goes on along the minus strand of JBDVJO010000002.1, from coordinate 31,571 downwards.
AGGAACCTATGAAATAACAATGATTTCAGACGCTGGAGGATGCCCAGGAACATTTTCTGGAAATGCGATTATCAATATTCTACCTGAAGATGATCCAACATTTACAGTGGCTGATTTCTGTTACCTACAGGAAAATAACGCTAATATTTTAGGTACAATAGGTGGCGTCTTTTCATTTAATCCAATTCCATTGAATGGAGAATCTATTAATCCGTTAACCGGAGAAGTAATTAATGAAATGCCAAATTCAGATTATAGCATTAACTACCAAACCGCAGGTGCCTGTCCTTCATCTTCAATTCAATCACTACATGTATACAACATTTATGACCAAACTGAAAACAGTTCCGTTTGCACAGGAGGGAGTTACACGTACCCTGACGGCACAACTTCTACAAACATTACAGTAAATGAATCACATGTTTCAAATTTGACTAGCGTTCACGGTTGTGATTCAGTTATCACAACGAATATTACAGTTACCAACGCTTTCACAAGTACTGAAAATGTAAACCTATGCGCTGGATCCAACTATACTTATCCAGACGGAACAACGGTGACCAATTTACAAGCAGATGAAACTCATGTTTCAAGTTTTATCTCAACTATTGGATGCGATAGCCTTGTCACGACCAACCTCACGATTAATCCGGTTTATAATATAACAGAAGATCTGCAGATTTGTGAAAACGAAACCGTGACTTATCCTGATGGCACGTTAGAAGTAATCGTTGCAAGTACAAGTCATCAATCCAACCTTTCAACACAAGCGGGCTGCGACAGTATAGTTATCACTAACATTGATATGCTTCCTTTACAAAATTCAACTGAGAATACACTTGCCTGTGAGAACACTACTCATACTTTTCCTGATGGATTCACAGAGGTAATCACTGCAAACACAAGTCATCAATCTATCCTTTCTTCTGCAGATGGCTGCGATAGTGTGGTAACGACTAATGTGATAATGAATCCAAACTACAATGAAACCATTGATCTACAAATTTGTATAGGAAGCAACCACACCTACCCAGACGGTACAGTCTCAATGAATATTCAAGCAAATGAAACGCAGGTTTCAACCTTGACAACATCCGCAGGTTGTGATTCAATTATCACCACGAACATTACTGTATTAACTTCGTTCACTACAAATGAAAACTTCAACTTATGTGAAGGAACAGACTATACTTATCCAGATGGAACGATTTCAACGAACATAATCACGAATGAATCACATGTATCCAACTTAGTTTCATCAATGGGGTGTGATAGTATTGTGACCACTAACCTGAACATTAACCCAAGCTATAACTTAACTGAAAATACAGCCATTTGCGAAAATGAGACCTATACCTTTCCTGATGGATCCTCTGAGACAATAACGGTATCTACGGTTCACATTTCACATCTTAGCTCCATATTTGGCTGCGACAGTATTATTACCACTAATGTGCATATGAATCCGGATATAGCATCCATAACGAATGTGACCATCTGCCAAAACGAAGCTTACACATTCCCTGACGGAACCTCACAAACCATTCATACAAATACTGTACAAGAATCAGTTTTAAGCAGCGTTTTTGGTTGTGACAGCACAGTAATAACTTATGTCACCATGTCACCTAATTTCCTTGGAGAAGAGTCAGTTTCAATTTGTCCTGGAGAAGAAATCATTTTCCCTGATGGTACAATTCACTCGAATATCCAATTTGAAGAGCAATATACTTCACATTTCACTTCGGTAAACGGCTGTGATAGTTCAATTGTCACTCTGGTTAGTATATATGATTTACCTGAAGCTAACTTTTCAGTTGACAACTATCTTGTTGACCTGTACGATACGGAGATTATGTTTACAAACAATTCTTACAACTCGGTATTCAACACGTGGAATTTTGGAGACAACTCTGCTTATGATTATACAGAGAACCCTAGTCATACTTTTCCAAGCGTTCCAAATCAATCTTATATCATCAGTCTTGCAGTTGAATCGCAAGAAGGTTGCTTAGATACAGCTTATCAAACCATAACGGTAGAAGATGTGCTCTTATTTTATGTGCCAAACGCATTTACTCCTGACGGTGACCAATTCAATGAAACTTTTCAGCCAGTATTTGTGTCAGGGTTTGATCCATATGACTTTCATTTGTTGATATTTAATAGATGGGGTGAAGTAATTTTTGAATCATATGATGCCTCAGTTGGATGGGACGGTACTTACGGAGAAGGTGGTTTGGTGCAAGATGGAGTTTACACTTGGAAAATAGATTTTAAAGAAACAATGTCTGACAAAAAATATGAAGAATTAGGTCATGTAGTTGTTTTAAAATAATGTGGTTTTCTCATAATTAATCACAGAAAGGAGACTGGCGTTCTTGTTAATCACTTAGTCTATCCGACTTCCTCCAGTCTCCTTTCATTTTATTCCTTCTAAAGAATTTGCTTATCTTCATTTCAAATTATTGAAGTGAATAAATTTGGGCTAATTTTCTTCTGTTTAAGCATTGAACTTTGTGGATTTTCGCAAGGCTTTAATAAGTTGACTCCCTCACAATCAGGTATCACCTTCACAAATACGATCACAGAAAATGACACCTTAAATGGATTGAGTTATTTGTATTTATACAATGGTGGTGGCGTTGCTGTGGGTGATATCAATAATGATGGATTAGAAGATCTCTATTTTACAGGAAACCAAGTTCAAGATAAACTCTATTTAAATCAAGGTAATCTCCAATTTAAAGATGTCACCAAAAAATATTTTAAGAATCAACCAGTTGGATTTCATACTGGCGTTACCATGGTCGATATTAATAATGACGGATGGTTGGACATCTACATCTCTTGTGCTGGTCCGGCCTATTCTGGTGAAGACAGACGAAACAAACTATTCATCAATCAAAAAGGTAAAAAATTTATCAATCAAGCAAAAGAATATGGGCTAGACGATTCACTAAACACCACTCAAGCTGTATTTTTTGATGCAGATAATGATGGCGATTTGGATGCTTATCTCTTGAACCATGTGTACCTAAGAAAGAACGCGCAATACTGGTTTCAATTCAATAAAATGCAGAAAGTCTTGGGAGATGATAAATTAATGATGAACGATAATGGGCATTTCTACGACCGTTCAAAATCTATGGGGATTAATTCAAACCAATATGGACAAGGTGTTGTGGTGGCTGATTTTAATCAAGACGGATGGCAAGATATTTATGTCGCTAATGATTTTGAATCTTCAGACAAGCTGTATATGAATAAAGGATCTGGTGGTTTTAAAGAAACTATTTTATCCAAAACCAAGCACATTCCACTCTTTTCAATGGGGGTAGATGCGGCCGACATGAACAATGATGGCTTAATCGATATCATGGGAGTAGACATGGCAAGCGAAGATCATGTCAGGTCCAAGAAAAATATGGGCGGAATGAATAGCAAAAAATTCTGGAAACTGGTGGAGCACAATAAGCATTATCAGTACATGTTTAACGCCTTGCAACTCAATTTGGGAGATAAGTTTGTTGATATTGGTCAATTGGCGGGGGTATCCAAAACCGATTGGTCATGGGCTCCTTTATTCGCAGATTTTGACAATGACGGATTTCAAGACCTCTATGTTTCTAACGGTTATCTGAGGGATTTAAGAGACAATGATTTCGTTATGAAGTATGATCGCAATTTACAATTGTCAAGAGAGTTTATGCCTTTTAACGAGCTCAAAGAACTAATTCCAACCTCAACTACTCCAAATTATATATTCAAAAACAATGGCGATTTAACTTTCACCAAAAAATCGTCAGCATGGGGATTAGATGAACCAATTAACGTAAACGGAGCCATTTATGCCGACCTTGATAATGATGGAGATTTAGATCTCATCTGTAATGCAAACGGAGCCACTTCTTTTATTCTCGAAAATAAAACCATTAACCAAAACTACCTCAGCGTTAAAGTAAACGGGACTTCCAAAAATAAAGATGCCTTCGGAGCTAGAATAGAAATCTACAGTGCAAACGAAATGCAAGTGAGAGAAGTGCAGCCTAGCAGAGGCTTTCAATCTTCAGTTAGCAGTAAAATTCATTTTGGCTTGGATAAAACAGAACAGATAGATTCAGTAATCGTCCGATTTAATGGGATTGTCGTATCCAAGCAAAAAAACGTCAACGCGAATCAAAACCTCATTATAGACATCTCTGAATCGGTAGTTTGGCAAGCCGAAACGTATCAAAAAACCAGCCAAATCCTATCCGATTATGAGCATCCTGATTTAAAACTAAAGCACACTGAACTGCAAAATGATGATTTTGAAAAAGAGGTTTTACTGCCACACAAAATGTCCGAACTTGGGCCATTTATAACCGTTGGAGACATCAATCAAGACGGCCTGGATGACTTTTATTTTGGTGCAGCAAGAGGTTCAAAAGGTGCTTTAATGATTCAAACCGAGAATGGCGGGTTTATTGAAAAATCACTAGAATTATTCAAAACAAATTACCTCTCTGAAGAAATGCAAAGTATCTTTTTTGATGCAGATAATGATGGCGATTTGGATATTTATATAGTGATGGGAAGCAACGAAGCTTCGAAAAATGACGCTTCTTATATCGATCAATTATACATTAATGATGGTGATGAAAACTTTACATTATCCAAAGATGCTTTACCTCAAATACCAGTAAGCGGTCAAAAAGTGTTAGCCGAAGATATCAACCATGATGGATGGCTGGATTTAGTCGTATTTGGAAGACAAGTGCCAGGTAGTTATCCGGCACCACCCTCTTCCTTTATTTATATCAATGAAAAAGGAAAGTTTGCAGACAAAACGAATGAATTTGCTCCAGAATTTCAAGACCTAGGGATGGTGACAGATGCGCTCTTTATAAACGTTGATGAAGACGAAGAAAAAGAATTGCTGTTGGTTGGTGAGTGGATGCCTGTGACGGTTTTTGACACAGAAAACAATCAGCTCATTAATATAACAGAGAAGGTAGGTTTGTCAGAAACGGTGGGATGGTGGAATACCTTTGAGAAAATAGAAAGTGAAAACGGACAGCACAAATTCGTTTTAGGAAACCTGGGGTTGAATAATAAATATCATCCTTCAAAAGACAATACTTTACATGTTTATTTAAATGATTTTGATGATAATGGTACTCCCGATATTGTGCTGGCTAAAGCGCAAGACGCCATTCTATATCCAGTTAGAGGAAGACAATGCTCTTCTCAGCAAATGCCTTTCATTGCACAAAAATTTGAGTCGTATGATTTATTCGCAAAAGCAGATGTTGAATCCATTTACACAGCTGATAAATTAAATGAGTCAATTCATTTTGAAGCGCAAACATTTGCCAACTCTTTTTTAACAATAAATGATGGCGAGTTTAAGGTAGAAGAAATGCCTACTGCTTATCAAACTGGGCCAATTAATGCCGTATTAGTTGCCGACTTTATCAGAGATGGCGCTACTGATTTTTTCAGTTTTGGAAATAAATTTGAAGCAGAAGTGGAGACCATCAGATATGACGGAAATCCATCTATTTTCTATAATGGAAAGTCAGACCCTAATTTTCCGAATTACTTGAACATTATTGAAAATATAAAATCAGCGCAGTTAATTGAAATTAAAGGCGAACAGTACATTCTTCTGGGAATTAATAATGCGCCTTTAAGGTTATATAAAATTGAACTTTAGCTGTTTGGAATGCTGTTCCAAATATCTAGATACATCTTCCATTCACCATCCACCTTTTTCCAGATAACTACATATTTTCCTTTCCAATGTGATTCTGAACCATCTGCAAAACTTGAAGTACCTTCATAATAACCATAATCATAAGCCTCATCACCAACTACTTTAATTTCTAATGGTGTTAGTTTGTGATACGTGATTTTCGAATTTTCTGAAAAGGTCCAGTACACTCTAATTGAGTCGGTGCCGGCGAGAATCTCTCTATTTGTTGGAAACAACTTTGCATCATCAGTATAAGCAGCCACTAATTTTTCGGTATCACCGTTCATTACATCTTGCGAGAACTGTTCGGCTTTTGCCATTATCGCTTTCAACTCTTTTTGATCGCCAATAAAGTTTTGAGCAAAAGCAGAATAACTGCATGCTATCAAAATAATCAGACTCAATAAATGTTTCATAGTACAAGGATTTCTTTTAAAGATAGCTTCAATTTAGAGAACTTTTGAAAAAGAAAATACCTAAGTTTAAAACAAAAACCATGTACATTCAAAGACGTTTCCCTTTCAAATCTGTGATAAACTGGACTAAAAGGGAATTAATTTTCTTCACTTTGTTCGCAACCATAATTACAACTGCTTATGTTGTTTTTGACATAAAATGGTTAGAGGTTCCCTTAAGTATTGTTGCCATTATTGGTACTGCGGTGGCCTTTATGGTTGGATTTCAAAACAATGCCGCCTATGACAGAATTTGGGAAGCAAGAAAAATTTGGGGAGGAATCGTCAACGTCTCGCGTACCTTTATCATTACAGTAAAAGACAGTTTTTACATCCACAATAAAGAAGCCGCTAAAGATGAGTCTGAAGAATTGAAAATCATAACCAACCGTCATATCGCTTGGTTAACTGCCCTACGTTACGCTATGCGGGCAAAAAAGTCATGGGAAACATCTTATGATACCATGAAGAAAAGAGGTTTTGAATATAACGTTCCAGAAGAAAACACAAGTCTTGAAGATGAGCTCAGGCCCTATTTATCTGAGGAAGAGTTTGATCATGTAATGAATCAAGCGAATAAGCCAAATGCAATAATAAGTTTACAATCAAAACATCTAAGAAGACTGTCGGACGAAGGGAAAGTGTGGGATTTCTCACTTTTGAATATGCAAGAAATGCTTCAAGAAATGACTGCATTACAAGGCAAGTCAGAGCGAATTAAAAATTTCCCTTACCCTAAACAATACGGAAGTATTGGATACCATTTCGTGCATATATTTATGTGGTTATTACCGCTTGCTGTCGTTCCCGCCTTTGCTTCTGTTGGAAAAGATATGATTGACACCTACCCGCGAATGGCTGAACATTTTGTTTGGTTTAACATCCCTTTTACGGTAATCGTTATTTGGATTTTTAATACTATGCTCCGTATCGGGTTAGCTGGAGAAAACCCATTTGAAGGCTCTCCGAATGACGTTCCAATTTCTAATATTTCAAGAGGAATTACAAGAGATATTTTAGCCATTGTTGGCGAAGATCCAGAAAAAATGCCACCGCCATTTGAAAACCCGAATCACATTCAGATGTAGTTAAAACTGGGTAATATTGACTATTTCTGTTGAGCAAAGATCAATTCAAAAGCCCTGTAAACAGCCATATGCAAAACATCTCCATGATCAAATTTTTCAAAGTATTCAAAGAATAGCTGCGTATTTTTTAAATCTAACTTTTCCAATTTATGATGTAAGTCTGTGGCCGTGCGCTCCATAATTTCTCCTTCTTTCCCTACCGCTACGTAAATTGACTTATTAGAGGTAAATTTTTTGGGTTCGATTTTCAGCAAAGATTCGTCATCCCACCATAAACTTGGACTAATGATCATGAAGTTTTCAAAAAGATCAGGCTTTTTAAATAAGATTTCGGTTGCCAACAATCCGCCTAATGACTGCCCTATCAAGGTTCTTGACTTATTCGTTTTGTAATTTTTAGCGATCAAAGGCTGCACTTCTTTTTCTAAAAATTGGATAAAATTGGCCGAACCTCCAGTGGTTGGAAAATCCAATTTATCTTGTTTATTCGTTGTTGGATACGTAAAATCTCTTTTGCGATCAACATTAGAAATACCGACAACGATTGTTTCAGGAATTAGATTAATCCAAGAAAACGAACCAAATTGAACCAAGCCGACTATATGAATAAAATCTTCATCCAAAGATCCGTCTAGCAAATAAATAACAGGATATGTTTTTGCTGAATCAGCTGAGTAACCAACAGGTAAATAAATGTTGAGCAACCTATTTTCATCTAAAATATCTGAGTGAAACTCAACTTGTTCTCCAATTGAAATAGCTTTCTTTTTAAGCGAAGTAGATTGCGCATTCAACTGGAACGCCAAACACAAGGAAATAACAATTAAGAAGTACTTGGGCATTTTTTAAACGAATTAGGTTTTTTCTAAAATTAGGGAATTTTGGTCTTCATTATCCCTAACGACTAACTTCATTTGCTAACAATCGTCCGAAAGGTGAGATTAATTCTAGGTGTTTTCACTTTTGTGGTTGGCGGTAAACGGTGCAGCCAATGTTCTTGAGTGCTTCCTTTCATAATTAATAAACTACCTTTTTCTAATACTTGCGATACGGTTTGTTTCGTTGTTTTATGTTTGAAAGCAAACTTGCGATCAGCTCCAAAACTCACTGATGCTATAGCACCATGCTTTTTCAGATCTTTCTCCCCATCTGAGTGCCAAGCCATTCCTTCAGTGCCATCATTATATAAATTCAAAAGACAAGAATTAAATACCTCACCTGATTTTTCCTCTACAAGTTTTTTCAATTCAACTAATTCAGAAGTCCAAGGTAAAGCGGACTTTGTATTGTTAGAATAGGTGTATTCAAAGGGCTCATCTGCATACCAAGCTACCTTTCTCTTTGTTTCGATTCGCTTTCCAAATAAGATCGCCACATCATTTTTCCATTCAATTTTATTGAGCAATAACTCATAATACTCTTGCGCCATTGCTAAATCCATGATGGGTCCCAAATAATTGACTTCTCCGTCAACTGGAAGCAAATTGTTAGATGTGTTGAAGAGGTCTAACATATTAATTGTTTAAAAGCCAAAGTTTTAGGACCTCTATAAATGTACCTTGCTGATCAATATAAACCGAATGTGAGCACTGGTCTAGATACTTTAAATTTTCCGAACCGATTAGCTCAGACAAATCCATAATTTGCTGTTCGCTATATAACCCATCTTCTTTTCCGTACAAACCATAAACTGGAATGCCTATCGCTTTTAGTTCTTTAATTTTAGTGGATAAGTCTACCGTAGTGTAATTTTCATTTTTCCAAAAACCATAATTTGCCTCTTGGGTCATTTTTGCTGCGAAATTAATTAAGGTTGAATCTGATTTGAATTGCTCAAAAATTGCTTTCGCTTCAGCTGTTTGCTCTTTTGTAGAATAAAAACCATTTTGCATGGCATGAGAGAAACAATACACGGCATAGTCTAATGAAGTAGAATCCATGTTGTCTAACTTATTCAAATAGCGCATATTCACTTTATCATAGGTGTCCGTGTAAATTTGCCTTGATGAATCGATTATTGTTTTGAAAGATTCTTGCAATGATACTGGAGCGCCTACTAACACAACATTTTTCACTAAATCTTTGTTTTCTAACGCAAATTCCGTTGCTAATATTCCACCAAAACTATGACCGATTAATGCTACCTCATCAACTTCATACGCTTTTAATAAACTTTTAATGTCTTTGAAACTTTGTTTAAACGTGTATTTGGCTTTACTGTAGTCTGAGCGTCCCTCTCCCCTTCTGTCATAGACAATCACATAAAATCCAGCATCAGCTAAAGTTTGTGCCGTTGTTACTTCAAAAGTTGAGCAATTATAACCTGGACCTCCATGCAAAAATAAAATTGCCGGATTCGTTCTCTCACCAAAGGCTCTCGAATAAAGTTGTTGCGAAAATGCACTGATGGATAAAAGAAGCACGAAGCCTGTTAATATGAATCTCATTGATTGAATGCTTGATTTAGTTAAACTATACAAAACTAGTACATTTTAGCTTTGTCATCTATCAATCTGAACAGCCAACAAGCAACACCACTTTTGGCAATTCTAATACCTGATCTAAAAGTCTATTTAATTGGCGATCTAGGTCATCAAACTTCTCTTGATCAAAAGCATCTTGCTGTTCAAAATCATTGATCACCATTTGAAATTCTGCAATATCCGATAACACCTTGTTCATTTTCTCTGAAGGTTGATGCACAAAAATTGTGTACTCACATAAATCTAGGTGGCAACTATAAATAGAATCTGCTTCTTCTTCCATCCAGTCAACATTATCCGAGTCAACAGGAGAAATGATATATTCAAATGAGGGAACATTTTTGTACGTCAGCACTTCAATGGCCTTTATATCTGCCAACAAAATCTCTTTAGCATTCAACAAAACATCCATTTCTAATTTTTCCTCATCCGCACAACCAGACGTAGACTCAAGGCAAAATCGATAGGTAAAAATATCTTGATAAAGGTATAGCGTCTTTTCTTCACCGTTTTGGCTAAAAACCCTCAAAAAATATTGCAACTCGCCAATAGAATCAGCCTTAAAAATGCAATTACTAATTTCTACATATCCCTCAAAATCTTTTTCGGCTGTACTTAGTTTCAAGTGCACCTGACTATCCGAATAATAACATTCTGCTTTAGCTAGCTTGCTAATGAATATCAAAAGTATAAGTACACCCCATTGTTTCATGTTTTGAAGTTAAGGGTTCAAACGGCTTTTCATTGATCTGGATTTGCTTTTTTTAATTTGATTTATTATTCGTGGTTATGACTCAACTCTCCGACTCAACAAGCTTTTTTAATTCACGATTCATTTTTTCAAAACCTTCTTCAGTTTTCTCCAAATTAATCATTCCTGAAAGCAGTCCTGTAAATCGTTCGCTTTGCTCAAAAGTAGTTGATCCATCAGCATTTTCTTTTAACGTAAACTTATGCGCACCATCAAAAATTCCTGAGAAAAACAAATGACCTAGCCAAGAGAACTCTTGGTTCTGATCAATTTTTGTAATTCTGGGTTTAAAAGTCATTCCTTTTGATTTAGGTGGAACTATTTTTACTTTGAGCTGAGCTCCAAGCTTCAATTCTCCCTCAATCTTTGTGATAAAAGGGTTCCACTCTTCATAATTTTCAAGGTCCATTAATTTCTCCCAAACTTGTTCTTTTGATGCCTTGATTACAATTTGCGTTTTGATTTCTTTTGCCATTATTTAAGCGTTTTAAATTAATGACACAAAGATCTTCAAGAAGAACTGAACTGCTCTTGACATAAATCAAGAATTCTACCTTAAAGCTTTTTTCTTATTCTACTGAAAGTTTCAGGACTCATTCCGAGCAAAGAGGCAATATATTGTAAAGGCACATGATTAAAAAGCTCTTTATTGTTCTCAAAAAAATATTGGTACCGTTCTTCTGCAGTCATAGCTAAATGGCTATATACTCTTTCTTCTAATGTGATGAAGCATTTTATAATGAACATTTTTTCAAGTTCATGCCATTGAGAAACTAATTCGCCAATTTTTAAATAATCTGATTTTGATATTGAATAAACAATCGAATCTGACAATGCCTGAATGGTGAGCCTGGACGGTTTTTCATATATAAAGCTGGTCAAATCAGTAGTGAAATGGCCTTTGGATGAAATCCATTGTGTGATTTCACGGTCTTCATGAAAATGGAACATTCTAACATAACCTGACTGCACAAAACTTAGTTGGTCGCACTTTTTTCCTTCCATCAGAAGCATGTCTCCTTTTTCATAAGATGTTTCTTTAAATAATGCCCCAATAATCTGTAAATCTTCGGCATTCACTACTCCAAAATAAGATGCTATATACTGTTCTAGTTCATTCATTAAATCGTAAAAAGACCCTCAATCGAATTTAAATATAAGTACTAAAAAAGCCCGCACATAAAAATGAGCGGGCTTTTTTTATAAGATCTATTCTCTTTAATCTAGTTTCATTGAAATATAATTCAAGAATTCTTGCTTTACCGCAGGGTCTTGGAATTTTCCTCCGAACTCTCCAGTTACAGTTGAACTTTGAATATCTCTAATTCCTCTTGAATTTACGCAAAGGTGTTTTGCGTCAATTACGCAAGCAACATCTTCGGTTCCTAAAAACTCTTGCAAGTGTTTTACAACTTGAATGGTCATTCTTTCTTGAACTTGCGGACGTTTTGCGTAGTAATCCACTACTCTATTCATTTTTGAAAGACCAATCACATTACCATTTGAAAAATAAGCTACATGTGCTTTTCCTACAATTGGTAAAAAATGATGTTCACAAGTAGAATATACCGTGATATCTTTTTCAACTAACATTTCTGTATAGTTGTACTTGTTCTCAAAATTAGAGTTCTTTGGTGCGTTCTTCGGGTTTAAGCCTCCAAACACTTCTTTAACAAACATTTTAGCAACACGTTTAGGTGTTCCTTTCAAGCTGTCATCAGTTAAATCAAGTCCTAAAGTGTGCATTATTTCAGCAAACTTCTCCTCAATGACTGTCATCTTCTCTTCATCTGATTTGTCAAATGCATCTTTGCGCATTGGCGTATCAGTATCTGAGAAAAGGTGTAAATCACCCACCTGCTCATCATCCATTCCGGCAATATCTTTAATTAATGTGTCTTTCATTCGTGGCTACAAATTTAGTATTATCCTTTATTTAAAACCAGCAATCAGACGTATTGTTTAAATAAGGGCGTAAATAATTAGACGAATTAACAAGAAGTGAATTACATAATCTTGAAATACGTACCTTAGCGTTTCATGAGTAAGGAGACCAAATTAGCATTATACAAAGCATGTCAAGACTATGCTCAATCTAGAATTGATGAGATTAAGTTGGCGATTTCTTCAGCTCAAAATGCCGCAAATTCTGAAACGAAATCTACAGCAGGTGACAAACATGACACTGCACGAGCAATGATGCAATTAGATGTGGAACAAAAATCAAAACAACAGGCAGAAGCTGAAAAATTAAAAATGGCCCTTGCTCAATTCTCACCTGACTCTGGTAATTCTGCAGTTGGACTAGGAAGTTTAGTACAAACAAATGCCGCTTCTTATTACCTATCAATTTCTGCAGGAAAATTAGAGATAGATGGTAAAACCTATTTCGCGGTTTCTCCAGTTAGTCCTATTGCTCAAGCTATGAAAGGAAAAGTTGCTGGTGACAGTTTTAGTTTTAATGGGAGAAGTTTTGAGATACAAGAATTACTTTAAGTTTTACCTAAAGTCACTTAAATTGCTAATTTCCCGGCCTGCTCTTTTACAAATTCTTTAATGTCTGAATCTGCCAAAGGAACTTTGCCTAAACATTTTAAACCTGTTGTAGCTAATATAATCTCTTCTGTTGCTGGATTTGGATCTCCGTTAAAAATGATCCCTGTTATTTTAATTCCACGGCTTTTTAGTAATTCTACACTCAATAATGTGTGATTAATACTGCCTAAGTAATTTTTAGAAATGAGTATTGTTTCATCTGCGACTTGCGGAATGAGGTCAACTATCATATCGCCTTTTTCATTAATCGGAACCATTAATCCTCCCGCTCCTTCAATTATTAAATCATTGGTTGTTTTTGGGACTTTAAAATCAGCAATTTGCATTTCGATACCGTCAATTTTAGCGGCAGCATGTGGAGACATAGGTTCAGATAACAAAAAACGTTCAGTGTGAAACTTAGATTCGTCATTTGAAATAAAGTCCCTCACCCATAAAGAGTCTAAGTCATCTAATTCTCCTGCTTGCACAGGTTTCCAGTAATCAGCCTTTAAAGCTTCAACAACTATAGCAGAGCAAAATGTTTTACCCACTTCTGTTCCTATTCCTGAAATAAAAATTCGTCTAGCCATTGATGGTATTTGTTAGTTCGATTATTTCTTTTTCTGTATTGTACGAATGAAGGCATATTCTCAATCGTTCTTCACCCTTTGCAACTGTTGGAGACAAGATTGCTTTTACTGCAAATCCGGCATCCTGCACTTTTTTTGCAAGCATTTTTGCATTTGAATTCCCTGGTATCAAAACAGATTGAATGGGAGAATTACTCTCAATTAACTTAAACTCAGATTGGCTGAATGAAGATTTAAATATGGTTATGTTTCTTTCTAATTGATAACGCTCAGCATCTAAATCTGAAACTGCATTTACAACAGTAATAATTCTTTCTTGTGCATGCGGAGACAAAGCAGTTGTATAAATTAATGATCTAGCAAAGTTGATGAGATATGTTTTTAAATCCAGTGCTCCTAAAACAACGGCTCCATGGCTTCCAAATGCTTTACCGAAAGTGACCACTTTCGCAAAAATACGATCATCAATCCCAATTTCTGTACATAATCCTTCTCCATCATCTCCTAAAACTCCCCCCGCATGCGCTTCATCCACAATAAGGTAAGCGCCCGCCATCTCACAAACATGTAGTATTTCTTCTACTGGAGCTTGATCACCGTCCATTGAGTAGATACTTTCAACAACAACATAAACAGTTCCTTTTGCTCTAGCCAATTTCTCTTTCATTTGCTCAACATCATTGTGCGCAAATGCGTAGGAATTTGCTAAACTCATTCTGATTCCATCTCGAATTGAAGCATGGATTAAAGCATCATAAATGACCGTATCACCTTTAAGCGGAACAGCAGAAAACAAACCTAGATTTGCATCATAACCTGAATTGAAAAGTAAGGCCGATTCTTGATGGAAAAATTGGGCTAATTCTTTTTCAATTTCTTCAGTTCTACTCGAATTTCCTGAAATAAGACGTGAACCTGTTGAACCAAATAACCCTTCTGTTTCAAAAGATAGTTTGGCTACTCCTAAGTAATCATTGGAATAAAAATCTACCATTCCGTCAGCTTTCATTAAGCCACGTAAGGCATCATTTTCTTGTCTCTCTTTCAGTTTATTAGAAAGAGTTGAAGGGAATTTTTTCACTTACTCAACACTCACTTTTCTTGGTTGAAATCCTGATTTTTCAGTTGCTTTAGCTTTAATTCTTGCTTCTTTTTCAGCTCTAACTTTCTTCGCTTTTTCAACTTTTTCATCCACCAATGTTTCCGGTTGTTCACCGTCTTGAAAAGGTGCTTTAGATTTCAATCCTAAGATATCAAACAATGCTTTGTCTTCGTTAAATTCTGGATTTGGTGTAGTCAACAACTTGTCTCCTGCGAAAATTGAAGAAGCTCCTGCAAAGAAACATAGTGCTTGAGACTCATGAGACATTTGCGTTCTACCTGCAGATAATCTGATGATTGATTCTGGAAATAATATTCTAGATGTTGCAATCATTCTGATCATCTCCCAAATTTCAATTGGGTTTTGCTCTTCTAAAGCAGTTCCTTCTACTGCAACTAATGCGTTAATTGGAATTGACTCTGGTGGCTGCTCCATGTGAACGTAAGTCATTAGCATTCCTATTCTATCTTCTGCAGTCTCTCCCATTCCAATGATTCCGCCAGAGCAAACTGATATTCCTGCTGCTCTTGCGTTACCAATGGTGTCTATTCTATTTTGATATTCTCTAGTTGAGATAATGTCTTTGTAAAATTCTTCAGAAGAATCTAAGTTGTGATTGTAGGCATAAAGACCTGCGTTTTTTAATCGTTTGGCTTGATCTTCATTCATCATTCCCAAGGTAGCACATACTTCCATCCCCATTCCGTTGATTTCTTGCACCATTTCTACCACCTTATCAAAGTCTCTGTTGTCACGCACCTCTCTCCATGCTGCCCCCATACAAACTCTAGATGAACCATTGGCTTTTGCATTTTTTGCCAATCCAACCACCTGATCAACACTCATCATAGGTTCAACTTCCAATTCAGTATTGTGCACAATAGACTGCGGGCAGTAACCACAATCCTCAGGGCATCCACCCGTCTTAATTGATATTAAAGAACTCATTTGAACTTCATTTGGATCATGAAATTCTCTATGAACTGTCGCTGCTTGATACATTAAATCCATTAGTGGCGAATGATATAATTCAAGTGCTTTTTCTTTCGTTGCGTATGCTGTGTTAATTTTCATGCTTGTAATAATCTTATTCTACTATATTCAAATCGTAATTCACTTTGGACATCTCTTTGTCCATTTTTTTGACGCCCATTTCAAAATAAACATGTCCGTCTTCAGAGCCATCTTCTAAGAAGTAATCAAACCAGCCATGCTCTTTGCCCGTGACATAATTGCACCTAATTTGCAAGGTTCCCCCTTCGTAGTAATGTTTTTCTTCTCCGTTTTTAACATTGTAAAGATAATTAGACTCTATTTTTTTATCACCATTTTCATAAAAAGTTGTTGACAATCCATTTTTTTCTCCAATTTCCCACTGAACTAATTCTTCTAGGTTGCCACTTGGATAATAGTGTTTCCAAGTGCTGTCTTGACGTCCGTAAGAAAATTGACCTTCTGTTTTTATAGTGCCATCTTCAAAATATTCCAAAACAGGGCCATGAGCAAGTGAATCTCTGTAATGGTTGATTGCCTTCAATTGTCCGTTTGGATACCAAAATTCCCAACGTCCTTGCATGAAATTATTTCCAAATTCACCTTGGGCTTCAATTGTGCCTTCTTCTGAATAATATTCCCAAACGCCATACTTTCTATCTTGCACAAAGGTGCCTTTCTCTTTTAATTGTTGATTCGGCCAATAAACAGCATAATCTCCATCAAGCACACCATTTGTCCAAAAGCTTTGTTCTTCTATCACTCCATTTTCATGGTAAAATATCCAATCCCCGTTTGCAGAATCATTTAAAAAAGCCCCTTCGGACATCAAACTATCATTTTCTCGGTAGAATTTCCAATCTCCTTGTCTTAAACCATCAATTGTTTCACCAATACCATAACCTCCGCCAATAACAACTTGACGCTCATTTTCTTGACAAGAAAAAAACAATGTAAATGATAATATGGTGATGAAAAACAACCGCATGTGTTTATCTCACGAATTTAAGGAATCTAATTTAACTCCTCCCAAATCATGTCTTTCAATTCAACTAAGCCTGATTGCGCTACAGATGAAATAAAAACATAAGGAATGTCTGGTAAGGTTGGTATGATTTCATTTTTCAATTCTTCATCCAACATATCTGATTTAGAAATCGCTAACATTCTTGGTTTATCTACCAAGTCAGGATTATATTGCGTTAACTCATTCACTAAAATCTTATACTCTTTTTCAATATCCTCAGCATCTGCCGGAACCATAAATAAAAGCACCGAATTTCGTTCAATGTGTCTTAAAAAACGTAAGCCCAATCCTTTTCCTTCATGAGCACCCTCAATTATTCCCGGAATATCCGCCATTACGAAAGACCTGAAATCTCTATAAGAAACGATTCCCAAATTGGGTGTTAAGGTTGTGAACGGGTAATTTGCGATTTCAGGTTTTGCTGCAGATAACACGGATAAAAGAGTCGATTTACCTGCATTTGGGAATCCAACCAAACCTACATCTGCTAATACTTTTAACTCTAAAATTAACCATCCTTCTTGCTCTGGGATACCCGGCTGAGCATATCTCGGAGTCTGATTAACAGAATTTTTAAAATGTACGTTTCCTTTTCCTCCTTTACCCCCAGGCATTACGATAATTTCTTGACCGTGCTCTGAGATTTCACCGATTACTTGATCGGTATCTACATCTTTAATAATTGTTCCTAAAGGAACTTCAACATACTCATCTTGACCATCCGCACCATGACACTGGTTTCTTCCACCCGGTTCACCATGCGTAGCCTTGATATGTTTTCTATACTTTAAAGGTAAAAGCGTCCAAAGTTGTTCGTTTCCTTTAACAATAACGTGGCCACCACGACCGCCATCACCGCCAGCAGGACCACCTTTGGCAATATATTTTTCCCGGCGCATGTACTGCGATCCGGCTCCGCCTTTTCCTGAGCGACAATGTATTTTTACGTAATCTATAAAATTACTCATAACTCAGATTTGGCTTTTTATTAAGCTAAAATTGTATCGATTGAATCAAAAAGACGTTCTGTAATTTCTTCAATCGTTCCGTGACCATTGATACTTACGAACTTTCCTTGTGCATCATAGAACTCTTTCAAAGGGAATGTCTCTTCCATGTATACTTTGATTCTATTTTCTATAATTTCTGGATCAGCATCATCTGTTCTTCCTGAAGATAAGGCGCGGTTTTTTAAACGCTCTTTTAATTCTTCTTTCTCAACATCTAAAGCCAACATTTTAGTGATAGAAGTACCTCTTTCAGCCAGAATTTTATCTAAAGCTTCTGCTTGTGGAGTTGTTCTAGGAAATCCGTCAAAGATATAGCCTTCAGCATCTGGGTTCTTCTCAACTTCAGAAATTAATAATTTGATTGTTACTTCATCCGGAACCAATTTTCCTTGATCCATGAAACTCTTCGCCATTTTCCCTAACTCGGTTTCATTCTTAATGTTATACCTAAATACATCACCTGTAGATAGATGAAATAAATTATATTTCTTTACAAGTCTCTCGGCTTGAGTACCTTTCCCTGCACCTGGAGGTCCGAACAATACAATATTTATCATTTCTTAAAATTAACGTTGGCCACAATGCAATGACCAAGAATAAAGCGCAAATTTATTGCTAATAATCTGCAATTCGGCTAGTAATTATCATTTTTTATCAACGAACTGACGAAATAACCGTTTTTTATTCAATTAATCTGTAAAAATGTCAGTAGTTTGTTGCGTTTCAGACATTTTTGCATTAAAAATTACGCAGCCATGAATTGGACTTAAATTTGAGCATACCTTACAAAATACAATCGTCATGAACATTAACAAACTGACTACAAAAACACAAGAAGTAATTCAACAAGCCCAAACCATTACTACGGCTAATGGTCAGCAGGCTATTGAACCGGGACATATTTTGAAAGCAATGATTGAGGTAGATGATGCCGTTCTGCCTTTCATTTTCAGTGAGTCTAATTTAGATGAACAGAAAGTCAAAATAACCCTAGAAAGTATCATTAATTCCTATCCAAAAGTTACCGGTGGGCAAATCCACATGGGTAATGATACTAATAAATTGATCGCAAACTCATTTAAATTAATGGATGAATTTAGAGATGAATATCTAGCAACAGATATGTTATTTCTAGGACTATCAAAAGGAAATGAGAGTGTTGCGAAAATGTTAAAAGATTTAGGATTAAATGAAACAGTAATAAAAGCGGCAATTAACAAACTAAGAAACGGAGATACAGTGCAATCACAAGGACAAGAAGATACCTACAGATCGTTGGATAAATATGCCAACAACTTAAATGAAATGGCCAAAACTGGAAAATTAGATCCAGTTATTGGCAGGGATGATGAAATTAGAAGAGTACTTCAAATTTTAACGAGAAGAACGAAGAACAACCCTATTTTAATTGGTGAACCAGGAGTTGGTAAAACTGCAATCGCTGAAGGTATAGCGCATAGAATAGTAAACGGAGATGTTCCAGAAAACCTAAAATCACGATTAGTTTATTCACTTGATATGGGAGCACTGGTTGCTGGTGCAAAATATAAAGGTGAGTTTGAAGAGCGACTTAAATCAGTTGTGAAAGAAGTCATTAAATCTGATGGTGAAATCATATTATTCATTGATGAAATTCATACACTTGTTGGAGCAGGTGGTGGTGGCGAAGGGGCTATGGACGCGGCCAACATTTTAAAACCTGCATTAGCCAGAGGGGAGTTAAGAGCTGTGGGTGCAACAACTTTGAATGAGTATCAGAAATACTTTGAAAAGGATAAAGCACTTGTGCGAAGATTCCAAACCGTATTGATAGACGAACCAGAAACGGATGATGCAGTCTCAATTCTGAGAGGAATTAAAGAGAAATATGAAACTTATCATAAGGTTTTAATCAAAGATGAGGCAATTATTTCTGCAGTTGAGTTATCACAGCGATATATAACGGAGAGACAACTTCCGGATAAAGCGATTGACCTAATTGATGAAGCAGCTTCTAAATTGCGAATGGAGATGAATTCTAAGCCGGAAGAATTAGATGAAATTGACAGAAGAATCATGCAGCTCGAAATTGAGCGAGAAGCGATTAAACGAGAAAAAGATGAGAAAAAACTGACAGCACTTCAAGTAGAATTAGGTGAGTTAACCGAAAAAAGGTCTGCTTTTCAAGCTAAGTGGCAAAGGGAAAAAGATGTAGTTGACGGAATACAGCAAGCTAAAGAAGACTTGGAACATTTAAAGTTAGAGGCTGATAAAGCCGAGCGTGAAGGAGATTACGAAAGAGTCGCTGAAATTAGATATGGAAAAATTCAAAGCACAGAAGCAAAAGTAGAAGAGCTTAGAGCCGAATTAATTGAAGTGCAAAAATCTTCAAAAACAATAAAAGAAGAGGTAGACGCTGAAGAAATTGCCCAAGTCATTTCTAAATGGACTGGTATTCCGGTGAGTAAAATGATTGAGAGCGAAAGGGTCAAGCTACTTAAACTTGAAGATGAATTGGCCAAGCGAGTAGTTGGACAAAAAGATGCAATTGTTGCCATTTCTGATGCTGTTAGACGTTCAAAAGCAGGATTACAAGATGCCAAAAAACCAATCGGATCCTTCATCTTTTTGGGAACAACTGGAGTGGGAAAAACAGAGCTAGCAAAGGCATTGGCGGATTACCTTTTCAATGATGAAAACGCCATGACCAGAATTGACATGAGTGAGTATCAAGAGAAACACTCTGTTAGTAGATTGGTTGGCGCACCTCCTGGATATATTGGATATGATGAAGGCGGACAACTGACTGAAGCAGTGCGCAGAAAACCTTTTTCAATTGTATTGATGGATGAGATTGAAAAAGCCCACCCTGATGTGTTCAATGTTTTACTGCAAGTTCTTGATGATGGAAGGCTTACGGACAACAAAGGTAGAACTGTAAACTTCAAAAACACCATTATCATTATGACCTCAAATCTTGGATCTGAAATAATTCAAGAAAAGTTTGAGGGATTAACTGATAAAAACAAAGCAACTATTGTGGAAGAGGCTAAGCAAGGCGTATTTGAATTGCTAAGAAGAACTATTCGACCTGAATTCTTGAATAGAATAGATGAAACAATAATGTTCCAGCCGCTTTCAAGAACAGATGTGCTGGATATTGTAAAGATTCAATTTAAGTTATTGCAAGATCGATTAAAAGAATCGCACATAGAGTTGACGGCAACAGAAGAGGCTTTAGAATGGTTGGCCTTAGAAGGTTATGATCCACAATATGGTGCAAGACCTGTAAAAAGAGTAATGCAACGTGACTTAATTAACCAATTATCTAAAGACTTACTCGCCGGAAAAATCGGGGCTGATAGCAAAGTTATATTGGACATGTTTGAAGGTAAATTAGTTTTCAGACAAGCGAAAGAAGAAGTAGAATCTTAAGCCTTCGTAAAATTGAAATAAAAAATCCCCCTTGGTTATTACCGAGGGGGATTTTTAATATCTAGACAAAAAATTTATTTGGTTTGTTCAGTTAATTCCTGAATCATTTCAATTTTTTGATTTTGTTCTGCTTTATAATCGCTGTATTTTGCTTGGCCTCCGTAGGCATCACATTTAGTGTGTCCGCCACAACTTGCCATTGCTAGAAAACACAATACGACAGCTGATAATTTAAAAAGTTTTTTCATTGGATGTTTTTTGATTTTCAGCAATTTACGAAAGAAAGTCACACAAGTCAATTAAAATTTAGGGCACAAAAAAACCTCTCTTGGATTACCAAGAGATGTCTCAAATATCTTAACAAAAAGTTATTTAGTTTGCTCAGTTAATTCCTGAATCATTTCAACTTTTTGATTTTGCTCTTTTTTGTATTCAGAATAATCAGCTTTTCTGTAAGCGTCACAAGTGTGTCCACCACCACAGCTAACCATTCCTATTGCAAATACTCCTAATAATCCTGCTATTACTACTTTTCTCATGTCTCGGTCTTTTTTGGTTTTTATAATCTTTGTCGGTTGTTGACAAAATTACAAAAAGCCTGCCAACTATTAATGTTAACGAAAATAAGTAAAAAATGTTATTCCCACAAATTAAAAATCCCGACATATCAACAAGTTAGCGTTTAATAACTCAGCTAATTATTCGGTAAACACTTGAAAACATTGAGTTTTTACTTTAAGCCCCAATTGTTAATAAATCTATGAATGCACTAGATTAATCTACGAATGAAACGCCTCTTTTATCTTCTCAAGCAGTACTAAACTCAATTTATAATAGGATTCATGCGTCCAACCGCCTACATGAGGACTCAATAATACCTTGTTTGAAGCAATTAATTCTTTAAAATCAGGATTCACACCATCTTTAAACATATCTTCAAAAGATGCTTTCTCATATTCTAAAACATCTAAGCAAGCCCCAAGTACTTTTCCTGAATTTAGACCATCTAAAAGATCTTTGGTCTTGACTATTTTCCCCCTAGATAAATTAATAAGGTAAAATGGATGCTCCATTTGAGCTATGAATTCTGCGTCAATCATCCACTTTGTCTCGTCATTCTGAGGAATGTGTAAACTTATTACGTCACAAGCTTTAAGCGATTCAAACCCAACTTCATCTACCTGATCAGATCCAAAGCCTTTTTTATACTTATCGTATGCGTTAATTTCTACTTCAAAACCTAACAACTTCTTTGCAAAAGCACTTCCGTTATTTCCGAATCCTATTAATCCTACTTTTTTACCATCTAACTCAATTCCTCTATTTCCTTCTCTATCCCATTTTCCCAATCTAACCTCTGCATCTGCAGTATTTAGTTTATTGAACAGAGATAGTAACATTCCTAAAGCATGTTCGGCAACTGCATTCCTATTGCCTTCGGGTGCATTGAATAATTGAATATTTCGGTTTTCACAAAAATCAATATCAATATTCTCCATGCCCGCACCTGAACGCGCAATGAATTTTAAAGAAGTACAATGTGTCAAAAAATCTTGATCAATAGGGAATCTTGACCGCACTACAATCCCTTCAAATTCATTTATTGTAGCTATTATTTCTTCTTTTGAAGTTCTGGTAAAATCAACGCAATGATGCCCTAGTTCAATTAGTCCTTCTTCCAAGACTGCGTGGACGGTATCTAAAAACGCTACTTTCATTTAAATCAAATAAACAAAATAAGCAACCATAAAATAGATGGTTAATCCTATGATATCATTTGCGGTTGTGATAAAGGGACCGGTTGCCAGGGCTGGATCAATTTTAATCCGATCTAGTAAGAGCGGAACCAATGAACCTAATATAGCCGCTATGACAACCACTAAGAATAAGGAAATCGCAATGGTTATTCCTAATCTGAGATCATCAATGAACACATAAGAAATTCCAAAAATTACTATTGAACAAATGAATCCAACCAGCATTCCAACGAGGGTTTCTTTACCTACTTGCTTAAACAAAGATTGAATCTTAAAGTCTTTTGAAGCCAATCCTTGCACAATAATCGCCGAAGATTGCACCCCAACGTTACCCGCGGTGGCCACAATTAATGGAATAAAAAAGGCTAAAGCCGGATTGATATCAATCTGCACTTCATATCCCTTAATAATTTGAGATGCAGCAACTCCCCCTGCCAACCCAATTAAAATCCAAGGTAATCTTGATCGCGCATTTTTTAAAACACCTGATGAACTCTCGACATTTTCAGAGATACCTGAAGCCATCTGAAAATCTTTCTCCGCCTCTTCTTTGATGACATCTACTACGTCATCAATCGTAATTCTTCCAACTAATTTGTTTTGACGATCAACTACAGGAATGGCTACTAAATCATACTTTTCCATCACACTTGCCACCTCTTCAGAGCTTTCGTGTGCCTTTACGTAATGGATTTTATCCTTCTTATAAATATCTTCAATCAAAGTTTTAGGATCTGCAAATAACAGTGCTTTCAAAGACAATACTCCAAGTAAAATATCATCTTTATCTACCACGTAAATTGAATAAACCCTGTCTACTTCTTCAGCTTGACGCCTTAACTCAATCACACAACGATCTACCGCCCAATACGTTTTTGCTTTAATAAACTCTTTATGCATGAGTCCACCCGCGGTATCTTCATCATAGTTTAATAGATCTGTAATTTCAGATGCATGCTCCTTGTCTTCTAGTTGAGCAATAATCTCATCCTTCTCTTCTTCTTCTAATTCTCCTAATAAATCGGCAGCATCATCAGTTTCAAGATTATCTACTTGCTCTACAATTTCTTCTGTAGAAAAGAGCGCTAAAAACCGTTCACGATAATCTTCATCCAATTCCATCAAGGCATCCGCCGAAACTTCATCATCCAACAAATCAAAGATGAACTTTGCATCCTCAATCGAAAATGAAGATAAAATTTGAGCAACATCTGCGGGGTGAAAAGCACTCATCTCGGTTGAAATAGCAACAATATCACCATTCTCCAACATGAGCTGAAGTCGTGCAATAAATTCCTTTGTCAATTCTGCTTTCACCGCTTTAAGTGCTAATTAGATTTTGGTTGCAAAGATAGTCTCTTTAAACCGTAATTCATATTACGAGAAAATCAGGATTTTGTTAGCTTTTTCAAGCATTTCGTTCTCAGTTAATTACAAGAATTGTTTAAGAATATGATTTTGGCTAATTTTACCGCATGAAAGGATTCGTTTCTCTTTTATTTTTCGCTTTGATTATTCCTCAACTGGGATTCTCTAGCTGTGGTGTAACTGCAGGATTTACTCCTACCAACACTTCTGTTTGTACTGGTGAAATAGTCAATTTTACGAATACCTCTACCGGAGCGGTTTCTTATGAGTGGCACTTAGACGAGTTTACGTATTCAACACAAACAAATTCACTACTCAGTTTTGGTTCGGCCGGAGTTTATTCGATTGAACTAATTGCTGATGACGGAGCCGGGTGTTTAGATTCAATTACCATTGACATCACTGTTTCTCAAGCTTCGAACGCTGGTTCTGACAATTCTGCTATTTTTTGCAATACAGATGATTCAGTTGATTTAAATTCTTATTTGGATGGATCTTTAACGGGATTATGGGAAGAGACATCCAATTCTGGTCAATTCAATTCAACAACAGGTTGGTTGGATTATTATGATTTACCTGAAGCGGATTATTTCTTCAATTATATCGTTCCAGGGGTAGGAGCTTGTCCAAATGATACAGCAGAAATAGCTATTGAAATCAATCAAGAACCTCATTTATCCTTCAACTTTTCAAATATAAATATCGACATTTCAGATTCCCTGTTTGTAGATTATGATACTACTGACGTCTATTCTACTGCTACCTATGTTTGGACATTTTGTGATGGGAACTTATCTACGGATAACGCTCCATTTTATAATCAATGGAGCACCCCTGGAGATTACTGCGTATGCGTCCAAGTAAATAATGGAAACGGATGTGTAGAAACTTTTTGTGATTCTACAATTGTAGTTTTTGATCAGAGTAACTTATTTGAGCATCAGCAATCACAAATTCAGGCTTATCCAAACCCTACCAGCGATATAGTGAAGGTCACATTTCCTAGCGGAAGTACTTTAAAAAATATAGTTTTGGTAGATGCACAAGGTCAGGTTTTAGAACATTTGGAGAACAATATTTCGTTCTCGGTGAACTTATCTACTTACGAAAAAGGCACTTATCTTTTAATTTATGAGTTAAATGGTATTACTGAAGCACAACAACTTTTTCGAAATTAATAGTTGAGTTGAAAAAGTTGTATAATCTGATTGTTATTCCCTACCAAAATTCCAGTTTTTCCGTTTGCTAACTTGATTGTACACAAAGATTTCGCGTTATGCGGGGCAAAAAACTTAGTTTCTAATGGTGTAGCGTACTCAAAACCTCCACCTTTTTTTTGCAAATAAACCACTCCGCACCCTGCATCATATCTAGTCGTTTCAACTTCTGAATTGAATCGATTTCCGACAGCAATTATATCTTTTAAACCATCTCCATTTATATCAATAAATTCAAAATCATTGATAAAAGAAACTTGCCCCTCTATAGAAAATGGTTCAAAGGAAAAACCTTTTTCACCATTGTTATAAATCACCCCACTTCTGAATTCAGTAGCTTTCAAATGTAAAGCCGCATCTAATTTTTCCTTTGGATAGATGTCCTCTAATCCTGAAGTTGCAAATTCTAAGAACGTTGGAAATTTATCGGCTATAAAAGGCATTTGACTAGATGAGCATTCTCTCCCTCTCACTGGTAATTTCCCTGACTTTTTATCATATGCTAAGACAATATCAATAGTACCGTTGTCATCAAAGTCATTTGCATAAACTTCTAAAGGTTTTTCAACTGAAGGTCTGTATTTATTATTCATTCCTGCATTTCCCAACAAGTAATCATCATCACCGTCTCCATCAACGTCAGCAATTTCTATGCACGACCACCATCCGGGTAAGTTTAAATTGGTTTCAAACTTCTTATACTTTCCATTTGTATTTTGAAAAACAGTAACATTCATCCATTCTCCAACTATCACAATATCCAAATCTCCATCTGAATCAAAATCAGATAAAACTGCATCATTCACCATTCCTACATTTTCAATTTCAGGAGAAATATCAGCTGTGGCATCTCGGAAAAAACCTTTAGTATTCAGGTAAATTTTTGTTGTTCCAGGTGAAGGATAATTTAACGGATCAGCTGCTCCAAATACGATTAAATCTTCATCCCCATCTTTGTCAATGTCGTTTTTTAAAATCTTTCCAGAGTTAAATCCTTCTATTGGTAAGGCATTTTTCACCAATCCAAACATCCCTAATCCGTTGCCTATATACAGTCTGTTTTGATATGAAGTATCTCCCGATTCATACTGATAACCTCCTGAAGAGATAATCAAATCCAAATTGTTATCACCATTTATGTCAAGAACGGTCATATCTCCATCCTCAGTAGCATGATGATTATAAAATGATCTAGAAAGCATTTTCTTGAACTTACCTTGTGTATTTTGCAGATAAACCATTGGAATCTTTCCCACAGCTGAAGAAACAATAAAATCTTCAAATCCATTTTTATCAAAATCTCCCACTACGATTTCAGGTCCTTTCGTACTAATTTGATGGGGTAAAAGTGATTCTTTTTCAAAATCATTGAATTTGTTATCAATATAAACAGCTTCCAATTTTGACGATTCAGTAATCTCTTCAAAATATGCTAATGAATTTGCAAACGGACCTTCAATTCTTGAAGGTGTAGCCATTGACGCATTAATTAAGTATGTATTATTCGGTTTAGGGTTGAGAATTTCAAAATCTTTTCCAATACTCACTTTCACGAAAGCGTCATCTGAAGGGCAATAGAAAAATTGTCTCTTATCAACGGTTGATTGATAACCTCTTACAAAATAATTCTCTCTTATTTGAACTCCCTTTTCGGTTTCAACTTTTATTTTTAATCCTGAACTAACATTTTGAGGTAATTCTGAAAAATCCAGAACTAAATACTGACTTTCAGTTTTTAGTTTATTTTCATAAACTGAAGCCAAAGTATCCACATTATTAAGCACCAAATCTAGGTCACCATCATTATCTAAATCAACATATGCAGCTCCGTTAGAATTTAATTTTTCATCTACTCCCCAATCTTCACGCTTATCAGCAAAAGTCAAATCTTGATTATTTCCAAAAAAATAATTCTCAATCTTTACAGATGGTATAAGAGCTAAAAACTCTTCAAGACTTACTTCTCCCTTCTTCTCTTTTAAGGCTTCTAGTTTATACTTTATATCATTGTTTTTTGTATCTCTTTTATAGCCATTCGTAATAAATAAATCTTGATATCCATCTTGATCGATATCCATAAACAAAGGAGCCCAACTCCAATCCGTTTTAGCAACCCCAGATATCTGAGCTATTTCTTGAAAAGTTCCTAATCCTGTATTCAAATGAAGCATGTTATGCATATACTGATACCCCCAACCCAATTGAACTCTCGCATTAAATTTTTGCAAATCCATAGAGGCCATGTTCGTTTTAGAACGTTCGTGACTGTCAAATGCCATATCCACCGATATGTAATCTAACATTCCATCATTATTAATATCACCTACATCATTCCCCATAGAATAATTAGACGTGTGCTTGAAGTAACTAAGATTTTGATCTTTGAAAGTATTATTTTGTTGATTTATAAAAACGTGATCCGGTTCGTCAAAATCATTGCACACAATAATATCAGGATAACCGTCTAAATTCAAATCAGTAATCGCTAAGCCCAACCCATATCCATACTCAACAATCTTACTTTCTTTCGTTATGTCTATAAACTTTCCTCCTACATTTTCCAATAATACGTCTGATTCTATTAACCCATTTCTTACTTTTTCAGCCATCTCTATATAATCCACCTTATGCTGAAATTTTCCGGGATGCCCCATAACGTACAAATCTAAATCACCATCTAAATCTATGTCCAATGGAGCTGCTTGAATATGATGTCCAACCAAATCCAAACCAAATAAACTTGCTTCTTCTTTAAAGCTGCCGTTTTGCTGATTCACATACAACACGTTCTTCAACTTTAAACTATCTGCCCCACTTCTACAAACATAAATATCATCCCAACCATCTTCATTTACATCAAACACACACACTCCAGTACTCCACCCTTTTTGACCTTGAGATGGCAAACTAACTTTCTCAAATCTGAAACCTCCCTTATTAAAATACAGCTGATCATTTACTTGGTTTCCTGAGAAAAAAATATCTTGAAATCCGTCTTTATTAAAATCCCCTATGCCAACACCCCCGCCATTGTACAAATAATCGTAATTCATGATATTGAGAGATTTGGTCTCAATTATAGAATTGTTAAAAGTGATGCCTGTAGTTTCTGATGGGATAGATTTGAACCCTTCACTTTGAGCCAATGAATAAATTCCCAGAAACGATAATATAAGGCCTAGAATTATTTTCATAAATAAAGATGTCTTCTAATGTGAAGATACTATTTTTGCTTAAGTTAACGAATAATGAAATCTTTTGTACCTCTTCTTTTAAACATGAGTTGGTTCGATATAACAACTAGAATCGAGCCAAATGATTTAACCTTGTTTCTAAGGGATGCAAAAAACTTTATTATCGGCTGGGACTTTGATGAGAATTTAGCTATTGATGGTAATGTTGATTTCGAACTGGTCGATTCATTTATTGATTCAAACAAAGGTAAATTCATCTTCACTAATCTAGGTTATGATCTCAAAAACAGTATTGAGTTAAAGTTGAATTCTAAAAACCACGACTTCTTAGGCTTCCCAAATGTTAGTCTAAAATGTCCAAAAAATGTCATTCAAGCTATCCAAGGTGAGCTCTACTTTTTCGGAGATTCGTCAATTGAGGATGTAAAAAGTCTACTGCTTAAAGAAAAAAAATCAGATTTAAAGCAAAGGAACTCTGTTCATATAGAACAAATAGAGTCTAAAGAAGAATACATCTCAAAAATTGATAAAATCAAAACCAAAATACAAAGAGGTGATATTTACGAAATGAACTATTGTACAGCTTTTTTGGGAAGTTTTAAAAACTTAAATCCATTAAATACATTCGAAGAATTATTTAATAAAACTGAAAGCCCTTTCTCAGTTTATGAAAGGATTTCAAATAAAATCATTCTGAATACTAGTCCTGAAAGATTCATTTCTAAAGAACAAAACGAAATTATTTCGCAACCAATAAAAGGTACTGCACCTAAAGGGTCTTCCGTTTCTGAAAATGATAGAATAATTTCTAATTTAAAATCTGACCTTAAAGAAATAACTGAAAACGTAATGATCGTAGATTTAGTCAGGAATGATCTTTCAAAAATTGCCTCGAAAAATTCTGTAGAAACGAAGAAACTATTTGAAGTACACTCGTTTAAAAATATTAATCAACTTATTTCTACAATTAGCTGCAATCTAAAATCAGATATAAAATTTGCAGATATTATAAAATCAACCTTTCCCATGGGGTCAATGACAGGGGCTCCAAAAATTTCAGCCATGTCTATTTCTGAAGAAAATGAAATTTTTTCGAGAAATTTATACTCAGGAGCACAAGGCTATATCGCTCCTAATTTCAACATTGATCTAAATGTGGTGATCAGAACTATTTTTGTTAACGAAATAGCTAAGTCTATTTTTGTTGCTGTTGGTGGAGCGATCACTACAAGTTCAGTTCCTGAAAAAGAATACGAAGAATGCCTAGAAAAAATTAAGGCGATAAAAAGTGTAATTTGTTAGAGGATTTTAAAAATAACTTTTACGAAGAACTTCCTGATTTTAAGGAGTATCAAATTTACGTTGCTACAAGTGGAGGAATTGATTCAGTGGCACTCTGTCACCTGCTTCATCAATGCGGAATCTATTTCAAAATTCTTCATTGTAATTTTAAGCTGAGAGGTGAAGACTCAGATCTAGATGAAAAGTTTGTTTCCTTATTAGCTAATAAATTAGATAAAGAATTTTATTCAATTAGTTTCAATACAATTGATAAAAGTAAAAAATCAAAAACGAATATTCAACTTACCGCTAGAAACCTAAGATACACATGGTTTAATCAAATAACATCCTCTGATAAGAACCCCGTAGTACTTACTGCACACCATCTTGATGACAATATTGAAACTTTCCTGCTAAATATATCAAGGGGAACTTCAGTTAAAGGAGCTGGCGGTATCCCAAAGTTCAGAGATATTTATTATAGACCTTTACTTAAGTTTTCAAAAAGTAAGATTATCAAATTTATTGCGCTCAACGATATTGAATATCGTACCGATTCTTCTAACCAAGAATTAAAGTATAAGAGAAATACAATTAGGCATAAAATAATCCCTGAACTAGAAAAAATCACTCCATCTATTAAAGAGAATATACAAACTTTTATGAATGATATTCTTCTGATGAATGATGATTTAGAAAATGAATCAGACCAATTTAAATCGTTATACTTTAAAGAATCTGAAGGAATTATTTCCGTTACTAAAAAGCTACTTCTTCAACTTTCAGATATTAAACTTCAATACCTCTTTAAGTCATTTGGAATTACACGTGCTAAAATTCAAGAATTCAGGAATTTTTTGGATTCCTCCAATGGCGCCATACGTAAAATTGAGAATTTTGAATTCCTCATTAATCGAGATAAACTCCTAATGAGAAACTTAGAAAACAAAGTAACTTTAAAACCTATACAAGTTTACGATCTACCTTTTAATTTCAAAGTTGGGAATTCAAAATATCAATTGAGCCGAGCAAAGAAAGGTAATGTAAACTTCAATTCTAATAATGTCTATTGCGATTTTAGCATAGTGCAATTCCCTTTAACTATCAGATCGTATAATAACGGAGAAAAGTTTATTTCCTTTGGTTCTAAACAATCTAAACTTATTTCGGATATTTTAATCAACCAAAAACTTTCTCTTTTTGAAAAAGAAGAAGTGTTCATAATTGAAGACTCAAAAAGACAATCCTTGTTTTTAGATGTTATAACTTCCAATCATAACTTTAAAGTAACAAAACTGTCTACAGAAGTACTTATACTTTCCAAGTTTATAGAAACCTAGATTTTAATGCTAATCCGGGTTTAGATTCGTTTAAACTCTTTTAAAAATTTAATTCAAGTATAAATCATACCCTAAAATCTATTCCACCTGACCTTATATTTAAAGTGTGTCTGAGATTTTGGTGCAAAAAAAAACCTCACTCCTAAATAAATAGGAGTGAGGTTTAAAAAGTGGCATCCACATACTCTCCCACCCTCAAAAGGGCAGTACCATCTGCGCAAGT
>JBDVJO010000001.1:0-239893 GCA_039939375.1 Crocinitomicaceae bacterium | reverse complement strand
GAGTTAGATTGTGAAAATTGTCAATCGCCTATCGCTTGCCCTGAAGTGACTACTACTTATTGTGTAACCGGGATTAATGGATACGGTTGTGCAGACACGGCTTGCATGTTAGTTGATGTAGAAATTGTATGTGGTGAAGTATTTGTGCCTTCGGCATTCTCTCCAAATGGTGATAATGAAAATGATGCACTTTGTGTTTACAGTGATTGTATGGATACATTTGTTTTCCATATCTACAACAGATGGGGAGAAAAAGTATATGAAGCTTCTAACATGAACATCTGTTGGGATGGAACTTGGAAAGGAAAAGAATTAAATCCAGCTGTATTTGTATATACATTAGAAGGATACTTAATTAACGGAGAGCGCGTCTCTCAAAAAGGAAATATAAGCTTAGTAAGATAAAAAGAGAAGTATGAAAAAGATTTTAACAGTTATAACAGCACTATCTGCTGCATTTGCTTTTGGACAAGATGTCCATTTCTCGCAATATCAAACTCAACCAATGATGCAAAACCCAGCCTTAGTTGGGGTGAAATTTGACTTTGGAATCAATTTGAACTATAAAGATCAATGGCGACAAATTGGATCTCCGTACAAAACTTTTGCCGCATCTGCCGATTCTAAATTGAACAGAGTGCCAAGTGAAACAGGTTACTTTGCTGGAGGAATCAACTTTATATCTGACAAAGCAGGTGACTCTCAAATGGGAACCACGCAAATAAACATGGCGCTTGCTTATCATTTGAAAGTTGCAGAACATCAGACTTTAGGTTTAGGTTTAATGGCTGGAGTTGGTCAAAGAAGTATCGATTATACTTTTCTTACATGGGGAAATCAGTATGATGGAACTAATTACAACCCTGACTTAACTAGCGGAGAAAACTTTGGTGCAGATGCTTTTACGCATGGTGACTTTGCTGCTGGAATCGTATGGCACTATAACAACAAAGACGGGCATATTAATGTAACAGATAATCATGATTTAAAATTAAATGTCGGATTCTCAGCTTATCATCTATCTCGTCCGAAATATTCTTACTTAGGAGTGAATCATAGATTACAGATGAAGTATGTATTACATGGAGATGGGATTATCTCTATTGCAGACACACGTTATGCATGGCTTCCAGGGTTTATGTTCTATTCTCAAGGAAAAGCAAAGGAATTATTGATAGGAACTATGTTCAGAATCAAATTACAACAAGACAGTAAGTACACTGGAAAGAAAAATGGATCTGCCATTTCATTTGGTGGTTACTTAAGAGCAAGAGATGCTTTTACACCAATGATGTTATTTGAATTTCATCAATTTGCGGTAGGTTTAAGTTATGATTTAAATATCTCTGGTCTGAAGCCTGCAACGAATGCAAGAGGTGGACTTGAAATCAGCTTGAGATTCACAAATAAAAATCCATTTATGGATGGAAAAGTGAAGAATAGTGCAAGGATGAACTAGTTTTAAAACAAGCTATTTTCTACTCCATTTTATATTCGTGATATGAAGTACCCATTATTTTTTATCACCCCACTCTTGTCATTTTTCTCTTTTGGACAGGACACGATAAACTATGACGTCTTGAATAGAAGAATGCCGCTCAATTTAAATGAGCAAATTACCTATTTAAGAAACGTCACTCCATATACAGGAACAACGTTCAAAACTGATCCTGGAGGCAACATTTTGGCATATAACAACTTTCTTGATGGCCGAATGCATGGAGAACAAACGAAATATTATCCAACCGGAGAACTCAAAGAAAAGGTACAATATACATTTGGGAAAGCAGATGGCTATTCCACTCTTTATTATAAGAGCGGTCAAAAGATGTCAGAGATGAAGTTTGATGATGGAACCGTCATTGATACTGCTAAAACTTGGCACTCAGAAGGAAAGTTAAAATCTTTATCAGTTGAGAACAGAGAAGATCCTGCTAAAGGTTATTACTGTTCTTTTTATAAAAGCGGCAATAAGGAGATGGAAATCATCAACGGATTTCAAACCATCTATTATGAATCAGGTGAAAAAAAAGCTGAAGTTCAATTAGTAATGGGAAGACCAGCTGGTGAATTCAAAAAATATAAAAAGAACGGTAAAATTGAAATTATTGAGCTTTGGGAGAATGGAAAATTAGTAGACTCTTATAAAAAGAAAAAGTGATCAAATTCTTTCCAATTTTATTCATTTTAGCTTTCTTCTCTTGCGGAGCCCCTGAGAGTAATGCAGAAACTGATGAAGTTTTCACCTTGTGTGAAGAGCCCACTCTTGAAGATGACACGCTCTCTTTTAATTATTTTCTTTCCAAATTCCAGGATACACAACTCCCCTACCATCAAAAAGAAAATGACCTTTGGGATGGAGAAATTTTCTATGACGAACAGCTAAAAGAGTTTGATTACGAGACGCCAAAAATTCCGTATTATTTATTGAAAAAGTGGCTCATGAATGAGCAAAATGCTTTGGCTGAAGAACTCAAGGAAAGCTCTGAACTTTTAGAAAAAAATGATGATTGGCATATGGTACAAGCTGGCATACATTTTTCTGAACAAGAAAGCGAATTTATACTTATTCATTATTACGAAAAAATATCAGCAAGTAATGGCGCCTACTGGACAAGTTATTTGCTTGAATTTGAAAAGGAAGGTAAGCTGGTTGAATGCATAGAACTGGGTAAAGAAGGAATTTACTCATTCACCATTTCAGAAGAAACCGAAGATAGCTTTTTCTGGGCACGTCACACGGATATTCTTGGATTAAATATAACCATTAGCGCCTCAAATGAAATTGAAGTTTGCACAACTAAACGCTATGAAATAGAAGGAGATTTGACCAAAGAAGAATCGAATATGGTGGATGGCGTGAACATCACTAATGATTCACTTGGAACATGGACACAGATATTTCCTGAAGACTGTGTAGAGTATTAAAAAAATCCCTCTTAGTAACTAAGAGGGATTTAATTATTTTATTTCATCAATTCAACTGAGCGTTGAATGAATTTAGTGAGCTCTTCGCCGTTGAGCATACCCTGTGAGAGCATTGCCAAATCGGTTAATTGCTTCGCCATTTTTTGTTTGTTGTCTTTTTGCTTTTTCAAAATAGAACCAACCAGTGGGTGATTAGAATTGACCTTTAGGTCATACATCTCTGGGAATGAGCCCATCATTCCACCTCCACCCATTCGCTGCTGTTCTTGCATTCTTCGCATAAACTCTGGTTGCGTAATGATAATGGGTGATTCTGTTTCACTCATGCTTTCAAAAGTAACATGGAACTTTTCTTTTGGAACTACTTCTTCAAAGATTGGCTTCAGCTTTTCTTTTTCTTCATCAGATAACTTTGAAGGAATCTCTTCGTCTTTGGCAATCAAATTATCAATTGTATCTGAATCTACCCTTGCAAAAGAAACATTCTCCAATTTAGTTTCTAATTTTTGAATATAGTGAGGTGTTAAAGGGCTATCCATCAATGCCACGTCATATCCTCTTTCTTCAGCTACTTGAATAAACTGGTGTTGTAAATCTTTGCTTTGTGCATAAAGAATAACCGTTTTTTCATTCTTATCTGTTTGAATCGGCTTGATCTTCTCAATGTAATCTTCAATAGTTAACGCTTCACCCTTCACGTTCTTGATCAAAGCAAACTTCTCAGCTTTGTCAAAAAACTTATCTTCTGTCAACATTCCGTACTCAACGAAAACTTTCAAATCGTCCCATTTTGCTTCAAAATCTTCTCTGTCATTTTTGAACATTGACGCTAATTTATCAGCTACTTTCTTAGTAATGTGAGAAGAAATCTTCTTAACATTTCCGTCAGCTTGTAAATAAGATCTAGAAACATTTAACGGGATGTCTGGTGAGTCAATCACCCCATGTAAAAGCGTTAAAAATTCTGGAACAATTTCTTCAACTGAATCCGTGATAAATACCTGATTAGAGTACAACTGAATTTTATTCTTTTGTACTTCCATGGTTTCTTTCAACTTAGGGAAGTATAGAATACCAGTTAGGTTAAAAGGGTAATCTACGTTCAAGTGAATATGAAACAATGGCTCATCAAAAGTCATTGGATACAGCTCTCTGTAAAACGCTTTGTACTCTTCATCTGATAAATCTGCAGGTGCTTTTATCCAAGCTGGTTCAGGATTATTAATAATGTTATCTAAGGTAATATCCACCTTTTTCACATTTCCTTCTTCATCTTTTTCTCCAGAAGGATCATCTTGTGATTGTGTTGTCGTTCCAAACTTAATGTGAACAGGAAGGAACTTACAGTACTTGTTTAAAATACCATCAATTCTTGATTTTTCTAAAAATTCTTTAGACTCATCTGAGATATACAAAACGATCTCGGTTCCTCTATCTGATTTATCAATATCTGAAATCTCAAATTCAGGTGTTCCATCACTTTCCCACATCACTGCTTGCGCACCTTCTTGAAAACTTAATGTTTTGATTTGAACCTTATCAGCCACCATAAATGCAGAATAAAATCCTAATCCAAAATGTCCAATAATTTGCTCTGCCCCTTCTTTACCTTCGTATTTTTGTACGAACTCTTCTGCTCCTGAAAATGCAATTTGATTAATATACTTCTGGATTTCATCTTCTGTCATCCCAATTCCTCTATCCTTCACTGTCAATGTTCCAGCATCAGCATCTAAAATAACTTCAACTTTCAAGTCACCTAAATCACCTTTTGCCTCTCCTGAAGCTGAAAGCACTTTAAGTTTTGAAGTAGCATCAACTGCGTTAGATATTAACTCTCTCAAGAAAATCTCATGATCACTGTATAGAAATTTCTTAATAAGCGGAAAAATGTTCTCGGTTTGAACGTTTACTGTTCCTTTTACTGCCATTTTTTATTCTTTTTTTGTTTGAATCCTTTATGACAAGACTTGTGCCATCAAGGTATATCTGACAGAATGACTTATTTCGATCGAATTTCCTGCAAATAGTACCGTTTCTTTCAAAAACAAAGTGACAAAACGTAAGTTGTTTATGTTGTGATTTTGTATCTTATTCTTATAAAATAAAACCAGTAAACATGATAGAAACAATAGTAGTTGCAGCAGTATCTGCATTTTTTGGTGGATTAATTTCTTTTATTCTCCAATACATAAAATTCAAACAAGAAATTCACCAATTAAAAATGAATCATAAAACTGAGTTCATGGCAGAAGATACCGCGATTCACTTTTTAAGTCACAAAGGGTATACTGACCGATCTTTTGAAACCCTACGAGAACGACTTGGAGGATTTGAGGATGATGAATTACGCAAGATTTTAGTGAGAGCCGGAGCGGTTAGGGTTTTCAAAGAAGGCAAAGAACCAGAAGAATGGTGGCGTTTACTAAGCAGAATGGACGAGTATATTGAGAAAAAGAGGCAAGATTAAGCCTCTTTTTTCATTTAAATTCAGTAACTTGAATTCAATACAAATTCACATATGAAAGCATTTATAATCTGCCTGTTTTGCGTCTCTTTTTATGGCTATTCACAATCTCTTACTCCAGAAGTGGTAAGCAGCACTGGCGACCATTTCAGCACTTCATCTGCCCAATTAAGTTGGACCTTAGGAGAAGTTGCCATAGATACTTACGCTGGAAGTTCTAATCAACTAACTCAAGGCTTCCATCAACCTGAAAGACCGACAGTTTCTCTCAATGAAATTGAAAATAACATATCTATTAATGCCTACCCAAACCCTTTCAATTCAGCATTAAACATTCAAATTGATGAATTAGACGAACAAGTAGACGTCATTATTTATAATGCTGTGGGACAAGAGGTGTACAGAGATAATTATTCGGGGAATAGTACAAAAAGCATGGATTTATCATTCTTAGATACCGGAATCTATATGATTCAATTCAAAACTTCTTCAAAAACAATTAAAACATTAAAAATTCAAAAAATATAAAATGAAAAAATATTTACTCATTCTATTTATTGCAATCGGAAACATTGCTTCAGCTCAAGCACCCAACTTATTCAAATATCAAGCTGTCGCTCGTAATACGGCAGGAGAAGTTTTGGCTAATCAAAGCGTTGGATTTGAAATATCAATTTTACAAAATAGTTCTGGCGGCACCTCTGTGTACACAGAAACGCATGCCGTTACAACAAATTTGCACGGCTTAGCCAACTTGAGTATTGGAGGCGGAGCTGTGGTGAGTGGTGATTTTAGTACCATTGATTGGGGAAATGCAATATATTTCTTACAAGTGAAAATGGATGCTACTGGCGGAACGGCATACGTTCTTATGGGATCGTCTCAGTTGCTCTCAGTGCCTTATGCTTTAAATGCAAAAACAGTTTCAGAAGTTGATTGGACAGATGTAACCAATGTTCCAGCCGATTTATTAGATGGTGACTCAGACGTTTTAGGAAATCTTGCTTGTTCAACTGATCAAATCGCAGTTTATAACGGAACCAACTGGGTATGTCAAGACATCCCAAACTCAACCGCCGGACAAGATGCGGGAGATGCTTATGGCACTGCCCAATTGACTTTATTAGCTACGACAACAACTTATACGCTTATACCTGGATTGACCCAAACGATTACTGTACCGGCAAATGCAAAAGTCTATGTTAGCACAAATGGAGGTGTTCAAGCAGTTGGCACTGGAACAAATTATGCCGTTGCCGACATAGCTATATACGTGGATGGCGGATTAGTAGGACCTGGTGGACAACAAGAAGTGGTTGCCGCAAACACCTCAGGGCTAGGAAACATGCTAACCCACTGGTCATTTAGCAAATCTTATAGCCTATCTGCCGGAACACATACCATTTCAGTAATGGCAAAAGATGGCGGAGGAACCTTAGATGCCAATGTATCCGGAACCAACGGATTGATTCAAGGAGTACTTTCAGTTCTAATAATAAATCAATAGATTTGAGTACGAAATAAATTGAACCTATTGATAAAATTTGATTAATTTATTTTGTTGTTTCATTAAACCCCTTGGTTCTGCTGAGGGGTTTATTTGTTTTAGCCCTATTTTTTCTTAATTTTATCCTCCCCCTTTATCCTTAGTATTGTTTTTGGTCTAGCATTTGTGTATTTTAGAATTCACTGAAAATGAGCTACTTTAAGTTAATAGGCCTTTGTATTTTTATGAGCATATCTACTATGACTCAGGCACAACCTATTCACAAAACTTATTTTGGCATTGGTCTGTTTACAGGTGCCCATTCTTCACTGATTACTTTTGCATTTATTAAAACCACCAACGGAAAGGTTACTGGTGCAGAAGTTATCAGGAAAGATCGCTTTATTTACACCGCTCTAGGACATTGGCCGGGTCCAGCAAACCTAAATCGAGAAAACCTCTTTCAAAAACATGGTGTAGATAGTGTTTTCTTACTTAAAAGTGAAAGCAACAAAATTATTGGATATTACGCCCCAGTTTTTGAACAACTTTGGAAAATCAAGTTCTATGAACACCCTTTTGAATTTGATAGCAGAGGATGGAGTCAGGGGCAATACAAACCCTCATTGTATCAAAAAGAATTTCTAAAAAAGGAATATG
This sequence comes from Crocinitomicaceae bacterium, assembly GCA_039939375.1. Taxonomy (GTDB): domain Bacteria; phylum Bacteroidota; class Bacteroidia; order Flavobacteriales_D; family Crocinitomicaceae; genus Paracrocinitomix. Next base: position 232,352 of record JBDVJO010000001.1, on the reverse strand, counting down.
GTGTAGATAACATCTTATCTGAGTATATTTACGGTGATTCTTTATTCAAGCTACTCAGAGACGTTCAGAACCCATTGTGGGTCACGGAATATCGCTTTGTAACGAAGGATACAACAAAGGCACCTTAATGTCCGATTCAAATAAAAAACCACATAACGAAGTTGTGGCTAAGTTATTAGCTAAAAAAAAGGCGCATCATGAAAGTCTTAAAGCTGATGTACTTTTTGAAAAAATTTCTTTAGGAGAAAAATCGGCACTTTCTGAGGCAATTACGCTAATAGAAAGCCATAAAAAAGCCGATCAAAAAGAAGCACAAGACTTACTGAAGCTAGCGCTTCCAATATCTGGAAACTCCATTAGAATAGGAATCACTGGAGTTCCCGGTGCCGGAAAAAGTACTTTTATTGAGAGTTTTGGATCTTATTTAATTGAACAAGGTAAGAAAGTAGCTGTTTTGGCAATTGACCCAAGTTCAGAGAAATCTGGAGGATCTATTTTGGGAGATAAAACTAGAATGGTTGAATTATCCACTAAACCTCAAGCTTTTATAAGACCTTCGGCAACAGCAGGGTCTTTAGGGGGCGTTGCTAGAAAAACAAGAGAAAGTATCATTTTATGCGAAGCTGCTGGGTTTGATGTTATTTTGATTGAAACTGTCGGAGTGGGACAATCTGAAATTGCTGTTCATTCCATGACCGATTTCTTTCTACTATTAATGCTGGCAGGTGCTGGAGACGAACTGCAAGGAATTAAAAGAGGTATCATGGAAATGGCGGATACCATCCTTATCACGAAAACGGATGGTAAAAATGTGAAGAACGCCAACTTTGCCCGTACACAATACAAAAGCGCTTTGCATCTTTTTCCAGCAAATGAAAACAATTGGATTCCGCAGGTAGAAACCGTAAGTTCATATGATAACAAAGGGATTGACAAAGCTTGGGAGGTAATCCAAAAATTTCAAAATCAAGTTGTTCCGTCTGGCTGGTTTGAGAAAAAAAGAAAAACGCAGCAACAGTATTGGCTAAAAGAATCAGTAAAAGAGCAACTGCTTCAAGAGTTTAACGAAACAGAAGGAATACAAAACGAAATAAAAAAAATAGAACAGCTTTTAAGCGAAGGTAAAATGACCTCATTTCAGGCTTCAGAACAAATCATCCAATATTACAAAAAGAAAAAATGACAGAATTTAGTTTAAAACCAACATCAGATTTTATAGAATTAATGAAACTTCTCAAAGTAGAAGACATTGCACAAACTGGAGGCCATGCGAAAATTTTAATTGAGGAAAATGAAATCAAAGTAAATGGAGTGGTTGAAACGCAAAAGCGAAAAAAGCTCAGAAAAGGTGATATTGTTGAATATCAAGATGTAAAAATTAAAATAGTTTAATATATTCAAGAACTATTATGAGCTACGGCGAAGATAAATTCAAAGCACATATCAAGGCAGTTGTTGAAGCTGGATTAAAAGATGAAACCATTACTGAGCGTCCCTTAACGCTAGATGAGTTAAAAGAGCTGGCCATTAGTATGGGGATGACATCAGAAGAATGGGACAAACTTCAGCTACAAGCCCATGAATTCTTAAAAGCCGCAGACGACCATTTAAAAGCTCGAAATTTCACTGAAGCCATTGCAAAAGCTGAAGAAGCTACTGCAATTAATCCGTACATAGAAAATGGAAATGCTGTTTTGGCGAAAGCCTATTTAATGCTCTGGTTACAAACGCACGAAAACGAGCATAGAGATAAGGCCGAATTTCATGCGAGAAAAGAATTAAAGGTAGATCCTAGAGATCAAATTGCAGTAAACGTTTTAAGTACAATTGCAAAGAAAAGACGGATTTTAGAGGGCGACAAATCAAATACTAAGAAAATTGTCATAGCTATTGCAGCCATTGTAATTGCTCTAATTATTGCAGGTTTTATCTTTTCAAATGGAAGCAGTTCTACTAATGATTCCCTAACTACATCTTCTATAGACGATCATGATTATATTAAAGATCAATTGATTGAAGCTGAAGAAGAAGTAAATTCAAAATGGGACTATGTTCAAACTGCTATTGAGAGAAGAAACAACTTAATTCCTGATTTGATTGGAATACTAAGCGTTTCAAATGAATCTACCCAACTAAACGCCACAATAGAAGATTTACAAGAGAAAATCAAAACTGCAGAAGGCGAAGAAAAATTCAAGTTAGAAAATGATTTAACCGCTGCAATCAATGAAGCTAAAGCTATTGCTAGGCAAAACGGTGAAAGCGAGAATGTCAGAAACTTGATGATGCAAATTGAGAGTTCTGAAAACAGGATTGCTTATGAAAAAAAGACCTATAACGAAGCCGTAAAAGCTTACAATATATTGCTTAAAAAGAATCAAGATAATTACCCTGAATATGAAATCAAACCCTATTTCAGCTCCAATTAAATTCGTTTTTCTCTGTCTTATTTTTTGGTGCAACACTTTAAGTTTTGCTCAAGATAGCATTGCCGTTGAGACCGACAGTATCATCACAGAAGATGGTACCATAACTGAAAAAATCACTTGGTTTGAATCTTACTTTGAACCTATTTCAAGTAGTGAAGCAGAAGCTAATTTTGCTGCTATTAATACAGGAGGAGTAATAGATGATTATAAAAATGTCCCAGATCCAAGAACAGGAAAAGTAGATTACAGTCAGGTATCTGACCCGCATTTTATGCTTTCAGAAAGTGCCATTGACACGCTAGATAAAATCATGAAAAGGGTTGAAGATGAAACAGGTTATCAAATGGCCGTAGTTTGTCTGAATTCAATTGGCGATAATAACCCTAACATGTTTGGTACTGATCTTTTTAATCATTGGGGAATCGGGAATGCTGGCGAAGATAATGGGTTCTTAATGCTCGTGATTAATGACGTCCACCGCGTTGAGTTTATTAATGGTAGAGGAACAGAAATTGTGCTTACTGATTTGCAAGGCGAAGATATTCGTCAAAATGAAATGATTCCTCATTTTAGGGAGAACGATTACGTGACAGGAATAATTAGAGGCGTTCAATGCGTTGCTGACGTGTTTAACAACACTTCAACCGAGTATAATGTTCCACCGGTTTCAAACAATACATCTTCAAATTACAGCTATGATAGCGGACCGAGTTACACTTTCACTCCACTTGCTTGGTATGAGGAAGGTCTTGGAGCAGTCTATGTGATGATCATTTTTATATTAACTGGGATTTACCTAATTGTACTGCTAATCTCATTCTTTATCAAAGACTTACACAAGCGTTATCATACCTTGAAGTTCTTTACCATTTTGATTATTCCCATCTTGTTTCCGATTCCATTTTTGATACTTTATTTCTTAAACCGACATCTGATGAATCGTTGGCGAGATACTGAAAGAATTTCAGAGAAAACAGGGATTTACATGCACAAGTTAGACGAACAAAGTGATGATAAACATTTAAGCCATGGACAAATTAAAGAAGAGCAAGTTAAATCAATAGATTATGATGTTTGGGTAACGGATGTTGAAGGAGATGTTTTAGTTTTGGCGTATAAAAAATGGTTCTCAAAATACCGTAAATGTCCTAAATGTTCACACAAAACTTATTTTAAAGAATACGACCGAACGATTTCTGCGGCGACCTACACAAGCTCAGGAACAGGAGAGCGCTGTTACTCATGTAAAAGCTGTGGTCATTCAAAAATTACGCGCTATACCATTCCAAGAAAACAAAAATCATCTAGCAGTTCATCTGGTGGATATAGTTCATCTTCATCAGGAGGAAGCTATAGTAGCGGCAGTAGCTCGTCTTGGGGTGGCGGATCTTCTGGAGGTGGAGGCGGTGGAAGCAGCTGGTAAAAATTGGCACAGCTTTTGAAATACTTCACATAACAACAAACGTTATGAAAACACTCGTCACTTGTCTTTTAATTTTAAGCGCAGGACTTGTATCTGCTCAAACACGTGTACCTGGAAAGGCTATTCCTGTAAAAGTTCAGAAACTACCTGCTCAACTTTCTAAAGAAGCAGAAACCTTACCACAAGCCATATTTGGTGATTATAAAATTTCTAAATACACGGTAATCTCGGACAAACACCCTACCGAGAAACAGCTCAATTTATTAATAGGAACTTTGGTAAAAGTTAATGATCATTCTTTAACAGGAGATGAAATTGATCCGGTAACCTTTGACATCTACGAAATAGAAAAGATGCAAAGTGACGATTACCTTTTCAGAACTTTTGGAAAGGATTTTACATCTGCAAAGAATAATTTACCGCCTACCTGCAAAGTGCACAAAACATCTTGCAAATCTTGCTATGGTTTAATTGAGCTCAATAAAAAACAAGTTGTTTTCCCTTATAAAGGCGTTTTAATTTACTTAGATCGACTTTAATAAATTGTTACTTCTTAAAATTTCTGCATTGCATTTTTAGACTTACAAAAATTTGTAATTAACTTTGAAGCATGACAGAAAAGCCACTGATTCTCATCACCAATGATGACAGTATTAAAGCAAAAGGAATCGCATCTTTAGTTGAAGCCATGAAACCTTTAGGAGATATTGTAGTGGTAGCCCCTGATACGGTTCAAAGCGGAAAAGGTCATGCCATCACTATTCATGAGCCACTGCGTTTAAAAGCATCCAATCAATTTGAAGGAATTGAATCTTACACTTGCTCTGGAACACCTGTTGATTGTGTTAAATTGGCTTTATACGAAGTTTTAGAGCACAGACCAACTCTTTTGGTAAGTGGTGTAAATCATGGATCAAATGCTGCCACAAACGTACTTTATTCAGGAACTATGTCAGCTGCGGTAGAAGGAGCAATTGAAAACATCCCTAGTATTGGATTTTCACTACTTGATTTTGACGAAAATGCAGACTTTGATGCCTCAATGGAATATGCTGCAAAATTAGCTACCATGGTTTTGGAAAACAATTTACAAAAAGGGGTTTGCTTGAATGTAAACATCCCAAAAGGTAGACCTTCAGATATTGAGGGCTTCAAAATATGCCAACAAGGTCGCGCTTATTGGGAGGATACTTTTGATAAAAGAAAAGATCCTTTTGGCGGCGATTATTTCTGGATGACTGGAGATTACAGAACAACAGACAAAGGAGAAGACACTGACTTATGGGCACTTTCTCACAACTTTGTTTCGGTGGTTCCTACACAATTTGATATGACCGCACATCATCTAATTTCAAACCTTAATGAGTGGAAATAATGGAGGACAAATTTGCTAAATACGACAAAACAATCAACGGATTAATTGCCGGAATAATCTTACCCATCATAGGGTTTTTCTTATCTTACCTGATCAAAGGAGGGCAAGTTTCATTTGACGATTACGTTTCTTTAACCTTCAATCAAAGTTCAGATCAGCAGGACATATTAATCTTATCGCTCATCCCTAACATGTTTATGTTTTACCTATCTAACTTCAGATGGGGATTGAATGATTTCACGAAAGGATTGGTTGGGACTACCATAGTTTTATTGATAGCCTTAATTCTTATCACTTACTAGTTTTTGAAGCAAGGAGTCCTTTCAAATCTGAGAGACTGAATAGTCTTAACACAAAGCACAACACAATTCCGAATACGAACAAGGCGGCACATTGCAGTAAAATTGGCCATGCCAAATCGGTGCTTTTCAATCCATAAATTACGCCTAACATAATCCCTGCTAAAGCGACAAGTTGTCCGTAAATAGGAAGTTTAAATGGTAATTTTAATAATCGATAAACCAAAACGATTTGTATTAGAGCAGTTACGAATTGCGTAATTAAAGTTGCAATGGCGGCTCCTTCGGCTTTCATTGAATGAATAAAAATAAAATTCAAGGTCACGTTTAGCAATAATCCGAAAACCGCCATCATATTAAGTTGACGCATACTCCCGTTTGCAGTTAATAACGTTCCGAACACATAGGTTATCGCCACTGGAATAAAACTTAAAATCAAGAATCCAAAGGAATTGGCGGCGACCTCTCCGCTTGTTGGATACCTCAACAAAATCAGTTCGTCTTTATAGTTGAAGCAAATAAGTGCCGTTAAAATTGCCAAACCTCCCAATATCTTGAAGGCAAGATTGAGCATTTCTGTAATGTCATCTTTATGTTTTAAAAGCCTTGAGAAAATTGGTAACAGCAAACCGGCAAAAAGCAAGGCAAACATATTAACGGCATCTAAAAATCGAAAGCCTTGAGCATAAATTCCTGCCTGAACATCACCATCTTCACAAATACGTTCAAGCATCACGGCATCCACCCTGTTGTACATCATCATTAAGAAAATCAACAAGGCATAGGGTAGACTTTTTCTCAAAATGGCAGCTGAAAATGTCTTTTTTACTTTCAACGCCAACTTACCAATTTTCTTTCTGAGCAATGCAATTGAAAACAGTGCTGTGATTCCGTATGCCAATGTTTGTGCGTAAATAAACCATTCAATTTTAAACACACCATCAAACATTCTTGACCACAACAATACGGCTACGAAAAGAATCAATAAAGATCGATCTAAAATAGAAATGAATGCATCCGTTTTAAAGAGGTGAAGACCTGCAAAATTGGATCTGGAGAATTGTATAATTGCCACTAAAAATTGATTCACCAATAATATGGATAGTAAATAAAATTCATGTAAAGAATAACCGACAACAGCTCCGGACAACAGGGTAAACGTTGCATACAGCAAAAACAACATGAATCGCAAAGAAAGAATTTTGGCAAAGTGTTTTGCCAGTAGCTGTGGATGCTGAGCAATGTTTTTAGTATTGTAATTCGTTAAACCTAAATCCAGTAAAATATTGAGTAAAAATGAGAAGTTTAAGAGCGCGTAGTAATTTCCATACACCTCTTCTCCTACTCTATTTTGCACCTCAGCATCTATCCCCAAAATATAAAAAGGCTTTACCAACAAATTGAGTAAAACCATCAAAAATAGACTGGATAAAAATTTCTGTTTCATAGAATGAATCAGTAGTAAATACGAAGGATTACGGATTTTGTTTTAAAAAAAATAGAAGATCTGAATTGAATCTAATTCATTCAAAAATATTTTACTTTTTTATTTATGGTTTTTGGCAAGGCAACCTTTTGCTATTATTCAATTCGTTACCATCTCAAATCCAGATCTCTTGTCTTATTTAAGTTAGCTAAGCTTTTGTTGCGATAAAGTTGAGGGATTTTTATGGCTTGATCCATATCAGTTTGAAAATGACTAAAAGTGTTGTCATTCACATTAAACTTTGGCGCCAAGTAGGGAGATTTAGAAATCTTCAGTTTGAATTTTAAATCATTGTTAATTCGAAATGCAATCTTCTTTTTATCAAGCTTCTGAGAAGAAAACGGCAGAACAAAGGTTTTAAGTAATTCTCCTTTTGTATTCGTAAAAACAAATGTCAAATATTCATTCTGATGAATATTTAATTGTGGATTTTGATAGTACTTCTCAGAGTCGTAATTTTCACAGCCAGCTACTAGTCCAGCTTGATAATCGTTGAACCCTGTTGTGGAAAAACTATCAAAGTTTCCTATAAACACATACCATCTGATTCCTCTCATTTTTCGATTTCTAGACCCCCTGCTAACTTTGAAGAACTGAAATTTAGAAACATCAGCTTTCACGAAAGGAACCTCAATAGAAGGTTTAAAAGGAGTGTATGAATTGTCAGTCAACTCAACTCTAAATGAATTCATATTTTCAGAATGATGTCTTGTTGGATATACCAGAGAGAATTTGGTTTTTCCCGAATCCAAACACACCTTATGCGAAGATTTTCCGTTTTGAATGTACCAACCCAACAGGTATTGATTAGATTTCAATCTTGCTGAAACACTGTCTAAAGAGGATTCAACTTCAAAATCAATCTTTCTCAACATACTTCCATTTATTAAAGTATCCATTTGGTTCACGTATTTAAAAGAATGAACATTCGGATCATTGTACACTTCTTTGATCGGAATTTCATAAATTGGAGTAATCCGAAACAGAAACTTGCATGGCTTTTTCAAAGCCTCATCTGCACATACAATTTGGTCAGAAGTATCAATAGAAAAAGAAAGATAGCGTTTTTCAATTTCAACCATTAAATTGGCGCCCATGAATTCGTCATCTTGAAGCTTTGCAGAAAATGCTACACTATCTAAACTTAAATCTGAAGTTACCCAATGCAATTGCATTGCTGGCAAGTTCGCTCTATTAGCAATCATTGGCGTCTCAAACCGTCTATCCAGAAAATAAAAACTCCAATAAGAATCTTTGCCCGATTGCCAACTCCAGATAAAACTGTGATCCTCATTTTCACGGACCAATTGAACCTCTCCTATATCAAGCGTGATCATTGCCCGATTTTTTTTGTTTTCCTTTCGATAATATTCTTCCTCTATTCTCCGTCCTTCTTTAGAGTAATATTGAATGTAGAATACAAAGTACCGGCTATGCCCAGTTATATTTAAATTTTCTAAGCTTATCTCAGAAGATTTCGGGTAAATTACACCCTTATTTGAGTTGATCAATGAGTAGGGGCGATAGATGTCAAATCCACTTCCTGAGAAGGAAAGTAAATTAATTTTAAGAAAGTCTGTACCAACAGGAAAGGTTTTAAACTGAAGGTCAATATTTTTAATACTGTCTAGCTCGTAATGAGCTGTTATATTATCAAGGTGTCCGGCATAAGCACTGAAATTAAGAACCAATAGCAAACAAAAAGAATATAACTTTCTACCTAATAAATCGATCATAAACGTTTTTCATTGCTTGTACAATCCATTTTTCTGACTTTCATTGCATTCACAATATAATGGTTTTTCATTTTTTCGGTAAGCTATCTTAGCCTACAATTATGTTTTATGAAACTTACATGTTCAATCACCTTAACTCAAACCTTACGGGAAGTAAATACTCCCCAACTTCAAAACCTTTGTTGTAATTGTCATACCCATAATTACTGCCTTCATCCAGCATTACAACAGGTGGCATGCAAATTAAGGCTGATTTTATCATGTTTTCTAGACATTCGGTATAGCCTTTTCGAATCTGAATTGAAGAAATATTTCCTATTGAATCAATAGAAAATTGCGCATACAACCTTCCCTCCTCTTCTTCTGAAATTGAATATGCTGGGTAAGTCAGATAATCTTTCAGAAATTGATAAGCTTCTTGTGGTTTTAGCAAACCTTTTCTTCTGATTGAATCAATTTCACAATCTTTGGCCACTTTTCTCACAATCGTATCAGCTGGAAGACCTCTATCAATGAGTGGAACTTTGTATCCAACCACATGAATCTCTTCAAGAACATAAGGTAATAGAGCAAGTTTTTGGTTGATAACGGTGTCTTGATTTAATTCAAACTCAAAACTATTTGATTGATAGCCAACATATTCAAATTCTATGCTGTATAACCCTTTCAATGACAACTCGATAATGAACTCACCATCAATGTTTGTCGTTATTTGTTGAGAAGAGTCTTTTTCTAGATGTGTTATACTAACCAAAGCAAATGCTAGCGATTCATTTTTTTCTCCATATAGTGTACCACTAATTGTTAACTGACTAAACAGAAAAGTACTGTTTAAAAAAAAGCAGGATAGAAAAAGAATCTTGAGTTTCATAAGATTTGTCGAACAACAATTATGCCTGATAAACAAAATAGCGTGCTCCTTTTATATTCATTAAAAACTAATCTTTTCTTCGGAAAATCCAATCTACTTTTGAGCCACTCTCTGGATAAGTTTCTGTAGCTGTATAACCTTCATGAAAGGCAATATTCCAGCCTGAGTCTAGTTTTATATAATAACCCCATCCTGGCATTTGCTCCATTTTGGCTAGATCATCTTCAGAAATGTCATCAAAATCATCACCTACTTTATAATTTTCAGGACAGGTAAAACTAGTATCTACGGTTTGTAAATAAACGGTATCTCCATCAGAAGACAAGACCAAATCAAACAAACAATTTTCAAATAAAATCTCTTTTGAAGGAGAAATTTGGCCGCTAGAAATCATAGTGCTTTTTTGAATTGTCTGACAAAAACAATTCGAAAATACGAGTATGAAAACAGCAGAAACAGCTAATTTATTATGCACGAAATAAATATAGTGAAAAGATAGAATTATTAATCTTTAACACCATTAGGCAAATCAGCGCTCATATAAATCCCTGTTTTTGTTAACAAGAATACAAATGCATCATTTATTTGCACCAATTTATCTGAAGTAAAAAGCATCACTTCTTTTCCATTTTTAAACACTATGTTCAACTGATGTGAGCTGGAATGGTCTAGTGCTGTCTCCAATTCTGAAATTGAGAATCGATCAATCTTATCAAATGCAATTGCTTTTGTTTTTGAGAATTTAAACAAGCGTTCGTCAAGATCAAAAATCAATGTTTCTGTACTTTTAGCTTTTCGCAAATATGCAAGTCCCATCAACGCAAAAGGTAGAAAAAGCACCAGGGAGAACAAAACAGAAAACCAGTTAATCTTGTTTGAACCACTTGAAAATAAAAAGAATGGGAGAAAGAAACCAAAAGCGATCATTACTACGCCCCAAAACTGGTTATAATTTTTATTGGAAACAATTCGAATTTCGTTATTTTCCTGATCTTCCAAAATTATTTTACCTCCCACCTCAATAACACTATTAGACCGTTTTGAAGTCTTTTTTTGCCGCTTGCGGTTTTTACGTTTTTTAGGTTTTGGTTTCAATTTGGTGATTCGTTTAAAAACAGGTTGAAGCGAAGTTAATCAACATTTCTACTTCCATCTTTACTGAATTTAACCTTAATATAAATACTTTTTCACTTCTTCTCCTCTCGTAAAATCTTCTCCATTTTACGGCCTTTAGCCAATTCATCTATCAGTTTTTCCATTTGTCGGCATTGTTTATACACCTGGAATTCTTCTTCAATTTCTTCAATACGATACCCGCAAACAACTCCTTTAATCATATGTGCATTGGGGTGAAATTTAGCGCCCTCAAAAAAAGTTCTAAAAGTGACTTTATCGTCAATAAGTTTTTGAATTGCCTTGTCATCATAACCTGTTAGCCAATTAATAACTTGATGGAACTCTTCTCTGGTTCTACCATTTTTTTCTAACCTGTTCCAATAAAGCGGATAGATATCCGCAAAAATCATTTTGGCAACCTGTTCATTCTTCTCAGCTGTTACTTTCATAATTGTCAGATTTTGGGGTGAGTGATTTTAGCATTTTGAATAATTATGCCTCTAGCACCACATGGACTTAAAGTTAATAAAATGAACTGAAAATGGTAGGTAAAGCGAGCCAAAGAAATACTATTAATGGCTGTTTGTAATAAACTTCTAAAGCAAGCTTTTACAATTGCAGAATCAGGTCTAGTTTATGATGAAAATTTTAAAAGTAAAAAACCAGGTTTGAATTAAAAAAAGAGAAATATTACTTGTTTTTTAGCATAGTTCTATGTTAGCAACCGTTTTCATTCCAGTGCAAAGGTTCAATTGCTAATTAAGTGTGATAATTTATTTAATGATATTGCTAGATCATCTTGCTCGCAACTGTATTCATCAATTTCACCTGTAGTTTTGTATTCAGATATGTTGAATCCTTCTTCAATATCATTATACCAGACAACAAATGAGTTTGTGGTAGCAACTACCCAAAAGCCATTTCCTTTTGATCCATATTCCTTTTCCTGCCATTTGACAACAGGAACTTTGTATTTATTCCATAAACTTATGAGAACAGGTGCTCCATTTGACTCAAAGAATTTAATCTTTTCAAGAATTTCTGTTTTCGAAATGGGGTTCCAGGTTGCCATGGTGATTACACATAACTAGCGCACTAATGTGCAACAAATTAATAAAAATAACTGAAATTACTGAATGTTTGTGTTACACACTTTTTGAATAAATAAGTTGCTAGTTTCTCATTAATTACGGTTTTTTATTTTCACTCGCTTTTTGAAGTGAACTTCAAACGGTTTATTTTCTGGCTGATTTACTCCGTGAATCTTTTTAGAGGATGCTTTGCACCAAAAACCATCCGCTACTCTCGTAGCCGGTTTTTTATTTTCATTCACTTTTTGAAGTGAACTTCAACGCTTCTGAAAATAAAAAACCATTCAAGCTTTTGCTTGAATGGTTTTTGGTGGCGTGAGGGAGATTTGAACTCCCGACCTCAGGGTTATGAATCCTGCGCTCTAACCAACTGAGCTACCACGCCAATATTTTTTTTTCTACAACCTCTATTAGCGAAGTTGCTTGTCCCGAGACGCGAAGCTATTCGGGAAGCTACTACGCCGTTTTCAATTGGGCTGCAAATATAATTTATTTTTATTAAATCCATTTTATGAAATCAGATTATTTAACTCCCTTTTTCTATTTCATTGAACTTAAGTCGCTTTGAAGCAACTAAATTCCTTAATTTCATCCTTTATATATACCTAAATAATTGAAAAAACACGTTTACTCTATTTTAACCTTTTCTGCCTTGTTGATTAGTTGTACATCACAACCTCAAACAATGCCCGAGCCAAAATTCGTAGAAACCTCTACAGATGGTCAGTCCATTCACTGTGAGGACAAAGGTTGCGAAGGCACTTACATTGGACCTGAGTTTGAAGGTTTTTCTGATGTGGCACATCAATTTTCCAATACCATGTCGGCTAAAGTTGGAGATCAACTCAAAATTCTTTACGAAAATGAACAGTACGCCAAAGTCAACTTTTCAGAAATTCAAATGACCACTAAAGGGATGGGGACTGGTCATGTGACTTATTATTTATCCATCCCATTTATTAAAGTAGAAACAGCCTGTGAAGCCTATACTTCATTCGATCATTGTGGAGGTTGGGACCATAGTCCAGCAATTGATGCAAGAAAAAAACAACTTCAAAAAGCGCTTTTACCAGGAGAAACATTAGATATCTCAGAACTAAAAACCACCGAAGAAGGTTTGCAAGAATATTGGATTCAGTGGAAAAACAAAACTGTTCAAGCTAAATGTAAATAAGCGATAGAAATGACATTTCATTCCATAATTCGTGTATTTTATCGTTGGATTCCTACAATCCATCATTTATTTTGACATTTGATTCAATGAAAACCGTAAATTAGGAGCAATGCTTGATCTAATAGAAAAATTACCACATTGTAAAGCCATGATTGGCTACTTTGGTGTGTGTAATGATAACCTAACAGACAAGCTCATTGAATTGGTGAATTATAACAAAGACGCGCAAAAACATCAGTTAAAAATCAACAGAAGAATTCCATACTTGGTAGCAGAATGCTTTCAAAATGTGATTCGCCATAAAGTGGATAAAAAAGAACTGATCGGCAAAGTGTCTGGTTTAGAGTTTTTTCAAATTCTTATGTATGATGATTTGGTCACAATTTCTTCTTCTAATCTGGTAAAAAAAGAAGATGTATCTACCATTAAATCACAGTTAGAATCTGTTAATCACGCTTCTCCTGAAGAGTTAAAAAAACTCAGAGAGAACATTATTAAATACGGCGAACTTTCTGTTAAGGGCGGTGCTGGTTTAGGATTGATAGAGATGGCTCGAAAAGGAGGAATTCCCCTACGAAATGATTTTATAGACTGTAATGAGCGATTAGATCACTTTTTCTTGTCACTGGACATGCAACTAGCAGAAAACAGTCCAGAAAAAAAATACAATATTGAGCGGTTAAAATCAGATTTTAAAAGCTACACTGATAATAATGTCATCCTTGTTTACTCTGGCGACTTTACCTTAGAGACCAATCAACTTGTACTTCAGATGTTCAATGAAAATTTGGGCGTAAATGAAAGATTTAATGGTGTAAGTTCTAAGTCGATTCAATTGTTCAGTGAAATTTTACAGAATGCTACATTTCATGGTCAATCCGCGCCAAATGAAAACAAAGGAACTGTCATTGTTTTTAGAAAAGAAGATGGCCTTTATTTGATTTGTCAGAATAGTATTCCGTTGGCAGATACTGAAAAGTTTGATCAGTTGATTTTAAATCCAGACACGAGCATTACAGAAATGGGGCTGGCTAAGATTGTGAAAACTGAAAAATTTGACTTCAAATTCTCTGAAAAAGATAAGCCATACAATCGATTCACCCTTGAGGTTAAATTAAACGACTAAGTTTAAAACTCCTCCATTCTTAATTTAAAATCACCTTCTATCATCTGAGATAGTGCCCATTAGGAAAAAAATGCTATCTTTGCAAACCGCTGAAAATGCTGTAAAGATGTACTTATAAAAATCTTTAACCAACGCATTACTAGCGATTTATAAGAATTGAGATGAGCGAAAAAGTGAAATACGAATTAGAATTTGAAGTAAAGTCTTCAGTTTCTGTTTTATACAATATGATATCAACTCCAAGCGGCCTGAGTGAATGGTTTGCTGATGACGTTAACATCAAAGGAGATAACTTTATTTTTTTCTGGGACGGTGCTTCTGAAACCGCAAAACTTTTAACTAAAAGAAAAGGTGAGGCAGTAAAGTTTCAATGGGAAGAAGATATTGAAGAAGGATTAAAAACTTACTTTGAGATCGCCATTAAAATTGACGATTTAACAAATGATGTTGCCATAATCATTACAGATTTCGCAGAAGAAGATGAGATGGAAGAAGCACAATTGCTTTGGGAAAATCAAATCGGAGAACTTAAAATGGTGATTGGGTCTTAATTTATCCCCTTTTCTACATACTTTTACGCCTATTAATGCGTTTCTGAAAATAAACTAGATCTTGAAGAGATTACATATTTTCATCATTAAATCGTTTATCGGGCCATTCTTGATTACGTTTTGTATTGCCATGTTTTTCTTGGTCATGCAATTTTTATGGAAATATATTGATGACCTAATCGGGAAAGGACTTGAGATTTCTATCTTATTAGAACTCCTGTTTTACGTATCGGCCACCTTAATTCCGCTAGCCTTGCCATTAGCAGTTCTGTTCTCTTCCATCATGACCTATGGTAATCTGGCAGAGCACAACGAACTTACTGCTCTAAAAGCGTCTGGCATGTCTTTATTAAAGATCATGCGTCCCATGTTTTATTTTGTTGTCGTCTTGAGTTTGGGTGGATTTTACTTCACTAATTACTTATTACCGGTTGCCAACTATAAATGGAGAGCCATCATTTTTGATATCCAAGATAAAAAACCAACTTTCGGAATTACTGAAGGCATATTTTACAATGACATTGATGGATATAGCATTAGAGTTGATAAGAAAAACGATAATACAGGTGAATTAGAAGGTGTTTTAATTTACGAATACTCGGATGTTTTTGTAGCCAAAACCATCAAAGCTAAAGAAGGAGAAATGTTGAAGTCTGAAGATGATCGCTACCTTTTATTACGGCTAACGGGCGGATCTATGTATGAGAAACTTGGTCCCTCTCAAATCCAAAAAGATAAATTTCCGTTCCAAAAAACATTCTTTGAAGAAGCCATAATAAAATTTGATTTAGGCGGGTTTGAAATGAGTGAATCTGACGAAGACATGTTTAAGCGTGAATACGAAATGATGAACTTTGTTCAACTACAAGAAAGCCTAGATTCAATGGAGATTAGGTATGAAAAGAACAAAGAAGATTTCAAATTAGTGCTTAAAAATCAGCTGGTAACTTTTAACAATGGATTTAAAATTGACAGCACTTTAGACTCTACACAACAAGCCATGATTCCTGACATGGAACCAATTGACACCATTATCCAAATAGAAAATATTCATGAAAACGAGTTAACGCTTGATCTCTCTGCTGCGCAAAATGAAATTAGATCAACAAAAGACATGTTGTTTGGACAAACCAAGTTAAGAGAGTCTCAAGAAGTGAATAAAAATGAATACAAAACCACCTGGCATCAGAAGTTTACACTACCAGTTGCCTTGCTCGTTTTATTCTTTATTGGTGCGCCATTAGGGGCCATTATCAAAAAAGGTGGACTAGGTACTCCATTAGTTTTTGCAGTTCTTTTCTTCCTGCTCTACTACATTGTTACTATCATGGGGCAAAACATGGTAGAATCTGGCTTTATTACGCCTTGGAAAGGAATGTGGATGAGCACCTTCATACTCACGCCATTAGGTGCGTTCTTAACCTATAAAGCTGCGAATGATTCCGGTATATTTGATTGGGACGAGTATAAAAAGTATTTTCGCAAACTATTTAGATTATAATTCTCGCCCTTTATGAAAGTTCTCCAGCTGTGCAATAAACCTCCAAAACCAGAAGTAGATGGTGGATGCATAGCCATGAGCAATATTTCTGAAGGATTATTGGCCCAAGGGATTGAACTGAAAATCTTAACTGTTTCTACTGAAAAGCATCCTTTTGAAATTGAAAAAATTAACCCTGAATTTGTAAAATCCACTCAAATAGAAGGGATTTTTTTAGACACTAGGATTAACGTTATTGATGCTTTCTCGGCTTTAGTAACAGCAGACTCATACAATGTCAACCGTTTTTTTTCTCCCGATTTTGACAAGCGATTGAGAGAACTATTACAAGAAGATTTTGACATCATTCATTTAGAGAGTTTATTCATGACTCCCTACATATCAACTATAAGACAATGTTGCTCTGCTAAAATTGTGTTGAGAAGTCACAATCTAGAGCATTTAATTTGGGAACGTTTAGCAAATTCTACCGGTAATAAAGCCAAGAAAATGTACTTAAAACATCTGGCCTCAAAGCTTAAAAAGTACGAGAAAAGAACCATCAACGAAGTAGATGGAATTGCCGCTATTTCAAAAGAAGATACCGATAGGTTTTTAGCCTTTGATTGCAACAAACCCCTTATTACGATTCCTTTTGGAATAGATTTAGACGATTACAAAATTGTTGCTTCAGAGAGAAAAGAGCGTAACAAACTTTTTCATATTGGTGCAATGAACTGGGAACCTAATCGTGAGGCTATGAATTGGTTTTCAGATGAAATTTGGCCTTTAATAAAGAAAGAAGACCTAAGCTTTCACATGGCCGGAAGATACATGAGTGCCGACTTTGAAAAATTAGCTTCAGACAATTTTAAGGTCCATGGTGAAGTGGATAGCGTACATGATTTTATGAATGATCATGACATTATGATCGTGCCTTTATTGTCCGGGTCTGGAATGCGCATCAAAATCATTGAAGGAATGGCCATGGGTAAAACGGTTATTTCTACCTCAGTAGGCGCAGAAGGAATCAACTGTCAACACAACAAAACAATCATCATTGCAGACACTGCAAAGGAATTTGCAACTGCGATAAAGGAATTGATCAAAGACCAATCTAAAGTTGATCGCATAGGAAAAGCTGCCAGAAAACTGGTTGAGGAAGAATATGACAATGCCAATATCATCAAAAAGTTATTAGAATTTTATAACAGCTAATGAAGATTTTTGTGCTTTTATCGCGTTTTCCTTATCCCCTTGAAAAAGGCGATAAATTGCGTGCATACTATCAACTCAAAGAACTTTCTAAGCGGCATGAAATTCATTTACACACCTTAACCGACCAGGAGATTAAGAGTGAATGGAAAAAAGAACTAGAAGCCTTTTGCACTTCGGTCACTATTTACAAACTGAGCAAGCCCCTACTCTATTGGAATACCTTGAAGCAAACCTTTTCTGATAAACCCTTTCAAATTGGCTATTTTTATCAATTAGGGATTCAACGGAAAATTAAAGCAAGGTTAGCAGAGCTGAACGTTGACCATATCTATTGTCAATTAATCAGAACAGCAGAGTACGTTAAAAACGTTCACGATACCCCAAAAACAATTGATTACATGGACGCCTTGAGTAAAGGAATGTTCAGAAGAGCTGAAATTAACGTGGGATTAAAAAAACGACTATTCAGAAATGAAGGCAAACGCTTGAGTGAATATGAGAATAGGATATTTGATTATTTCAATCATCACAGCATCATTTCAGAGCAAGACCGTGAATTGATTAACCATCCAAACAAAGCAGAAATTAGAATAATTGAAAACGGAATTTCAGAAGACTTTTTTGACTATAAATCTACCCCAGAAAACAACTATGACTTGCTGTTTACAGGCAATATGAATTACCCTCCGAATATTGAGTGCTCAGAGTTTATTGTTGAACAAATACTTCCGATTTTGGAAGAAAAAAACACTGTCTTACTTTCAGGCGCATCACCAAATCAACGGATAATTAATTTGAAATCAGATCAAGTAACGGTGAGTGGATGGGTAGATGACATCAGAGATTCTTATGCAGCTGCCAAAATATTTGTGGCACCACTTTTTATAGGCACAGGTTTACAAAACAAATTGCTAGAAGCAATGGCTATGGGGATTCCGTGCATAACAACATCATTAGCCAATAATGCTTTGAAAGCAAAACATGGTGAATCAATTTTAGTAGCGAATACTGCTAAAGAATTTAAACAACAAATTGAGGCGCTTCAAAACGACACTGCCCTCTATCAAAAAATAGCCGATAATGGCAAAAATTATGTTCGCAACAGTTATAGTTGGGAACAATCCGTACAAAAACTCGATTCACTTTTTTCTGTTAGGGAATAAAAAAGCCGTATTTTTGTACCATGGAAACTGTTCAAATGGGAGTAAAATTAAACACAATTGAAGAAGCCGTTGCAGATATTAAAGCGGGGAAAGTTATAATCGTAGTAGATGATGAAGATCGCGAGAACGAGGGAGACTTTTTAACAGCTGCAAGAAACGCAACACCAGAATTAATCAACTTCATGGCAACGCATGGTAGAGGATTAATCTGTGCACCATTGGTTGAAGAAGAGTGTGATCGTTTAGGTTTAGAATTGATGGTTCAATCGAACAGTGCGGCATACGAAACACCATTTACAGTATCGGTTGATTTAATAGGGCATGGCTGTACAACAGGAATCTCTGCTACGGATAGAGCAAAGACTGTTCAAGCTTTAATTGACCCGAATATTGATCCAAAAGAATTAGGCAAACCAGGACATATCTTTCCGTTAAGAGCGAAAAAAGGTGGTGTTTTGAGAAGAGCAGGACACACGGAGGCAGCAATTGATTTAGCCAAAATGGCCGGATTTGAAGCTGCAGGAGTGATTGTTGAAATTATGAATGAAGATGGCTCTATGGCAAGAGTTCCAGACTGTATTAAAATCGCTGAGAAATTTGATTTAAAAATGATCTCAATTGCCGATTTGATTGCCTACAGGATGCGTCATGAATCGTTAATTGAAAAGATTGTTGAGACAGAATTGAAAACACTTTGGGGTGATTTTAAATTGGTAGCCTTTAGACAAACCACCACAGATGAAGAGCATTTAGCTTTCATTAAAGGAGATTGGGACGAAGACGAACCTGTTTTAGTTAGAGTAGAATCTACTTCGTTTACACATAATTTGTTGGATGCTGTGCGTGCTGATAAACAGTCAAACTTGAGCGCTTCATTGAAAATGATTAATGAAGAGGGCAAAGGAATGTTGTTATTTATGCAACAGAAAGGAAAACAAATGGGTCTTATCAACCGTCTACAGACCTATGGTGAAGATGTTAATACTAAAACGGACAAAAAAGATTACGGAATTGGAGCACAAATCTTACTGCATTTTGGCGTAAATAAACTTCGATTAATCTCAAATTCAGCTAAGGTAAATAGTCCAGTTATTAATCAGTACGGACTAGAAGTTACTGAGGTAGTGCCTTTTATTTCATAAGGTAATAGTTGACTGGGTAATAGTTGATTAGGTTTGAGGAATTAGTTAACTAGGCATTAGTTGTCAAATTTTCAATGAAGACTTTTAGAACTTGAAGTTTCATTACTCGTAACACTGCGGCTGCGCACCTCGACTTACTTCGACCATGCTCAGCACAAGTCGCTCGGTGTGCAGGCAATCACTCATCACTCGTAACACTTCAACCTCGACTTACTTCGATTGCGCACCTCGACTACGCTCGGTGTGCAAGCAAATCACTCATCACTCATCACTCAAAACTCATAACTCATAACTCATAACTTAAAAATAAGAAGCCTACTTCCGGTCTTTAATCGCATTTTCAAAGGTGACTCCTGTTAACTTAGAAGTAATCCAAGCTCTTAAATCAAAGTATTCAAGAATTACATTTTCGCGGTCGATCTTCAGTAATTTATCTAGTTTTTTATGGAAGTTTTCAAATATTGCTTTTTGTTCTGACTCAGAATTTAATCGTGCCAAAGAACGCATTTCTTTCATGAATAATTTTTCTACTTCGTAATCCTTATCGTGTTTGTTTAAGTATCTCGCGGTAGATTTCATATCATATTCTAAGAAATCGTGATTGTTTAGCTCAAAGTGAATCACCAAATTGAAGATTCGAGAAAATGAATAGACATCTTGACGCAACATTTTCTCATTATCGTTCAATACTTCGTTAATGTATTTCAGCGCTTTTCTGTATTCACCTGCTCCAAAATAAGCGTATGCCGTGCTATAAGTAAACAACAAAGCTTTTTCCTTATTCACTTTGTCTTCATATTGTGCCAACCCATTTTCAATTCCTGGAACCAATGCCAGGGCTTTTTTAAACTCACCCTGACGGTTATAAAGCTGCATTTCACCAATATTAGTTGAAGTAAACAACCTCACTTTAGCGTCTAATGAAGTGTATGACTTATCTTTTTCAAGTTCTTTCAACTGTCCAATAACTTCGTTAGCCTTGTCAAATCGATAGCTGTCTATGTAACAATTCAACAAGAAATTAAGGGTATAAATGTACCTGGTTTGAAGGTCAGACTTAATTTTTGGCTTGGCTTCCATCACCGATTTTGCCTTCTTGAAGTTGATCAAGGCATCTTCGTAATCCCTAATAGAAGCAGCACATAACCCTTTAATATAATAGCAAATGGTGGTTGCTCTAGTTGAAAGTGCCGTATTCTTCCCTTTTATTAAATGATAATCAGCAATTTCAGCTACAACCTCACGTTCTTTTTCATTACGAGTAAATCCGCCAGAACGAAAGATGTAATTGATTTTTGAATACAAAATATGATACTCTGCCAAGTTTCTTAACTTCTCAATTACTTCAGTTTCTTCTTCTATTAATTGATCTAAATCCTGACTAAAAACGCCCGATTCATAAGCTTCTTCTAATAACTTTTTTTCCCAGTTAATCAGTTCAAACCAGTAGTAAAACTTCTCGTATTGTTTCGCCAAGTCTTTCGCGCGTTTCACAAATTTGTTGCATTCTTTGTACAAGGCCTTTTTATAAAGTATCTCTACATTCTTTATTTCCTGCTTTAGCTGAGAACTAACTGTTCTGTCTGAATAATATGAACGTAAACTTTTGAGCAGTAATTTGTACAAATGGTTTTTTTCAGAAGGAAGATGCTTGACGAAAGTTTCGTTTTTAAAATGATCTTTCAATTCTTCTTCATCATACTTTTTTTGCTTTTCAATAAAGTCAAAGATTTTTAAGTAGTTCTTCTCTCCTGTTTGGAGGCTAGAATTCAACTTAAAAAATCGTTTCTCTGATTTGGTCAGAGACTTGATAAGACTGAACAATTCTGTAGACGGCTTCATGGCTTTCGTTTTTCATTTTCAAACTTGGATTATCTTGAGGGGATATCACCAAATAGGAATACAATAGTTTCTTGTAATGAAAGTAACAAAAAATATGTGGAAATTGTTCAAAATCAATCCAATAATACCTTCAGTTTTTATTTAAAGGTTTGTTTCATTTATTCTGTGGTTACTGATTGAAATCTATGGATTTAGTAGACTTTAACTCTTGTATTCAATATATTAATCAATAAGTTGACTTGAAATTAGATGTTTTGATATGTCTGCATAAGAATTCAAGAATACCTTGAACAAAACGAAAAGGGGCTCGACCTAGTCAAACCCCTTTTCCAACAACAAACCAAAAACCCTCCTGTATCGATTCACGATTATCGGAGGATAACCTTTGTACCTTTTGGCAGTATCTTATCAGCTGTATCGCCGAAATTGTATTTTAATAACTTCTTTAATTTAATTCCTTCTAGTTGAGAAATCTCTCTTATTGTAATGTCTTTAGCACATACGAACACGGTATATCCTCTTTTAGACTTGTTTCTTTTAGGATCTAAATAAATGATCTCCCCTTCTTTCAATACATCTCTTTTTCCAAGATCATTGTATTTATATAATTGCCAGATTCCTAATTCAAATTCTTTTGCA
The DNA here is from genome assembly GCA_039939375.1 of Crocinitomicaceae bacterium. Taxonomy (GTDB): domain Bacteria; phylum Bacteroidota; class Bacteroidia; order Flavobacteriales_D; family Crocinitomicaceae; genus Paracrocinitomix. The sequence continues at coordinate 210,191 of JBDVJO010000001.1, read as the reverse complement.
ATTTGATAATAAGTATCTCCTTGTTTTACCTTTACGTATCTTCTGTCATACTTATTTACCATAACTTTATGCTGACGCTCTGCAACTTCTAATAACTGAAGCCTTTCTTCTTCTATTTCTTCAGGAGTTTCTGGAGACAATAATGGCTCTTCAACCTCTATTTTTAGCTGTTTTTCTTTTTCTTGAGCTGGTAGATAAGGCATCTTATCGTACTTAGCTAAATCATATTTCTCTATGATATCAATTAACAGGTTAGCGTATTTAGGATTCGTGGCATACCCTGCGCTTTTAAGTCCTTTAGACCATCCTTTATAATCTGTTAATGACAATGAAAACAACTTAGAATAACGCTCACGCCCTGTTAAAAATTGAGAATGATCTTCGTATGATTGGGCTGCAGACGTATAACTTCTGAAACATTCATTTTTCAAATCATCATCTTCGTAAATTCTTCCTCCATCCCAATTTTTATGGCATTTAATTCCGAAATGGTTATTGGCTTCTACCGCTAAACGGCTATTTCCAGCACCACTTTCTAAAATTCCTTGCGCTAAAGTTATTGAAGCTGGAATCTCATGAAGGTTCATTTGTTCGATTGCAGTGATTTTCCATCTTTCGACATAATCTTCTGTAGATAGCTTTTCTGCTCTGGCAAAATTACCTATGAAGAGAAACCCTGCTATAAAGAGAAACTTTTTCATTTTTGATTGTTGTTGGTTGTTGTGGGTAATATTACGGCAGAGTTTTAAATGGGTTACATTTTTTTGTTTTGTAGGGTGTTCCCTTCGGCAAGCTCAGGGTGAAGGTTGTTGGTTGATGGTTGATGGTTGTTCGTTGTTGGTTCTTGGCTCTTGGTTCTTGGTTGTTGGGTGATGGTTCTTGGTTCTTGGTTCTTGGTTGTTCGTTGTTGGTTCTTGGTTCTTGAATCTTGGTTGTTCGTTGTTAGTTGATGGGTGTTGGTCGTTGGTTGTTCCCTTAGGAAAGCTGCGCCACTACTAAAGCTAAGGCGACATGCGGTCAGGGCAAGGTTAATGACTAATAATTAACCTCTTCAACAGACTATAAGCACTTGATTAATAGAATTTTTTTTCACAAACCATGAGTATCGGCTAACCCGATACGAACAAAAAGCGAAGCGAACAAAAAGCGAAGCGAACCGAAAGTATCGGCTAAGCCGATACGAACAAAAAGCGAAGCGAACCGTCCTTAAAAAGCTTCTCCTATAGTCAAATAGAAACCTGAAGTCTCCTTACCCACTCCATAATCAAGACGGATGTTAATTTTTCTTTTAGGATCCAACATAAAACGGATTCCTCCCCCCGCAGTCCAACGCCACTCATTTCCTTTTAAGAATTTGAACTTAGAATAAACCTGCCCTATATCCCCAAAAGCGACTAAACCTAAACGCCAAGGTAACTGCAAACGATATTCTGCCTGTAAAATAAGTGCATGATTAGACCTAAATCTTCCTTCATAGTATCCACGCATTCTTTTAGTTCCGCCCAAAACAGAAAGCATATTAAACGGAGCTTGACCTTCTACAAACTGATAATTAAAGTGCGAAGCCACTACCCCATTTTTATGAACGGTTGAATAATTGACAACATCCAGACCACCTTTTATAAAGTTATAATCTGATCCAATGGCATTGTGAAATCCAAGCGCTTTTCCTTCTATATACCATCCTTTTGTTGGATAAAAAACATGGTTTCTATTATCAAAAACAGCTAACGGACCTATTCCATGAGTTATGCCTCCTTGACCTCCAAAAGTGTTATCTACCAATGTTCCTACCGAAGATTTGATTTTAAAATCCTCAAACCACAAGGCTCCACCAAAACTTAAGTGGTCATTCACTTTTCTAGAATAATGAATTCTTAATCTCGGAAAATCCACCTTAAACGTATCAACATTTTCTGCTAAAGAATTGGGACCATTTCCCCAGTAAGCGAAGAAATACTTGTAATATCCAACTTCACCAAAGCTGTAATTTTTGTTCTCTTCCCAGAAAATTTTCCAAGGCAAATAGAGAAGCAATTGCTTTTCTAAGGTATAAGCTCCACCAACTATAATTTGAGAATCATTTAAAGTTGTATCGGTTTTTGGACCAGCTTTAAAAGAAAGTGCACCTGCTGCTCCGAATCCAAAGCTAGTTTCTGGTGAATAAAATAGTAAGGGGTAACCAGCAATACCATAAGGTCTTTCAGCCTTTCTTTGTTTTCGAATTTCTTTCTTGGTTAAGGTGTCCTCTTCTTGTGCGCTTAGATTAAAAGCAATCAACCAAAACAAAAAGAATACCTTATAATTCATCTTATCCTCTTAAATAGACATACTCTAATTCAGAGCTGTCTTTTGAAGAAAAAGAATACCCTCCGGTGTCAAACCCCTTTAAGTCTTCTTCTTTTTCTAAATCGTTTTCAATAATATATCGAGCCATTGCACCTCTAGAAAGTTTTGCAAACTGCATGTTCACTTTGTATTCGCCGGTTTTTGATCGATCTTTAAAAACTGTTGTAATTATCTTGGTATCTAATTTACTTAAATTTAATGCTTTAGAGTACTCATTTGATGCTGCATTTACTAACACACTTGAATTAGACTCATTCAGCTCTTCTTGCAACTTGTTTCTCAACTTATCGCCCCAAAACTTATAAAGGTTCGTCACCTTTGGTGTTACTTTGAATGAGGTCCCCATCTCCAATCGATAAGGCTGAATCAAATCTAAAGGCTTTAACATACCATATAATCCAGAAAGAATTCTCAGTTTCTCTTGCCCTACTTCCATTTCTTTTTTAGAAAGGCTTGCAAAATCAAGTGATTGATATGCTGCTCCGGTAAAAATGATTCCAGCAGGCTTACTATTTTCAGGCGTAAAAGGTAAAGACCATTCTTGAAATCTATTGTAATTCAAATCTGCAATATCCTGACTTACCCCCATCAATTTTTTAATCTGACGAGCTGACAATTTGGCCAATTTACCGGCTAACCGTTGACTTTCGTCTTGAAACAAATGCTGTGTACATGTTAAATGCGAGCAATCTACATTTTCATTGATGGATTTGGCTGGAGATAATATTACTTTCATGAATTTGCTTTGATCACAAAGTTAAAATCTTTTCGTGTACCCGTGGCAATAAGGTGTTCCTCCTTTATTTGAATAGTAATGTTCATGATAATCTTCACCATCCCAAAACTTAGTAGCTTTAGTTACTTTCGTAGCCACATCCAATCCTTTGTCTTCTAATAATTTTATCAACTTCTCTGCAATTTCTTTTTGCTCTTCGTCTAAATAAAAGATTTCAGTTCTGTACTGATCACCAATATCTGGCCCCTGTCTATTCACTTGAGTAGGATCATGTGTTTCAAAAAACAATCTTGCTAAAGTTTCATAGTCAGTTTTAGCCGGATCATAAACTACTTTAACTGCTTCTGCATGCCCAGTTGTATGTGCACACACTTCTTTATAAGTTGGATTGTCTTTATGTCCACCAATGTATCCTACCTGTGTAGAAATCACTCCTTCTTCTTTCTCAAAGAAATACTCTGTTCCCCAGAAACATCCTGAGGCAAAAATTGCTGTTTTAGTTTCCACTTTTTTTTCTTCTTTAAGTTCATCTTGCGGAATAAAATCCATAGAAATTGAATTCACGCAATGTCTTGTATTTTTATCGGTAAAGCGCTCGCCTTTGAACACGTGCCCTAAGTGCCCATCACAATTTGCACAGACTATTTCGGTTCTTCTTCCATCTGCATCTAAAATTTCTTTTACTGAGCCTTCAATACAGTCATCAAATGCTGGCCATCCTGACCCTGAATCGAACTTACTTTTAGAGTCAAACAAAGGCGCGTTGCATCTTCTGCAAACGTATAAACCATCTTCATGATTGTTCACGAATTCACCTTCCCAAATCATTTCGGTGCCTTTGTAAACGATTACTCTTTCTTCTTCTGGTGTTAATTCGTTCCATGAATTTGAATCTGTCATAACTTCTAAATTGGTGGTATATGTTGATGTACTTGCTATTTGATTTTGGGCTTGACTGCAAGCACTAAGCCCAAAAAGAAAAAGTGCAGCAAGCGGAGCTAATTTAAGAATTCCCATAATACTTTTATTTGTTTAGTCGGATGAAGTTGTTTGACTTTTCAAAATACTTCTTAATTAATGTTAAAACAATCTCATAACCAAAATGTTCATGTAAAAAATGACGCATTTCAGCCTCCATTTTTTTAGAATGATTATTTTTACCTCAATGCAAAAAATTAAGAAGCTTTTCGCCATTTTTATTTTACTAGCAATTTTCCCTTTGGCTTGGGCAGTTGGTAAAAACTTTGTGACCAATTCATCTAATGATATCTACGCTTACATTCCTCAAGAAAGCGATATCGTAATTGAAATTAACAGTCGTAATTTCATTGCAGAAATCATGTATCAGCGAATTTATAACGAGCAATACATGGCTGACAAAGTAGAGGTGCAAGAAGAAGACATCCCAAGCGGAATTGATTACTTCTCAAAAGTGATAATTTTCAGAGAAAGTTGGGCGAATGAGCATATTTGGATGGCAATTGTAGCTGTCAACAATAAATCTGACTTTACCAGATTTGTCAATTCGAAAATTGAAAACCCTCATGTAGTTTTTGGAGAGGATCATGCTATTATTCAAATGACGAGCAGCAGCAATCAAGCTGAGCTGGATAAGCATTTGGCCAACATTGCCAATAAAAACATTAAACCATTTACAGCAAGAGTTGATTTGCAAAATCATTTTGATCAAGAAAAAGAAATCAACTGTTTTGTGATTCCTCAATCTTCAAACAAAGACAATCAATTGATTGATGGATTTTTATCTATGGATTTCCATAACGATCATATTGATGTGGACGGAGAATTTACAACAGTGAGTGAATTTGACCAAACCGAAACCATTGCTTACCCTATTGACAACGAAGCTGCATTGAGTTTGCGATCATCATTGAATGTATTTAACAGCATTTGGTGGTTTTCTAAAGAAAAAATTGAAGACGTTCCTCAATATTCACAACTCGCCATTGATTATAACGGCATGAATATTTTCTTATGTAACAGAAATTGGGGCTATCCATTTCCGTTCAAGTCATTCCCTGATATGGAAATGCGATTTGACACTAAAAACGGTTCAGAATGGCTTGAATTCTTTGATACCATTACTGCTGAAGGTAAAATCAAAATTGACACAACTACAAATGGTCTGATCACGGAGCAAGGTGCCTTTTTCCAATACAATATAAACGATAAGGTATTTGAATTAAGTAGAAATGGCGTAAACTTTGAAAAAGACAATAGTGATGATTTGTATTTTGATTTTCAAATGAAAATCTCTGACTTGTTAGATAATACTAAGTTTTCAGTTGACGAAGACAATCCGCCTTCTATAATTGAACAAAACCTTGGGATGGTTATTGCCGAGGACATGATAGCCGACTTGCATGCTTTTGACAACATTGAGCAAATCATTTTTCAGTTAAGAAAAGGGAAAGACACCACAACAGTAAAGGCCAATGGTAAGGTTCAAATGAAGAATAAAGAAGGACAATCAATCGTTGAGAGTATGTTCTTTATAACCGAAGCTCTTCTATACGTTAAGGAGTTTTAACATTGGATTGAAGTAATCTTTCATTTTCAACATTCTTGATCCATACCAAGAAAACATTTCACCATCTACAATAAGTACTTTAATCCCTAACCGGTTCTCTAGTTCTACTTTGTCTTCCTCTTTGAATGGATAAGGCTCTGTGCTCAACAGAATGTAATCCAAATTTAGCTTGGCGACTTCTTCAACTTCAATTTCAACGTACCGGTCATCTTGAATCGCATTTTTAAGACCTAACTCTTGAATCATTGAGTTGATAAAGTTAGACTGGCCAACAACCATGTAAGGATTCTTCCAAATAAAGTAAGCCACTCTTGCAGACACTTTATTCAATTCAGAAAAATCTTCTTGAATAGTATCAATCAAATCAACCGCGGCTTGCTCTTTACCACAAAGTAATCCAACATCTTTTATCATTTGATAAGCTTCAGGAATGGTATTTATATCAGAAATATAAACCTGAAAATCTCTTTGAAGTGCTTCGATATCTTCTTTTGTGTTCTCTTCTTTATTGGCAATAATTAAATCAGGCTTCAATGATTGAATCAATTGAATATCTAAATTCTTAGTGCCTCCTACTCGCTGCTTTGACCTAAACCAAGAATCTGGATGGATACAAAATTTTGTAATTCCAATGGTTTCTTCTTCTAAACCAAAGTAATGAAGTAGCTCGGTTTGTGAAGGCACTAAAGAGATGATCCTTTTAGCTGGATGTTCTAATCTGACCTCTCTACCAGTTTGATCAATCCGTTTGATCATTTTACGCTATCGCGTTAATTAAATCGTGTCTTGTAACGATATGATATTTACCATTGCCTAGATCAACTAACACAGCAGGAGTTTCTTTATTGACTAATTCTGAAATCTCTTCAACTTTTGTGTTAATACCAACTATCGGAAGTGCTGGAGACATGACCGTGCTCAATGGTGCATCCATTATAGTTTTATTATCTATGATTTGCTGATATAATTTCGTTTCATCTACATAGCCTGCCATTTTCCCGTCTTTAGTTACCGGAATTTGCGAAATATTATACTGTTTCATTTTAGCCACTGCATGTGATACTAATTCTTCAGATCCGCACACTACTAATCCTTTTTCACCATGCTGTGCTAACAAGTCTTTTGCATTTTTGAATCCTTCATCTAAGAATCCTCTTTCACGCATCCAATCGTCATTGAACATTTTTCCAACATATCTTGAACCATGATCATGGAACAACACCACCACTACATCATCTTCTTTGAATTGATCTTTCATCTGTAAGATTCCAGCAATTGCTGCACCAGCTGAATTCCCTACAAAGATTCCTTCTTCTCTGGCAATTCTCCTTGTGAAAACAGCCGCATCTTTATCCGTCACCTTTTCAAAATGGTCGATTACTGAAAAATCTACATTTTTTGGTAAGATATCTTCACCAATTCCCTCTGTGATGTAAGGATAGATTTCATTCTCATCAAACTCACCTGTTTCATGATATTTCTTGAAAACCGACCCGTAAGTATCAATTCCAAGGTTTTTTACATTCGGATTTTGTTCTTTCAAATATTTTCCAACTCCTGAAATGGTTCCGCCGGTTCCAACACCAACCACAAAATGGGTGATTTTACCTTCAGTTTGTTCCCAAATCTCTGGACCCGTTTGCTCATAATGCGCTAAGGCATTTGAAGGATTGTCATATTGATTTACGTACCAAGAGTTTGGTATCTCTTCAGCCAACCTTTTTGACACTGAATAATACGATCTTGGGTCTTCAGGCTCAACGTTTGTTGGACAAACTACTACCTCAGCACCAACAGCACGCAAAATATCCATTTTCTCACGCGATTGTTTATCACTTAATACACAGATTAGTTTATACCCATACATGATACAAGCTAAAGCTAAGCCCATTCCGGTGTTTCCAGATGTTCCTTCAATGATGGTTCCGCCTGGTTTAATTAAACCTTGAGCTTCGGCATCTTGCACCATCTTCAATGCCATTCTATCTTTAACTGAGTTTCCAGGATTTGTTGTTTCAACTTTAGCTAAAACCGTTGCTTTAATTTCTTTTGTTAAAGAGTTTATTTTTATCAATGGCGTATTTCCGATTGTTTCAAGTACGTTATTGTAGTATTTCATCTTCTGTAATTAAGTGTGCTGCGAAGTTAACAAATAAGGTCTTGTCAACTTAAAAATTGAGGACAAAAAAAATCCCCTTAGCTAGGCTAAGGGGATTTAATCTTTTATATTTTCTATCTACTAGAAGTAGAAGTGGAAATACAATTGTGTGTTGAAGTTATCTAAACTTGTAGACAAAGTTCTAGACCCTAAAGTCTCGATAGTCTCAGTTCTGATAGCTCCGAAAGAACCGTCTTCGTTCTCGATAAATGCATCATACTCTTCATAAGAATATTTAGATTTACCAGTTTGGCTTAACATTGCTCTCCATCCGAACTCAGTTCCGATACAGATTTTTGGTGCAATGAAATACTCAACTCCAACGAATCCTCTAACACCTGCTCCGAAAGTAGCACCGAATCTTTCTTCAGTGATACGACCGTAATCGTTGTTCCAGTATCCAATATTTGCAGTTGGTGTAGGATTTGAAGCAGAAAGAGCATTACCATAGCTGTAATGGTTGTGTTGATTTGTCCAAGACATGATTGCCTCAGCACCATAAACACCTCTTAATCTAGACTTTCCTCTTCTCCATTCCCAACCTGCAGAAACGTAAGTTGCAGAACTGTTAGATCTGTATGTATCAGTAACTACTGAATCAGGATCATTTGCTCTGTCATCATAAGTTTGGAAGTTGTTTGTGAAGTCAGTTCCACCATTAGAAATTGACATTCTGATAGCATTGTTATCAGAAACCATGTATTTTCCAAAAATTGAACTTGTAGCTCCAAAAGCAGGGTTGTTAATGTACGTTTGAGAAACGTTGTTATAACCAGTATAACCAAACATTGAACCTACCCAACCTGTAACAGCTGACATTGAAACTCCGACACCAACGGCCCACTCGCCTTTTACTGGCATGATGTCTTTGCCATTTTTATTTTGAATTTGCTCGTTACTTTGCGCATTAACAGATGCTGCAACGCAAAGCCCTAAAGCAATCATTACTATTTTTTTCATCTTTAAAATCGTTTTAATTTATAATTCTTGTAAATCGTAAATTATTAACGATTAAAGTTCTGTAACATCAATGTATCCACCAGCGATATCAAATTGTCTTAACTCTCCAGAGTAGAATCCACCAGTTGAATAGTTATCTAATCCGTAAGTTGTATAAACCGCAGAACAAGTTGAATCTGCAGTAAATGCAGCATTCATTCTTACTCTATCTCCAATGAAATCAGAGATTCCCCAGTAAATACCAACAGTTGATCCACCAGACTCTTCAGTTGTGATGTCAATAGAATAAGATCCATCAGCAGCAATAGGAGCAGAATACCAGATATCTTCACTTTCACCATGAGGTCCGTCATAATAAGCCCACATGATAGACTTTCCAGAAAATGGAGAAGAAGCATCACATAAATCTTCAGCACCAATACCACCAGCTGGAGGGTTCATTCCGTTATACCAGTTAGCATAAACATTACCGAATAAAGTTGCTGTTCCATACTCCATAGCAGAAGTATTCGTTACAGAAACTGAAGCCTCATCCTGAACAGCGATAACTGCACCTGAATAGATAGTTACGTTTCTGTTTCCTAAAGTAACTTCAACATTTTCAGAAACTCCTGTCATTCCATCTTCACCAAGAACAGTTCTTGTAGTGTAGATATCTTGGAATTGTAAAGTAACAGTAAACGCGTCATCAGTTGCAGGTAACGTAAGGGTATAGTTACCAGATGCATCTGTCATTGCAGTATACGTTTTAATTTCATAGTCATAACCACCAATTGGGTTTTGCGCTAAGTTTTGTGTGTTGATCTCAACTGAAACTTGCATTCCAACAACACCCTCTGGGTTTAATGATTGAACGTAAACTCCATTTTCAGTATCATTTGTTTGGTCAAGGTCAGCCCAAACATTACCACTAATAGTAGCCTCTCCTAACTCAGAAGTAGCAGGCTCATCTTTTTTACATGACGTCAATGCAACAGCAGCGATCGCCATAATCGAAAACATTTTTCTTTTCATAACAATTTAAATTAATTTTCAGCAAATATATGGCTATAACCCAATTTTCCAAATTTTTTAACGATTGAGTTTTAACTATAGCCGGGTTAATAATCAGTTGGATAAACGCCCAATGCTCAAAAAAGGTTGGTAAATTATCTTTTTAATCAACGATTAATTTTTTAAACCTCACTCTTTTCGGGCCTTCATCACCTAGTCTTTTTATTTTATTCTCTTCGTATTCAGAAAAAGTTCCTTCAAACCAATAAACCGAAGAATCATTTTCAAAGGCCAAAATATGCGTACATATTCTATCTAAGAACCATCTATCGTGTGAAATTACCACAACACATCCAGCAAAACTCTCAATTCCTTCTTCTAATGATCTGATTGTATTTACATCTAAATCATTGGTCGGCTCATCTAATAATAAAACATTTGCCTCCGTTTTTAGTGTCATAGCAAGATGTAACCTGTTTCTTTCCCCACCTGATAACACGCCAACTTTTTTATTTTGGTCTGATCCATTAAAATTAAATCGACTTAAATAAGCTCTTGAATTTATTTTTTGGTTGCCTAACTCAATAAACTCTGTTCCGCCAGTCACCACTTCAAAAATGGTTTTTTCAGGATCCATCTCTTTATGGTCTTGATCTACGTACCCTATCTCTACTGTCTCTCCTACTTTGAAATCTCCTTTATCGGGTTGAATTTCACCCATTATCATTTTGAAGATGGTTGTTTTTCCTGCTCCGTTTGGTCCAATAACTCCAACAATACCGTTAGGTGGTAAAGAAAAGTTCAAATCATCATACAACAATTTTTGATCAAAGCCTTTCGCTACTCCGTTTGCTTCAATAACATTATTACCTAGTCTCGGTCCATTCGGAATTGGCAGTTCAAGTGTTGCTTCTTTAGAAGCCGACTCTTCCGCCATTAACTTGTCATAGTTATTTAAACGTGCTTTATTTTTTGCATGCCTTCCTTTCGGATTCATTCTTACCCAATCCAACTCACGCTCCAACATTTTTCTTCTTTTGCTTGCACTTTTCTCTTCTTGTGCCATGCGCTTCGTTTTCTGATCTAGCCAAGAAGAGTAGTTTCCTTGCCAAGGAATTCCTTGACCTCTGTCTAACTCTAATATCCATCCAGCTACATTATCTAAGAAGTAACGGTCGTGGGTAATTGCAATTACGGTTCCTGGGTAGTGCTGTAAATACTGCTCTAACCACAATACTGATTCTGCATCAAGGTGGTTGGTAGGCTCATCTAACAATAAGATGTCTGGATTTTGTAATAACAATCTACAAAGCGCCACTCTTCTTTTTTCTCCTCCAGAAAGGGTATCTATTTTTTGTTCTTCTGGTGGACATCTTAACGCATCCATTGCTCGTTCAAGTTTGCTGTCTAAATCCCAAGCATCTAACTGGTCAATTTTATCTTGAACTTCGCCTTGACGCTCAATTAATTTATTCATTTTGTCAGGATCATTCATCACGGCTTCATCCATGAAACCAGCATTAATCTCTTCAAATTCCTTCAACAAATCAACCGTCTCTTGAACACCCTCTTGAACAATTTCTTTTACGGTTTTATCTCCATCTAAAATTGGTTCTTGAGCCAGATAACCAACAGAATGTTCTTTTGAAAAGACCACATCCCCTTGATAGGCCTGATCTAAACCTGCAATAATTTTAAGAACTGTTGATTTACCTGAACCATTCATACCAATGATACCAATCTTGGCACCATAAAAGAATGACAAGTAGATATCTTTAATAATTGGTTTTCCCTGCGGAGTTGTTTTAGAAACTCCAACCATTGAGAATATTATTTTCTTATCGTCTGACATAATCTTATTGTTTTATTTCTCTAAAAGAACGAATCATTCGTTCCATATCCCGTTTATATAATCCTTGTTGATCGGCTACAGTCCAACTCAACACTTGATAAAAGGCTTTCTCACCTTGAATTACTCCCATCATATAATAGATGTCTACCAAATTAGAATCTTTCAAGACTAAGGTTCCTTGCATTTCAGAAATTACTCCCTCTAACCCGTTAATATCTTCCACTTTAGATTCGGGAGTTAATATGGTATATTCCACCATATCTGAGCCCATACTTTTTAAGTGATGTTGATGATAGCTCTGAGTGGTGAACTCAAATCCTAATTCGTAAGATGCTATTTCTTCGTGCGTCTCAGGCAATATCATAATATAATTTTCGTAGACACGATCTGTATCTTTTCTCACCTCAGCGTACTTGATAACGGCTTCTGGATGCAATCTTTCCATGAACTCCATTCGAGAAGGAATCTCTATTTCATACTTATCTCCATCTTGCACATATTGCCAATCTGGTTTTTCTTCTTCTAATTTATCTAGGCCTTCATTAACTACCGTTTGAAGATCACCTTCTATCTGCTCACTTTGGTCATCTGCTCCAGAACAAGCTGTTAGGAGAATTAGACTAAAAAAAATGCTATTGTATTTGAACTTTTTCATTGAAAAAAAATATGAAATACAAAGCTAACAAATTTAGGCGTTCAATCTTGTTTGTCTCATTGCTTTCAACTGAGAAAATAATCGTTATTTTCGCAAAAACAATTGAATGAAAATAGGTTTGTTCGGATATGGTAAAATGGGTAAAGTCATTGAAAAAATTGCTTTAAACAGGGGACATGAGATTACTGCCAGGGTAACTTCAACCGCTCCCAAAGAATCATTTGACCTTTCTGATACGGATGTAATCATTGAGTTTTCTAGACCGGAAAATGCGATAGAAAACATTCATTTTTGCCTTGATCAACAAATTCCGGTAGTTGTAGGAACCACTGGCTGGTACGAAGAACTGGAAGCAATAGAAAAAAAATGTAAGTCAACAAATGGTGGATTATTGCATGCTACCAACTTTAGTTTGGGAGTAAACATTTACTTTGAGATGAATAAGCGACTAGCTAAAATCATGAGCCAGTATACGGATTATACTGCAGAAGTTATAGAAGTACATCACACAGAAAAGCTGGATGCTCCAAGCGGAACAGGAATCACTACTTGCGAAGGAATAATTGAGCAGCATCCATTATACAATAAATGGGAAAATGTTAAAAAATCTGAAATCTCAGATTCAAATACACTTTCAATTGTTTCAGAGCGTTTACCTAACGTTCCGGGAACACACGAAGTAAAATGGTCATCTTCAATTGACACAATAGAGTTGAATCATATTGCTCATAGCAGAGAGGGGTTTGGAGTAGGCGCAGTAATGGCTGCCGAATTTTTAAAAGACAATAAAGGAACCTTCACCATGCGTGATGTTTTAAAATTTTAATATGGGATATTTAGGATTAATAATTGGATACTTAATCATCATCTTGACGCCAATTCTTGGAATGTGGAACAAGCGATTTGAAGACATAGGTAAAAAACCAATACACGGATTTATTCCGTTTGTCAATTATTTTCAATTGTTAAAGGCCTGTAAATTGCCTTGGTACTGGGTGATTTTTTTATTGTTCCCTGGTGTTCAATTCATCATGTGGGCAAGCTTAAACGTTACTTACATTAGAAAATTTGGAGAGTTTGGCGTTAAAGAAACTGTTTTAGGGATTTTATTTCCTTTTCCAATTTTCTGGAAGATTGCGAAAAACCCTGAAGAATATAAAGTAGCAGAACCAACGAACTGGGATATTGCGAGACAAGTTGACGCTAGAACACCTTCTGATCACGTAGCATTATTTTTTGCTTTACCAGTTGTGGGACACCTAATTGCTTACCCATTATCTCTATTAGGTTTCAAAAGAAAGCCAGGTAAAAAGTCCATGTTTAAAGAATGGGGAGATGCCATTTTATTTGCCTTAATTGCAGCGTCAGTGATTAGAACCTATGTTTTTGAACCTTACCAAATTCCAACAGGTTCAATGGAAAAGACCTTATTGGTAGGAGATCAATTGTTTGTAGATAAAATCACTTATGGACCGAGAGTGCCAATGACGCCATTCTCCTTTCCAATATTTCATAATATGATTCCGTACTTGAACGTAAAATCATATTCTGAAATTCAAACAGTGCCCTACACTAGACTACCCGGTTTAAGAGATGTAGACAGAAATGATGTTATTGTTTTCAATTTCCCTCAAGGGGACACCGCAATTAATGACCCAAGAATGCCTCATGGATTGATAGGACATACTTATTCTCAAATTTTAATTGACGAAGCATTTTATTTAGCTCAATGGAATAGATCTGAATTTGAAAGCAAAAAAGGATATTATATAGACAAGGCTAGAAAACAAATCAGTGAAAAAGGAATTGTCAAAGCAAACGTTGAACAAATATATCAGAAGTCAAATCAACTTGGACAACCAATGTTTGATCAATACGGGAATGCTATAATTGAAATCGAAAGGGGAATTGAATTATCTGGCTTAGGACCTAACCTTTTTGTTCGTCCTGTAGACAAAAGAGAAAACTACATAAAAAGATGTGTTGCGCTTCCTGGTGATAGTATCAGAATTTCCGATCAAACTTTGTATGTTAACGGTAAAACTGCGTGGGTATCGCCAACTGCACAATTTGGAGATACCCCAACACCTAGAGGGCATTATCATCAATTGCTTGCAACCACCCCTTTTAATCCTTCTCAAAACTTACTCAGCTATTTCCCTATCTTCCCCAACGATCCGCAATACGACTGGACGGAAGATAACTTTGGACCACTTCAAATACCTAAAGCTGGAGATGTAGTTGAATTGAACGAAAAAACAATTCCAATTTACCGAAGAATTATTCATGCTTATGAAGGTCATGAATTATCTGAAAGAGAAGATGGTATTTATGTAGATGGAAAGAAAGTAACACAATATACAATAGAGCAAGACTATTATTGGATGATGGGTGACAACAGAAATGGATCAGCTGATTCAAGGTTCTGGGGATTTGTTCCTGAAGACCATATTGTGGGGCATGCTGCTTTTACTTGGTTATCAATTGATCCTCAAAAAGGAATGTTTGGTGGCATGAGATGGAGCCGAATGTTTAACTTAATTGAATAGTATAGTTTTATACTAAACGAAATAAAAAAAGCTTGAACAATATGTTCAAGCTTTTTTTTGGGTCTTAGATTCCTAAGCTGAAATATTCTTAAAAATATGTTCACTTTCTGATAAATCCAATGTGGTAATTGGGAATGGTATTGAGATACCTTCGTTATCAAAGGCTGTTTTAATTTCCATGATAGCGTCACTTTTAGTTTTTAAAAGGTTAGCAGTTTCACCGTTGTTTATCCAAAATCTAACTTCGAAATTGATGGATGATCCGCCAAACTCGGTAAACAATACTTCTACCCCTCTTTCTTTTTTAAGGGTTTCCACTTTGTTTACTGCTGCTATTGCAACTTCTTTAGCGTGGGCAAGGTCATCATTATAAGAAACACCTACTTCTAAATCAATTCTTCTTTCTGCGGTTGACGTAAAATTAGTAACTGCATTTTGAAAGAGTTCAGTATTTGGTATGATGACATCATTTCCTTGAAAAGTTTTAATAGTTGTAGTTCTTAGCTTTAATTCTTGCACTGTTCCTGAAATTCCGTTCACTTCTATAATGTCTCCAATTGCGAAAGGTTTATTAGTAGCCATGAAAAGACCAGAAATAAAGTTGGCAGCAATATCTTGAAATGCGAAACCTACGGCGATACCTACAACACCAACACCAGCTAATATTGAGGTGACTGTTTTATCTAAATTCACTATTGAAAGTGCGAATAAAAAACCGAGTACGATAACAACGAACTGTATGGTTTTAGAGAATATTGCTTTTAGCTCTTCATTTTCCCATTTAGCAAGAATATACCTTTTAACTAAAATTTTAACCCCTTTTGAAATAAAGAAAACTGAAATACCAACCAGTAAGGCCAGCAATATATTTGGTAACATCACGATTAGTGATTGATACCAATTATCTAATTTATCCCATATTAAGTTTAATTCTTCTCTCATAATGTTTTTGTTTTCTACTTAACTTAATGAAAACATCAAGCCTAAAACATAAAACACTGCAAGCTAGATAATTAAACATTAACACTTGACGAAAATGGGGAATTAGAGCAACACTTTGTGTATAAATATTACACGGTTAAAAAGTGATTCTGAAGGTTGTTCCTTGATTTTCTGAAGATTCAACTTTTACCGAAGCACCATGTTCATCTAGTATTTTTTTAGAATTAGACATCCCTAAACCTAGTCCACCTTGTTTACTGCTATAAAAAGGTGAGAACAAGTTCGCTCTAACTTCTTCTGTCATACCGCATCCATTATCTGAAATTTCTACAATGGACTTGTCATTTTCTTTTAATAAGCTTATCCTAAGATTTGGATTTGCCTGCGCACTTAAAGCCTCTGTTGCATTTATAATGATGTTTGTAAAAACAATCTTAATTTTTTCTACATCTAAGGACATTTCAGTTCTAGAATCAAAGCCATCTAATGTATAATCGACTTGTTGCAACTTAATTCTATCCAAGCAATTTGCAAAAGAATCTTGCAATACATCTTCTAAGACACAGTCTTTTTTATCTAATTCAGAATTGATCGAATTTTTTAAGAAGCTGTCAATTAAGGATGAAATTCTTTTTGAGTTTCTTTCGATCATTCCGAGCATAAGTAGAGCATCTTCATTATCTGAATAATCATCTTTCATTTCTTCGGTTGCCAAAAGTATATTCGTTAACGGATTTCTAACCTCATGCCCTATTATTCTTGCCATTCTTCTGATTAAGTTTGATTTATCCACTTCATGCAGCTTCTGCTGAATCTTTTCAAACTCGGTAATATCATGAATCACCACTTGATAAGCAGCCTTTTCACTTTCATTATGAATTCTGGTTATTGTAACATATACCTCTAACTCTTCGCCTTGAAGGTTATACAACTTGGTTCTATTACTATTTCTATTTTCACCGATAGAAAGAGTTGAAAAAAATTGTCTTAAATCTTTTCCTTGAAAAAAATCTCTAAAATCAATTTCTGTACTGCCGTCAACTTTAAAAAGTTCTTTAAAAGCTTGATTCGCTCTGATAATTTGAAAATCATCATCTGCCGTGAATATAGCTTCTAAACTGTTGTTAAAAAGATTTAGATATTTCTGTTCTTGAACTTTCGCTTTTAATTTTGCGCGATTGTTCGCGACACAATATCTAATAATACGTGTCAACAAAGTATACGAGACATCTTCCTTACTTATAAAGTCATCCACCTCGTTTTCAATGGCAAGATTTCTCAATTTTTCTGAAGGTAATCCACTAATTAATATCATTGGAACATAATCTCGGAGTACTTGAATTTTGACTAAGAAATCTTCTGCAACTTCATTATTTAGATGATAATCAATAAAACAGATATCAATTTCTATCCTTCCTAAAGTGGATTGAGCTTCCTCAAATGTTACTGCTCTTTCCACAGAAACATCCCATGAATCTAAATTTTCAAGATGCTTTTTTAGAAATAAAAAATCACTTTTACCATCTTCAACCACTAACACACTTAAACTTTCTTTCATAGAATTTTACAATTATTCCAAATTTAATCAAATTCAATTCCCCTTTAACAATGCGGTAGAGTAACACAGATGACGTGGTGATTCTACCCACTAAATGTGTAATTACTCCCCACAAACTACTTTTCAATATGACTCTCAAAAACCGTAACTACTTAATAAACAAGATGTTTAGGTTTTAACCAACGTTAAGGCATTATACTTGAGCTAATCAAACCATAATTAATTAACTAAACAAACATTAAAATGAAAAATAGCACAAAAAACATGATTGTCGCCGGAGTAGGCGGAGTAGCAGTAGGAGCCCTTTTAGGCGTATTATTTGCACCAGCAGAAGGAAAAAAAACCAGAGCAAAAATCAAGGATAAAACAAATGAATTCACTGAAGCGGCTAAAGAAAAGGCTTCAGCGATTGCAGACAAGGTAAGTTCTACTGATCCTAACGAATTATTAGCTTCTTTAAAAAGTAGTGTTGAAGAAAAATACAAAGAAGGTAAGTCTGAAGCTAAAGACGTTTTACTCACCCAAATTCAAAAATTAGAGGAAGCGATTCAAAAAAGCTAAGATGCAAGAGAAAATCACCAACATAATAAATGAGGTTGAGTCCTATGCTGAAGTTAAACTTGAACAAAAAAGTTTAGAAGCGGTTGAAAAATCGGTCAACATACTAACCGGTATTTTAGGCTGGTTAGTAGTTGCCGGAATCCTGTTCCTAGTACTTTCTTTGCTTACTGTTTCTTCTATATTCCTTTTAAGTCAATTTACAGGCAGTGTTTTGCAGGCATGTTTAATCGTCACTGGATTTTACGTAACGGTTTTAATTCTCCTGTTGATTTTTAAGAAGAAACTCCTTACTAAACCTCTGAAAAACTTTCTACTGGGCGAATACTTAAAAAACTATAGCACACATTAAGATGGACAACATTGAGAAATTTAACAAAATCAAAGAATTAAATAAACTGAAAAGTGAGTTTCATAAACGAGAGTTCGCGAGACACCTTAGTTTTAATTCTGGTGCAGGTGCACCCACAAATAAAATTGACGGATTCATTCAACTAGGAAAAAAAGGAATCGACATTTACAGCATAATTACAAGCCTATTTAATCAAAACGAACATGATCAGTAACAGACTTTTTAAAACCATTATAGTAGTTTCAATTTGTGTGTTACTCATTTATTATGCGCAAGGATTGATAATGCCGATACTTTTTAGTGCCTTGTGTGCAATCTTAGTTCATCCTTTGGTAAAACGATTTGAGCGTATAGGTCTTAACCTAGTGCTCTCAAGTCTGTTCGTTGTTATGCTGCTTGGAGGTGCGTTCGCCCTAACCATTAGCTGGTTTAGTTATGAAGGATACGAAATTCTCACATCTCTGCCAACAAATGGTGTAGAAGAAATGACCGAAAACCCGTTAACTTCAATAGAAAAACAAACCACTCTAGAAGTTAAAAACTACTCTTCTGAGATTTACTCCATGCTGGATAGCTCTAAGCAGAAACTTATGGGCCTCATTCCTTCAACAATTAAAGGTGTGAATAAAACATTGGTTTTCTTACTCAGTTGCCCAGTTTATATCTTCTTTATGTTGATTTGTAGATCATCCATAAGAAAGTTTTATTATACAAGTTTTAAACCTCAAAGACGAGCAATAGCGAATAGGATATTGAATCAAATTGAGTTGGTTTACGCCAAGTATGTGAGAGGACTTTTTCTTGTTGCTTTAATCGTAGGAACCTTATCAGCCTTAGGTTTATACTTGTTAGGTATACGATATGCCTTTGTTTTAGGCGCTTTGTCTGGAATATTAACATTAGTTCCTTATTTGGGTGTTATTATAAGCGCACTGATACCGGTAGTGATTGCATTACTTACAAAGGATAGCTTTTGGTATGCAGGAGGAGTAATAGGCGTATATGCCTTAATTCAATTTATTGAAGGAAATATAATTACCCCAAAAATTATGGGAGATCAAGTCGGAATAAATCCGCTTATGGTTATCTTAGGGATTGTAATTTTTGGAACGATTGGCGGAATATTGGGTATGCTAATGACTATACCATTCCTTGCCTTGATAAAAATAATATCATTTTACATTCCTAACTGGAAACCTCTGCGATCCCTGATTAGTGTCAGTTAAACAAAATTACTTATTGTGAAGAAAGAAATAAAAAACATATTAATAGTAGATGATGAAGAAGACATTTGTTTTCTTGTTAAAAGTATTTTAAAACGGAAATCAAGTGCTCGAATTGATATCTGCACATCTGTTAAAGATGCCATTGAAAAATTAAGTTCAGAAGATTATGACTTGGCTTTTTTTGACATGCGTCTTAATGATGGAACCGGATCTGATTTGATAGATTTTGTGCATTCAAAACTTGACACAAATCCTTATATTGCAGTAATAAGCGCATACACATCTGATGCTGATATGGAAAAATTAAGAGAATTGAAAATAAATCAATTTATTCCAAAACCACTTTCTCGAGAAAAAATCATAGGTTGCTATGTTGACGCCATGAGCTAATTCTGTACTTTTAAGAATTAATAGACTTGTATGGAAAATATTTTAGTAATTGATGATGACATGGATATCTGTCATCTGTTAAAAAGGTTTTTAACTAAAAATAAATTCAACGTGGAGATTGCTCACTCAGGGCAATCGGGATTAACCAAGTTTAAAAAAGAAAAGTTTGATTTAGTGCTTTGTGATTATCGATTGCCTGACAAAGAGGGAATTGAAATGATTAAAGCACTAAAAGAGATTAATGCAGCCTGTGAGATTATTATTATCACAGGCTATTCTGATATAAAAATGGCTGTTCAAGTCATGAAGAAGGGAGCCTTTGAGTATGTAACTAAACCGATCCATCCTGATGAAATTCTTCACTCTGTAAAAAACGCACTTAAAAAAGGTAAAAACGCAGGACAGGTTGAAATTGTAACAAAAAAAGCATCTAAAAAAGAGAGTGCGAAGGTTTTAAATTATGTAAAAGGTTCAGGCATACAAGCACAACGCCTAGACAAACTCATCAACCTTGTGGCGCCTACCGATATGACGGTAGTGATTACCGGCGAAAGCGGAACTGGAAAAGAGGTTACGGCTCAAACCTTACATGCGCTAAGCAAACGTAAAAAAGAAAAAATTATAGCTGTTGATTGCGGTGCCATTCCAAAAGAACTTGCTGGTAGTGTTTTATTTGGACATGTCAAAGGATCATTTACAGGAGCATTAACAGATAAGATCGGGCATTTTGAAGCAGCGAATAAAGGGACGTTGTTCTTAGACGAAATAGGAAATTTGAGTTATGAAAATCAAATTAAACTATTGAGAGTACTTCAAGAAAGAAAGATTCAAAAAATTGGTGATTCAAAGGATAAAGAAATTGATGTTCGTGTGATTGTTGCCACAAACGAAGATTTGAAAGCAAAAGTAGATAAAGGAGAATTCAGGGAAGATCTTTTTTATAGACTTAATGAATTTAGTATTGATTTACCCAGCTTGAGAGAGCGAAAAGATGACATCCAAGAGCTTTGTGATTTTATGCTGAAAACTGCTGCTTCTGAGTTAGAAAAAGAAATGAGCGGATTTGATAAAAAAGTATTAACCGCTTTTGAAAAATACAATTGGCCAGGCAATATCAGAGAACTTAAAAACGTGATTAAACGTTCTACTCTAATGTCTACTGGAAAAAATATTGATATCAATTCAATTCCGGTTGAAATTCAGTCTCCAGAATTATACGCTCAACATTTCTCTGATGATGACAATGAAATTACAGATCTTAAATCAGTGGTAGAAAAGGCTGAAAAAAAGGCCATCCTTAAAGCATTAAGAAATACTGGATTCAACAAGAGTAAAACAGCAAAAATTCTTAAAGTAGATCGAAAAACATTGTACAATAAAATTAACGCATATAATATCGATTTACCTTCATAGGGTTTGTCGGTAATCATTTTCTCAAAGCGTGGAATTTTTTCCACGCTTTTTTTATTCCCTAAAGTCTGACACAAAAAACAAACACCTATCTATCAGTGATTTAACTAAAACCACAGGTTACTGGCAAGAATAGTGCATTACTCAAAGCATGAACATTAACAATAAAAAATATAAGAAAATGAAAAAGGGATTAATTTTAGGATTTACAGCATTATTTATAACTGCATTATCTACCAGTTGCGAGAAAAAGTATGAAGACGGACCGGTTGTCAGTCTATCTACCAAACAAGATAGAATGGTGAATACTTGGATTTTCTCTTATGCTGAAGAAGATGGTGAAAATGTGTCAGAAGATTACGATCAGTATGAGTTATACATGAATGAATCAAATGAAGCAGAGCTAAAAGCAGAATATAGAAGTTTCGGAATAATTTACAATGCTGAAACATCAGGTACTTGGTCATTCACCAATGAAAGCGAAAACTTATTATTGAATTTTGACAATGATGATTTTGACAACGAATACAGAATTTTAAGACTAATGAAAAACGAGTTGTGGCTTGAAGATACTGACCAAAACTTAGAACTTCATTTGCTTTCTAAATAATACAGACCCCTAGAATAATTACAAACAATTTTTAACATAAAACAAACAATGAAAAAGACAATAAAAATAGCATCAGGATTAGGATTAATGTTAGCATTCGGATTAACATCTTGCAACAAATATGAAGATGGGCCAGCTATCAGTTTAAGAACAAAAAAAGAACGAGTTGCAAACACTTGGGAAATTGAAAACGCCTATAGAAATGGTGAAGAGGTAACCGAAGATTACGAAGAATATACCTTGCACATGGAAAAAGATGGAGACGCAGAATTAGCTGCTCTATATAAATGGGGAGATTTTTCTTTCGAGTATGAGACAGACGGAACATGGATGTTTGAAAATGACGCGAAAACCTTAAAGCTTGATTATGAAAATGATGATGCCGATCAAGATTATCAAATTTTAAGACTAGCAGAAAAAGAACTTTGGATTAGAGAAATTGGCGGCGAAGATGAACTACACTTGGCTCCTAAAAAATAATAATCTATAAATTAATTGGAGCCGAATTCTACCCAGGATTCGGCTCTTTTTTTTGAAAAAACATGATTAATAAAGTACTCAATAAAAATAACCTCCGAGCCTTGTATGGAGGATTGATTGCAACTTTTATTACTGGAGCAGGAATATTCCTATTAGGAAACCTCTCTGGTTATAAAGCAAAAGTGTTATTAGATGGTAGTATGCCAAGTTTAACTATGATGTGCAACACAACCGCACTTGCTTCAGCAACAATTATGGCATTGCTTTTAACATTGCTAGGTATAAGTGCAGGATCCAAAAATAAATTCAATGAAAATCACTACCAACAAATACTATTGATATCGCGCTGGAACGCAGCAGTTTTCATAGCTTCAATCATAGCCTTTCAATTTTTTAATATTCCAATTACTGAAACAAAAGAAGTAGAATATGATTGGTGGAAATGGATTTATTGGGCAAGTCTAGCAATTTCTGCAGTTTTGGGTGGTGCAATTATATCTATTATCTTACTCTTGTATAACACCATTAAAAACATGATCAAAGTGGTTGGAATTCGACCATCAGAAGAAAACTAATTTAAATGATAAAACTCTTTAACTCTATAAAATCTATTTTATCTCTTATTATCAAGGGATTTAGCGAGCATAGTCTTCTGACCTATGCGGCTTCTATTGCGTTTTATACCATTTTCTCATTGCCTGGCCTATTGATTATTGTCATAATAACTGCCGGACTTTTTCTTTCAGAAGGCGCTGCGCAATCAGAACTCATAGATCAACTCAGTAAATTTATAGGTTCCTCTTCAGCAAATTCAGTGAAATACATCATAGAATCAATTCACTTAAAAGGAGACATTTCTTTCAAAACTGGATTAGGAATTGGGACCGTTATATTTTCTGCAACCACCATATTTATCTCACTCCAAGAAGCACTAAACCGCATCTGGGATGTGGTTGCTACACCAAAAAGAGGATTTATTAAGTTCTTAAAAAATAGAATCCTTTCATTCGGGATGATCATATCTCTTGGGCTTATACTTTTAATTTCTCTACTGTTAGATACGCTTCTAACAGGCTTTTTTGGCAAAGTAGAAAACTCAATTGGCGAACCGAAAAGCATCATTTTAGGACTTTCTTCACTTTTCAGCACGATCATCATATTATTCACCGTAATCATACTTGTTTTTAAAGTTTTGCCGGATGTTAAGCTTAAATGGAAGGATGCTTTTTTGGCAGCAGGAATCACTACTGTTTTACTTATGGTCGGTAATTTTTTAATCGGCTATTATATACAGACCAGTGATTTCACCGCGACTTATGAAGCTGCCGGATCGATAATCATAATTTTGGTTTGGGTCTACTACTCCACCTTCGTTGTACTTTTAGGAGCTGAAATCATGCGAGCAATTATGATTCATAATCACCGTCCCATTCAACCCGCGGATGGAGCAATGAAGGTGAATGTGCAACAGTTAAAATATGAAGACTACATATCCAGCACGTACGAACAAGAATGATAAGACATAAAAAAAGGCTTGAGAAATCTCAAGCCTTTTTTTTTATTTTTCGATTGTATTTTTTAGCCCACTTTTTTAAGTGCACCAAATACTAAGTTAATTGCTAACAAGGCTAAGGCAATGAAGAAAATTATTTTTGCTGCAAATGCCACACTTGTTGCGATCCCTGTAAATCCAAAGATTGCTGCTAATATTGCTACGATAATAAATGCTAATGATAATCTAAACATGTTTTAAATTTTTATGGTTCAGAAAGTATAATCCAAAAACAACGCCGACTAATTAAACCGCTAATAAACAAACAGTTGCGCTCTAAACTAAAATCACAACTGGGGAAAAACCTCCCCAAATAGAGTCAATACTCCCAATTTTAATGTTTCTAAACCTTATCTTCGCCAAATAAAAATGACAATTCTCCCTACCTCATATTTTCCCAATATTGAGTATTTCAAAATTCTATTTGAAAACAAAGAGGTTGTTATCGACATTAACGAACGTTACGAAAAGCAAACTTTTAGAAACAGAACCACTATTCTAACTGCGAATGGACTATTAAATTTATCAGTTCCGGTAATTAGACCGCAAGGAAAAAATACTTTGATCAAAGAGGTAGCGATAAGTTATGCCGAGAATTGGCAAAAAGACCACCTAAAGGCTATAGAATCAGCTTACCGAAACACGCCATACTTTCAGTTTTATTGGGATGCCATTTCAGAGATTTTAGAAAAAAAACACCTGTTCTTGTGGGAGCTGAACTTCGAAATCACGCAGCATCTAATCGATAAATTTGGGTTAACTGTGAAGTTAGATACCACTTCAGAGTTTATTGATTTTAAAAAAGATGATTATCGAAAAAATCTTCATCCAAAAATAGATACCGGTTTTAAAACGAAACCATACATTCAAACTTTTGAAGAACGTTATGGTTTCGTGAATAACCCAACCGCTCTGGACCTTCTTTGCAATGAAGGTCCAAATGGTATTAGTATTTTACAAGAGTCTAATTAATCTTCTTTAAAGTTAGGCCTGTTAGGTGTATAAGGCATTCCTTTCTCATTCAACTTTGATTCTAGTGCCGCTATATCAGAAGCTACTTTATCAATTTTAGCTTTTAAGGCTACATATTCTTCTGATGCAATTTTATATTGATCTTTTTGAGTCGTTGTTGGATCTGAAGTTGAATACCAGCACTGATAAACAACGGTAGATACGCGTTCACCAATTCCTGTTTTAGTCTCAACATCTCTTGATGACTTATGCCAATCTCCCCATAGCGCAATGTTTAAATCATGAAGTACTGCTTCTTGCTTTTTCACCTCATCCATCCACGCTAAATCTGCTCCAGGGTATTGCTGAATCGCCGCCTTGATATAAGAAAGCTTCTCTTCTAACTCGCCCATTTGTTTTGATCCTGCCCAAATTTTTCTTTTTAACTCAGCTATATCTTTTTTGAAAGCAATATTTGCCTCTGTTTGTCTCGCTAATGATGAATTTTCTAAGGCTTTAATCTCAAACGGAGTAGCATCCACCAATTTACTGAATGAACCATTCTCTGAACGGTATAGCTCAACCGTATATTTACCTGGCATAACTAGAGGACCTTCATCTGCAGATGAATATCTACCCACTTTTCTTTGTTTCAATTTTATAGGTGAAGTTGATGGATATCGCATATTCCAATGGAATCTATTCACACCTGTTTTAGATGAAGTCTTGATACGATCAATCTCGTTACCTGCCGCATCTTTTATGATGAATAAGTGATAGCCATCTTCATAGTTATCTTCTTTTACGAAGTCTTCGTATTTAGGGTAAGTAATCGATCCGCCATCTTCTTTCGCTTTCTTTTCTGCTTCTTTTCTTAAATCTTCTGGAGACTTTGGATTCTCTTTTACATAATAAGTAAATGTAGCTCCAAATTCTGGGTTATTTGCTGCATAAAAAGATGCGCCTTGAGATCCCGTTCCTCTTAAGCCTAATGGATTAGATTCTATATATTGGAGCGCAGTTTTAATTGGGAAAATTGTCGCTTCTTTTTCTAACAATTCTTCTGAAATAGTTCTTAAAGGCGTATAATCATCTAGAACATAAAAACTACGTCCAAAAGAGGCTAAAACTAAATCATTTTCTCTCTCCTGAATTGCAATATCTCTAATTGCTACGGTTGGTAATCCTGCAGACAATTGCACCCAGTTCTTACCACCATTTATCGTGAAATATACGCCAAACTCAGTTCCAGCAAACAATAAGTTAGGATTCACGTGATCTTCTGCAATCGCATAAACCGAACCTCTTTCTGGTAAATCTCCGGCTATTGATGTCCATGCATTACCCTTATCTGTACTTTTTAAGATATAAGGTTTAAAGTCTCCTTTTTTGTGGTTGTTGAAGACAGCATAAACAGTTCCTTCATCATGTTTTGAAGTCAGTAACATATTAACGTATGTCATTGCCGGAACACCTGGGAAATTGTCTTTCTTGTTCCAAGTAGCGCCACCGTCTGTTGTTACTTGAATTAAACCATCATCTGTTCCCGCATATAATAAATTCTCATTTTTAGCAGACTCATCTAGCGCAACAATGTTTCCGAAAATAGTAGTAGACTTATTTTTCATGACCACATCTGGTGATTGAATTTCTCCCATCACTTTCATTTGATTACGGTCTAATTGTCTCGTTAAATCTGGCGAAATTGTTTGCCATGTGTTCCCTCTATCGTCTGATTTAAAGACTTTATTTGCTGCAAAATAGATACGCTCATTTTTATGTTTTGAAATCACTAAGGGTGCGTCCCAGTTCCAACGATAAGCTTTTTCATCTTTCCCTTCAATGGGCTGGATTCCGATTTTCTCTCCTGATTTTCTATCATATCTTACTAACCAGCCATACTGAGCTTGCGCGTAAACGATATCCGGATTTCCAGGATCTACTTGAGATTCAAATCCATCACCACCATTTGTGATGTACCAATCTGTATTTAAAATTCCTGCGTTATTCAATGTTCTTGACGGCCCACCTAATGAGTTATTATCTTGAGTTCCACCATATACATTGTAAAATGGTGCATCATTATCCACTGCAACTTTGTAAAACTGTGTAATTGGCAAGTTGGCTTTAAATTGCCAGGTTGAAGCATGATCATACGTTTCATACACACCTCCATCACAACCAACTATCCAATGGTCTGTGTTATTCGGGTTGATCCAAATACAATGATTATCCACGTGCTTTCCTTTCTCCCCTGTCATTTTGAAGGTTTTTCCTCCATCTTCAGAATGGTGCAACCAGGTATTCATTGAAAATATTTTGTCTTTGTCAGATGGATCACAAATAATCTCTTGATAATAGTTCCCAGAAGTTTTATATCCACTCTGCTTTGACCAAGACATTCCTCTATTGGTAGATCTATAAAAACCACCTTTATCATCTTCTGCCTCAACAATCGCAAAAACATAATCCGTATCAACTGGCGAAATTGCAAGCCCTACTCTACCCATTTTACCCGCTGGTAATCCTGAAGTGATTTCTTTCCATGTTTTACCGCCATCTTCCGTTTTATAAACTGAACTTTCTTTTCCTCCACCAACATAAGTAAAAACATGTCTTCTTCTTTGGTGAACTGCTTCATACAATACATCTGGGTTATTCGGATCCATGATCAGGTCACAGGTTCCTGTGTTTTTTGAAATGAAGTGAATCAACTCCCAGTTTTCTCCACCGTCTGTTGTTTTATACACTCCTCTTTCACCACCTTCAGACCATAATGGACCATAAGCAGCAACATAAACTACGTCAGAATTTCTTGGATCTACAATTACTTTTGAAATGTGCTCTGACTTTTTCAAACCCATGTTTTTCCAGCTTGAACCGCCATCTACTGACTTATATACACCATCACCATAGGCTACTGAACGTTGGTTATTATTCTCTCCGGTTCCTACCCAAACCGTATTGCTATTTGAGGGATCAATCGTTACACAACCAATTGAATAAGAACCCTGATTATCAAAAATTGGTTCATAAGTTGTTCCGTGATTCGTAGTTTTCCAAACACCACCAGAAGCTACTCCTAAATAATACTCTGAAGGATTATCAGGATTAACAGCAATATCCGCTATTCTTCCTGCCGTTAAAGCCGGGCCAATGCATCTAAATGATAATCCCGATACTGTTCCAGAATTAATTTTTGATTTTGCCTCAGGTTCATCTTTCTTCTTTTGAGCTATCACTATTGAAGATGATAACAAGATGAATACAGCACTTAAGAATATATTTTTCATGATGTGGATTTTTCCTAAAATTAACAAGAATAATCGGCATGGTATATTGAAAGGTATAAAAGCTAGAAAATAAAGATGAAAGGTTTAATTTTAACCTGTGAGTATAAGTTTTAGAAGAATAGAACAAAAAGATGATGCCGCATTGGCTAAGGTTATAAAAACGGCGTTAGAAGAGCTGAACTATGCCATTGAAGGAACAGTTTATACTGATGAAGCGACTAATCGTATGTCTACTTGTTATCAAGAAGAAGGAAGTGTTTACTTCATTGCTGAAGAGAATGGCGTTTTATTGGGTGGATCTGGAATAGCTCCTATTCCTAACCAAAATGAGCATTATTGCGAATTGCAACGTATGTTTTTAGCTTCAACTGCTAGGGGAAAGGGAATTGGAAAAGCATTGATGGATACATGTATCAATTTCGCTAAAGAATCTGGATATGATTTAATTTACATTGAAACCTTTGAGCATATGCCGCAAGCGAGAAAGCTTTATGAACGATCAGGTTTTGAATATGTCGATTATTCTTTGGGAGATACAGGCCACTTTTCTTGTGACGTTAAAATGATACTACCTCTTAAAACCGAAAAAAGGAAGTAGTCTTTTGGACTATTTCCTTTTTTCTTGCAAAAACTATAAAACCTGAAACCTACCAAAAAAAGTAGATTACTTTGGGACAAAGGTAATTATAAATCGGTTTAATTGATTTTATCCTTGTCGAATTTCTAGCCACGTTTGACGATAATTTTCTGGCTTCCAACTTTTTTATCGTTTGAAAGTCTTAAAAAGTAAATGCCGTCATGCACATTATTTTCAATCAAATTTAATTGAATAATTTGCTGATTTTGGTATTGCTCATTGTACACTATTCTTCCTCTCGCATCTAACAGTTGAATTTGAACTTGATCACCCCAACTATCATCTAATTTAATCATCAGCTCTTCTTTTACCGGGTTAGGATAAACTTCAGTTTCACCTAATCCAGTATTTAAGCCTAAATCATCAATAACATTGATCGTTGATATCGTTGTGTCATTTGGGCAGTTACCGTTTACCGCAACTAACATTACACTATAAGTTCCCAATGCGGTAAATTCATGCCAAGGGTTTTCATCCGTAGAAATAGATCCATCATCAAAATCCCAGAAATACCCATTCGCATGCTCTGACTCATTATTAAAGGTCACAAAAGCATTGCTGATATCCACTGTTGAACTACTTGTTGTGTATCCGGCATTAGGAATGGTATCAATGCTTACATATATCGTTTGCGTCTCGGTGTCTGTTCCTCCTATTCCGGTTGCTGTTAATGTGATATCATAATAACCTGTTACCGTGTAAGCAAAGGTTGGATTAGCATCTGTAGATGTTGGAGGTGTTGCTCCAGGCGCATCCCATGAATAAGTTTGAGCATCTTGCGAAGAATTTTGAACCACTACAGGTTCAAACGAACAGATGTAAGAATTAGAAATAATGAAGCCTGCATCAGGCGTTGCAGTTGGTGCTTGCAATAATTGACCATCTGAATAAATAGTATCTGAAAACAATCCGGCTCCATTTTCAGCAAATACTGAAAAATAATATGTCACTCCTTCAGTAAGATTTAACCCTGAATGCGTCACAGTGTCGTTAATCCAATTATCCGTCCAACCGACAACATCTGTTCCTCCCGAAGTTGTTCCGATTGCATACCAATAACGTTGTAAATCAGAATTGGGATCTGAAGATGGCAACCAATTCGCAGAAATTTCAGTGTTATTCGTAAAGACATTAATATCAGAAGCCAAACCGTCATTTATAGACGGAATTGAAACAGGTGGTGTCCAATCTACATTGACTAATTGTTCTGCAATAGAAGAAATATTATTAGAACTATCAATAGCGATTGACTTCACCTTTCCTGCGTGAACCAACGGTGAATCATTTTGATTTTGGATGTCGTTACCTGTGTTTATAGTAACTAATTCTGAACTCCCTCTGTTATGATAAGCCTTCATGTTATTCACTTCTAGTACCGCATCTCCTGAACGGAACGAAATTGAATTCCCTGAAGTGTATAGACTAGAATCTATCCACGAACTCACCAAAACATTATCTAAATAAAACTCAATTTTACCTGTACTTTTATCATAGACCACTTTCCAATCATACCACTGATCATCATTTATGGTGTAGTCTAAATCCTCTTCTAAAGTGAATACGTCATTCACCGTTTTATAAATTTGGACCTTATTATCGTCTGAACGCAACCAAACAAAGTAAGAGTTACCTCTATTCGTCAAACTTGGATCATCACACATAAAATGGAACCCAGCTCTTTTGTTTCCTCCGGTTCCACTAATTTTCGCTGAAAAATGATACAACCATTGGTCGTAATTGTCTTGATTTAAATTCGCCCATAAATTGGTGTTCGTATTCGCTTCTTCAGACTGATTCAAAACAGCAGAGTTGATGCTCCATGTCCCCACCTGAGACGTCCAATCTGGATGAATAGCTACATCAAAATTATCTGAGAAGAATCCATTATTTTCATTTGCTCTCCACTCAGTTCCATCAAAATCTATGACCTGATAAAACTGATGATGAACACCGCTTCCGCCTACATTGTCAACATCTGTAAATGTCGCCGTAAAGTCAGTTGTTTTCCATGTGTTTGGAATGGATACTGAAGTAGCCGGAGCCACTAAATCTCCAGGATTAGGTCCTGGAACCGAAGTCCAAGAAATTTCCCACCCTGCATCTTGTGTTGCACAATCTGATCTAAATTCTAATAGAATTGCTCCTCCACTTGATGTTAAAGAACCTGGAGAGGCAGTTCCGGTATACACTCCTAATAAAGGGTCAGAAAGTGAGTTCCCATCATAAACATACATGTAATCCCAATCTTGCTCAATGCTAAACTGATCAAAATTGATGGTCACACTTTGCACGTTGGTTGGCTCAATTAGATACAACTCACGTTCATCATCTGTATAATTTCCTCCTGCTCCGCCCGAATCATAAGTCACCCCAGTAGCTGAAGTAAGGGTTGTTATTGGCGGTGTGTCATTAATCAATTGATAATAATATTCCCAGTTCCAGTTAATTCCAGGATCAGTATGAGATTGACTTGGAAAATGCTGATGTCCTTTAATGGTGGTACAAGAACCTAAGGTATTTAAACCCGTTGAAGATGGTCCATAATACGTTCTAAGCGGGTTAATACCATAACCACTTTGTGTGATATCTTTAGTTAAATCAGCAGATGCCGTGTAAAGAGCCGTTGTATACCAAGCTGGATTATCTACATATCCTTCATGTTCGATTCCGATTGCGTATGGATTTGCATTTCCAACATGCCAACCTTTATCTGCTTCATATAACATTTGAGTTATTTGACCATCTGTAGATCGCACCACATAATGATAAGATACATTAGCGTTACAGTTTTGCGCCCAACTAATCGCTCCAGCATAAGATCCTTGAATGGTATGAATGGTCACTGCCGAAATTGGTGTCCCTGCTCTTGAAGAATAATTACAAGAAGGCGTTGCCACCCACAAAGCCGGACCATATTCTAAGGACTTATTTTGTGGAGTAAACTGGTCTCCTTTTGAGTTAATTACCGTTTCTTCTGAAACCGTTACTTTTTTAGCTGATAGTATCTTCAAATTATCTTCACCATAAACTGCTTTTAAATTAATAGGATGTGCCGGAAATTGAAAAGTAGCTTGTTGTTCTTCATCCCTCAAAAAATCTAAAATTTGATACGTAAAAGCGCTTAAGGCAAATTCGTTTACTGGATTTCCGTCTGATGGAATTTCTGAAAGTTGTCTCAGCACAAATTCATGACCCGAAAAATCACCAGGACTAATTGAAAGTTCTTGTAAATATGCAGCATATGTTGCCGCATAAGCCATGATATCCGTTGCGGGATCTCCCATTTCAGATAATGTGACATTGGCGGTATTAGCAACTAATGACTGTGTGTTTTTAAAATAACTCTGTCCATCTTCAATTAATCCCATTACTCCACTAACCTCTGGCAAACCTGCACAACTGTGCTCAGGGTGCTGAATATTTGTAATTCTTGTTTGACAAAACGCCACCGCTTCTAACATTCCTTTCGGAACTTCTGGATAGGCTATATATGCCGCTTTAAATTCATTGGCATAACTATTTGACGATTGTGCGTTTGAAAAATTTATCGCACCTAAAAGGATTAAGATAAAAGATAGCGTCTTAATTTGCATGATTTTTAGAGTTTTTTTCAGCAGAAAAATAGTGATTTTAAAGGGTTTGACCCAATGTTTTCAAAAATAGTTATGAACGCATAAGAAATTTTCTTCCTGAGAAATGGATCACTTATTTAAGAGAGAAAAGAGTTACTTTTCTAATAGGCCCCATTGAATTTTCTGAAAAACCATTCACCTGTCAAGAAGGCGAGAATCAAGAAGAACAGCCATTTATAATCGATCAAATCGTCAAACGATTTTTCTTGATAAACCACCGTTACTAAATCATCTCTTTCATTGATATCCTTTTCAAGTTGCTTTAATTCTGACGGTAAATAAAAAACACCATTTGAATTCTTAGCCATATTTTTTAACAATCTATGGTCTGCCTTTGACGAGAGCAATTCTAGCTTTATTTCTTTCACCACAAAGCTGCCTGATTTTTCGTAATGTTTGCCTTGAAAATCTGTTGAAGCTGTCCAGCTGTAAACGCCTTGTTGAAGTTTTCCTAAATCTAATTGATAACTATTTCCAACTCTTACAAAGTGAGGCGAAAGTTCATTTTCGCTTTCCTTGTTAAACTTAAAAACTACTTCTGGCTCATTTACTAGTTCATAAGATTGGTTATACAGCTCTGCCTTGACTTTTACATTCTGACTTTCTGTGAACTCATTATCGATATGAACTTTAAATGGATCTCTATTTTCTTTTATAGCCAGGAAAGTTATGATTTTCGAAACTAACTCTTCAAAATTCTTGGTTGTTGAGTTTTTTAGTTGATCATGCAAACGCCATCTCCAAATGCCTTCTCCCATTACCACACCAAATCTACTGCTGTTCTTTTTAGTAAAGTAAATCAAGGGCTTATCCAAAGTGATATTTCCAACTTTTTGATAAGCAAGAACGTCAATTGCAGAAGAAAATTTTTGGCTTCCGAAAGGTGCTTGCAATGGTGGCGCAGAACTTAACATTTGAATAATTTCAGGGTTGAGCAATATTTCTTTAAAGGCAGGATTATGCTGAAAGCCTACTTCCTCTTGATCATTTGAAAGTCCACTAAAACCAACTTTAGCTTGCGACAATCCTGAAAAATTAGTCTCATTTCCAACTAAAAATAAGCAGGGTGTTTTACCTGATTCTATAGCTGCTGATAAGTTATTGTTCGTTCCTTGATAATTATGTATGATCGCTAAATCGTATTTGGCCAA
This sequence comes from Crocinitomicaceae bacterium, assembly GCA_039939375.1. GTDB lineage: Bacteria > Bacteroidota > Bacteroidia > Flavobacteriales_D > Crocinitomicaceae > Paracrocinitomix. The sequence goes on along the minus strand of JBDVJO010000001.1, from coordinate 176,649 downwards.
TCCCTGAACTTTATCTTGTTCAAAGATTTCTACTTCATAATTTTTATTGTTCTCAATTACAAATCGCAGTGCCGCAATATCAGGGTGCGGACCATTTGGGATGATTGCAATTTTTTGACGCCCATCTATCACCTCAATGTAAAAATTGGCGGAATTATTTTTGACAGAAAACTCATTCTCCAATTCGCTGATGGTCACGGTGTATTTCTGATATCCAATTGATGTCGCTTTGAAGTTGAAATTGAAATCTTTTTGACTTTGAAGCGTTGTAAAATCTACAACCTCTTCTTTCAACAACTTGTTTTCTTGATAAACTGACACCTTAACTTTTTCTCCTTGACACTTGGTTTGAGCAATGTTTATGTTTACTGGAAAATCATTACCTAAGAAAGCGATATCATTGTGTTTGATGTAATCGACTTTAACATCTTTCACATCATTGGTATCCCCTAAACCAATGGCAAAAATTGGTAAAAAACTTTTTCGTGTAATCGTATAAATCGGATTCGACCCGGTGTTATACATGCCGTCAGTAGCCATGACTACACCTCCGATATTTCGATTCGTATACTGATCAAAAATCTGGTCGTACAACTTTGAAATATCGGTGAGTTTTCCATCATACTCACCGCCTAAGCCCTCATACACTTCGTCTGAAAAATTATATTCAATGACATCAAATTTTTCTGAAAGATTATTTGACAACTCTTTTAATTGTGGAACAAATTCATTTCTATAGAAGGCTGAATCTTTGTTCGCTACAATCGATTCAGAGTTATCATTTGCGATAAAAATGAGTGGTTTTTCCTTTCGATCAATTAATTTTTCTAAAATAATCCCGAGTAACAAAAGGCAAATAATGAATACAGAAACAAATCTAAAAATAGCCATCACCCATTTCAAAGCGCTTTTAACATCCTCTAAAAGAGCATCTTTCCTATATAAAAAGAAGGCAACAGCAAATGCGATTACTGCACATAGAAGTAACCAAGCTGGGTGATATGTATATAGAAGTTCCAAAAGAATTTTCAGTTAAAATTAGCAATTTGTTTTCGCTTGAATGAATTTTAATGAAAGACTTCGTTCATTTTTCAATTGCATTCGTATTTTTACTGCAAAATCAATAGATGAACTTTTTCAAACTCTTAGGTTTAGGATATAAAAATTACTGGAATGGCTTAAAGTTCATTTTTGCCAATCGCCTTTATTGGTTTTTGATTTTCCCTATGATTTTATTTGTGTGTTTTTATTGGTTAGGCACATATTTTGAAAAACTAGAAGGTTCCGTTGGGTATGATATAAAACATAACATTGACGAAATAACAACTTTGAATGGTTTGACCTGGATGACATTAAAAATGATTTTTTACCAAAAAATGTATTATCTCTTTACAAAATCCACCATTTACTTCGTAATTATCCTGCTCTCTCCTGTTCTGGCCGTGGTGTCAGAAAAGGTAGAAGCCATCTTAGTTGGCAATAAATACCCTTGGAATTTCATGCAATTAGTGAAAGATATCAAACGTGCGATTCGACTGAACATGCGTTTAATATTAGTTGAATACACGATTATCATTGCAGTAATTGTGATTGGATCATTCTTAACTGGTCCGGCCAACTTTATTTTAGTGTATGTACTTCCAATGATTGTGGGATTCTATTTTTACGGATTCGGTTTTATTGACTACGTAAATGAAAGAAGACGATTGAATATTGCTCAAAGTATACACTTCGTTTCTAGACATAAGGGGCTTGCTTTTGCCTTAGGAAGTGTCTTTTCTATTTGCTTTTATAGCTTTTTATTTTCTTGGAATTCGTTCCAAAGCGCACCTATTGATACTAATTCGCAAATCTTCTGGGGCACAGTTGTTGTAATTACATTCTCGTTAGTGGCTATTGCACCGTTGGCAGCAGTGGTATCTTCAACCATGTCTATTCATGATTTGGTAGATTTATCAAAAAACCAATATGCACACAAAAAACAGGTCACTTCTAACGAAGAAAAAACAACAGAAACTAAAGAAACAGATGATACGCAAGCTGAATCATCAAATTAGTTATATTTGAAATGTAAATAATTAAATATGAAAAAAGCTCTTTTTTATTTTGCCGTACTATTCTTTTCAGCAGCATCATATGCTGGAACACCACCTGATTCAACGTCAAGTGTTTTTGAAAAAGGAACGGCTCAATATTTTATTTCTGAGGGAAAACGAATGTTTAATGAAGGTTCGTACAGAACGGCATTAGTAAAATTCAGAGAAGCCTTAGTAAAAGACAAGAAAAATCCACTGGCTACTTATTGGCTGGGTGAATGTCATATGGCACTTGGAAACTACGAGAAAGCAAAAGATTATGCTGAAGAAGCTTTGAAGATGGATCCTGAAGTGGATGCAGAAGCGGCTTATCTTTTAGGTATGTGTTATCACCGTTTAGCTGAACTGGATAAGGCAATTGAAAATTTCCAATCGTTAAAACCAGATTTAGGCGAATTCAGACAAAAAGAATTAAGAATTGATTTCTTAATCTCTAGTTGTGAATTGGCTAAAGAGCTCATGAAGTCTCCGGTGAAAGTTGAAATCAAAAACTTAGGTATGGATATTAATTCTGCCTTTGATGATTATTCTCCGGTAATGTCAGCAGATGGTAAAACTTTTTACTTCACATCAAGAAGAGCAGACAATAAAGGTGGCGGAGTAAATCCTGCAGACGAGCGTTATTTTGAAGATATTTATATCTCTTTTTGGAATGACACAACAAAATCTTGGACAGAAGCAACCAACACCCATGAAATTATCAGAAGGCTAAATACAGCAGGATTTGATGCAATTAGCTTCATTACCGCGGATGGTAAAAACATGTATTTAACCATCAACACCACTGCGAACGCAAAGCCAAAGCCAAAAACAAGAAGTTCTGACTTATTTATGGCTAGATTGAATAATCGAGGTGGTTGGAACTCTCCAAAACCAATTGGAAAGCCTTTAAACACAATTCTTTTTGATGCAGCTCCCTCTTTAACTGCAGATGGCAACACTATGTATTATATCTCAGAAAGAAAAGGCGGTCAAGGTAAGGCTGACATTTGGACCTCTGTGAAAATTGGTAAAAACTGGGGAAAACCAACCAATTTGGGAGCAACAATCAATACGAAAGGTCAAGAAACTACGGTTTATGTGACTCCAGATGAAAAATATTTATTCTTCTCTTCTACTGGCCATTTGGGAATGGGTGGATATGATGTATTCGTTTCTGAAAACAAAGATGGTGAGTGGAGCAAACCAATGAATTTAGGTTATCCAATCAATACTGTATCTGACGAAACACATTTCGTTTATTATCCTGAAAAAATGCAAGCTTTTTATTCAACTTTCTCGTCATCTTCTAATGGAGGTGTCGGAGCGAGAGACATTTTCAGTGTGGACATGAGCAAGTTTGAATTCAACTTTCCTGAAGAGGAAAAATAAATTGTATTCGTCCCTTTTAAATAAGTGACTGTTAATAATATTGAAAAAATACTTGATTTTAAGGTATCATTTAGCGTATCTTTAGTCATTAGCAATGAAAGTTAGCCTGAAAAATAGCCTCATAACCCTTCTATTACTTACAGGGGTTCAGTTCAGTTCAAACGCTCAAATGGATACATTGAGCACCGTTTTTAGACCAAGAATTGGTTTAGGAGTTGGAACTATGGCTTATTATGGTGAAATCCAGAATTATCAAAGGAAATTTGTACCAACAGTGAGTAGATACTATGGTACAGCTTACGTTAACTTTCCAATGACAAAGTATTTCAATGCCGAATTCTCAGCGTCTTACGGAAAAATATCAGCCAACGAGCGAACCTTAACACGAAATTTAAATTTTGAATCACGTATCAGAATGGCCGGGGTTCAATTGTTTTATAATTTTCATCCATTTTTAAAAGCGCAGCGATCTTTATTGCATCCATTTATTGGTGTTGGATTTACCTCCTTTGAATTTTTATCAAAAACAGATTTGTATGACGCCAATGGCAACCAATACTATTATTGGTCAGATGGGTCTATTATGAATGTTGATGAAGACAGCCCATTAGCCTCTTCAGCTGTTGAGCTTTCAAGGGATTACACTTACGAAACAGATTTAAGAGAGCAAAACTTAGATAGTCTTGGAGATTACAGAGAGCAAAGTTTTGCCATCCCATTTACAATTGGGTCTGAATGGCACTTATCGCCAAGATGGGATTTCAGAGTAGCTTCTACCTTTTACCTGACCTTTACTGATTTAATTGACAATATTTCTCAAGCCGGACAAGGTCCTGAAAGACATGGAGATGGCTACAAAGACAAACTTTGGACAACTTACGTTTCTTTAAGTTATGACCTTCAACTTCCAAGAAAAGATATCAATGATCCGTTAGGAGATGAAGGAATTGAGTTATATGCTGATTTTGAACAAAATGACTGGGATCAAGATGGTGTCATAGACGCCCTGGATGAATGTGCTGACACTCCTTTAGAAGCTTTAGTAGATGAAAAAGGTTGTCCTCTAGATGGAGACGGAGATGGTGTTCCGGATTATAGAGATGATGAACTAGCTACTCCTGACGGGAATTATGTGGATGAATTTGGTGTCACTATGACTGAAGAAGATATCGCTAAGCACTGGAGAGAGTTTAATGATTCAACTGGATACGAGCATGATTTCGTAGAAAACAAGATGGTAGTTGAATTTGGTGGTGACCGTATTCCGCAATTGAAAGATCCTTATGCAGATAAGAAAACAGATTTATCATATGTAATCATTATTGGTAAAGAACAAAAAGACATCAGTGCTAACGAATTACACGAGTATTTAGGATACAATGATTTCAAAACTGAAACCAGAGGTGACACTGTATATTACATCTTAGGAGAGTATGAAAAGATTGAAAATGCTGTTGCTGCTAAAAACGCACTTACTGAGAAAGGTATCAATGTTGAGTTGATTGCCAGAGATGGTTCTGACAAAACGACTTACGTTCCAGTTGATGACCAAGTCATTGAAAAAGTTGATCAAGCTAACATCAAAAATGGTGTTGAAAATCCTGACATAGAAGAAAAAACTGATTTATTCAGAGTTCAGTTAGGAGCGTTCAAAAAGAAAGTAGACACCGACAAACTCTTCCCTGGTGTTGAAATTACTGAAGCAACAGGTAAGGATGGTATTACACGTTATTACACTGGTGTTTATGAAGAATATGATGATGCTGACGACTTGAGAAAGAAAATGATTGGAAAAGGTTATAAATCAGCGTTTGTCGTTGCTTATAAAGGTGCTAAACGTGTTACACTTCCTGAAGCAGGTGTAAATCCAGAGGATTTACCTGACAACTATAATGAAGACAATGAAATCGCCAGCTTTGTAGAACCTAGAGATACTTCATCTACTACTGGTCCTAACAATAACACATTTGACATGTCACAAGTTAAATTCAGAGTGTTATTAACAAGTACTACCAGTGACTTATCTAATGAGGAATTAGATATCCTTTCTAACATTGGAAACGTAAAGGTTGTCAAAGAGTTTGACGGATCGTTCAAATATTATTCTCAGCAATTTGAAAACAAAGAAGAAGCTATAAAAGGCTGGGAAGGTTATAAAGAATATGGATTAGACAATATGTCTATCATCTACGAATATGACGGTGAGTTCTTAACTGAAGAAGAGTTTAAGGCTAAAACGAATCAGTAATTATTCGGCCAACTCTGGTCCATCAATCACTGGTTCACTTTTTTCATCCCCCATACTGCGAATAGCAAAAAAAGCGAACATTGTAGCGGCAACTAAAATAATTCCTCCTGCCACAAAAGGTGCACCTGGAAAATAGTTAGGATTTTCTCTATCTGCATAGGTTTGAAATATCGAAGTGTAAATTAATGGTGCAAAAACAGCCGCAAGACTCATTAAACTCGTTAAAGCCCCTTGAAGGTTTCCTTGCTCAGAGTCACCCACAGAATTAGACATGAATCCTTGCATGGTAGGCTGTGCAATTCCTCCAACTATATAAGGAATCATGGCAATAAATAAAATGTACTGATTCCCTACTTGAGCAATTGCAAACATGCCAATAGTCCAAAGAATGAAGCCAAACATGATCACTTTCTTTTGACCAAATTTTTTCACAGACCAACCGGTAACCATGGCTTGCACTAAGCCTACCATTAATCCTATAAACCCTAAGCTGATCCCCACCCATTTCGGGCCCCAGCCAAAAGCCTCCATTGTGTAAAATGTCCATACAGATGGCATTACTTGCCCTGCCAATCCAACTAAAGCGAACGCAGCAATCAACAATCCTAAGGTTTTGTACTTAGCTAAGCTTGCAAGTGAAACACCCGGAATCACATTTTTCCAGTTCATTTTTCTTCGCTTTTCTTTTGGTAAAGATTCAGGCAAGATGAAAATTCCAAATAGTAGGTTTAATAAGGCCATTCCTGCTGCGACTAAAAAAGGAACCTGATAACCAAACTCTGCACACCATCCTCCCAACATTGGACCTAAAAAGAATCCCATACCAAATGCTGCGCCGATCATTCCAAAGTTTTTTGCCCTGTTTTCAGGTGTAGATACATCTGCCACGTATGCCATTGCCACCGTATGAGAAGCGCCACATACCCCAGCTAAAATTCTACCGACAAATAACCATAATAATGTTGGAGCAAATGCCTGAAAAATATAATCTAAACCTAATCCACCCAAAGCGATAAACAAGACTGGACGTCTTCCAAACCTGTCAGATAACTCACCTAGTAATGGTGCAAACAAGAATTGCATCACAGCAAAAGCTGAATATAAAATCCCACCAGTAAAACCGGCATCATTTATAGCCTGACCTGTAAGTTCTTCAATAAGTATAGGGATAACAGGAATAATGATGGCAATCCCCATTAAATCAATTAAAACTGTGATAAAAATAAAGAGAAGTGAACTCTTTTTCACCTTTCCAGGATCACCCGTAATTGATTCGTTTTGCATAAGCGCTTTTGAAGGTTATTTTTCAATTAAATGCACATTTCCTTGCCCTTCAAAAGTATCATTATTTTCTGCTTGTCCAGAATAAGTGTAAAAATAAACGCCAGCCGGGCATTTAGAACCCGACTTATCAGTTCCATCCCAACTGTCTGAAATATTCGTTAATTCTGCAATCACTATCCCCCATCTGTTCACGATTACGCAATTAAACTCTTTAACCGCTTGCGCTAAATATTGGAAAGTAAATTCATCATTCGCTCCATCATCATTTGGAGTAAAGAAATTTGGTGCTGTAAAACTAAGCGGATCAAATACTGTTATTGGCTTGCATAGCGTGTCTGAACAACCATTTTTATTCAATGCAACTAAACAAATTGTATAAACTCCGCCGGTGGCATAAGATGTATCATAAACTTCGTTTACATCATGTGAAATCTGCCATCCAAACCCTGGGTTCATCAGGTCATGATTAAAATTCCAAAAGAAAGTTGTATCAGCATTTGGATTGTTTGGGTTAGCAAAGTTCTCAGAATAGTTTTCGATATGAACGTCCACCACTGCTGTTCCTTCACATACTCCTGCAGTTAAGAATTGAGGTGAAGTTAAATCAAAGTCAGCAATTGGATTTAATGAATCTAGGGTGATTTCTTCTGTCAATACACATCCATTATTATCAGTTACCTGAATCTGGAATTGCCCTGGATTTCGACCACCCCAAGTTGTATTTGTTGATGTTTGGCCAGTACCAAGGTTTGTCCAGAGGTAGTCATAATCAGGAACCCCTCCGGTCGCTGCTGCATAAACTACTCCGTTTCCAGATTGATAACCGTATAATCTACAATAGGCCGACTCAGTTCCGAACTCTTGTAAATAAAGTGAATCTGGATAGGTAATGGTAAAATCAAACGTCTCATCACAACCATTTTGATCGTTTATCAGCAAGGTATACTGTCCTTCTCCAGCACTAAACAAGGTATCTTCTCCTAGACCATTCGTTCCACCTGTTTGTGGCGACCAGAAATAAGATATTTGATCGTATGCTCCGGTATAATTATATACCGTGTCAGCTACTGCTAAACCTGTTGGAACTCCATAACACAATGGATCTGTCACCACTAAATCAGCAGTCATCTGCAAAGGTGAAATCAATTGAACAGAATCAATATAATTACATGGGAATTCATCTGTGACATCAAAATAATACCATCCTTCAGAAAGATTGTTTGCCGTATTACTATTGCCAATATTCACCACTGTTCCTTGATCATCCGTAATTACAAAAGTTAAATTTCCGGTTGCTCCAGAAACTGCAATTGTTGCCGATCCATCATTAAACCCAAAACAAGTTGGATTATTACCAGATGGTGTACCCGTCAATAAACAATTTGCCGTCACCGTAATATCTATGCAATCTTGATCATCACAAGGAGCAGTTCCAACCGTGTAACATATATTCCATGTTCCAACGCCAGCTACTGCCGGATCAAAAACCCCTGTAGTCGCATTTATACAAGCCCCACAGTCCGCTGACCATGTTCCACCTGCAGGTGATGCAGTTATCGTTTGTGGACCACTTGTTGGCGCGAATGGTCCTGCCGGATCAACAGCAGCTGTTGGAATGGCATTCACCGTCACATTTACGACATCTGTAGAGATACATCCAGCCAGATTTCCAGTAACGGTGTAATTCACTGAACCAACACCCGGTGTAAATGGAACACCATCAATCACTCCATTATCCCAAGTAATCACGGCGACATCAGGATTATTAGCTGTTAAGGTCACCGACTGCCCTTCACAAATCACTTGATCTGCGCCTGCTCCGACTGTAGGAGAGCCCGGAGAGCTGATATTAATGACAGTTGCATCAAAAGCCGTACATCCCAACGAATCAATTAAAAAATCTGTGTATGAACCAGGTGCCAATCCAGTAATCACTATTTCACCTGATCCATTGGCAGTTTGTGTAGTTGGACCGACTGTTCCTCCAGCATCATACGTCAAATCGTAATCCTGACCAGGAAATAAATTTCCGATTGTAATAGTGCCATCAAAAGGCCCTACACAACTACTTGCATCTGTGTTATTCAAACTAAACGTTGGACCTTCAGTTACTGTAACATCTACTTGATCAGTTGCAGAACATACCCCTAAAGTAGCTGTAGTAGTGTATGTAGTTGTTCCTAACGGTGGTGTAAAAGGGACACCATCCGTAACTCCATTATCCCAAGTGATTACTGCTACATCTGGGTTAGTTGCCGTCAAAGTCACATCTGAACCTTGACAAACAGTTTGATCTAATCCTGCTCCAACAGTTGGTCCAGTTGAACAAGAAACCTGAATATCATCTATTCTCCAATACTCAGCCCCTGCCCAGTTTTGACCAAATATTCGAAGCTCTAAATCAGACCCTCCGGCCATACAGTTAGTGGTATAAGTGATAGATTCTCCAGTTTCAGTGCCCGTTGAAAATATAATGTCCGTATCAGGGCATCCATTATTACATAAATATGAATTTGCAGGTGGCAACCATCCTCCACCATCTATGTTAGTTTCCAAGGCTATCCAATCTGAAGCATTACAGCCTGCTCCGCAGTCTTCAAAATCACCATCTGCTTCAATATAAATTGTTATTTCAATAAATGCACATGAGCTAATATCTATTGGACTTGTAGTTTCCCAATAGGCTTCTGCATCTGTATTATTGATTACCCATTGGTTACCATCTACATCCCAACTTCCAGTACATCCAGGACATGTAATGGCCCAACCAATTCCTCCGGTATTGTCTGTTCCGGTGGTTGATGTATTTGCCTCATCAAAAGGTTCAGAGAAAATAACTTGAGAAAAGGACTGTTGGTTCATGCAAGTCAAAAAAATTACAAGCAGAGAACTCTTGATCACCTTCGCGATTAATTTCATGTTTTTCATTTAAGTTTTTTCAAGTAGACTGCAAATTTACGGCGAAAAAATGGGTACACCATGTTTTTAAATCAAATAGAAATTAACTTATTGTTAAGTTTGTTCACAAAGAAAGGCACGATATTCGCTGGACTTTTTAATTAAATTTACTTTATGAGGTATACGCTTTTTTCAGTTCTGTTATTATTTGTTAGTGTTGCCACTGCCCAAGAAACACTGTTATTGGGAGAACAACAAGAGCACGAAGTCTATTTTGAAGCCCGAACAGACGGAATAGAAAAGGTGAATATTTACTCTTCAAAATATCGGAAAAAAGGAAATTATAAGGACTCAAGCTTAGTTGGATTTGAAATCTACAATAAAAAAGGCGAGATGATTGGTAAAACCAACTACTCGGGATCAGGATCTAAAGCAACTTATAGTCAATTCAGTTATGATTATCAAGATGGAAGAATGACCGCATTTCATTTTATTCAGACTTCACCTGCTGGAAACTTTGGCCGACAAGGGGAGTTTGAATATAATTCAGATGGCTTGTTGATTTATCAAAGTCACTCAATGGCGAATATAAAATATGCCTACTATGCAGATGGCAGAAAAAAAACCAAAAGCTACTTCTACAATAACAAGGGCGCATCTGATTCAGAACCTTGGATTCACTATTATCTCTATGATGACAGCTTAAACTTAATTCATGTTGACACCGACAAAGAGAGTAAAAAACAAACTTCGTTTTACAATGATAAAAATGAACTGATTAGACATGATTATTATCCTGGATTCGCTTATTCTACTTATGAATATGACGCAAAAGGCAATTGTACAAAGCAGGTTGATTTTGAATTAGGAAAAAAAGATTGGGATTCAACAGTATTTGTTTATGCCTACAACAATGAAGGAAAAATTACTACTTCAGGAACTTTAAACAAAAAAGGGAAATTGTTTCTGGATACCGAGTACAGCTATGATTCAAAAGGACGTTTAACTTCTGTGGTTTATTTAAGAAAGAACAAACGTAAACTGATTAAGAAATACTTTTACGAGCCATTTAAAGAATAGACATGACGTCTTTAATGAGTTGGAGCTGTTCGTCAAAATGTCCTTTTTGCGCTTCAATATTTATATAACGGATTCCGTTTAACCCACAGTAAACGGATAACGATCCATCATTTACAAACTTTTCGTTGTCTTGCAATATGACGTTGATGTCTTTTGCTTTTAGCTGATCATAAAACAATTTATCCGTTGTATAAACGAAATCATCCGGATCCATTCGCTCAGTCACATACACTTCTTTCGTATTTTGAGCTTCATCTCCACCAGGCAAATAACTTTTAATCGTGTAATTAACATCTGTGTTATTGTGCATGGCGATAATCACCTCTTTACCGCTTAAATACTTCAAAAATTCGTTGGCAAAGGTCTTGACTTGTCTGGATGCCGCCCAACTAAAAGATTCGCCATCTTTCAGGGTTTTTCTTCTGCCCTTTGCTGTATAAATTCGGTTTGGATCTACCGAATAACTTTTGTTCTTGATCTTGAAGTTTAATCGCCGTGTTTTCTCACGAGCAATTCTCACGAAATGAACAGAATGTTCTTGCGCAAACATTTCTGTAGCGTCAATACTGGTAATTTCATCCTCGTGAACATTTAGAAAAAGCACCTTGTCATCAACAGCACCATATTGCTGGATTATTTTAAATGGGGTATCGCCAATTTTCAATGTTTTTATCATGGATGTATCATTTTGAGCCCAGTTAGATAACGGAGACATCAAAATTAGAAGTAAAAATAAGGATGTAAAAGATTTTTGCACGAAACTATTTCCAAAGTCTGATTACAGGAACTTTGCCACCATCTTCTAATTTACCACCATTAGCGATATGATGAAAAGTACGGATATCATACACTTCATTTTTATATTCTACTACATGTTTAGCAGAGTTAAAACCAAGCGATTGTAATTTTGGAAGTTGTTGTTGTGCTTCTTCTTCTGAATTAAATGGGGCAGTATAATAAGTTGAACCTTCATCACTGTTAACCGGTGTAACAGATCCTAATTCCCTCATTAATTCAACGATTTTAACCGGAACAGATTTAGAAAAAGTTCCGAGCTCAATTTTATGCACCGCTTTTGATACATCAATTTTAGCCGAAAGTGACTTTGCATTTAGTGAATTAGCCTGAACATTGAACCCAGAAAATAGGAACAAAAGGCCAGTAAAAATTAATAATCGTTTCATAGTTGATAGTTTGTTGTTAGCTTATCATACTGTAAAACAGCTAACAAGGTTACTTTCACCTAAACTCTGAAGGTCTTTTAGCCTTAAAGTTTATCTTTCCTTTAAAGAAGTTGTTTAATTCCTGAGACCAGTGTTCGTCAGGGTTTTCAGCTTCTTTATTTGATTTAAAAGACAATTCTTGTTGCGAACATTGGATGCTATCAACATAAACTCCTTGTTTAATTAAGAATTGAATGATAAATAATTTAGCATTCTTAATGTTCTCAGTTGTTTGATACACTACTCTAGTTTCCATTGAATAATCTATTAAATCGGTCGAATATATAATTAATAATTTTGAAACCGATATTAGTTTAAATAATTTTCAACCCAACTAAACGTTTTAGATTGTTTTTAACAGAATTAAATAAGGTCTGTTTTAAAACGAACAAAAAGATGGGCTAATCTTACGATCTAGTTATACCGAAATAGTTAGTTGAAGGTTTCAAATTATTAATCTAAAATTCTCAGCACATTATTATAGTTTATGAAAGAAAGAATTTCTATTTTTGCATCAGAATTAATTGGCCTTGTAGTTCAACTGAATAGAATTCCACATTACGGCTGTGGCGGTTGCAGGTTTGAATCCTGCCAAGGTCACGAAAGAAGTCTAACATCTATGATGTTGGACTTCTTTGTTTTATAGCACGAACCGAACTTGTTCGAGTGAGTGAGATGAAATAAAACTAGATTGAAGAGATCGAAAGATGTATTGTCTGGACCAACAAAAAAGGGACGCACTTTAAAATGCATCCCTTAATCTAAATTATATAGCTATGAAACTAAAATGGTGACTTATAAGCTGGATTATTCAAATATGAATCATCAGTTAAAGTCTTTAAAAAGTTTATTAAATCTGCTTTTTCAGTAGCATCTAACATTAAACCTGTTGCTGTTGTCGCATCAAGAGCCGGGTCAAGAGTTGCAGACTGTTGGATACCGTCATTATAATGGTCTATTACTTCTTCCAATGTCGTAAATCTGCCATCATGCATATAAGGTCCTGTAACTGCAATATTTCTCAATGAAGTCACCTTGAATTTCCCTTTGTCGTTTGGATCTCCAGTTGCGTCTTGTCTGCCTTCATCAGTCATTGTGCCATCTGTATCTAAACCATTATTCATATATTGGTCATTTTCAAAATTAGTTCCTGAATGACAATGTGCACAATCTGCTCCTGAAGTTGCAGGAAAGAATTCATTGTACTCAGCAAAGAATAAAACTCTTCCGTTTTCTTCACTTGCTGTTAGCGTTTCTGTTCCAGCCAAATATCGATCATATTTACTGTTATCTGAAACAATCGACATCATAAAAGCCTCTAGGGCTAGTGAAATATTCAGAGAGGTAATTGCCCCACCGTCAAAAGCTCTTTTAAACTGACTGATATACAAAGTATCACTCCCTAATTTTGAAATGACATTCTCAAGTGTTTCGTTCATTTCTAAAGGGTCTTGTATAGGAAGTATTGATTGATGTCTTAACAACTCAGCTCTTCCATCCCAGAAGAAACCATTTTCATTCCAAGCAAGATTGAAAATCGCCATGGCTTGTCTACCACCTTGAAGTCCTTCAACACCCGTTGAAAATTGGTTTAGATCAGAAAAACCATCTTCTTGCACATGACAAGTAGCACAATTCATTGAGCCATCTTTAGAAAGCTGATTTTCATAAAATAACATTCTTCCAAGTTCCACTTTTTCTACCGTCAAAGGGTTGTCAGAAGGCAAGTTTGGTTCTGGAAGTGTGTTATTGGTATACTCTAGGTTGTATGGTGTTGAATCATATGTTGCTTCATAAGGTTCTGGATCTTTTTTACAAGATGACAACACCACAAAACTGCTCAGTATTAGAAAAAAAGCTCTCATTTTTAAATTCATTATGAACTATTTTATAACAATTCTTTTGGTTTCAATCGCTACACCCGATTCATTTTGAATCGTGAATATGAATATTCCAGATTGTGTTAATTCAACTTCTTTAGATGCATTCTCTTTTAGTGTTATGACTTCAACTATTTCCCCAAGTGCATTCGAAATTTGGACCGTACTAGCATTAATGTTTTGATCTAACTTAATTGTAACAAGACCACTTGAAGGATTCGGGTAAACACTCCAGTTTATACTAAAATTATCTTTTTCAATGCCTAAGTAATAGTTACCAAAGACAAAATCTCTCCAATTCTCAAGAGTTTGTTTAGCCTCTCCTGTCGAGCCGTGCGAAATTGTTCCTGAGTTTAAGTCTATATCTTCAACACCTCTGGTATAGTCTGCATTCAAATCCATAACAAGTACACCACTTTCATCAACTACATCAACATCTGCAGCTACCTCAAAGTAATTCTCATTACCTAATCCATGTAACTGAAAGTTTTGAGAAAATCCACTTCCACCAAAACCTTCGTAAGCAACAAATCTGTATCCAGCAGTCCAACCCCAGTGCATTGATGGAGACTTAGGGCCTAGTGGATGATCTACTGAATATAAAGAAGGATCTTCATTGTTTGTCGGTTCTTGAACTCCTATATAAAACCTCACCGATTCTATAGATGTTACCGAGTAATTTCCTAAAGGTATAGTGGTAGCTATTTCAGTTCCTGGTTGCACAAGAGCAATCGTGTCTAATGGAACTGACGTTTCCATTCCACCATCATGCACAATTGTTACTTGAGAAAGATAATACTCAAGTCGAGTTGCTTTGAAATCTTGACCTAAATTATTCTGCGCTATTTGATCATAAGCGAAATCAGCAGTTCCAAGTTTGTGGTTTATTCTTAAGGCCACATCTGTCTGAGCAAAAGAGGCCGTTGAAATTAAAGCCAAGGCACAAAGTAAAATTCTTTTCATAGTTTATATAATTTTAGTCACGAAGTTAAGGTATCATTGAAATATTTCATATTAGAAATTTGAATCATTTCAGCTAACTTTGGACTCCTAATCTATTAAAGCGTTAATTGCCTGAATATCATAGGTATACGAGTCAATTTGTTAAGTTTAGATCGTATTTCAACAATTAATTCATCATTCTTATTCTATTATAATTTTTTCGTTGAAAATCACTTGGTCATCCGATACCAAAGAATAAAAATAAACACCGCCATTTATCATTGCGTCAAAAGTTAAGACTCCCGTATTATTAGAGATTTTTCTTTTTTCAATAATCCTTCCAGATACGTCAATTATGTGAATTTCGTTATTCGTTTGGTTTTCACTAAAACTGTACTTTATTTGGAATTGACCCTTTGCAGGATTAGGAAACGCCATTAAAGAATAACTTGCAATTTCAGAATTAACACTTACATTGCTCACTATTCCAGTCCAGGTTAAAAATACCGGTAAATTTGGATATGCGTCTTCCCAAAGTTTAACCTTCACAGTACTTTGCCCAAAGTTACCATTCGGATAATAATGCAGGTTCATAATTCTATTAACTGAAGAAGTTTGTAAATCAAAACTTCCAGAACTCGCTCCAATTGGATAACAAACAGATGGGTCACAAACAGAATAATCCCAACCTGTCTCCACACTGGCAGAATCCACCTCCCAACTCATTGGAAAGCTAGCAGTACTATCGTTGAACAAAATAAATTTTGCATCAAAGTCTGAATCAGATGCGCTGCCGTAAAAGGTGGTGTCAGTAGAGGTGGTATGAAAATTTTGAGCATTTAAATTTAAAGCCATCATCATTCCCAAAAGTATTGCAAGGTTTTTCATCATTTATGTTTTAGTTAATAATTAATTTTTCAATCGAGGATTTTCCGTCATTTGAAGTTACTTTAATGAAATAGATTCCTGCCTCAGTTTCAACCTTAACTTCATGACTCATTCCATTCATTGAATTAGAATAGACAATTCTACCCTGAAGATCAAGCAATTCAATATTCGCATTATCCAAATTTTTCTTCGAGTTTACTACAAATAATCCGCGTGAAGGATTTGGATAAACTTGAAAGGCTAACTTGTCCTCTTTTTCAAATCCAACTTGTGATCCATCAATTCGATATACTGCATCTGAGAGGTAGTCAACAAACCAAATTCTACCATCAGGACCAATCTTCACTCCTTGAACTGATGTTTTACCTGTTGATAATCTTTCAAGTTCAATTGCAGGCATTGAAGAGATATCGTAGATAATTATGTCTCCAGATTCATATTCACTCACAATCATCCTGTCTTCAACAACATCAATTCCTGCAGGCTTGTCTAAGCCTGTTGTAACCACATTTTCTTGCGTATATCCAGTGTATTCCGTATATTCTGCAACAGTTTCGTTTTGAGGGTAATTTGGTGCTCCTCCCATATTTGAACCTGTATTAATATCAATTCTTATTATTCGATTGTTGCCATGATCAACAACATACAACCATTGTAAGTTTTCATCCATCACTAAATGACTTACTATTTGATCATTCGGGTCTTTTGCAACTGCGTCATCTGAATATCTTCTGATAATTGCATCTCCATGAAAATCATTTCCCGGACCGTGATCTTCGTCAAAATCATAACGAACGATATCATTAGTATAACCATCAAACACCCAATAAACATTGTCTTTTTCTGCTGCAATCCCTTGAGAATAAGGACTTACATGCAACATGTCTAAATGGCTACCATTCCCACCTGATGGCTGAGCATAAACAGACATATCACTTGACCATAAAGCAGGGCCGGTAAAGGCATCTCCTCCATTATGATTCGCATCAAACACACCAGGTGAATTTGCCCAATTTCCATTTAAACCGAAAGCAATTCCAGTTGGTAAAGACATAAAATGCCATGCATTTCCATCTTGTTTGTAAACTGAGTTTTGACTAACTTGTCCTGCATTATAAAGAGTTACAGTGCTCCCTCCACTTGCTTCAGTTCCTTTATTGCAAACCCATAATTCCATATTAGTTAATACAGGATGAAAATCTAAATCTGTTGGACCATCAATTTGATCTGAAGCGTTCGCTATTTCAACAATATTAATCCAGTCATCTCCAATATATCCGTCTAAATAATTCGGAATTCCCGGTCCAGCCTCTGTACTTTTGGTCAAAGTATCATTAAAGTTGTCTGCGTCTGCATTTCCTGTATTAAGATTATCAGCCCATATTTTTAGCTCATATACTCCATTGCTTAGAATGTTAATCGGAATTGAATGTCCAACATCCATAGTTTGGAAATTTCCTAGAGATGCTCCAGTTACATTGTGCGTTACAGCTGAACCACCATTCACTGAATAATTTAAGTCAAATGAAGTTATTGTAGCTGTACCATTGTTAAAGATATGAGCGTCAAGATTATAGCTTCCCACAGTTACGTAGCTATAGATATTTGATCCAAAAACAGATAAATCATATGCTGGTGGTTCAGAAGCTTCAAAAGTGAACGTTGCTCCGAGCCCAACACCTCCAAAAGATTCGATTTGATATCCATTGACAATTATGTCGAATGAAAAACCACCGTCTCCCCAATCATCTGTGTAAACTAAATCATATGAATTACCGGCTATTAAGCACCAAGGCCCTTCATTAATTGTTAAGTCATTACCGTATCCACCAGGTGCTTGTAATTGTGCTCCTGCTCCATTGCAGCCAACTGAATTGTTTCCTCCTTCTGCTATCATTCCTGTTCCACAAGTGCTGCCATTTGGTACTAATTGCCAGTAGCCTTCATAACCATAGGCATCAGTATGTACAATCAACTCAACTTCAACTTCTCCAACATTGCATTGGGAGTTAGAAACAAATGATACTAGCAAACAACTAGCGAATAGTAGTATGTTTTTCATGGTTTTAACAATTTTATAGACAGCTATAAATGTAGAAGTTAAATTGGCTGAACAACCAATTAAAAAAAGCTAGTTGTTGTACTGCTACTTTCTGTTCAAGCTTAATCATTTGCAAAACAGATAGTTACACCTGCCCTTTAGATGGTGGTTGAAATGAGAGCAGTGTTTTTTTAGCTAAAATTTAACTGTCTGTTAGATTAAAATGGCTTAACTTTGTGAATAGATAATGAAGTCTTTACAAAAAATAGGAGCTCTTTTATTAATCCCGGTGATTCTTTTTTCATCATTTGGATTTACAATTGATGTACATTATTGCAAGGGCGAAATTAAAAGCATTGGTTTTTTAAGTCAAGCTGAAGCATGTGAAATGGCAAATTCATCAAATGAAATAGATGAAAATTTACCTCCTTGTCATCAAAAAAAGCTTAAGGAGAAATTAGAAAAAGAGAAGCGCTCTGAAAATTCTAATGGCTTAATAAAAGGGCATTGTTGTCATAATGAGACATTTCTTTTTGAATCCAATCAAGAGATTGAAGAAAATGCGGTTGAAATAATTAGCTCTGACCTTCAATTGGTAATGATCGCATGCATTTTTTGTGATTATTCGTTTTTCTCTCAAACTACTTCTGAACCAGTTTATGCGGAGTACGATCCTCCGCGGATAAGGCATAATTTCTCTGTGCTTTTCCAAACCTTCTTAATTTGATTTAATTATTGTTTTGAACCGTCTGCAAACCTTATTTGCGGACCAATTTTCTATTGTTTCAATTCAATAATTATCAATGTTAAATCGTATAATAAAATTCTTTCTTGACAATAAACTTGTTGCTTGGCTAATGCTATTGCTTTTCATTGTATGGGGCTTAATCACATCTCCATTTGAAATCGATAGTGGCTTGCCACGTGATCCTGTTGCAGTAGATGCAATTCCTGATATTGGTGAAAACCAACAAATTGTTTTTACAAAATGGATGGGACGCTCACCACAGGATGTTGAAGATCAAATAACTTACCCATTAACCTCTGCTTTACTGGGAGTTCCAGGTGTTAAAAGCGTACGTAGTAATTCAATGTTTGGCTTTTCAAGTATCTATTTGATATTTGAAGAAGATGTTGAATTTTACTGGAGCAGAAGCAGGATTCTCGAAAAACTGAATTCCTTACCCTCTGGTCTGTTACCTGATGGCGTGCAGCCAGCTCTAGGTCCGGATGCTACTGCATTGGGTCAAATTTACTGGTATACTCTAGAAGGTAGGGATAAAAGAGGTAATGCTACTGGAGGTTGGGATCTAAATGAAATCAGGAGCGTTCAAGATTTTTATGTAAAGTATGCAATTCAATCTGCTGAAGGGGTTTCTGAGGTGGCATCCATTGGCGGATTTGTACAAGAATACCAGGTGGATGTAGACCCCGATAAAATGCGGATTTATGATGTTTCGCTTGAGCAGGTAATGGCAGCCACAAAACAGAGCAACTTAGATATTGGAGCTCAAACAGTAGAAATCAATAAGGCTGAATATTTTGTTAGAGGTTTAGGTTACGTCAAATCACTTGAAGATATTGAGAGCAGTGTTGTTAAAATGATAGACAATGTTCCAATTCGTATTAAAGATGTAGCAAATGTTCATTTAGGTCCAGCAACTCGCAGAGGCATTTTAGATAAATCAGGTGCACCTGCTGTTGGAGGAGTTGTTGTTGCAAGATATGGCGCAAACCCGATAGAAGTAATTAACAATGTCAAAGAAAAAATTGATCAACTCTCTACCGGTTTACCTACAAAAACACTCGCAGACGGCACAGTTTCTCAACTAACTGTAGTTCCCTTTTACGATAGAACCAATTTGATAAAAGAAACAATAGGCACCCTTGAAGAAGCCTTAAGTTTAGAGATACTGATTACAATAATTGTAGTGCTCTTGATGCTTTTGCATTTGAAGTCTTCTTTATTGATTTCGGCGACCTTACCTGTCGCCGTTTTGATGTGTTTCATTGCTATGCGTTATTTTGGGGTAGATGCTAACATAGTTGCGCTCTCTGGTATCGCTATTGCTGTTGGGACCATGGTAGATATGGGTATTGTCCTGACAGAAAGCATGATCCTTAAAATCAAAGAAGCACCCGCTACCCAGTCTATTAAAACATCTGTCTACTTAGCAACAACTGAAGTAGCATCAGCTGTTGTAACGGCTGTAGCAACAACAATTGTAAGTTTCTTACCTGTTTTCACAATGCAGGCGGCTGAAGGCAAATTATTCAGGCCCCTAGCGTTTACCAAATCCTTTGCACTAATAGCATCTATTATGGTAGCTATAATGATTTTACCTCCTCTTGCAGAACAACTATTTAAGTTGAAAAGTAAAGGTAAGATTGCACCTTACATCACGAACGGCATCTTATCTGTTTTTTCAATAATACTCTTATTTACTGCTTATTCTTTTTTCGGACTATTTGGGCTGATTGTTGGGGTTACTGGTATTAGCTCTATTTATTTTAAGGATACCAAATCTGAGTCCTGGATAATACGTTTTGAATATTTTAAGAACATACTTTATGCTGCTATTGTAGCTTGGCTTCTAGCTACCATTTGGATGCCACTGGGCGTTAACAAATCAAACTTCACGAATTTTATTTTTGTTGCCCTAATTATCGGAATGCTAATTGGCTTCTTTTATGTTGTCATACATTATTACGAAAAAATCCTTCGATTCTTAATTAAGATTAAGTACGTTTTTGTCGGATTGATATGCTTGCTATTGTTTTCTGGCTATCAAATATTCAGCAAAACTGGGCAAGAATTCATGCCAAGTTTGAATGAAGGCTCTTTTCTTTTAATGCCAACATCTATGCCTCACACAGGCATGCAGATGAACGAATCAAATCTGAGATTGCTAGACATGTCAGTGACGGCTATTCCTGAGGTTGATATGGTTGTTGGAAAAGCTGGGAGAGTTGAAAGTTCTCTAGATCCAGCACCAATGTCAATGTACGAGAACATCATTCTTTATAAACCTGAATATAAAGTTGATGATGACGGAAGAAGAATCAGATATTTGGTAAATAAGGATGGTGAGTATGAAAAAGATTCAACGGGTAATTTAATCCCAAATGAAAATGGTAAATACTTCAGACAATGGAGAGATCATATTCAATCGCCAGATGACATCTGGGATGAGATTGTGGCAGCAACCAAATTACCTGGATTAACATCCGCTCCCAAACTTCAACCTATAGAAACTCGCTTGGTAATGTTGCAAACTGGAATGCGTGCTCCAATGGGTGTGAAAATTCAGGGGGGAGATTTAAAAACGATTGAGGCTTTCGGAAAGGAAATAGAAAAATACCTGAAAGAAGTTGAAGGTGTGAAAATTGAAGCGGTTTTTGCAGATCGTATTGTGGGCAAGCCCTATCTCATGTTAGATATCAAAAGAGATGAGATAGCAAAGCATGGTCTATCAATAGTTAGTGTTCAGAATCAGATTCAAACTGCAATAGGTGGAATGGTTATGACTTCAACGGTTGAAGGACGAGAGCGGTATAACATTCGTGTGCGCTACCCTCTAGAATTAAGAGATAATCCAGATAAAATCAAGAATATTTTAATCAATTCTCCTGCTGGCAATGAAGTTCCACTCGGAGACTTAGTTGAAATAAAGTATGAACAAGGCCCTCAAGCGATTAAAAGTGAAGATGGTTTTTTAATTGGATTTGTGCTTTTTGATAAACTGGATGGATTTGCAGAAGTTGATGTAGTGCAAAACGCTCAAAAACTGATTACTGAAAAAATTGAAACAGGTGAATTAGTCGTTCCAAAAGGCATCACCTATCGATTTGCGGGGAATTATGAACAGCAACTGAGGGCTAACGAAAGACTAAGTTTAGTTGTTCCAATCGCTTTAGTTTTAATTCTTTTAATACTCTATTTCCACTTCAAATCCATCATGACTTCATTGTTTGTGTTTTCGGGAGTGTTTGTAGCATTTTCTGGTGGATTCATTATGATCTGGCTGTATGGTCAAGAATGGTTTATGAATTTTGATGTATTCGGAACCAATATGCGTGATCTATTTCAGATGGGTACAATCAATTTAAGTGTCGCCGTTTGGGTAGGATTTTTAGCGCTCTTCGGCATTGCTACAGATGATGGAGTATTAGTA
This sequence comes from Crocinitomicaceae bacterium, assembly GCA_039939375.1. Lineage (GTDB taxonomy): Bacteria > Bacteroidota > Bacteroidia > Flavobacteriales_D > Crocinitomicaceae > Paracrocinitomix. Next base: position 154,523 of record JBDVJO010000001.1, on the reverse strand, counting down.
GGAACATTTTTGAAAGACAGCTTCAAAAAGAATAAGCCAAAAACAAAGAAAGAAATCAGAGATGCAGTTGTTGAAGGTGGATTACGTAGAGTCAAACCAGCAATGATGACCACAGCAACGACAATACTTGCGCTATTGCCAGTCCTGACTTCTACAGGTAAAGGAGCCGATATTATGTTACCTATGGCCATTCCTTCTTTTGGTGGTATGGTGTTGAACGTGGTTACCATGTTCACAGTTCCTGTATTGTATTGTTTATGGCAAGAATGGCGATTAGATATTAAAAAATTAAAAACACAATCAGATGAAAAATAGAATTATCATATTATCACTATGCTTATTTAGTAGTCTAAACACGTTTAGTCAAAGCTTGGATGATTTACTAAAGAAGCTTGTCGAAAACAATTCAGAATTACAAGCTGTTCACAGCCAATTCTTGGCCGCTCAAGAAAAAATTGAACAAGAAAGTCAATTGCCTAATGCTTCTTTTGGAGTAGGCATTCCAGCCTTAAGGCCAGAAACACGCCTTGGTGCTCAAACAACCATGCTAAGTGCGTCTCAAATGTTTCCCTGGTTTGGCACATTCAAGTCTAAAGAATCTGTGATGATTGAAATTTCTGAAATTAAGTATCAAGAAATAGTAAGTCTGAAACTTGATTTATTCTATCAGATGAAAGAAGCTTATTACAACCTTGCGAGTAATCTGCAAAAAACAAAGGTGCTGGAAGAAAACATTAATCTTTACAGTTCATTAGAACAAATTGCTTTATCCAAAGTCGAAAGCGGAAAAGCTACAACTGCAGATGTTTATCGCGTGCAACTGAAAAGGCAAAAAGTAGAACAGGCTATTATAGAAATCAACTTTCAGAACCAACAGTTAACAGCAATAATCAATCAATTGACAAAAGAACCTCTCGATAATGAAATCATCCCCTCGGAAGACTTCAGTGAAATCGAGCCACTCAATTTTGACACTTCCGCTTTTCGCAGTACCATTCAAAATCATCCCAAAATTGCAAGCTTAAGTCACCAAAGTTTGGCCTCTGAGAACCGACAATCATTAAGTCAAAAAATGAATGCTCCAATGATTGGCTTTGGTATAGACTATAGTTTAGTTTCGGAACGAACAGATGCAAGCCCAATCAATAACGGTAGAGATATATTAATACCCAAAATCATGCTTTCGATTCCGCTTTATCAAAAAAAGAATAATTCAATTCAGAAAGAAGAGCAGCTTATTCAAGAGAGCCTTGATTTTCAAAAAATTGCTTTTGAAGATCTAATTATGCGCCAGCTCATCAACATTAAAACTGATTACGACAAGAATTTAAGTCAGATACTCTTCTATGAAAAACAGATTGTCACTACAGAACAAACAATTGAAATTCTTATCGCAAACTACAGCAGTGGAGCTACCGGGTTTGATGAAGTCCTTCAACTTTACAAGGAGCTTTTAGGTTACCAGCTGGATATTTTACAAGCCAAATTGCAAGTAAAATTAAACATATCGAAAGTAGAAAAGTTAACCGCCTATTAACACAATACAAAAATCTAGAAAAATGAAACATACATATAAAATATCAGGCATGACTTGCAATGGATGCAAGAGCCATGTTCAAACCACTTTAGAAAATATAGAAGATATAACACAAGTCAATATTGACCTGAATGAAGGTACCGTTGAAATCGAAATGAAAGCACACATTGCTTTAGAGGATTTACAAAAACCTTTTGAAGGATCTAACTACATGATTCACTCAAAAGATGCAGAGATTCAGAAAAAAGAGAAAGCAGAGAAAGGTGTTAAGGGTACTTATTATTGTCCAATGCACTGTGAAGGCGACAAAACTTATGATGAGTCAGGAGATTGCCCTGTTTGCGGGATGGATTTAGTAGCTGAGGCATCTGTTGGTGGACAAGCTGAAGAGTACACCTGTCCAATGCATCCTGAAGTTGTAAAAGATGCTCCAGGTTCATGTCCGAAATGTGGAATGGACTTGGTTCCAAAAGAAGCGAGTGAATCTGCTGAGCAAAAAACGTATAAAAAATTATTGAAGAAATTCATTATTGCTGCGGCTTTCACACTTCCAATCTTTTTGATTGCCATGTCAGAAATGCTCGAGAATAACCCTTTATATGATGTAATGCACATGAAGTACTGGAACTGGCTCCAATTTGGTCTATCCATCCCTGTTGTGTTCTATGCTACTTGGATGTTTTTCAAAAGAGCTTACAATTCAATAAAAACAATGAATTTGAACATGTTTACACTCATTGGTATTGGTGCTGGTGTAGCTTGGCTATTCAGTTTGTTTGGTTTGATTTTTCCAGATTTATTTCCAAATGATTTTAAAACTGAATTCGGAACTGTACATGTTTATTTCGAAGCAGCAACAGTCATTTTAACGCTTGTTTTATTGGGTCAGCTGTTAGAGGCAAAAGCGCATAGTAAAACTAACAACGCAGTAAAAGAACTTTTAAAACTGGCACCAAATAAAGCCATTAAGATTGAAAATGGTGAAGAAAAAGAAATCAGTATTGAAGACATCAAAATTGGTGATCTTCTAAGGGTTAAGCCAGGTGATAAAATTCCTGTTGATGGTGTAATCACTGAAGGCAAAAGTTCTGTTGATGAATCTATGATAACAGGAGAACCAGTTCCCGTAGACAAAGCAGAAGATGATAAAGTAACGTCAGGAACTATAAACGGAAATCAGTCTTTCGTGATGAAAGCAGAAAAAGTAGGTTCTGACACCTTACTTTCTCAAATCATTCACATGGTTAATAATGCAAGCCGGAGTAAAGCTCCTATTCAAAACTTAGCTGATAAAATCTCCGGATACTTTGTTCCCGTTGTGATTGTGATTTCGATTATCACTTTCATACTATGGAAATTTTTAGGTCCTGAACCTACATTAGTTTATGCTTTCGTTAATGCGATTGCTGTTTTAATCATAGCATGTCCTTGTGCCCTTGGATTAGCAACTCCAATGTCAGTAATGGTAGGTGTTGGAAAAGGCGCGCAAGAAGGTGTGTTAATTAAAAATGCCGAATCTCTTGAGAAGTTAAATAAAGTTGATGTTTTAATTGTAGATAAGACGGGTACAATTACCGTAGGAAAACCTTCTGTTGAAGAAGTAATCTCAACCTCAACTTACTCCAAGGACGAGCTCATTCAATTAGTGGCGTCCGTCAATTCTCATAGTGAGCATCCTTTGGCTGAGGCAACTGTAGAATACGCCAAAAAAAGCAAAGTAGACTTTTTAAAGATTGATGACTTTGACTCGATTACTGGTATGGGTGTAAAAGCCATCATTAATGATAAAATAGTACTTATCGGCAATGAAAAACTGATGTTAGAACATTCAATTCAAGTAACAGGAGAAATTGCAGAGCGTTCAAAAGCACAACAAGAAAAAGGCAAAACTGTCCCATTCATTGCCGTCAATAGAGAGTTAGTTGGCTTTGTAGTGATATCAGACGCCATAAAAGAGACTAGCCGACTTGCAATTAAAAATCTAAAAGCAAAAGGAATTAAAGTGATAATGATGACAGGTGACAATGCCTTTACCGCAAAAGCAGTCGCCGAAGAAGTTGACTTAGATGAATTTGAGGCAGATTGCTTACCTGAAGATAAACTTAAAAAAGTTGAAGAATTACAAAGCAAAGGATTATTGGTAGCAATGGCCGGAGATGGTATTAATGATGCCCCAGCTTTAGCCTTGGCAGATGTTGGAATCGCTATGGGTACTGGAACAGATGTCGCCATAGAAAGTTCGGATGTGACCTTAGTCAAAGGAGACTTGAGTGGAATTGTGAAAGCAAGAACACTAAGTCATAAAGTGATGAAAAACATTAAACAAAATCTGTTTTTCGCATTGGCTTATAATACCATAGGAATTCCTATTGCAGCTGGTGTTTTATTTCCATTCTTCGGTTTGCTATTATCACCCATGATAGCGGCTTTAGCCATGAGTTTCAGCTCTGTCTCAGTTATTGCTAATGCACTTAGATTAAGAGCTCAATCAATTAAATAAAAACGAAAAAAAAGAAATCAATATGAAAAATTCAAATTACAAAAAATTCGGACTGATGATGATCATTTCATTTATCACCATGTATGTAGTCATGTTTTTAAACGCTTATGAGTTTGATCATGTGATGCTCAGCATGACTAGGACCTATATGACTCTATTAATGGTTGCTCCAATGGCCATTTCAATGCTATTATTCATGAGGAAGATGTATGAAAATAAAAAAGCCAACCTCATCATTCTTTCATTTTCTCTTCTCGTGTTTAGTGGCTGTCTTTATGGGCTAAGAAACCAGACGGGAATTAGCGATATTCAATGGATGAAAGCCATGATTCCGCATCATTCATCTGCAATTTTAACTAGCGCTAATGCCAATTTTGAAGACCCAGAAGTACAACAGTTGGCAAATGATATTATTGAAGCTCAAGAGAAGGAAATTTCACAAATGAAAGAAATGATTAATCGATTAGAAAATGAAGAATAGAAAAACCATTATTGTTATCGCTTGTTCGCTTGCAGTTGGCATTTTTTTAGGATGGCTATTCTTTGCAGGTAGTGACAAAACATCTGACTCCACATCAAGTGATCACAACCATTCTGCCACTGAGAATTCAGAACAAATTTGGACATGTTCCATGCATCCTCAAATTCGGAAAAATGAGCCAGGCGCCTGTCCGATTTGTGGGATGGATTTAATTCCTTTGGATGAAAACTCAAGTGACAACGCCTTTGTACTTGAAATGTCAGAGGAAGCTGTCAAAATTTCACAAATTCAAACCACTTTGGTAGGAGGAAGTAATTCCCAAAATTCTGAATTAGAACTCTCAGGAAAAATCGAAGTAAATGAAACTAATTCAGCGAGTCTAGTAACGCATATTCCCGGTAGAATTGAAAAGTTATATGTCAGTTATACGGGTGAAAAAGTGAACAAGGGTCAAAAGATTGCTTCAATATATTCTCCGACTTTAATTACAGCTCAAAAAGAATTACTTGAAGCTCAGAAAATCAAGGGCAGTCAGCCTCAGCTATTCGAAGCAGCCAAAAACAAATTGAAGTATTGGAAAATTACTGAAAGTCAAATACAAGAGATTTTATCTCAAGAAGAAGTGATAGAAACTTTTAACATTTACGCGGCTTATTCAGGAGTTGTTAATGAGAGAAAAGTATCGGTGGGTGACTACAAGCAAGAGGGGAATGTACTTTTTGAGATCCAAAACTTAAATAGTTTGTGGGTGGTTTTTGATGTTTATGAAAAAGATATTTCCACAGTTAATGTTGGTGACATCATTTCCTTTTCTACAACTTCAAATCCGGGCAAAAACTACGAGTCGAGAATTGTATTTATAGACCCTGTTTTAAACAGTCAAACCAGAACTGCCAAGGTAAGAGCTGAGATTTCTAATACTGCGTCAAATTTAAAACCAGAGATGTTCGTTCGTGGCAAGTTAATTGGCAATGAGGTTAATTCTTCAGAAATAGTTGTTCCCAAATCTGCCGTAATGTGGACAGGTACTAGATCTGTAGTTTATGTTCAACTTGAAAACACAGAAATTCCTTCTTTTGAATACAGAGAAGTTGTGCTGGGTGTTTCAATTGGGAACAATTATGAAATAAAATCAGGTTTATCTGCAGGTGAATATGTCGTCACACAAGGTGCATTTGTAATTGATGCCTCTGCGCAGTTAAACAACCAGGCGAGTATGATGAATCAATTCTCCAGTCCAGACAAGGGTAATGCATCTGATGACATCCCAGATTATGTTTCATCAACCTCTAAAGAATTCAAAAAGCAGTTAGAGTTAGTTTTAAATAGTTATTACACAATCAAAGAAAGCTTAGTTAACTCAGATAATAAACAAGCAAGTATTGCAAGCAATAAGCTGCTCTTAAATCTTCAAAAAACAGATATGGCACTTATTAAAGGAGATGCACATATCTATTGGATGAAAAATATGAATGAACTCACAACACAGGCACAATCAATAGAAAACAATAAAGAAATCACTGAGCAAAGGAAAGTATTTACTCAGCTTTCCTCAACAATGATTGATGTGACAAAAGCCTTTGGTATAGGTGGTAAATCCTATGAAATGTATTGTCCTATGGCCAATAATAAAAAAGGAGGGTTTTGGCTAAGTAATGAAAACAAAATTAGAAACCCTTATTACGGGGATAAGATGCTAGGCTGTGGCGAAATAAAGAATGAACTGAAATTTAATTAAAACGAAAAACCCATTTTATGAAATCAATTATTGCAGTAATTAATGGAGTTGAGGAGAATAAGTCATTGCTAGCTTCTGCCGTTAACTTAGCAACATTTTTTGGAACGGATATCAAATTGGTTTGTTTCCTTGAGGCCCCTGTTGGCTGGGAAAAACTGAGGCGTGCCGGCAGGGATAAATTCCCAGAGGTGAAAGCAAAAATAGCGCACGCTAAAGAACTGATGGATTCTTACTTAAAGGATATTCGCAATTTGGGAATTGTGTCTTCTAAGGGTTTCTGTTATTATCAAGATCAAGGTGTTAAAGTAATTCTTGATAATGAGCACTCGAATCTAATTTTGGTCCAAAAAAAATCATTGAATATTAAAGGAATCAAGAACACAATTGTTGGTTTAGATGAAAATGTCTTGGTTTTAAATGAAGAATTCAATCCAACTGACTTAAACTTCGGCCTTTTTAATTCCAGTTTCAAGACTGAATCGGAACTGACACCAGAAATTCTATGTCGCTTTTTAGATCAAAAATTGTTTTCACTCAATTTACTTTATATCAATACTAAACTGGTCAATGAAGATTCAGCCATCAGCATTAAAAACATGAAGAGAGTTATTAATAATTGTGCTTTAAGCAAAACTAAAATCTCTATTTTTTATGCAGATACTCTAAATAAAGGGCTGTTATCGTTTGTAGAAGTGAATGAAACAGACATTATTATTAGAGAATTGTGTGATAAACTCTCTCTAACTGACCTAAACCTTAACTTTACACCAACTTTGTACATTAGGCGCTCATGAAATTTATAAAATCTTCTATACTAGTATTAGTTTTACTGTCAGGCTTTGGCTTTATCAATACAACTCTAAACAGTAGAGAAATTGAGCCTTATGAACTTGATATTCCTACAGGATTTCCAGAGCCGATTATCCCAGAAAATAATCAACTAACTACATCACGAATAGAATTGGGTAGAATGCTTTTCTATGATCCTGTTTTGTCTGTTGACAGTTCAATTTCTTGTGCCTCTTGTCATAAACAATCGTTAGGTTTTGCGGATGATAAGAAGATCAGCCCAGGTGTTGAAGGTAGGTTAGCCATGCGTAATGCACCAACTCTCACCAACGTAGCTTATAATCCTACACTTTTGTTTGACGGATTTTTAGAAACACTTGAAATGCAGGTACTAGTGCCAATAGAAGAGCATCCTGAATTTGCAAACAACATTGTTGAAATCAGCAAAAAACTTGCTAAAGACACATTCTATTCTAGATTAAGCATAGAAGCCTATAATCGCAAAATAGACCCCTTCGTTATTACACGATCAATATCCGCATTTGAAAGAACTTTAATAAGTGGAAATTCAAAGTATGACCAACAAGTATATCAAAAGAAAAAGGTTATGAATAAATCTGAGAAAAGAGGAATGAATTTATTTTTTAATGAACTGGAATGTGCCTCTTGCCATGCAGGTTTTAATTTCACCAATTTCACTACACAAAATAATGGTTTGTACGAAGTTTATTCAGATTCAGGCAGACAAAGAGTCACAAAACTAAAAGAAGATAGAGCTATGTTTAAAGTTCCATCTCTGCGCAACATAGCACTAACGGCACCTTATATGCATGATGGAAGTATTGAATCTTTAGAAGAAGTCATAACTCATTATGAAAGTGGTGGCAAAAATCATCCGAACAAGAGTGAAAAAATCCAGCCTTTTTCATTGACGAAAAGAGAAAGAAAAGACTTGATTAATTTTTTGAAGTGCCTTACAGATGATAGTTTTATTACAAATCCAGATTTCTCAAATCCTTTTGATTAATTGAAATTTAGAAATGATTGAGGTAAAAATACGTCTAAACAAATGATAATTAAATTGAAAATTCCAAAATGACAAAGCAAAAGGAATCAAAAGGCATACTTGGTTTAGGAGTCGTAACAGCAATAGCTTCTTCGCTATGTTGCATTACACCTGTACTCGCCTTAGTTGCTGGTAGTAGCGGGGCCGCATCTTCATTTTCTTGGATTGAACCTGCTCGCCCATATTTAATTGTTATTACGATACTGGTATTGGCGTTTGCCTGGTGGCAAAAACTAAAGCCTGTAAAAGAAGATGATTGTGGATGTGAAGGTGAATCCAAACCTTCATTTATGGCATCCAAAAAGTTTCTATGGATTGTAACGGTATTCGCAATTGTTATGACACTGTTTCCTTATTACTCTTCAATTTTTTATCCTGACAACACTCAGGTTAATGCGCAAATAGATGTATCAAATAGAGAGGAATTGATGATAGGAGTTGAAGGAATGACTTGTGACGCATGTCAAAACCATATTGATTATGCAGTTGGACAAATTGATGGTGTCGTTTCGGTAGAAAGTTCTTATTCCAAGGAATCTGCATTTGTGGTTTATGATAAAACTAAAACTGACGACAAAGAAATAATTGATGCCATAAATAGCACTGGATATAAAGCAATAGAAGATGAATAAAGAGATAATTTTAGAATCAAAATTGACATGCCCTGAATGTGGCCATAGTAAAACAGAATCTATGCCTACAGACGCCTGCTCATGGTTTTATCAGTGTGAACAATGTGAGGTAATATTGAAACCAATAGAAGGAGACTGTTGTGTTTATTGTTCTTATGGCACAGTTCCATGTCCGCCAATTCAGGAAAATGGAAAGTGTGGTTCAGCGGGATGCTGTTAGATAGAATGAATTTCCTTGATGCTTTTTTAACTAATCACTTCACTATAATATTCTTGATTACTTGAGCAGATAAATGAAGTGAATTTTTGGCATCAAACTGAACTTGCATTGAATTGTCATAATCGATAATTTCCATCACTTTCAGCTTTGAACCCAGTTGAATTTTGTTACCATCTAGATATTTTAAGAACTCCTTTGAATGATCTTTTACTCCAACCACAACTGCGTTCTCTTTCAATTTTAATTGATTGAGCGTTTTATCATAACGCAATTCAATTTTCCCTTGTTCATTTGGTATTGGATCACCGTGTGGGTCAAACCTTGGTCTATCTAGAAATTTATCCAGCCTATCAACTAACTCTGCAGATTGTATATGCTCTAACTGTTCCGCAATTTCGTGAACTTCATCCCATTTGAATTCCAGCTTTTCCACTAAAAAAGTTTCCCATAGCCTATGCTTCCGAATTACTAGTAAAGCTAATTGCTCTCCTTTCGGAGTCAATTCAACGCCCTTATATTTTTCATAATTAATGAGTTTTTTGTCAGAGAGTTTCTTGAGCATGTCAGAAACGGTGGGAGATTTAATTTTCAACAACTCGCTAATTGATTTGGTTGAAATACCACTTGGCCGAATTTTAGCCAGTTTATAAATCGCTTTAAGATAGTTCTCTTCTGTGTTGCTGATTATCATGTGACAAAAGTAATTAAGAAATTTTAATAAAAAGATTAGACTAATCTAAACTTATGATTAGATTTGTCAACAAATAAAACTGGAATTAATGAACATAAAAGTCTTTTACTCCTTATTAGTCTTGGCAACAATCTCCTTTTCATGCAAAAAACTTGGGCCTATAGAGCCGCTTGAAGAGGATGTTCTAGACGGTCCAGTTGACGGCCTATCGAATATGGAAAGAGCAGAATTTTTAAAAGGAGATGAAGCTTTTGCTGACATATTCACAATAGATGAAGGCCTAGGACCTGTTTTCGTGGCAAACCAATGTGCAGCTTGTCATATTGGTGATGGTAAGGGAACAGAGTTTGTTAGCTTCATGCGTTTTGGACAATCTGATACCTCTGGAAATCAATTCCTTTTGCAAGGTGGCCCTCAACTCCAACACAAAGCTATTCCAGGTTATAGCCCTGAGGTTTTACCATCAGGGGCTTCAACTACTACCTTAATTGCACCAGCCGTAACAGGTTTAGGTTATTTAGATGCAGTTTCTGATGCTGATTTATTGGCGCTAGAAGATCCTAATGATAGTGATGGAGACGGAATAAGCGGACGTGTACACTGGAATACTATTCCTAATTATGTCACACTAAGACCTGATGCAATTGAAGTGGCAGGAAGATATATTAGTAGGTTTGGAAAAAAGGCTGCAGCTTATGATTTACTAGCCCAAACGGCTGGAGCATATAATCAAGATATGGGTATCACATCTGTTTTTGAGCCAATCGATCCATTCACTGGTTTGCCAGTTGAACCTGAAGTTAATGAATCAATTATTCATCAAGTGGTATTTTATCTAAAAACGTTAAAGGCACCTATTCCAAGAAGCCAAGAAGATTCTGAGGTTATTGCCGGTAAAAGCCTTTTTACTCAAGTTAGTTGCGTCAAATGCCATGTTGATGTCATGCAAACTTCTTATTCGCCAATTGACGCTCTTTCATACAAAGAATTCTATCCATACACAGATCTATTGCTTCATGATATGGGACCCGACTTAGACGATAATTATACTGAAGGATATGCGTTAACATCAGAATGGAGAACTCCTGCTCTATGGGGCTTAGGTCTCTCCAAAGACTCTCAAGGCGGACAATATTTACTCATGCATGACGGCAGGGCTAAAAGTATAGAAGAAGCCATTTTATTGCATGGAGGTGAGGCTGATCAATCAAGACAACAATATGCGCAGTTATCTGCAACTGAAAAGGAGCAACTCATTAAATTCCTTGAATCCTTGTAGATGAAGCGCAGAGAATTTATAAGCCAAAGTTGTAAAGCTCTAATTGCAATTCCAATTGGTATTGGATTGACGAGTTGTGAGGGTATTTATTATGTGACCAATCATAATATTGAGAATGATGTGGCTTCAATTCCTTTTTCTGAATTTCAAATAGTTAAGGAGGGTAAAACGAAACTTCGCAAATATGTATTACTCAATACCGAGAAATATAAGTTTCCGATTTGCATTTATCGTACAGGCAAAAATGAATTCACTTCATCTTTACTTGAGTGTACGCATCAAGGCTGTGAACTTAATGTTGCAGCAGGTGCATTTAATTGCCCTTGCCATGGCAGTGAGTTCTCTACACAAGGTGAGGTTTTAGAAGGACCTGCAGAGCATAATCTTAAAACATTTCAAACAAAATCTGATGAAAAATACATTTATGTCACACTTTAAAAAGTATTTATCTCTTTCAGCATTGATCCTTTGGTCGGCTACATTGATGGCTCAAAAGGATTCTAGTTTTTTTCAGGTCCCGCAAGACACGAGCACTGTAAAATTAAATATGGATGCGGTTTACGACAGACCTTTTTTGTCACATAAAAAAGTACCAGTTGCTGTTGGCGGATATTTGGAGGCAAATTCAATTTATACGATTAATGATGGTATTACTGAAGGTTTATCTTTTCAAGCGCGAAGGTTAACACTCTTTATGTCTTCATCCATTAAAAATCGGTTAAAGTTTTTGACTGAAATAGAGTTTGAAGATGGAACAAAAGAAATAGCAATAGAATTTGCTGCACTAGATTTTTCAATTCATCCTTTGCTGAATTTTCGTGGAGGAATTATAATGAATCCAATTGGAGCATTTAATCAAAATCATGATGGTCCGAAATGGGAATTTATTGAACGACCAGATGTTTCAACAGGGATAGTTCCTGCTACTTGGTCTAATGCAGGTTTTGGATTATATGGAAAGACAAATAAAAACAATTGGGTATTCGGATATGAATTGTATGTATCTAATGGATTTGATGGCAGCATCATTGACAACGAAGAGAATAAAACCTATTTACCAGCCTCTAAAGACAATGAAGAACGGTTTGAAGAAAACAACAGTGGTTTACCAATGATAAGTGGGAAAATAGCTATTAAGAATAGAAAAATAGGTGAAGTTGGATTTTCGTACATGGGTGGTGTATACAATCAGTTTGAAGCAGATGGATTAACACTCGATAAAAAACGTAGAGTTGATGTTGCTGGCTTTGATCTGAATTTGACTATTCCTAAAACGAATACCAATATTATTGGAGAAGCTATCTATGCTTATATAGATATCCCTGGCTCCTACACGCAACAATTTGGAGAATCACAATGGGGCATTTTTGTGGATGTAGTTCAACCAGTTTGGAAACCACAAGTCTTTAACTGGAAAAATTCATCATTGAATTTAGCTTTGCGATTTGATTATGTAGATTGGAATATGGGCATGTTCAATGGTACAAATACTCTAATTGGAGATGATCTAATGGCTATCACTCCCGCGGTCAGCTTTAGGCCATCTTCTCAAACTGTTTTTAGATTAAACTATAGGTATTCTTGGCAAAAAGATATTGTGAATAATCCAGCAGCCCTGTCTTCAAGTTGGCTGTTTGGTTTTAGTACCTATTTTTAATTAGAAATAATGAGCGTATGATGATACGTCTTATTACCATCCTTTATAAACAGGTAGTAGTGACCATTTTCCACATTGCCCAAATCAACTGAAGATTGTAAAATATCCGTATAGATTATTCTCCCCTCAGAATTAGCAACAAGTAACACTGATTCATCTGAAAATATTTCAATTCCTGAAATAGAAAAAAGGCCATTAGAAGGATTTGGATAGATGTCCATTTCGAATCCGTCTAATTCCTTTTGAGATGCCATAAGGTCTGAAATTATGACAATGGTACTGCAAACTGTATCCCCAGGGTTACTCCAATTGAAAAAACAAACATCCACAACCGTAATGCCAGTTTGGTTATTAGGATAATAAACAAACATTGCTGGTAAGGTGTCTTGGGGTTCAATTAGCTGCTGATCAGGTTGTCCTGGCAAGGGTGAGCTGCACCCGTTAAAACCAACAATTTGATCTGTTCCAATCAACTGAGCAGAAGCTGTATCATATACTGCCGCCAGCATCCCGTTGGGAGAGTTATTCTTGAATTCAATTTGGGTTGGCCAACATGGAACATTAGAGTTTATATAAACTGTATCAGGGCAGGTTACAATTTCCAACTCTTGTGAGTAAACAGCAGAACAAATCAATAACGAAAGAAAAAACAAATACCTCATCTTATAAAGTTAATGTAAAATCTAAACATCATAAAACACGACATTGGCAACTAAAAAGCTTCACTTACTGTAAACTTTAATTTCAAGTCCCATTTCAATACAGGTAGCTATGAATCCAGTAATTTTAAGAGGTTCGTACATAAAATATTTACCAGACTTTAGTGAGTCGTTTGAAAGCATTTGCAGACATGCCGAAGCAGCAGGAATTGCCGTAGCAACATAAATATCCTTATGAAAGCCATGCACTTCTGTTGTTGTATTTTTGTCTTTTCCACCAACAATCAATAATCCGCCTATTGGAGGTTTTGTAAATTTCTTGATGGCCCACTGAAAAAGTTTGACACCAGTAGATAAAGGCAAAATAAACCTCAAAAGAACTTTCCACATTAGGCTAACCAAGTTTGATACCCTATTAATCCCAGCATGATAATACTCCAAGTTTTCAATTTGAGCATCTATATGGATATTGGCTAATTCTGGAACCCAAACCGGAACCGCAATTCGTTTACCAAAACCCATAGGGAAAGAAATTCTTTTGGTTTTAAATCCTTTGGCTTTGGTCCAAATCCCATCCTTGAGCAGTTGAGCTTTTTCATTATGTCCGAGAAGGTCTTTAACACTGCTCTCGGGCATTTGATTATTTCTATATATCATTTGGATATAAACCGAATCAATCTGTGAAGAAATTGTTTTTAAATACTTGATTAGAACGGCTGGCATCCCTGGTTCACAACCTGCATCTATAATAAAAGTTGTATCACTTTCTTCAATTTCAGATTGATTCTCTTCAAATGCTTGGTGCTTTTCAGTCCCTGGACTGATATCTAGATACAACGAACAGCTGCTCAAAAGCATTGTTTCTATTATGTTTTGAGTTGTCGAATAAGTTAATGGTGAAGCAACAACTACAAGTTCTATTCCTTCTAAAGCTGAACTTATGGATTCTGTATTTGTGAGATCTACAACCCTTGATTGAAGCCTGGTTGTTTGGATAGACTTATTGATTTCTTTAACACAATCATTAGCTTTATTCAAATCTCTTCCAGCAATTATGATGTTGTGATCTGAATGCTTGGCTAAAAGTAACGCAATGTTCTTACCAGCACGACCGTAACCACCAATTATGAGAATCCTATTCCCTTTATATGATTTAGAATTCATGCTTTATCACTTGATAAATTTCCTTTGTTGAAACGTTGTAAGTATATATGACAAAAAACAAATCCGAATTAGCGTACCCTGCGGGCAGCTTATAAGAGTAATCCAAGTTAATTTTTGTTCCCGAAGCTAAATCTCCAGCAATTATTTGGCCCCATGGATCATCACCAAGTGATCCTCTTAAAATATTATGATGTTTGTAAAATTGAAGCGCAGTTCCTAAGCTATCTTGCCAATCAATAGCTTCATGTTCTACAACATGCACCGCTACTCCAATTTCCTCCTCATTCAAATCTTCAACCACCTCCACTTCACTGTGTAAATACACACCATTTGTTGATGGATAGTAGTTTGATATGGCTTGAATGTTGATTTTCAAATCATTCTCTGTTAGAACTTGATTAGTTTTTGCGGCCCATCCGTTCGATAACATAAACATTTCAGTGTCAGTAAAATCAATTCGATTTATTGTACCCATAGGGTTCCCAAAGAAACCATAGCCATTAGCAAAGAATTGGCCATACTCGATACTCTCATCACAATAAAATTCCGTACAATATTTATCATTTGGATTACTTGGTTGACCACAATCAGATGCTGTTTCCTGAAATGAAGAAAGCCCTCCCGGAGCAGCATGTACTGATACAACAATAACATTATCTGAATTCTGATCTTCAATCCCTTTAGCTATCCAATTTGCATCTGGACAATTTGGACACCTATGACCTGTGTAATCTTCTAAAAGAACATTACGTTGAGTATTACTATTAACGGGAAAAGTTGGGAATTGATAATCAATCCAATTTCCTGGGTAGATCGTGGTATCCAATTCAATTTCTGGTATAATTGGATCCGCTACTTTATCGCAGCTGCCTAAAAACATTATTGCGATTATTCCAAATGGCCATAAATAAGTTGTTTTCATATTGTCAATTTTTAATAATTTTAAATTCTTCGGTTTTGTATTCTGTACTTGTCTGAACAACATACATCCCTTGAGAGAATTCACTCAAGTCAATTTGTAGAAATAGTTTAGCTGGTGCCAGATTTTGAATAATTTTCCCTGATTCATCATATATTAAAATGGTTGTAATTTCTTCGGAGGAGTTGATATTTAGTTGATCAGCTACAGGGTTCGGATAGACCTCCAAAAATGAACTCCTTTTCTCGAAATTTACAGTGTTGAATGCAGACAATATCCAAAGATCTTTGTCAAAGATGATCTCATCCACTTTGAATGGAACTTCTACCTGAAAAGTTTGATTATTTTGATCGTTTTGTAAAACATAAGTTGTGTCAATACCATCCCCAATTGCGGTAATCATAATGGGCATTTCATAAAAACTGACGGATGGATGTGAGGTGGTTTGATTCACGATAACATCCAATAAGCCACCGTTTTGATATGCATTAATTTGATAGGACGGATAACCCTCTCCATAGAACCAATCATCAAAGAATTCAGATAAATCTTTATCTGAACTGGACTCAAGATGGCCCATGAGGTCTGATGTATTTGCATAGGCAAACTCAAGCTGCGGATCAGATAGATAATTGTTAAGACCTGAATAAAAAGTGGAATCTCCTAAAACCCATCTGAGCATGTGTACGAGCATTGCTCCTTTTTGGTAAGATAGTCGGTAATCAAAAATCCGACCAACAAGAGTAGTATCGTTAACATGCACTGAGCCCCATGGTACTGAAGTAATGGATTGTAACGTATTTTCTTTAAAATTCTGCCATTCTTGGGGATAGTAGTTCTCCCAAGTAAGAGCAGTCAAATAGGTTGCGAAACCTTCATTTAGCCAGATATCTGTCCAACTTCCACAAGTAATTTTATCTCCAAACCACTGATGCCCTAACTCGTGAGCAATCAGTCCTGGAGTCGCAGCCCCCATGAAACTTATTGTTTGATGTTCCATCCCACCTCCCCAAGGGAATTGAGCGTGGCCATACTTCTCACTAATAAAAGGGTAATCTCCAAATAAATCTGAAAACAACCTCATATAAACATATGTTGATGAAAATGAATTAAACCACATTGTTGTGTCTTCTGGATAAATATAATTATGCACGAAAACAGTGTCTCCAGAATTTAACGGAACTTCTTCAATAAACAAGTCATAATTAGTAATTGCTATAGCTATTAAATAAGAGGGGATTGGATACCTATGTTTCCAAGAATAAGTGATGTTTGAACCATTCGAATTGGTGTCAATAAGCATGCCATTGGAGACGGCTAGATATTGAGATGGACATGTAATATGGATATCAATTGAATCAATTTTATCAGTTAATTGTTGTTTACAAGGCCACCAATCTCTTGACCCATAAGGTTCTGAAAGCGTCCAAAGAATTGGTGTATTATCATGCGAAGATGTATCAAACGACCCAAAACCTGAATTTGCAGGAACACCATCATAAACTATCGTTACGCTATCTAGAGTTCCTAGAGGGATCACAGAAGGCAGATCAACGTTAATCATATTATTACCAGGAGTATTGAAAGTTATTGGAATTCCATTATGTATCACTGAGGAAACAGTTAAACTATCAGTTAGATCAAAAGTAATTTCGCTAAAATCCGCGATCAACGGAACAAAATAAGAAGTAACCGTACCTGATATAAAAAGTGAATCTGGGTCTACAGTCCATTCAAGTCTATGATATTTAAGATCATAATTATTCGTTAAACTCCTACTTTCAAGGTTTAATTCAGAAGATCTAAAGAGAAGATCGGCATTGCTGTGACGGGAACAATTGGATTTACAAAAATCCACTCCATCATATAATTGTGCAATTGCTGAATTACATGCAATTGTAAACAAAATAACAATCAATCTAAATAGTTTCATATTCATCAATTAAACTTCATTCTTTGAATTCTTATGGCATTGAGTATTGCTAAAAGTGCAACACCAACATCTGCAAACACTGCCTCCCACATTGAAGCTATACCACCAGCGCCTAAAATCAAAACGATAAGCTTTACTCCAAAAGCAAGGACAATATTTTGGATTACAATCTTCTTGGTAGCATGTCCAATATCAATTGCCGTATTAATCTTATTCGGATGATCTGTTTGTATCACAACATCTGCTGTTTCAATTGCTGCATCACTACCCATAGCCCCCATTGCAACACCAATATCACTCATTGCTAAAACGGGCGCATCATTGATTCCGTCTCCGATAAAGACCACTACCTTTTCGGGATCGGTCTTGATTTCTTCTACCTTCTTTACTTTATCTTCAGGAAGCAAACCTCCAAAAGCTTCTTGAATATTCAGTGCATTCGCTACTTTCGTGACGATACTCTGCTTATCTCCAGACAACATTACAGGAGTAATATTTCTCTTGTACAACTCTTGAATTGTAGCTTTTGAGTCTTCTTTGATTTCATCTGAAACAGTGATATATCCAGCATATTCCCCTTCAAGTCCAACAACTACAATACTTTCTATAATGCTATTTATCTCCTCAGGATATGTTATATCATTCACCTGCAGTAGACGCGTATTGCCGACCAAAACTTTTTGATTATTGTAATCAGCCTGAATACCGTGACCTGGAATTTCATTAACATTTTCTACTGTCAAATTAACCTTGTCATCTGATGCTAGAACTATAGCCTGTGCAATAGGATGAGTTGAATTTTTCTCAATGGCCGCAACTAGATTTAAGAAATCAGCTTGATCTAGTAATTCTGACTGAATCTTTTCAACCTTAAAACTTCCTTTGGTTAGGGTTCCTGTTTTATCCATTACCACAGTATTCACTTTGGTTAATGCATCCAAATAATTTGACCCTTTGAAAAGAATACCATTTTTTGAAGCAGCCCCAATTCCACCAAAATATCCAAGCGGAATTGATATTACCAAAGCACAAGGACAAGATATTACGAGAAAAATCAAAGCTCTATATAACCAGTCATTGAAGATGTATTGATCAACAAAAAAGTAAGGTAAAAAGGTAACTGCTGCCGCCAATGCAACAACAATAGGCGTATATACTCTGGCAAACTTCCTGATAAACAATTCGGTTGGTGCTTTTTGTGAAGCAGCATTCTCAACCAATTCTAAAATCCGAGATAAAGAACTATCTGCATAGCCTTTTTGAACATGTACCTGAATAACGGGTCCTTCATTAATCATTCCTGCTAGTACTGCTGCATCTTTATCTAATTCTATCGGCGCACTTTCGCCTGTTAAAGCAGCTGTATTTAGTACACCATGATCTGAAAGTAGAACACCATCAAGAGGTACTTTTTCACCTGAACGTACTTGAACTATTTCACCTATTTGCACATTTTCAGGATCTGTTTCATAACCCTTCCCATCTTTTATTACAATCGCCTTATCTGGTCTTAAATCCAACAAGGCTTTAATGTTTCCTTTTGCTTTTCGAACGGCTGCAGATTGAAATAATTCACCTATCGAATAAAACAGCATAACAGCTACACCTTCTGGATACTCTTCAATATAAAAAGCACCAACTGTTGCAATTACCATTAGTGTGAATTCAGAAAACACGTCTTTCTTAAGTATGGCTTTCCAAGCATCTTTAATAACAGGAAGAGCAACTGGCAAATAAGCGAGAATATAAAGTGATAATCTTGTGTATTTTCCGTACCAATCAGCTTTAACCGTATTATCCAGAATGACAGCTGTCATTAATAAAATGAAAGTAATGATAGACGGGATATAGGGCTTCAGGACTTCAGAAGCGCCACTTCCTTTGGCCTTTTCGGCCTCATCTGCCATTGCATGTATTTTGTCTTCCACATCACAGCATTCAATTTCACCTTCAGAACTGTAAGTGTGAAAATGTTTTTCTGTTTTGGAAGATTCGTTTTTCTCTAAATCCATCTTCTAACTTTTTTCTTATAATCAATATAATCTTGTCCGTGGATACCAACAAGATACTCCTCTTCTAATCGTGTTTGAATTTGAAGAATGAAATAACACAACACGAACAGCATAAAAGTGATGGCATTTGGTGCAATAAAAAACACCCCCAAATAAATTAATAGGACACCTAGAAAAACTGGGTTACGCGAAAATTTGAAAACACCCTTATCAACTAGGGTGGTTTTTTCTTCATAATCAATTCCTATTCTCCATGAGTTGGACATTTGATATTGAGCAATAATTGTCCATACAAAAGCTAAAATTAATATCCCGGCCCCTGTCCACTGTAATTTTGTGTGAACCAGATAATCTAAACCTCCGAAATATTGAGAATAAATGTCTTCAAAAAATGTAAATAATATAATAACGCAAACACTTAAAGCGGTCATAATTTTGAATACGAAACCAATGTAATCATGAGCATTTCCTGACCTGCTAAACACAAAAGGATTTTGCCCTGTACGCTTCCACTGCACATAACTTCTAATAACAAACACTTGAAAAAAGTAAAGCAACATGAACGTTGGTAAAAAAACTTGAAATATTGTCATCTCTTTTGTTTTAAAAGTCTGCTGGGAGTAAAAGCCCTCCCAGCAGAATGAATTAATTAATGGTCATGGCCTTCATGCCCTTCTTCGTCATCACTGTGATCGTGACCATCATGGTTTTCTTCAGTAGTCGTTCCATCTTCTTCACCTCCACAAGAAGGCAAAGTTGCAAGTCCGAACGTCATTAATGCCATCATGGCAATTGTTTGAATTGTACGTTTCATAGTTTATTATTTGTGTTTATTATTTACATATTAAGTTTTGTTTCGACAGCCTTTAATAGGTGTTCAACTGTTTTAACACCTTCAACTTCACTGTCTAAAAAGGATATTGCTAATGATTTCTCTATTTCAGAAATCAAATCAACAATACTCAATGAATCTATGCCAATATCATCATAAAGACACATTTGAATTTCAATGACTCCTTCATGTTCAGATACCTCTCTGATTAACTTGAATACTTCTTCTTTCATTATTCAAAGATTAATGGCTGTGTTCAGCTTCTCCTTTTTTCATTTCAGCCATGAGACTGTATGCGTTATTCCAGGCCAGTTTGGTTCCCTCTTCAAGCGGCTCAAACAACTTGATTTCAACCCAGCCATTGTCTTTAGAACCTATTGCCACTTCAATTGGCTCAAATGCCCATTGCTCTTCACCGTGATCTGATTCTTTTTCACCCTTAAAAATAAAGTATTGATCTCCTTCTCGAACAACCGCTTCTTCTGGTAAGGCATAACTCATAAAATCTTCAACAATGATTCTTCCTCTGACATACATCCCAGGAATCAAGTGCCCTTCTTTATTATCAATTTCTGCATGGATGTGTACAGCCTTCGGGTCGTTTTCAAAACTCTGACCAACTGAATAGATTGTGGCTGAAAGTAATTTATCGGGAAGTGATTCAACAGAGAATTGTACTTTTTGCCCTTCTTTCACTTTGTGCACATCAGATTCAAAAACCATCAGGTCGGCATGTACATGTTCATTGTTGATGATTTCAAACATACTCGTTTCAGGGTTGACATATTGGCCAACCTTTACCTCAACTAGCTGTACATAACCGTTGATAGGACTTCTTACTGCAACAGTCTGAGAAACTTTGTTTTCTTTTAAATTTTCAATGTTCACTCCAACCATTTTAAGCTGTGCTTCTAAGCCATTCACAACTCCTTTTTTTGAATTAAATTCACTTTTTAGTTTTTGAAAATCTTTACCACTTGTGATTTTATCTTCATACAACTTTTCTTGTCGATCAAATTCTTGTTCCAAGTATTGTAGATCATTCCAATTGGTGATATAATCAGTTTGAAGCGTAATCAAATCTGGGTGAGATAGGTATGCTAAGACTTGTCCTTTCTTAATTTTCTCCCCCTCAATGACCTTAATGCTTTTTACATTTGCACCAATCACAGCTGTTACTTCAGCTTGGTTTTGAGGCGGCACTTCAAGTTCACCGTTTGCCTCAACATAAGCCCCTAGATTTCGTCTAGGCATAGTATCTAATTTAATATCCAAAGCTTTAAATTGATCAGCTGAGATGTGTATTTCTTCACCATGTTCCTCACCACCTTCATTTCCATGATCATGACCGTGCTCATCTTCTGAATGTTCATCAGCCTGTGTTCCGCCGCATGCAAACAACATTAAGCAGAAAATCGAATAATATATAATGTTCTTTTTCATATCTAATATTTTATTGTCCTAATAAATATGCCATGTTGATGGCCGATTCATTGTAATTCTTTATTGCATTTAAATAGTCCTTTTTGACTTGAATTCCTCTTTCTAAAATTTGGATATAACTGATGAAATCAATATTTCCACTTTCATAGCTCTTTTGAGCGTTATCAATCATTAAATCAGCTTGAGGTAAACCCGTGTTTTCATAATACGACAGGTTTTGCATTTCTCTAATCAGCTGCTGCATTTGCATTTGAAACTGGTTGTTGATTTTAATCAAATAGGAATCGGCATTCAGTTGAGCATTCTCTCGTTCTATCTTTGACGTTTTAACGTTTGATTTGTAAGAACCAAAGAACAGTGGAATACTAAGTCCAAACTCAACACCTTGAAAACGATCTCCCAAAGTTCCAATTGATCCAGACTGTGTTGGGGTGCCTATCATTGATTGATTAAAATATCCAAGAGATAAGTCAGGTAAAAATCTGGCTTTATTGGTCTTGATTTCTGCATTAGCTATTTCAATCTGCTGATTGGTATAGGCTAAAAACGGATTACTCTTCAGTAAAGAGCTATCCTGCAAAAATTCCATTTCCATTTTTGTCAATTGAGATGGATTAAAGACTAAACCAGTGGAATCGTTCAGCAATATACTGAGCTCTCTTTGCTGAATTAAGAGATCTGCGTCTATAATAGACAACTGATTTCTAATTTCTAAAGATTTAGATTCGGCCGTTACTTTTTCCAATAAATTGGTCGCTTCAACCTCATAGCGCAACTGAGCTGCCTTCACAAATCTCTGCATCAAAGAATCTTCATAGATTAAAAGTTTCTTGCTCTCAGTGAGCAAAGCCATTTGATTCCATGAATTGCGTATCAATAATCGCAACTTGTTTCTGACAACTTCAAGTTCTAATTCGGCGCCAACAACATGTTCCTTTGCCAAATTCCATTGTGAGGTGTAGACCGTAGGAAATTCAAAATCTTGAGAAATACTAAATCCAAAATCAGATTCAGCACTATTGTATTGACCAAACTGTCCGTTCAAATTGGTTTTGCCCGGATTAAAAGCAGCCTTTTTATTTTGTCTGCTGAGTTCAATTTGATTCTCTGCTAATCGCACTTCGTTATTGTTCTGCAGTCCAATTGATATGGCTTTATCCACATCTACAACTTCAGTTTCAGACTGTGCAATGCTTTGAAATGGCAAGCTTATTAGACCAAAGAATAAAAGAACTGCGGCTAAGCCTGGAGTCAACTTTACTTTTTTATTGTTACTCATAGTTTCTGTCCATTTATAAAGAATAGGTAATACAAATAGTGTTAAAAATGTTGCCGTAATCATTCCGCCAATAACCACAGTGGCAAGTGGTTGCTGAACCTCTGCACCAGCAGATGTAGATATCGCCATTGGTAAAAACCCAAGTATATCTGTCAATGCAGTAAGCAGAATTGGTCTTATTCTTCTTTTGGCTCCGAGTCTAATTCGTTCATCTAAATCTTCAACCCCCTCATCTTTGAGCTCATTCCAACCACTGATCAAAACCAAACCATTTAACACTGCAACTCCGAATAAGACAATAAACCCTACTCCAGCTGATATACTAAATGGCATTCCTCTCATCCACAAAAAGAAAACACCTCCGATAGCTGCAAGTGGTATAGCCATATAAATCATGAGAGATTGTTTGAATGATTTCAATGCAAACAAGATTAAGATGAAGATTAAAGCCAGAGCAATTGGAACCACTACTTTAAGCCTATTACTTGCTCTTTCTAAGTTTTCAAATGCTCCACCATATCTAATATAGTATCCTGGTGGCAACTCTAATTCGGCGTCCAATGTCGCTTTAATTTCTTCCACTAAAGATTTGACATCTCTTCCTCTAACATTGATACCCACATAAGACCGTCTATTTGTGTTGTCACGGCTTATTTGCATTGGTCCAGACTGATAACTGATGTCGGCAACTTCTTTCATTGGAATTTGAGATCCGTTAGAAGTCATGACATACAAGTTTTTGATATCATCAATACTTGTTCTGTGCTCTTCATCTAACCGCACCACCAAATCAAATCGCTTTTCTCCCTCAAAAATCACCCCGGCCGTTCCACCAGCAAACGCGGTTTGAATTAAGCTGTTCAGCTCATTGATTTGCAAGCCGTACTGGGCAACTTTTGCTCTTTTATAATGAACAGTGATTTGAGGTAATCCGCTTGTAGCTTCTGACTTCATATCTCCAATACCATCAATCCCCGCGATAAGCTGTTCAATTTCGGCCACTTTTTGAGCTAGAATATCCAAATCATCACCATATAATTTGATGGCTACATCTTCACGTACTCCTGTAATCAACTCATTAAAACGCATTTCAATGGGTTGTGTAAATTCATAATTGACTCCAGGCACTTCTTCTAATCTTTCTTTCATCTTGGTGATGAGTTTTGATTTCGAAATACCTGATTCCCATTCATCTTCGGGATGGAGAATTACAAAAACGTCTGCGATATCCATAGGCATGGGATCAGTAGGTACGTCTGCAACTCCAATTCTACTGTAGATATGTGCAACTTCTGGAAACTCATCTTTAACGATTCCCTCAATTTTTGTTGTGGTTTCAATTGTCTCAGTCAAAGAAGAGCCCGGCTTTAGAATCGCATGAAAAGCAAGATCACCTTCATCTAGTTGAGGTATAAATTCACCTCCCATTTTACTGAAAGTTAGAACTGCAAAAACTAATAGTCCGACCGCTCCTAAAACAACCCATTTTCCAACTTTCAAAACACCACCTAGTGCCTTTTCATAAATCCTTTCAAGGAACTCTACTACTTTATCACCCCATGATTTTTTCTTACTACCAGCCCTTAAAAACCAAGCTGACATCATAGGTACATAAGTGAGACATAAAATCATCACACCAATCATGGCAAACATGAATGTGAGCGCCATAGGTTGAAACATCTTTCCTTCAACTCCTTGTAAAGCAAGAATTGGAATAAATACTATGAGAATTATCAGCTGACCGAAGAAAGCTGAATTCATCATTTTACTGGCAGATTTTTCAGCAATTTCGTCTCGCTCTTCACCTTTAATTTGACCTCCTTTAAGGAGCTTTTGATACAGTAAAAAGACGGTTCCTTCAACTATAATAACGGCACCATCTACAATGATCCCAAAATCAATAGCTCCTAGGCTCATGAGGTTTGCCCATACACCAAAAACATTCATTAGTATAAAAGCAAAGAGTAGTGATAACGGAATAGTTGAAGCCACAATTAATCCACCTCTCCAATTTCCTAGTAAAAAGACTAAAACAAAAATTACGA
The DNA here is from genome assembly GCA_039939375.1 of Crocinitomicaceae bacterium. Classification (GTDB taxonomy): domain Bacteria; phylum Bacteroidota; class Bacteroidia; order Flavobacteriales_D; family Crocinitomicaceae; genus Paracrocinitomix. The sequence continues at coordinate 129,647 of JBDVJO010000001.1, read as the reverse complement.
TTAAGGCTCCTTCAATCAAGTTTTGACTTACTGTGCCGGTTGTTTTTGCTATCAAATCACTTCTATCTAAGAATGGTTCGATTCTGACACCCTCAGGTAATGATTTTTGAATTTCTTCTACCCGTTCTTTAACTGCAGAAATAACGTCATTAGAGTTAGCGCCTTTTAACATAAGTATCATTCCACCAACAGCTTCACCTTCTCCATCTTTAGTAAACGCACCATATTTAACAGCCTTACCAAATTGAACATCAGCCACATCTTTTATGGTAATAGGAATGCCATTGACGTTCTTGATAACAACATGCTCTAGGTCTTCAATAGTTCTCGCTAAACCCTCGCCTCTAATAAAATTGGCATAGTGATCTTTTTCAATGTACGCTCCACCGGTATTCTGATTGTTGGCTTCTAAAGCAGCAAAAACTTCAATCATGGTGACATCCATTCTTCTCAACTTATCAGGGTCAACAGCTACTTCGTATTGTTTCACATCTCCACCAAAGGCATTGACTTCAACCACACCCGGTACCATTGACATTTGCCGTTTCACTATCCAATCTTGCATAGTTCTTAAATCGGCTGGTGAGTAGTCATTTTTATGCTCCTCATCTACTTCTAGGGTATATTGATAGATTTCACCTAATCCCGTTGATATCGGCCCCATTTCAGGCTCTCCAAAATCTGAAGGGATATCGTTTTTTACTTCTGTGAGTTTTTCGGATACTAATTGCCGTGGCAAATAAGTTCCCATATCATCCTCAAAAACAATGGTTACTACAGATAATCCAAATCTTGATACAGATCTGATTTCTACAACCCCTGGCAAATTAGACATGGCGATTTCCACCGGATAGGTGACGAATTGCTCAATATCTTCAGTTCCCAAATTGGGAGCCTGTGTGATAACCTGTACCTGATTATTGGTAATATCTGGCACGGCATCTAGCGGCACTTTGGATATACTCCAAATACCACCGGCTATTAAAGCGACCGTCATGAGGCCGATTAATAACTTATTTTTTATTGAAAAATTAATTATTTGATTGATCATAAAATTTTATTCTTGTTTCACATGATCCCACAGTAAATGCAGGAAACAAACTAATACTCAATGTTGATCAACATTGAGTTCAAAAAGAATTCGGTTTGAACTCTTAACAAGAATAAAATGGAGGTCCTCTAAGGGAAAAAGAAGATAAATAGCATTGCCTTTCAAAATCCAAAGGCGGGCCATTAACTAGAATTGAGGCAGCTACTAATTTTTCACTGATAAGCTCATGAGAAACAAAAATTGCAAATGCAGGAGTTTGAATTTTATCCGCGTCTACACTTTTTGAATTCTTGAATTGAACATTTTCTTGCTCCAGTAAAAGGTCCGTGTGGCATGAATTATCATGATGTTCAACATCACTGAAAAGACAAGCCAAATAATCTATCCAACCTTCATCATAATGATCACCATGCGCAACATGGTCATCATGTTCTAGATTAGTTTCTTCTATTCCATGATGATGTTCATGTTGGTGCACATGATTAGTCACTTCAGCACCATCACAATTACTCTCACAATGAGGCGTAAGTGTGTGCCCGAAGCTTAATAAGTAAGCAAACAGTAATGTAATTGATATGATAGGTTTCAATGCCTTCACAAATCAAAGGTATAAATTTTTGAGAAGTTCTTCAATTTTAAAAACTGGTTTTAACTACTTATTAACTCCATTATGATGAGCGTGTTAGAAAATAAAAAACTCCCAAGATGCACCCAACTTGGCAAAAACTCAAATCAAACAGCCGCAATTTTGTCCAGAACATTAAAAACAAAATGATATGGCAACAAACATTATTACCCCAGATGATTTAGAACAATTCAAATGGGAATTACTTGCAGACATTAAAGAGTACTTGGACAAAAAAGAAGGTGCCACTCAAGTTCAAAAAGAAGAAGAGTGGATTAAATCTCATCAGGTACAAAGACTACTAGGTATTTCACCAGGCACTTTGCAAAACCTTCGGGTAAACGGAACCATCCCTTATTCAAAAGTTGGTGGTGTGCTATTCTATAAAAAGGTAGATATCCAAAATATTCTGGAGCAAAACATGAGAAATCGAAATCAATCAATTACTAACCAATAAACCGAAAGCATTATGACAAAACACTGCAGAATTAAATCAACTGAAAACTTAGATAACGTATTCAATATTAGAACCGAATGGATGAACGGATTAGAAGTCAGTCATGCACTTGGGATGAGCTATAAAACACTTTTACGCTTGCGAAAAAGTGGCGCTCTTCCTTACAGTAAAGTCAATGGGAAAATCTACTTCAAAAGAGAGGATGTAGATAAGCTTCTAGAGAAGAACTACCGCCCATTTTATTGTATTTGCTGTAATAGAAAATCTGCTTGAAACAATCAGTAAACTATATCAAACACCTTGAATCATGGGCAGACAGAATCTGTTGTGATGATCGGCTAACGCCTCATCACATCAGTTTGTACTATGCTATGTTTCATCAATGGAACTTGGCTAAGTTCAAGAATCCTATTTCTATTTGCAGGTCCGAGCTAATGCTCGCCTGCAAAATAGGATCGGCCAACACTTATACTAAGTGTTTAAAGCAGCTAGATAACTGGGGTTATATAGAATACAAACCTTCCTATAATCCGGCAAGAGGTAGCTTGGTGAACCTGTACAATTTTGATAATAGTACTGGTAAAGGTAGTGATAAGGGTACTGATAAAGGTGCTGTAATAGCAGTGCGACCTTCATTAAACTATAAGAAACCTTATAAACAGTATAAACAAGAGAAAGCACTGCTTTCGAAGACTGAGACTCGAACTGAAAGTTCGGCAAGTCGAAGGACATATTTTACTCCCCCCTCTCTTGATGAAGTAAAAGAGTTTTTTATTGATTTAAAAAGTACAGTAAGTGAAGCAGAAAATTTCCACAATTACTTTGAATCAAATGGCTGGTTAGTTGGTGGAAAAGCAAAAATGAAAAATTGGCAAGCTGCCGCAAAAAATTGGCTCAAACGTTCCGCAAAATTCAACAGCTCTGATAACGGAGCAAAAAATCGATTACATACCAATGATGATAAAGAATATGCAACGCCATTGTAAGATGAAAGAATCAGTAAAACCTAAAATAGAACCACCTTTCAAAATCGTAAATAATTACCGCCTTTATGATTTCAAAAAATCTTGGGCTTACTTGGAGTTTTTAGGCCGTGAAAAATTTGGTCCAAAATTCAAACTTCAAGAAAGTGATCGTGAAATCATTTACAAGCTCTTTATCTACTTTATAGGTGATGAAGAAAACTGCAAAAAGCAGGGGCTTGAATTAGACAAAGGAATTTTATTAAATGGTCCGGTAGGTTGCGGTAAAACATCTTTAATGCACTTGATGAAAAAGTTTGCCTTTCCAAATTCATATGCAGTAAAATCAACCAGAGAAATTGCTGCAGAGTTCAATCAATTCGGTTACTCAGTCATTCTCAAATATGGCAAAACTCCAAAACGTATTTATTGCTTTGATGATTTAGGTATAGAAAACAACATGAAATATTACGGCACTGAGTGCAATACCATTTCAGAAATATTACTACAACGCTATGATTTGAATTTAATTGACGGTACGGTGACGCATGCAACAACCAACCTCAACGCAGAAGAATTAGAAAAGCTTTATGGTAATAGAGTTAGGTCGAGAATGCGTGAGTTGTTCAATTTGATTTCGTTTGATCGGGAAGTTGGTGATAAGAGGAGGTGATTTCTAATTTTGTAGGCTAAATCCGATTTCAATTGAATAAGTTATCATCTATGGTCTTATTGGTAGTTTATTCAATCCTGAAACAACAATTTCTTTTATTAACTCTTTAGGCGTTTTCTTTTGGTTCTTTTTCTTGTCTCGAAGTTCAAGTAAAATTCCAGTTCGAATTTCATATATCACGAAATGTGTATAATGTTTAAGATTTCTTGAAACAATAGCGTCTTTTTCATTGAAATGTTCATTTGAGTTTCTACATGCCCAAAGAATCAAGAAAAATCTGGCATAATGCTCAAATCTCATTCTGAATGAAATGTTTTTTTGATAATAAATTGCCTCACGCATTTTATATTTTATGTAAGGATGTTCAACATCAGAATATAACTTAGGAAGTGGTAAAAATCTCTGGTTGCGTCTTGCTTTATAAAAAGGAATTTTTTCTTTTTTCAAGGCTTTACCACCGGTATTGAAAAGGTCATTATGAATAATATCTTCGGCCCAGCCTTTCATGTAATGTTGAAAATTAGACTTATCAAAATGCGCAGCCAAAAGTGCCATTACTTTTACATCTCTTGCTAACGAATACCATGGTCTTTGATTTAAAATACTTTTTGGTATTCCGTTGGATAGAATGTCACATGCTTTCCAGTAACTGGATAAGGCCTCATGTTCATTGTTTTCAACCCAAGCCTGAGCAAGTATTCCATCAATCATTTCGAAATATTCGGAATGACCTGAAAAACTATATTGATTTTTTAGCTGTCCTAGTTGATTCAATTGAAATTCAACAATTCGACTAGGTTTGGATATTAACTTTTCTCTGCTGTTAACTCCGTCAAAATTGTCCTCGGAAAAATCACAAATACAGGTAACAGTGTTAAGCTCAAAATACTCATTAATATGTAGTCTTAATAAATTTAGTTTTTCATTCAATTGATTTATTGCTTTGCTAATGACAGTAGAATGGGAAAAACCATTAACGGCGATTTTCACATAAGAAGAACTATACTTTCGATCATGAGTATTAAATAAATTGAATTTTGAAAGGACTTGATCTCCATATGTTTCTTGCATATATTTATGACTAAAGATTTTCAACCCATAGAAGTTAAGACAACCTTTATCTATGAGAAGATTATCTAGTCTAAACAAAAAACTAAATTCAGACTTTGGATACATTGAAAAGTTATAAAACCCTTCCACCTGTTGCTTTATGTTTCTATTATCGAAGTAGTTTTTTATTTCATCATATAGATTTTGATCAAATTCAATTGGCTTAGAATTGTGTTCCTTCAATTTTACTATAAGTTCAGGTTTAAGAGCACTATGTACCCATATACTTCCGTCTTCATTTATCCCATATGATTTTTTCAGCATCCGACTCACAAATAGGCCTATCTCCTCTTTACTATATCCAGAGGAATAAAATTCGGCAAAAGCCAGTTTTGATAGATATTCGAAAGATTGGATATGAAATTTGGGTGTGTGCTTATCACAAACAATCGATTCTAATGTTAATCTAACTACATTTTTCATGTAGTCCTTTTTAACATTTTCCCTTATTTTTCTGAGTAAGGGAAGTGCATTTTTGAGCTTGGTTTTACCATTACCTTGTTGATTCCTTATTATTTCTAGTTCAACTGGTAAGTCATGTTCAAATCTTTTCACGTATGCATCTGTCGACTTAAATTTTTCATTGGAATCAATAAGAAATTTAATATGTTCAAATGTCCAGCTATACCAATTATCTTCCTCAACTTCAGAATTAAGCCTGAACTGAGCTAAAAATATGATAGAGTCTAATTCCGTAATGTGATTTCCGTAGGGCATTGCAGTTAACCGCCCAGAAAACAGCAAATTAAAGTTTAAGCTATCGGTGTATAATCCAAAATTTTCAGCAATCCATGGAGCTCCTGGATTATTCATTGCTGTTAAAAAATATGGTCTTGGACTATCCTTAATCATGATTTCATTTACCAATCCGTCAATCAATTTAGGAATTTATCTTCGATTTAATTCATCAGTCAACAATAACGTTTAGTAAAACAGGTTATAAGGTGTTCGTCAATCTCTTCATTTTGTTTCGCAAACCATAATCAAAAGGGTCTATAAACTCTCTGCGATCGCCCTTGTGCTAATGTTTTGCTTCACACATTCCGTTCAATCCTCACCCGGTGCTTTACTGCCACCCCAAACCCCAATAGGGTGTTCGCTAAACTCACAAGAAATCATAGGGGTGTCACCGCACCTTAATAATTGTGCTCGCCTGCGGGTCGCTTCGGGCTAATCGGGCTGTCATAGTTTGTGTATCCATGTTTGTCAGTAAGCTACGCAAAGGATTGCTTAGCACACTTCTCAAACCACACGCAAGCATTACTCCTTCAATCACCTTCACTCTGTTCCACTGCATTGCGGCTCATTCAGTCGCAAAACTTGCCTTCCCCAACACACTCCAAAAACTCCGCCAGCCCTGCCGTAAACAGTTGCATTCAGTCATTCCTTTCAGTCATTCACCTGCATGCACCCTTGCTCCACTCGCAGTCGGCTCGCGCTTCAGTGAGACAGTAATTTCTTTTGAAATTACGTTTTCGAATTAATCCCGCATGGAGTAAAACGGAACTGCGGGAACACTGGCCAACGCTTGCTCAAGGCTGTATAACCTGTGCTATTAGGTTCGAAATACTTATATTTGCTTCAATGAAGTTGTTGTCAATCATATTTTGCACATTTATAATTTTCCTTCAGATTTCTCCATTGCTGGAAAGTTCTGACATGTGTGAGGAATCTGAATGCTCAATTTCATATGATTCCTCAGAGAGCAATTCTAATAATGAAGATGAAGATTGTTGCGGTTCATGCAATCCGTTTATTTCTTGTTCTACATGTATTGGATTTAACTTACCTACAACATATGTTGTTACTTCTGAAACTGTGACTTATGGATCATTGTTTTCACAGTATCTTCCTTCGGAATCTATTTGCCATACATGGCCGATTTGGCACCCCCCGCAAGTCTAAATCTCCTATATTTTCTTAGGCCCTATTTAGGGTAGTTTACAATTTAAAAAATTAAGCCATGCGCAAATTAATGTTATGCCTTAGCATACTAATAATTCATACGTCCTTTGGACAAAATACCTTTCAGGCTATACTGAAAGACAAAGCCACTGAAGAGCCACTCATTGGGGCAACAGCAAAATTAATCGGAACCTCTTTAGGAGCCGTAACAAACTTGGAGGGAGTTTTAACTATTGATAAAATTCCAGATGGAAAACAGCTCATTGTCTTTTCCTATGTAGGTTATGACGAATTAACTGATACGCTTCATTTTCCATTGACATCAGAAAAACCTTACTTGGTTCACCTAGAGTCAAATGAAGAACTCGAAACAGTTCAAGTAAGAGCAACCAGAAGCAGTCGTACAATAGAGGATATTCCTACACGAACTGAAGTTATTGGTGGTGAAGAACTCGGCGAAAAGTCCATCATGAACTCTACTAATATTGCAATGATTCTTCGTGAAAGTACTGGTATTATGGTGCAACAAACTTCTGCAAATTCAGGAAATCAAAGCTTACGAATTCAAGGTTTAGACGGTCGTTACACACAACTTTTAAAAGATGGATTCCCAATCTATAGTGGATTTTCTGGAGGCTTGAGTGTGATGCAGGTACCACCTTTAGATTTGCAACAAGTTGAGGTCGTTAAAGGAAGTGCATCAACCCTATATGGCGGAGGTGCGATTGCTGGTCTAATTAACCTAGTAACTAAACAGCCTGAAGAAGATTCTCCTGAGTTGAGCTTTATGCTGAATCAAACTTCGGCAATAGGGTCAACGGCAAATTTATTTTGGGGGCAAAGATTTGGTAAAGTAGGTTTTACAGCTTATGCATCAGGTCACAACCAAATACCCTATGACCCAAATAATGATGGGTTTTCTGATATTCCAAAAGTGCAAAGCTTAAGTATAAACCCTAAAATATTTTGGTATCCATCTGACAATACTACCTTTTGGGTTGGTTTGAATGGAGCTTTTGAAGATCGATTAGGCGGCGATATTGAAGTGATCAAAGGAAATCAAGATTCAACTCACACATTTTCAGAACAGAACCTATCAAAACGGTTATCTTCTCAGCTTCATTTCGAACATAAATTTGAAAATGAGTGGTTGCTTACTGGTCGCAATAGTATCAACTACTTTAACAGAAATATATCTATTCCGGCCTACACATTCCAAGGAGAACAGATAGCTTCTTTTTCAGAAGTGTCCTTTTCTAAAGAAAATGAAAAAACAGATTGGATAATAGGCACAAACTTTTTTACTGATAGTTTTAAAGAAAATCAACAATCTTCAGGTGTCTCCCTACGTGACTATAGCTTCCAAACTATTGGGCTATTTGCTCAAAACAATTGGGATATCAACGAAAAATTCATTTTAGAATCAGGGTTTAGAACAGATTACAATTCCGAATTTGGTTTTTTCCCACTTCCAAGAATCTCACTCCTAATAAAGCCACATAGAAAGTTCAGTTCAAGAATTGGCGGAGGTTTGGGATATAAGCTTCCCACCATATTTAATGAAGAAAGTGAGATTTTATCCTTTCAAGGAGTCAACCCGATTGCCATGAATTCTATTAATCCCGAAAAATCAATAGGCGCAAATTTTGATGTGAATTACAAATCTTTGATTGGTAAAAAATTAACTTTCTCAGTGAATCAAATGTTCTTTTACACTCAGCTGAATAATGGCTTGCTGCTTGAATCTGATTTGATTGGTAATTCTTATTCATTTGCGAATGCTGATGGCCCCATTCAAAGCATGGGATTTGAGACCAATATGAAGTTTACTCTATTCGATTTTAAATTATTCTTACAGTATACTTACACAGATGTTGCACTGAAATACAACAATATAAATAATCAAAAACCGCTAACTCCAAAACATAATGCTGGGGCTATTTTAATGTATGAAGTGGAAGAAAAATGGCGTATTGGCTATGAGGTTTATTATATCGGTGAGCAATTTAGGAGCGATTATTCTCAAACTAGGGATTATTGGATGATGGGTTTAATGATTGGCAGAGAATTCAAACATATAAGCTTATTCATCAATTTTGAAAACTTTACGGATGCCAGACAATCTCGTTATCAAACTATGGTAACCCCACCTACATCAAATCCAACTTTTTCTGAAATATGGGCTCCCACTGATGGTTTTGTGTTTAACGGTGGCATTGTAATCAAACTGTTCGCTGAAGAAGAGGAAGGTGATGAGGATGAATAAATCAACATACCACATCCAAAAAATGGACTGTTCAGCTGAAGAGCAAATGGTGAGGATGAAACTTGAGCCATTGAATCAAATTTCACACCTTGAATTTGACTTAGCTAAACGTACATTATCGGTTTATCATACTTTAAAAGTGGATGAAATATCAATTGCCATAGCTGAACTGAACTTATCTGATGATTATAAAGGAACAATAGAAGCAGAACTTCCGAATTCTAAAGCTGAAAAATCACAAAGAAAAACGCTTATAATTGTTTTGCTCATTAATGCCTTCTTATTCGTAGCTGAAATGACTACTGGCATAATCGCACATTCTATGGGTTTGATTGCTGATTCATTAGATATGTTTGCAGATGCCATAGTATATGGTCTTAGCCTTTATGCGGTAGGTAAAGCAATTTCTAAAAAGAAACGGATTGCCAGTATCAGCGGCTACTTCCAAATTTCGCTTGCCATTATTGGTTTTTCAGAAATCCTTAGGCGCTTTGTCGGGTTTGGTGAAACACCCAATTTTAATTTGATGATTATAGTTTCAATTATTGCATTATTAGGTAATTCATTATGCCTTTGGTTGATGAACCGTGAAAAAAGTGATGAGGCCCATATGAAGGCTAGTTGGATCTTTACAACCAATGATATCATTGTTAACCTTGGAGTAATCACAGCAGGAATATTAGTATGGCAATTTAATTCCAGAATTCCAGATTTAATCATTGGGTTGATAGTATTTGTTGTAGTAGTGAGAGGAGCGCTTAGAATATTGAAATTAGGTAAATGAGTGCTAAGATAAAAATTGGCAGTTCCGCACTCTGAAATTTTGGGTGCTATTTTCAAATGAAGAGGATTCCGTGCGTCCTCTTCCAGGAGGATCATCAAAAAAGTAAAAGGATAACGCACCATCACAGCGCAGTCCATAATCCTTTCACTTTTTAGATGTTGATGTTCATGACGCAAAAAAGGGATACCAAATTTGATATCCCTTTATTTTTTGAATGAGTATGTACTCACTTTTTAGGCCCTTTCGAGCGATTAATAAATTTGTTTTTGAGCTTTTTCCAAGCCCATTTGCACAGTTGAGTAATTACAAAACTGGCAATTGCTCCAACAGCTCCTAGAACAATAGTTCTTGTGATATCTGTCGTTTCCAAATTGGGGAGAATTGCCAGCAGTGTTCCACCGATAGTTCCAGCAACTGTATCATTTTCTATGTGATGCAATCCTGCCATACAATCGATTTACTCTTCACAATCAGCATGATCTGCAATTGCAGCTTGACTCATAGCTGTAGCAACTGAACCTCCTACAATCAAGTAACCACCAATGGTAGAAACAAGAGCTGGAAGTGCAATCGGTGAAGCAAGAATTGTTGTTCCTGCAGCAGCTACAACTAAGCCAATTGTGCGCAACTTCTTAAAGAAAGGCGGAGTATCAACTCCACATCTTTTGAAGTAAGATTTCAATTTGTCCTTGAATCGTTCTTTCTTCATGCTTAAGATTATTGTACATCAACAATTGCTAACGCATTGAATGCTCCGTTTTTCAGAGTGTATTGATCACCATTCACTTCTTGGTAAAATTCAACCATCAATAGGTATAAATCTGTTCCAGTTCCTGAAGGTGTTCCAGCTGGAGTTAAGAGTACGTTCGTTGAGGTAGCATCAATCGGAAGATTGACAGCATTACTCTCTTGTAACTCATAATCGCCAGTAGAAAAATCAACTTTTACCCAACCACCTCTCAAAGTGATGTGAGTTGCTCCTGGTGCATTGTTTAAATCATTGACCGGAATCAAGTTGTTTAAAGTGATAACACCAGTACCCAAATCGACATCAAAAGGATTGAATAAAATTGACCCTAGAATCGCCTTGTCATTGAAGTTGAAGTTTTTCAATAGTGCCTTTGCTGACGCACCGGCAATTGCAACTCCAACATTTCGCTCTCCTCTTACACTAGTTGAGTCCAAGTTTTTAATTTGAGACATCAACTTAGTAACTCTAGAAGTCACACGATTATCAGAAGCATTCTGCATCATGGTACGAATTGCATCTCTAAGTAATTTCCCAGATTTTGCAGAACCTCCAAATTCGGAACCATTTTCTCTCGTTCTCACGAAAGCAGGATCTTTTTTGATACGCTCTCCATCAACTCCGCCTTTTTCACGGGCCAAGTATCCGTCTTTACTTTTGTAGAAGGATAAATCTCCGATTTTCCCTTCTAATTTGATTATGCCTTTCTGCTTTGCCATAATATTTGTCGTTGTTAGTTATAGGTCCTTCTCTTGGTCGACCATTTCACCAGTTTACATGCCGGAGCTTACTCGAGTAAAACATTAGCATAGGCATGCGCGCAAAGCAAATATTCGCAAATGGCAGCAGCCATCAAAATCTCGGCTTCCGCTTCATAAACTATCTGCCGTTTTGTGTTAAAATGACCTATTGAAAAGGGATGATGAGGTATTAATTTTGTATGGTAAGAGCATAGAATAAGTATAGATACTGTATGAAGAGAGTTGTGATATATCCAAAAGACATTATGATCATCACTGGAAAGAGTGAAAGATACTCTCGTTACCTCATCCAACGCATCAAGAAGCATTTAAATAAAGAACAACACCAAGTTGTTTCTATTTCAGAATTCTGCGCTTATATGGGCTTAGATGAAAAGAGTATCCAGAGCTGTATTTTATAGTCATCTCTAAATAAACATTAAACTGTTTATTCAGTAATGTTTTCATAACCAAACCATCATTACACAGGTAAATTATACATTATAATGTTTATTTAACATTGTTTTACACCAAAATGTCGTATGTTTACACCAAAACAACAGTATAATGTTGATTAAAGAACTGGGAAATACAATAAAAGAAAGACGAAAGCTGCTTGGAATCACTCAGCAAGACCTTGCAGATCTAGCTGATGTGAACATCAATACAGTCATTCGAATTGAAGGGAACAAGATAAATCCGAGTATTGAAGTCATCAACTCAATTGCTCAAATATTGGGTATGGAGCTCAAATTAGAAGTCAAGAAAAACACTGAATGAGAAAAGCAGCAGTATATAGAAACGATAGGCTTGCTGGTTATTTAATTGAAGATGATCAAAGAAGCTTCACTTTTACATATGAAGATGAGTACTTCATAGATAGTGATGCACCCGCTATTAGTCTGACACTTCCTAAATCAAAAAAAGAATATTCAGATAAAAACTTATTCCCATTCTTTTTCAATATGCTAAGCGAGGGAGTTAATAAGAAACTTCAAAGTAGAACATTAAGAATTGATGAAAAGGATCATTTTGGTTTACTCTTGGCAACAGCTCAAAACGATACCATTGGAGCAATAACCATTAAACAAATTAACGAATGAGCCTACCTGAAATAAAATATGATCCAGGCACCTTGAAAGAAGGTTATGACTCATACAGTCCAGCAACGCTTCGGCATGTATTTGATGGCAAAAAAGTTAGTCACATATTGCCTTATGATGCTCCCAAAAAGAATGAGGAAACAAATGAAGAATTCTTAAAAAATAGAAATCGATTTTCTATTTCTGGTGTTCAAGAAAAGCTATCAATCATTCAAGACAAAAATAAGCTTCGTCTAACCAAAGAAGGAGAACAAGGCACACATATCTTAAAACCAATTCCAATTGACCTTAGAAAGGTGAGTGATGTTCCTGCCAATGAGCATTTAACAATGCAGATTGCTGAGCAAATTTTTGATATCAATACTGCATCAAACGCACTCATCTTTTTTCAAAGTGGTGAACCTGCATATATCACGAAGCGATTTGATGTAAAAAAAGAAGGGGGCAAATGGGGCAAAGAAGATTTTGCTTCACTTGCAGGAAAGTCAGTTGAAAACGCCGGTGATAATTTCAAATATGATTACGATTATGTGCAGCTGGGTAAACTTATTGAACAATACATTCCTGCATGGCGAATAGAGATTGAGAAATACTTTTCGGTAGTTCTCTTCAATTATTTGATTTCTAATGGTGATGCACATTTGAAAAACTTTGCGGTCTTAGAAACATTAAACGGAGACCACATACTAAGTCCAATGTATGATCTACTTAATACACGTATTCACGTAGATGACCCTGCATTCGCACTTACCGGTGGTTTACTTCCTGATAAAATGAGGTCTGTGAATTATAAACGTACTGGAGTACCTACCAGAACTGACTTTGTAAATTTTGGAAAAGAGATTGGTGTTTCTGAAAAACGAATTGATAAAATCATCTCACCTTTCGCAGAAAGCCAATCACAAGTGCTAGAACTGATCAACAACTCCTATCTAAGTGCCGCGTCAAAAAATGGTTATACTATTCATTACAACACGCGAAGAAAGCAATTTGAGTAGTTCAGTATTCTTTGATGTTATTTGTTGCTAAATGGTATATGAATCAGTATCTTTAGTGTCATACGTTCTTTAAATCACAACAACTAAAAACAAGATTTCTGCAAGCAAATTTGCAAGCAGTTTTTATATCAATTGATAACTAACTCATTAAGAGCTTAATAGATTTGGCACGGTAATCCTGCCGAGGTCACAAAAGAAGTCTAACATCTCTGATGTTGGACTTTTTTATTTTATAGCACGAACCGAACTTGTTCGAGTGAGTGAGATGAAATAAAAAAGGACAAGATTCCAATGCAATTGGAATTAGACTTTATGCTTGTTAGGAGCAATACGTTAGGATCATGAAATAATCCTGCCGAGGTCACTAAGAAAGCAAAACTCCTTCAGAATTTCTGAAGGAGTTTTTGTTTGTATAGCCACGAGTAGAATGCAATTCAGGTGAGTGGAAATACAAACAAAAACCAAAATTGAAAATTTTGAGTTTTACTATCGGAATTCGGAGTTCAAAGGATCATGAAATAATCCTGCCAGGGTCACAAAAGAAGTCTAACATCTCTGATGTTGGACTTTTTTGTTTTATAGCATGAACCGAACTTGTTCGAGTGGGTTAGATGAAATAAAAAAGGACAAGATTCCAATGCAATTGGAATTAGACTTTATGCTTGTTAGGAGCAATACGTTAGGATCATGAAATAATCCTGCCGAGTTCAAATTATCAAAACTATAATACGCTCGCATTGGCTGCAGCTCTATTACTTTTTAGCAATAACTACACACAAGATAGATAAAGTCAATGTCAGTAAGGTACCGAGAATCAATTCTGTCGTACTTTCTGAGAAAAGATTTCCCAAGGTATTTAAGGCAAAAAAACCGGCAAAAATCCAGATAAGAATATCTATCACTTTATTTTTAATTCCTTTTGAAAGTTGTCTATACTTTATATAAAACACAGTTAACATAAGGGAATTTAGGAGAATTGAAAATGTTTCAAAACTTCTCATTTCCTCAACAGAGTTCAGTTTACCAGCCCAAACTTTGTCATAAGGAATTTGCTCAGTCAGAATCAAAATGTGAAATGCAAGAACCAACACCAGAATAACAAACATAATGATCAAGGCTATCTTCTTATTCATATTTAATTATTGCCTTTTATAGCAACAGATATAACATTAAAGTTAACAACTACTTGACCTCAATCCAACTTTAAGTCCGTATTTTTGTACAAAACTCTTCTATGCGATTATTGATCATTTGTTTATTTATTACATCTATTTGCCACGGGCAAGCTGAAAGCGAAGATATCCAACAAATTAATCAGCAAATTCAGGCGTTAGATAAAAATAAAGCTGTACTGCTTTCGCAATTAGAGGTACTTAAACTAGACTGGATCCAATCTCAAATCCAATCTATCGGGATTCCCTCAAACGGAACAACAGAGGAGATTTTGACCCATTCGGCCTATCAATTTAGTTACAACGAGCAACACGAACAAGCGAACTGGGTAATGCATATTATTTTACCAGATATTTTGAACGGAACTGCCTCTCGAACGAATGACTTTAGAATAGATTCGTTGGTGAGCTCAGGAAGTGCTGTGGAGGAAGATTACTTTATTAAAACTTTAAAATCAGATAGCTCATACAGTTATGATGGTTTTGGTTATGACCGTGGCCATTTGGCTCCATCAGCTGATTTTAAATGGAGTAAACGCGCCCTTTCAGAAAGCTATTTTTATTCAAACATGTCACCGCAATTAGCCGATTTTAATAGATTTAAATGGGCGGAATTAGAAAATTGGATGCGAGCCTATGTAGCCCAAAACATGATAGATTTGATCATAGTTACTGCTCCAGTTTTAACAGATAATTTAACCAAAGTTGATCGTAGTGTCAATGGATTGTCTGTACCGGAACTTTATGTAAAAGTGGCTTTAGACACTAAAAATAACCGAGCGATTGGCTTTGTTTTACCCAACGAAAAAATTAACCTTCCTCTTGAAGCTTTTGCTGTTAGTGTAGATAGTGTAGAAAATTTAATTGGATATGATTTATTTAGTGGTTTGGATGATGAACTTGAAGCTAAAATAGAAGCCAGCGAAGAATACCAGCCTTGGCTACCGGTAGCTCAAAACGGAGACGTAAAAGCTATCCACAACAAACGATTACCTAAAAAGTCATTAAGTACTTATGGTGTTAAAGTTTTAGTTGATGATGGTAAAAAACACACGGTTTGTGGTAAAGTTGTGAGCGCTACTAAACATGAAAAGGGTCATGTATTCATTAATCTGGACAAGAAGTTTCCGAACCAAATTTTCTCTGTTTCTATATTTTCATCAAATGTGATGAATTTCCCCTACGAGCCAGAATTGTATTTAATTGACAAAGAAGTTTGTTTCACCGGTCAAGTTGGAGATTACCAAGGTACACCAAACATGGTGCTAGACAATAGCAAACAAGTTAAATTGTTGAATGAATACAAATAATTCTTAAGAAATTAGAGTAGTCCCCCACTCTTTGAAGAATGCCGCCGATTTATCTCTATAATGGGTTGCATTTTTTTCGTCTTTTTTCTTGTTGCTCAATTCTGCTAAAAAGTAATATGCCAATGCTGCATTTTGAATAAATTTTGCCTCGTTGGCTAGGTTCGCTGCATTGATGTAATGATGCTTCGCCTCTAAGTCTTCCCCTTTCATTTCTTCATAAAGTCCACTGATGATATGCATTTTATGTTGGTGATTTGAAGGTGCACTTTCACCCCACTTTTCCATCTTCTTGATTATTGAATTTACTTCTCGTCTGTCCTTGATGCGCTGGATGCCGCTTGTGTTTTTTATATTTTTCAAAACTACCATGGCCCGATAAAAATAATATTCAACCTGAAGATAAATACCCGTCATTGAAGGCACTTCTTTTTTAAGGTTTTGCGATTGTTGGTAAGCTTTTTCCCAATCTCCCTCAAAGCAATATTGCTGCAATTTCAAAAAATTATACGTGGTAATAGTCAAATTGTACTCAGTTGTATTCAATATTTCTTTTAACTGCAATTCTTCATCAGCGGTGACCATCTCTCCTTTAAGAATTTTCAATTGATACAAAAGCATAGTCTGAAAATCATAATAGTCTTTAACTTTCAGATCTTGGCAGTAAATTGCGCTTTGCTTAACTTTCTCTTCTACCGTATTTAAATCATAACCCGCAGAAAAATAGGTCAACGACTCGTTAACTGTAGGTTCAGCAGAACCCAAGAAATCTCCATCTTCATACCCTTTTTCTACAGCTAATCGATACAAGTCAAGTGTATCTCTTAAGGGAAATTTATAAGCTTTATAAACTGCCTGACCGAAATAGTGTCTACATGAGTCTTCTTTGTATTTGTCTGCTAATAAAGCTCCAACATTACAATATTCGTATGCCTTTTTGAAGTTATTTGAACCTGCTGCGGCGATAATTCCATAAGCCATTAACCCTGAAGCAGAATCAGCGCAAGTTCCTTTTTTTAGAGTGAGTTGTAGAATTCTTAATGATAAGACGGCATTTAATTCTGGATTCAAATAGTAGGCACTTTTAAACATCCAAATCATCAACTTTATAGCAAACTCTACTTTCTCGTCACTCAATTCAGGTAGCTGAAAAATCTTCTCTGGAGACTTTCTGAAAAGCATTATTTTCGTCTTAATAAGCTCCTTAACTACATTTAAAACTCCAGCCTTTGCCGGTACTTTAACACCTAATTCTTCCAAAGCTACTATTCCAGTATCTAAGGCCGCTTGAAGCTCCCCAAACTGAATATCCATACTTACTTTTGCAAACCTTAACTCTGATAAATCTATGCCCTTGCAATTCTCTGAACCTTGAGAATATAACTTGTTTGCTAAAGAAACATTATTGGTGATTCGGGCAATTTGATACCCTTTTATTCTGACATTTGAAGCGAGGGAATAGGCTGACTCCCAATTGTGATGCAAGTTGCTGTCCATGGCTTGCTGCAAATAATTTAAGGCTAATGAAAAGGAAGCTGTTGACAATGCTTTTTCAGCAGCTTTCAAATTGACCTCAGCATGGATTAACTTTTCTTGAAAGTCACTTTCTTCATGAATCGCCTCATTTAAATGGTACGCACATTCAAAAACATCTCTAGAATCTAGCCCAATCATTGAATTTTCAATGAAGTAATTAGCAATTTTCTTATGGATTTTAAATCGTTGAGACTCTACAAATGATTCGTGAACTGCATCTTGAATGGTTTCATTCGTAAATTTAAAATTATTTAAATCAGATAAATCTTCCTCATATTTTACTTCAAGAGGAATAATAAACCCAATTTTCATAGCCTCTCTAAATGTTTCTTGAATTGTATCTTGTTCAAACCCTGTTATTCTTGAAATAAAAGGAACATTTAAATTAGCACCAAAACAGGCACAAGATTGGATAACCAAGCGTTGCATCTCGCCTAAGTTTTCTAATCGGTCAATTAATAGTCTTGGCAAGTTGTGTTCAAAAGAAATGGAGGAATTATCTTGAAACTCCCAACTCCAATTATTTAGTTCTGCATTATATTTTAAATATTTTAATCGACTTAGACTGGACAGAAACTCATGTAACACATACGGGTTTCCATTACTGTTGTCTAAGCTGAGTTTTGACAACTGATCATAATTAGAATTTGAAAAAGGAAAAACAACTTTCAACAATTCTTTCAAAGCAGGTAATGAGAGTGCTTCAAGTTGAATTTTCTTGAGCGAAATCGACTCTTCTATTCTTTGATAAAATTCCACCAATTCTTTCGCCAACAATGCCTTTTCGGTTGGACGATTGGATAAAATCACAAGTAAATTCGGATGATTTTTAGCTATTAAATATTCAAGAAAATTGAGTGAATCTTTATCCGCCCATTGCAAGTCGTCATAGTGAAGGATAATCTTGTTTTCAGATTTCTCAAGCATATAAACTATGAAATCAGAAAAAGCAGAGTTAATTTTATTTCTAGTCTCTATGGGCGAAGCGGCTTTTGGATTGGTCACCTCTATTTCTATCAATTCACTTAGCGCAGGAATAACGAGAGAAAGCTCTGATAAATAAGGATCAAAACGATCAATAAATTCAGCTTTCCAACGCTCTTTGTCTGCGGCTCTTCTTTTCTGAGCTCCAATAACAGCTTCAAAAATCTGCCTAAACGCCAAAAACGGAATACCGCGTCTAAACTGTAAAAACTTGCCTGAATAAAAATCGCAATCCTCAATATTTTTAAAAAACGAACGAACGATAAAACTCTTGCCAATACCTGCATTGCCTTTTACCACAAGCGAGCAGGTCTGACCTTTTTTAAATTCATCTAAAGCAGACTGCAAATCAATTTGCGCTTGCAATCTACCAAATATTTTATTTGGGAATACAATTTCTGGATGAGGATTGTTATTAAAATCCAAGTCGCTATTTATGCTATTCTTTAGCTTCATAAATTATTCAGTTCAGGGTGTGGCTGCTGAACCCAATTTTTTCCTTGTTTTTTATACAACTGATAAATGAAAATCATATCTAAGAAGAAAACTACTCCTCCAATCGTGTGTACAAAAGTATTTGGTGGATCAAAATTAAAATAAACAATGGTATAAAATAAGGTTCCGAGACATTTACACCAAGCCATCAACTTTGAGAACTTTTTAAATCGCCATTGGGTAAGAAATAGATTCATAAACATGACAGATATAATTACGTTAGCGATATAAGCAGATTGAGACCCCCATCTATGATCGAATCCTGAGTCAATGAATGTATAAAAGAGAATCCCCCAAACAGCAATACTCACTAAACAAATGGGAACAAAGTATTTTTTTATTTCCACTATTGTAAGTTGTTTTCTGCCATATTTGAAAACTCCCCAGAGGATAAAAATATCCATGAAAAACCAGGCCCGATAGCTCCAAATAAAAAGCTCTCCTAAGTTTATTTGCTTGTAAAAAATGAATCCCCAAACAAATTCCCAAGCTATGTTCCCCATCACACACATCCAAGGCATTTCTACGTACTTATCTTTCCGTATACTTCTAACAATAAGAATATACATTGAAATCCAAAACACCCAGCCAATGGCCGTCATTATGATTTCATAAGTAGTAAACTCCTTGAGATTTATCCAAACGATTGAATTCATAAGCTGGGTTAATTGAGTTTCCAATCAGCACGTAGACTGGGTGGAATATAAAATTTCACGTTTTTATTATGGTTGAAATGATTGAGCATATGTTGTAATAAAGCTTCCTTCATTTTAGTAATTAACAACTCTAAGGTATGATGAGAATCCCCTACTTCTTCAATTTTGTCGAACACTACACCAACTAACTTAGGTACCATACGATCAATCAAATTCAAATGAGAATCTAGTTTCAAAATATCAGAAATATCATCTCCTATCATGTGTCTGATTATAGCTTCTGGAGCCAAATCTAACGCCTTACCAGGAAACATTTCTGCCATAAATTGAATCACGGCCTGAGTCAGTTCAGTTCCTTCTTTTGAAGGAGCCATTTGATTTTTTAATATCGCAGTACCTATTTCAAAACCTTCTTTATAAGTAGGTGGATTCAATTCTGACTGCACTCCCATGATATGTCCTACCACTCGCCAACTATGGTAGTAAGCTTGTTTCTCTTCTTCAGTTAGATTAAGTTTCAATATATCCAGGCCTTGTAAGGTCAAAGTGGAAAAAGACTGCAACGTTCCGGCCATGTCTTGCTGATTGATAGGAGCGCCATAAAACTCTATCGGCCAATTATGTTTTCCTAAATAGTAACGAATTGCAGCATGGATTAATCGCACCTTTTGAGCGGTAACAATACCTTTCCCTTTCGGCTCTAACCCACCAGGACTACTTACATTGACAACAAATTGAGCTGTTTCCATTAATCGTCTGGTAAACACCTCTAGCGAACCTGATTGTTTCGTTAATCTACCAGTGGCATATAGAACTTTTGCTCCGTTAGCACAAGCATACGCTTCTGGTAACGACTTGGTCATTAAACACAACGCTACTTCTGGACCGAATTTTGAAAATACTTTTTGACCTTTTAAAATTTCATTATTATCTGCCCAATCTGGTAAAACTGCGGTTTCTTCAAAATAATCTTTGACCACTCGGGGGAAATCAATTTCTTCGATATCATCATTTTCTCTGAGTTGAGAAAACAACTTGTTAATCCCTTCTTGGGCATCAGCTTCAATAATTTTTTGAATTACCTGATCTGCAATTGGGTCTGTTTCTTTTCTTAATGCCCGAAATTCTCGTGCAGTAGGAACTTTAAATGAAGGCATAAACGGCTAGTAATAGTGCTTTTAAGGTAGCAAAAAATTCCATGTTCAACCATATAAATATTTAAAAAAAATATCTCTAAAAAGTTAAAAAGCTCATTCTCAACCTTTCGCAACGCTTATGTTTAAAACCATTTAGCTTACGTTTCACCCATTTTGTAATACACCTGTAAAGAAACTGAGTTGAATTTTTTATATTTAAAACATGAAAACAATAGTAGGATTAATCGTAATTAGTTTGTGTTTTAGCAGTTTTGGACAAAGTGGAAAACTTAGAACCTACACCTCAGAAGACTGGGATTATTGGGAAGTGTCTTTGGGAAGTACATCCGGAAAAATTAGAACCTATAGTTCTGAAGATTGGGACTATTGGGAATATAATTTTGGCGGAACATCTGGAAAGATAAGAACCTACAGTTCAAACGACTGGGATTATTGGGAAATAGGAAGCTTAAAATTAAGAACCTACTCATCTAATGATTGGGATTACTGGGAAGTATCAGGAGGAACATCACTAAAAATCAGAACCTACACTTCTGAAGACTGGGATTATTGGGAAGTTAGTGGAGACGCAACTGCCAAAATTAGAACTTATACTTCAGAAGATTGGGATTATTGGGAAGTATCAGGAAGTTATAGCAGCCTATCTGTTGATGCAAAAATGGCAATGGTTTTTGTTCCTATATTCACTTCAGCTATTCACGTAAGAGGAATTAATAAATAAATTATGGTAATCATTTGGAGAGGTGCCGGGATTTTAATTCCGATAATTTTAGGAATTTGTTGCTGGATTTGCAGCTATTCTTTTGAAGATACCAGACTGGGAAATCCTGAATACATGGGGTGGTCTATGATATGGGCGGGTATTCCAATATTGATTATTGGTGGCTTACTGGCAGCATCTAATTTACCCGATAGTGAAAACCCTGAAGAAGTTGTAGAAAAAACACATAATGATCTATTTTGGATTCCTATGTGGATATGGGGAGCATTCTTTATAGGATTCGGAATATACCTCTAACTTTTTAAGAATAATTGCCCCATTTGATCTTCAGATTCCATTAGCAATATTGGCATTTTAGGTTTATCAAATCGCTTAATTAAATTATATAATAACCGAGAAGTCCAACCAGAATTTTTTACCGCGACAACATCTACTAATTCTTCTAATTGCTCAATAAATAATCTTCTTTGATTTTTGTTGAGAACAATACCGTTTGAGTTATCTACGAATAGATGGACTTTTTCTGTAGGAATCACCTCTTTAATAGCATGGATAGTATCCATAATGTTCTCATCATTCGGAACCACATTTTTTGATCGCAAAACCAAAACGTTCCCTTTTAGCTTGATGTGGTGTAATTCAGTTTCCATCATTATAACACCTGAATATTTGTGGATGATCATTTTATTAAACATGTTGATAGAATTTATTTACTCTATCTAAAGTATGCCTAACTCATTGAGTATGACTATTCATTTTACCAAACGTAGAATTGTAGTTTCCCAACAAGCACCAACCTTGTTCTAACGTTTCAAGCCACACTTAAAACCCAACAAAACCAAGGGTTTCCAAACGTTTGGTAATTCATCTCATCACTCTAAACCTCATTTTCTATACGTTGGGAAAATATCGAATTTAAGTTGGGATATGCTGACATAGCTTAGCCAAAAAAAAATTATGTCAACTACCCTATCACAAGCATTATTAATCTGCCTAATTAGCATTCCTGGTTTTTTAAATGCTCAAGTTTCAACATCCAAAATATGGGCAACCATAGAATTTGAAGCTGTACAAACTATTAATCAGAGTGAAGGGCTTAGTTCTTCAAATGCAGATTTACAAGAATACATCAATGATTTTCAAATTTCAGCTATTCAACAAGCGGTGCCTTCAAGCAGAAATGTGGAACTTTTGAAAGTATATGAAATTACGTGTGATTGCAATTCAGGATCTTTAATTGAAGCAATAAATAAAGACAATTCGATTCTAAAAAAAGCAGAAGAAGCGCCAGAATATACTCCACTATTCACTCCAAATGATTATAATTTAACTTTCCAAAATGATTACGCTTTAGATTTAATCAATGCCGAAGAAGCATGGAGCGTATCAACTGGAGACAGCTCGGTATTAATCAGTATTTCTGACACCAATTTTGACTTAAATCATGAGGAATTGCAAGGCACAGTAGTTGCATACGATTCAGTTTTTAACTATTCAAATTACTACCACGGAACGGCTGTTGCTATAACTGCTGCAGGAAATACACATAATAATGAAGGGAAAAGTTCTATAGGAGCTGATTGTGCATTGCAATTACTTAATATGAATTATAACGCCATTTTGGATGCCACTTATGCCGGTGCAAAAGTAATTAACTTAAGCTGGTCAGGAGGATGCTATTATAGTGGCTATGCTCAATCGATAATTGATGAAGCGTATAACAACGGCTCGATTATAGTGGCAGCAGCCGGAAATGGATCAACTTGTGGTGGTGCTTCTAATTATGTTTATCCTGCCGCACTAAATCATGTTATTGCAGTTTCAAGTGTTGGTCCTGCAGATAATCATGAGCGTACTATGGGAGATCCAGCTACTACGCATCAACATAATGACAAAGTGGACTTAGTTGCTCCCGGATATGATGTTGCTTTAACCGTATCAAGTGGCTGGTACTTAACAGGAAATGGAAGTTCGTTCGCCACGCCTTATGTTTCAGGTTTAATTGGCTTAATGAAGTCAGTGCAACCCTGTTTAACATTTGAAGAAGTAGAGACTATTTTGAAAACTACTGCCCAAAATGTAGACGCATTGAATCCGACTTATGCAGGGCTTTTAGGTGCAGGAAGAATAGATGCTGGCGCAGCACTTCAAATGACTTCCACCTATCTGATGGAGCCGGATTATAATATTAGTTCTACCGTACTTTGTAGCTCTGGTGAGGTGTTATTACAACTGACAAATTATGACAGTAGTCAATTTAACAACGTTATTTGGTCAAACGAAGATCACGGCTTTTCAACAACAACTACTCATTCAGGATTATACGAATTAACGTTAACAGACACAGCCGGTTGTATTTTTACTGATGAAATTGAAGTAACAGTAAGCTCAGAACTTGCGGCCCAAGTAAAGACGACTAACTTAAAATGTTTTGAAGATCATAATGGAGAAATTCATGCTTCTGCCTTCGGCGGAATGGCTCCTTACACTTATCAATGGGATGACAATACAACGGGATCAGATTTAACGGGTTTAGGTGCAGGGATCTATAATCTAACAATAACGGATGCCAATAACTGTCTATATTCAGAACAAATTGAATTGGTTTCTCCTGAAGAAATAGTAATTGAAGGAACGGTTTATTGTGATGAACAAGGATTAGAAGATGGAAGTATAGAAGTGGATGTTCATGGAGGAACTGGGAATTACGAATATATATGGAGTAACGGAACAAATTTTGAAGATTTACAATTCGTAGGAGTTGGGGATTATACCTTAATTGTAGCTGATGATAATCAATGTCAATCTGAAATGAACTTTACTGTATGTGGAGAAGTAGCAGGAACAAACGGTTACGAAAATGAATCGTTTGGTATCTATCCAAATCCGGCGAAAGGAACAAAAGTTGAAATTTCTGGAGAAGTTATAAACTATTCCGTTTACAGCTCAACCGGACAACTTTTAGTGAACGAATCCAATAAAAACACGATTAATATTAGCACTTTCAGTAGTGGAATTTATGTAGTAGTTATTCAAACTTCTGCAGGTGTTATCAGCCAAAAATTGCAAGTGTTATAATCTGTAACTTTGGCATAAAAGAAAAGGTCATCCAATTGGATGACCTTTTTTTATTAATGAATTTTGGCTGTGAGACCTCTTTCATTCAAAGCTTGTCTTAGTGGTCGGAGTTTCTTAAACTCTCCCTCTTTAACGGCACATTTACCATTGTAATGGACAATCCATGTGCATTGTTCGGCCTGTATTAATTCATGGTTACAAACTTTAACTAATGAATTAATTACATGATCAAACGTATTTACGTCATCATTATAAACAACTAAACTTCTTGATTTTTCAACATCCGTTTTTTGTTCTACCTTTTCTAATACATCTACATCAGTTTCTTCCATATCTAACTGTTATTCTATTCCTAATAATTCTAATGCTTTAAGCAATGAAATTTCATCATACTTATGGAAAGCAATAATTTTTGCGTCTTTAAACCCTTTAGCGATTAAATCATTTTTCTTTTGCTCTGTCTCATCATATGAGTATGAATTTTCAGTATGATAAATCACTTCTTGATCAATTGTTTCTTCTCTTAAAATGTTTTCTTCACTGTTGTTAAATAATAACTCGGTAAATTCTCCTGGCACTGACTCAAAGAATTTTCCTACTTCTATTCTAAAGTAAATCGCGTCTTTATTGTACAAGTAAGGGTCAGCGCTGACTCCCTTAGGTGTTTCATATTTTTGCAATTTACCAATTGGATCACCATTAGTAATCTTCTCTGCCTGCAATAATGGGATAGGGTCATATTGATAATACGAAATTATTTCCATGTCTTCAAAACCTAAATCAGAGAATTCATTGAGGTTATCTTGAATCTCATCAAAATCGTTGATTTTGGTTGACATTAAGTAAGTAGCACCTTCAACGTCTTGTTCCGTTTCTAACAAATTTTCAGTTTGTAATAAAATCGTTGCATATTCTCCAGGAATTTCATCCTCATATCTTCCCATTAAAATTCTGTAATAAACACCTTCAGGATAATAAACAACCTCATCTTGCGCAGGCTCGTCAGGAATTAACGAAACGATTTCTGCATCATTAAATCCTTTTGATATCAATTCAGCTTTTCTAGATTCAGCTTCTTCTTTAGAATCATAGGTCCCGACAAAATAAAGCACGTTATCTTGAATATCAGAAATTGAAAGAATGCCTTCATCTTGATTGTTCAATAACTTATCGGTAAACACAACAGGCACTTCACCTTGGAAATACCCAAGGTTAACGCGGTAAGGAGGACCGGTATCCCCATCAGTTTGATCAGATAAGAGTCCGGTCTTTTCATTATTTGTAGTCGGATTTTGATCCGTGGTGTCATTAGGGTTGGTATCTGTAGTATCAACTGGGTTAACTGTAGTTGTATCAACCGGATTAGTCTCAGGGTTTGAACCTGAGAAGTTAGCCTCTGCATTTTCTGGCGAATTGTAAAGGGCACTTGCACCTTGTTCTGCCAAGATTTCGTTCGCTCTGCTAATAGTAATTCTTTCGCCATTAAAGTAGGCGGTAACAAAGGCATCAGTCACACCAATTGTTACTGTTTCATTCTTTCTAACCGTTGCATCTGCAACTGAAGTATACTTCCCTGTTGAATAACGGATGTTACCATTTTCTAATTTTTGTGAATTCAATGGTTGAATATTGAATAATACAGCTGGCTTAACTGGTTTGGTATACACTCCAATTTGAACGGTGAAGAACAATCCTTTTACAATTTCAACTTGTGTTGCTCTAGCAGCATCTGGGAAGTTCGTGTAATAAGAAACTAAGTTTTCTTCAGTTTCATTATTAGGTTGAACATCATTGCCATTGTTTCCATTGTTTTGGTTCACGGTGTTGTTGTCGTTGTTATCATTTCCGTTATTCTGGTTACCATCATTATTGTCGATTCCACCATTGTTTTGGTTACCTGCGTTATTGTCGTTGCCTCCGTTATTTTGATTCGTTGCGTTTTCGTTATTTCCGTTATTGTCATTATTTTGGTTTCCGCCGTTATTCGTAAAGTTTTCGTTATTCGTAGTTCCTTCGCAAACAATTTCACCAGCTTCAATTTTTCTAGCTTCTGCAATTGTAATTCTTTCACCATTGCAGTAGGCTACAACAAAGGCATCTCCGTATCCAATCCCTCTAATCTGCCCTCTTGCATTGTTAGCAGTATTCTCTTTTGTGAAGTATCCAGCCATATACCTTGTCACTCCGTTATCTAATTTTTGACCTGAAACTGGTGCGAATTCTTTAAAGTGGTCTTGCGGTAAAGGTTTTCTGAATGCTCCAACTTGTACTTTATAAACCAATCCACTGGTTTTTTGATCCATAGGAATGGCTTTATCCTGACCATAAATAGGGTCGTTGGTCGTTCTGAATATATCAGTTACTAAAACATCCGGCGCTTCAAAGTCAGCTGACAAAGAATCTTGAACTTGCGGTAAAGTAGATTTGTCTTTTGGAGTAATATCATTGTTTAACATAGCTACTAAATCATCTTTGTTTTCACCGTTTTTATCCAATAAATTATTCACATCAGCCATGTCTTGCATTGCTTTATCTTTTAATGCTTTTTGGATGGCTTTTAACGAATCAATTTTTGCTTGGTCTTCTTTTACTTTTGGATCATCTTTTATAGCTGCATCAACTCCTCCACCATCTTGATAAGTGACAACGGCTTGCTTAATTGTTCTCTTTTGCTGCGTTTTAATTTGCTCAATTTGCTCACCAATTTCGTTGGCTTGATCTAAGTTGTCTTGAGCAGATTTTTGAGCTGCAACAATATCTTTATAATCATCAGAAGTAGCCAACTCATTTAATTTATCTTCATTCGGATTTTCAGAATTGTTATCCAATTGCATAGACAATAACTCATCTTCTTGCGTCTTTAAGTCGTTTCCTTTATCTCTAATATCAGCAGACTCAACTCTTAGCTCCTCCGCTTGCTTGTCTAACTTGTCTGCCTCTATTACTATTGCTTCTCTGTATTTCTTTTTAACCGTTTCAGCAGAATCTCTTAATTCAGTTGCTCTTTGGTTCAAGCCATTCGCTTTCACTTCTAATTGTGTAGCTTGATCCAATAATTGCGTTGATTTTCTATCCTCAACATTATCCGGAACCTCAGTAACAATTTCTTCTGAACCTTTATTGAAGCTATCAATCACCCGTGCTGTTTTGAAAATACGTTTTGCTTGATCAGTTTTAGTTTTCGCTTCGTTTTCTTTTTGATTTGCCTCATTTAGTAATTCATTGGCTTTAACAGGATCTTTTTCATCTTCAGCCTGATTTCTTAAATCTTCAGCTTCTACCATCAAAACTTCAGCTTCTTTCAATTTTCTATTCGCATCTATTACGTCAGCATCATCCGGATTATTGGCCGTTGCCACATCAGCATCAGAACCAATTTGGTCTTTCTCGTTTTGGAATTCTTTTTTATTGACATCAGCTAAATCCTCAAGTACCTCATTCTCTACTCTAGCCATTTTCAGAGTACGTTTCTGAATTTCTCCTTCAAGTTTAGCGCGATCTTTTGGATCATCAGTGGCTTCTAATTGCTCGTTTAATTCATCAATTTCACTACTGATTTCATTAATCTCATTGATGTTTTTCTCATTATTCGCCAATACCTCTTGCCCCTCTTCTGTCGCAAAATCTTCTGGATTTAATTGGCCAACTGACTTATTGTTAGATGCCGTATCAGCATCTGCACCAAGTTTAGCCAACACTTCTTTATTTCGAGCAATTTCGCTTCGTTTCGATTCTTTTAGTTCTTCTAACTTCTCTATTTCTTCAACAATTTTATCTGCCTGAACAGGATTTTCTTCTAACTCTTCTTGCAGGTCTCCAATTTTGTAATCGATTTTATTAATCAGTTGACCGTTCAGGTTATTCTCCCCCTCTAATCTATCTTTTTCAGTAATGGCTGTAGAGCTTTTAATTTCAGCCATGTCACCTTCATAATTAGGCATTAAAGTGGCAATCGTAATTGGATCTCTCTGCCCTTCTGCTGCATCAACAATTGATTGCGCTTCAGCTAAGTCTTCTTGTACGTCTCTTTTAATTCCATTTAAACTTTCAATTCTTTTGTCAATCTTATCAGCAGCATCAGGATTATCTGCTTTTAACGTGTTTAGCTCATCAATCTCTTTTTCAATTTTAGAAATCAATCTGTTGTGAAGTGCTATTCTGTTTTTTGCTTTCTCAACATCATCTTGTAAGGCCAAGTTGATATTATCCAAATCGTTTTCGTAAGCTGGGTCAATCTCTGGTATCGTTGCAGTTTCATTGATCGCACTTAAGTCAATTGGATTAGTAGTTGGACCAACAGCAGTATCTGATAGTTCATCTATTCGCGCTTTAGAAATTTCTATTTCTGCATTTTTGTCATTTTTCAATTCATTCAGTCCTTCTAATCTTTTGTCAATCTTATCTGATAAATCTGGTTTTTCAGATCTAAGGTTATTTAACTTATTAATCTCTGAATCAATCTTAGCTATTAAACCTTGATTTGCAGCAACTTTGTTTTTCTCTTTCTCTAATTCTGAGTCAGAAGAATTGTTTATTTCAGAGATTCTAGTATTGTACTCAGGATCTATTTCTTCAACATTTACAAATTCATTAATAAACACCTCATTCACATCAAGATTACCTGCCTGCTCGTTCAATTCTTTTACACGATTTTCTGACACATCATTTTCAGCTTCCTTATCTTGTTTTAGGTCGTTAAGTGCTTCAATACGTCTATCAACTTGATCTGATTGATCTGGGTTAGCTGTTTTAAACTGATTCAATTTTTCAATCTCACGATCTATTTTAGAAATCAATTCGTCATTCGCTCTAATCTTATTTTCTTCTTGAGATAACTCATCTCCTCCACCATTATTAATCTCATTAATTACAGCGTTATAATCAGGATCTATATCCTCAACATCTACAATTTCATTTAAATTAACATCATTAGAACCGGCAGTAGTGCTCAATTCTTCAATCCTTTCTTGGCTTAACTCAAGTTCACTTTCTTTCGCCTTTTTCAGGTTATTTAAGCCTTCTACTCGCTTATCCACTTTCCCTGATTGGTCTGGGTTTTCTACTTTGTAAGTGTTTAACTTCTCTATTTCTCTGTCTATTTTAGAAATGAAGTCCTTATTCAATGCAGCCTTGTCTTTTTCTCTTCCGAGCTCATCTCCGTCTCTACCATTAATTTCAGACATCTTCGCGTTATAATCAGGGTCGATATCTTCAACAGCAACAATTTCATTTAAATTCACATCTGTTGTTCCAGCTGACGTGTCGAGTGATTTGATTTTATCTTCAGAGATAGCGATATCAGATTCTTTAATCCCTTTAATTGTATTTAACGCGTCAATTCGTTGGTCAATTTTATCAGTTAAATCTGGGTTTTCAGATTTCAATTCATTCAATCGATCAATTTCTTGGTCGATCTTATTGATTAATCTTTTGTTCAATACCACCTTATCTTTTTCCCGGTTAATCTCTTCGGTTTCCATATTTTCAATGGTATTCATTTGAGATTGATAGTTTGGTAATATATCATCAACTGAAGGTGAAACTTCTATATCTGTAACATCTTCTGTTTGAACTAAAGGCGTTTTCGGATCATCCTTAATTTGATTTTTCAGATTAGTTAACTCAGCCTTTTCATCTTCTAATTCTCTGAAATTTGGATTATTCGGATCGTCTTTTAAGGTTTTATCAATAACATTCAACCTTGTTTCAATGGCATTCAAGGTTTCATCATTCAATTCTTGGATGGCCTTAGTTTTATCATTGTCATCTTCAATATCATTGATTTCATTCATTCGATTTTTATACTGAGGGTTGATGTCGTTAACATCTGCAACAATATCAGAAACTGAAGTTTTTGGGTTAATACGCATCCAGTCTTCGTTCTCAACGATATCAGAATTGACCTTATCGTCTAACTTTTTTAAACCTTCTATACGCTTTTTAATGTCTTTGTTTCCTGGATTTTCATCTGCCAGCTTGTTCAACTGTTTAATCTCAGACCTAGCCTTGCTTAATAGCCTTTCATACAGTTCGTTTTGTGCTTTTCTCCTATCAAATTCATCTTCAATATCATTGATTTCTTTCAATTGATCTTCGTATCCTGGAATCAATTGGTCGGCATCCACTTTAGTAGATAAATTCTCTAAATCAATGTTGACTGGGTCAAGTAATGGTTTATCTTGATTTGATTCAATACCGTCTCTAAACTCGGTCAGCTCTTCTAACTCTTTCTTAGCGTTTTCATTATTTGGATCATTTTCAAGAATGGCATTGATTTCTTGTATGCGCTCGTTTGTTCGGTCAATAATCTGTCCATTCAAATCTCTGATGGCATTGTTGCGCTCTGTATCATCATCTATCTCGTAAATTTGATTAATCTTATTTTGGTAATCATCATCATATTCAGCAAGTATTTGAACATTGTCTTTTTGACCGTTATCGGTTAACCATTGTTTGTCTTTGTTGATTTCATTATTTAAATCGTCCTCAATTTCATTCAGGTTATTTAATCTATCTCTGACATTATCTGCATCTGGATTATCATCCAAAATTTCGTTTAATCGTCTTTTTTCATCCTGAATTTCATCTAGCAATTCTTGATTTAACTTCAGATTAGCATTAACTCTATCTCCTTCATCTGTAATTTCATTGATCTGATTTTTTCTTGTTTCGTAATCATCAACAATCTCGTTTTTATTGACATCCGAATTGATGTCTTTAGGATCAACTTCAACCACTTCATATTCGTTTCGTTTTTGATCTTTTAAGTTTTCAAATTCTTGAATCTCTTCAAGAATACGTTTCTTTCTTTCTGGAGATGCTGTATTTAATTCGTCTTGAAGGTTTTTAATTTCCTTATCAATGTCTTCTGTCCAAGCATCTAAACCATAATTATTTCTCTTTTCATCTGAAGCAAACAAATCAACTTTGCTTCCTGCACCATTATCTTTTAGGGTTTCGGTTACTACTTCAAGATTAGCCGTTAAATCATTTCCTTCAACTTTTGACTTAATCCCATCTTTCTTTTCATCTGATAATTCTTCTGCATAAGCTGAATTGTCGTACTTATCATCTCCAACCTCATCTGCAACTCTCACCAAGTGCGCTTTATCATTACCTCCGCCACTTACTATTTTGTCGTAATCATTTTGCTTTTTGTTGATTTGATCATTAATTGTGCTCAGTTCAGATTCAATCTCTAAAATTTGATCTTCAATGATTTCTTTATCTTTTGATTTTTTGGTGTTTGCAAGTTTATCTTCAAGAATTTTCTTGTTTTGTTCTGCCGTCTTCTTATCATTCTTTAATCCTATAATCTCACTATTCAACTTACTTGATGCCTTTGTATCTTCATTACCCGCAGCTATAATTTCTTCTAACAAATCAGGGGCAACTGTTTTATCTTTGATTTGATCTTTAAAGAAATCTCCATTGGCGTTTACTGCGTTAGCCAGGGCATTTTTATCGCCGTCTGGAACTTCTTTTATTTCGTTCAATACTTTTTCTGCTTGTAAAACTTCTAATCCGTTTTCAATCGCATCCTTGTCTAATTCGTTTCCTAGTTCGATTAAGTTTTGTGCATCTGAATTCAAGTCTTCTATTTCGTTTTTCAAATCATAAACTTCTTCAAACAATCGTTTCTTTTCTGCCGGATCTGTTGCGTTTTCAGCTTCATCTAACAACTTGTTCAATTGCAGCATTTTTTCATTCGCTTGGTCACTCTTTTCGCTTGCCAAGTTGTATGCGATATTTGCGTTTTCTTGATTCTCTTTTTGATCTTCCTTCAAATCCTCCACCTTATCAGCAACAGTTTTTTCTACTTCATCTTGAGTTGAAAAAGAATTCAAGCCGTTTTCAACGAATATTTGATCAACAGCACCTTGAGCATTTAACGAGTCTAAATTGAAGTTTTCTGCATTTGGCTGAAGCTTAGATAGCTCTTTATAAATTTCTGCCATTACAGTAACTGGATCTTCAAAGGCCTCATCAAAGAGGTTTTCAATTTTGACATACTGTTCTCCAGCATCATCTCTCAATAAAGAAATCTTTTGTTTTAGAGGACGCAGTTCTTGGAGGAGCGGAACTTCTACTACCGCATAATGTGTGACATCACTTCCTTTAACCGTTATGAAATATTTATACTTTCCTCCTTTAGGAAAGGTAATGAAGTAATCACCGTTGGTTGATTTTGAGTTGAACGAACCAATTTGAGTTCCAGAAGAAAAATCCTCAATTTCAATGTTCACCTCTTTATTTGAAGGGACAATGGTATTTACAAAGCTACCTTTAATAGCTGCGATCTGCATTTTTAAGCGCTCTACCCTAACTTCATAAACAAACAGTTTTCCGTCTTGACTTTCTCTTCGTGATGCGAAAAAAGCGGTTCTATCAAGGCTATCTACCACATATAGTAAATCATCATCAGGAGATGAGATAGCAAAATCTAAGTTTTCTGGTGGTCCAAAAGAATCGGTTTTAGGATCATATACCGATCTAAAAACATCATACCCTCCCATTGAGTTGTGCCCTTTAGAACAGAAATACAAGTATTTTCCATTGGGGTGCATGTAAGCGTAAGCTTCATCTTTATCCGTATTCACCTGGCCTCTTACCTTGCCTGGAAGCGAGAATTTACCATTAGGTAATCTTTTCATTTGATAGATATCTAAACCGGTAGCACCGTCATCACCGTAAGACGAAAAGAATATATTTGGCGAATTTTTAGGAAAGAAAATAACTGCCCTGTGCCCCATTTTCTTGTCATACTTTGTTCCGAATTGGTCAGTAGGGTTGATTGATCCGTTCAACTTAATTTGATCGTATAAATCGTAGAAAGAGCCTTCATTGATTTCTTTCTTTTCCATTACAATCATATCTGTAATGTTAGATAAGAGCTTCCTTCCAAATTTACAACCATTCAGCATGGCCTCAACATCATGATCTTTGAGTTGACCAGATGAGGCTTGATCTCGGAACATCAAATAATATTTCTCAGCTTCTTTAAATTGATAATTCAAGTGATAGGCCCTCCCCATGAAATAGTATGCACGTTTGTCAATACTTGGGCTTTTAACCGCATGTTGCAAATGACTTATGGCTTTTGTTTTGTCGTGAGACGAGAATAACAAACAGGTTCCGTACTTGAAATTTAAATCGTAATCTCTAGGTTTAGTGGGTAATACTTGACTATAAAGTTTTTCTGCTTCAATGTACAGCCCCTTTTCAAAGTAGTCATCAGCCTCTTTGAGCTTGTCTTCGATTGTTTGCGCAAACGAAGATATACTGCACAAAACAAGCAGTATCAACAATGATATTGATTTAAAAAATAGTCTCACAGTTACAAAAAACGAGCGTGCATGGGCACCACACGTCAAATATTAGTACGGCTTTTCAAGAGAAAGGTTCATTTTTCTTTTGAAAATCTATACAAATTAGCAAAAAGTGCAGCCTAAAACCTATTAAATCAAGGAATTTCTGGGTAGAAAGTGTAAAATAAAGTGGATTATTTCAATGCTTTTTTACAAGCTTTGATTCTCGCCTTTACTTTTAGTTTTTTCAATTGCTCTTTCTCAGCGGCTACTGAGAATCTTTCGTAGTATTCAAGTGCCTTTGCGTAGTCTTCTTTATTTTCATAAGCCCTACCCATGAAAAAGGCGATTTCTTTATCCGATTTTCCGCTTTTTTCTGCAATTGTGAGCATTTCAATTGCTTTATCATTGTCTTTATTCAACATGACAACACAGGCTCCATATTTGTATCCTGCGTTCATGTCAGTAGGGTCAATATCTAAATGTTTTTTATAGATCACCAAAGCTTCAGCATATTGCTCGGCTTTAAACAGTTTATCTGCTTTTTTAAGATCTTGGCTAAAAGTGACTGTTGTTAGTAACAGTCCTAAAATAAGTGCGAAAGTTTTCATAATTATTCTCCAAATTTACTTTTGAAAATATTCATTTTATTGGTTTTCGGATATAAATCAAACTCTAATTTTTTGACTTTTTTCTTGTCATCCTTGAGTTCTGAGATGTATCCTTGCAATTCTTTATTAGAAGACGTAACCTGAACAAAAGTGTTGTTTTTTCTTCGTTCAAATCCGTAATAATAATAATTTCCGGGAACGCCTTCCGTTTTACCAGGCAGCTCTATAAGGAAGCCCATTTTCGTTCCGATATTCCCTCCTTCAACCGAGTATTCAACAGCGAACTTCACTGTAAAATCTTTAAATAACGGATCTCCGAACATAGCTACTATTCCCGTAATTGGTTTCGAGATGAAACCACCAGCTCTATCATTCCATTCTAATCTCAAGTTAGAAAGGTATAACGGTGCTTCCCCTAATTCTTTCGGTAATTTTTTAATTCCTTCAGGGCCATTAATCGTATATTCAGATTTAATATTCTCTGCTTCATCTTTAGATACCTCCTCTGTGATGGCTTGTTTTAGAGTTGTCCTTATGAAGTCAATCGCACCTAAACCTTCAGTTGTTTTAATATCCTCAGCCATCATTTCTATGATTTTCTTATCCATATAGAAATCAAGACCACCCGTTAAATTCATGGTGGTTGCCTTGGTGGCGGCATTGTAACCTACCACTCCGTAAGGTTTAAACTCAACATCTGGTAAATTCAAGGCCATGTCCACTTGTCCATCACCTTCCATAGAACAGCTTTCAATGTGTAAAGCGATATAATTCCCTTTTTCTTCACGGTTGATTAATTTTTCAGGAGAAGCGATTCTGAATTCTTTTGCATCTTCATTATAGTTCAACACCCCAGATGAAGTAAACATTACAAAATCATCAGGTCTTTCTAATGCAGATAAGAATGCAGGATAAATGCTGATAGAATCCATAGTTTTCGGATTCCTTCTGATTAATCCAACAGCAATTGAATTCCCTTCTAAATCTGACATTGTGGTTGATACCGGAATCTGAATATTGTTAGGATCAATTTCTGTTCTAAACTTTAACCAGTTTTTAGCGAATTGATCACAATCATGATTAATTCTCGTTGCTCCGTCAAAGGTTAAGAATTGATCTGCCGCGGCCAATTCAACTGTTCCGTAGAAATCAAATCGATCACTCAAGTGGAAATTTTTATCTTCTTCAACGGTACCTTTGGCACGCGTTTGATAAATTGTATCTGGCTGAATATCTGCAAAGAATATTATTTGCTCTGCCCCTTTGCTATCTATGTACGGGTACTTGCCGCTAGCTTGGTATTTTTTCGCCGCATCTATTCGCACATGCGCTTCTGTTATTTTGTGATATTTTGTAATAGAGTTGGCTAAAATTTCTGCTCCTTCTAACTCATCCATCTTCGCTTTCTTACGAATGACTAACTTCTCTTCAGGAGGGAAAATTCTGGCATCTGCAACATCTACATACTCCACTTTATCACAGTAAATTACATTCTCTTTTAAGACGAATTTTGCCTTAGGTGCTCTAAAGTTCAATGAATCTTGATCTGGATGTACGGAGTAAAAATTCGATCCGGCTAAATCCAATCCACCCGCATCTATACTGATATCAGCCCCTGTTTTAGATAGCTCAATTTCATCATTATCCATTAACCATGAAAACATATCCATGTAACAGATATATTGGTTTTTAGGGAACTCAACCACTGTTGTTCCATCATTAGATTTGAACTCCCCTTTTCTTTCTTGAAAATCAACATGGGCGTTCAGGTTTGTTGAATTAAAATCAAGCGGATTCTCGACTCCAGGTTCTGGTTTCCCTACTCCTAAAAGATTAAAATCAGAGGTGTCTGCATCAATTGTCCAGCGACCGTAATTAAATTTCTTAGATCCAAGTTCAGCCTCTTTGAAATACATTAATCCTCTACCAGACATCCCTTTCTTAGTGAGGTAAGTGATTCCTTTCATCTCGGCTTCACCTTCAAAGAATTTTAATGGTTCAGAAACTGCCCTTGCTTTTAAAATTTCTTCTTTAGGTACAAAAGTTACCATCACACCATTTCCGGTTACATCTGGCACAGAAATTCCTTCATCTTTAGTTTGTGGTGCATTTGTATACTTAGAAATTCCCATGGTTGAATCAGGGAAGAAAATAAAGTTTTCACTGATTGAAGAAGAGGTTACAAAATCAATTTGACCAGCACCTCTAAGCCCTTCATTGCTCAATTTAATTTCATTATCGAATTTTGCGTAATCCCCATAAAAATCAAATCCATCTCCAGGAGCTTTTGTTTTAAACCCAAAAGAATAATCTTCTTGAATTTTAAGCTGCTCTTTGAAAGTCGGGAAAATTCCAGCGGATCTTAATTCGCCATCAATTGCCATAGACTCTTCTACGAAATTATCTAAACTGTCAAATACGAAAGGTTCGCATTTAAAGTAAAAATCTGCACTGTCATAAACGCTGTTGTAGATATAACTTTGATCATAGAACACATAAGAATCTTCAACCACATGTAGGATTGGGTATTTATGAAAACGTTTTTTCTTTTGACCAGATCTATTCGTTGTATCATCCACCGCTATGTATCCTTTTAAACCTTCAAAATGCGAATACATAGGAATCAGGCCTTCACCACCAAAAATTGGTCTTACTCTAAACAATGCCGCGTCAACCTCCATTAAATTAATTCGGAATTTTTCGTAATCAAAAGAGCCTTCTTTAAGATACACTTCAAATTTACCTGACATTACTGCTCCTTCAAAAATGAAATCAAGGTTTTCTTTAACCAATAATTCACCCGCAGAAGGGAAAATGACTGTTTTTTGAGTTGGCGAAATTTGAATTGGATCAACTTCATTTAAGGACAGATCCATAGTTGTTAAATTGAAATAACCGAAGTTAACCGCTCTTGCTTTTCTTTTGTTTAAGCTATCTGCTCGCTCATTAAAAGCCATAGCTGACTTATCTTCTCGTCCGTCAGGAGATGTGATTGATTTTTTTTCAATTTCTAATAAATTACAATTAAATGCAATGTGATCATAATCACTTTTTCCTGATCTTGAATCAATGTACTTCTTCAATTTTGGCTGTATGGTAATCTCTTTTCTGGCTGAAGAATATGTTATAAAACCTTGATTGGCTAGGTCTAAAAGAATTGGAATGGCTTGATTATTTGTAAATCCCATAGCTCCGGACACTTTATTAACTGGAATGACATCCAAATCATACTTGTATGCATAATCCCAAATTGCTACCAAGGGATGTTTTGCGTTCATTCCTTGAATTTGATTGTAAATTCTCTCGCTGTAAAAATTCTGCGATTCAAAAGTTGCAAACTTTTTAGGAGAGTTTCTGTGCCATGTCAGGTTTAGGTTAGGGTCTCCTTTTGTCCAAATAATTCTATCCACATAGAAATCTAAGGTATGGTAGCTATCTTGAAAAGGTGCTTGCGCCAAACCACTATTATCTCTCATTAACTCCATCTGCACATCTTTTCCTTCGTTTTCAATGGTATAATTTAATGTCAAACCAGGATGAAATAACGAATCTTCGTCATTTGTGTAAAGTACTACTTCACATTCTGTAGATCTTGCTCCTTTTGAGTTAATTCTAAATTGTAATGCGGTAGCTTTGGCAAAAGGCTCTCCTTTTTGATAAAACACCAATGAAGCAGGGTTTCTGTCATATCCCACTCCAGCAAAATCCGCTCCGCTTACAGAAAATCCACCAACATAATCTACTTCAGGTAAAATGTTTTTGCGCACGATTTTCTTGCTATAAGATGTAAAATTTGGATAAATTCTATCTGTTTCTCTATTGTAAATCTTTGCTTGATCATTGAAATCTCCGTAAAGAGGTTCGTCATAATAATCAGTGTAGCACTTAACCGAATCACATTCTAACTTGGTTTGTTTCATTGAAAGTATGTAATCTGTTATCTCAGCATAATTGGTTTTAGGATCAAGTCCGGTTCGTCCCCAATCCATGGTTCCGCCTCTACCCGTCCATTTGTTCACAAAGGGTTCAAAAACTCCTGATGTGTTCTTAACCACCATACTATCGAAATAAGGGCTTTCTTTCTTACCTGCACTTCTGTCCATGATGTAACACTTAAGGTCACAATTCGTGAAGGTAATTTTTGGTCTGTTTCGTTCGAATTCAAACGAGTATTCACCTCCTTTTACTTGCCAGACATATTTCGGCACGTCATATACAGTTCCATCAGAGAAAAACCCTTCACAAACTGTAATGAATTTTTGAAAATCATTTACCTTTTTACTGTTCAATAGTGCATCAATGGTTCCGTGCCAAGTTTCAAAACTATTTTTAGGCTGGTCAGTTAATACAAACGAGTGAACTGAAATGATATAACCATAAATATCTGGGAATGCTGGTCTTCCTTTTTCTTCAAGTAAATTACAGGTGTTTACAACTCTATTTTGATATTCTGTGGTGAAGTTTGTTAACCAATTTGGCTCAAACTCTTCCATAAAGGCTTTCGTTTTAACACGATCTGAGGCACTTAGTTTTTTATCAATTTCTTTTAAAAATGCAGTTGGCTCGTTAGAATATTGAGCGTAAAGGGTTCCGCTAAATGCAAAAAAAATGACAAGTACTAAGGATCTCATATGTAATAAATTAAGGAATGTACTATTTGCTAAACTGCATCATAGCCCATTCATCTTTGGTAAAGGTTTCTTCAAAAATAAAGCCATGTTTGGAAGCTTCTTCAATTAGGTCATTTGCATCTGTGGCAAAAAATCCGCTAATTAACATTTTTCCTCCAACTTTTAAACAATTTGAATATACTGAAAAATGTTGAATCAATATATTCTTATTGATGTTTGCGATTAAAATATCAAAGTTCTTGCCCTCAAGTAATTTATCATCTCCCAAGGCAACTTCAATGTTTTTACAAGCATTCAATTCAACATTTTCTAATGCATTGTTGAACGACCATTCATCAATATCTGGAGCAAAAACTTGTGCGGCACCTAGCTTGTCAGCCAGAATCGCTAAGACTCCCGTTCCAGTCCCCATATCCAATACAGTTTTACCTTTTAAATCTAGGTCAAAACATCTTTTTGAAATCAACCATGTTGTTTGGTGATGTCCGGTACCAAAAGACATTTGAGGTTGAATGGTCACCTGCATTTTTTGATCAAATTCTTGGGTATGGAATGGTGCTTTAATCACCAATTTGTCTTCAACGAAAACGGGATCAAAATTTTCTTCCCATTTGGCGTTCCAATTTTGATCTTTTATGACTTTCCAGGCTATGCTTTCAACATCTTCAATTGCTTCAATGAACTTTATTTCTTCTTGTTTAAAATTATTTTCAGGGATATAACTGTTTAAACCTGATTTGGTTTCAACAAAACTTTCAAATCCTAATTCATCTAGCTTTGAAATCAGCACATCTCTCCAAGGGTAGACCTTAGAGAATTCAACTTGAAATTCAATATAATCCATTAAAAAGAATTTGAAATCGTGCAGAAATCATCTGCTTTCAAAGAAGCTCCTCCAATTAAACCACCGTCAATATCTGCTTGAGCAAAAAGCTCTTTTGCATTTTCAGCATTACAACTTCCCCCGTACAAAATAGCCACTTCATTCGCAGTTTTTTCTCCGAAATTAGCCGCTAATCTGGCTCTGATGATTCCGTGAATTTCTTGTGCTTGTTCAGCAGAGGCCGTTTTTCCGGTTCCTATCGCCCAAATTGGTTCATAAGCAATCACACATTTTGCGATTTCTTGAGCAGACAATGAAAATAGTGAATCCTCAATTTGTTTCATTACGAATTCGCGATATACGTTAGAATCTCTCACTTGTAATTCCTCTCCGCAACAAAAAATTGGGGTGATATCGTGACTAATTAATGCTTTTACTTTTTTTGAAAGCAGGTCATAATTTTCATCAAAATTATCGCGTCTTTCTGAGTGCCCAACTAGACAATATTTAACTTCTAAACTTTTTAGTTGAACTGGACTTACCTCACCCGTATAGGCTCCTGAATCCACAAAATAAGCGTTTTGAGAACCTAGTTTCAACCAATCATGATCGGCTGTTAATTCGGCAAACACACCTAAATATGGAGCTGAAGGGCAAATTACCACCTCAGTATCCGCATTGAATTTATCTTTGTTTTTTATTAAGTCTTGCAGTAAGTTTTTGGCTTGGCTATAATCCAAGTTCATTTTCCAATTTCCTGCTACTATTTTTTTTCTCATTTTCCTTGAATATAATCCTCAAAGATAGAATCAAAATCCGGAATTGAACGACTTGGCCATTTATCAAGTACTGTTCCTTTCTTAATCAAGACTAATCCAGGATTGGATCTGACAATAATTTTCACCTCAGTACCATCAATTGAAAGGAAGGTCGCATCAAAATCAAATTTCGCTTTTAAAGCATCAATTTCTTCTTGCACCGCTGGCGTTAACACATAGAATGGTATGTTATTCTCTTTTGCTCCTTCTAAAACCAACTTCAAATCTGGCATGGCCGCCTCATTCATTGATTCCATATCTCTGATCGTCATCAACAACACATAATCTGCCCTTTTTACAAAAGGAGTCATGTCAATATCAAAAGGTGACCCAGGATCAGACAAGGCTATGTAAGGAGGTTGTGCCGTATACATAGAATCTGGATAATATAGCGTATCATAATCCATAGCTGCTATGGTATCACTTCCATAAATTGAAGAAACCACCATTTTTTCTTCATAAAAGAAATCGTAATCTGCTTGGATTAAAGAATCAATGTACCAATTCTTTTTATCTGTTTCAGAGAGCTTATCATAGTTAATGAGCGGTTTAAAATCAGAAATTGAAGGAAGTTTACCTTCAGAAATCACTTTATCTTCTCTACTATCAAATTTATATTTTGTGGTATCCATGTACACTTCCCATTCATCAACGCCAAATGCTTCCACTTTTCCAGTTTCCAAATTGATATAATTCAGTTTCATTTCAATTTCTGGATCTATTCCGTCATTCATTTGCTCTGTCAGGTTGTTTCCAATCGCATAGGCACGATAGTCTTTAATCGGAAGATACATGGAAGTATACAAAGCAAAGATGAAAGAAATTATCCCAACGAATCCTGCCATTTTCCATGGAATTCCCATTTTTCCGATATTGATTCTTCCGATAACGAAAGACCCCAACAACACAAACAAGGCAAAAAAGAAAGGGAAAACCCAACCAAAAACCCAACAAAAGAAAGCGACAACAATCAATGAACAAGGCACTAAAACCCAGTTCTCTTGAACTGTATTCAATTTAATTTTACCTTGATTAAAGAATATGATTAATACGAAATAGAACAATACTAAATCTTTCCAAAAAGATTCGAGCGGTGTCAAAGACCTGCCTACTGACCCTCTTAAGGCATCTCCGAAACATCCACAATCTGTCACACAATCTCTTGAGAATTCTTCTCCCAATTGTGACGCTAATAATTGTTGTTCATTGCAGCTTGCCGTATACCATGTTAGCCAAGTAAAAAAGAACATCATTACGACTAAAGACCAAGAAGCCAATTTGATTTTTCCTCCTAGAATTAAAGCTGCCCCTAAAACTATTTCGACAACACATATTAAAATTGAAAGCTCTAAAACATAAGGAGAGAAAGCTTCTACGAAGCCATAATCTGCCGCAAGACCTGATGGCGAGAAATACTCTTCTAATTTAAAAGCAAATCCCCAAGGGTCGTTTGCTTTAACTAAACCCGAAACGATAAAAAGTCCGCCAACTAACACCCTGGCCACGTAAGAAAAAAGATACAATCCTTTTAGGATAACCAAAGAACCTAGCGTCACTAAAACAAGGACAATCCCGATAGACTTGAACAAGGTTCCTGACTCTGTATATTCATGAAAACCTTTCACCACACAAAACACACCTACTAGGTTTAATATCACTGCAAGAATGTTCAGTATGGCTGATCGACCGTTAACATCAGTCTTTTGATTTCTCAATTGCATGTCTTCCATTTCGTACTATATTTTCATGCAATATTTTGCATGGATTTTGGTGTATTAAATTTACAAATCAATTCAACGCTAAAAAATAGTTTAACAGAATGCTAACATTACTTTTTCTCATCTATTAAAATCAAAGCGAACACGGCGTAGTTTAGCATATCTAAATAATTGGCATCCACCCCTTCTGAAATAAGTGTTTGACCGTCATTATCTTCTATTTGCTTTGTTCTTAAGATTTTCATCATAATTAAATCCGTCAGTGAACTTACTCGCATATCGCGCCAAGCCTCACCGTAATCATGATTTTTTTTCTCCATCAACTGAAATGCTTCAGTTGTTTTCTCTTCATACCTATTCACCGCTTCATCTATAGGCATTTCCTCCATATTGCTTGCACCTAACTCCAATTGAATTAATCCCATTGTACAATAGTTTACAATTGCAATAAACTCTCCTTCAATATCTTCTCCTACCTTATTTACGCCAGTTTCTTGGATTGTTCTAATTCGTTGTGCTTTGATAAAGATTTGATCGGTGAGTGAAGAAATTCGCATGATGCGCCAAGCCGTGCCATAATCCTTGCCTTTTTTCTCAAAAATTGAACGGCAATTTGCGATTACTTTTCTATATTGCTCAGCTGTTTTACTCATCTTAATCAAATAATATTTTTAGCGGTGAAAGATACATTTTTTTGCTCAAATTTTCAGCTCAATTTTAGAGGTAATTTAAAGACTTATGAACGACCAATCGTCATGGGTATTTTAAATATCACAGAAGATAGTTTTTACGCAGAGAGCCGGTTAAATGAAGCGAATGAAATTGTTGAAAAAGCTTCTAAAATGCTACATGAAGGAGCAGGAATTTTGGATATTGGCGCTTATTCTTCACGACCTGGCGCTAAAGACGTTCCTGTTGAAATTGAAAAAGTGAATGCCGTCAAGGCTATTCGTGCTATTTTAGAACTTCACCCAGAAGCGATTTTATCAGTAGATACATTTCGGTCAGAAGTTGCAGCTGCAGCAATTGATGCGGGTGCCTTAATGATTAATGACATTTCAGGAGGCATTCAAGATCCTGCAATTTTCAATCTTGCCGCAGAAAAAACTGTTCCTTTAGTATTGATGCACATGAAAGGAACTCCACAAAACATGCAGAATAACTGTAACTACGAGAACTTAATAAAAGAAGTCATTTACTTTTTGCAACAACAAATTAATGCAGCACGAAAAGCGGGGGTCAATGATATTATAGTTGATCCTGGGTTTGGATTTAGTAAAGATTTAGACCAGAATTACACATTATTAAAAGAGTTGGAGCGATTTAGCTTATTAGAAGCTCCGCTTTTGGCAGGACTATCAAGAAAATCAATGATCTATAAAAAACTAGGTTCAAGTCCAGGAGAAGCATTGAATGGCACTTCAGTTTTAAATACAGTTGCTTTAAACAAAGGGGCTGCGATTTTACGTGTGCATGATGTAAAAGCCGCTAATGAGGCCATTACCTTAACAGAAGCTATTCATTGTGCGGAATAACCGTTACTTTAAACTGAATATAAACTGGTTTCTTGGCATTGGATAAAATCTTTACTTTTCTACTTTGAAACCCGTATTTTCCATTGGTATCAAAAGAAAGATGGACGATTCCTGACTTACCTGGCAAGATAGGTTCTTTTGGATAAGTGATTTTCGTGCAACTACAAGCTACTTCGTATGACTTAATAATTAATGGTGTGTCACCTGTATTTTGGAATTTAAAATCGTGTTCTAACAACTCACCTGCTTCAGTGTCAGAAAACTTATGCGTTCGGTCTAAAAATGAGAATTCCGC
The DNA here is from genome assembly GCA_039939375.1 of Crocinitomicaceae bacterium. GTDB lineage: Bacteria > Bacteroidota > Bacteroidia > Flavobacteriales_D > Crocinitomicaceae > Paracrocinitomix. The sequence continues at coordinate 85,380 of JBDVJO010000001.1, read as the reverse complement.
ACCACCCGTTAGGATGAATGCGGAATTCATTGCTATTATGATCGCAAAAAATAGCCTCATTAAATTAATGTTGAGCTGGTGCAGGAGTTGCTCCTGAAGCAGCTTTCGCCTTAATTTGTCCTTTTATTCTAATCACTTTGTTTGGCTCGTTACCAGCGTTAGAAGTGATAGTAACTGATTTGTTAATCGGTCCTACTCTGTTTGTATCGTATTTTACAGTAATCTTAGCAGATGCACCTGGAGCGATTGGCTCTTGTGGGCAAGAAGGTACTGTACATCCACAAGATCCTTTACATCTTGATAAGATCAATGGCTCAGTTCCTGTATTTGTTACAACAAAAGTACACTCACCATTTCCACCTTGTTCCATAGTTCCGTAATCGTGAACTTCTTTATCGATAGAAATTTGTGCTCCTGCTTTAGAAACTACTTCTTGTGCGTAAGTATTGAAACCTAATAAGGCTACTACTAAAAAACTTAGGGTAAAAACTGCTTTTCTCATTATTATTTGTTTTTGGTTCTGCCTAAAAAAGGCGTCTATTTAATTTATATTTAATTGTTCTCTTTCTTAATTTGTTGTTGGTCCGCCAGTATTTAACGGAGCTGAACCAGCTGGCTTAGCTTTCACTTGACCTTTAATTCTAATTACTTTTCTTGGTTCAGAACCTGCATTAGAAGTAATGGTAACTGATTTATTAATAGGACCTACTCTATTGGTGTTGTATTTGACAGAAATTTCAGCAGACTCTCCTGGAGCGATTGGCTCTTGAGGGCAAACTGGAACTGTGCAACCGCAAGATCCTTTGCATAATGAAATGATTAATGGCTCTTTTCCTGTATTGGTCACCGTAAACACACATGTTCCGTCATCACCTTGCGTGATTGTTCCGTAATCGTGCACTTCTTTGTCCACAGAAATTTGAGCTGCATTTTCGTTAGTAACTTGAGTCACTGTAATTCTATCAGATTCTTGTGCGTTAACACCAAGAACAGCTAGAACAGACATTGTAATAGTTAAAGCGATCTTTTTCATATTAATCATTTAATTCTTAAAGTTTTCTGTTGATTTTCACACAACAATAACGATACCAAATATACAAATGGTTGCGTTTTGGATGGTAAGTTTAACAAATCATTAACAATGAATCGATAAGCTGTTGATTATTTTTTTTCCATTCGTGGAGAATTTAGAATGTTTTGTCTTATCTTTAGGTAGAGCGGACGAGTTTATACAACAGCCACAAATTATTCGAACGGATATTCACTAAATTCGCTTAACGATTGAAAAACATAACCTTTAAGTTTTAATCATTAATGATATCGACCACTGATCTGGCATTAAAAGACTCTTTAAAAAAATACTTTGGATTTAATCAATTCAAAGGAGAGCAAGAAGCAATTATTCAGAATGTTCTGGATGGTAATAACACATTTGTGATTATGCCAACTGGAGGGGGGAAATCAATGTGCTATCAATTGCCCGCTTTAATATGCGAGGGAACAGCAATCATAGTTTCGCCTTTAATCGCCTTAATGAAAAATCAGGTTGATGCCATAAGACACGTAAGTGATTCAGATGATATTGCCCATTTTTTAAACTCATCTTTAACCAAGACAGAAATAAAAAAAGTTAAAGATGACATCACGGCAGGAAAGACAAAATTATTATATGTAGCTCCGGAATCTCTTACCAAACAAGAGAACATAGATTTCTTAACTAATGTTCAAATATCTTTTTTTGCGATAGATGAAGCCCATTGTATTTCAGAATGGGGACATGATTTTAGACCGGAATATAGGAGATTAAGAGAAATTTTTGAAAAGATTTCTAACGTTCCGATTATTGCATTAACTGCCACTGCTACTCCTAAGGTTCAGCACGACATTCAGAAAAACCTGAACATGTTAGATGCGACCGTTTTCAAAATGTCTTTTAACAGGGATAATTTGTTTTATGAGGTTAGACCTAAAAGAGAAGTAGAAAAAGGCATTATCAAATTCATAAAAGAAAGACCGAATAGGTCTGGAATCATTTATTGTTTGAGCAGAAAGAAAGTAGAGGAAATTGCAGAAGTATTGCAGGTAAACGGCATCAACGCTTTACCTTATCACGCGGGATTAGAATCTAATCTAAGAGCAAGTCATCAAGACAAGTTTTTGATGGAAGAGGTAGATGTTATTGTTGCTACCATAGCATTTGGAATGGGAATCGATAAACCTGATGTGCGTTTTGTGATTCACCATGATATTCCGAAAAGTTTAGAAAGTTATTATCAAGAAACCGGAAGAGCTGGAAGAGATGGTGGAGTTGGTCATTGTTTAACTTTTTACAGTTATAAAGACATTGAGAAACTCGAAAAATTCTTGCATGGCAAGCCAATTTCAGAGCAAGAAATAGGCAAGCAATTGTTGCATGAAACGGTTTCATACGCAGAGACGTCCGTATGTAGAAGAAAATATATCCTCCATTATTTCGGTGAATCTTTTGATGAAACTGGATGTAATGAAATGTGCGACAATTGTAAAGATCCGCGAGAGAAGTTTGAAGGAAAAGAAGATGTACAGTTGTTTTTACAATCAGTAGCATTCCTAAAAGAAACGCAAAAAGCCAATTACGTTTGTAATTTCTTAATTGGAAAAGAAACTTCTGAGATAAAGGCGTACAAGCATATTGAAAATGACTTTTTTGGAAAAGGAAAATCTGAAGACTTTACCCATTGGAATGCCGTGGCAAGACAGTGTTTAGTTTCTGGATTGCTAACCAAAGAGATTGAAAGTTACGGCACTTTAAAAATCACAAAGGCCGGGCACGACTTTATAGCCAACCCTACTTCATTCATGTTATTAAAAGAACATGACTATTCGGCTGAAGTTGACGAAGGCGCCATTGTATCTCAAAAAAGCACAGCATCTGCAGATGAAGGGCTTTATAAGTTACTAGTTGACCTGAGAAAGCAAATCTCAAAAGAAAAAGACATTCCTCCTTTTGTAATTTTTCAAGAACCATCTTTACAAGATATGGCTGTTCAGTATCCAATTAACATGGAAGAACTAACCAATATTCAGGGAGTTGGTCAAGGAAAAGCAACGCGATATGGAAAACCGTTTATAGAGTTGATATCTAATTATGTTGAGGAAAACGACATTGATAGACCGCAAGACTTTGTGGTGAAATCTATCGTGAATAAATCTGGAATGAAGGTTCATATCATTCAAAACGTGGACCGTAAGATGCCTCTGGATGCTATCGCTTCTTCACAAGGAAAGGAAATTGGAGATGTAATATCCGAAATTGAAGCCATTGTGAGTTCTGGTACTAAAATCAACATTGATTATTACATTAATGATGTTTTAGACGAAGACGACCAAGAAGATATTTACGAATATTTTTTAGAGGCTGAGACGGACAGCTTAGAAGACGCACACGAAGAGTTTGATGGAGATTATGACGAAGATCAGCTGCGATTGATGCGAATTAAGTTTATGAGCGAAATGGCAAATTAATTTGTTTCAACAGTTAATATTGCATAGATTTAAAGAACCAAAAAATTAAACAAAGAATAATGAAATTAACAAAAACAACTAAAGCCATTATTGGTGCAGCTGTTTTGACAATTGGAATCTTCGGATTTTCAAGTTTCAAAAATAGCGACACTGACAATGACACAGAAATGACAGGCAACACTGCTTGCGAAGTTTATGGAAAGATCAAATTCGTTGATTACGGAGAAGATTATAAAGTAAAGAAAGTAGACTACGGTGAAGATGTAAAAATCAAATGGGTAGACTACGGTGAAGACAATAGAGGTAAATGGAAAGAAGTTGATTACGGAGAAGACTTCAAAATCAAATGGGTGGATTACGGCGAAGACTTCAAAGTAAAAATCGTTGATTACGGAGAAGGATGTTAATCCTCAGAAAGTAATTTAAATGCCTTTTTCAATTTTGAGAAAGGCATTTTTTTTATCCAGCAATGACCTCTAACATTTCCTCGCGCTTGAAATATTTTTGCGCAACCTTCATTAAATCTGCCGGAGTAGCCTGATGGATAGCATCAATAAACAACTGATAATACGCATTATCTAAATTGTTAAAATAAATATTCTTGAAGTTTTCCATTTGCGAATTTGGTCCGTCAGCCTGACGTAAGAATTCTCCCAACATATAGTTCTTCACTTTTTGCAATTCTCCTTCTGAAATTTCAATAGCAGCGAGTGCATCTAATTCTTTATAAATTTCAATCAAGGTATTTTCTTTCACTTCTTTCCCTACTTCAGTACCGATATAAAAGTATCCCACGTCTTGTAAAACAGCCATTCCTGAACCGATTCCGTAGGTATATCCTTTATCTTCTCGAATATTTGCCATCAGACGGCTACCGAAGTATCCACCTAATACCGTATTTAACAATTGGAAATTGAAATAATCTGGGTGTTTTTTATCAAACATTAATCGCCCCACTCTAATTGCAGACTGTATGGCATCTGCTTTTTCAATATCGATTCTTCCTTTGTATTGATTAAAGATTTGCTTAGGAATAGAAACCGGAGGCGCCGAAAAATCATTCCCCCAAGTTTTTAACTCAGCTAAAAATTCATCTGAGATATTTCCGGTCACAAAAACAACTGGAACCGTTTTGTAGTGAGTTTGATAAAAGTGTTTTAAATCATCCAGTTTTAATTGTTCAAAATCATCAAGCTCAGCCACTGCACCGTAAGGAGCATCTCCGTATAAGTTCTTATTAAAATCTCTTCGGCAAAGTGTACTTACCTTCTCATTATTGATCTTGAATTTACTCTTAGAAATTGACAGTTCTTTATTCAACTCATTTTCAGGAAAAATTGCGCCATTTATCGCTTCTTTAACCAACTTAAAAACATCTGAAGTATTCTCATTGAGGCAATATATCGTTAAGGCGGCATGATCTTTATCTAATTCTTTCTGAACATAACCACCATAAAAATCAATCTCTTCTGTTATTTGTTCAGCCGATTTGCTAGAGGTACCGGAAAGTAATAACTTATTCGTAAAGCCAGCAACCAATTTCTTCTTTTGAAATTTAGTGCCAGCGTTCCATTCTACATCTATTTTGACAGAAGCATCTTTCACATCCTTCATCAAAAAAATCTCCATACCATTTGCCCCTTCAACTCTCTCTGGAAAAACAACTTCTAACCGTTGTGCTTGCTTAAACTCTGGTGCTTCTACTCTATTCATTTGGTTGCTTTAATTCTAAGTGTTGAACTATTTGTTGGCATTAACCTGTTTTGACAAAATTCTTGGATTGACGCTGCTGATACATCATCATAATGGCTCAATTCATCATTGATTTGATCTAATTTCCCCATCATATCAAACATGGCAATATTCATCACTCTGTTCATGAGCGCCTGTTCAGAAAAGACTTTAGCCGTTTTGAATTTATTTTTCACTTTAGTTAACTCTCTTTCTTGAATTTTCTCTACAGACATGTTTTGAATCACATCCCAAATGGCTGCCTCACCTTCTTTTATTGAAACTCCATCCATTAAATTCCCTGAAACAATCAGTAATCCATCTTCCCATGAAGCGGTGATGTAAGCAGAAATAGAAGTAAATAATTTTCTTTTATCTACCAATTCAGAATTTAAACGAGAAGATTTCCCTCTACCTAAAATATCTGAAACAAGATCTCCAGCATAATGTTCTTCGCTCAATCGTGATCCCATCCTAAACGCCAAATAAATAGCATCAGAAGGAACTTGTCTTTCTATATCTAAGGATCTGGCCTCTGCTTGAGGAGGTTCAGCAGGTAAACTTCTTTGAGGTTTTGCTCTGGCAGGTATATCAGCAAACCATTTTTCAGATAAGCGTTTAACCTCTTCTAAAGTTGAATTACCACCAACAACTAAAGTCGCATTTTGTGGACCATAGTGTGTAAAGAAGAAATCTTTCACATCTTGCATAGTCGCTTTTTCAATGTGTTCTATGTTTTTGCCAATTGTCGCCCATTTATACGGATGATTCTTATAAATCACCGGTCTTAATTGCAACCACACATCACCATAAGGTTGATTTAAATAGCGTTGTTTGAATTCTTCAATCACCACCTGTCGTTGCACTTCAAGGCTCTTAGGTGTGAATGCCAATTCTAACATTCTATCACTTTCTAGCCAAAATGCGGTCTCAAGATTTTGAGCGGGCAAAATATCGTAGTAATTGGTGATATCATTACTCGTGAAAGCATTGCACTCTCCACCAGCAAGCTGCAAAGGAGCATCAAAATTTTCAATATTCTTTGAGCCTCCAAACATGAGATGCTCAAACAAATGCGCGAACCCAGTTTTGGATTCGTCCTCATCTCTGGCGCCTACGTTATAGATGATATTAACAACTGCCATAGGCGTTGTTTTATCTTCATGAAAGATAACTTTCAATCCGTTTTTTAAGGTAAACTGTTCAAATGTTATCATTAAAATTGGTATTTCGGAGAAGTAAATTCTGCCAATGCCTGTTTATATTCTGTAATTATTTCATCTACAATTTCTGCCGCCGGTTTTATTTGATCTATCCATCCTGCAATTTGACCTATTTCTAATTCACCTTCAACCAAATCTCCTTCAAACATTCCTTTTTTAGCTCTTCCTCTTCCCAAAAGTGCTTTTAACTCATCCACAGAAGCATCTGCTTGATAAGCCTGAATGACACGATTATAAAATTTGTTTTTAATCAGTCTAACCGGAGTCAATTCTTTCAAGGTAAGCTGCGTTCCGCCGTCACCTGTTTTAACTACGGTATCTTTAAAGTTTTGATGAGCAGAAGACTCATTAGAAGCAACAAATCGCGATCCAATTTGAACACCATCAGCACCAAGTGCCATGGCTGCCAACATCCCCCTTCCACTGGCTATTCCGCCCGCAGCAATTAATGGAATCCCCAGTTCTTTTTTAACAATTGGAATGAGTGTCATTGTTGTCGTTTCATCAATTCCATTGTGCCCTCCCGCTTCAAATCCTTCTGCAACAACAGCATCTACCCCTGCTAACTCAGACTTTAAAGCGAACTTTAAAGAAGAAACAACATGCACCACTTTTACCCCCTCTTTTTTGAGGTGTTCTGTCCAGGTTTTAGGATTTCCTGCAGAAGTAAATACGACTGGTACTTTATGTTTTAAAACGGTATCAATATGTTGTTCGATATCAGGATAAATCATGGGTAAATTTATAGCAAAGGGCTTGTCTGTCGCCTTTTTACATTTTGCAATGTGCTCATCCAAAACATCAGGATACATTGACCCTGAACCAATTATACCCAATCCACCCGCATTGCTCACAGCAGAAGCCAATTCCCATCCTGAACACCAAATCATTCCGGCCTGAATTAGAGGATATTTAATACCTAAAAGTTGTGTGATTCTATTTTGTTCCATTTGAGCAATAAAGATAATAAGAATATCCCCTCAAAAAATTGATTTTGAAATGAGTCACTTTTTTTTCGTAAATTAGTGGTTTACACGTTGAAATTGGCTAGTTTTGTGCCCATTATACTTTGAAATGAAAAGATTACTTACACTTATCACATTAACTGTTTTAGCTTCAGGAGCTAATGCACAGCAATACAACCTAGGCTTTGGATTAAGAGGTGGCGTTGCCAACTTTTTAGGAGACATAGGTGGTGGAGATGCTGCGAGAGGATTTGTATTCAATATGGAATTGAAAGATACGCGTTGGTCGGCGGGCGGATTTGTGAGATATCGTTTTCACCCATTATTTGCCGTTCAAGGTGGCTTAACTTATGCAAGAATTCAAGGTTATGACTACAATTCTGAAAACAGAGCGAGAAGAGGAAGAAACTTGAACTTCTCAAATGACATGTTTGATTTGAATGCAAAATTTGAATATTACCCACAAATATTATCAGTTTCTGATGTTGGTTTTAGAGGTAGATATAGAACAGATTTTCAAACTTACTTTTTTGCCGGAATTGGTGGATTATTGCATAACCCTAAGGGTCAATTAGGAGGAACTGGTGATCGAATTAAATTGCGCCCCTTGATGACAGAAGGTGAGAAATATTCTCCGGTAGTATTTACAATGCCGTTTGGAGGAGGATTCTTCTTCACACATAAAAGAAAACATAGATTTGGGTTTGAATATCAATGGTCTTGGACATTCACGGATTATTTAGATGACATTTCAGGAACTTACGTAGATCCAAGTCAGATGGCTGCAGATCCTATGGCCGCACAAATGGCAAACCAATGGATAGACCAACCAAATGTTCCGGGTGAAGTTCAATACGGACCAGGTTCACCAAGAGGAGACGCAACAGACAGAGACAACTTCATGTTGATGACTTTTTCATACAGCTACCTGATCAGAACAAAAGGTGGAATCTACAGAAAGAATTACTCTTGGATGTACGGAAGAAAAAGAAGATTTGGCGGAACTAAGGCTAAGTTTTAGACTTTTAGCTGTACATATATTCTATGATTTTTACGAAGAAAAAAATTCTCATCCTTGCACCTCACACTGATGATGGAGAATTTGGATGTGGTGCTACGATAAACAAATTCATTACAGAAGGACATGAAGTTTACTATGTAGCATTCTCTGCTTGTGAACAATCAGTTCTAGCCAAATTTCCTGGAGATATCTTACGAACGGAAGTGAAGAAAGCTACTCAGAGACTGGGAATTCCAAAAGAAAACTTAATCCTATGTGATTATAAGGTTAGAACCATGAATTATCACCGTCAAGAGATTCTTGATGATATGATTAAGCTAAGAACTGAAATCAATCCAGATATGATTTTCTTGCCATGTCTAGATGATATTCACCAAGATCATAAAACAATTGCAGAAGAAGGACTGAGGGCCTTTAAATTCTCTACGATACTGCAATATGAAATGCCTTGGAATAACATTTCATTTACAACTTCTAACTTTGTGAAGCTTAGTGAAGAACATGTCCAAGCTAAGGTAGAGGCCCTTGCTGAATATAAATCACAAGCTCACCGTTTATATGCAAATGAAAACTTTATTCGGTCGTTAGCAACGACAAGAGGAGTTCAAATAAACACGCAATATGCAGAGGCCTTTAGTATATTAAGGTGGATTATTGACTAATCTTCAATCACCTCAATTAAATTTTCAGCCAACTTTGATATAGTCAATTTAGAATTATCGTATTCTGGATTAAACTTATAGTTATTGTGATCTTCTAGACCCAATAAAGCCGCATAAATCGTTTCTTTCAAATTCTGATTTGATCTATAAAACACTTGTCCAATCTTATTCGCTTCAATGTATTCAGAAACTTCTCCTTTCACTGTAAAAGTCCACATGAATTTTTTGAAGGCAATGTAATCCCCAAACTTTGTCGCAAAATCTCCAGGTGACCCGTCATACTTAAACCATAAGGCTATGTCCGCTTTTGCTAATTCTTGAAATGCTTTGTGCGGCTCAATTAAACCTTGAATATTTATCGCCAATTCATTGGTTTTAATCCACTCTTCTATCTCTTGCGGGCAATAACCCACAAAATTCACCTCTAACTTTTTATATAGTTCCGGTTTGGATAGTTTTAGCTTTACCAATGCTTCTAAAAACGGCAACCAATAATATTCTTTCAAAATATGAAGCGTCCCGAAATGTGTTAAATTAATCTTATCCGACTTTTCTTTAGATAGTTTAGAAATGTAAAAGCTGTCATCCGCATCAAAGCCATTTGGCACGACATACAATGGAGCATGATTTGGCACATTTTTCTGAATTAAGGACTTTTGAAAATTGGATACGGTTATAATCTTATCTACTGACTCTAAAACCTCTTTTTCTAAATTTCTTTCAAACTCATGTCTCTCTTCTGAAATTGGAAACGGGTCATTGAAGTCATTCCATGGATCTCTATAATCGATAATTATCTGAAGGTCCGGAAATTCTTTTTTTAATGACAAGGCGAACTTTGTATATCTATAAGGTGGACCTGAAACAATCAAACTTGTGATTCCTTTTTTTCTAATGATATCAGGAATTGTCTTTTTAAAATGAGGTCCCCAGTTCACGCTAAAATCCCAATAATTTCCTTGAGTGTTTCTTTTCAAGAAAAACAATTGAAACCTAAACATAATCTTTCTCCAAAGAGTTGGTTTCCAAAACTCTAAAAACTCTAAATATTTTGGATAATTGGAAGGAAGACAAATTTGAGTAAAGTTAACACCTTTTAACTCCTCGCTAAAACTGGAATTCAAGTCTTTCACGGTATTCTCTGCTGAAATAACGAATACTTCTTCTGAATTTCCTTTAGACAGATACTTCACGAATTTCGCCCATCTTCTTCCGCCTACTCCTGGAACGGGAGGGAAATAATGAGAAATAACTAAGAGTTTTTCATTCATTCTTCCTTATTACTTTTGCCGGATTTCCGTATGCCACTACATTTTCTGGGACGGTTTTAGTAACGACAGACCCCATTCCTAAAGTAGTATTAGCGCCAATGGAAACCCCATTCCTTACCACACTGTTAACACCTATAAAAACATTATCTCCAATTTTAGAAGAACCAGATGTTACGATATTACAAGTAAGTATGCAGTTCTCACCAATGTCACAGTTGTGACCTATATTAACCAATGATCCAATCTTAGTTCCTCTGCGAATAACGGTGTTTTTTAAGGCTCCTCGCCTTACAGTTGACGTAGGACCTATATCTACATGATCCTCAAGAATAACTTTCCCAAGTTGGGGGAATTTCTCTAGTAACTCGGTCTCAGGGTTCATTTCTAAACCAAGACCTTCTGTTCCTAATGAAACATGACTCTTAATAACACAATTTGACCCAACCTGTGTATTTGCTTCGATAACAACATTTGGAAAAACAACTGTACCATCTCCAATAAGCACATTCTTTCCAATAAAGACATTGTCCCCTATGATTATGTTTGGGTTTAATCTGTGCTGTTCAACTTCATTTATAAGGTATTCCTTAATAGAAGGTGTAAAATAGCGTTGTAGGATTTTTGAAAACACCAATCTGGGGAAATCTGAGGTTATTAGATAAGCCACATTAGGTTTTTCTGTTAACTCCCAATCTGCACTTACTAAGAAACAACCTTTTTGTATTTTCGATAGATATGTATCTGACTTGACCCAGCTTAAAGCATCTATCTCCTGTTCATCAAGTGAAGTAGCAAAATTTAATTCTAAGCCTGGGTCTCCTGTATACTGTAAATTAAAACTCTCGGCTATTTCTTTAATTGTAGGCATGTTATTTAATTTTCTTGATAGGCACTCCTACGTATATTCCAGGTTCTTGAATATTTTTATTTACAAAACTAAGGGCTCCAGTGGTAATGTTGTCTCCAATCAAAGTTCCACCAGCAATTTTACTTCCAGCACCAATATAGGTAGAACTTCCTATAATGGTCCCATGAACAGTAACCCTTTTATGTGTTGATCCCAGAGTGATAACATTAGGGCCAAGAAAAGCTTTTGTTTTCAACAGAACTCTTGCCGTTAATATTGTTCCATACTTAATTGTCACATCATTTTCAATTGTACAGAAATCTCCAGTTCTTATTCTTCCTTGAATGATATTATTGTCTCCGACATTTAACCCTTTTCCAAGCTCACAATATGAACCAATAAAGTTGTCTTTTCCGAACTTTGATTCTTCATGTAGAATTGAGAATGAGCCAATTTGAGCATTATCTCCAATAACTAAATCATTTTTGATTAACGTGTAAGAATCAATCGTGGCATGCATTCCAATAATACAACTTTCGCCAATCTCAATATGATTACTTAATTCTGCATTATTCCCAATTCTCACGTCCTTTCTAAGAATGCAAAAATTTCCTATTTTCGAATCGTCTCCTACTTCAACTCCATCCTCAATTATAACAAAATTTCCAATTTTGACATTCTTACCAATTTTGGCTTTTGTTGAGATAGTTGAACCTTGATTTTTAGTCATTATTTACTTATTAGATATCTATAACATTTAAATTAACGAATAATTTTTCATTATACTTTTCTGAATCAAACTTTTTTACAACATATTTTTGCACTCTCAACCCCATAGACTCAGCTTCAATTCTATTGTCATGCAAATAATCGAGCTCATGAATTATGCTTGGTATTAAGTTCTCATCATCTAAGAAACAGCAATGCTTTTTCTCAATAAAAATCGATTTTACTGTAGCAGTATCAGGAGCTATAAATGGGATTCCGGCTTCTCCATATTCAAATAACTTTAAAGGACTACCATACCAATTGGAACCGGGCATTATTGCTACAGAAAAAAGTGATTTTAATCTAATCAACTCTTGTTCCGACACAAAACCTGGCATATTTACACTTTCTGTCAGCTCTAAATCCATGACTTTTTGTTTAACATTACCCCACTCTTCTCCTTTTCCAATCAGTTCTAATTTAGCTTGAGGGACTCGTTTAACGAATTCGCTAAAAGCAATTACAAGCTGTTCAACTTTATGCCATTTTAAAAAAGAGCCTATAAAACCAATAGTAAACTGATCAGAAACATTTCTTTTAACTTTTTCTTTCGCAATTACACAAGGTAATACACTAATTTCAGCACTTGGTTTATATTTTTCACTGATGTACTTAGAGCAAGCTCCAGAATAAACTATTACTCTTTTGGCCGCCTTAATTGAAAGTCCCTCGTTTAAACCTATCTTTTTCCAATACAAGGTTTTAGTTCCATGCATCTCAAAGAATTGCTCATCTGTAGGAGCGTCAAACACCATACTGAAATCACAATTCCAATGATTTGATAAATCTCTCCCCATGGTAGATCCGATAGTATGAAATTCCACAATCAAGTCAGGACGCTCTTTAAGTTTAAGCTGTTCAAATAAGTTCTTTTGACCTTTAAAATATGCTTTCAATGACAGTGAATGATATATAAAAGGAAACTTTTTCAATATATTCTTCAAAACACTTTTAACGAAGGATTCTCCTGAAGCCTGATTAGCCTTTTCGTTACTAATTGCGTTTTGCACCTGGGAGAAAGTAACTGAGCAACCTTTTTTCTCAAAAGCTTTTTTTATCGTTTTCAAATATGCTAAAACCGCAGAATGTGGATTTTCAAAATCGAAGTTTGGTATACCAATAAGAATGAGTACTTTTTTTGCAGCCATTACATGCTTTTTTTCATTTTTTCAAGACCTTCCTTCAAAGTAAAACTAGGTGACCAATCAAAAAATTGACTCACAAAAGTATTATCACTCAACGTTTCAGGAATTTCATTTTTCCTCTCACTATTCTCTGAAACATATCTAGTTTTTTCATTACCCCATAATTCAATGCATAACTTGACAATTTCCTCTACAGAATGTGAAGTTTGAGAACCTACGTTAATGGATTTATTACTAAATCTAGTGCAACATTTCAATAGAAATCCAGCCAAATCTTCTAAATAAACATAGTCTCTTTTGGGGGTTAAATCTTTAACTATCACCTCATTTTTCTTAACTATTTGATCAATAATTTCAGGTATTAATAGTTTTTTATTTTTAATCGAACCATACACATTAAAAGGTCTAATTATATTGAATTTAAGTTCAAAATGATTTCCATAAAACTGAGTAAGTTCCTCTGCCAATAGCTTACTCAAGGCGTATGGATTTAACGCTTCTTTCGGGTGATTTTCATCTATTGGTAGATATTGAGGTTTACCATATACATAAGAACTAACAAAATTTAGAGCAGCTTTGTGTTGTCTACAAAATTCTAAAACCCTTTGCGTTCCTAATGAATTTACTTGTATGAATTTAGTTGGATTAGACCAACTTTCTGGAACATTTGCCAAACCAGCCAGATGGTATACCACATCTATTTGCGCAGGATTTGTTAGCTCATCAAAGTAATTATTATTTTCAATGCGAAAGTCTTTAGAATCGATACAAAAAACTTCATGGTTTTCTTGTTTCAAAAAATCGACCAAAACTTCACCTATAGCACCACTAGCGCCTGTAACTAAAACTTTACTCACCTTTTAAGAACGTATCTTTTTTATTATCAAACTCCTCAATGGCCTCCATATAATCATCTGGACGACCTATATCTAGCCAATACCCTTCAAATTTTTTCACTGAGGCATTGTTCTTACTATTTATCAGGTCAATCATAAGCGTATCAAACCCATAAGCTTCGTTGAAAGGAATGAACTCTAATACTTTCTTATTTAACATATATATACCCATACTCACTTCAAACGTGGTTTTTGGTTTCTCATGAAACCCAGTGAGCTTGCTTTGGTCGTTACTTTCTAAAACTCCATATAGGTTTATATGTTCCCTTATATAAGAGCTGATCGTAAAAATATTTTCAGAATTGCAGTGATGATCATAAAATTCGGAAAAATTCAGATCTGTCAAAATATCACCATTCATCACTAGGAAGTTTTCAGGTAGATCTTGGATCAAACTAAGAGGTCCCATGGTAGATAATGGTTTTTCTTCTAATGAATAATCAATTTTAACATCCCATTTCGACCCATCACCAAAATACGATTTTATAAGATCTGCCTGATGATTCACTGTTATAGTAATATGATCGAATTTGAAATAAACCAATTGTCTTATTATTATTTCGAGAATAGGATAATCACCAAGTGGCACTAGCGGCTTTGGTAATACCACTGTATATGGTCTTAACCTAGTTCCTTTGCCACCTGCTAAAATTACAGCTCTTTTAGACATTGTAAATATGTGTTTTATAGTTTTTTAGATTCTCAGGATTTGTAAACCATTGTGACGTTCTCCTTAAGCCTTCTTCAATATTAATTTCAGGTACAAAACCTGTTAATTTATTGATTTTTGTATTGTCGCACCACAACCTTTGCACTTCACTTTTTCCAGGACGAATTCTTGATGGATCAACAACAAAATTTACATCCGAACTCATAACTTTCTTGATTAAATCAAAAGTATCTTGAATAGAAATTTCAAAATTGGAACCAATATTTATGATTTCACCTATTGTTTTTCCAGATTCAGCTAAAGCTATAAATCCGCGACAAGTATCTTCGACATAATTAAAATCTCTGGTGGGTGAAAGGTCTCCTACTTCTATCTCTTTTTTACCATCAGCAATTTGTGAAATTATAGTTGGAATAACCGCTCTTGCTGACTGTCTAGGACCATAAGTATTAAACGGTCTTGCTATAGTGAGTGGAAGATCAAAAGAATTATAGAAACTCATAGCCATGTTATCCGCACCAATTTTACTCGCGCTATACGGTGATTGTGGTTGTAGTGCATGTTTCTCATCTATAGGAACATATAACGCCGTTCCGTAAACCTCTGAGGTAGATGTATGAATCACTTTTTCGCAACCATTAGTTAGGGCTGCTTGGCAAATATTCAAAGTTCCATTCACGTTAACTTCTACATAAGAAGAAGGTGCTACATAAGAATATGGAATTGCTATCAATGCTGCCAGGTGAAAGACTACGTCTACGTTTTTGGTAATATGAATACAATAATGCGGATCTCTCACATCTCCATTCAAAACCTCAACTTGATCAAGACAATCAATGTTTTCTAGCCATCCCCAATAATTAAATGAATTATAAACAGAAAGAGCTTTCACCTTGCATCCTTTTTTTACCAACATTTCAGTTAAATGCGAACCTATAAATCCGTCTGCTCCTGTAACCAAAACTGTTTTTCCTTTTAAATTCATTTTTTTATTATTTCGATTTAAACTTACGTTTTAAATAATGCTTCACTAATGAAAAATCACTCAATCCGTGCTTCATTAATTCAATAAATTCAAGCTTATTATTATCAATCAAGAGAAATTTAATCTGAACTAATTTAGCATTTAAAATCAATCCAATTTCTTTGGTTGGATAAATCTGTTTTATTGTGTTTGCCTTAATTAGTCTTTCAACGAAATCTTTGTATTCTTTTAAATTAAAAGTTGGCCGCTTTTTTTTTGCCAATTGCATCTGCAATTCAACATCTCTTTCATCTACATTTTCAAATAAATCGCTCAAAACCATTTCATAGAACTTCCGATATGCTAACAACTTTTTTTGCTCAATGTCTTCGTTATAGTTATAGGCTTCTTGTCTATAAAAGTACAGGATATCCGGTAAACTGGTTGAATTCGCGATTTCCTTCAGATTGTAAAACAGTTGATAATCTTCCAATCTATAAAATTGATCAACATACTTTATATTATTAGATTTCAATAATTTAGTTCGAAAAATACAAGTTGCATGTCCAATTGAATGACCAAATAATAAGTTTGCTTTGTTCATGTTTGAGTCAGAAGTATATTTTTGAACATCTGACCTTATTCCAAACGCCTGAATGGCTGACCCACATATATCTACGTCTGGATTTTCATCTAAAAATCCGACTAACTTTTCAAAACGCGAAGTATCACAGTAGTCATCCCCATCCATCCTAATGAAATACTCTGAATTAATTTTATCGAGTCCAGCATTCATAGCCTCAACAATACCTGACTGTTTCTCCAGCTTGATAAGTGTAATTTTTTCTGATGGGAATTCAGATAAGACTGATAAACTGTTATCGGTAGAACAATCGTCAACGAAATAAATATGAAAATCTTGATACGACTGATTAAACAAACTATTCAAACACTCTGAAAGGTATTTTCCGTTATTGAAATTCGGTAAAAGTACTGAGAGTTTATGCATGATGGAATGAAGTTATTTTAGAATATAAATCTTCAATGTTTGGATCTACTAAAAAATTTTCTTTATAAAAATTGTATGCTTGATCTTTAACTTCTTGATTGTTTTCTATTTTTAATTTGAATGCTTCTATATCCCTAGCTAAACCTTCAGGTGATAAAGGTGAAGTAACTTTTTGCGAAAAACTAGACCCAATTAGCTCTTTCACTCCTCCAGCTGGATACAAAATTGCCGGAATACCTGAACAGTATGCTTCTATTATAGCATATCCAAATCCTTCAGTTTCACTAACGTGAATAAAAGCATCAATTTTATGATCAACATAAAACGCTCTTACTTTTTCATTTTCAACATTTCCCTTTAATTCTACTTCAATATTTTGTGGCAGATTTTTAATGATTTTAGAAATATTTTCTTTTTCTGGACCATCTCCGAAATGTACCCATTTAATTTCAAAATCTAACAAACCAAGTGCTTTGGCTATATATTCAACACGTTTCAATTTAATCAAGCCACTGCATGATACCAATGTAAAAACACCTTCTTTAATCTCATTTCTACCATTACTGACAATACCCGGGTAATTATGGAATATTTTTTCTGAACATATTTTCTTTTCTCTAAGATAATTTGCCCCTTGTTTGGACATGGTCAAAATGCCATCCGCTTGATTGAATATAAAACTCCTGAAAGGCATGTATCCACCAGGCCTTCTTTCATCAAACAAATCATACCCCCTCATTTTAAACGAAAAATTACTGATTCTTTTTCGTTTTTTCAACATTGCTAAAGCCAACGCATTCTCGTTCATCCAGGTAGAATAAAAATACATTTCACACCTTTTTTCTTTGGTCTGATCAATAAGTTTATCGATTCTATTTGCTAATGAATTTGCTTGTATCAAGCTGCTATAAAAAAACCGTAGATTTTTTAAAAAGTACCGTTTGTTATTACATTTGCGTAACTCAGAAAACAGAATTTGAAGAATTTGCAACATCTTTTTAGGGTTGCCTTCATCTGTTTTTAACTCTATAAGTTCACAGTTTTCAGGAATCTTTCTTGCATCTCCTTTAGAGCAGTCAAATGGGATTATTAAAAGTTGATCAAACTTTCTACTCAAGCCTTCAATTTCATTTACAATAAACTGCTCCCCCACCCCAAATGGATATTGAGCGGTAAAGTATAATAGAACCGAAGGATTGTTTTTAGCTATCATCAATACAAATTTAACATGAATTAATTTTAATCAGAGAAATTCATGAAATATTCAAACTGTATGCTCAATCTCTTAATTTGGACTTTAATTTTAAATTTGTTAAAAATCTGAATAATGCAAAATATATTAATCACTGGAGGAGCTGGAAATGTTGGAAGTGCACTTGTAAATGGTTTACTTGAATCTAAGAAATATAAAGTTTCAGTCGTTGATGATCTTTCAACAGGAAATTTGGATAATTTGAATTTAGACAATGATTTGATGTCATTCTACAAGGTAAATGTAAATGAAAACATTGATTTACAGGACATTATGCTTAGTCAACGTTTTGACTATGTTTTTCATTATGCAGCATTTGTTGGAGTTAAAAAAACACAAGAAAATCCAGTCAAAGTTTTAAGAGATATTGACGGTATAAAAAACATCCTGCGACTTTCTCGAAACACCAATGTCAAACGTGTTTTCTTTTCTTCTTCTTCAGAGGTATACGGTGAACCAGTGAGCATTCCTCAAAACGAAGAAACAACCCCATTAAATTCAAGAGTGCCTTACGCAGTCGTTAAAAATGTTGGGGAGGCTTTTTGTAAATCTTATTTTCAAGAACACGGCTTAAAATATACAATTTTCAGATTTTTCAATACTTTTGGTCCTCAGCAAACAACTGATTTTGTGATGAGTAAATTCATATCTCAAGCAATTAAAAACGAAGACATTACCATTTTTGGTGATGGTTTGCAGTCGCGAACGTTTTGCTATATTGATGACAACATTGAAGCTACGATTAAAACACTCGAAAATGATTTATTCATAAATGATGTAGTTAATTTAGGAGGAGATAAAATAATTACTGTCTTAGAGTTAGCTCGATTGATAATTAAGCAAACTGGAAGTCAATCTAAAATCAAATTTTTACCTCCATTATCCGATGGTGATATGACGAGAAGACAACCAGATAATACTAAAATGTTACAAATATTGAATCGTCCTCTATTAAATATGGAGGAAGGAATAAATAAAATGTTACAAAATTCTAAGTTCATGGAACGAATCAGCTAGATTTACGTTTGATGATTTATGGTTTATCATTTTTAGACATCTTGTAAATACAAATCATACATTTGCACAATTAGGAAAGATTAGATGAAAGAAGAGAATTGGGACATAGTGATTAAACCTCAGAGCAGACTGTTGGATTTGAGGTTAAAAGAACTTTGGGCTTATCGCGATTTACTGTATCTTTTTGTAAAAAGAGATTTTATCGCTATCTATAAGCAAACTATTTTAGGGCCGCTGTGGTTTTTTATACAACCCATTTTAACCACGGCAATGTTTGCGCTAGTTTTTGGCTATTTCGGTGGTCTAGGAACAGACGGAATGCCAGGTCCTTTATTTTATTTGACGGGTTTGACACTTTGGAATTATTTTTCTGAATGTCTTACAAAGACATCTGAAACTTTTGTCAAAAACCAAAGCATCTTTGGAAAGGTGTTTTTCCCGAGATTAATCGTTCCGTTATCAATTACCGTTTCATCACTTTTGAAATTTGGCATACAGTTTATTCTTTTCGCTTTGGTTTGGTGCTATTATTATTTCATAGAGGCGAACCCTAGTATTGTGCCAACAAAAGAAATTATTATTGTACCACTATTGATAATAATGATGGCCGGATTAAGTTTAGGATTTGGTATAATCTTTTCTTCGATTACAACGAAATATAAAGACATGAACTTCTTGCTGGCATTTGGAGTACAATTACTCATGTATGCTTCATCTGTTGTTATTCCGATTTCAATGATGGGAAAATATGCCTGGATTTTTAAACTAAACCCAATGGTTAATATTATTGAGGCCTTCAAGCATTGTTTTCTAGGAGTTGGACAATTCAGCTGGCTTTGGTTAGGCTACAGTTTTGGTTTCATGTGTGTTTTATTGTTTTTCGGAGTCATTATTTTCAACAGAGTTGAAAAATCATTTATGGATACGGTATAATGGGAGTTGTTTTAAAAGCAGAAAATATTTCTAAGCAATACAGGCTAGGCCAAGTAGGAACTGGCACTTTGTCTCATGACCTGAAACGGATGTGGTATAAGGCGCGTGGAAAAGAAGATCCTTATTTACAAGTAGGCGCAGAAAATGACCGGACGAATTCAGGAGATTCAGAATATGTATGGGCTCTGAAAGATATTAATTTCGATATCGAGCAGGGAGAGATGGTTGGAATTATCGGTAAAAACGGTGCTGGTAAATCTACCCTTTTAAAACTTTTATCTCGGGTTACATCTCCTTCAACTGGAAGTATTTCTGTAAAAGGTAGGATTGCAGCCTTATTAGAAGTGGGTACTGGCTTTCATCCAGAATTAACCGGTAGGGAAAATGTTTACCTGAATGGCGCAATCTTGGGAATGTCTAGAGCTGAAATCGCCGGCAAATTAGATGAGATTGTTTCTTTTTCTGGTTGCCAAAAATATATTGACACCCCAGTAAAACGATACTCTTCGGGAATGATCGTTAGGCTTGGATTCGCAGTTGCGGCGCACCTTGATCCTGAAATATTGATTGTTGATGAAGTTCTCGCTGTAGGTGATGCTGAATTCCAAGAAAAATGTATTGGAAAAATGAAGGATATCAGTGGTCAAGGAAGAACTGTATTGTTTGTCAGTCACAACATGGCATCTATGAAGGCTCTTTGTAAAAAAGGGTTCCTCATGGAAAAAGGACTTCTTAAAAGCAAAGGCAATATGGGGGATATAATTGAGGAATATTTAGCCTCTGAAACAAAGTCCACTGATACCGGAGTTATTCCTGAACATGCATCTTCAATGAACACAGGGATAGTCAAATTCAAAAAAATTCAACTTTTAAATAGTGAGAATAAGAGTATAGATAAAGTAAGTTATTTAAGTCCTCTCAAAATTGAACTTTCACTCTACAGCAAAAAATCATTTTTAGATGTTTTCTTAGACATTAGAATTAATACAAGGGATGGAATTGAGATCGTTCATGTCATGAACAAGTATCAAAACCCAGATAAATCCCCGTTGAATACTGGACCTTGCTCTGCTACATGTATTATTAAGAATCAATTGCAACCGGGAAATTATTCAATTACTATTGGGGTTCATGAATCCAACGGCCTGACTCTAGACTATGTCGAAAATATAGTAGACTTTACTGTAATGAATATTGGAGAAGGGCAACATTCAGGATTTATTTACGATTTCAATATGGGATATGTGCATTTTGATTCAAAATGGGAGATAAAGCAATGATTAAGAGTATACCATTAGCCAGTCCAGATATAAGACCTGAAGACATTAAAGCAGTCACTGAAGTTTTAAAATCAGGAATGCTAGTACAAGGTAAAAATGTACAATCCTTAGAATCAAATATTGCGAACTTCACCAAAACAGAGTATGTGTCAGCGGTTTCTAATGGTACAGCCTCCTTGCACCTATCGTTAATTGCTTTGGGTATAGGAGAAGGTGATGAAGTAATTATTCCGGCACTTTCATATATAGCAACAGCCAACGTAATTGAAATTGTAGGCGCTACTCCAGTGTTTGTGGACGTTGAGCTAGACACTTTCAATATTGATACATCCAAAATTGAAGATAAGATATCATCTAATACAAAAGCTATAATGCCTGTTCATGAATTTGGACTGACAGCTGACATGACTTCAATTATGGCTATTGCAGTGAAACACAAGTTGTATGTAATTGAAGACGCTGCTTGTGCTCTAGGAGCAACACATAAGGGACAATTTTCTGGTACATTTGGAGACTTTGGATCATTTTCACTTCATCCAAGAAAAGCTATTTCATCTGGAGAAGGCGGCCTTTTGATTTCGAAGAATAAGGAGCTTCAACAGAAAATAAATATTCTAAGGAATCATGGAATCGATTTTTCTACTGGTCAAATGGATTTCGTTGAGGCAGGTTATAATTACAGACTCACAGACTTTCAAGCTGCCCTTGTCAACAGTCAACTTTCAAGATTGACAAAAACACTTAACTATAAAAACGAGCTCGCTGAAGTATATTTTGATGAAATAAATTCTGACACGATTGTTTTACCAACAGTTCCTGAAGAATCAACCCACACCTGGCAGACTTTTCACATTTTATTACCTGAGGACTTCAATCGTCAAGAACTAATTCAAAAATTAAGAGATAAGGGAGTAGGAACCAATTACGGAGCACAGTGTATTCCGGCTCAAACATATTATTATAATAAATACAAAATCGATTCGTCTGTATATCATCCAAATGCTTTGAGAGCATTCAATTCGGGACTAGCAATTCCACTTTATGAAAAATTACAGAAGGAAGATATTTTATATATTGCACAAGAATTAAACAAAATTTAAAAATGGAAGGAAAGAACATATTTATTACTGGAGGGGCTGGATTTATTGCTAATACTCTTATTAAAAGATTAATTGACAATAATAAAATTACGGTATATGATAATTTTCATAGAGATACACTGTCTGAATCAGGCTATGCAAATCATGAAAACTTAACTATAATTAAGGGAGATGTTCTAGATCAAGAATTATTAACTTCTTCCATGAAAGGAGCTGAGATTGTCGTTCATGCTGCAGGGATTGCTGGTATTGACACAGTAATTAAGGAACCTGTTAAGACCATGCAAGTAAACATGCTTGGTACCGCAAACGCCTTGGAAGCAGCTCGTGTAAATAATATTTCAGATAGATTCATTGATTTTTCAACTTCAGAAGTTTTTGGATCTATGGCTTATAAGTCTAGTGAATCCGATCAAACTGTTGCAGGAAGTGCAGGTGAGGCAAGATGGACCTATGCTGTCAGTAAATTAGCTGGAGAACATTTAGCACACGCATATTCTTCTCAATATAACTTACCCGTTGTAACTGTAAGACCGTTCAATGTTTATGGACCCGGACAAACAGGTGAAGGGGCAATTCAAATCTTTATTAAAAGAGCATTAAAAAACGAAGATATATATATTAACGGAGACGGTAATCAAATTAGAGCCTGGTGCTTTGTGACTGATTTTGTTGACTGTTTGTTTAGATGTCTTGAAGACCCTAAAGCAATTGGAAACAGTTTTAACATTGGTAATGCTAGAGCTATAACGACAATTTTAGGGTTGGCAGAAGCAGTTTGTAGAGTATTAAAATCAGATTCAAAAATAGTCTTTAAACCAGCCCTTTCGGCGGATATTGAATTAAGAATCCCAAGTGTAGAAAAGACAGCTGAAATATTAGGTTTTAAAGCAAAAGTTGATTTAGAAGAAGGTATTCTGCGAACTGCAGAGTGGATGAAAAAGCAAATGTTAGTGAACTAAAAATGGACAGAAAAAAGGCATTAGGAAGTAAGGACTCGGCAAAAACAATTGAAGCGTTGCAAGATTTACATGCCGATCTATTCAGTGCATTTAAAGACCAATATGATCGCTCATTGCCATTTAGTGATGAAGTTTTTGACCGCTGGGAAAGAGCGAAGAAATTAGGTTGGGGTGAACGGAGTTCTGTTTATGATAGCGCTTTTGTTTTTGGAGAAGCAATCGTTGGAAAGGACACTTGGGTAGGTCCATTTACAATGATTGATGGATCAGGAAAATTGGTTATTGGTGACAACTGTACAATATCTGCAGGAGTTCATATTTATACACACAATAATTTAAAAAAAACATTGAGCGGTGGTAAAATGGCAATTGAACGAGAACCAGTTATAATTGGTTCATGTACCTATATAGCACCTCAATCCATCATTAGTATGGGAATTACAATAGGAAAGCATTGTGTTATTGCTGCGAACTCTTTTGTTGATGAAAGTTTTCCAGATTATGCAATTATTGCAGGAAACCCTGCGAAACAAATTGGACAGGTGATTATCAAAAAAGATCAAATTAAATTTGATTATTCATCTCCATTTGAAAACCAAGCCCAAGCATGAAAATAGCCTGTCTGGCGAATATGAACAACATGATGTTCGTGTTGTGCCGATACTTGCGGGACACAGGGCTTGACGCCCACTTGTTAACGCTTTCAGACGAACCAATACACTTTTCGCCTGCATCTGACACATATTCAAACGAATACCTGAACTTTTTTTCGGTCTTGCCTTATACAAAGTCGACAATTTACACTAAAGAAGCTGTGGCAAATATTAAGGCTGAATTAGACGGGTTTGACTTTTATATTGGGACCGATATTGCCCCAGCACTGCTTGCTCTAATTGGTAAAAAGTTAGATGTTTTCATTCCACATGGTAGTGAAGTTTATACGTTTCCGTTTGAGACGGTGCGTCCCGCAAAGATAAATAAGGTTTGGTGGCATAGAGAGAAAGATACTTTACGAAAATTTCACTTAATGGGCATCAAACATACTTCGGTCATTTTATTTCCCGAGGAATATAACATTCGTTTTCAATTCAAAGACAAATTAGAAACAGATGCCACGTACTACGACACTTCTGGCCCAATGGTCTACAGCCCTCAATACAAAAATATCAACGAAATCTCTTCCGTAGCGGCCTTACCCAGTTTTGATTTTTTCAACGAGTTGAGAGCGAAAAATGATCTCCTTGTCTTTTCACATTCCAGACACAACGGATTCAGCCAGGACTCAACTGTCATATTGTACCAAAAAGGAAATGACATCCTTATTAAAGGGTTCGCAACCTTCATCAAAAATCATCAAAATATTTCGGCTAAACTAATTTTGTTTGAATATGGAAGAAACGTTGAAGCTTCAAAAACGTTAATTAAAACTCTGAGAATAGAAGAAAATGTTGTTTGGATGCCCATAATGCCTCGAAACGAAATAATGTTTGGGTTAAATATCTCAGATTTAGCATGTGGTCACTTTAAAACCAGCTGGTTGACATGTGGCGTTGTGAACGAAACCCTAGCTTCTAACAAACCATTACTTCACAATCGTAATGACGCTTTATATAAAGATGAATATCCAACATTGTACCCAGTTCTAAATGTTCAATCCGCAGAACACGTCACGCAATGGCTCACATCTTACGTTAAAAATCCGGCAAAATATAAAAAAAACGCGAGCAAAAGCTCCGATTGGCTATTTGAGTACACGGTGCAATACCCACTTCAAATCATTAACGAAGCCATCCAAAATAAAGCTTTGGAAAGTACCGATTTATCTGACACTGAAAAATTAAAAGGAAAACTACTTTTGAAAAACCACCGCAGAAAGGACAAGCGTTTGCGTTTTATTGCGAAAGTTCAAAACTACTTTCATTGATGCTTCTGCCGCCTGTCGTGCTCAATCACACCAGAATGATCTTTCCAAATTTTTCGACAGTCATTAATCAGGTCCTCAATAGATGAAATTTTAGTTTGAAAAAATTGATCTAGTTTTTCATACCTACCAAGTATCTGTTTGGTCCAAAGTATTGGATGAATAAGCAACTGAATCTTACTTGGAAAATTGCCTTGGTCTAAATGCTTGATAAAATTGTCTCGCCATGCCATACATGAATCGGAAAAATAAGCCATTTCCTTAACGAATTTCTCGTCATAAGTATTTATAAAACTAGATTCCCTAAAAATATCATCACCGGAGATCGAAGGGTTATGCATAGCAATGGTACGAATCGGAGTATCAATGAGATTTGCAAGAAGATTAATCTCTGCATCAAATAAAGATTGTGGGTTGGCTCTATTCCCTTTTGATATGACCGTCACATCATAATGAAGCCCTATTTCATGCCCTAAATTTGCTATTTCTTGGGCCAACGAAATATTTTCTTCGTCCAGCATGTTATAAAAAGGCGAACTAAATAATAAAAAATACGTGGACTTTACACCTAATTGAGCCTCCATTTTGGCAATTTCATATGCGTATTTTAGCGAATAATCAATATCATGCCGAAGGAGTATGATTTTTTCTGTTTCCTTCTCATTATAATCCTTAAATAGTGTAAACTTATGAGTTTGACCAAAGTATTCTAAAAGATCTTTGTAGTTCTCGAGTGTGAAATTCTGATTCATATTTTTATTTATATAATATTAGCGGATGGAAGTAGTTGGCCTTACCATAACGAAAACTCCATTAGCTTTACTCAAAGTTAATCATTCCATCCTTTGCTCCAAACAACAGAATCAACAGACCCGATTTCACTGGTCTCAGAATTAAGAATAAATATATTGTTCAAACACCACTTTCGAATATAGCAGATATCATAATGTCTATAGAAAATCGACTAAGACAGTCTGGAAAATTAGCCGTAAGTTTCAATATTTCTATCTTGAAAAAAATTAGATATAACAAACTTTAGGAAGGGCACAATAACAGCGTAAGAAGTTAAACCATCAGTCTAATCCTTTTTGGCTGCTTGCATAGTAGCGAATTTCTTCTCTAGTTCGTCAAGTAACACAAGTAATTTTGCCCGTTGTTCTCTCAACAATTCGAGTTCACCATCTAGACTACCCAGTCGTGCATTCTGATTTTCAAGTTCTTTGGTACGGTCCATCAGCGCCTTCAGGAGTAACATATTAATTCCATCAAAGTCTCCAGAGTTTATAGTTGTTGAATCAGTTCCCAATTTAAACGTAGAATAGAAATCTTGAGCCATAGGCCCGATATGGTTAATTGATGAATCTTGAGCAATATATTTCCATTTATACACCTCAATTCTGTCTAGAAGTTCAAGGTATTCTTCTGGGTTAATCTCCTGAATATCTTCTTTCGAATCTCGATCTGAAAGTGTTGACCAAGCTCCAGCACCTGGAGCTAACTCGACTCCCGTACTTAGGTCTCCAGCTGTATAAAAAATACTTCCTCCAGCCGCTTTGACCATAAATTGATTAGGAGCGGTTGTATAAACATAACCTATGTTATCAGAATGGTCATTATAAATAAACGCACCTTCATGACTAGATTGAGCGTGATATCCCATTGCTACCGAATGATCTTCATGCGCGTAACAATAATTCCCTAGGCTCATTGAAAATTTTCCTAACGCAAAAGGATGATACCCTATTGCAATAGCACCCGTATCTGTGGCGATTGCTCCCCGCCCCAAACCTATAGCATGAGCTCCTGAGACAGAAGGGTTATGACCCGCTGCGAAAGCATAATAACCAGTTGCTAGCGCACCATTCCCAACAGCAAAGGAGCCTTCTCCTCCTGCCAAAGAATTGATACCAAAAGCTGCAGAATAATCACCTGTTGCTCTAGTGTTATAACCGGTTGCAAAAGAATAATCACCAATACTTGCATCATCCCAGTAATTCGTGGTCACTGTTCCCACTCTGAAAGCTGCTTTCTTTGGATAAAACATCATTCTTGTTCCTCCCCCCGTTGCTGGAATACTCCCCAATCCATAAACTCCAGAATAAACAACTCCATCAATATTATCAACATGAAAATCAGCAGCAGGATTCGGAGTCCCAACTCCTATTTTTCCATTTGCTTTAATTCTCATTTTTTCAGTATTATAACTTTTTACAATTAAATCAACTGAGTCAATAGTCCCTAAAAAGTGATTCACGCCGTCAGTATTATCATTTCCTTGAATTTTCCAGTTACCTGGTGAATCAATAGCATATCCTGCAGTATCTGCAAAATAGGAAGAATCTGCATAAACAGCCATTAATCCCATAAAAGCATAATTCGAGGTGTCAGAATAATAAGAAAAAAATGCTGAGTCTGCATTTGAAATAATTATACAGTTTTGAGCATAAAGGGCAGTATCCGCATAACTTGATGAATCTGCATTAATGGAATATACTACAGTATCTGAAGAAATAGCGACATCATCAGTTCCAGGAATCCAATTCGTGCCATTCCATTCTAAAATGTCACCAATTTGAATTCCTGATGTATCAACATCTGATAAGCCATTTAGACTGAATTCTTGATCTGTTGTTTTCGAATGAAATGCAAAAGGTACTGCCATTAATTGTTGAGTCATTGTACTGACAAATGCTCCTATATTATTTTCGTCTACAAGCATTTCAAGAAACATAATTGAATTTGCCCATTCAATATTTGAAAAAACGGGAACCGAGCCGGCACCTGTAGATAACCCTTCACCAATATTTGCTGCAAAGTGCCCTAAATCACTCAATAATATGGAGTGATCTTCTTGCCATAAAATTGGTCCATTTAAAGTAGTCGATCGAATATTAAATCTAACTCCAACAGTTACATTACTTAGTATAGCTCCTGTAGAACTTGACACCTGGGCTTGGTATGCAATTCCTTCAGGAAAAGTCTGAGCATTTGTGCACATGAATAACATCATGGCAACAATGCTAATGATCCATTTCTTCATATAATTCTAAAATTCGTTTTTCTAACTCATCTAACTTCACTTTTTCAAGTTCAATTTCAGATTCAAGATTGCTTATTTCATTTGATTTAACTAACTTCTTTTTTAACTTTTCAGAAAGTACTTTTGATCCGTAAAATACTGCACCGTCTATATCTAACTGATTGATATATTTTTCAGACTCCCCAACCTTGAACACCTTAAACATATCTTGAGCCATAGGACCAATATGTTCTTGATTTTGATTTTTGTACTTCCATTTATAAACTTGAATATCCTCATACCAAGATTCTCCTAAATCAGAATTGATTTTAGTTATACTGTGCTTTTTATTCATATCTGAAATCATATTCCAGCTTCCTCCTCCACTTGCAAGGGATACTCCATTTAATAAATTGGATGAAGAGTAAATAATAACACCTCCTGCAGCCCTCACCATAAATTGTTGATTTGCCGTATTCTTCACAGTATCGGTAGTAGAGTTGTCTCCGTAAACAAAACTTCCATTCTTGAAATCCGTGCTAGCATTCGTTCCCAAAGCTGTAGAAAAATGACCAGTAGCTTCAATATTTTGTCCCATCCCCCAAGATGTTGCGCCTGAACAGAAAACGTTATCACCAATTGCAACGGTTGATGATTGGTTCGTTGCTGTCACATTTTTTCCGATAGCCACGTTACGATAATAATTTGCAGAGGCGTTGTATCCAATTGCCACACTCATATGGGCAACATGACAATTATTTCCAAAAGCAAAACTTGAAATAGATTCATACATGGTCGACCCACCGAATAATGCTGAATCTCCAGATGAGTTCTTTCCAAATACAGTTGAATTAGGACCATTAGTGCCAACATTTTCACCCCAGCAAAAACTATAATTTCCTAAAAGTGTATCTAGATTTAAATTTGTCGTTCCACCTGAAAAGGCACTCTTTTCGCCATTAAAATACATGGATGCACTAGCAAAACTATTTAGTGGTGTGCCGGCAGAAGTGTTCATTTTATGAAGCATGCCGCTCGTAGTTTGAAAGTTGAAGCCTGAAACAGGAGTCAAGACATTTGAAACAGAAGTATTAGATAAATTTAGTCGTATGTACGAATTTGTCATAAACCCAAAATCAACCGAATTATTGCTTCCTAGCTCTGATTCCACCCCATTATTACCGTTTATTTGCCATGCGTTACTTGTATAATATGCAAATCCTGAGGAGTCACTGTAATTAGACGTATCGCTGTACGTAGATGAATTAACTAACAACGTGACATTTGATGTATCACTTTCAAAACCATAATTAACAGTATCAACCCAAGAAATATTCGAAATCCCGTACAAAGCAGTATCAGCGAAGTTTGAAGTACCATTATAATAAGTAAAAACACTGGAGTCATGAGTCAAGTCTTGCGCAAAATAGTAACCGCTTGGGTCATATTTTAACACTTCATTACTGCTTGGTATTCCGCTCACATCATTCAATTGGATCATTAATGGAATTGAATCTAAATGCAATGAATGAAAGGCATATGGTACACTATTTAATTTAAACTCACCAATTAAAGACAGAATAGGATTTGTTTTAAAAATTAAAAATTTATTGACAAAGCGCCAATCAATTTCATCAAAGTTTGTTTCATTTCCTGACACGTAGGTTCCTTTACCCAATATTGAACTAAAAGATTGCTCGCTTGAAACAATAATTCCAAGATGATCTTCTACCCAAACGGTATCATTAGAATAATCGAGAATAATGTATTTTAAATCTATTGAACTTTCAAAATAGGTATTGAGCTGCGACTGAATATTAATAGACAAGAAGTTATCTTGTTGTCCATAAATCAAGGATGGTAAAACCAAAAACAAAGTAATATAAAATCGTTTCAAGGTTACCATTAGAATTTAATGATTTTGTTAATATCATAGATTCTATCTTCATTCACAAACTGGATTAAATATGCCCCATTTAAATAATCAGACATATCTACTACATAAAAAGAACCAGTGATCTCTTTTTCGAAAACTATTTTCCCCGCTATATCTCTTATGTATATCAAACCGGTAAACTCATTGCCAAAATCAATATGAATATTGTCATTAGTAGGATTGGGATATACTGCAATCTTATTAGAATTAAATTCATTCAAGTCTAGAGTGGAATATTGAAGCGGAAGAAATCCATGATATACATTTGGGCTAATTGATAAGCCTGATATTGATTGGCCACCTAATAAATCTAGTGAATCATTTGATGTTACTGTAGAAAAAGAAGACAAACTATATCTCAGGGTATTTTGACCATAAGTTGACAATGAAACAGTTATTAAAAATAGAACTATAATAGATCTGAAATTCATGTGTAAGTATTTGTTTCCTTAAGCAAATATATGCAAAAGGAACGAGAATACCCAGTCTAAAACACTAGTCTTCATTTGTCTCACTATAATCTCCGTATCCATAACCATAGCTATAATTATAGCCATAGGTATATTTACTAGCATACTTTGTATAGTAATATCTGATTCTTCGTTCTTTTATGCTATTTAGAATTAGCCCAATATTTACGTCATCATATTTTCCAAATAAATCTTCAATATGTCTGATCCCTCTACTTTTCGTGTACTTAGTATTCAAGACAATTAAGAACACATCTACTTTTTTTACTAATTCTAAGGTGTCATTTAAGATTCCGAATGGTGCAGTATCAATGATTACAAAATCATATAATTCTTTTACTTCATTCAAAATATTATCTACCTCTTTTCTTAAAACTAATTCTGAAGGATTAGGGGCTATCGGACCTGCTAATATCAAATCCAAATTCGGTTTTACATCTTTATGAATAATATCCTCTAATTTTGATTTCCCAACAATATAGGATGATATCCCTTCAGTATTATCCAAACCAAATGTTTTATGAACTTTAGGTTTATGCAAGTCAAAATCAATCAACAAAATTTTCTTATCTGTCATTGAAATTAACTGAGACAGGTTGGCTGAACAAAAGGTTTTACCTTCACCTGGAAAAAAGGAACTCAGTAAAATCAATTTACCCTTTTCACCATTTTGACTTGAAAGGAAGGATAAATTGGTCCGAATAGACCTAAAACTCTCTGTTAGCTGTGATTTAGGATTTTTCATGATAAAATCAGATGCATTTTGATCTTTCATTCTGGGAACGCCACCTACAACAGTTAAATTCGTTGTTTCTGCCAATTTACTGACTGTTTCAACACGTTCAAAAAATAACTTTCTAACCGTGGCAAACAAAAGCGCCACAATAAAACCACCTAGAATAAACAATCTTTTAATTCTCGTTTTGTCAGGACTAACAACTCCGAGTGAAGTTGTTTTCTCAATAACTCTCACTTGAGGAATAATACCAGCCCGGGCAATTAACGTGTTCGTTTTTTTCTCTAACAAAAAGAGGTACATTTTATTGTTAACGTCCAGTTCTCGTTGAATATTTGAAATTCCTTGAGCCGATTTAGGTAATTCTTGAATCATACCTCTATACTCACCAATATAACCACCAAGCTCATTCAACTCCTTATCGTAAGCCTTTATTACATTATCAATGTACTTGAGAATATCTCCTTTCAAGGATGAAATTTGATTTTTGCGTTGACGCATTTCAAAATTATCTGAAGTAGATATAGTAAGGGAAATCTCATACTTTAACTGCTTCGTTCGAAGCTCTTCCACTGCTAAATTTAAATAGTCATCATTTTCTTCAATATAAAAATTAGGAGGTAAAAAATGCTCATTTTTACTATCCAACAAATACTCTTTTAACGAAATCAATGAGTTTTTACTTTTTAAAATCTCTCTCTCTTCTTTTGTCAATCGAACATATTCTTCAAAATACTGCCCTTCCTCTTTTTCAGGATTTAATATTGAATTGTTGTCTTTGTAAGATAAGAGCTCTGATTCTTTTTGTTGAATAAAAACAACGAGCGTATCAATTTGTTTTTGAATATTATCTAATGTGTTTTGATTTACCTCCAATTGAATTCGCTTTGAAACATCAATATATACACTAGATAAAGTATCTAAAAACACCTTTCCTCGTTGGGCTAATTCATCAATGACAGAAACCTCAAGAATAGATGTATACTCTATGTTTTCAATAGACAATGATGCTTGATATTTTGAAATCAAATAATCTTCTGAATGCAGCACGACTTCATAATCTGAAGACTTTATTACATCAATATTATTAGGACCAAAGGTATACGATCTATTCAATACAATCTCGAAGTCCTCTGTATATAATTTCTCGTTAAAAACGCCGTAGAAAGTTTGTGTCTCATCATTCAAATTATAAACTAACTCATAATTATCTTTGTCTAAAATCTTTATGCTAAGTGGTCTTTCGTATATCGTTTCATTAAATACATTCGATTCACATTGAAATGGCAAAGTTTCAAAAACTTCAGCTTTTTTCAATCTACCCACTACGAAATATGAAGTGTTTGCACCAACCCTGTCTACAACTTCTCCAATTAAATCTCTTGATTGTAGAATTCTAATTTGGTTTTGAACATCCATATACATACCATATGCCCCCAAACCCTGATAAATGGGGTCTTGATAATCATAAGTCTCATTAGATTTAAGTAATAATTCAACTTTAGCCCCATACTTGTTTTCCAACCTATGTGTGTAGATGTAACCAATAGCATAGGCTAAAAAAGGCAGAATAATCAATAGGGCAATATTCTCTAGAATCATTTGCCAAATGAATAGAATATCCTTAATCCCTAGTAATTTATTCTCTCGCTTATCTTGCATTCCAGACGTTGACATATAACCAATTGTGTTTTTTAATAATATAAATACGGTCGATAAACAATATAGTTTCAGCTCTTAACCAATAGATTTTATGACACCAGCAAAAAAATGGTACTAATACTCTCATTTTTTTTTCAATTGATTGGCAGTTTAAATAAACTTTCGTACCTTCCAAACTTGAATAAATTCAACCTGTATGAAAACTACTCTCCTTAACCTTTCAATGATATCATTATCGTTGTTATTCTCAAATAGCATTTTGGCTCAAACTGGTGCAGCAGGTGTCGGAACTTCTGCCGAAAACGTAATTTGGCTTGACGCTCATGCCTTAAATTTATCTAACGGAACTCCAGTTGCTACATTTACAGATTTCTCTGGGAACAATAACCATTTCAGTCAAGGTTCGGTAAGCTTACAACCGGTTGCAACAGAGGCTGGATTAAATGGTCTTTCAGTAGTCACATTTGACGGTGTGAATGATGTTTTAGAATCTGGCTCTATTCCAGCGTTGGAATCTTCTGAATTGACCTACTTTATAGTTTTTCAAAAAACAAATTTAGTCTCTCAAATGATGATTACTTCTCAATATTCATCTTCAACATCTGCAAAGTGGAGAACTTACAGTAATACCAATTCAAATAAGGTTATTGGAGCTCATTATTCACCAACAATACAACATGTTAGTTTCACTGATGACGGAGATGCATCTTTTTTATCTCATCACATTGAGTCATCAACTAATAAAATTTACAGAGAAGGTAATTTAATGTTGACAAAATCCGCTACTTATACTACTCCATCTGGTCATATGGCGGTAGGATTAGGAAACAAGCTAACGAGCACTGTTTCAGGCAACAACTATACGCTAAATGGATATATTGCTGAAGTGGTTGTATACAATACATCTTTAAACAGTCTTCAACGTGTATTAATAGAAAATTATTTAGGAACAAAATACAATATCGCAATACCTTCTGATTTCTATGCTTATCAGGCAACACATAAGTTAGACTTAATTGCTATAGGTGACAATGGAACAAACTCTCAAACTACTGCACAAGGTAAAGACATTGTTGAATTTTCAGCTCCTACCTCAATGGGTAGCGGAGAATATTTGATGGCTGCTCATACCGATAATGCTTTAACAGAGTTCACAATGGCCGATATGCCAGCTAGTTTGCCTTTGCATCAAAGATTCACCAGAACTTGGAGAGCAGGGGAAACTGGAGATGTTGGAACCACAACAATCACCTTCAAAACAGGCTCCAATGATTTTGCCAATTCGGCATCATATAGACTGCTTGTAGACTCAGATGGTGATTTCAGTGACGCGACAATAGTTACCGGAGCTTACTCATCTGGAGATGTCAGCTTTAATGTTGATTTAAATGATGGAGACTTTTTTACATTGGCTGGAATTGAAGAAATTTTAGAAATTCATTCGCACAACGGTGGAGGTAACTGGAGTGATGTTGCTACATGGGACTGTAACTGTATCCCCTCAGCTTCAGATGAAGTGTACATTGACCCAAGTACCACAGTATTTGTAAACCAAGATGCAGAAGTAGATTACTTCGCTGTTGAAAATGGTGGAGCCTTAGTAATGGACCTAGATTTCACATTGAACATTGGGGATGGGTTTGACATGGATGGTGCATTAACATGTACTGATGGAACGATTGCATTTGTTGGTGATGATTTACAATATTTTGATCCATTAGGAAACAGCGTTTCCCTGAACAATTTAACTATTAATAATTCTGCTGTAGCTACCGTTGACTTTTTTGAAGGAACCTACAAAATTGATGGTATCGTAAACGTAATTAGTGGTGAATTAGCCATAGAAGATGTCGCAACTAATCATTTTATCATTCAATCGAATGGCTCTTCAACTGGAGCTAGAATTGCACCAATATTAGGAGGAGCTTCTATAACCGGACCTGTAGAAGTAGAAAGATTTATTCCGGCCGGAAACGCAGATTGGAGAAACTTATCTTCACCTGTAACAGACGCTACTTTTGATGCTTGGGATCCGGATTTAGCAATGTCTGGATCTAACTTTCCTGATGGCTGCGCTTTCGGACCTGACGGCTGTTTTCACTCGGTTAGATTCACGCAAAACTCAATTTCAAATAACGTATTGAATAGTACAGATGTAATAGATAACGGAAGAGGTTACGAAGTTTTTGTAGGAACCTCTACAACTACTTTTGATGGTACCACGTTAACATCAAGAGGAACAGTAAACACAACAACTGATGTCACTCGAACTTTAAATACCGGTTGGTGGACACTTGGAAATCCTTATGCTTGCCCTATTACTTTTTCAAGTATAACTAAACCAAGTCAAGTTGGAAATTACTTTTATGTATATGACGCAGCGGCTGGATCTTACCAGTTTTATGACGGTTCAGACAATAGTTTTAGTACTGCAGAAATTGGAGCTAACGGTTTAATCGAAACCGGACAGGCGTTTTGGGTTAGTGTATCTTCTGTATGTGATTTATCTTTTGAACAAATCAATAAAACAACAACAGAAGACGGAACTTTCATTAGAACTCAAGATCAAATAAATGATATGAAGCTCGTGCTTTCTGAAGACGCTTCAACTTACTATAGCTCAATTGCACTGCAAGAGTCAAATATTGCGCTTGACGGTCTTGACACTTTAGGTGACATTAAGCACCTTTTCACAGGTAAAGAAGAAGGCCCTTCAATTTCAATGGATTTTGGACTGGAAGATAATGTAAGAAAGAACTATATCTCAAACAACTTCAAAGACAAGTCGTTCAACTTATTGTTGAATCTTAAAAACGAAGGTTATTACACACTTTCTGCGCTTGACTTATTTGTCTTCGATCATTACAATAAAATATTGATTTATGATAAAGAGACTAAAGCGTTTCATGATTTCAAAGAGTTCTCTGAATATCATTTCTATGGAACTGAAGGAGAAACTGATAGATTTACACTGATTCTTTCTAATTCAGCAGACAACGAATTATTACCTCAAGCCTTATCAATCGAGTCTGAATCTGACAACATTTTGAATATTGTTCAAATGGGTAACATTATTGACCTACAAAGCCAAAACATAACTTCAGAAAACGTAGAGATCTCATTGTACAACATGCTAGGACAACAGCAGGTTTACACAACTTCAACTTCTATAGTTAATGGAAGCAATATTGTTAATTTACCGGCTGATTTAAATGGTATACATATCTTTGTTGTGAACATCAATGGAAAACAGTATACTAAAAAACTTATATTTTAGTAGATAATAAAATTGAAATGAAACTTAGATTATATATTTACAGAGCTTTTTTATTGCTCGTTGGACTCGCTACAAATATTGCACTTTACGCGCAACCTCCAGGCGGACCGCCTCCAGGTGGTGGTGGATCAACCGGATCTACTCCGCCATGCTGGCAACCTGAATGTATTCCTGTTGATGGTGGAATAGGATTTTTGATTGTGGCTGGTGCTGCATTAGGTGCAAAAAAAATATATAACAATCGAACTAAGAGTAGAGCCTAAAAGCTCTACTTTTTTTCATGTCTAAACTTCTTCAAAATAAAATAGTCCGTTTTCTATTCATTGGTGGCGCTTTATATGTCACCTGGATGCTTCTTTACTATTTCGTAATCAAAGTCCACACTACTTGGGACTATGAATTAAATTACAATATCGTTTCGCTCACTCATCATTTCATGGGGTTATTTGGAGTTGACACTTTAATAGAAATTGAAAGTGACCATGTTTTACTTTTCATGGATGGAGGAAACTACAGAGGAATATGGGTTGGAGATGAATGTAATGGATTCAAACTGTTTTCTATCTTTTCTATTTTTATTGTTGCTTTTCCGGGTTCATGGAAAACTAAGCTCTGGTTCATTCCAACAGGGCTTCTAATTGTTCATGCGGCAAACATTCTTAGAGTAGCAGCTTTAGTAATGATCAATAATCACTACCCTCAATATCTCGATTTTAATCATTTATACACCTTTACAATATTCGTGTACGCGATCATCTTTGTTTTGTGGTATTGGTATGCTAAAAAATATAGTGACAATGTCAGTTAAATGGAAGTCAATTCTTTTGACAGTGATAATTGTTTTACTGGGATTCATTCGTGGCTATCTGTTTGGGAACATCAATTGGGTTTACAAAACGCTAACTGAGGGAAGGATGAATCAAGCAAGGGATGAGTTTCATTTTCTATTAGACTGGGACCCTTCCAATATTGTCATTTTGAAATGGGTTTTAACTATCATATTTATCGGATTGTTTAGCCTACTCTCGTATCTCATAATTAAAATTTACTTTAAAAACCCTACCTACTCTAGAATTACCCTTTTGCTTTTTGCCGGAATATTCTTAGGATCAGGTTTGTTACTTACCATTGGCAAACTCTTTGGTATTTCAAATGACATCTACCATATTGTTAGGACACTTATGGGATTAGGACAATCGTTTATGCCGCTCATGATTTTATTTATTCTTTTCAAATTTTTTCCACAAACGAAAGCCGAATAAACCGAATTGATACCTTTGTCAAAAAAATCTGTACTAATGGCAAATGATTCGCAAATTTTCGATTTAATCGAGCAAGAAAAACAACGTCAACTTCATGGAATTGAACTAATTGCGTCTGAAAACTTTGTTTCTGACGAAGTGATGCAGGCAATTGGCTCAATCCTAACAAACAAATACGCAGAAGGACTTCCGTATAAAAGATATTATGGGGGATGTGAAATTGTAGATCAAGTTGAAGAACTTGCCATTAACCGAATTAAAGAACTATTTAATGCCACTTGGGCTAATGTACAACCTCACTCAGGATCACAAGCAAATGCCGCAGTGATGTTAGCCTGCTTAAAGCCTGGTGATAAAATTTTAGGTTTTGACCTTTCACATGGAGGACACTTAACTCATGGATCTCCGGTAAACTTCTCAGGAAAGCTTTACGAAAATTGCTTTTACGGAGTAGACAAAGCAACAGGATTGGTGGATTACGACCATATGGAATCTGTGGCTAGAGCTGAAAAACCTAACATGATTATTGTTGGAGCATCTGCTTACTCAAGAGATTGGGATTATGAGCGAGTAAGAAAAATTGCTGACGAAGTTGGCGCGATCATTTTAGCAGATATTTCTCACCCTGCGGGACTAATAGCTGCAGGACTTTTAAACGACCCTTTCGATCATTGTCATATCATCACAACTACAACTCACAAAACGTTAAGAGGACCTAGAGGAGGTGTAATCATGATGAGAAATGATTTCGAGAATCCTTTTGGAATTAAATTAAAAAATGGAAACTTAAGAATGATGAGTTCACTGCTGGATTCAGCTGTTTTTCCGGGTTCTCAAGGTGGTCCATTAGAACACGTTATTGCCGCAAAAGCTGTAGCTTTTGGTGAAGCCTTAAAACCATCATTTAAAGATTACGGTGCTCAGGTAATTGAGAACTCAAAAGTAATGGCTGAAGAGTTGGTTAAAAGAGGATACGAAATTATCTCTGGAGGAACTGACAATCATTCCATGTTAATTGACCTAAGATCAAAAGGAATCAACGGTAAAGACGCTGAAAACGCTTTAACTTTAGCCGATATTACAGTAAACAAAAACATGGTTCCATTTGACGATAAATCACCTTTTATCACATCTGGAATTAGAATTGGAACAGCTGCAGTAACAACAAGAGGAGTTGACAAAAATGATATTATTAAAATTGTCGATTTGATTGATCGTGCTTTACTCAACTCAACTGACGTTTTTGAGCTGGCAAGCATCAAAGAAGATGTCATGGAGTTAATGCAAGGCAAGCCTTTGTTCGCCTGGTAGAAAAGATATATATCAAAAGTAAAGGTGGTTCAGAAAAAGACCACCTTTTTTTATTTATAAAGCCGCCAAAAGCAACTCAATGTTTTTAAACGGTAAATCGAAGACCTTTCCTAAAATCTCTGAAGTTAATTTTCCTTGATAAATGTACACCCCACTTCTGAATCCAGGATCCTTCCTAATCATTTCTTTGCATCCACCAACATCTCCTATACTTAAAATCATTGGAGAAAAAATATTACTTAAAGCAATGGTTGCCGTTCTAGATACTCTTGAAGCTACATTTGGTACACAATAGTGAATGACATCATGTTTCACAAAAGTTGGCTTAGTATGATTGGTCACTTGTGAAGTTTCAAAGCATCCACCTTGGTCAATACTCACGTCTACCACTACCGATCCTGGTTTCATAGCTTGAATCATTGCCTCTGTCACTATGCAAGGAGTTCTTCCCAAACCGGCTCTCACAGCCCCAATAACTACATCCGCTCTCATTATCGCTTTTTCTAAAAGTTTAGGCTGAATTACGGAGGTATACACACGTTGTCCCACATCATTCTGAAGACGTCTCAACTTTGTTAATGAGTTATCAAAAATCTTTACTGAGGCACCTAAACCTAGAGCCGCTCTACAAGCATACTCCCCTACTGTTCCTGCTCCGAGAATAACCACTTCAGTTGGTTGCACTCCAGCAACACCGCCCATCATAATACCTTTTCCTGTATTGTAGTTGGACAATAATTCTGAAGCAATTAAAATAGAAGTGTTTCCTGCAATTTCTCCCATTGCCCTAACAACAGTGAAAATATTATGCTCATCTTGAATATAATCCCAAGCAATGGCCGTCACCTTTTTATTCATCAAACTGACCAAGGTCTTCTTTGGATGTAACGTCAATTGCAGAGCTGAAAGTAAGGTTTGATTACCTGGCATCATCTCAATCTCTTCTTCAGTTGGAGGAGCCACTTTTACAATAATATTTGCTTTAAAAACTTCAGCCGTATCATAAGCGATTTCAGCTCCAGCTTCAGAATAATCTACATCCTCATATCTTGATGGTAAACCAGCTTTAGACTCAACCACAATTCGGTGACCATTATTCACTAACAACTGAACAGCTTCAGGATTTAATGCGACACGATTTTCTTGATAAGTTGTTTCTTTAGGAATTCCAATCATCAACTTTCCCTTCTTTCTCCCAATTGCTAGCATCTCTTCTTGTGGCAAAAGACTCCCTTCTTTCATTAAGGATTTTAATGTTTCTGGATCTGTCATAAATTCTGTAATTCAATTGTTCTGTTTAGTCCGTCTAATGTAATGCTAATAACTACGGAATCTTCAGGTAAAAGGTTCTCAATGCGGCTTGGCCATTCAACAAAGCAAAAGGCATCCTCTTCAAAAATCTCTTCAACCCCAATATCATAAGCTTCAGATTCATCTTCTATTCTATAAAAATCAAAATGATAAATCTTACCGTAATTTACTGAAAAATATTCATTTACAATTGAAAATGTTGGAGACGAACCTTCTTCATCAATCCCCATGTTTTTCATCAACTCATTTGTTAGAGTCGTTTTTCCAGCCCCCATTTCACCTTTAAGCTGAATGAACTTTTTTTTAGACGCTAGCAATGCCGTTTTAATTTGCTCAGCAATACTTGGCAATTG
Organism: Crocinitomicaceae bacterium; assembly: GCA_039939375.1. GTDB lineage: Bacteria > Bacteroidota > Bacteroidia > Flavobacteriales_D > Crocinitomicaceae > Paracrocinitomix. The sequence continues at coordinate 44,902 of JBDVJO010000001.1, read as the reverse complement.
ATCTAATGTAACAGATTTAAAAAGCATTATTTTGCACTTAATTCCACCCAAGGAATAATCACTTCTTCAAGCGAAACACCTCCGTGTTGAAAGGTATCCTTGTAATATTTTACGTAATAATTATAGTTATTTGGATACGCAAAGAAATCATTTTCCTTTGAAAAAATAAACTGAGAGCTTACATTTTCTTTAGGTAAATGAATGGCATCCGGATCAGAAGAAACAATCACTTCTTTCTCATTATAATTCAAGTTTCGCCCTACTTTATATCGCAAGTTGGTGTTCGTATTCTTATCACCCACGACTTTAACTGGGTTATCTACTCTAATTGTACCGTGATCAGTGGTCAAATATAATTTGAGCCCCTTATCTGCAATTTTCTTCAACATCTCTTTTAATGGAGAATGATTAAACCAGGATACAGTCAAAGAACGGTATGCCGCTTCATCATCTGCCAATTCTTTCAATACTTCCATCTCTGTTCTAGCATGAGAAAGCATGTCTACAAAATTATAAACGATTGCATTTAAATCGTTTTCTAATAACTCGCTAAATCGATCCACCAGCTTTTTCGCATAATCCAACTTCACCACTTTGTTATAAGACATTTTTATTTGTTTATTATGTCTTTTCAGATTGGCCTGTAACAACTCTTTTTCATGCATATTCTTACCGCCTTCATCATTTTCATTCAGCCATAAATTTGGATGTTTCTTTTCAATTTCTAAAGGCATTAACCCTGCAAACAGAGCATTTCTTGCATAATGTGTAGCTGTTGGGAGAATTGAATAAAATGTTTCTTCTTTGTCTACATTAAAATACTCAGTAATTAATGGTTTCAACACCTTCCATTGATCGTATCTTAAATTATCAATTACAATTAAAAATGCCTTTTCACTACCCAAGTTTGGCATCATTTTTTTCGATAACAAATTATGGGACATTACTGGAGCATCTTCATCTCCATTTACCCAATCACGATAATTCTTATCAATGTATTTACAAAACTGCGCATTCGCTTCTCTCTTTTGCATTGAGAAAATCTCCTTCATGCTATCATCATCTGAATCCTCTAACTTCAATTCCCAACGCACTAATTTATCATAGATATCACTCCATTCTTGAGCGTCTAACCGATCATTTAATCGCATACCAATTTCACGAAACTCCATTTGATAATCAGATGAATTCTTTTGACTCACCAAATTTCTTGAGTCTAAATTCTTTTTAAGTGAAAGTAGAATTTGATTAGGATTTACGGGCTTAATTAAATAATCTGAGATTTGCCCCCCTATGGCCTCTTCCATTATATGCTCCTCTTCACTCTTGGTAATCATGATAATGGGCACATCTTGATTATGATCTTTTATTCTTGCCAATGTTTCTAAGCCAGTTAAACCCGGCATATTTTCATCTAGAAAAATAATATCATAATGAGTCTCTTCCGCCATCTCAGCAGCATCTGAACCATTGTTTACTATGTCAATTTCATAGCCTTTTTCTTGTAAAAAAAGAATATGCGGTTTTAACATATCAATTTCATCATCTGCCCAAAGTATCTTGCCTTCCATATTATTATTTAATTTAGCGGTTAATTTAATCAATTGAGTTTGCAAAAAGCTACATCCAACAAAAGAAAAATTATCAACGACCCAGTTCACGGATTTATTACAATTCCGGATGAATTAGTTTTTGATTTGATTCAACACCCTTACTTTCAAAGGTTAAGGCGAATTAAGCAATTGGGATTATCCCATTTGGTGTACCCTGGAGCCAATCACACCAGATTCCACCATGCTTTAGGAGCTATGCATTTAATGACCAAAGCAATTAGCGTTCTAAAAAAGAAAGGAATTGAAATTAGTCCTGTAGAGCAACAAGGTGCAATTATAGCGATACTGCTACATGACATTGGTCACGGACCATTCTCGCATACACTTGAACATTCTTTATTGAAATCAGTGAACCATGAAGAAATGTCACTTTTGTTCATGGATCGGTTAAATGAAGAATACAACGGGAAATTAGACACAGCAATTGCCATATTTACAGATCAATACAAAAAATCATTTCTTCATGAGTTAGTTTCTAGCCAACTGGACATGGACCGTTTAGATTATTTACAACGGGACAGCTTTTTCACGGGCGTATCTGAAGGAGTAGTTGGATCTGATCGAATAATTGCCATGTTAAATGTAGTAGATGATAAATTAGTTGTAGAAGAAAAAGGAATTTACTCTATTGAGAACTTTATTTCTGCAAGACGAATCATGTATTGGCAAGTATACATGCACAAAACAGTTGTATCAAGTGAGTATATGCTCATTAAAATAATGCACCGAGCAAAAGAATTATTCAGTGAAGGTGCTGATTTGTTTGCATCACCATTCTTAAAAACATTTCTAGAGAAAGATACGCGAATCGAAGATTTCAAGGAGAATGACGAACTGTTGCAACATTTTGCGCTAATAGATGATAATGATTTAATCTCTTCTATTAAAACTTGGCAATTTTCAGAAGATGGAATTTTGGCCAAGCTTTGTCAAAGTATAGTTTCTAGAAAATTATTCAAAACTGAAATTTCTAAAACCCCTTTCAAAAAAGAATACATTTTAGAAAAACAAGTGAACATACAAGAAAAAATGGGCTTCTCAGATGAAGAATCAGTCTATTTTTTCGAATCTGAAAGACTTGTTAACAGCGCGTACAATGACGATTCTAAACAAATTTTGATTTTATCAAAAAATGGTAAAATTCAAGATTTAGCTCAAGCATCTGACAACCTTAACATTGCAGCCTTGTCTACGCCTGTAGAAAAATTTTGCTTCTGTTATTTGAATGCAGATGAGTAAGTTAAGCAAGCTCGGTTGTTTTTATGTCAACCGATTTGTTGAAAACTTCGTTAGTTCGTATACTTCAAGGCGTGTTTAATTATTAATTTTGGCATAATGGAATTTTCAGCTCAACAAATTGCTGACTTGCTTTCGGGCGAGATTGTAGGAAATGCGACATCTGCGGTGTCTGGATTATCAAAAATAGAAGATGGTAAAACGGGCACCTTATCTTTTTTAGCGAATCCTAAATACGAAGAGTATTTATACTCAACGCAAGCAACTATTGTGATTGTGAATAGCGACTTTGAGCCTTCACAAACGGTTCCAACGAGTTGCACACTCATTAAAGTTCCAGAAGCATATTCAGCTTTTGCGAAACTTCTGGAAATGTACGATCAAGCCATTGCCAAGCAACCAAAAATAGAAGACCAATCTTTTATTTCAGCATCTGCCAAAATTGGAGAGCAAGTCTACATTGGCGCTTTCGCCTACATAGGAGAGAACGTTGTTGTTGGTGATAATGTTCATATTTATCCTAATTCTTATGTTGGAGATGGAGTAACTTTGGGTGACGGAACTGTTGTTTACAGTGGTGTACACATTTATAGAGATTCTATTATTGGAAAGAAATGTACTATACATTCTGGTGCAATTATAGGCGCAGACGGATTCGGTTTTGCTCCAAACTCTGAAAACAATTATCAAAAGGTTCCGCAAATTGGAAATGTCATTTTAAAAGATCACGTTTCAATTGGCGCTAACACCACCGTGGATAGAGCAACACTAGGTTCAACAGTTGTTGAGAAAGGTGTAAAGTTGGATAACTTAATACAAATTGGGCATAACGTAATTATTGGTGAAAACACTGTAATGGCTGCGCAAGTTGGAGTAGCAGGAAGCACAAAACTGGGCAAAAACATGATGATTGGCGGTCAAGCAGGAATCGTTGGTCATATTGAATTGGCAGATGGCGTGTTGATTGGAGCACAGTCGGGTGTTGGAAAAGGAGTAAAAAAAGAAGGCGAAGTATTGCTTGGTTCACCAGCATACGCCGCAGAAGATTACAAGAAATCATATATGGGTTTCAGAAGATTACCATATATCTTAAATAAATTGAGAGAGCTTGAGGCAGAATTAGAACAATTGAAGGAAAATAAAGACAACAATGGCTGAAAAGCAAAAAACCCTTAAAGCTGAAATAAAGCTTGCTGGAGTTGGTCTACACACTGGAGAAACAGTGAATTTGACCATTTTACCAGCAGCAGATAAACACGGCTACAAATTTCAAAGAGTTGATATTGAAGGTGAACCCATCATTAAAGCGGATCCTGACAACGTAGTATCAACAGCGAGAGGAACGACTTTAGAACAAAACGGAGGAAAGGTGTATACCACTGAGCACGTTTTGGCGGCATTATATGCAATGCAAGTTGACAATGCTTTAATTCAGTTAGATGGACCTGAAGTTCCGATTATGGACGGAAGTTCAATTCAATTCGTAGAAGCAATTAAAGCAGTTGGACTAGTAGAGCAAGAATCAGATAGAGAATATTTTGAACTTGATGAAAACATTAAGTGGGAAGATGTTGAAAAAGGAATTGAGTTTTTAGCTATACCAGATGAGAATTATAGAGTAACTGTAATGGTGGATTACAACTCACCAGTACTAGGAACTCAGCATGCTAGCATGATTAAAATTGAGGATTTTGAGAAAGAAATTGCAAGTTGCAGAACTTTCTGTTTCCTTAAAGAATTAGAATACTTAGCAACTAACGGATTAATTAAAGGGGGAGATTTAGACAATGCTATTGTCTTAGTTGAAAGAGGTGATATACAACAAGAAGAATTAAACCGATTAGCCAAACTTTTAGGTAAAGAAAACCTTTCTGTTTCTTATGATGGAATCGGAACCTTAAACCATACAGAACTTGTATTTGAAAATGAGCCTGCTCGACATAAATTGTTAGATATCATTGGAGATTTAGCGCTAGTGGGCAGACCATTTAAAGGTCACATTTTAGCCGCAAGACCTGGGCACGGGGGAAATGTTGAGTTTGCTAAATTGTTAAAGCAACAAATTAAAAAACAAGAATCAGCCGGTAAATTTTTCGATTTAGAGAAGGAACCGCTTTATAATATTAACGACATAGAAAAGATGTTACCTCATAGGTATCCTTTTTTATTAGTTGATAAAGTAATGGAGATAACTGATGACACAATTATTGGTGTAAAGAATATCACCATGAATGAGCCTCAGTTTACCGGTCATTTTCCAGGCAATCCAATATTTCCTGGAGTACTGCAAATTGAAGCAATGGCGCAGTGTGGAGGAGTGTTCGCCTTATCTAAAGTTGAAGACCCTCACCTCTACTCTACTTACTTTATGAAGATTGATAACGTTAAGTTTAAAAACATGGTACGTCCAGGAGACACAGTTGTTTTTGAATTGAAGTTGATCTCACCTATACGAAGAGGACTTGTAAATATGGGTGGTACTGCATATGTTAACGGTAAGGCCGTAATGTCTGCAGATATGTTAGCACAAGTCGTAAAAGATAGAACTGAATGATAAGCAAACTTGCTCAAATTGATCCAAACGCAAAGATTGGAGAAAACGTAACTATTGAATCTTTCACCACCATCTACAATGATGTAGAAATTGGAGAAGGTACTCATATTGGTCCTAACGTGACCATATATCCAGGCGCTAGAATTGGTAAGAATTGCCAAATTTATCCTGGAGCTATTATTTCTGCGGTTCCTCAAGATTTAAAATTTCATGGAGAATACACAACTACTGAAATTGGAGATAACACAGTAATCAGAGAGTGCGTAACCATTCACCGTGGTACAGATGATATGAAAAAAACATCTGTAGGAAGTAACTGCCTTTTAATGGGATATGTTCACATTGCCCACGATTGCCAAGTAGGAAACCATTGTATTCTTGCTAATTACACTGGTCTTTCAGGACACAATGTTTTAGAAGATTATGTAATTCTTGAAGGAAAAGTTGGAACACAACAATTCATTAGAATTGGTGCACACTCTTTCATAGCTGGTGGATCATTGGTGAGAAAAAATGTTCCTCCTTATGTGAGAGCAGCTCGTGAACCATTAACTTTTGCTGGCGTTAATGCTATTGGATTAAGAAGAAGAGGATTTACAGACGAAGAAGTTAAAATAGTTGAAGATTCTTACAGACAACTTTTTGTGTTGAACAATACAGTTTCTGCTGGTGTTGCAGCTATTGAAGCAGAAGTGGAAAACAGCCCAATCAAAGAAAAAATATTGAATTTTATAAAAAGCTCGGATCGCGGAATTTTGAAGGGTCCAATCTAAGATTATACTATGGCAAATACATCAGATATTAAAAACGGATTATGCATGATGTACAACGGAAAAATTGTTTCTGTTGTTGAATTTCAACATGTTAAACCAGGCAAAGGACCTGCATTCGTTAGAACGAAGTTAAAATACATTGAAACAGGTAAAGTAGTAGACAATACGTTCTCAGCTGGTCACAAAATTGAAGTCGTTAGAATTGAAACAAGATCATACCAGTATTTATATCAAGAAGGTGAAGGATTTCACTTCATGAATACGGATACTTATGAGCAAGTTTTTATCAATGAATCAATGATTGAAAACCCACAGTTTTTAAGTGAAGGTGTAATATGTACCATTCAATTTCACGCAGAAGAAGAGTTACCATTAACCGTTGAATTGCCTGCATTTATTGAAGCTGAAGTAACTTATACAGAGCCTGGAATTAAAGGAGATACGGCAACAAACACCTTAAAACCTGCTACGATTAACACAGGAGCTGAAATTAAAGTTCCATTGTTTATTGACACTGGTGATAAGATCAAAGTAGACACAAGAAAAGGAGAATATTCTGAGCGAATTAAATCCTAAATAACTTTTAAATATAAATCCCATTTACTTCTTGTGAATGGGATTTTTTTATGGAATTAAATTGGATTGAAATAGGAAATTTAACTAGTGATGAAACCATCATATTTCTTCATGAAGGATTAGGCTGCATTGAACTATGGAAAGGATATCCTGAAAAAGTTTGCGAGACTTTAAATGTTAAAGGAATCGTTTATGATCGTTCTGGCTATGGAAAATCCCCTGGCAATTTGACCCAGCGTAAAGCAGACTATCTCCATTTGGCAGCAGATGAATTATTCGACTTTATCAATTATCTAAAACTAAAAAGTGTTCACCTCTATGGGCACTCAGATGGCGGAAGCATTGCTTTAATATTTGCAAGTAAATATACGAATAGGGTGAAATCAATCGTAACTGAAGCTGCTCATGTCTTTAACGAGCCTGAGACCATAAAAGGGGTGCAAGAAGCGCGACCACTTTTAAAAGAAGGCAGAATGGAAGGTTTAAGAAAATATCATGGAGATCGTTACCAAGAAGTTTTTTATGCTTGGAATGACATCTGGTTGGATGATTCTTTTGAAGATTGGAACATAGAAAAAGAAATCAAGTCTATCAATTGTCCAGCGTTAATAATACAGGGACTTGAAGATCAATACGGAACTTTAAAACAAGTTGAAGCCATTTCAAATGCAATTAAAGATAACGTCAAAACGTTTACACCTAATCATTGTGGACATGCTCCTTTTAAAGAACAGACCGCATTAGTTTTGAACGAAATAACACAATTTTATAATGAGTTTATCTGAGTCACATATTAAGTTTCAAAAAAACGGACGCTACTTTACTTTAGGAGAACCTACAGATGGCAAAGAATTATTAATCGCATTGCATGGTTACGGTTATTTGGCACAGTATTTCAGCAGAAAATTTAATGCAGTAGATCTTGATAAATATGTCGTGATTATTCCAGAAGGTTTGCACCGATTTTATCATTCCGGAACAAGCGGAAGAGTTGGTGCTTCATGGATGACCAAAGAAGACAGGCTTTCAGATATTGAAGATTACATCACCTTTTTAGATACGCTTTTAACCCATTTAAAAAGTGAATTCAGTTTTAAATCGGTAACCTTGTTAGGGTTTTCTCAAGGTGGAGCAACTGCCAGTAGATGGCTTGCTTATGGATCACACAATTTTGACAAATTCATTTTATGGGCAACCGTATTTCCGCCTGATATGGAAAAAAGCTACACGCAACGTTTTAACCAATCTGCTAACTATTTCATTTTTGGCACAAAAGATGAGTATTATTCTCAAGAAATAGTGAACGAACATTTTGGTGAAATGAAAAAAATGCAGCTTAATTTTCAAATGCTTACCTTTGAAGGTAGGCACGATATACACCCAGAAACATTGAATGCAGTATTAGAAAATGAATAAATTACTTCTCATATTTTGTTTAATTTTTGCTTCGTTTTCATATGGTCAATATGATATGGAAGAGGCTGCCTCTGACACCACGAAAAAAGAGCCAAAGGTCAACCCGAGAACTCTGACTGAAAGAATTTATGTTGGAGGGGATTTATCATTACGATTTGGACAATTAATTTACATTTACGTGGCACCAATGGCTGGGATCGATATTTATAAAGGAATATCTGCCGGACTTTCTCCTATGTATCAATTGTACAGATTTAATCAATTGAATGGAGGATCAGTTTCATCTCATTCTTATGGATGCAGCTTGTTTGGTAGATATCGACCTATAAACTTCCCACCTTTATTAGTGCAAACTGAATTTGCGCTTTACAATGTTGAAGATTTATCTACCTCAAACTTTACTGACAGAACCACAGTTCCAGCTTTTATGGCAGGATTAGGTTATGCGGGCAGCCTTGGTGAAAAAAATTATTACCAATTCATGTTGAAATATGATTTCATCAACAATCCATCAAACCCATTACCTAAATTTTTCTTTAACTTGCCGTTATACATCAGCTACGGAATGGTATTTTATTTAGGATAATTAAAAAATCCTGCCATCATGCACCTCACACTCCCGCCGCCAACGTTTTCAATGGTAGGAATTTCAAAATCTAATAATTTTGAATAAATCTCAATTCGCTCTGCCTGATTAGGCGTTAAGCTGTCAAGTGACGTTTTACTTAAACAATAATAAAATTGACCGTCTTTAGCAGCAACTTCTAAAGCATTTGCAGCAAATTGATTCATCTGCCGATAAGAAATGTCAATAACCTCTTTTCCTGAGTTTTCAAGCGACTTTTTAAGCAAGGATCGCTCTAGTAAATCCGGTATCGATTCTAAACAAACTACTGCGAAATGTTCTGCCACAGAAAGCATCACATTGGTATGATAAATTTGTCCACCTTTTAAATCAACACTTTCAAAAGTTATGGAGCGGTAACCTAATTCAGCACAAAGTTGATTCAATAATTTGACATCAGTTCTGGGTGAAATACAGGCATAAGCCAACTTATTTGAATGATCAAAAATAATGGATCCTGTTCCTTCTAAAAATAGCTCCTCTGTCACTCTTTGTGAATAGTCTAAAACGGCTTCCACATTAAGTTCATTTGAAAAAAAATCGATTACATCTGATCTGACTTCAGCTCTTCTATTCTCAGTTAACATGGGATAAATCACCAGTTGATTTGCGGTATGAGAAATCCAGTTATTTGGAAAAATAGAATCAGGCAAATCACCTCTCAGGTCTTCAAACACTTTAACCGATACGTTTTTAGATTGTAATTTTTCAACCATCTGGTCAAATTCTGATTGTGCTTTTTTCAAAACATCATTGCCTTCTATCTTTTTTTGAAAACTATTGGATGTTGCAGTTTGATGATTAAAACCAAAACCTTTTGGTCTTACCATAAAAATCAAATTCGGTATATTTGGATGTATGTTCAAAGTATCTAAACTATTTGTTATTCTCTTAGGAGTAGTCGTTGTTTCATGTAACGGAACGCAAAGTAATGAAATTGAATCTAATTCTGACACAACTCAACTGGTAGAAAATGTTGACACCCTTGAAGAAGTTATTGAAGAAATAGTTGAACCATACATAGTTGACACCCTTGAACAAAGTATTATAGATGCTGGTTTAGTGAATATCCAAGATATTGATTCTAGCATTTTAGTTGAATTGCGCTATTCTACTGAAAATAATTTCATGGAAAAAGATGTATACGGTCATTTAAATCGCGCTTATCTTCAAGAAAAAGTTGCTCAAGATCTTGCAAAGTGCCAAGTATATTTAAAGGAAAAAGATTCTTCACTGACCTTACTGGTTTATGATGCGGTTAGACCCCGATCAGTTCAGCAATATATGTGGGATATTCTAGACATGCCTATTTGGGAAAAGACAAAGTTCGTTTCTAACCCTAAAAATGGTTCGTTGCATAATTACGGATGTGCTGTAGACCTCACAATCGCTGATAATGATGGCACCCCTTTAGATATGGGAGCTGGGTATGATGATGCTAGAAAAATAGCCTATCCGCGATACGAACAGGCTTATTTAGATTCTGGCATGTTAGATAGTTCTCAGATATCCAACAGATCACTTTTAAGAGAAGTTCTTAAAGCTGGTGGATTCTGGAACATCCAAACCGAATGGTGGCATTTCAACCGTTACAATAGAGAAACAGCTAAATCACTTTATGAGATCATAGAATAGTTACCCAACATATAAAACAGTGATTCCGAATTAAATTTTTCTATCTTTGAAAATTAAGAAAAGTCAATAAAATTGAATGAAATTAACAGCAGAACAACTCTATAAAAAACTTGTTGAAGACTATAAATTAATTGGAGAAACGGGGAATATTAAATTCACAGTTAAGGATTTAAGTATTTTAATTCATACAAAAGACACCGTTGGGAATTTACTTCAAGAATGGTTAAAAGCTTGGTTTCAGAAAGAACAAATTGACTTTGAAGAAAACACAAATTCTCAGACGTTTCCAGATTTTCTACTAGACAAAGACGACCATAAAAAAGGACTTTTGGAAGTCAAATCATTTGATTTCGATAGAGGTCCTGGGTTTGATTTGGCTAACTTTGATTCTTATTGTAACTCGCTTTTAGATAAAGCTTATCGAATAGATTCTGACTATTTGATTTTGGCTTATCAAATGAATAATGGAGTTATAAGCATCAAAAATGTTTGGCTAAAAAAGATTTGGGAGTTAGCTTGTCCAAGTAGTACCTATCCATTAAAAGTTCAAGAAAAGAAAAGTGTTATTTACAACATAAGACCAAGTATTTGGTATTCAGACAGAGCCAAATTTAACCCGTTTAATAACAAAGAAGAGTTTTTATCTGCATTAAACAATACAAGATACCAATATCCACAAACAAGACATACAAATGGGCATTGGTTAAGAAACGTATTAAAAAACTATCAAGAACATACAGGAGTTTCTTTGACAGTAGAATAAACTAAATTACTCTCATAAATTTCGGCGACCTCTTTTACAACGTGTTCCACAACAGGTACTGCAACCGTATTCCCTAATAAATCAAAAGCATCAGTTTCTTTTACAGGTATTTCGTACCATTCAGGATATCCAAACAGTCGCAAGCCTTCTCTTATAGTTAACCTTCTTAATCCACCGTTATCAGGAACTGCTAACCTTGAAACATCAGTTGCTACGAGTGTAGGAGCAATATCATTAGGATCAAGAATTTTATTGATTTCAAAACTTAATTTCCCAGTAACAATATTGTAGCCTTTAGGTTTTGCTGTATCATAATCTCGATATTTCTTCTCACCATTTTCTGTTATTTCGCGAACCAGTTTTTTAGGATGTTCAAATCTCAAATATCCTTTTTCAACTAAATCATTCAACATTTCTTCTAAATTTTGAGACTGATAGAATGTTGATATTTGCTCAAGGTTTAAAGGCATTCCATCCATCCAATCAATACCAATTTTTTCAGCCCAATGCTTTTTCCGTCTTTCTTTAAACAATTTATTTAATAAAATAATCTGTTCATCAGAAACTTCGCCTTTAATTCCAATATCCCAACTATGGATATTGTTATTTCCTCCTCTTTTATCTTTAATGGATTTACCGTACAAATCTTCAATATTAAAATGACTTAAAAGCTTTCGTGTCAAATCAGAATCCATTGTTTCAAGACCATCTTCCAATATGGACTTTAAAGAATTAAAGCTTTTAGCTTCGATTTTTAAATTTGGCTTTTTATCTTTTGTACCAACAATAAATATTCTTTTTCTTGATTGAGGTAATCCAAAATCAATGGAGTCCAAAACTTCCCAAGAAACTTCATAACCTAATTCGTTTTCAAGCTTGTAAAGTATCGTAGATAAGGTTCTTCCAATATCATCATTTTTATTTTCCAAATCATGTTTTACAAGTCCTTCCACATTCTCTAAAATAAAACCATAAGGCTTTTTATCTCTCAATATTCTTTCTATTTCAAAAAACAATGTTCCTCTTGTATCAATAAATCCCTGACGTTTCCCACCAGCACTGAACGGTTGACAAGGAAATCCACCCAAAAGAAAATCAAAATCAGGAATAAATTCACTCCTAATTTCAAAAATATCGCCTGCCAAAAAATCATGCTTGAAATTGTGTTGCAGAGTTTTAACTGCATACGGCTTAATTTCAGAAGTCATTACACATTCTGTTTCAAAACCTAAATCTTGAAATGACTTTTCAAAACCTAATCTAATTCCACCAAGACCAGCAAATAAATCTATGAATTTTACTTTCTGCATTTTATTGTTTTTTTAAGTTATAATTGGCTTGTGGCTCAGCCGCAATTGCCAATCGACTTTCATATTCTTCAATTTCTATTTTTTCACACCCAATTACTGTTAAACATTGTAGAAAAAAAGCTGCACTAAATGAACCACGACTGATTTTACTATCGATACTCGATTTAGTTTCTTCAATTCCTATTTGTACAAGCATATTTGCTAAGTCTGAATTTGAAACCCCTCTACGAACCAATTCTGACTTTAATAAACGTTTGACCTTATCATTCCAATCTGACATAATAATATATTTGACTTATTGCAAATTTGAATATTAATTTGCAAATATGCAAATAAAAAGGTAAAATTAAAAATACATTGGGTAACAATATGAATAAATAAAAGCGGTTTTAGTGCTTATCCGAAGTTACTTCTTTATCTTTACAGCTCAATAAAAACCGAAAAGTTAGTGTTTAAAAATCCGCAACTATTCACACTAACCGTTATTCTTCAATCATTTCGATTTCTCCATCTTCATATTCGATATCTCCGATTTCACTAGAAATTTCACCTTCTAAAATTTGCATTTCACCATCAACTACCATTCCGGTATCTAATGGTGAACAAGACGCAGATGTATCTTCTTCCATCATTCCAACTTCATCAATTTGCTCCATATCTCCCATAATTTGACCTTCTTCTTCAGGAGCACATCCGGTAAACAAACTCATTCCAAACACCATTAAACATGCGTATAAAAATTTACTCTTAAAGACATGCGGTTTTTGATTTTCCCATAGGTGGAAATCAGAGTTCACCAATTCCATATCTACTTTTGAAATGTGACCACATGTTCGTGCGCCAGACCTTTCTTTCAGAATTCGTTTAATCTCTTCAGGCTCTTTTCCTGTAAAATCGATTACTTCAAATTGGCACTTTCCACAGAACGCGCCTTTGTCAGTTGGTGTCATTTTGTTCCAATCTTCAGAACAAGGTGACGGAATACTAATTGTTGATTTCATAGTTCTATTTTCAACTGTATCCTTCAATTTACTAAAAGGTCACCCATTCTGATAATAAAAAACAAAAAAAAGGCCTTAATAATTTATCAAGACCTTTAATTATGTAGGTAAAAGTTATTTTAGAACAGTGACATGTCCTCGTTTAATGTGTCGTTTATCAGACATTGATTCTTTAAAATCAATTTGCCAAATATAAACTCCGTCTTGAACAAGTCCACCATCTCCGTAATGTCCGTTCCAACCATATTCTGTATCATATGATTCAAATATAATTTCGCCCCAACGATTAAAAATCGTTAAATGATAATCGTATTTATCATATCCAGAAGTGAAGATGGGTTTAAATGTTTCATTAAAATCATCTCCGTCTGGCGTCATGATGTTTGGCACATAGTAAATCAATACATCCTTAATTGGAATTATTTGCTGAACTGAGTCATAACAAGTTCCAGCTGCATTGTATGCCCAAAGCGTTACGGTATAGTTAGAAGGCTCACCAGGGAACAAGTGAATTGGGTCTGTGACAGAAGAGTTTTGAGAATTGTCTCCAAAGTCCCAAACATAACTATCAGCATTAATAGACGAGTTAGTAAATTCAACTATCGGGTCTTCAACCGTGATTTCTTGTGGCGCGTAAGAAAATAAGGCCACTGGTTGTGGACTCACGTTCACATAACTTGCGTAAGTTTCTGAAGCTGTACATCCTTCAGCTGTAGTAACCGTTAAAGTCACGTCATAATCTCCGGCCATGTAAACATTTGAAATTGGTCCGCAATCGTTAACAATGTTTCCATTTCCAAAATCCCAAACGCAGTTTTGACTATTCGGGCTTGTAGTATTTGTAAAATCAACTGTTAATGGCTCACATCCTGATAAAGGACCTCCAATAAAACTGACTAAAGGAAGGGGATTAATTGTAATCAAAAAAGATTCGGTTACACCAACACATCCATTAACTGAAGTAGGTGTTACATCAATATTAACTTGAACAGGCACCCCAGTTCCGTTAACGGCAGTAAAGTTTCCAATATCACCTGATCCAGCCAATCCAAATCCAACATCAGTACCTGTAGTATTTACCCAATCCAATTGAGATCCTGCAGGGTTTACGTTGAAGGTTTGAACTAATAAATCTGCTCCTTCACATTGATATTGATTCACTAATGGATCAAGAACTGGTACTGGATGAAAATCAACAATTGCTTGACCAGCGATTGCATTAGTACAACCATTCCCATCTGTCACCGACACTAAATCGTAAGTACCAGCTGCAGCCCCAGCTATCGTAAATGGATTCGCTCCGGTATTCACAGTTGTTGGTACACCATCTACATTATAAGTTAAATCCCAGTTTGCCACGCCTGCAGTGAAGTTTACCGTTAAATCTGGTAAAGGGTCAGTAGGACAAATAGTTGATGAACCAGTGATATTTGCATCAGGTAATCCATTAATGATAATATCATCATCATAAGTCGCTAAAGCACATCCCGCAATATTTACATCATTTGTAACTGTGTACGTTCCTGGTGTACTAGCATCTAAATCAACTTCTCCAGTAGCCGGATTTATTGTGATACCTGGAGTTGAGCTAAACGTTCCTGATACTCCGCCATTAATTAATGTAGGAAGCGGATCGGCATCATTTGCACAATACTCATCTAAAGTAAAGTCTGCCACTGGTGCATCTGTTATGGTCATAGTAACCGTCATTGATTGCGGACATAAAGACGCACCTGCCGTATTCGTATTATAAGTTATGTCGTAAGTACCTAAATCTGAACTTGCCAAGGTTACTTCACCTGTTGCTGGATTAATATCCAAAGTCGGTCCTCCAGATGTTGCAACAAAACTAAATGTTCCACCTGCCATTCCTGTGATATTCGTTGTTGGATCTGTCCCCGTTTGACAATGAACTAATCCTGAAGGGTAATCAAAAGTTGGATCATCTAAATCATTTACTGTTAAAACAAATGTCTCAGCTGCTCCTGTACAAGTTAATGTTGAAGGAGTAACCGTAATGTTTGCCACTTCTGTTCCTCCAGTTGTTGCGCCTGTGAATGAAGCTATATCTCCAGTTCCAGCAGCCGCTAACCCAATATTAGCATTGTCGTTTACCCAATCAAATGTTGGAGCACCTGTTCCGGTAAAATTAATCGCAACGAAATCGTCACCAACACAGATGGTTTGATCAGCGACTGGATCCACAGTTGGAACAGCAAATATATCTACCGTCACGGTTGTTGCATCATTACAAATTCCTGCGGTTGTATAAGTCACATCATATGTACCAGGAGTTGAAGATGCCGGTGTAATTTCACCTGTAGCCGCATTCAACGTCAATCCGGCAGGAATAGCTGTAAAAGTTCCACCTGCTGTTCCTGTAACATTTGGTAACTGATTGACATCAGAAGTACACCAACCTTGTGGTGCTGGGTAAGTAAATGAAGCATCTTCTTGAGGGTTTACAGTTAAGGTAAAATTCTCAGGGGTTCCAACACATGTTCCAGCAGAAGGAGTCACCGTTAAATTCGCAACCTCTTGGCCACCTAAAGTAGCTCCGGTGAAAGCTGCAATATCATTAGTACCTGCTGCGGCTAATCCAATATTAGTATTGTCATTTACCCAATCAAAAACAGTTCCTGCACTTCCTGTGAAGTCGATTAACGCGAAATCAACTCCCTCACAAACCGTTTGATCTGCTACTGGATCTACTGTAGGAGTTGCGGCAATATTCACAGTTAAAGTTAAGGCGTCATTACATGCGCCTGCGGTCGTATAAGTTACGTCATAAGTTCCTGGTGTAGATGTTGCTGGCGTAATTTGACCAGTTGTTGCATTTATTGTTAAACCGGCTGGAGTCACTGTAAATGTTCCGCCTGCCGTACCTGTTATATTGGCAGCTGCCGGAGCTTCAGTTGTACACCATGAAGCAGCTGGGTAAGTAAATGTCGCATCTTCTTGTTGATCTACGGTAAGTGTAAAGTTTTCTGGATTTCCTATGCATCCGTTTAAGGTTGGAGTTACAACGAAATTGGCAACTTCCTGAACACCTGTAGTTGTTCCTGCGAAAGATAAAATATCACCAGTTCCGGCTGCACCTTGACCAATATTGATGTTGTCATTTGTCCAATCAAATGTAGCACCTGCTGTTCCTGTAAAATTAATATCAACGAAGTTATCTCCTTCACAAATAGTTTGATCTAAAACTGGGTCAACTGTAGGTTCTTGGTTTATCGTTACAGTTACTGTAGAATCGTCAAAACAAGCACCCGGAGTTGTATATGTTACATCATAAGTACCAGGAGTTGAAGTTGTCGTGTTGATTTGACCTGAAACCGCGTTCAGTGATAATCCTGCTGGAGCAGAAGTATAAGTTCCACCTGGAGTTCCTGTTAACGTTGGATTCTGGTTAGGATCATTTGTACACCAAGTTCCGCCGGTATATGAAAAACCTGGATCCTCTAATGGAGGGAACGGTCCACCTGTAATCGTGTAAGGACATCCATTTCCGTCATCAACTGTGAATGACCACATATCACCACCTTCTAAACCATCAATCGTAATTGTTCCGCCATGCGTAGCTGTTGTATTCACAAATGATGCTGTTGCTGGCAATAAGTTACTTGCCGTAAAGTTTGATCCGTCAAGTTCAGGTAATCCTCCATTCACAGTTACTACAGCTGTTCCTGCTAAGCAGTCTTCTACATCTGAAGAAGTAAATTCTGGTAAGTACTGAACTGGGAAAGGAGCGCCTAACTCGTAACAAGGCATGGTTCCGTTTACATAACTATAGGTTCCGTTTGCCTGGCTGTACATTGTGATTGGCACCCAGTAGATAATATTATCTGTAAAGGTTCCCGGAGGGAATGAATTAATCCATCCTAAATCATTCACATCATTCATATCTGTATCAGAAATCAACCCAATAAAACATGGGTCATCTGGAACATTATCTACCAAATTTGGCGTTAACGCCACTGTTGGAGGACAGCTATACATTAACCATGAAACGCCAGGTGTATAAGGAGGTCCAGGAGGATTAAACATCTCTCCAGGTCCTGTCCAATCATTATTTGAAGTAATATCAATTACGTCTCCATAACATAAAACATCCGTATTCGGACTATCTCCTGTGATGTTGGTAGAAAAAGTACCCAAATCAGCACTACAAGCACATGAAGTAGGTGCATTGTATAAGATTGAGTTGGTACAACCAATGTCGTTTGAAAAATAAACGGTTACAGTACTTGCTGCTCCATCCGAAGGAATACCTGTAATACTCCATGTTTGAGGAGAAACAAAAGGAGGGTTGATGATGGTATCATAAATTGTACTTCCATTATCAACTTCAATTACCAGTGTACCACCTGCTGGAGCTGAAGTAAACTCGACATCACCAGACATCTGATAAGTATCTGTGTTTTGATCACATAAACCAATGTTTGCGTTAAACACGTCAATATTACAAGGACAAGTTGGCGCAACATAAGGTATTGTCTGTGTACAAGCAACATCATCTGTAAAGTAAGCCGTGATATCACAAGCGCCACCATCTGGAGTTTGACCAGAGATCGTATAATTTACTGGAGAAGTGAATGGCGCATTAAATACGTGCTGGTTTCCATTACAGTCTTCTACAATTAATTGACCCGTTGTTGGAGGAGTTGAAAATTCTACAATCCCAGTGGTTTCGTAATCTCCAGGTCCGGCGTTACAAGCACCAATATTTGCCGTCATATTTGTAATCAAACATGAAGAACAGGAAACAACATCTATCGTTGTACTAGATGCTGCTTGACAAGGAGGAGCACCAATTGAATAATCAATATTGTGGGTACCAACACCAGCTGTAGCTGGGTCAAACATACCAGTCAATGAAATTCCAGGTCCTGTCCAATCACCTCCAGTGTTCACAGCAGTCATTTGGAAAGCTGGATCATCATCACAAAATGGACCAGCAGGGTTAATTGTAGGGTCAGGCGGACCAGTTTGAGCAGCTGGTGGTGGCGCCAAGTCCATAGTAAAGTTGGTTGATGTACCACTCCAGTTTTCTACCACTATCAGAACTACATCACCAGCAGTAACATTTGGTGAAGGGACAAACGAAGGACAAGGGAATGAATTACCGAATTGATTGCAACCATCTGAACCTAAGGCATAATTACATCCTAATTCGTTTGCGTTATTTTGTGATGCAACACAAGGATCTTCACCAGGTGGCACATCAAATATTGCAACATCCATAAATCCAGAATTGGCATCACCATTAATTTCCATTTCTAAAGGACCACTTTGAGTAATATACAATACAATGTATGCGTAGTCAGGACCAAAGAAATCTAAACAAGTACTTACAGGGGGACCCGGCGTGTTAAATCCAAAAGGACCCGCTAATCCTGGTGTACAAATGGTAATATCGGTATTACACCCGTTTCCTGACTGCACGGGTGGAGTACAGGTAATTTCAAGATCAATACAAGCACCTGAATTGGAACAAGGAAATTCATCTAACAATAAATTTACTGTTTCATTCACTCCAGGAACATACGTAATTGTAGACTGAACTCCGCAGTCATCATCATTTGATGCCAACACAGTGGTTCCTGCAGCATTATAAAGGGTAAGTTCTGTATCTAGAATGGTTCCTCCACAAGTTGAAAAGGTGTATGTATTTCCCGCAATTAAATTTACGGTAACATACTCTCCTCCGTTCATACATCCAACAGTAAAAGTACCTGGACAAGAAGGTGGGGTGGCATCTAAAATAAAAGTGTTATCGAATGGACATTGGGCTGATACTTGCCAAGCCAAAACGAAAACGAATTGAATACTTAATAATAACTTTTTCATGATTGAGGGGGCAATTAATCAACAATAGTGTAACGTTCAGGCATACTCAAGATCTTTTCTTGACGCTCCTTAGGTAGTTTTTCAAATTCATATCTTGTAAGCGTTGTTTTGATCACCATTGGTTCTTTATCAACGTTTTGATTATGAAATTCTAATTTTTTTGCTCGATAGTCAGCTTCAGAAAGTGCTCCTTTTTGCGGGATCCCTGATTTTTCAGCATGTTGGGTTGAGTTTAAAATCTTTTGTTGCTTTTCAATTTTTGCCTCAACATAAGCCAACATTCCTTCAATTCGGATGATTTCTTCAGCATTTCCGAATGCATCTTTTTCTTTAAGCTCAGTTAATCTTAAGTTCAGTTTGAACTTTTTATCTTCTAAACGTGCAATTTCTTCTTGAGGAGTAGACTTCTCAAATACCTGAGGTAGATCTTGTTGTGTATTATTTTGCGCATAACTATAAATGCTAGTTGCTAGCAAAACAAGGCACAGAAACGCTTTTCTGGGCATAATTAGTTTTTTTGAGGTTCAAATGTTCAATTTTATAATAAAACGTTAAGCGTATGTTAACAATTTATCAGACGAATATAATTAACTGAGGTTGTCTACCAAGAATATAGAAAGTGAATATTGGCAAATTTATTTAAACGGATAGTAAATTTGGATAAGCGGAAAACCGAAAAATAAATAAACTAAAAAACTGCTAAGCAGTATCTTACAGACTAACAAATTAGTTCTAAACCAACTTAGATTTGTTATGCGCGCATTTAAAGCAGGTACATTTTACCGAAGGATTTTTTGAAATATTGATCAGCCCCAGATTCTCGGTGTTCAATATCTTCTCCGTTCATTTTGACAATTACGCGATACAAGTACACACCGCGGGCTAATTTATCGCCAAATTCATCTGTGCCATCCCATTCAAATTCCGTAATATTTCTTCCGATTTGGATATCGCCGAGTTCATCACTGGTAATTTCTCTTACGACCGTTCCTGAAACATTCATGATTTGAATGGTAAATTCGTCTGGAACCTCAGCTCCTGTCAATGTAAACACAAACCTGGTTGAAGTTGTGAATGGATTAGGGTAGTTCATCAAGTTAGTGATAGAAGAATTATGATCCACTTCAAATTCAATATCATAATCAAAATCTCCTGAAATATTACCACTCTTATCGGTTCCTTGTACGAGCAATCTATAGGTCCCGTCTTGGTCTAAATTTTCATTAATGATGATTTTAAACTTTAAATTAGAAGGATCTGCTGGCACCCATTCCATCAATGGTTCTCCTAATGAATTTCTGAAAGCCAGTCTTTTTTGAAGACCATCAGGTGACGTCAAGTAAATCCCAAACAAAGCGGTATCTGCTTCCTCATCCATCACTAAATAAGGATTATCATCTTTTAAGGTGATAATAATTTCAGATGTTGGAGAGACAATATCACCGTTTAAAATATGATATCCGTTAAAGGTCACATCCAGAATTGGATTTTGATCATCACCAATTACATTAAATGGTAATTGCCCTTTGTTATTAAAATGATACTTTTCAATTTGGTCTTTTTCAAAACTGCTCACATAAGGATTTACTTCAACCCACAAACTGTTTAATCCTTCAAGAGCAAATGAACCTAATTGGATAGTGTCTCGAATTGTTGAGCCAACTCTCAGTGAATCTTGTCTAGGATAAGGTAAAGGATAAATGACGTGGTTCGCATCTTCTACCCAGTAATTAATAAGTATAGAATCCATTGGAATATCAGAAATATTTTTCACATCAAATGCCACAGCTATTTCTTGCCCTTCATAAAGAGAGTCTCCAGGAATCCAATAAACACCTGCTGAGCCATCTAAAGCAGCTTCAGGAATATCTTCGTAAAGCACATGCCAACGATCAATTTGAGATGGTGTGAAGCCGGTTTTATCGTATTGCTGTGCATTTAATTGAATAAATGGATAAACTGTAGCGTCCACATGAATATCAAGATCTAAAATTGAATCAACCGGGTTAACCAGTGTATCTATTAATTTTGTTTTAGACCCAGCCCAGTCAACTCCATAAATCAGCATACGTGTTGAATCGTCTGTTGGAGTCTCTAGAGAATCTAGGCTCCAATACATAGCATCCCATGCTGTCGTAGGACCTATTATCGGAGAACTTTCTGAACCATAGAAATCAAATCCCCACAACGTATCTGCCAATGAGATAAACTCGGATATATCTGAGCCAAACACTTCTTTGGTTCCTCCGGCTTCCACAGTTGTTCCGGTACCAGCAGTGTTGCCTTTTCTTGTAAACAAAATAAAAGGTCGATCATTAGTTTGGGTAATTGCCAAACTATCAGCCCCCAATGAGGCGAAGGTATTGTAATTGTCTGAATCCCACATTGAAAAGTCTGCGTATCGTGCTGAATAAACTAGAATAAAATGTCCATCTGGAATTTCGTTGGCGATCATATTATCAAAGGCATCCATTTCAGTTGGAATTCCTTGCCAAAATGAAAAGTGGTTTTCAACTCTAGGTCGACATCCACCATTATTATTGTGATTTCCAAAGTTGTGTGTAGGGTTGGCAATATTCCCACCTCCATAGTCATAGTAGGTTCCCCATGGTTTAAGTGTTACCGGATCAATTACACAGACCAGAATCTGCGGGTTCGTTGTACAGAAATTATACTCAGCAATTTCACCGTCAATATGGTATAAAGTGAAAGCCGTTTCTAAAAAAGCCGTTGCATTTCCGTAGACATCACAATCAATCGTCTTAAATGCCGGACCAAAAAGCCTTTTTCTGGATGGTCTATCATAATCTAGAAATAAGAAATCATTGTTTTTAAATTGAAAGAAATGGTCTTGCCCCCAACCTGTTTTATTATTGATGTGCTGGAACGAACTTTCTATCCAGTAATAAGCTCCTGTATCTTCAACCGCCACTCTCCAAAAATAAACCATACTGTCTTCAAGAATCAACTCATCTGCAGCATTAGAGCCAACATTTAACCACTCATTATACGCTACCTCTACTACTCCGCCCAATGAGGATTTCATTGCATATCTATGCTCAGGGCTGTTAAATAAATCTGTGGTATCAATTTCAAATCGATAATTACCTAAATCAGCAAAAGGATTCACAGTTGAACCTTTTAATGTGATTGTATCTTTTGGAACCACTGCAAAATCATAAGGCCAAACTGGATATATACCGTCCACGTCAAAAATCTCTTGAAAAATAAGCTGGTTATTGCCAATTTCATCATATTGTTCATCAATCACAGAAGGCTGATCAACAATTACTTCAAATTCATTTACACCAATTGCAATGTTATTGTAAAAGGGAATTGTAAACACAATTGTATCCACATAATCAACACCAGCTATGTATTTTGTGTAAACGGAATCTGGACCATTATTAGGAAATGATCTTGTTAATTCTATTGCAAAGGTATCTTTAAATGCCTTTCCTAAATTATAAACCACAACATTAACATCTATTGAATCTGCACTGAGGTCAACCGTTTCAGGTGTGATAAATACCGTGGATTGATTAATTTCTAATTCTGGTTTTTCATGATAGTTCACTTTCAACGCAGGATCGCCATGCAAGGTCATTTGCGTTGCTACGTTATATGCACCAAAAGACAAGGTTGTCCCCTGTTCCATTTCATCAATTGTATTTTTTACATTCTCTCCTAGCGAGACTCCATAGCCCTCTGCTGATATTTTATTAAAGAGGATAGAAGAATATGCATGCAGAGAGTTTGAAAAAGCTTGTTTTACATTTGCTAAGAACGCAATTGATCCTGCGTCTTCAATTAAAACATATTCTTCAGAAGTACTAAATGCGGTTGGCTCAAAAATATTCCCTGTCAAACAAGCATTTCCAACGGTGATTGGATATTTACCTTTATTATTCCAATTTGCTGGGTCATCAACATTTTGATCAAAGCCATCTGCAGCGGCATGCCCAAAAAATGTCATCAACGACACACCATCAGCAATAAAGTCATTTACTTCAAATAGAGTTACGGGGTCAATCGGATCTGAAACTGTTTTAAAGAAAGAATTCACATGCCCACCAAACAAGGTGTCTTCTAAATAAGTTTCATATTGATAGAGATAGTTTCTGAACTGATACTGTTCTTGAGCATCTGCTCCACCACCAAAATGCAAAATGTGCTTCTGCCATAATTTAGATGGAATATCATAAATAGCATTTGGATCTTGCGCTATCTCAAACTCAATCATTTTACTTAAGTAAATAGCCACATCCTGATTGTTTTTTGCTGCAAGTCTACCAGTCGGTATTAGCGGTTCTAATCCATTTCCTGATAAATTAGAAGTTAATAAAATATCACTAGCTGGATACCCATAAGCAGTAACAATGCACTCGTTATAAGAGGTAGCGTTTTGTTTAATACCGGCTTGTGAGGAAACATTTTCATTAGCTTCTCTAATTCCTTTTCCTATGATAAATAGGTTATTCGGTTTAACCGTAGCACTTTCGTAGGCAAATTTCACAAAGTGCCTAAGGCCCATAGCATGTTTCAATACGCCTCCAGCAAATTGCAGATTAATCTCTTTTTCATTGTAAATCTCTACATCAAATCCACCTCCTGCTGCGCTTTCTCTGTATGCTTTATAGTCCAAAGCACCACTCATCAGAACATCACCCGTAATAATCATATACTTATCATCAAATGACATGGCCGAATAATTCGTAAAATCCCCTGTTCCATTTACAGCCTCAAGATTAACGATAGGCGAAATTTGTGCCGAATCGATCATGATTACTTCCTGGTCTTGACCATTGGTTTGATTCGGAATTAAAAATTGAAAACTAGGCGTTATTTGTAATGGTATTTTTTTCATTTCACCAGAAACTACAAAAGCCTGCGGAGCTGTTCCTATAAAGTTTGTAATGGTATACCTACTCTTAGATTCTACAGTGTTGAATGGGACAATAAACTTAAAATTTGAAGAGTTTTCCATGCCCAAGTTGTGCGGATAAATGATTTCAATATTTGATACGTATTGGTAATCTGCAGCAACTCCCAAATCATTTATTCCTTGATGTCTAATTTTTGTAGTTCCACCTGCCAAATCAGAAGCGGGGAATTCAAATTCAAGTTTATTAAGTTGATATCCAGAAAAAATGGTGTCAATTACGGTAATATTAGAATTAGAATATTTCAACTGCAGATGATGATTGCCTTGTCCTGTTTGAACGGCATTTGAACCACCTGCACTAACCGCCTTAACTTTTACAGTTGGAGCACCGGCGCCATTGTAAAATTGTGGTGTCGGGACTAAGGCATCAGAATAATTCGTAGCCAAAGAGGCATCTACACCTGGTCCAAACCAACCTTCACCAGCATCATAAGAAGAATAAGACATTCCGGCAATTTTATACCCTTCTAAATAAGTACTATGGTACTCAACAACGCCTTGCCTTAAATAGTGCGTTTGAGGCGTATATGCTGTGAAGTTCACATCAGTTTCCTCTATAATCCTCTCATTGTTGGTAGCATTATTCCAGGTCAGAAAATAATGGATGGTATCGTTATAATGAGGATAAAAGTTATTTGCAATTTCGGCTGGGTCTTCATACATCAATGAATCTAACCAAGTCGTATTCTTCTTGGCATAAAAAACAATGTAATCTCCAGAATCAAATGTTCCGTCTCCGCCATCTTCAATTAAAATTTGCTGTTCTTTTTCAAACCCGAACAATTGATAATTCTCAGGTTGAATTGAGGCAACCGGAACTCCGGCAGCGTTTAAAACATCATAATCAAGACGGTACATTCCGTCTTTTGCAATTTTAAAAGAGTAATATTTTTGAGAATAATCTATCCAATCATTATGGTATTGACCAAAAGAGACTGATCCAATCAACAAACACCATATGAGCAGTAATTTATTCATCTAATGAAGGTTCGCCTGAATCTTTTTTCTTAGGGTCTGAAAGACCAAATCTTAATGAGAAAACGTGAGAATAAAGTGCCACTGAAGCATCTCCAATATCTGTAAATGCGTAATCAATATTTACACTTTTAAATCCTATACCGATTCCAATGTTTGGTTGAAAGGTTAATGACTCAGAGAGGTCTGAATTTTTAATCCATTGGTAATTACCAAAACCAGCTCTTAGCGCCACCCACTTTCCATAGCCTAATTCGATACCAATATGAGGATCAATAGAAATAGGACTCGTTCTGATCAAGACATTTCTTCTTCCATCTGTATTGAAATCCAAGTCAATTTCAGATTTTACGTAAAACTCTTTGTAGATATTGGTTTTGTATTGCGCTCCCATAATAATTTTTGGAACGGTTAACTCTAATCCATTTTGAGGAATATCATTTCCGGTAGCTTGGAAAGTCTCAATCATTTGGTCATCTAAGTCAAACGACCAAGCGTTGAAAGTGCTGGTCATGTCTCTAATAACAGCCCCAAATTTCCAGTGCTCACCTAATTTATAATTGATTCCGCCGTCAAGACCGAATCCCCAAGACTTTGCAAAATCTCCAACGTGTCTATAAATCACTTTAAAATTCCCACCAACACTTAAACCTTCAACTGGTAATTTTCTTGCGTATGAAAATAAGAATCCATAATCTCCGGCTGTGAAGGTTGTGATTTTATCATAGTCAATATTACCTGATGCATCAATTAATTGTGTGGTGTTAGGTATATCGTCTACTCCGAAACGAATAAATGTAAAACCAGCTGTACTTTTATCATCAATGGGTTTTGCGATTCCGATATAATCATACTTAGCGATTCCGGCAAAATACTCAGAGTGCATGGCACCAATTTGAATGAAGTCTTTTACTTCAGTTAATCCTGAGGGATTCCAATACCCTGCAGTAACATCATCTGCTCCCGCCACTACTGAGTTTGACATCCCTAAAGCTCCTGCTCCTACTCCAATTGAAAGGAATTCGTTAGAATACTTAGGTGTAATATCTTGCTGACTGAAAACTGAGACAGTTGTCAGGATTGAAGCTGTGATGAAGAGTAATTTTTTCATGGTTTGCAATGAGTAAATTTACTAAATAATGTTGTGGAATTAGTTAAACTCACAAATGAATAAAAAATTGTACTCATTAGTATTTACGTATATACGCTTAAAACGTTTGATTGGATTCGGCTTTATCAAAATAAAATCTGCATTTTTGTTGTCATGGCGATTAGACGTTTAATACCTAATTTGTTAACAGCTGGAAATCTGATTGGTGGGATTTTGGCTATTATCTTGACGCTACAAGGTCATGTTGAATTAGCTCCATATTGTATTTTCACTTCTGCACTTTTTGATTTTTTGGATGGATTTGTAGCCCGACTTCTAAAGGTGCAAAGTGAATTAGGTAAACAATTAGATTCACTGGCAGATATGATCACATTTGGAGTCGCGCCAGGAATTATTGTTTTTGAATTGATAAGAACCGAGCAAATTATAAATTTTACTTACCAAGATTATCTGCCAAGTGCTTTGACATATATCTTTCCAATTAATACTTCTTGTCACTGCGATTATCTCTTGAACAGTTGGACGGGAGAGGCTGCGAATGTTTGTAATTCAACTGCCTTCACATTCCTTCCTTATTTTGCCTTTCTCATTCCTGTCTTCGCTCTTTTCAGATTAGCAAAATTCAACTTAGACACAAGGCAAACATCCTCTTTTATTGGATTACCGACTCCGGCAATGACAATTTTTGTGGCAGCCTTGCCTTTAATGATAGCAGAAGGTTATGAACGTTCTGGCACCTGGAGGTTTGAAATCGTGAATGATTGGATTATGAATCCATACTTCTTAATCGGATCATCAGTAATTTTGTCCATCCTCATGGTTGTCGAACTCCCGCTCTTTGCATTAAAATTCAAACACTTCAAATTCAAGGAGAATGAGATTCGCTATATCTTTTTAACAATTTCCATAATTCTGTTGGCAACTTTATTTGTGTGGGCCTTGCCTATAATCATTCTATTATATATAATTTTGTCGGTAATTAATAATCTTACAAAAAAGCAATCGAAAGATGAAATTCAGAGCTGAAATTGACGTAATGCCTAAAGACGCATTGTTAGACCCACAAGGAAAAGCGGTAACTCAATCAATGGGTAACTTAGGTTTAAATGAAGTATCTGATGTAAGAATCGGTAAACATATCAGATTGTTTATTGAGGCAGATTCAAAAGCTACAGCAGAGGCAAAGGCTGATGAGGCTTGTAAAAAGATTTTAGCGAATGAGATTATGGAGTCTTATTCGTTTGAGGTTGTTGAAGCGTAAGGGAGATCGACAATTCGCTTCGCTCTTGTCTTATAGACCGTTCTTTGTTTGGCGCTGCCAAACGCATCTCTGTTAGATCGTCTCGATCTCGGTAAACCAAGACGAGACTGTTAGACTGTTCTCTCGGTTACACCGATATCACTGTTAGACTTTTTGTTGATCGGAAAGAAGACTGAGAATAATTGATTTAATCGACTTCAAACTCATCCTCATCCAGTTTCTCTTTGAGGTCTAATAAGTTTTTGATGTTTTGATCAACCGTATCACCTAAACTACCATTCTCACTCAAATACTTTTTAGCTTTTTCAAGTAGCTCTTCGTTTTCTTTAATAATAGTGATGTCATGTGCTGTAGCAAATATTTCTCCAGTCATAGGGTCTGGTTGAATAGACCAGTACATCCACATAAACGATTTATCTTTCTTTTTAAACCTTACTTGGAAATCAACAATCTTATGCCCTTTTTTTAAGTTGTGAAACTCTAATAAAACTCTGTATTTGTCTTTTCTATGAACGAAATCCATATACTTTGTAGATAAAATTTCTTCATTGGTGTATCCTAATTTCTCACTGAAAGTTGGGTTTACCTCTTTGAAAAAACCATCAGTATTAGCAATGCAGAGATAATCGATAGCTAGATTAAAAAACTTTTTGTATTGAGTGATTTGCGTAATCGTTTTTTTCGACTCTATTGCCAGCATTACTTCTTTAGACAAAATTTCCAAAGCTTTCAATTGCGAATTATTCAATTTATTTGGCTTGACATCATAAACGCACAACGTACCTATTGCAAAACCATCTTTATCTACTAATGGGTATCCTGCATAAAAAGTTAAATTCGGATCATTAACAACTAATGGGTTATTGCTAAATCTTTTATCTTTCGTAGCATCTGGAACTTCCATCACCTTCTCTTCCATAATGCAATACTGGCAAAATGAAGTTTCTCTTACAGCTTCTGTCTGATCAGTACCAACTTTACTCTTGAACCATTGTCTTTCTTCTTCTAAGAAACTTACTAGGGCAATGGGTACTTGACAAATCTCTGCGATTAACTCTGTTAAATTGTTGAATTGCTCTTCTTCTTCAGAATCTAAAATATCGTAATAATAAAGGGCTTTAAGTCTTTCATTCTCATTGTTTGGAACAGGAAGATTTAGAGAATCATGAGATTCCATATTTACAGTAATTAAGGGCAGTGAATAAGAATGGGGTTAAAAAAGCTTTTACAAGATACAAGGAATAAACGTTTAACCGCCCGTATTGTTCGTTTTTAATGAAAGGTTATAAATTCAACCTAAATCATTTTCTCCATTTCAGGGTTTTCTAATAGATGCCTGAATGTCTCTAATCTACCAATGAGATTATTAATATCACTTTTACAACTTCTTAGTTTAGAGCGTGAAACAAAGTATAAGACCCAACCAATAACCGGAATTAAAATATAAACTGCTAATTCGGCACCATTCAAACCGAGTGGAACCTTATAATTAGATGCAGGCCCAAATTCGATTTCATCAAACACTTCTGCCGTTCTGCTTCCGAAATCATGAATATTAAAATACTCTTTTAACTCTTTTATTCTGTCTTCCAACTCCTTTACTTGATTCATGATATTATTGTTCATAATACCACTTCCGTTAGCTAATCCCTCTACCTTTTTTGCTAGATTAATCACGTTAGACACATAATCGACATTTCTTTCCTGATCAGACTTCAATCGATCTTCTCTTTCCTCTTCCTCCTCATCTTCCAAAACATTTACCTTTCTAAGCTCGAAATTCTTACCTAAGTAAACTTTTCTCACCTGCTCGTCTGCGGCCAACTCTTCAGCTGTTCCAGCTTTTAAGATAGCTCCTTCAAACAATAAATAAGTTCTATCCGTTATGGATAAGGTTTCTTGTACGTTATGGTCTGTAATTAAAACACCAATGTTCCGGTTTTTAAGCTTGGCAACGATTTTTTGGATGTCTTCAACTGCAATCGGATCTACACCTGCAAAAGGCTCATCCAACAGGATAAATTTAGGATCAGTAGCTAATGCTCTAGCTATTTCGGTTCTTCTCTTCTCTCCTCCTGATAAACTTTGCCCCAGATTGGTTCTTACATGTCCTAAGCTAAATTCATCTATCAATGATTCTAATTTCTCTTCACGCTCTTGCTTTGACAATTTGGTCATCTCAAGCACTGCCATGATGTTATCTTCAATGCTCATTTTTCTGAACACAGATACTTCTTGAGGAAGGTATCCGATTCCCATTTGAGCTCGCTGATACATAGCATGTCTCGTAATCTCAACATCATCCAGAAAAACGCAGCCGGCATTTGGTTTAACCAAGCCAACAATCATGTAAAAAGAAGTTGTTTTTCCCGCTCCGTTAGGACCTAAAAGCCCTACAATTTCACCTTGATTCACCTCAATAGAAACTCCCTTTACTACTCTTCTTCCTTTGTAAGACTTCTGAATATTTTCAGCTATAAGTTTCATCTGATATTGCGAATTTGCTTTTTAACGTTGGTTCTACGAAATTATTATTATTTCTAGACTTGTGGTTAGTTTTTCGTTTCTAAGATTCTTAGAAGTCGGATGTGAAAAGTACCATAACTCCAAAATTTCTCACAGGGTTTCCTTGACTGTTAATGTGGTCTCTGTAGGACAATCGCCAAACGGCATCTACTCTAATGAACTTGAATATATTCTCTATTCCCACACCCACCTCAGCATAAGGCTTTGTTAATCGATTTGAATAGAATGGCAATAGCAAAGAAGCATCATGTTTAGAATTATAATTCCCAATCACCATTTTAGCGTTGTATACCGCTCTTAACTTAAGTTTTTTGATCAGTGGAATTCTGTCCATTAGAAAGCCTTGTAACCTGTGTTCAAAATTAAATCCAACCCATTCATCTGAAATAAACTCATAGTAAGTCATTAAATTAAACCCTGTTCTTTGCAAGAACAAGGTTTCGTTACCGGGATGAATTTGCAAAAATGGATAAGGTACTGTTCCGAAAATTTTTCCGGCATAAATAGAGTATTGAATTCTACCAAACATTCCTACTCTGGGGCGGTGATCATAAATAAAATCTAATCGGTGAAAATTAAATTCAGAACCTAAAACTCCTTTAATTCCCCAAGTATGCGTTAATGAAAGAATAGGATATTTTGAGCCCAAAGAAGTTCGATCAAACTGGCCGTTTAAAAACTTTTCTTCTTTAGTATACATGATCTGATTTCTGACTTCAAATGAAGTCAGATTAGCAATTTTATTGGTATCACCTGTTGTTTCGTTTACACGGCTATAATCTGAAAAACCAAGCGGGCTGAACCTTTTCCATTCAACAGAATTGAAGGTTCGCATATCAAAACGCCAATCTTTCTCAAAAGACCACTCTCCCTTCTCAACCATGGTTAATTTATCTTGTGGAGCCAGCGAAAAAAGCGTAGTGAACGAATTGCCAATATCACCTATTGATGCATCTAAACCTAAAATTTCAATTCTTCTACGATAAGCAAATCGCATCATTTCTCTCGGGGCGTTTTTCAACTTCCACCTAAGTGACCCACCAGATTTCATGTCTTGATCTCCGAATCCATAAATCCAAAATCCATTTAATTCAACTTTAGTTGAAAATCTATTTGACGTCCTTAAAGACAACATTACACGGTGACCTTCAACATTATTTCTGGTATACATTGAATAGACTGATCCAACTTCAAGAGGTCCTGAGCGCCAGAACCCACTATAAGCCATGTAAGTCGCATTTTCATAAAATTTAAATAGTCGATTATCCTTCAGAGAATCTACCATATTTATCACTCCTTGCTCCTCTTTTGTTAAAGTATCATGCCTGTGCGCCAACCAATATGCTTCATCTCGTGTTTTAGCTGAATCCGTTAGTTCAAGATCTGTGACATAGAATTCAAAGCCGCGATCTTCATTAATAACAAAGTTCTTTCTAGTTGTCTTTTTGTGGACGGTTGCGCCTTGAATTTTATTCTTTTTTAAATCATTAAATAGGTCAAAGTTTGCTTTAATCTCTTCTTTGGTTAACATCCAAACACCTTCCTCAACTTCAGAATATTCTTGTGTTACTTTTAAGTCAGACACATAATTCAAGTTCACATCATCCGGGATAATGGCTTTCATCTGTTTCACTGCAAAAGTTGAATCTGCGATCCACATTTCACCATCAAATACGGCATCTCCTTTTCGTTTAGGTTTAAAAAATAAATGATAACAAAACACCCCATCTATGGTATCTGGCTGTTGTAAATAGTACTTATAAAAAGCTTTTCCGCCATCTGCAATCGGAGACATGAAATCTTTATTGAACAACTCAATGTAATTATTATAAACGTTGACCGATTGATGCAGGTCACCTGTAAATTGTTGTAGCTGCAAATAATCTACTCCGGTAATTCGGTTGGCTTTAATGACTTCTTTTCGTTGAATGGGTGAGCTACTGAAATAGTAATCAGAAATAGATTCAGTTAAAAGTATAGGTAAGTATTTATATTCAGTGCTTGAATCAACATCTACATAATCGTTGATTAAATCCATTCCTTTAAACACTTTTCTATCTTCAAATTTATCGCCTAGTTTGTTGACATCAAACTGCATTTTATTGTATACCTCACATTCATAAGCCTCTAAATTCTCAGGATTATTTTTGTCTTTATTTTGTTTGATCAACCTTAATATTTCAAAGGCCGGGTTTTCACCAGCGATAATTTCTACAACGTCAAAACTCCTAATTGCCGGCACCAATAAAACTTCAAATTCATTGGTCAACCCCGCTTTTACTGGTAGTCTTTGAGATTTATATCCGATAAAAGAAAATTCAATAGAATCTGTAGGATGGATTGTTTGCACGAAGAAGTGACCAGCAGTATCGGTTAGTGCACCTGCATTACCATTCACATACCTCACTTTGGCAAAAGGAATGAACTCGTTAGTCACTGAATCTTTCACAACACCCTGTACAATAGTAGATTGCGAAAATCCACAAAAAGAAAGCGTCAAAAATCCTATGACTAGCAGCAGCTGTTTCATAACAAGGGTCCTAACAAAAATACGAAAATTAGGGAGTGGATTTACTTAACTAAGCTTTCCTTATAACGCTTTTTTTCAATGCGTTTCGCAATAAAAATTCCAAACTCATAAAGTAGAACGATTGGAATACTTACAATGATTTGCGTAAACAGGTCTGGCGGTGTAATAATCGCCGACAAGATTAACACTGCGACAAAAGAGTGTTTACGGTACTTTTTCAGCCATGCTGCAGTAATAATCCCCAATCTTGAAAAGATCATTATGACAACAGGAAGTAAAAACAGTAAACCTGTAAAAAAGACTGTAGATACTATAGTTTTTAGGTAAGAATTGATGGTAATATTATTTTCAATTTCAGCTGCCATTTGCCAATTTCCGAAAAACTGTACCGTTAGCGGAGCAATGATGAAATATCCAAAAGCAATACCTATAAAGAATAATACACTAACAAAAAAGACAATTCCTCTTACTGACTTCTTTTCATTCTCTTTAAGACCTGGTTTTACGAATCCCCAAATCTGATAAAATATCCAAGGAAAAGACATGACCACTCCACCCACAATAGCCATCATTAAATTTGTTCCGAACTGCCCCATGAGTTCAACCGACTGAAAATCAATTTTTATCTCGGTAAAGCAGGTACCAATAGCCCAACAGAAAAACCTAAAAATTGGGAAGTTAGGATCAGCAAGATTTAAGAAAATGTTATTCGTAATCCACTCAGTTGTAGAGAAAATTAGAACAGCAAAAATCAAGATTCCAATAACGATTCTTACCAAGCGCCATCTTAACTCTTCAAGGTGGCCCAAAAAGGACATATTTTCGTCTCGCTCTGCCATTTAGATTGCAAAGTTAATCTTTATTCGATTCTTGAATAGAAATATTGATTGAGATTAATCTAAAAGCGGAACTTTTGCCCAAATCGTTCGATTTGCAAATCCGACTTTTCCGGCTTTTGCTCCTGAGAGGGCTTTGAGAAGTTTCGCTTGTTCTAATGGTTTATCAAACCACAACGGAACTAAAGTTTTCATCTGAGCGATCCACTGGTCAGCCAATTTTCGAGCTTTTAACGCAGAAGTATAATCTATCTCTGTCAACCCTGGGTTTTTCTTTTTTAATTTATCGTATCCTTTTTGATATTCTGCAAAGTTGAAAGGTTTCATTTTATCTTGCCAAACCTCTACAGACAAATGAATTTTATCATCTTTCGTTGCTCGATATTTCCACGCTTGTTGATTTTCCTCATTGTCTTTATTATAATCAACGGCAGTTAATGTTGAATCTCTAAAATACTCTCCATCTGCTTGGCCCAGTATTCCTCCAGCATAAATTGAAAGATCAATTTTCATATCTCTGTTAAGAACGTCTTGAAAGATCTCCATCAATTGAATCGAATCACTTACTGACATTTCTACTTTAGAACCGGTAGCAGCTACAATTTTCTCAAAAGTGTATTTATCTTCTGGGTTAACTGAACTTAGATTCATGTGAATAAAGCTTTCTTCGCAAGACTCTGAAAAGACTTTTTCTCCAAACGCTATGTGATAAGTGTGAAAAGACTCTGCACGTCCGTTTCCTTTAAAAGTAAAGTCTTGCGTAGAGTAATCAAATGTGCTTCCATCTTGAAAAATGAAGATATCCCCTTCTTGCTCATAAGACATAAACAAATAACCCAGATTCTTTTGCATTTTATCCAACTTCGTTTTATAACCTTGAAGTAGGTAATATGCCTTTTCCATATCAAGTTTTAACTGCGCAAGGATTCTCTTTTCATCCAATAATTGCGTATTTAAGTGCATTAATCTGTTTTGCTCAATATTCTTTTTCTTATCTAATTTAGATAGTGCTGATGTTGGGTGCCCTGTTCCGGATTGGTCTGATTTACCAAGATCTTTCTTTTTGATTTTTTTCTTTTTAATCTTTGGTTTTCCTTCAGGTGTATGTCTTAATTTATCTAGCTTATACTCTGTTTTCTTTATGAGTAATTCTGTTTTAGCAATCTTTTGCTCATAGACATCAATTGCATATTCAAACCCTCTTTTACCATAAAGCTTATCATTTACATCTTTGATGTATTTATTCTCAAGTTCCCAAAGCAGCCTCCAATAAGTTGTTCCTTTACCAAAAGTACTGTCAGGAGAAAGTAATCGGTTATGGTTGTTTCCGTATAGAATGTAAGATGACCCTCCTTTTTGAATAGCCACGGTTGTTTGTCTTTCTGGGTGGTAACCATAAACATCAAAATGAATAACAGTTGCTAGGTCTCCTCTCGTTCTAAACTCTGTTTTCTTTACTTGATCAGTTGCTAAGTAATAAACGTCAGGTGCGGGTCTTTTTCTTCTTGTTTCTTCAAACGTTTTTTGCTTTAAGTGTTCTTCTACTTGAAAAGCAAATAGCCCTTTATCATCAGGAAGCGTTCTGTTGTACTGAGTGAAAATCCCTCCTTCTAAAGATGAGAATCCAGAACCATCACCAGCCGCAGAAATGAAGTTTTTAAAATCTTCACATTCTCCACCTAACATCTCAAATATTTCATAAGATCTGTTGTGAATGTATTTCTCTTCTGCCCTTGCAATGGCGTTTAAAATTAAGCGCTGATCTCCTCTGCTGAAACCAGAATTTAGTAAGCTTGCCATTTTGTCTCCGGTCTGCAAACCTGGCTCGTAATACCCTTGAATTGCTTTATCAACTACAAAACTTCCATCCGACAAGGTTTTAACTACTGTTTGAGGAATTTGCTGCAACACATATTTCTCAAATTCTTTCAGTTTAGGTTTTAAGTGCTCGTGGATTTCTTCTTCGGAATTTCTGAATTTCAGCACCTGGTCTAATTCCCATAATGCGAAATGGGTTGCTAAATCAGACACAAGTCCGTTTGACTTTCGTGAAAACTGGTCTTTATGTAAAATCAACAATTCAGGATTACTTACAATTTTGCGTTGTACGTATTTGTAATCTGGCAATGTGTCGTTAATCCAAGGAATAGAATCTGTAAATTCAAATAAGTGAAAAACTTCAGGTTTTAAAATTTCAGTTCTTCGTGCAATTGAATACATGAAAGCTTTCTGTTCACCGGTCATTTCATCCCAGCTATCTTGACCATAAGTTAGACAACTTACAAATGAAAGAATCAGTAAAAAGTGCTTCATTTTCTCTTAGTTAAATGTATAACGAGCAAAGTAAATTTGGTAACTAGCTTAGCCTTAAGCCAAGTGCATTATCATAAACATCTTTTAATTCGTTTACGAATCCAAACTGTTCATCATCTACACAAACTTTACCTTTAGTAACGTGTCCTAATAAAGTATATGGTACTTTTTGGTTGAACATGAAATCAATGAATTCATCTTCTTGATCTTCATTCACTCCGACAACAATTCTAGATTGCGCTTCACCAAATAAGAAAGCATCTTCTCTAATTTCTGCGTCTGTTACTATATCAAAACCAAGTTCATTTGGCATAGCCATTTCCATCAAGGCGATAAATAATCCACCATCTGCACAATCATGCGCAGCATTCACCAGCTCTTTATCAATTAGGCCCTTCATAGTCTCTTGCAGAGCAAACTCCTTGTCTAAATCGAAATAAGGTGCTGGTGATTCATTAACCCCATGATAACTTACTAGGTACTCTGAAGATGAAATATCATCATGAGATTCTCCTAGAATAAAAATTAAATCGCCTTTAGATTTGAAATCTAATGACATGATTTTAGATTTATCTGGCACAACCCCAATCATACCAATTGTTGGTGTTGGGAAAACGGGTTCCTCTTTTCCGTCCATTACGGTCTGGTTATAGAACGAAACGTTACCTCCAGTAACTGGTGTACTAAACTTCAAACATGCTGCCGACATTCCTTTAATCGCTCCAACAAATTGCCAGTAGCATTCTGGATTATACGGATTCCCAAAATTTAAGCAGTTTGTAACTGCCGAAGGAATTCCGCCTGAAACAACAATATTTCTTGCTGCTTCTGAAACGGCTATTTGCGTTCCTATTTCTGGATCAGCATTCACGTATCTTGAGTTACAATCTACGGTCATTGCCAATGCTCTATTCGTATCTTTAATATTCGCGATTCCGGCATCACAAGGACGATTTGTCGTCATAGTTCTTGTTCCTACCATTGAATCATACTGCTCATAAACCCAACGTTTAGAGGCAATGTTCGGGTTTTTTAACAACGATACGGCAACTTCAACTAAATCTTCTGGCTCTTGAATATTATTGATATCGAACTTTTTGAACTCTTGGTAATATGCAGGCTCTTTATATTCTCTTTCGTAAACTGGAGCGCCTCCTCCAAGTACTAATGACTCAGCAGGAACAGATGCCACTTTTTCTCCGTGCATGAAGTAGTTGATGGTTCCACCTTCTGTTACTACTCCGATTTCAACGGCATGTAAATCCCACTTTTCAAATATATCTTCTACTATTTTCTCTTTTCCTTTTTCAATCACCACTAACATTCTTTCTTGAGATTCTGAAAGTAGAATTTCCCAATCTTTCATGTCTTTTTGGCGAGTTGGCACTTTAGATAAATCTATATCCATTCCTACTCCGCCCGCTGCACTCATCTCGCATGACGAACAGGTGATTCCGGCTGCACCCATATCTTGCATCCCAACAACTGCATCAGTTTTACCTAATTCAAGTGTTGCTTCAAGTAATAACTTTTCTTGGAAAGGATCTCCTACCTGCACAGAAGGCAAATCATCTGCCGACTCTTCAGTAATATCTTTAGATGCAAATGCTGCTCCTGCGATTCCATCTTTTCCCGTTGCAGACCCAACGATATAAACTGGATTTCCTGGACCAGAAGCTGTCGCTGAAATCATATCTCCTTCAAGGATTCCTGCAGAGAATGCATTTACAAGAGGATTTGTATTGTAGCATTTGTCAAAGAAAACTTCACCACCGATAATTGGCACTCCAAAAGAGTTTCCGTAATCTCCAATCCCCTTAACAACACCTTTCACTAACCATTTTGTTTTTTCTTTGTCTATCTCTCCAAATCTCAATGAATTCAACTGAGCGATAGGTCTAGCCCCCATGGTGAAAATATCTCTATTGATTCCTCCAACACCTGTTGCGGCACCTTGATAGGGCTCAATAGCAGATGGGTGGTTATGTGACTCAATTTTGAAAACACATCCCATTCCTTCACCAATATCAACTAAACCTGCGTTTTCTTCACCTGCTTTAACCAACATATGTGGTCCATCTTTAGGTAAAGTTTTTAACCACTTAATTGAATTTTTGTACGAGCAATGCTCTGACCACATTACTGAATAAACAGATGTTTCAGTGAAATTAGGCGTTCTTCCTAAAATCTCTTTTATTAACTCAAATTCTTCAGGTAAAAGTCCAAGCTCAACTGCTTGTTCAACTGTAGCTACTTCTTGTGTTTTATTTTCCATTGGTCTGTTAAAGGTAAATTCGCGCTAATTCTGCGGAACTTTAATAAAAGCACAAATTTAATCAAAACCAAAAGTGTAAGCTTTGCTTGCTACGAACAATTATCCCTTTTTTTCAACAATTTATTTGGGACGAATTGAAATGAGGTAATAAAGATTCAATAACTTTGATTTGAATGGGCATTCTGGTTTTCATACTACTCCTTACGTTGTTTAGCTTTTTAATTGCTAAGGATTTTTTGAAAACTTCAATTTCTACTAAAAACCTGCTTATTGGCTGGGCAATAAAACTGGTATTTGCAGCTATATTTATCCTGATTCACACCTACTATTATTCAGACGGAATTCTATATGGAGATGTAGCAAACTTCATTCAGGACAGTCGTGTCATTTCTGAATTTGCTCAAAAAGAACCTTGGGAATTCACTCAATTATTTTTCGGATACAATTCGAACGACCTTATCTTACATCAAACCCACTTAGCTGACACCAATATTTGGAGTTACGGAGACAATGGCGACTTCATCAATGATAATCGGCTAATAATCAGAATTAACACCCTTATTCATTTAATTGCTTTTGGTAATATTTGGGTACATGTATTAATCTTCGCTTTTATATCTTACGTTGGAGTATTGCTACTTTATAAAACTTTTAAAGACCTAACAAACAGACCTTATTTTCTTTATTACACCTTGCTTATATTTCCAACAATTTCCTTTTGGGGTGGTGGCATTACAAAGGAAACACTTTTGGTATTTTCAATCGGCATCTTCTTTTGGGCTATAAAGAAAATTAGAAAAAATGAACATCTATTCTCGTCATTCAGTTTGCTTTGTCTCGGCATTATCTTACTACTCTTTAACAAGCCACATGTTGGTTTATTCATTATTCCGTTAACCTCCATATTAATAATTATTGACCGATTCGGATTCAGTAGAAAGACTCTTCTAACATTAGGTTTAAGTTTGGTTGCCGGATTTACAGTATTGTGTTTCACCCCTTCTAAAGTGAACTTGGTTGAAAGAATATCTTACAAACAGAAAGACTTAATGAATCTTGGCACTGGAGGAATCTTTTTCATTACAGACAGTTCATTCTGCGCTTTTGATCATGAACTTTTAGAAAACTTTGACTACAAAAAAAGCGAAGGGTTAATAGTTGTGAATGAAGACTCCAAAGGGAAATACAAACTATTTGGGTCAGATTATTTCTATCCGTTTGAAATGAGGGCGTCATCAAAACAATATGAAGTTTATCATGTCATTGCTCCTTCTAAAAGCATTGTTTCGGTTCCGCCAATTAATAATTCACCACTACAATTATTAAAAAACACTCCTACTTCTTTGTTGAACGTATTGGTAAGACCCTTTCCTTCAGACGGTGGAAGCTCTTTGAAACATCTGTTATTCATAGAAAACATTTTGTTTTTGTTCTTTGTAATTGTCCTGTTGAAAAATAGAATCAAACTAAACAAGAAGAAGGCGTCTTGGTTTTATTACTTGTTATTTTCAGGGGTTAGTTTGGTTTTAATCATTGGATGGACTACACCAATATTAGGAGCAATTGCCCGATACAAAATGGCCCCCTTATTATTAATTGTCATTGCACTTTGCTTAATTTTGCCACCAAAAAAAACCATTGATGAAATACCTGTATAGTTTACTTCTTATACCCCTACTCTCTTCTTGTTATCAGGGTGAAACGGCTGATTTAATTATTCATAACGCAACCATTTATAGTTGTGATGAAGAATTCACTATTTATGAAGCTATGGCAATTAAAGACGGCAAAATTCTTCAAATGGGCCCCGAACGTGAGATTTTAAATGGGTATGATTGTGACCAAGTAATCGATTTACAAAAAGCACCTGTTTACCCAGGTTTTCATGATGCCCATTGTCACTTTGAGGGATACGCGAGAACATTGAGTGAGGTAGACTTGAATGGTTCAACTAGCTTTGAAGAAGTAGTTTCAAGACTTGAAGATTTTAATAAGACCAATGAATTTGATTGGATTAAAGGACGAGGATGGGACAATACACTTTGGGAAAATGATGGTTTTCCGAACAACGATACACTCAACATACTATTTCCAGATATTCCCGTGGCCATAAGAAGAGTAGATGGGCATGCCGCACTGGTTAACCAAAAAGCCTTGGACATTGCTGGCTATACAGCAGAAACTACAATTGAGGGTGGATTGGTTGAAGTGATTGATGGCAAATGCACCGGCATTTTGCTAGATAATGCCTACGACTCTTTAGCAATTCACATTCCCAACATAAAGCTAGACCAGCAATTGACCTTGTTGCAAGAAGCAGAAGCTGATCTGTTTGAATTAGGATTAACATCAATAAATGATGCTGGAATAGAGAGTAAAAACCGACAGAAATTCATTGATTGGTATGCGAATGGGGATTTGAAAATTAAAAATTACATCATGCTTTTTCCAGATGAGGACAACCTTAGGTTTGCTCAAAACAACGGCGACTTTAAAGAAGGAAACTTACATATCAGATCATTCAAAGTTATCTCGGATGGCGCATTAGGATCAAGAGGAGCATGTTTAAATGAATCCTATTCTGACAAAGAGCATCACCATGGCTTTATGTTAAGAAGTCTTGAAGAGTTTAAGGCGATTGCAGAAGTTGCGGCATCAATTGATTACCAGGTGAACTCACATTGTATTGGAGA
Organism: Crocinitomicaceae bacterium; assembly: GCA_039939375.1. GTDB lineage: Bacteria > Bacteroidota > Bacteroidia > Flavobacteriales_D > Crocinitomicaceae > Paracrocinitomix. The sequence goes on along the minus strand of JBDVJO010000001.1, from coordinate 4,085 downwards.
CTCAGCAAACCGCACCATTCTGATGGTTTACGAAGAATTTATAGGCAGTAAATTAGATCACCGTTGGAAAATAGAGCATGCTCAAGTTATCGCACCAGAAGATTTTGACTACTTTGAAAATTACAAAATCATTCCTTCTATCCAACCCACACACTGCACTTCTGATATGCGTTGGGCAGAACAACGATTGGGCCCAGAGCGAGTAAAACACGCTTATGCTTATCAACAACTTCTTGAGAAAGCTGGTCTTGTTGCTTTAGGAACAGATTTTCCTATTGAACGAATTTCACCTTTAGAAACTTTTTATGCAGCTGTCAGCAGAATGGATAGAAATGGAAAACCAAAAGGCGGATTTCAGATTGAAAATGCTTTAAGTAGAGAAGCTGCACTAAGAGGAATGACCATTTGGGCCGCCTTTTCTAACTTTGAAGAAAAAGAAAAGGGGTCTTTAGAAGCAGGTAAAGATGCAGATTTTGTCATTCTTACTCAGGATATTATGAAAATCGAATATGCCGAGATTCTCAAAACTTTTGTTGATAAAACTTATCTAAAAGGAGAGTTGGTGTATTCGGCTGAGTGAAAAACATCGGCAGTATTTTTGCAGAATTATTGAAACAGTTCACAAAAACACCGCCAATGAATTCAAGTAGTTTACTCTAACGGATGACGTGTTCTACCCCCATTAGTATGATAAAGTTGATTTTGTATATTACTTGAGGTGATATAGATTTTACTACCATCAGTATTGAGTTCAACGATAATATCTATGTACCCATCTGCCGGATATTTAGTAATTGCCAATGTTCCTTTATCAGCTCCATCACTTTTCGTCTGTTTCCATTCATCTTTGGTTAATTTTCTCGTTAAACTATAATGAATAGAGATATCATTTCTAGCATCTTTCTCAACCCCTTTTCCATATACAGGTCTTACATACGAATCTTTGACCGTCAGAGAATATTTTGAAATCATGTTTTTTATCTGATAAATCTGGTCAACAACTTTCGTCCCTTCTTCAGAATTAAATAAGGTCTTCATCAGCTCAATTTTCTCAAACTCTTCTCTTGGTAATCTAACCTCAGACTGAATAATTCGACACAAATCAGCAAGATATCGGTAAGTATGAATACCTACCTCAACGGTCTCATATCTTTGATATGTTTTAGCTAATCCAGCATCCCTACAAATAGTAACAGCAGGATAATTACGATTTTCTCTTACATTAGAATATTCTGGTGTTTTATATTCACGACAAGAAGTGACGACCCAATTTTTATTGTCTTTTAATAATCTAACTTTATAAAATGCGAGTACATCAGCAACTTCGTCATACTCGTAATCAGACCAACGGTGAACACCTTCACCTTTAATTGTAGCTATGTATTCTTGGGCTCCATGAGAAGCTGATTTATCTTTTTCAAGTCGTTCAAAACCAATTGAATCAATTCTTGAGAGATCAAACCGCCCTCCGGTCTCAAAAGCTCTATGATTGGCACTATATTCTTCTAATAATTTAAACAATGAGGCATCATTTAAATCTTCTCCCTCATAAGAACCAACAGAAGCACCGACTCCATAAAATTTATAATCAGATCTCGGTTTTCCATAACTAGATGAAAAATCAGACCTAGTGTAAGTAACTGTCAATTTGAACGTATACTTTTCACCTTTATCATTTTCAGGGGCAGCAGCATCAAAAGTATAACACAACAAGTCAGGTTCATAAACATATTTGTACAGGGAATTATTTGCTGCGCTTGAATATTTTATGTACCTCCCACCTTCTTGTTGAGTGATTTTAAAATCCTCTAAATTGCCAACTTCAAAGTTGGAGAACCAATTATTTAAATCTACTTTATCTTTATTGATATCTGATTTTGCTTTTTGCCAACCTGGTTGGGTTTGACTAAGCAAGGAACTCAAAGTCCCGAAAAGGAATAATCCTATTAAAATTGATTTTTTCATATGCTTGAATTTTTTCAGCAAGTTGCAGTATTCAAGCGATTCCAGCTTCATCAATATTGATGAAATGCTGTTTTTTAGGTGAATTAATCAAATATTATGAGCCATTACAAACTGAGTTGCTTGGGCCCTATTTTTCACATCAATTTTAACATAGGCTTTTCTTAAATGCGTACGGATAGTAGCCGGAGAAAGGTGCAATTCTTCTGCAATTTCTTGATCAGAATGTCCTTCCGCCAATAAAAGCAGAACTTGCTTTTCTCTTTCGGTCAACACTTCTAAATTTGCAGGGTAAGGTTTTTTAGACGTTTTCTCTATACTTTTTATAATCCCTTCTTTGTCTTGAATTTGATCATTTAAACTCAAAATGTCTTTTTGTTTTTTATCGACCTCAACTATGAGGTTGCGATTTTTACGTCTTTTTTTGATGTAAAGGAAAGAAGTAATTAAGACCATTGGAAAAAGAATAGCGATAAACCAGAATACTTTAGTAATGGCCCTTCCTTTTTTCGAGATATCATTGTTTTTCTTCTGAATATCTTCCTTGGCTTGACTCAATGAATCGCTATACTGCTGCGTTTTCATTTTAGATTCTGACTCTAGTAAAGAAGACAGTCGCTCAACTTCAAGTAAGCTATCACGTAGTTGCAATTCTTTTTCAGCATAATACAAGGCTTGACCATTGTCATTTTTTGCTTTGTAGACCTCAGATAAACTTTTATAAATAGAAGGCAAATATTCAGTTGTATTGAGCTGGGTAGCCAAGTCAAGTGCTTCTAGCAAATTTGATTCTGCTAATGTATGCTTACCTTCTATTAAATAAGCTGAACCTAAATTTGCTTTTACTGCAGACAACATGCTGTAAAGTTGATTTTCAGTTGTTATTGTTATCAATAAATTATAAATCTCAATTTCTTTTCTAACTTGCTTGATATCTCCATATGCTATCGCAAGATTATTCAGGTTACTGATCCGAAATGAGATTAAACTCTCCTTTCTAAAATATTCTTCAGCCTCTTTATACAATTCAATAGCTTTATCAAATTCACCATTGCGCCTCAAAATATTAGCCTGATTACATCTAGATCTATAAAACTGTTCGTCCAACTGCTTTTCTTGCGCAATTTTCTCTGTCTCTTTTAGGTAAATTAATGCAATAGAATCGTTCTCTTGATTTAAATGTAAGCTGGCAATATTCAACTCAACATCCAGAGCCTTATCATACGCTTGAAAATCCATGTAAAGCTTAAAAGCCTCCTGATAGTTTACAATGGCTTCATCAACTTCACCTAAATACTTATGTGCTATTGCCAAATTATTAAGAGAGTTGGCTTTTAAAATACCATCTTCAAATATTTGAGTGGACCCTTTTAAATAATACACAGCCTCAAGAAAACTGCCAGAATAAATATATACGATTCCAATTTTATTAAGTGAGATAGCTGTTTCTTGATGACGGGGCATCTCTAACACTAATAATTCAAAGGCTTTCTTGTGATGTGCTAGTGCACTATCTAAAGTGAAACTTTTTTGAAATTCCATTCCAATAAAATTATGCACTACCGCTTTCTCCAAGTTGTTTTTGGCTTGACTTAATTCTGCCCTTAAAAACGGAACTTTTTCTTCAACATTTTCAATCCGACTCTTTAATTCTTTTCTAAAAAGGGTTTCAGAAAACGAGCTTAAAGAAAGACTTAGAAAAAGAATAAATATTAGATATGATCTCATAATTAACTTACTGACGCAAATATAAGTCTTAGAATTAAAAAAAATTAATCACAAAAGAAAAGCGGCTGAGTGTCGCTCAACCGCTTTTCATAACCAAAACAAAGAAAACCAATCAGGGAACCACCCCTTTAATCAGCTTTGAGTAAATATCTTTTTCATTTCAAAAGAACTCTTAGCCAACATTGGAATTATCATATTAAAACGAAGGACAAGAAATTGTTCTAAATTTCTTAGGTTTCGTTTTACAATTAAAGTTAAAGCCCATAGATAATTCATGCGAACCACCTGAGGCATTTGTTAATTTACTTATAGTTACGTCATAACTATATCCGAATTTGAATGAACCTGCATCCAATCCTATAGTTAAAATAAAGGCATCTCTAGCTCTCCACCAT